>CAWDGB010000005.1:0-336413 GCA_963801715.1 uncultured Actinomycetota bacterium | reverse complement strand
TCGTCCTGCTGCTCTTTGCTGGGCGGGGCACCGGCGACCAGCGCGACGAACGCGTCCACCTGTTTCCGGAACACCGCAACGTTGGGTATGGCGGCGAAGCCGTCAAGCACCGGCCGGTAGTCGCGGAACGTGATGTGGCCGAGGCCGCGGGTGGGTCCCTGGTCGAACAGGAAGTCGTCGTTGACCGGCTCGTCGGCCACCCCGATCGCGGGCATCGACTCATCCGGGGCGAACAGATAGTTCGGCATGAACTTGACCATCAGGGCGGTGTTCACGTGCACGGTCCCCTCCAGCCGCGGGAGCCACCGAATGTCCCTGGCGGCTGCCTCGAAGAAGGTGTCCTTCTCCATGCCCTTGGCGGCGATCACGTCCCACAGGTCGGTGAGCACCTTTTCGCCCTCGGAGGTCACCCGAGCCTTGACCAGCGCGTTGTACAGCAGGTACCGCCGGTCCTCCCGGGTGGCGGTGCGCATGTAGTCACCGGCCCGGGCGGTGACCAGCTTCATCGCCACCAGTCGCGCGTACGCGTCGGTGAACAGCCTGCGGACGTGCGGGAAGTCGGTGACTGTTCTGCCGTAGAGCACCCTGTTCCCGGCATGGTTGATCGCCTCATAGAACGCGTGTGTGCCCGCCCCGACGGCCGCCGACCCCAGGTTGAACTTGCCGACGTTGACCGTGTTCAGCGCGGCGTTCCAGGCGTCTTCGCCGCGGTGCAGGATGTTCCCCTCGTTGACCGGATAGTCGTGCAGCGCGTAGGTCGACACGTAGATCTGGCTGTTGACGATATTGCCGATCAGCTCGTAGTTCGGGTGGTGCGCATCGGCGGCGAAGAAGACATACTCACCGCTGTCGGCGAACTTGCCGAACGTCGACACCATCCGCGCGGCGTTGCCGTTGCCGATGTAGTACTTGACGCCGTTGGCCCGGTAGCCACCGTCACCGTCAGGGGTCAGCACCATGTCGGTGGAGTAGACGTCGGCGCCGTGCGCCCGCTCAGAGAGGCCGAACGCGAACACCTCCCCGGCCTCCAGCTGCGCCGCGGCCTGTCGCTTGGCGTCTGCGTTGCCACTCATCCAGATCGGCCCGAGGCCCAGGACTGTCACCTGGAACGGGTACCAGTACGGCAGCCCGTAGAACGCCAGGATCTCGCTGAACTCGCAGATCCGGTAGGTGTCCCAGCGGCAGTCGTCGCGGCCGTAGCCTGTTGGCGTTAGCAGCGTCGCGAAGATCCGCTCACGCTGCACGAACTCAAGGAAGTCAGTGGGCCAGACCCGGTCGTGCTCGTCGCGTTTCAATGCCACCTTTCCGCGGTTCTCGAAGAACTCGACGGTCTTGCCCATCACCTCCGCGGACCGGTCGTCCCGGTAGCGGCCGGTGAGCCTGTCAGGGTTCAGCAACATGTGGTCTCTCTTCGCATTCCCTGGTGCCATTAGCTCTCAAGGACGTACGTTCCCGGGGCGTCGGCGATCGGCTCGTGGTCTGTGCTGCCGAGCGTCTTCGGCCTCGGCTTGAGCTCGCCCGAGCGTGGCTCCAGCCAGGCCAGGTAGTCGGGCCACCAGCTGCCCTTGTGCTCAACGGCCACGGCCAGCCACTCTTCAGGGCTCGCTGGCGCGGCATCCGCGGTCCGGTACGCCCGGCGGCTGTTGGGGTCCGGCGGGTTGACGAGCGCCTGGATGTGGCCGCTGTTGACGAGGACGAACCGGGAGCTTCCGCCGAGTATCTGGGTGGCCCGGTAGGCGTTCTGCCAGGGCACGATGTGGTCGGTTTCACCGGCCAGGACGTACGTTGGGACGTCGGCGGAGGCAAGGTCGATCGGGGTGCCGAGGACGGTCAGCTTGCCGGGGATGCGCATCGAGTTCTCCACGGCCACCCGGATCATGTCGGCGTGCAGGCCAGCAGCCATGCGCACGCTGTCCTGATTCCAGTAGAGGATGTCGAAGGCTGGTGGCGGAGCGCCCAGCAGATAATTGTTGACCCAGTAGTTCCAGATCATGTCGTTCGGGCGCAGCCAGGCGAAGATCTCAGCCAGCGCGCGCCCGTCCAGGTACCCCCTGTACGCGGACGCGGCCACCGCCGCGGCCGCTGCCTCGCGAGTGGTCACGGCCCCGATGACGCCTTCCTGAGGGCTGTCGAGCGCGCAGACGAACAGTCCGAGGCTGGCGACGTTCCCGAGCCGGCCCGTGGCGACGAGGTGCCCGACAGTCGCCGCGGCGATCTGACCGCCGGCGCAGGCGGCCGTCACGTGCAGCGAGTCCGCACCGGTGATCTCCTCCACCACCCGGCCCGCCTCGACGCACGCACCCGCGTAGGTATCCAAATTAAAGTGCGCCTGCTCCGCGGTCGGGTTCCTCCAGGAGAGCGTGAATACCTGCATGCCCTGCGTTGTGAACCACTCGATGATGCTGCGCCCCGGCGAGAGATCCCACGCGTAGTACTTGTTGATCGTCGGCGGGATGATCATGATCGGTATCTGACGCACCGCGTCGGTGGTCGGGGCGTACTGGATCAGCTCGAAGACCTCGCTCCGATGCACCACGGATCCCGGCGTCGCCGCGACATTGACTCCGATTGTGAACCTCGAGGTGTCCACGCTGGCCGGGATGCGGGGCGACGTCGACATGTCCCGCAGAAAGTTCCTCGCTCCGGCAAGCAGGTTCGCGCCGCCGTAGTCGAGCGTCGCCTTCAGCGCGGTCGGATTGGACCACAGGAAGTTCGTCGGAGCCAGCGCGTCGGCGATGTTCTCGACCGCGAACCTCAGCTCCTCCTCCGCGTCCCAGTCGAGCTCGGCGTCGCTGATCAGATCGTCAGCTGTGGCGCGAACGGCAAGGTAGGTCTGCGCGATGCGCCGGAACAGCCAGCTCTGCCGCCAAGCCGAGTCGGCGAAGCGCCGATCCTTCGGGCTCGGAGCGCGAGCCGACGCCCCCGCGACCGTGGCTGCCAACTCTACGGTGAGGCCTCCCAGCCGGCGCGTCACCCGGGCCGGCCGTACCGCCAATCTGACGGCTGCCCTGGCCGCGGGGGCAGGGGCAAGGAAGGACGATCGGATGGGGGAGTCGGTGACCAGGATGTCCACGCCGCGGCGGACTCCCGGCGCAGCCGGCGGTTCCGGTTCCCTCACCGGCGCCCCTGCCGACCGGGGCCGTGCTTTCGCGTGAGCATCGCTCCTGGCTCGGGGAACGCGGTCCACTCTGTTCTTGCTGCCGGTGCGTTCTTGGTTCGGGATCATCCGTTGCTCCTCTGGTCCGCTCGGGCCTGCGACTACGAACATCCCCGCGCTCCGCGGCCGCAACGTCCACTCGCGCTCACGCGACCACCCTCGTCCAGAAGAGTCCGCGCCTCAAGCGTCGGGAAGAAGACCCTCCGCGATGCCCCGAGCGCCGTCCGCCACGGGGTTACGCCGACGACCGTGGCCGACACGACGCGGCGCACGACTAGCGGGTGCGGTCGGCTCCTGTCGCCGACCTAAGCGGGGGGTGCACGATGCACCTTGCGTTCGCCGGCGCCGCCGCTGCTGGGGAGCGTAGGCGCTGACACTGACCGCCAGGTCCGGGATAGCCTAGGTGCGTTCGCACCTCATGTCGGGCCACTGGTTGAGTCGAAGGATCCTCCCCATGTCCTCCGATGCTGGCACACAGCAGCAGAGCGTCGCGGACGCGCTGGCGCGGCTGGTGGAGGCCCGGCGGGGCGCCGAATCCGTGTGGGTGGAGGCGTTGCGTGAGCTGGGGGCGGTGGACCGGGCGGTCTATGAGGCTGTGGCGGATACTCCCACCCCGGAGCTGGACGGTCCCGTTCGCCGGCTCTCGAACGCGGCGAGCTACTCGCGCCTGTGGCTTGGTGTCGCCGCCGTGCTCGCCGTGCTCGGTGGCAGGCGCGGACGCCGCGCGGCGCTGGAGGGCGTGCTGGCGATCGGGGTGACCTCGGCGACGGTCAATCTCGGCATGAAGCCGCTTGCCCAGCGGCGGCGCCCGGATCGCGCCGGCCACGCCGTGTTTGCGGCTCGGCGTGTACCGATGCCCGAATCCGATTCCTTCCCGTCCGGCCACGCGGCGTCGGCGTTCGCGTTCGCCTACGCGGTCGGCAGGCACCTGCCGGCGCTGGCCGTGCCGATCCGGTTGCTGGCGGGCGGCGTCGCCTATTCGCGAGTCCACATCGGCGTGCATTACCCGGGTGACGTGGTGATCGGTTCTATCGTGGGGGCCGGAACCGCAGCGACGGTCGCTGCAGGATGCGACCGCATTTACCGACGGCACGACCCGAACTGCGAACCTGCGTAACCGGCAGCCCTGACGGGCCTGTACCTTCTCGGCGTATCAGCCCTCGGGCGACGGACGCGGTTGCCTGGCAGCCGATAACGGCGCCGATGGTGGCGTGCCTTGATGGCGGGGGACGATGCGGACTCGCAGAGCCTTGGGCCGGATACTGAACTGCAGCGGCGGGCTTAGCTCGATCGCCTCGCCATCAATCCCGGCGTGTACCGGTGGCAGCGCGCTGACGTCCAGACGTGGCGCGCTCCACGCTCGCCCAGGAAGGTGGGGGGCAGCCCCCGGGCGGTGCGGGGCAGCGCCGGGTGCGTCGAGAACGATGATCCCGAGTCGGCCGCTGTCCAGCGCCGGACGGGCTCCGGGGGTCAGCGGGCGATCGAGCGTGTAGGGATTGTTCGATACGAGCACAAGCGCCAGATGCTGGTGCTCGCGCCCCACATCGTCGACCAGGCGCAGCGCTGGCACCTCTGCGTGTGGCCCGAGCACCTTGTCGGCGGTCTCTAGGAGTGTGCGCATCTTGGCATCGCGGTAGGCGGGACTGCGGACGGCGTCACCGTAGATACCGAGCGAGACGTTGTTGAGGAACAGGCGGCCATTCACGTCGGCCACGTCGATCAGCCGCTCGATCCCGCCTGTGAACGCGTCGAGCGCGCCGAGCACATCGTGTGGATCCACCCCGAGATCGAGAGCGAAGTGGTTGCGCGTCCCGGCCGGCACGCACACGAATGGAAGCCGATGCGTGACGGCCGCTGCAGCCACGACCGCCTGCGACCCGTCGCCACCGGCAACCCCCAGCGCGTCCGCACCATTGGCCACGGCTTCCCCGACCAGCGCTTCCAGGCTCTGGCCCGGCGCAAAGATGACGGTCTCAATCCCTCTTTCGCGTGCCCGCTCGGCAACCTCAGCGCGTGCGGCCTTGCCCCCGCCGGATCTCGGGTTAACGAACAACACCGGCCGTTGCGGCGAATCCGAGGACCGCCAGCCAGGACGCGATAGCTCCGACACCATCCACCACATTCTCGCGCGACGACGATAAGCGCTATTCGCAAATTACCTGCCATCGATGACGAGGGCTCGGTCTGCACGACGATTCCGGCTGCCCATGGGGTTCGCGTCGACTGAGCGCACAGGTCCGGCGCCGGCACCCGAGAAGGAATACGGGGGGTCTGATGCGTGGAGACGAGGGGACTCGAACCCCTAACCCCCGCCTTGCAAAGGCGGTGCTCTACCACTTGAGCTACGTCCCCGCAACCAGCCGGCGATGCGGCGAGGCTAGCACTCAGCGGGTCGAGGTTGCCTCGCGCCAAAGGGCGGCATCGGCCTGTGCGTTTCTCCGCTTGCGGACGACGACGAACGTGCCGGCCGCCAATGCGACGAGCACCACGGACTTGAGCACCGGCCACCTCCTCCGTTCGACGTACCGTTCGGGACCCGGTAGTCCCACCGGGAGATTCTACGAACCTCCCGATATTCGACAAACTCAACGGCTCGGCGACGCGAGCAAGCTCGCCCCGCTCGCCTCAATCGTCTGTGGGCCTGGGAGGACTTGAACCTCCGGCCTCATCCTTATCAGGGATGCGCTCTAACCGACTGAGCTACAGGCCCGAGAACGCGAAGAGTCAGAATACCCCGCCGAAAGATACCGGACTGCACGTCAGAGACGCGGCGGGGTCTACACCATCTCTCGTTCGGACAGGGTGACCTCGACGCCGCCCACGAGATCCGCACAAAGGTTGTAGACCACTGAGCCGATTGTCGACAGCGCAATGAACAACACAATATTGACGACACCGACGATGGCGGCGGCGCCGAAGACAATTCCGGGTGTGATGGGCGCGTTGGAGCCGGTCCCGTTGATAGTCGTTACAGTGTCGTTGATCTTGCCGATCACGCCGGCCGCATCGAGGACCAAGTACAGCACCGCGATCATGATCAGCCAGACGAAGAACAGCACCACCGATACAACACAGGAGAACTTCAGCACCGTCCACGGGTTGACGTGGCGTACTTGCAACCGGGCTCGGCGCGGGCCGCTGGCTCGCGTGCCCTCGCGGCGCGCGGTCGGGGGCGGTGGTGCTGCCCCGGGCGGTACCGCCGTAGGGCCCGGGGCACCCGCCGGGGTAGGGATGGCGGGGGGCGGGGCGGTGGGGTGCGCGCCACCGAACGATGGACCGTTCGGCGGGGGCGGCAGGGTACTCGGCGGCGCGGCCCCGAACCGTTGGCCGCCCGGAGAATTCGGCGGCGGCGCGTCGACGCTGTTATGCCGGGTGATGGTCGGCTCGCCGAAGTCACTCGTCGATGGCGGAGGCCGATCAACGGGCCGGCCTGCGGCGTGCGCGGGTCCCATCCGTTGCCGGTTGCCGTCAAGCGGAGACTCGGTATTCACGCTGCCGGACTGTCCGTGCGGCAACTGCGTCATGCTCACTCCTGCTCGTCCGGTTCGTCGGCGTTGCGGGCGATCGCAACGAGGCTCACACCCTCGGGCAGGTTCATCAATCGAACACCCATAGTCTGCCGTTGTGCCCGGCGTACCTCCGCGGCTTGCGTGCGGATGACCACGCCGTCGGACGTGATCGCGTAAACCTCGTCCTCAGGCCGCACGGCGACGGCGCCGACCAGCCCACCACGGGTGGACACGATACGCGCCGTGAGGACTCCCTTGCCGCCACGGCCCTGCGGTGGGTACTCCGACACCCGGGTTCGCTTGGCAAAGCCGCCGTCGGTAGCGACGAGAATCTCCTGGGTCGAGTCCGGGCTGCTGTCGACGACTTCCATCGCGAGCAGTTGGTCGTCGCCGGAGAATCGCATGCCGATCACTCCGGACGTCGCCCGGCCCATCGGGCGCAGTGTCTCGTCGTCCGCGCTGAACCGGATCGACATAGCGTTGCGGCTGACCAAGAGCAGATCGTCGTCAGCGGAGATGAGCGCGGCATCGATGAGCTCGTCGTCCTCACGCAAGTTGATGGCGACGATGCCGCCTGTCCGGTTCGAGTCGAAATCGGTGAGTTTGCTCTTCTTCACCAAGCCAGACCGGGTCGCCAACACCAGATATGGCGCGACCGTGTAGTCACGGATCGTGATGACGTCGGCGATGGTTTCGTCGGGTTGGAAGGCCAGCAGGTTGGCCACATGCTGGCCTCGGGCGTTGCGGTTGGCCTCGGGCAGCTCGTAGGCCTTGATGCGGTAGACCCGCCCTTTGTTGGTGAAGAACAGCACCCAGTCATGTGTGGACGTGACGAAGAAGTGCGCGACAATGTCGTCCGTCTTCAGGCCGGCACCCTGGACACCCTTGCCGCCGCGCCGCTGAGCCCGGTACAGGTCGGTCTTCGTGCGCTTCGCGTAGCCCGTTCGAGTGATCGTGACGACGACATCTTCCTGGGCGATCAGGTCCTCGATACCGACGTCGCCGTCGTACGGGATGATCCGGGTGCGACGCTCATCGCCGTACTTCTCGACGATCTCGGCCAGTTCGTCCGCGATGATCTGACGTTGGCGGCCGGGCCGGGCGAGGATGTCGTTGTAGTCGTCGATCTCCGTCGCGATGCGGGCGTGCTCATCGATGATCCGCTGCCGCTCGAGAGCGGCCAGCCGGCGCAGCTGCATGTCGAGGATGGCCGTCGCTTGGACCTCATCGATGTCGAGCAGCTCCATCAGGCCACCCCGAGCCGCCTCGGCGGACGCAGAAGCCCGGATGAGCGCGATCACGGCGTCCAACTGGTCCAGCGCCTTGAGCAGGCCGCGCAGGATGTGGATGCGTTCCTCGGCCTCGCGGAGCAGGTATCGGGTGCGCCGGACGATGACTTCGATCTGGTGCTCGATGTAATACGCGACGAACTGGTCCAGCCGCAGCGTGCGCGGCACGCCGTCGACGATCGCGAGCATGTTCGCGCCGAACGTCGTCTGCAACTGGGTGTGCTTGAACAGGTTGTTCAGCACGACTTTGGCGACCGCGTCCCGCTTGAGCGTGACCACGATCCGCATGCCGATGCGATCCGACGATTCGTCGTTGATGTCGGCGATCCCCGCGACCCGGCCCTCGCGGGCCAGTTGCGCGATGGACTCGATGAGGTTGTCGGGATTGACCTGATAGGGCAGCTCGGTCGCCACCAGGATGGCGCGGCCTTTGACGTCCTCCTCGACGTTTACGACGGCACGCATCCGGATGGAGCCGCGGCCGGTCCGGTACGCATCCTCGATCCCGTCACGGCCGACGATGAGGCCGTGCGTGGGGAAGTCGGGGCCGGGAATGATCTTGAGCAGCTCGCTGAGCAACTCCTCCGGCCGGGCGTCCGGGTGTTCGAGCGCCCAGGCAACACCACGGGCCACTTCGCGAAGGTTGTGCGGTGGGATGCGCGTGGCCATGCCGACCGCGATCCCCTCAGAGCCGTTGACGAGCAAGTTCGGGATGCGGGCGGGCAGGATGACCGGCTCGACTGTGTTCCCGGCGTAGTTCGGGACGAAGTCGACCGTCTCCTTGTCGATGTCCCGCAACATCTCCATGGCGAGCGGCTTGAGCCGGCATTCGGTGTAGCGGTACGCCGCCGCCGGGTCATTGCCGGGCGAGCCGAAGTTGCCCTGTGGATCGATCAGCGGGTAGCGCAGCGACCACGTCTGGGCCATCCGTACGAGCGCGTCGTAGAGCGCCGTGTCGCCGTGCGGGTGATAGTTGCCCATCACGTCGCCGACCACGCGGCCGCACTTGACGAAGTTGCGGTCGGGGCGGAAGCCCGAGTCGTACATCCCGTAGAGGATCTTCCGGTGCACGGGCTTGAGGCCGTCGCGAACGTCGGGCAGCGCTCGCCCGACAATGACCGACATGGCGTAGTCGATGTAGCTGCGCTGCATCTCCGCCTGGATGTCGACCGGCTCGATCCGGTCGCCGCCGGTGATATCGGTGGTGTCAGTCACGGGCTACTCAGATGTCCAAGAACCGGACGTCTTTGGCGTTGCGGATGATGAACGACCGCCGCGCCTCGACGTCCTCACCCATCAACACGCTGAACAATTCGTCCGCGGTGGCCGCGTCGTCCAGCGTGACCAAGCGCAGGATGCGGTTCGCCGGATCCATCGTGGTTTCCCACAGCTCCTTGGAATTCATCTCGCCGAGGCCCTTGTACCGAGCGATCGCGTCCTCCTTGGGGAGCTTGCGACCGGCTTCCAGTCCGGCCTTGACCAGCCCGTCGCGTTCCTTGTCGGAATATGCGTAGCCCGGCTCGCCTTTCGACCACTTGATCTTGTACAGCGGCGGTGCCGCGAGGTACACGTGGCCGGCTTCGATCAGGGGCCGCATGAACCGGAACAACAAGGTGAGCAGGAGCGTCGTGATGTGCTGGCCGTCGACGTCGGCGTCGGCCATCAAGACAATCTTGTGGTACCGCAGCTTCGACAGGTCGAAGTCGTCGTGAATCCCGGTACCCAGCGCGGTGATGAGCGACTGCACCTCGTTGTTCTTCAGCACCCGGTCGATCCGGGCCTTCTCCACGTTAATGATCTTGCCGCGGATCGGGAGGATCGCCTGGAACATCGAGTCTCGGCACTGCCGGGCCGAGCCGCCGGCGGAGTCTCCTTCGACGATGTAGAGCTCGCTCTCGGCCGGATTGGTCGACCGGCAGTCTTGCAGCTTGCCGGGCATTCCCATCGTGTCCAGCGCATTCTTGCGCGACAGGTTGCGGGCTTGCTGCGCCGCCTTGCGCGCCTTGGCCGCCTGCGAGGCCTTGGTGATGATCACCTTGCCCTCGGACGGATTGCGCTCGAACCAGTCGGCCAACCAGTCATTACAGGCACGCTGCACGAACGACTTTGCCTCGGAATTGCCGAGCTTGGTCTTGGTCTGGCCTTCGAACTGCGGCTCCCCCAACTTGATCGAGACGATCGCCGCCAGGCCCTCCCGGATGTCGTCGCCGGTGAGCCGGTCGCTCTCCTTGATGATCTTTCTGTCGATCCCCCATCGGTTGACGACGCTGGTCAGCGCAGCCCGGAACCCCTCCTCATGAGTACCGCCCTCGATGGTGTTGATCGTGTTGGCGAAGGTGTAGACGCTCTCTGAGTAGGACTCGTTCCACTGCATGGCCACCTCGACCGACAGGCGGCGGTCGGGATCGTCGGACGTGAAGTAGATGACTGACTTGTGCAGTGGGCTCTTGGTCGCGTTCAGGTGCCGGACGAAGTCCGCGATGCCTCCCGCGTAGTGGTAGGTGACCTGCCGTGGCCCACTACTGCCGGCCGTAGGAGCGGCGGCGATTGCCCCGGCCTCGCCGGCGTCCGCCACGGCCGCCTTCTCCGGCCGTTCGTCGCGCAGCACAATGGTCAATCCTTTGTTCAGGAACGCCATTTCCTGTACGCGGCGGCTAATCGTCTCGAAGGAATACGTCGTGGTCTCGAAGATCGCGGGATCGGCCCAGAACGTCACGGTGGTTCCGGTCTTCGTCGTCCGGGCGCCCCGGGCGAGCGGCGCGGCCGGTTTCTGGTCGACGTACGGCTGGTACCACTCGTAGCCGTCCTTGCTGATCTGGACCTCGAGCCGGTGGGACAGCGCGTTGACGACGGAAACGCCCACACCGTGCAGGCCGCCGGACACTGCGTACGCCTTGCCGTCGAACTTACCGCCCGAGTGCAGCATGGTGAGGATGACCTCGACCGCCGGGCGCTTCTGGGTCGGATGCATGTCGACCGGCATACCGCGGCCGTTGTCGACGACCCGCACGCCACCGTCCGCGAGCAGCACCACCTCGATGTGGTCAGCAAAACCGGCAAGCGCCTCGTCGACGGAGTTGTCCACGACCTCCCACACCAAGTGGTGCAAGCCGCGCTCGGACGTCGATCCGATGTACATGCTGGGCCGCTTGCGTACCGCCGTCAGGCCTTCCAGAACGGTGATCGAACTGCTGTCGTAGCTCGACTTGGCCCTCCCCGGACGAGGGACGCCTGCACTAGCAGGGCTGGCCATAGGGGCAACTCCTGTTCCGGCCGGATCACCCGGCGCTTCCGGCCGGGCAACCCGGCCGCATCGAAACCAGACGGTGGACATGACGGCGGGGCGGCTGCGGCGTCCGAGCCGACCACCCCGGTTACCTTCGATTCTACGGCATTGGCGGAGCTCCGTGTGGCTGCGACGCGTCCTGATTTCGTCGCAGAGCGTCGCGACCCCCTGGCGTGCGGGTTCCCACAGGTAAGCCCGTTGAGCGACTCAGCGGCTCGCTGAGCTGATTCCGGGTTGCGGCGCAGTTGACGCTGGTCGCCAGATTCTACGGCCCGTCCGCCCATCTGTGGGATGCGAGTTCGAGCGCCTGAGCTGCTGGTCTGTCCGTCCCATGTCACGGGGCGCGAGGTCACACCAGCCGAGCTACGTCGGCGCCGGGACGCCGGCGGTGGTGAGTGCCAGCCACTGTCCACCGAACTCGCCCACGTTATGGCACAGCACCTGGTGTTTGCCCTCCCGGGCGTAGAAGTACAGGGGCCGGCCGCGATAGGTGACCTGGTGTTGTCCGTCGGTGCGGCTCGTCACTCCGAGTAGGTCCTGGCGGACGCCGCCGGAGGCGACCGGCGGGCCCATGGTGAGCACGGGTGGCCAGACCTGGGCGCACCGGTCGTAGCAACGCGGCGTGCTGCCCGTCTCTGCGTCGAAGGCGTAAATCGCCTGTCCGGTGCGATCGAAGAGCACCGGACCGTATGGGCTGGTGTCGACCGTGATCGTGATGCCGGCCCGCGCAGTCGCTGACGCCCTCGCCGGGTTGCTGCTCGTCGCCGCTGCTCGCGGCTCGCTGGTCGACGAAGTTGACGCGCTTGGGGACGCCGGGGCGCCCGCTGGGCGTGCCGGAGCGGGGCCGCTGCTGCACCCGCCAACAAAGACGCTCACCGACGCCAGCAGCGCCACCACGGCCCGCACAGCACGCACGCTAGTGGCCTGGTCGTGTGGCGGCAGCGGTCGAGGGCTTACGGATCGCGGACGATCACGCCGTGAGGTAGTCCACCGACGAGTTCTCTCGCTCAGAGCTCGGATGTTCCTTCGAACAGTGATCGCTCTGCCACCGCGAGTCCGTCCAGCCGAGCGTCGAGCGCTTCATAAGCCGAGCCGAATGCCGCCTGAAACGAACGCCAATGCTGCTCACTGCGCCAACGGTCAATGGTCAGAAATCGATCGCCGCGATTTCCGTCGCGATACAACTCGGTGCCGAGGAACCCGGGGGCTTGGCGGAACAGCTCAGCCCAAGCACCTTGCGCTCCGTAGGCAACGCGAAACGCTGCCATGGACTCATCCGGCACGTCGTAGTCCCAGATTCGGACGAACACGCCGGTATTCGACCACGCGACGACCGTATCGGGCGAGACAACCGCGACGACCGCCGCCGGCGACGGGATCAGTCGTCGACTTGACATCACCGCGGACGGTCAGCCGTAGGTATCACGCGGGCCGCGGCCGCTGTGCATCGATCGGGGACCGTGCTTCCAGGTCGGCCCAACCGGCCCGGTCACATGTAGCCGGTGAACCACGTCCGGCCCAAGCTCGGCCCGCAGCGCCGCGAGGATGTTCGACGCCATGAGCCGTAGCTGGGTCGCCCACGCCGTGGACTGAGCGGCGACCCGTAGCTCGCCATCGCGCAGGCTCACCGGTTCACAATGTGTGGCGATGTCCTCGCCCACGAGTCCGGCCCAATCGGCGAACAGCCGAGCCTCGGTGACCGGCGCGGCCCACCCCCGCTCGGCCAGCAACGCCGACAGCACGTCGCTGAGCCGCTGCGGATCACGCTCATCGGCACCGGCCCCGGAGTATCCACCCGGTCGGGCGAGGTTCGCCTGACGGATCGCGGCTCGCCGACGCTCGTCGCGGCCCGTCGGAGGTCCGATGCGACGCATCTTTCGCGCATCGGCGAGCGCTGCGCGGGCCAGGTCGCGACCTCTCCCAGGCGCCTGATCGTCGTTGTTGTCCACAGGCTCAGGTGGTTTTCCACCACGATCTGTGGATAACGGAGTGGCCTGGGTCACGTCGCGTTCGGTCCGGTCCTGGTCAGGCGACACGTTTCACCATCCCCTCCTGCACGTCGAACCACAGGCCTCGCAACTGGTCGGGGACGTCGGACCCGACTGCGGCCGTCACCAGCACCTGCTCAGCCTTGGTAGCGGCCAGGGCAAGCTGCTCGCGGCGGCTCGCATCGAGCTCGGCAAACACGTCGTCGAGAATCAAGACCGGAGTTCCTCCGGCCGTGAACTCCTCGCGCAACAGCTCGTAGCAGCCCAAGCGCAAGGCCAGCGCGGTCGACCAGGACTCCCCGTGACTCGCATAGCCCCGCACTGGCAGGGGCCCGAGACGTAGCTCTAGGTCGTCCCGGTGCGGCCCGACGAGGTTCTGGCCACGATCGAGCTCCTGGCTACGCATCCGGGACAGTTCCGCGAGCAACTCCGCTTCCAGGACGTGCGCCGGCGGTTGTCCGGGTGGCAGCCGGTCGCCGAGCGAGCTGGCGTAGGCAAGATCAAGCTCGACGCTCGTGGGCGCCACCTGGGCGTATGCGGCCACCGCATGTGGCCGAAGTGCCGCCACCGCAGCGAGGCGGGCCGCGAGCAGTTCCCCTCCGTGCGCGGCGAGGTGGGCATCCCAGACGTCGAGTGTGCGCAGATCGGCATCATCTCGGCCGCGACGCGCTGCACCGGCTGTTTTCAGTAGCGCGCCCCGTTGCTTGAGCACCCGATCGTAATCGGCCCGCACGCCGGCCATCCGTGGGCTGCGTTGAACGATCAGGTCGTCGAGGAACCGCCGGCGTTCTGCGGGATCACCGCGCACGATTGCCAGATCCTCGGGCGCAAACACCACGGCGCGGACCACGCCGAGGACCTCCCGGACGCGCGCCAACGCCGTGCCGTTGACTCGCCCTCGATTCGCCCGGCCCGGAGTGATCTCCACTTCGACCCGCATCTCCCGGCTGCTGGTCTCGCGGTTGGATACCACGGCTGCTCGAACGATCGCCCGCTCGGCGCCGACTCGCACGAGCGGAGCATCGGTCGCCGACCGGTGACTGCGCAACGTGGCCAGATAGCCGATTGCCTCTACCAGATTCGTCTTGCCCCGTCCGTTCGCACCGACAAAAACCGCAGGGCCGGAGTCGAGTGTCAGGTCGACGCCCGCCCAGCTGCGGAAGTTCACGAGCGACAGATGACGGACGTACACGAGAGCGACACGAGACTAGCCGGGCAGCCGCACCGGCATGATCAAGTACGTGTAGTCGCCGTCGAGCTTGCCGGCATCACCCGTCGATACCGGGCGCAGCACTACCGGTTTGTTTGGCGAGGTAAACATAAATCGCGCGGTTGGCGCCGGCAATGCCCCGAGCCCGTCCAGCAGGAACGACGGATTAAACGCCGTCGTCATCGGCTCGCCTTCGTAGGCGACCTCCAAGGCCTCCTCGGCTCGGCCCTCGTCCTCGCCACCGGCGGTAAGACCGACACCGCCCTCCGCGAATTCCAGTCGGACCGGTGTGCCACGTTCAGCGACGAGCGCAACCCGCTTGATAGCTTCGACGAACGGTGCGACCGGAACCTCGGCGGTCGCCGACCACTCCGTTGGAAGGAGCGTCCGATACGGCGGGAACTGCGCGTCCAGCAGACGCGTCGTGGCCCGACTGGCGCGGCCGGTGAAACTCCCGGAAAAACCGATGATTCCTTCGCCAGGGCTGCCGGCCGATCCCGGTGCTGACAACGCGATCGTCAAAACATCGCTGTGCGCAAGGCTTTTCGCCGAGTCGGCCAACGTGCGCGCTGGCACCAGCACTGCAGCCGGTGCGGCCGTCGGGGAGCTCGGCTGCCAACCCAGCTCTCGGACCGCCAGCCGGTACCGGTCGGTCGCAGCGAGCGTGAGCCGGTCACCATCGATCTCCAGCCGAACACCAGTCAGCATTGGCAACGTGTCGTCCCGACCGGCAGCAACTGCCACTTGGGCGACGGCAGCGGCGAATGTCTCGCCATCAACGGTGCCTGCGGTCGTAGGCATGCTGGGCAGAGTCGGATAGTCCTCCACCGGCATGGTTGGCAACGTGAATCGCGCCGAACCGCATGAGATGGTCAGGCGGGCGCCGTCGACTGCTACTTCAACCGGATGCGGTGGGAGGGCCCGGCTGATGTCGGCAAGTAGCCGACCCGAGACGAGCGCGCTGCCCGGCGAGCCCGCTGCCACGTCGAGATCGACCTGGGTGGAGGCCTCGAGGTCGAACCCGGATATTGACAGCCTTGCATCGTCGACCGTCAACAACAGGCCCGCAAGCACCGGGATCGTCGGACGAGTAGACACGCTCCGGGCGGCCCAGGCTACGGCCTCAGCCAACGCGTCACGCTCGACCCGGAACTTCATGCCGCCTCCACTGACTTAGCTCAGATCGGTCCGTCCTCAGATCATGGACGGTGGATGATCTGGTTGTTGGTTGTAGGTATAGAGATTCTCGTTGTCGTCATCACAGTTGTGGACACTGGGGATAACGTTACGAGCCCCAGTAAACTCCGACGGGCTGACTGTGGACGGTGCGTGGATGGAACCTGGTCGAACGGCCGCCTGCTAGTGGAAGCCGAGACCCGTGCGCCCGTTGTCCACATCATGCCCCGAGCTTTCCACAGGTTTGCCCACACCATGTGAGCAATGGCCTGACGGTGTGGCGAAATCTCACGAGCGCGCTCGAGCTTTGATCCGGCTCGTCAGCTCGGTGATCTGGTTGTAGACGCTCATGCGCTCGGCCATCAAGGATCGGATCTTCCGATCGGCATGCATGACGGTGGTGTGGTCCCGACCGCCGAACGTCTGACCGATCTTCGGCAACGACAGTTCGGTGAGCTCGCGGCAGAGGTACATCGCGATCTGCCGGGCCTGTACCAGCACCCGACTGCGGGACGCACCGGTCAGGTCGTCCATCGACACCGAAAAGTACTCGGCGATCACCGCCATAATCGTGGCTGCCGTGATCTCTGTGCCTTCCGTGGTGCTCACGAGATCCTTGAGCACGATCTCGGCCAGACCCATTTCGACGTCTTGTTTGTTAAGGCTGGCGAATGCCGTAACTCGAATAAGCGCACCCTCGAGCTCACGAATGTTGCTCTGTATTTTCGTAGCGATGAATTCGAGGACCTCAGGCGGCGGGTTCATTCCCTCCTGCGACCCCTTCTTGCGGAGAATCGCGATGCGCGTCTCGAGGTCTGGCACCTGTACATCTGTGATGAGGCCCCATTCGAATCGAGTCCGAAGTCGGTCCTCCAAAGTTGACAACTGCCGTGGCGATCGGTCAGAGCTGATCACGATCTGCTTGTTGGCGTTGTGCAATGTGTTGAATGTATGGAAGAACTCTTCTTGCGTGCGCTCGGCTCGTTCGAGGAACTGGATGTCGTCGATCAACAGCAAGTCGACTGACCGGTAGCGACTCTGGAACGCAGGCATCTTGTCGTCCCGCAGCGAGTTGATGAAGTCGTTGGTGAATTCCTCGCTGCTGATGTAGCGAACTTTGAGACCGGGAAAGAGACGCTGCGCGTAATGACCGATCGCGTGCAATAGGTGGGTCTTGCCGAGGCCGGAATCACCGTAAATGAATAGCGGGTTGTACGCCTTCGCGGGCGCTTCGGCCACGGCAACCGCAGCCGCATGGGTGAACCGGTTACTTGCACCGATAACAAATGTTTCGAGTGTGTACTTGGGATTCAGCCGGCTTTCCCGATCTGCTGGCGTCGCGTCCCGGGGGCGGTCGCCGCCGTTCGGCCCGACTGATCGGAGCTGAGCCGTCCACTCGTCATACATCGAGTCCGGGGCAAAGCGGTCTTCCGGCTCGCCGGACACGCTGTCAAAGAAGTCGTTGGCGTCGTTGGGCTCGTCCTGCGGCTGCACCGTGACCGCGACATGGATCTCCCGGCCCAGCTCGTCGCTGAGCACCGACGCGATCATCGGCCGGAGCCGATTTTCCAAGTAGTCCCGGGCGAACTCGTTCGGCGCCGCGATGAGAGCGGTGTCCTCGACCAGCCCGACGGGCCGGGTCAGACCGATCCAGGCCTTGTGGTGGGGGCGAATCGTGTTGTCGTCGAAGCGGGAAACTGCGCGTGTCCAGACACGAGCCAGGTCGGTACTGTCGTCCACTTCGCCGTGTCCACTCCCACCCGTTTACCGCCGACCGTCGACACGATCTCACGGAGCCTCGCGACCTCGCACATCAGGTGCGAGTCGAACTGCCGTTCGAAAAATGGCTGTCCACAGCCCTGTCCACAGCCTGTGCATGTCCCTCGGCAGGCTATGGGGAGAACCCAGTGAGGATGTGCCGTGCTTCGGCGGGCGGCACGGCTGGTCAACGTAACAGCCGGACGACGCGCGGGACAATCCCGTCCGGCGTGTCGCTGACCACGGAGTTAACCCAGCTGTGCTAGGCGATCCAGTGACATGCATGCGTCCCATGATTCCGGTGGGGAGCCGACGAGATAGGGCGGACACGGTTTGGCTCGGTCCGTGGCCGATCCGGTACCGTAGAGAGTCGATACCGGTTCAGGGACGGGCCTGACGTCCTGCCCGGAAACACCTGACGACCGATGGAGTCTCACCGTGACCAAGCGGACCTTTCAGCCCAACAACCGCCGGCGGGCCAAGACGCACGGCTTCCGACTACGCATGCGGACCCGCGCCGGACGGGCCATCATCGCTGCGCGCCGCCGTAAGGGCCGCAGCGAGCTATCAGCCTGATCCGCTCGTTGACACACCGCATCCCGTGCTTCCGTCTGCCAATCGGATGCGGCGATCGCATGAGTTCGCAACGGTGATTCACCACGGGGCGCGGGCCCGCCGCGGCAGCGTTGTGCTGTACCACCAGCCAACCCTGACCGCCCGGGACGCGGCACCACGTGTCGGGCTGGTCGTAGGGTCTGCCGTCGGCGGCAGCGTTGTCCGCAACCAGGTACGTCGGCGGCTGCGCGCCCAGCTCCGATCGCGACTTGCCGTGCTCCCGGCCGGATCGGGGACGGTCGTTCGTGCGTTGCCTACCGCCGCAGCGGACGACTACCGGTCGTTGGGTGATGACCTCGACGGAGCGCTCCGCCGGGTGATGCGACTGGAGCGAGCTGGAGGAGCGGTATGAGCCCGGCCGCTCGCGCTGCGCGCGCGCTCATTGCGCTCTGGCAGGTCGGGGTGAGCTCCTGGCGGCCACCGACCTGCCGGTTCACCCCGTCCTGCAGCGTCTATACCGCAACGGCAATCGAGCGATTCGGATTCGTCCGCGGGGTGTGGCTGGGGCTTCGCCGCCTCGGGCGCTGTCACCCGTGGCACCGTGGAGGGCACGATCCAGTGCCGCCAGCCGTTTCCGCCCCGGGCCCGGCATCAGTGATGTCGGTCTCGCGTCGTCGTGCGCGTTCCGTCCGGCCCGCACTGGCTGCCAAGTCCCGTCAGACCGGTCCACGCGCATCGCGAACGCACAACACCGCGTCCGCTCGCCCGGCCGCCTAGGAGGGGACTGAACAATGCATCGCTGCGCTGCGCGTGACCCAGCTACGCGATCTGCTTTGTTCTCCTCGTCCCACCTCACCAAACCACCCCACGAAATCGCCGCGCGATTTCGCGGGGACCCGGGATCGCCGCGCGATTTCGCGGGGACCCCGGCGTCGTCGATACCTTCGGGTATGGCCTCCTCCTCCTTGCATCTCACATACCCGGCCGCCGCTCGCGACGAGCAGCATCGTTCAGTCCCCTCCTAGGAGAACCGCCCATGTTGGACTTCCTCTACACCGGCGTCTCGTGGGTGTTGCTGCGCTGGCACGACCTGTTCACCTTTCTTGGTCTGAGCAGCGGGAGCGGACTGAACTGGTCGCTGTCGATCATCTTCCTGGTGATCACCGCGCGGGTGGCGCTGTTCCGGTTCTTCCTCAAGCAAGTGCACTACCAGCGCAACATGCAGGAGATGCAGCCCCGGCTGCAGGCGATCAAGGAGAAGTACAAGAACGACCGGCAGGCCCAGCAGCGGGAGATGATGCGCCTGCAGCAGGAGGAGGGATTCAATCCACTCGCCGGCTGTCTGCCGATGCTGCTGCAGATCCCGATCTTCATTTCGCTGTTCCACGTACTGCGGCATCTGTCCAACTCGGTCGGTCTGTGCGAGAGCCGCCAGTTCCACCAACCCGAAGCTCAGCCTCTACAGCTTCACCCCGGTCGAGACGTGCCAGGCAGCCACGGCGCGGTTGTTCGGCGCAGGACCGACCGGTGGCGCGCCGCTGGCGGGGTCGTTACGGGACACACCAGCCGAAATCGCCCAAATGCACGGCGATCTCACCGCGACTCGAGTGGTGATCATCGTGCTGGTCGTCATTAGCGCTGCGGCGACGTTCTACACGCAGATCCTGGTCCGCCAGTCACAGGTGACCGTTCCGGTCGGGACCGCGGCGACCGTCCAGCGACTCATGCTGGTTGGCATCCCAGTGAGCGTGCTGTTCTCAGGCTTGTTCTTCCCGCTGGGCGTGCTGCTGTACTGGTTCACGAGCAACGTCTGGACCATGGGCCAACAGCTCTACATCAACAAGTTCCATCCGCACGTTCCCAAAGAGGCACCTCCAGTAGGTGAGCTCGGGAAGAGCCTTGCCCCGAAGCCCGGGCAGAAACCGGTCCGTACTGACCGACGGGTTGTCACCCCGCCGCCCGAAACACCGGACGGCAGCTCCGCCGGATCCGCCGCGGACAATCCCGACGGCGCGACAGCGTCAGGGGGCGGCGCGAGCGGAGGATCGAGCGGATCCGCGCCACGGTCGAGCACACCGCGTCCGGGACAACGGCCCAACCGGCAGGGCGCGGGCAGTTCGAGCCGCCCGGGCGGGAAGCGTCCGAATCAGTCCAAAAAGCGACGGTAATCGCGCCGTAGCCTGGTTACCGATCAGAATGTTGCCACGCTACGAGAAAGGGTAACTACATTCCGTGACTGAGATTGATGACTTGGCCGCGACCGACGACACCGTCGACAGCTCCGTCGTGGCCTCCGACCGTGTCTCAACCGGCTTGCTCGTGCAAGAGGGCGACATCGCCGCGGATTACCTCGAGCGACTGCTCGACATCATCGATTACGACGGGGACATCGACCTCGACGTCGAGAACGACCGCGCCGTCGTTGCCATCGTCGGTACCGGCTTGCAGTCTCTGGTCGGCTCGAATGGCGAGACCTTGGACGCGCTCCAAGAGCTCACCCGGCTGGCCGTCCAGCAGAAGACCGGCACCCGGAGTCGGCTCATGCTTGATATAAGCGGACATCGTCAGGCGCGGCGCAAAGAACTTGGCGCGCTGGCTGCGCAGACGGCTCGAACGGTGCTCGACAGCGGCGATCCGGTGCGACTTACGCCGATGAACCCGTTCGAGCGGAAAGTCGTGCACGACGTTATTGCCACGATCGACGGCGTGCGGAGCGAGTCCGAGGGCGAGGAACCGCAACGTCAGGTCGTCGTGCTCATCGATCAGTAGGGGCGCAGGGAGTCGCGCTGAGCGAGGCCGAGCCGCCTAAGGTAGCTGAGCGGATCTTCGGGCCTGGTTTGCCCCTGGCCTGCCGCTACGCGGAATTGCTCACGTCGTCCGGCGTGGAGCGCGGATTGCTGGGTCCGCACGAGGCGTCACGGATTTGGGAACGGCACCTGCTGAACTGCGCGGTGGTCGGCGAGTTGCTACCGCGTGCCGCGCGAGTGGTGGACATCGGGTCGGGAGCTGGGCTACCCGGCATCGTCCTTGCCTGCGCACGGCCTGATCTGCGCATCGACCTCGTCGAGCCCATGGCCCGCCGAGTGACGTTTCTCGAGGAAGCAGTAGCCGCGTTGGCGCTCGCGGGGCGGGTCAGCGTGGTGCGCGGTCGCGCCGAAGAGCGCGCCGTCATCCGTCGGGTAGCGCCGGTGGCCTGGGTGACGGCGCGAGCCGTTGCTCCGCTGGATCGCTTGGCCGCGTGGTGCTTGCCGCTCCTAAAACCTGGTGGACACCTGTTGGCACTGAAAGGTCGCCGCGGAGCGCAAGAACTCGACGAGCATCGCGACGCCATCAGCCGGCTCGGAGGTGTTGACCAGCATGTCGTATTGTGCGGCGTTGACTTGCTCGCGTCGCCGACCACCGTCATCGTGATCCGACGGCGGAAATGACGTTTCACGTGAAACAGGTCGACTGCATTCATCCACAAGACCGCGTTTGCTACCTGGGAAACGCGGTCCAACTCGATAGGGTGCGATGACCGCCCCCGTACTGGCTGGGCGCCTGGCGCGAGCCGACCGGGGCACCTCGCGGCGCAGGAAGGAACAGCATGTCCGCGGAGCATGCCGGAGCATTTCCAGGCCAGTCCTCCGAGGTCATCGTGGTGGAACGAGACGAGTCTCGGACCAGGCAGCCTCACGACCATGTTCCACGTGAAACATCAGCGACCGCACCGCCCGATGAGGGCACGGCACGGGACGGTGGCCGCGTCGACGAGATCGCGTCGTTGACGAGCAGCCGCACCGATCATCCTGCGACGGGCGCGTCCAACCTCGACGTTTCACGTGAAACATCGCTCGACACGCCCATCGCGGCCGAGGCATATCGCGCGGCCGCCGTTCTCGATGATCACGCCGGCCCCTGGTCGCGGCCAGAGGCAACCCGGGTCATCACGGTCTCGAACCAGAAGGGCGGCGTCGGAAAGACGACGAGTGTCGTCAACATCGCGGCGGCCCTGGCCATGCACGGGCTGCGGGTGGTTGTGATCGATCTGGATCCACAGGGAAACGCGTCGACCGCCCTTGGCGTCGAGCACACCGCAGGCACCCCCTCCACGTACGAGGTGTTGCTTTCCGGGCGGCCACTCCGCGACATCCTCGTGACCGTGCCGCGCGTTGCCGCCGGGCTGCGTTGCGCCCCGGCCACGATCGATCTGGCCGGTGCGGAGCTGGAACTTGCCTCCCAAGTCGCCCGGGAGTACCGGCTCCGACGGGCGGTCGAGGAGCTGCTCAAGCAGGATGATCCGCCGGATTATGTGCTGATCGATTCGCCGCCGTCACTCGGCTTGCTGACCGTGAATTCCTTGGTGGCGGCTCGGGAGGTGCTCATCCCGATCCAATGCGAGTACTACGCGCTCGAGGGCCTCGCGCAGCTGTTGGGCACCATCGAGATGGTCCAGAGCTACCTGAACAAGACGCTACGGATTACGACCGTCTTGCTGACCATGTACGACAGTCGCACTCGGCTCGCGGATCAAGTCGCCGCGGATGTGCGTAACCACTTCACCGGACTGGTTGTGGAGGCGGTGATCCCCCGCAACGTCAGGGTGTCCGAAGCACCCGGGTACGGCCAGACCGTAATGACCTACGACCCCGGATCGCGCGGGGCCATCAGCTACCTACAAGCCGCGTACGAACTCGCTGGGCGCATTCAGGAGGCAGTGTCATGAGCACTCGGCATGGGGCGCCGGGCGGTCTCGGCCGGGGACTAAGCGCGTTGATCCGCACCAATCCGCGGCCAGAAGAAGCCGAGCGATCGGTGGCAGTGCTGGACCCCGCCGCCGGCTCGGATCCCTCGGGTGGGGTCATCCTCGACTCGAGCGTTACTTCTGACGGAGACCGTCGGACGGAAGCACCCTCGGCGCCACCCTCGCCCGAGGTCGAACGCACGGAGCCGACAGAGGCCGTCGGCGTGCCCGAATCTAGATTCGCCGAGCTCGACGTTGCGGCGATCCGGGCCAACCCGCGCCAGCCGAGGCAGGTTTTCGACGAGGACTCCCTCGGGGAGCTGACCCACTCGATCCGAGAATTCGGCGTTCTGCAGCCCGTTGTCGTCCGCCCGGCGAGTTCGGACGGCAGCTACGAGCTCGTCATGGGCGAGCGTCGGCTGCGGGCGGCTATCGCTGCGGGCCTAACCCGTATCCCGGCGATCGTCCGTGACACGGCGGATGACGCGATGCTGCGAGATGCGCTGCTCGAGAACCTGCACCGCACCGGCCTCAACCCGCTGGAGGAAGCCGCGGCCTACCAGCAACTGCTCGATGACTTCGGCGTGACCCATGAGGAGCTCGCTCTCCGGATCGGCCGGAGCCGGTCGCAGGTGAGCAACACTATCCGGCTCATGAACCTGTCGATCCCGGTGCAACGGCGGGTCGCTGCTGGCGTGATCTCCGCCGGCCATGCGCGCGCGCTGCTTGCGCTGGCCGATCGGGACGCCCAGGACGAGCTCGCGGGACGGATCGTGGCCGAAGGCCTGTCGGTACGAGCGACCGAGGAAATCGTGGCGACGGCGGCCCGTGAAGCCGCCCGCGATGGTCGGCCGGCGCGACGTTCGGCCACGCATCGGATCACGGCCCCGGGACTCCATGAACTCGCCGATCGGCTGTCCGACGTGCTGGACACTCGGGTGCGGGTCGACCTCGGTCGGCGCAAAGGCAAGATCACCGTCGAGTTTGCCTCGGTCGACGACTTGGAGCGCATCGTCGGGGTGATCGCTCCAGAGCTCGCGGTGCACCGGGCGGCGGCGCCCGAGCACATCAATGGATCGGGCAGCGGGCCTTTTGGCTCGGCCGGTATTCGGCCCGACGGGTCGCCCGGCTCCATTCACCCGAACGAGCCGTAGGCCGTGACCTCGGCGACGGTCCGGCGACCCCTACGCAGCGACGGGGAGCGTCGATCAGGCCGGCCGTAGCCGAGGCTCACCACGCCCACGGGCGTCAGCCCGGAGGGGACGGCGAACGCTGCTTGCAGGGACTCCCACCGTTCGGCCGGTACCCCGAAGAAGCATGCCGCGAGACCCCGATCAACCGCTCCGAGTAACAGCAGGAGCGCGGCCATGCCCGCATCGACGTGCCAGTACGGAATGGGCCACCGACGCTCGTCGCGGTCGGTCCATCCCTTGTCCGGCTCGGCGTAACGGTCAAGATAAGCGTCTTTATCAGAAAAAATCAGGATAAGTACCGGTGCGGTGGCCAGCCCGGCTAGCCAGGCGTCGGGCGCGTCGCCCGGAACTGTTGTCGCGGACCAGAACGCGTCGCGTGCGACCGCGGTGTCCAGCACGAGGAACCGCCAACCCTGGGTGAAGCCTGCCGACGGAGCCCGAACCGCGAGATCCAACAAACCGTTGACCTCGTCACGCGGTACCGGCCGGTCCGAGTCGTAGGCCCGGACCATGCGACGTCGACGGATAGCGTCTTGAAGCTGCATGTTGCGCACCCTCGCAGTGGATTGACGATCGGACGAGCGTCAGCCGTGTAACGACTCATACGCCAGATATGCGATTGTGGGCTAGTGAAGGTCTCCCAATCGAGCAAACTGGCCGACGTCTGTTACGACATCCGTGGTCCGGTTTTGGATGCCGCGCGCCGACTAGAAGAAGAAGGCCGTCGCATCCTCAAGTTGAACATCGGCAACCCGGCGCCTTTCGGGTTCGAAGCCCCGGACGAGATTGTCGCCAACGTGGTGCGGAATCTCCCATTATCAGAAGGCTATTCGGATTCCCAGGGCGTCCTGTCCGCACGCACGGCAATCGTTCAGCACTATCAGGAGCAAGGGTTCGTCGACGTTTCGGTTGAGCATGTGTGGCTTGGCAACGGAGTGAGCGAGCTCATTTCCTTCGCGCTGCAGGCGCTGCTCGACGACGGTGACGAGGTGCTCATTCCGGCGCCCGACTATCCGTTATGGACCGCGGCTACATCACTGTGCGGCGGGCGCGCGGTCCACTATATGTGCGACGAGTCCGCAGATTGGTTACCTGACATCGACGACCTCGCGGCGAAGATTTCCCCACGAACTAAGGCGATTGTCGTCATCAATCCCAATAACCCAACTGGCGCCGTATACCCCCGATGGGTACTTGAGAGCATCGCCGAGCTAGCCCGTAAGCACGGTCTGGTCGTCATGACCGACGAGATCTACGAGAAGATTCTCTATGACGGAGCAGAACATGTTCCGTTCGCTAGCGTCGCACCAGACTTGTTTACGCTGACGTTCAACGGGCTGTCGAAGGCATATCGGCTGGCCGGCTTTCGGTCGGCGTGGTTGCTGGTGACGGGTCCACGCCGCGCCGCCGGCAGCTATCTCGAGGGCTTGTCAATCTTGGCCAACATGCGGTTGTGTCCGAATGTACCGGGGCAACACGCGATCCAGACCGCGCTGGGCGGCCGCCAAAGCATTCACGATCTGGTGCTGCCGGGTGGCCGGCTGCGCGAGCAACGTGACGCCGCGATGGCCGCACTCAAGCAGATTCCCGGTGTCACCTGCGTGCAGCCACGGGGCGCGCTGTACGTGTTCCCGCGCCTGGACCCCGAGGTCTATCCGATCGAGGACGACCAGCAATTCGTGCTTGATCTGCTGCGTGACCAACATGTGCTCGTCGTGCAAGGTAGTGGCTTCAACTGGCCCCAGCCCGACCACCTGCGCATCGTCACTCTCCCGCGCGCGGATGACTTGACCGAGGCGATCGGTCGGATTGGCGCGTTCCTGGCCGAATACCGTCCGGACTGAGCGGAGGTCGGTGTGGGACGCCGGATGACGGGCGCGGTTGACCGCACGCTCGACAACCTGGCCGAGCTCCCGCCAGCGGTTCGCTCGTGTGTGTACTGGGAGTTGGACGCGCCGGCCGCGACGCGTGCTGCGGCAAACGGCGCCGGCGCGCTCGAGAAGGAAGCGTGGTTCTCTAACACGCTCCTCGAATGGGGCACGTGCGGAAAGGCGGTATACGCCGACGGCAAGATGGCCGGCTTCGCCATCTACGCACCTCCGGCATATGTACCGCGCGCAGGAAGCTTCCCCACCTCCCCGTTAGCTGCTGACTCGGTCATTCTCATGGCCCTAATGGTGTTCCCGGCACACCGGGGACGCGGTCTCGGGCGAGCACTCGTTCAGGGTGTCGCCCGAGATCTCGCCCTGCGGGCGGCGGGCGCCTCTGGACACGAAAGCGCTCGTGCGATCGAGGCGTTCGGAGTCTCGGCAAATCGGCCCCCGGGTCACCCGGTGCATGGCTGTCCGTTGCCGGAAGGATTTCTCGCCGCCACTGGATTCGCCACCGTCCGGTCGCACCGTACGTATCCGCGGATGAGGCTTGACCTGCGCGCTACGACGGGTTGGCGCGCAGATGTCGGGCAGGCGTGGAACCGGCTGCGATCCGGAATGACGGTACCGCGCGCCGCGGCCGGGTTAACGAACCGAACCAGCCAGCCCACTCCCAGGGTCTAGCGCCGGCAGGCCAAGCTGCCCGTTGCTCAGGCCGCCCGATCGCGTTGCGGCAGATGGCCGTCAGCCGGCGCGGTCCGGTCAACGAGGCCGAGGCCGAGGTCGTCGAGTATCTGGCGCACGGTGTCGACATCGAGCGATCCGTGCCGTTCGAGCAGCAGCTGCGGGCGACGATCTCCGGCTACGCGCACGGGCCGGTGAAAACCGAGGATCGTCGCCGACGTCGCCTGGTAGCCGGGGTACCGAGACCGAGCAGCGACATCGTCCGGATGCTCGAGAAGCGTGATGCCGGGGCTGTGGTCGGACGGGTTCGCCGAGGCGATGTGGAGTACGTCGGTGTCCGCGGCGGCAAGCGCCCGGGCCAGGAAGTCGTTCGATGGGCAGTTGTAGCCGGGCGCGATGACCAGCGTGGTCATGACGTCCGCCTCGAGGTAGGTCAGGTGGGGAGGAAGGTGCTCGGCGGCCGGACCGCGAAACCCGAATGGCCCGGACCGGTAGAACGCGTCCACGGCGCGCAGCACGGAACGTCGCGTGAGTCCGGGCGGCAGCTGGGTCCAGTCGAAGAGGTCTGGGATGCGTTCCGGCGGGACGGTGATACTGCCGGGCCCGTCTGTCGGACGATCGTGCATGTGGTTGACTCGTTGGACGATGTCCGCGTCGGGTCGGGTCGTTATCGCGTAGACGTTCGCGAAGCCATGGCCGACCACGCCACCGTCGGCGAGCGCATCAGCTGCGTGCTGCACATCGGCCGGGTCGGTGAGCACCAACCGGTGTGGCGTCCTCGCAGCAGTTGTGGTGGCAGAGGTGAGCGCTGTCGGCATGGCCAGTCCTCCGGGCGTCTGCCGGACGGACGTCGGCCGGCACTGAGAAGGAACCGCTCCGCCCGTCGGCTGATACAGCGGATTGGCCGTACGCGTCCGGAGCCAACGGTCGGGAGATCCAATGCGCCGGGTCGAGCCTGTTCGCGACCATCCCGAGGCTCATCGTATTCGCGGCGCCGACTCCCAGGAAGACCGCCGAGTTGGCCCGCTGGTACGGCGGATTGGCGGTGGATCAGGAGGCGACGGCCGGGAGACGCAATGCGCCGGTCGGCGGATCGTCGGCTTTCGGCAAGTACAGCCGCTGCACGGCCACGAGCAAACCTTCAGCAACCGTGTCTCGGAACGTGGGGTCGACGAGGCGGCTGCGGTCGGCCGGTGAACTCAGGTAGCCGACCTCGACTCGGACGGCCGGCATGCGAGTCATCCGGAGCAAGGTCCAGGTCTTGCCATGCACATGGGCATCGAGCATCCGGGTGCGGGCGACCAGCTCGCGTTGCGCAAGGTCGGCCAGCCGTTCACCGATAGTCGAGCTGGATTCCCCGGCGCCGTAGTGGTACGTCGCGATGCCATTGGGCTTGGGAGACGGCGCTGCGTCGATATGGAGGGACAGCAGCAGATCCGCGCCGATCTCGTTTGCAAAGGCCGCCCGCTGCTCGTCCGTGGCCCCATTGTTCGGACCACGGGTTACCCAACTCCGCACTCCGAGCGCGGTCAGGCGCGCCTCGAGCCGGCGACTGAGGTCCCATACCAGGTCGGCCTCGCAGACCTCGACGTCGTACACGCCGGGGTCTTCTCCGCCGTGTCCCGGATCGAGGACGAGCCGCTTGCCCAGCAATCGGGGGCCGGCTTGGGCCACGGCCACCATGTCGCGCAGTAGTTGCGGGCGCCCGCCGACGACGCGTCGGCTCAACTGACGTAGCGCCCGGAGCGTGTCCGGACCGCATACCCCATCGGGTACAAGGCCGTAATCGCGTTGGAATGCGCGCAGCGCCTCCTGCGTGTGGCCGCTGAATAGCCCATCCGCCCGGACGAGGTCGTAGCCGATTTCCATCAGCTGCACCTGCAAGGCGGTGACGTCATCACCGGCCATCGGCGTGGTCGCGTTGTAGGCGAGCACTCGATCGCCAAGCCGCCACCGCGCCGAGTTGAGTGCGGCGAAGGTTTCCGGCCCTACGACCCCATCAACGGACAGTCCGCGGCGTTGCTGGAAATGGCGGACCGCAAGCTCGGCGGAGGTGTCGAAAGTCCGTTCCGTGGAAGGATCGACGTTCGCGAGCAGCCCGAGACCAGCCAGAACCCGGCGGACATCTGCGACGGCGGCACCTTCGGCGCCGTAGCGTAACGGCTGCATCGAAAAGCGAACCTCGTGTCCCTCGAACCGGCTCGCCGGGTTGCGCGCCGGACGCCATTCTGCCCGAGGTGGGCCGAGATGCCGAATGGGATCGCCGCATCGGCCGTTGCTCCGTCAGAATGTGACAAAACGTCCCCGCCGGATAGCCCGGCGGGGACGTGCGTCTGATGGCTGGCGGTCAGCCGATGTAGTCGGAGAGGTCACGCAGAAGCGCGGCCTTGGGCTTGGCTCCGACGATCGACTTCACCAGCTCGCCCTTGGAGAAAACGGACATTGTCGGAATCGACATGACTTGGTAATCGCGGGTAATCCGAGGGTTCTCGTCGACGTTGACCTTGGCGATCGTGATCTTTCCTTCGTACTCACCGGCAATCTCGTCCAGGACCGGCTCGACCATGCGACACGGCCCACACCACTCGGCCCAGAAGTCGACGAGCACCAGGCCCTCGGCTTCGAGAACCTCGTTGGCGAAAGTGTCGTCGGTCACCGTTTTGGTGTGCTGACCCATGTATGGCTCCTCGCAGGGGTAGTTGATGGCTGTACAACGCGTCAGGACTGGGCGGACATTCCCGCAGGCTGCCGATCAGCCAGCGCGGCGAGGTAACGCTCGGCGTCAAGCGACGCGGCACATCCGGTGCCGGCGGCCGTCACAGCCTGTCGATAGGTGTGGTCGACCACATCTCCAGCGGCAAATACACCCTCGAGGTTGGTACGGGTCGAGCCTGACCGCACGAGGATGTAGCCCTCGGCGTCGAGGTCCACCTGGCCAGCCACCAGCTCACTTCGAGGCTCGTGCCCGATAGCCACGAACAAACCTTGGGCGGCCCGGCGCTGCTCCTCGCCGGTTTCGACGTCTCGCAGGATCACGCCGGTGACGGAGGTGTCACCTTCGATCCCGACAACCTGTGAGTTCCATACCCACTGGATCTTCTCGTTGGCTGCAGCCCGATCAGCCATGATGCGACTGGCCCGAAGCGAGTCGCGGCGATGCACGACAGTGACTGACTTGGCGAAGCGGGTCAGAAACGTCGCTTCCTCCATAGCCGTGTCGCCACCGCCGACGACTATGAGATCCTTGTCCCGGAAGAAGAAACCGTCACAGGTGGCGCACCAGGACACCCCGTGGCCGGACAGCTCGTCCTCCCGCGGAATGCCGAGCTTGCGATACGCCGAGCCCATCGCCAGGATCACCGCGTCCGCGGTGTACTCGGCGCGGTGTGAGCGGACAACCTTGACCGGCGAGGTCAGGTCCACGGACGTGACGTCGTCGCTCACGATCTCAGCGCCGAACCGCTCGGCCTGCTCGCGCATTTGCATCATCAGCGTCGGACCGATGATGCCCTCGGGGAAGCCCGGGTAGTTCTCGACCTCCGTGGTGGTCATGAGTGCGCCACCAAATTGGCTGCCTTCGAACACCAGCGGGCTGAGGTCGGCTCGGGCCGCGTAGAGGGCCGCGGTGTATCCAGCTGGGCCGGAACCGATGATGATGAGCGCCCGATGCTTGGTGCCTGCTGTCGTCACGTGGTGATGTCCTCGAAATTCGACGATGTCGACCGGCATAACGATCTTACGGCCCCTGAGATTCCCGCTCGGACGTAGCGGACTGGCGCTCCGGCGGCGCTGCTGCCGGCCGGCGCCGCAGCGCTCCGAGGATGTCTGAGAGCTCGGAGATGTGCAGCGCCCGTCCCGCTATCACGAACACCACGATGGCGGGAATCCCGCCGAGAATGAGAGCAACGAACGAGCCGACTCGGTCGGAACCGGCGATCAGGTGCGCGACGTATACGCCGCCCCATGCGACTGCGCCGGCGATAGCAGCTGCGATGGCGATCCGGCAGACGGTCCGGGCCACCGTGCGAAATCCCAGCCGGCCGAATCGCCGGGTGAGCAGCACATGGCCGAGTACGGCGCCGACGATGTAGGACAGGGATGTGGAGACGTTCAGCGCGATCACCTGAGCGTCCCCGGAGAGCACCTCGCGCGCCAGCAGAACCAGGATGATCTTCGCCAGCACCATGCAAATGTTCACGAGCGTCGGTGTCCGGGCGTCGCGCATGGCGTAGAACACCCGTAGCTGCAGCATGACGAACGCGAACGGAAGCAAGCCGAACGCCGCCCAGGCCAGCGTCGTACCGACCAGGCGAGCCTCATCGACTGTCATCCGCCCGATGAACAACGCCGTGGTGAGCGATGGCCCGAGAACGATGAACGCGGCCGTCACGGGAATCAGGGCAACGGCGGAGAGTCTCGCGCCGAGAGACAGGTCGGCCACCACCGCCGCGGTATCGCCCCGAGCGGCGGACCGGGACATGCGCGGCATCAGCGCGGTGAGAAGCGACACCCCCAGCACGCCGTAGGGGACCTGGAAGAGCAGGTCGGCAAACGTGAAGTTGGTGACCGCGCCGTCGCTCAGCCCGAACGCGACCTTGATGATCACGACGACACCCACCTGGCTGGCCGCCACGTAACCGAGCACCCAGGCGGTCAGCGACCCCGCCTCTTTCATGCGGTCTTCCTCTTCGGGGGTACCGCGTAGGCGCCACTTCCACCGGAATCCGGTCCGGCGCACGAACGGGATCAGCACCGCGGCCTGGGCCGCGATCCCAAGCGTCGTGCCGATGCCCAGGACGAGGATCTGCGGATTCGTGATCGTGGACGGCAGCAAGGTGTGCGGGCCGGGCAGGGTGAGGAAGATTCCCACCGTGAGGATCGCGATCACGTTGTTCACGACCGGTGCCCAGGCCCCCGGGCCGAAGACGTGCTTGACGTTCAGCAGTGCCGTGAACATGCCGGCCATGCCGTAGAAGAAGATCTCCGGAAGCAGCAGCGTCGCGAACATGCTGGTCAGCTCTCGCTTCGCGGGCTCGGCCACGAACGCACGTGCGATCAGCGGCGCCGCGGCGACCGCGAGCAGGGTCGCGATCGCCAACGCGACCGTCGCCAGTGACATCAATCGCTGCGTGTAGGCCACACCGCGGTCTTTGTCATGTACCTGTGCGTTGACCAGCAACGGAACGATCACGCTGGTGAGCACGCCGCCCAGGAGCAGCTCGTAGACCATGTTCGGAAACGTGTTCGCACCGTTGAACGCGTCGCCAACGCCAGCGGCGCCGAGAGCGGCGGCGATTGCCAGGGTGCGTATGAAGCCCGTGATTCGGCTGAACAGGCTGCCGATAGCCATTGTGCGGCTGGACGCCAGCAGGCTGCGGTTGTCGTCGGCCGGTGGCAGCTCGGGCTCGGAAGTCGCCTGCGCGGTCGGATGCGGCAGCTGATTGTTGGCGACGGGCCGGTACCGCTTCGGCCCGACGTATGTCGTGACGCCCCACGCGACATCGGCCTGGTCCGGTGGCTGCAGGACGACCTGATCCGAGCCGTAGAGCTCGGGCTCGCTCCAGCTATCTTCGGTCATGAACCCACCGCCATCGGCTGGGCGGGCGGCGCCGAGCGGTCGGTAGGCGGCGGTGACCGGCGGTGACGGAGCCGGCGGACGAAGCGCACAATGAGCGCGACGACGAGGATCCCGGTTGCCACCAGGGTGATGGTCACCCCGATGCCACCGAGGGCCGTGCTGCGGACCTGAAGACGCACCGGCTGACCCAGCGGTGTTCCGTCTGGCGTGGCTAGCGTCGCGTCCACCTGGAACCGTCCGGCCCGCTGCACCTTGACGGCCATGCGGAGCGAAACCTGTTGCCGGGCTGGAATCGTCTCGTGCTGCAGGGTTTGCGCGCTGAAGCCAACGATGTTGTTGACGGTCTCGATGCTCACCCGCACGGTGACCGGAACCGCCAGTGAGTTCACCACGGTGACGAAGAGCGGCGCACTGTTCGAGGCAAGCGTGTACGTGCCCACCGCCGGTTGCGCGATCTGCACTCCGTTTTGCAGGCTCGCGACGATTGTGGTCAAGGCCGCAGCCGTCTGGACGCCTTCTGCCCGCCGGTCGCGCCACGCGGACGACACCGTCCGCTGGACGGCCGAGGGAATGCCGCCGAGCACCTTCACGGCGTCTGCTTGGGAAAGCGCGCTACGGAAGGAGTCGGCGAAGGTCGCCGCCGCCAGCGCTTGTCCCACCACAGCGGCGGAAATCTCCCGGTTCGGATCGACCCCTCCGAGGGCGCCGCGATCCGTCGGCGGGACGCGCCGCAGGGCCGTGCGCACCGGCAACGCTTCTGACCAACTTGTGCTCGCGGTCTCGAGGATCGCCCTTGTGACGAGACTGACGGACGGGTCCAGATGCCGGTCCGGCGTGATCACGACGTAGTGCGATTGATCCGGCTGATCTGCCGCCCGGACGGCAAGCTCTGACACCAACTGGGGAAGGGCGGCAGTGCCGAGGCCGCCTCGGCCGAGCACGGCACCGGCCCACTTTTGCACCGCCGAATCAGTCACCGCCACCCGTACCGGGCCGCTCACCCCCGATGCGGTGAGCGTGGTCACCCCGTCCGGCCGAGGATAAACCGAGATGTCGGAAGCAAACGCGGTGTCGTCGAGGATCAGCGCGGATGCGCCGTGGTCGACGACTGACGCGAGCGCTTGGGGTGTGGTCGTCCCACCAGTTGCCCAGTACACGTCGCCGAATGGGGCAAGAGACGGGACGCCGAGCGCGGCCGCCACTCGCGTACTCGCGGCATCGCTGAGGGTTGCCGTCCAAGGCAGGTGCTGCCGAACGATGGCTTGGATGTCGGGGTCACTCGGCGGCGTGATGTGCAGATCTACGCGCGGGAGCAACGCACGCAGTCGGGCAAGCCAGGCTTGCGCGACACGCCCGTCCGTGCCGGCGACCCGCCTGCCGCCGCCCACGAGCACGTCGTACTTCCCGCTTGCCATGACCGCAAGCTCGTCGAGCAGGTCGGCGTCGACAACGAGCGACAGCCGCACGTTGGGCGCGACCTGCTCTGCGACCCGGAGCATCCGGTCGAGGCGACCACCAGTTCCGACGGTCACCGGCAACGCGTTGTCGATGAACGTGAAGTCGTCGTCGAGCCGGTGCGGACGGTCGATCAGCGGCCATACCCAGCTGATTTGCACCCGTTCAGGCTGGCTTTGGAAGTAAGGCAGGTAGGTCTGCCCGAAGCCAACCTGCGTGGCCACCCCGTCGGTCCCGGTGGCAGTCACCGAGAAGTCGATCGGATAGACGCCGGTGAGGCATAGGCATATGTCGGCGGCCGACACGACCGTGCTGGTTGTGGCGCGATAGATCACCCGGGCGGACGCGTGGGCCGCCAGATTGCCGAGATCCACCCCATGCATGGGTTGGACGCCATTGGGGTCACCGGCGGTCGGGTGCGCCATCAGCTGGTCCAGCTGGGACTGGCGGCTGATCGGCGCTTCGCGTTGAGCGGAGAGCTGGACGTCGCGCAGCGCCTGGCCGGTGGTGTTCGTCAGCGCGACGGTAATCGTTAGCGGGGCCGGTTTCGCCGTTCCGGTGGCCGTCGTCGGGGACATGTCCACGACCCGAACGGTCACCGACGATTCGGTCAGTGGCGCAACCGCGCCGGCGGACGTTGGCGTCGAGGCCAGCGCGAACCCGCCGAGGAGGAATGCGGCGAAGACCCGTTTGCCGCGTCGCCGCCCGGCCTGATGCGCTGGTGGCCCGATTCGCCGTAGTCGACTCACGCGGTGTCCGCGAGCAGTCGCCCCGCGGTGTCAACCAGGCCTCGCTCGTCCGGGTAGGCGAGCCGGTCGGCAATCTGCGGGAAGGGCACCCATTCGACCTTGGTGACCTCGATGTCGGCGTCGGACAGTTCGCCGCCGACGGCCCGCAGCAGGAAGTGGTGGACGGTCTTGTGCACCCGCCGTCCCTCCGCGATGAACCAGAAGTCGATCGTGCCGAGACTCCCCAATATCTCCCCCGCGATCCCGGTCTCCTCAGCAACCTCCCGGATGGCCGCCTGCTCCGGGGTCTCTCCAGGCTCGACGTGCCCCTTCGGCAGAGACCAGAGCAGCCGACCCCTGCGGTCTGTACGCCCGATGAGCGCCCCCCGCGGAATCTCCTCAGCGAGGTCGACGACGAGGCCGCCCGCGCTCGTCTCGTCGACTCGCTGCAGGTGAGGGCGACGACGCGTGCGGCCTCCGGACGAGCCCGCAGTGTCTCGACCGGCCGCCGGCGCTTTCCGCGCTTGTGACCGGCCGCGCCGGGGCGCGTCCGAGGCGCCTCGGGACATGGCCCGATCGTAACCGCCCGATGGGTACGCTGGCCGTCCGTGACCGTCCGTGGACCTGCCGATCTGGTGCCGGTGCCGCCGGTCGCGCAGCGACTGGGCGCGCTGTTCGACTCGGCCGGCTACCAGCTTCACCTTGTCGGCGGACCGGTCCGCGATGCGTTGCTCGCGCGGGGCCCTGATTCCGCGGATCTCAGGGATCTCGACTTCACCACCGACGCCCACCCGGAGCGGGTGCTCGAACTGGTCGGCCCAATTGCTGAGGCCACCTGGACGACCGGAATCGACTTCGGCACAGTCGGCGCGCTGGTCGACGGGCAACGATGCGAGATCACGACCTTCCGCGCGGATCGCTACGACCGGGTGTCCCGTAACCCCCAGGTCGCGTACGGGCGGTCACTCGAGGACGACTTGCGCCGTCGCGACTTCACGATGAATGCCATGGCCTTGTCGGTGACCGGTGACGGCCGATTCAGCGATCCGTACGGAGGGCTGGCCGATCTGGCGCGCGGCATACTGCGGACGCCCAGCACGCCCGAAGAGTCGTTCGCTGACGATCCGCTCCGCATGCTGCGGGCGGCGCGGTTCGTGGCGACCCTCGGAGTGAGAATCGCGCCGGATGTCCGTGCCGCGATGTCGTCGATGTCCGGCGAGCTGGGTCGCATCACCGCCGAGCGGATTTCGGGCGAGCTCACCAAGCTGCTGCTCGGCCAGGCACCCCGGCGCGGCCTGGAGGTACTCGTCGACACCGGTCTCGCCGACGTCGTCCTGCCCGAGCTGCCCGCGCTGCGCATGGCCGCAGACGAGCACGGTCAGCACAAGGACGTCTACGCGCACACCCTGCAGGTCCTCGATCAAGCCATCGCCCTGGAGACCGAAGGCCCCGACCTGGTATTGCGGTGGGCGGCCGTACTGCACGACGTCGGCAAGCCAGCCACCCGGCGTTTCGAGCCCGGCGGGCAAGTGACCTTCCATCACCACGAGGCGGTTGGCGCGAAGCTGGCCCGCAAGCGGCTTTCGGCGCTCCGGTACCCGACGCAGCTGGTTGACGAGGTCGCGCAGCTGGTGTTCCTGCATCTGCGCTTCTACGGCTACGGACGCGGCGAGTGGACCGACTCCGCCGTACGCCGCTACGTCGTCGACGCGGGGCCCCTGCTCGATCGGCTGCACAAGCTCGTTCGGTCCGACTGCACGACCCGTAACAAGCGCAAGGCGGAAGCTCTCGCGACGAGCTACGACGCCCTCGAAGCCCGGATCACCTCATTACGCGCGCGGGAGGAGCTCGACGCGATCCGTCCGGATCTCGATGGGCACGAGATCATGGCGGTGCTGGGCATCCCGCCGGGGCCGCGCGTCGGACAGGCCTACCGGTACCTCCTGGACCTGCGACTCGAGCACGGTCCGCTCGGACATGACCGCGCGGTGGCTGCCCTGCGCGAGTGGGCGTCGGCCAACAACGGCGAATGACTCGGCACCGGCCAATCGTCACTGGCCGATCGGAAGCGGCTCCGTCTCGGCCGGGGAGGCCGCGGGCGCCAGTTGACCGCGGCCATGGAAGCGGAGGTAGCCGAGCGCGGTGACCGCGAAGACCACACCGATCGCGACCACGGCCGCAGGAGCATGTCCGGAGTCCGGGATCAGCAGGGCGGTGACGACCGCCGCGGCCACGAAGGTCATGTTGAACAGCGTGTCGTAGAGGGTGAACACCCGGCCGCGGAAATCGTCGGCCACATTCTGTTGGAGCAGGGTGTCAACACAGATCTTGATGCCCTGAGAAGTGAAGCCGAGCACACAGGCGGCCAGGACCAGCAAGGGCAGTCGGAACGGGAGGATCAAGCCGAAGGCGGCAAAGGACGCCGTCATGAGCAGGATGGACGCCCACCGTACGAAGCCCAGCCGGCGGGTGACCGGCGGCGTCACGATTGCGGCCAGCGCAGACCCGACTGCGACGCCGAGAACGACCTGCGCGAGACCCGCGAGTCCGTTGCGGAAGAAGCCGTCATCCGGCAGGTAGTTGCGGTAGAGCAGCAACGTGGTGATGGTGAGGATGCCGTAGCAGAACCGGTATATCCCGATCACCGTGAACGCGTAACACACCGGCCGCAAGCGAGCGACATATTGGGCACCAGCCACGAGACCTGCAGCGACAGCCCGCATCGTCTCCCGATTGCACCGGTGCACGTCGTCAGGCCCGAGGGCCACCCGAGCGAAGCCGCGGGCGGTCAGTGCGGACGCGACATAAGGCAGCAGCGCCAGCGCGCCGACGATGCCGTACCCCACGTTGGTGTCCCCGGCCAGGGCCCGGATGGCGATACCGAAACCGCCGCCGAGCGTGGCGGCGATCCCACCGCAGGTCGTCGACAGCGCATTGGCTGTGACGAGCTCCGGAGGATTGACCACGTGCGGCAACGAGGCGGACAGCGTCGAGAGGAAGAACCGGTTAACAGACACGACAACCAGCGCTGAGACGTAGAACAGTTGGTTGTCGACACCCGCCGCCACCTCGGCGGCGACGCCCAGAACCAGCACAGCGCGGACCAGGTTCGCGAGCACGAGCACCCGCTGGCGCCACCAGCGGTCGAGCAACACGCCGGCGAACGGCCCGACGAGGCAGTACGGCAGCAGGATCACCGCGAATCCAGCGGCGACCTCGGCCGCGTGGGCCTGCCGCTCCGGGTTGAACAGCACCGCGCCGGCCAGCGATATCTGGAACACACCGTCGCCGAACTGGCCGAGCAGACGCACGAACAGCAGCCGCCGGAAGTCGCGCCGAGCGAGCGCGACGCGCAGGTGGCCCCGATAGTGCACAGTCTGACGGTAGCTGGCCGCGAGCGATTTGTTGCGCCGAGTGGCACACCGCGTACGCGAACGCGGCAAGATGTGCACTGTGTCCTCCGAGCGACCAGACCACCTGCCGTCGTTCCCGGTGCGCAGGCTGGAACCGGCGCCGGGACGGCTGCTCATCGCCGCGCCGCTGCTCACCGAGGACACCTTCAAGCGGACCGTCGTTTACCTGCTCGAGCACGACAGCGGCGGAACGGTCGGCGTGGTCATCAACCGGCCCAGTCGCACCCCAGTCGGTCAGGTGCTTCCGCTCTGGCAGGACGCGGTCTCCGAACCGTCGGTGGTCTTCGGGGGTGGCCCCGTCCTGGTCGACGGTGCGCTGTGCCTGGGCCAGGTCGGCGGTGACGGAGTCGGCGAGGACGAATCCAGCGTGCGCCGCCTCATGGACGGCCTCGCCACCGTCGATCTGGACGCTGACGTCGCGCTGATAACCGGGTTGACCACGCAATTGCGGATCTTCGCCGGGCACGCGGGCTGGTCCGCGGGCCAACTCGACGGTGAGCTGGCCCAGGGTGCCTGGTTCGTCGTCACTGGATCCGCGGCGGATGTGTTCAGCGAGGAGCCGCGAGAGCTGTGGTCGCGGGTGCTACGCCGTCAGCCGCCACCGCTCAGTCTGGTGGCGACCTATCCTCCCGACCCCTCCCTGAACTAAGAGCCTGCGCCAATACGGGGGGTAGCCGAGCCTGGCGAGCGCGGCAGATCCGATTGGCGGAGGCTCCAACGGCTCAGCGGGCGACCGCGCCGTCGATGAACTTCTGCACGGCGTCGCGAGCGTCATCGTCGAAGTACTGCACCGGTGGCGACTTCATGAAGTAGCTCGACGCCGACAAGATCGGGCCGCCGATGCCGCGATCCTTCGCAATCTTGGCGCAGCGGAGCGCGTCGATGATGACGCCGGCCGAATTGGGAGAATCCCAGACCTCGAGCTTGTACTCCAGGTTCAGTGGGACGTCGCCGAAGGCCTTGCCCTCCAGCCGGACGTAGGCCCATTTGCGGTCGTCGAGCCATGCGACGTAGTCCGAGGGCCCGATGTGCACGTTCCGCTTGCCGAGGTCACGATCGGGGATCTGCGACGTCACTGCCTGCGTCTTGCTGATCTTCTTCGACTCGAGCCGATCGCGTTCGAGCATGTTCAGGAAGTCCATGTTGCCGCCGACGTTGAGCTGCATCGTGCGCTGAAGCTCGACGCCCCGATCCTCGAACAGCTTGGCGAGTACTCGGTGGGTGATGGTGGCACCGACCTGCGACTTGATGTCGTCGCCGACGATGGGCACACCGGCCTCCTCGAACTTGGCCGCCCACTCGGGGGTGCTGGCGATGAACACCGGCAGAGCGTTCACGAAGGCCACTCCAGCGTCGATCGCGCACTGGGCGTAGAACTTGGCCGCGTGCTCCGAGCCGACAGGCAGGTAGCAGATGAGCACGTCCACTGCGGCGTCGCGCAGTGTCGCGACGACGTCAACGGGCTCCTCGTCGGATTCCTCGATGGTCTCGCGGTAGTACTTGCCCAGACCGTCCAGGGTGTGGCCGCGCTGGACGATGACGTCCTGCGGCGGCACGTCGCAGATCTTGATCGTGTTGTTCTGACTGGCCGAGATCGCCTCGGACAGATCGCGACCGACCTTCTTGGCATCGACATCGAAGGCAGCCACGAACTGGATGTCCCGCACGTGATACGGCCCGAATTTGACATGCATCAGGCCGGGCACCTTCTGCGTCGGATCGGCGTCGCGGTAGTAGTGCACGCCTTGGACGAGCGAGGCGGCACAGTTGCCGACGCCGACGATGCCTACGCGGATGTTGCCCATATGAGCTCCTTCAGTTCGATCACTTGCTGTCGTTCCTGGGGTCGGTCTTGGTATCGGTTTGTTCCCGGTCGATCAGTTCGTTGAGCCAGCGCACTTCCCGGTCCGCAGACTCCAGGCCGTGTTCCTGCAGCTGGAGCGTGTAGCGGTCCAGCCGCTTGCTCGTGCGGGCGAGCGCGCTGCGAATGCCGTCCCGCCGCTCCTCTACTCGCCGACGGCGGCCTTCGAGGATCTGCAACCGCACGTCGGACCGGGTTTGCGCGAAGAACGCGAGTCGAGCTCCGAACCCCTCGTCGTCGTAGGCGTCGGGGCTGACGTCGGCGAGGAGTTCGGCCAGTCGTTCCTTGCCCTCGGCGGTGAGCTGATACACCCGCTTGCCTCGCCGCGACCGGCCGCCGGTTGCCAGGTCCGAAGTCTCCTCGGAGATCCATCCTGCTTCGGACAACCGTCGCAACGTCGGATATAGCGAGCCGTAGGAGAACGCCCGGAATGCGCCCAGTAGGGTCGATAGCCGCTTGCGCAGCTCGTACCCATGCATGGGGCTTTCGCCTAGCAGACCCAGCACAGCGATCTCGAGCACCTGAATCCCCCGAACCTGTCAGTCCGATGTATCACGACGATACATCAGGCCGACAGGTCACGTCAGGCCGACGCTCAGCCGCTGTTCAGCGCGGCGATCCGCCGATGCCCTTCGAATCCGGGCCAGAGTGACCGCGGCCGCCGCGGCGCCAGGTGGGTCCGCGAGCGGCCGCTTTCGCCGAAATGGACGGCTCTTCTCCTCCTTCGCGTTACTAGGATGTCCGACTATGGCGTTCCGCGTGACCCGCAATCCGAATCCCGTTTCCCGGCAACAGCGGGCTGACATCCTGGCGAAACCCGGCTTCGGCCGCCATTTCACCGACCACATGGTGCGCATCGACTGGACGCTCGACACGGGCTGGACAGAAGGCGAAGTGCTGCCCTACGGGTCGCTGACCCTCGATCCCGCCACCATGTCGCTGCACTACGGGCAGTTGATCTTCGAAGGACTCAAGGCATACCGGCAGCCGGACGGGTCGATCGCGTCATTCCGCCCAGACGCCAACGCGGCCCGGTTCCGTCGTTCCGCGCGGCGGCTTGCGATGGCTGAGCTTCCAGAGGACACCTTCATCGAGTCCATCCAGTCGTTGCTCGAGATCGATCGGGATTGGGTGCCGGACGGCCTGGACGCGTCCTTGTACTTGCGCCCGTTCATGATCTCTACCGAAATCGGCCTGGGCGTCCGTCCGTCGAATGCCTACAGCTATCTGCTCATCGCCTCGCCCGCAGGGCCGTACTTCCCGCGCGGTGTGCAGCCGGTCTCGGTGTGGTTGTCGACCGAGTACACCCGGGCCGCACCGGGCGGAACGGGCGAGGCGAAATGCGCGGGAAACTATGCCGCGTCCCTGATCGCTCAGGCGCAGGCCGCGGAAAAGGGATGTGACCAGGTCGTTTGGCTCGACTCCGCCGAGCACCGGTGGGTCGAGGAGATGGGCGGCATGAACCTGTACTTCGTGTACGGCTCGGGCGAGCAGGCCCGCCTCGTCACGCCGGCGCTCAACGGCGCATTACTGGCCGGCGTCACTCGGGACACGCTGCTGACGGTCGCCAGCGATCTCGGTTACAGCGCCGAGGAAGGCAAGATCTCCACCGACGACTGGCAGGCCGGTAACGAGTCGGGCGTGCTCACCGAGGTCTTCGCGTGCGGCACCGCCGCGGTCATAACCCCGGTCGGGTTCGTGAAGAGTGCCCATGGTGACTGGACCGTCGGAGACGGCACGCCGGGTCCGATCACCACGCAGCTTCGGGAAGCACTGCTCGCTGTGCAGACCGGCCACGCCCCCGACCCGCATGGCTGGATGCGCAAGCTGGTCTGACGGGTGGAGGTCGGCGAACACATCGAAGCCCTCGACCACGAGGGACGGCGGTTAGCCGACGTAGCGAGCGGGACGGCCTGGGACGCCCCGGTTCCGTCCTGCCCGGGTTGGGCGCTCCGTGATCTGGTGACCCACGTCGGTGGCGTGCACCGATGGGCCGCAGCCATCGTCGGTGGCGCGCTCAGTCGGTCGGACCGCGAGACCCACGCGGCGGTGGGTTCTGGACCGCCCGATGCCGAGCTGCTGGACTGGTTCCGCTCCGGGCATGCCAACCTCGTGCGAACCCTGCAAAACGCCGACCCAACCGTGTCGTTCTGGTCCTTCCTTCCGGCGCCGACGCCGCTGGCCTCCTGGGCCCGGCGCCAGGCGCACGAGACGGCGATCCATCGAGTCGACGCGGAGCTCGCGGCTGGTGGTGACGTGTCGCACTGCGGTGACGCATTCGCCTTGGACGGACTGGACGAACTGCTCTATTCGTTCGCCGTGCGCCGCGGCCGGGGCGGGCCGACCGCCGACCCACCGAAGATCATCGAAGTACGCCCGGCTGGTGCGTCGATGCGTCGGATCTGGATAGGTCCGTCCGGCATCGACACGACCGACTTCGACGCCGCGGAGGCGGCGGATGCCGGCGTTGCTGCTCGGTGCGCAGTTAGCGGGTCACCGCACGACGTCTATCTCTGGTCCTGGCATCGCCCCGCAGCATTCACCGTGGACGGCGATCGAGCTGTTCTCGACGACTGGGCGCGGATGAGCGTCACCTGGATGTGATCGGCAGACCCAAGATCGTCGCGCGGCTAGGTGACACGAAACCCCCAGCGCCGAGCATTAGGGTGCAGTCATGGTGGCATGGTTGGCACGACTTGCGCTCCGCCTCGTCATCCTGGCGGTGATCATCGGCATCGTTGCGAACATCATCTCCGGCATCCACGTGACAGGCGGATTCGGCACGTTGTTGTGGATCGCGGTGCTTTTCTCGCTGGTGAACCTGATCGTCGGCCCGCTCCTGACTCTGCTCAGCCTGCCGCTGATCGTTCTTACCCTCGGATTGTTCCTGATCATCATCAATGCGGCCCTGCTGGCGATCACTGCCGGGCTGTCGAGTGATCTGAGCATCGACAATTTTTGGTCGGCCTTGCTTGGCGGGATCCTGATCGCGCTCTTCAGCTGGATAGCCGAGTTGCTTTTGCCGCTGCGGCCGCGGCATTAGATCGCCTGGTTGCTCGGACCATCGTTCGACCACTCGACGGCGCGCCATGATGTCGGCATGGTCTGGCGTGCGCCTGATGTCGATCAGGTCGAAGGGTCCCTCGTCGATGATGAGTGGTCGATGCTCCCGGGTTACCTGGCCTATCAGCGGTCAGTTCTGCTGCGTCGGTGTGCCGGTCTCACCGGAGCGGAGCTGGCCCGCCGAGCGGTTCCTCCGTCGTCCCTGTCGCTGCTTGGCTTGCTGCGCCACGTAGCGAAGGTGGAGCGACGCTGGTTTCGAGAACGATTCGCGGGCGAGAACCTGGACCCCCTGTACGACCCGGCCCTCGGAGCGGATGCCGACTTCGACGACCTCGATCCCGCGCGTGCCTCGACCGATTACGCCCGGTTGCTCGACGAGTTCCGGCGGGCCGACGCCGCCGTCGCTGGAGCGTCGCTGGACGATACGTTCCCGCTGGACGGTGAGGAATGTTCCCTGCGGTTCGTCTACCTGCACATGATCGGCGAGTACGCCCGCCACAACGGACATGCTGACCTGCTACGTGAGCGCATCGACGGCGTCACCGGCCCCTGACGCGTTCGACTAAGACATTTGCCGATTCAGGTACGCTGGCGCCCGTCTGCGGGTGTAGTTCAATGGCAGAACATCAGCTTCCCAAGCTGACAGTGCGGGTTCGATTCCCGTCACCCGCTCAGGTTCTGGCCAAGATTTCCGGGGACTACGAGGATCTGAGTGGTCTTCAGAACCTCGGACAGGCTGTGGGAAACCGCGACGTGCCCAAACCTGCCCCAGCCATGAGAAACGAGCGGACGACGGCCGCCCGCCCGATCATGGCGAGCCGCCGTCGATCCCGCCCGCAGCGTTGCCCCACAGCTCGTCGGCATTGAGATCACCAGCTGCTCGGGTTCGGACGTCCTGTGATTCGAACACGGCAGAAGGACAATGGCCGGCTTGCAACCGAGACAGTCGATGTACGCAGCGCCGCTCCTGCGAGCTACGGGAGCGGCGCCGTGAACGATCAGCCTGCGGTTACGCATGCCTGGCTTGGCGCAGCCTCCCGACCAGGACCGAGAGGCAGAGGGCGAAGGCAATGCTGGCGGCCGCAACGAGGACGAACGTCCACCACGGCGAGCCCGTGGTCACGATTGTTGTCGTGCCGCCCGAGCCGGTTTGTGGCTGTCCCGAGAACGGGTTGTCGGGTCCGAGTGGTTGCCGAGATGCCGACGCGGCCGAGGCGGTCAGCAGGTAGGCGGCGACGATGGCGAGTGCCGCGACGGTGCTGGTGGCGATGCGGTGGATGGTTGTCATGGCGGTGCTCCTTTTCCGGGCCCCGGTGCTTGGCTGCACCGGCGGTGACCTGACAGCCATGAGTGGAGCGCCGCCTGGTAGGAGATGTCTCAATTTCGCCTTGTATCACCGCTTGGATCCGGCTTGGAACGTCTCGGAGGCGCCTCAGGCCGCTATTCTCGGCCCATCCCCTGGGGGAGGCGCTGTGTGCGATGTCCGTGCTGTCGACGGCTGATCGCACGCTTGCGTTCGCGATACTCGGTCCGCTGCGTGTTACGAGCGGAGGCTCCGTTGTAGCGTTGGGCGGTCGCCAGCAGCGTGCCATCCTGGCTCGGTTGCTTGTTGCGGGTTCGAGCGGGGCATCGACCGAGCAGCTGGCGGACATGCTGTGGGGCGAGCGCCCGCCGAATGGCTTTGCCGCCACCATTCAGACCTATGTGTTCCATCTGCGCAAGGCACTCGAACCTGACCGAGGTCGTGGCGCTCCAGGGCAGGTGCTGGTCACGGAGAACGGGCGTTACCGGCTCGTCTTCGCGCCAGATGCTGTGGACGCCGAGCGGTTCGGGCAGGCCGTGGAGACAAGTCAGCGGCTGCTTGCATCCGGGAATGTCGCTGCGGCGAGCGCCGAGTTGCGCCGAGGACTCGGACTGTGGCGCGGCGGCGTCCTCGCCGACTTAGCCGACTTCGGTTTCGTGGCGCCGGTCGCCGCGCGGCTCACCGAGCAGCGGCTCGGGGCATTCGAGGCGGAGATCGACTGTGAGCTCGCGGCCGGGCATCACGCTGCGGTGATCGGGCAGCTGGATGAACTGACGGCGCAGTACCCGCTACGTGAGCAGTTACACGAGCGGCGGATGCTGGCGCTTTACCGGTGCGGGCGGCAGTCCGAGGCCCTAAGCGGCTACGACCGGCTGCGTCGACAGCTGGCAGACGAGCTCGGCGTTGACCCGAGCGAGTCGCTGCAGCGCCTGCATCGGCAGGTGCTCAACCACGACCCCGCCCTGGACTGGACGGGGCATTCAGAGGCCCCCGAAAAGGACGCCGAGGCCGGGGCGGCCGACCTGCCGCGCCGCCGGCCTTGGTACCGGCGACGCTCGTGGCTCCTTGGCGCGTGCGCCCTGGTTGCAGCAAGCACCGCCACTCTCGTTTCGGTCGTTGTGGTCTCGCAGAAGCCGCGGTCGAGCCTGTCGGCACTGCCTGCGAATAGCGCCGGCGGCATCAGCGACGACGGCAGCCTGCACAACGCGGTGCCGGTCGGGCAGTCTCCGTCCGGCATCGCCTATGGAGCCGGTTCGATCTGGGTCGCCAACACGGGAGACGGCACAGTGTCGCGCATCGACCCAGATACGCACACCGTCACTCAGACAATCACAGTCCACGCCCAACCCGTGGCAATTGCCGTGACACACGACGACGTGTGGGTCGCTAGCTCCGGCGACGGCAGCGTCTCGCGAATCAACGTGGACTCCGGTACCGAGGTCGATCGCATCCCGGTGGGCAATGTGCCCGCCGCCATCGCCGCCGGTCCGAGCGGAGTCTGGGTGGCCAACAGCGGCGACGACACGATCCAGCGCATCGATCCGGTCACCGGCACGACCGGGCCACCTGTGCGGGTCGGGGCCGGACCGGACGGCCTAGCGGTGGACGCCCACTCGGTGTGGGTCGCCAACGGCACCGGCAGGTCTGTGACCCGGGTCCTCACGGACACGAATCCGGTCCAGGTTGCCAATCCCATTCCGGTCGGGGCGGGTCCGGCCGCGATCGCGATCACCTCGACAGGGGTCTGGGTCGCCAACCAGCTCGACCTCACCGTGGATCGCATAGACCCCGACACCGGGCGGTCGGTACACACGATCAAGGTTGGTGACGGGCCGAGCTCGATAATCGCCGCCGGGTCGGCCGTCTGGGTCGCCGACGAGTTCGGCGGAGCGGTGACCCAGATCGACGAGCGAACCGATCAAGTCCGCCGGACGATCGCGGTTGGCGCGGTGCCGGCCGGCCTCGTGCTGGTAGGCAAGACGGTATGGGCAACCACCCATGCCTCCACCGGGGCCGGTCATCGCGGCGGCACACTCACGGTGTTCGCCCAGGAGATGTCCACGGCGTATGTCAACCTCGACCCGAACGACGCGTACGTCGCGGATTTAGCCCAAATAGTGCGACCTGTCTACGACGGGCTCGTGGCGTTCCGACCGCTCAGCGGTTCCGCCGGCAACATCCTGGTGCCCGATCTCGCCACTCGAATACCGGTTCCGACCGACAGCGGCCGCACATACACGTTCACGCTGCACAAAGGAATCCGCTACTCGAATGGCAGCTACGTCAAGGCGTCGGACTTCGAACGGAGCATGGAGCGGGCGCTCGTCCTACCGAACAGCAACCCGTCGTTGTTCGAGTCCGTCATGGGCGCCGAGGACTGCATCCAGCGGCCCGGGAAGCCTTGCGACCTCAAGGGCGGCGTCCATGCCGACGATACGGCCGGAACGGTGTCGTTCCACCTGCGTACGCCCGACCCCTACTTCCTCGACGACCTGACGTGGTTCGACTACGCCATCCCGCAGACCAGTCTCTGGGCCCAGGAGTGGCCGACGCCGCCACCAGGCACCGGACCGTACAAGATCGTCAACTACGTCAAGGGCAAGAGCCTCACCCTCGTCCGCAACCCGTATTTCCATCAGTGGTCCTTCGCCGCTCAGCCCGACGGCTTCCCGAACGTCATCACATGGCGGCTCGCAACCAACGCGCAGGCCGTCACCGGCGTGCTCAGCGGCGGCGGGGACGTCGTCGAGCTCGACGAGCGTGCCTTCGGGGCAAACACCGCATCGGTCCTCGAAAACCTCCATCATCAGCATCCGACTCTGCTGCGTTCGGACCCGCAGCCACTTACCGATATCGAGGAGTTCAACACCCGCGTACCGCCGTTCAACAACGTGCTTGCGCGTCGCGCGGTCAACTACGCCACCGACCGCAACGAACTGGTCCGGCGCACCGGTGGCCCGGAGCTCACCACCCCTACCTGCCAGCTACTCCCGCCGAACTTCCCCGCCCATCACGACTACTGCCCGTTCGGCGTCCTCGACTCCACCGGTCACTACGCCGGACCCAACCTGACCACAGCACAGCAGCTGATCACCCAGTCCGGGACGAGAGGCCAGCATGTGACGGTCGACGTGAACGCGTTCGACCAAAAATGGGTCGCCCGCTCCGAATACTTCGCCGGCTTGCTCGCGAAGCTCGGGTACAAGGTGACGGTGCGCACGGTCCCACCGAAGCCGGAACAGATCGACCCGCTGGACTTCTACCGTGAGTCCTCGAACAGGGTGCAGATGTTCTACGCCCTCGGCTGGCAGGCCGACTTCCCGGTTCCCGACAACTTCTACACCCCGCGGTTCTCGTGCCCGGATTTCGTGCCGAATAGCACCGGGAATCTCAACGTCAGCGGGTTCTGCGACCCCGATATCGACAACTTGGCTAAACGGGCCTACGCACTTGACACCACCGATCCCGCCGCCGCCAACGTGCTTTGGCAGCAGGTCGACCAGAAGGTCACCGACGCCTCGCCCGCCATCTTCACCACGACCTGGAAGGCGGACGCACTGATCTCACCCCGCCTCCGGAACTACACGCGCACGCCCCTCGGCTACCTGATCTTCGACCAAATGTGGGTGCAATAGGCCGACGTCAACCGACTCGTGCGACTACGTGCGAGAAGCACTCACAGGGCCTGGTCAAAAGAACGGCATGAACAATCAGTGGCTGTCAGACATTGTCTTGCCGCTATTACCAGCGAAAGTGCCTCAAGCACGGTCCGTTCGGATAGCGCGCCGAGGATGTCGGCGTCGTCGTGTTAGACCGATCGGTCGTTCTCAGGCGACGCCTCCCATGGCGTCAATTGCCTGTCGCAGGGCGTGCAGCGCGTAGTGGGTACGGGACTTCACGGTGCCCGCTGGCACGCCCAGGGTCGAGGCGGCCTCGGCCACCGAGGCGCCGCGGAAATAGCACTCGAACAGCACCTGCCGATGCTCGCTCGACAGCGTCCGCAACGCGCTACGCACGAGGTGCCGGTCCACGGTTTGCTGCGCGGTATCTGCCACCGGCTGCTCGGGAACCCGGTCGGTTGACACCTCGGGCCGGCGAGACGCTGCCCGCCATTCGTCGATGACGATGCGCTTGGCGACGGTGAACAACCACCCACGCGCGGAACCGCCGAGTTGTTCCAGCCCGGCTAGGTTGCGCAAGGCCCGAAGTAAGGTCTCCTGCACAACGTCCTGGGCCTTGCCACGGTCCCCACCGGTCAGTCCGACCGCGTAGGACCACAGGGCATGCCCGTGCCGGTCGTGCAACGCGCGCAGCTGATCGGACTCACCCCCGACCAGTACCGCGGTCATGCCCGGCCCTCACGGACTGCCGGCCACGGCGCGGCCGGTCTCACGCAGAGACCAACCACCGGGCCGGCCGGAAGCCACCGCCCCCCGCAGCCGGGCCCGGCCGGCGCCCGGGCGGCGACCCCGACGCAAATGCCCCCGGGCGGGCCGCCCATACGAACGATCGTGGCCCGGTCCTTATACCTGATCATTACTGGTCTCCGACCGTTAGGTGGTCTTGCGTTCACTGTGGTCCTGCCCTACCGGTCCACGCACCGCATGCTCGCCTGATTCCTTATGCCTTCCCGCCCGAACGGACCGGCCAGGCGTGGGATGGCTAACCGGCCGCGGATCCGCACGGGGGAGTCGTTCATGCAGGTGGGCAGCCGGCTCCGGTCACCTGGAATGCGTACTGCCGGCTTGGGTCGCTCTTGACCGTTGTCCGGTGTGCGGGAACCCTCACGCTCGTGTCCGAAAGCGGCGAGCAGGCGCACGCCGGCGGCGGCAGCCGCCCGATACGCGGCCGCGACGACGAGTTGTCGGTGCTGGCGCACCGGATAGCAGACGCGCGGGCGGGCAGAGGCGCTGTGGTGATAGTGGAGGGGCCGCCGGGCATCGGCAAGAGCCGCCTGGTCGCGGAGGCCTTCCGCCTCGCCGCGGCAGCTGGGCTGCGGGTGGCCCGGGGTGAGGCGGATGAGGCCGATCAGGTCGCTCCGTTGTCATGCCTGCTGGGTGCGTTGCACTCCGGGTCCGCGCCGCTGCTGAGCGCGCAGCGGCTGCTGGCGTTGGATCCGCGGCCGGATCAGCGGTACTGGTTGTTGCAGGAGTTGGAGGCGTTGCTGGAAGAGGCGGCGCTGCAGGAGCCGCTGCTGCTGGTCATCGATGATGTGCAGTGGGCCGATTCGGCGACGTTGCTGGCGCTGCGGACGCTGGTGCCGCAGCTGGCACCCGTCCCGATCCTGTGGGTGCTCGCGGTCCGGTCGTCGGCCGCCAGCGCAGACCTGCGCAGCACGCTCACCCGGCTGTTCGAAGTCGGTGCGGTGCGGCTACCGCTCGGCCCGCTGCCGGCCAAGGCCGTCTCCGAGGTGACCGCCGACCGGCTCGACGCGCAGGCCGATCCCCGCCTGCTGCGGTTGGCCGGGCACAGCGGCGGGAATCCGTTCTTGCTCGTGGAGTTGCTGGACGGGTTGCGGGAGGAAGGGCTAGTCCGGGTCGAGCACGGCCGCGCCGAACTGCTCGATGACCTCTTGCCGTCCCGCGTTCGGGAGGGCATGCGGGACCGGCTGGACGGCATCTCGATCGAGGCCCGGGAGGCAGTGCAGCTAGCAGCAGTGCTCGGGCGCAGGTTCTCCGTCGACCGGCTCGCGCTCGTCGGGGGCAGCTCGCCTCCGGCGTTGCTCGGGCCGCTCGCCGAGTTGATGGGCGCGGACCTGGTGGCCGAGGTGGACGGCAGGTTGGAGTTCCGGCACGACCTGGTCCGGGAGGCGGTCCTGGCGACGATCCCGGCGTCGATGCGGGTGGCACTGCAGCGGCACGCGGCGGAGGTGTTGCTCGGTGCCGGGGCGAGTGCCACGGAGGTGGCGCCCCTGCTGCTGGCCAGCTCCGGTCCCGGTGACGCGGCCGCGATCGCCGCGCTGCGGGCTGCCGCGGCGGAGTTGGCTGGGACCCAGCCAGCGGCGGCCGCGGACATCAGCGCACGCGCCTTACAGCTGGCGCGGGTCGACGACCCGCACCGCGGCGCGCTGGTCGCGGAGACGGTGCTGCGGCTGCACGCCGCCGGCCGGCCGGCCGAGGCTACGGCCTTGGCCGCGCGGGAGTTCCAACGGGCCCTGCCGCCGGAGCAAGAGGCGGAGGTCCGGCTGAACCTCTCCATGATGTTCTCCCGCTCACCCGGCGACCGCACCGAGGACAACCGACGGGCGCTCGCGCTCGACGGCGTCCCGCCCGGTTTGCGCGCCCAGCACCTGGTCCGGCTAACCCACAACCTGGCGACCAGCGGCTACTACCGGGAAGCCGCCCGGGTGGCCGGTCTCGCCGCGGACGCCATCCGTACCTCCGGCGAGCGCAGCGCGGACCTGCCGCTGAGCACCGCGGTCGCGGTGCTCGAGTATGCCGAGGAGCGGTACGAGCGGATGATCGAGATCATCGACGCGGTCCCTCCGGGACAACCCCGCGGTCCGGAGGATCCCAGCTCGGACGTCGCCGCCGCATGGCGCTGTGAGGCCCAGGCCATATTGGACGGCGTCGACACGGCGTTGGCGGAGTCGAACCTGCGACTGGCCGCCGCCGAGCGGGCGGGACGGGCCTGGGCCGTGCACATCTGGCTCGCCTGGCGCGGTCGCCACCTGTTCCAGGCCGGCCGCCTCGACGATGGCCGGGCGAACCTGGACGCCGCGCTCGCGATGGCCGACGTCGGAGGAGCCAACGTGGCCAACGCTGCCGGTCTACTGACCCTCGGCCGAATCGGGCTGCACACCGGTGACGACCGCCTGGTTGCGGCAGCACACCAGCTCGGAGCCGAACGGCTCGACCAGCGGCTTCCCAGCATGCGCCAGTCGCTCAACTGGCTGCGGGCGCTGGAGGCGGCCGCCCATGGCGACCCGGCCCGGGCGCTGGCCTACATCACGACCGGCGACGACGACGAGCCGGGCAGCGGCTTGCCCAGCCTGCCGCGCGACATCACCGACGACACCCAGCTAGTCCGGATCGCGCTCGCCGCCGGGGACCGGGCACTTGCGCTGAACACCGTCGAGCGGGCCGAGCGGCGCGCCGCCGACCACCCCGCCACGGCAACCATGGCCGGCGTCGCGGCCCACGCCCGGGGGCTGCTCAACGGCAACCTCGACGTACTGGCAGCCGCCGTCGAACGCCACCGCTCCGGCGTGCGTCCGCTGGCGCTGGCTTCCGCGCTGGAGGACGCTGGTTCGCACGCCGCGACCCGCGGGCACCGCAGCAGCGCCGTGCAATGGCTAGGCGAAGCCTTCGAGTCCTACGTACACCTGGGCGCGACCCGGGACGCCGCCCGGACCCGGGGAAGGCTGCGCGACCTCGGTGTTCGCCGCCGCGTCGGCTCGCAACGGCGCAAAGCTGGCTGGAGCGGGCTGACCGAATCCGAGGTGCGGGTCGCGCAGCTTGCCGCCCACGGCCTGACCAACCGCCAGATCGGCGAGCGACTCTTCCTATCTCCGCACACCGTCTCCTCCCACCTCCGCCACACCTTCACCAAACTCCAGATCTCCTCCCGCATCGAACTCGCCAGAATGGCCGCCCAGCACGAACCGGCCGCGCGTAGCGTCACAGCCGAAAACCGAACGCGCGGTAATCCCCCGAAACCGTAGAGACTTCGGTTAGCCGGATCTTGGTTTTTTCGATCTGCTAGGTACTCGGCCGCGATAAGGGCCGAGCACAATAGCCCGATGGATCTTGGATTGCGCGGCCGGGTTTACCTTGTGACCGGCGGCAGCCGCGGTCTTGGGTTCGCGGCAGCGCAGGTGCTTGTCGCAGACGGAGCCCACGTGATGCTCAGCGCTCCGCACGAGGCTACGGCTTCGTCGGCCGCGACACGCCTCTCGCAGAATGCCGCCGCAGGCGCTGCCGCCTGGGTCGTCGCGGATAACGCCGATCCGGCTACCCCGGGCCGGCTGATTGCGGCGGCCAGAGACCGTTTCGGCCGCCTGGACGGCGCGCTTGTCAGCGTGGGCGGATCACCGACAGGTACCGTCGCGACCACGACGGACCAAGCGTGGCGGTCCGCGTTCGAGAGCGTCTTCCTCGGCGCCGTCCGGCTCGCCCGGACTCTCGCGACCGATCTTGGCGGCCGGGGCGACGGCGGTGCGGTGGCCGGCCCTATCACCGGCGCGGGCGCCTCGATCGTCTTCGTGCTGGCCTCGTCGGTACGCGTGCCGCTCGCGGAACTGGCCATTTCCAATGGGCTGTTCCCGGGTCTGGCCGGGGTGGTCAAGACGCTCGCCGGTGAACTCGGCCCGGCCGGGATCCGGGTCAACGGGCTGCTGCCGGTCAGGATCGCCACCGACAGGGTCCGCGAACTTGATGCCCTGCGCGGCGATCCCGATGAGGTACGCGCCCGCCTGTCCGAGCGCATCCCGCTGCGCCGATACGGCGAGCCCGAAGAGTTCGGACGAGCGGCCGCGTTCGTGCTCTCCCCCGCCGCGTCCTACATCACGGGCGCGATGATCCCGGTTGACGGCGGCGCCATCAGCTCGATCTGAGCACGCAGTCGCGAGCAAGGCTGGTAACGACCCAATGCACGACCTTCCACCTGGCATCATCCAAGCTCGTGCCTGCAGACCTGAACCAGCCGGTCGTCGTCGATGGCCTGGCCGCGCTGGATCTCGCTGCCCCCCAGGACGCCACGGCTGCCGCCGTGTACGACCAGCCGATCGGGATCCGCCTGCTGTTCGAGGACCCCACCTCGGGTGAGGAGCACTACCTGGTCCGATATCCGCAGGGCGTCCGGGGCCGCGCGCACCGTCATACCGCGGCGCACACCATGGTCGTCCTCGAAGGCCAGCTCGACACCGGCAGCCGGGTCGTCGGCCCCGGGTCCTACGTCCACTTCCCGGGACAGACGAGCATGCGCCATCAGGCCACCGCTGATGGTCCCTGCCTGTTCGTGCTCATCTTCCACGGTCCCTTTGACGTCGAACTCGTGGACTGAGTCGCCGACCGGACCCCTGATTCTGCGACGCGGTCCCTCACCTACGAGCCGCGGGCGAGCGCGGCCGCCTGCTCGAGGCTGATCGGATGGACTAGCGGGGTCGCGTGCCGGTGTGCGAGCCGCCACCCGCCTCCCTCCCGCCGGAAGACGAGGGTCACTCGCAGGGACCAGTCCTGGTCCGGGAGGTCGCCGACTTCACCGTGCTGCCGTTCGATGACCACAAGGACGACGAGATCGCCGGACGCGTAGGCCTCGACGACCTCGACGTCCGCATCGCCGCCGTGGAAGAAGCGCGCGGTGGCTTCCAACGCCTCGTCCGAGGAATCGAAACCGCGTCTAGGCTCCCCTCCGAAGGGCGGCAGAAGCGTGTAATCGTCCGCGTGCCCGATGAACGTCAGGTACCTGCGGATGTCGCCGCGGATCAACGCCGACGCGGCCTCCGCGGTGAGGTGGGTGACCTCCGCGACCTCCTCGTCATGAACCGGGTCATGCGCCATGCCCGCATCCTTCCGATGGACGTGGGTGAGGCTCAAGTCCCAGCCCGCTGCGATCCACGCTCAGCGGGGCGTGATGGCCACGGCGAGGGAGGCGAGTGCGTCGTCGACGATCCGGTAATAGGCCCATTTGCCGCGCTGTTCGCGGGTAACGAGGCCGGCGTCGGCCAGTTGCTTCATGTGGTGAGAGACGGTCGGCTGGGAGAGGCCGACCGGCTCGGTGAGGTCGCAGATGCAGGCTTCCCGCTCGTCGTACGCGGCGATGAGGGATAGCAATCGCACTCGGGTGGGATCGCCGAGCGCCTTGAATCTATGGGCGAGCTGCTCGGCGTCCTCGATCTCGATGACGTCGCCGGTGAGCGGGACGCAGCAGGCCGCCACGCCGCTATTGGCCATGGGCAGCCGCTCCGTAGGCATGCCACCATTCTGGCACTACGTATTGACATCCGTCGATGCATCGATGATGCTCGACGCATCGAAGTTTGTCGATGGGAGTTGTGATGGCCGATCTTCAGCTCCGTGAGCAGGTTCGGGACCGCTACGCGGCGGCTGCACTGGCGGTGACCGCGGGCAGGACGAATAGCGACGCGCTGGCCGCGGAGGGATGCTGCGGCTCGACCACGGCCGAGTCCGACGGGTGTTGCTCGACCGGGTCATGCGGACCCGCGTCCGCTCAGGTCGATGACTCGTTCGGCGCCGGCCTATACGGCGCAGACGAGCAAGGCGAGCTGCCGCCCGAGGCGCTGGCGGCGAGCCTGGGCTGCGGGAATCCGCTGGCGGTAGCCGAGTTGCGTCCCGGCGAACGGGTGCTCGATCTCGGTTCCGGAGGCGGGATCGATGTGCTGCTCTCGGCCCGTCGGGTGGGCGAGACTGGCATTGCCTATGGGGTGGACATGACCGACGAGATGCTTGCCCTTGCTCGGGCGAACGCGGCCAAGGCCGGTGCGACGAACGTGGAATTCCTCAAGGGCACCATCGAGGACGTGCCACTGCCCGACGGCGCAGTCGATGTGGTCATCTCGAACTGTGTGATCAATCTGTCCGTCGACAAGCCCGCGGTGCTGGCCGAGATGTACCGAGTGCTTGCGCCAGGTGGGCGTATCGGCGTCTCCGACGTGGTCGCCGAAGACGACGTGACCCCAGCCGACCGGGCCGCTCGTGGCAGCTATGTCGGTTGTATCGCCGGTGCCCTGTCGCGCCAGGAATATCTCGATGGGCTAATCGCAGCAGGCTTCGTCGACGCCGAGGTCAGCTTCACCCACGAAGCAGCGCCAGGCATGCATGCGGCCATCGTTCGCGCCGTCAAGCCCGGTAGTTCGACGTATCGGTCGTGATCTTCGACCGGTAGCCCTGTGGGACGACGACAAGTCGAAGCGTGATCGCGAAAAGAGTCATGCCGGGACGCCGAGCTGATCGAGCAGGGTGAGGACGCGGCGTTCGATTTTGTCGCGGATGGGACGGACCGCTGCGAGGTCGAGGCCGGCGGGGTCGTCGAGTGTCCATTCCTCGTAGCGTTTACCGGGGAACACCGGGCAGGCGTCACCGCAGCCCATGGTGATGACAACGTCGGCGGCGCGGACGATCTCGTCGGTCCACGGCTTGGGGTACTCGGTTGAGATGTCGATGCCGCGTTCTTTCATCGCTGCGATGGCGGCCGGGTTGACCCGGTTGCCGGGTTCCGAGCCGCCGGACCAGGCGACGGCGGCGCCGCCGGCGTGGTGGACGAAGAAGCCCATTGCCATCTGGGATCGGCCGGCGTTGTGCGTGCACAAGAACAGCACGGTCGGCCTGCCGTCGTGGGATCGGCCCTCGACCTTGGCCAGGGCGTGGAGGCGTTGTCGCGCGAAGCGTTCGGCGAGGAGGGGCAGGAAGTTGGCGATGGTGGCATGGCCGGCGAACTGGTCGTAGGAGGAGTGCAGGAACCGTTCGATGGTTTCGGTGTTGAACGTGCCGTCGAAGTCGCGTTCGAGCCGGGTGGCGGCAGTCTTGAGCGCGACGACTTGGTCGAGGGTGATGTCATGGCGGTGGTAGATCTGCGTCATCGCCGAAGCCTCCTCAGGGACAGGTTCAAGACGCGGGTCGGAGACGGGGCGCGAGATCGTTGACTCGCCGGGCCAGCTCGTCATGGGCCCGATCGAATGCAGCCGCCGTGCCAACCCGAACCGGATCCGCCACCGACCAGTGCAAGTCGGCTCGCTCCCGGAGCTCCTCGTGGGCTACATCGCACACTGTGATCACCAAGTCGTTGTCGGCTTGGACATCGGCGATCGCACGGGGCCGCACTCGGCGCAGCGGCAGCCGATGGCGCTCGGCGGCGGCGATCGCACCGGGATGGATCCGCTCCGCCGGGTGAGTGCCGGCCGACACCGCGGGCAGCGGGCTGACGTGCCGCCACAGCGCCGCGGCCAGCTGGGAGCGGGTCGAGTTCGCGGTACAGACGAACAGCACCCGCACCGCGGAGCGCAGTGGTGGCGGGGTGAGCGCGTCGAGGGTAGCGGGCACCAACCGCAGGTACGAGCGGCGCTTGTCGCCCTCCGACCGTGTTCGGGTGATCAATCGTGCTGATTCCAAGATGCGCAGATGGTGGGCCAGCAAGTTCGACGGCATGTCGAGCATCGCGGCCAGCTCCGACGGTGCAGCGTCGCCAACAGCGAGTGCGTCGACGATCCGCAGCCGAGCCAGTTCGGAAAGCGCCGCATGCAGCGACGCGCGCCGCTCCAGTTCTGCCTGCCCATCAAACATTCGGTCAGTATTCATTGCCTCAATCTTGACTGAACTATGTGAGATCGGTCAAGATGTCCGCGTGCACGAGGCGTCACCGGTCTTTGCGCGGCGACTGTTCGCCGAATTCCTGGGAACCGGTCTGCTCGTCACAGTCATCGTCGGCTCGGGCATTGCCGCTCAGCAACTCTCGCCGAGCCAGACCGGCCTGCAGCTGCTGGAGAACAGCACGGCCACGGCGCTCGGCCTCGCGGTACTCATCCTCATGCTCGGCCCGGTGTCCGGCGCGCACTTCAACCCGCTGGTCTCGCTCGCGGACTGGGTTCTCGGTCGCCGCCTCGGCGCAGGTCTCACGCTGTCTGAGGTTGGCGCGTACACGATCGCGCAGTGTGCCGGCGGAATCCTCGGGGCGATATTGGCCAATGTCATGTTCGACGTCGGCCAGCACCTGTCGACTAAGCATCGGGTTGGAGGTGGGCATCTGGTTGGCGAGGTTGTCGCCACCGCAGGTCTGATCGCGCTGATCTTCGCTCTGGCCCGTACCAAACGCGGCCTGCTGGCCGCACCGGCGGTCGGCGCCTATATCGGCGCTGCGTACTGGTTCACCAGCTCGACGTCGTTCGCCAACCCCGCGGTCACGGTGGGCCGGATGTTCACCGACACGTTCGCCGGTATCGCGCCCAGCTCCGTACCGGCGTTCATCGGCATGCAAGTGGTCGGCGCTGCCGTCGGTATCGGCATCGTCTTGGTTCTCTACCCCGACGCGGGGCAGCGTGCCGACGATGTCGTCATACCGCATGCCGACGCCCGACGCCCGACCGTAAAGGCCACATCCTGATGCGCTTAGTTGCCGTCGGCGGCAGCGACGCGGGTATCTCAGCTGGCCTGCGCGCCCGCGAGCTCGACCCCACCAGCGACGTCACTGTCGTCGTCGCAGACACCTACCCGAACTTCTCCATCTGCGGCATTCCCTACTACATCTCCGGCGAAGTCACGCACTGGCGAAACCTCGCCCACCGCACGTACGCGGACCTGGAAGCCACCGGGATGCGGCTGCGGCTGGACACCACCGCGACGTCGATCGACGTCGCGGGCCAACGCGTCGCTGTCCGAGACCAGCACGGGATATCGGGCTGGCTCGACTACGACGAGCTCGTGATCGGCACCGGCGCGCTCCCCGTCCGTCCGCCCATCTCCGGTCTCGATCAGCTCGGCCCCGACGACGGCGTGCACGTACTTCATTCGATGGGCGACACCTTCGCCCTCACCCGCACGCTGGAGACAATGCACCCGTCAACGGCGCTGATCGTCGGCGCCGGATACGTCGGGCTCGAGATGGCCGAAGGACTAACTGCTCGCGGACTGCACGTCACCCAGGTCGAGATGCTCCCTGAGGTTCTCCCCACCGTCGACCCTGCACTCGGCGCACTCATCCACGTCGAGCTGAACAAACACGCCGTCGACGTGCACACCCGCTCCACCGTCACCGCCATCACGCGCGCCCCTGGCGGACGGGCGCCGTTGCACGTCGACGGAACCGGTCCGGACAACCAACTTCTCGGTTGGGATGTCGACCTCGTGCTCGTCGTCGTCGGTGTGCGGCCGGACACGGACCTGCTCGTCGCCGCCGGCGCCAAGACCGGGCCACGCGGCGCGGTGGTCGTCGACCAGGCCATGGCCACCCACCTGCCGCACATTTGGGCGGCGGGAGACTGCGTTGCTACCTACCACCGACTTCTCGGCCTCACCTACTTGCCACTTGGTACTACTGCGCACAAGCAGGGCCGCGTTGCCGGCGAGAACGCCGTCCGCCGGACGGGCGCCCTAGCCCGTTTCGGCGGCAGCCTCGGCACTCAAGTCGTCAAGGTGTTCGACTTGGTCGCCGCCCGGACCGGGCTGCGCGACGACGAAGCTACGGCCGCCGGCTACACGCCCATCACCACGCAAAGTGCGCCTGACGATCACAAGGCCTACTACCCCGGGGCGTCGCCGATCACTATTCGCATCACCGGCGACAGCACCAGCGGGCAGCTGCTCGGCGCTCAACTCGTCGGCGCCCGCCGTACCGAAACGGCGAAACGCGTCGACATCTACGCCACCGCTCTGCACCACGCCATGACCGTCGACCAGCTCAGCGACCTCGACCTCTCGTACACCCCGCCGTTTGGCTCGCCCTGGGACGCGGTCCAAGCGGCCGCCCAGGCGTGGGTGCGTGAACAGCGCCTAGCCGACAAGCCAGCCCGGCTCCGTCACGGGATCAGGACATAGCCCCGACAACCCTCAGCGGGTTCTGGATCGCGATCGCGTTCGCCGGCAACCGAGGACCGGCTAGACAGCGACTTCCAGGGTTCGGATGCCCGAGAGGTCGATCCACAGCCGGTCGTCGCCTCGCACAATCTTGACCAGTGGGTTGTCGCAGTGCGGGCAGCGCATGACGAATCCCGCTCCGTGATAGACGTGCGTAGCCCCCATCGCCTCGGCCGCGCCGCACGCAGCGCATGTTCCGGTGGCGGTCGTCACCTCGACGGCGAACACTTCCTGCAATAGGCCTGCGACCGCATTGCCGTCGAGCATGTCAGCGTCCATCTCAGCCTCCAGTCGGGCCGAAGCGCTCGGTCTTGATCGCTCGCGGGTCATGCCCAAGCCGAACCAGCGCCTCTGCGACCGCCTCGACGAACGGCGTCGGGCCGCAGACATAAACGCGTGGCCGTTCGGAGGGGCTCGGTCCGACCTCCGCGAGCATTTCGGCATCGACGCGGCGGGCATATCCGGTCCACCCCGGCGGCTGTCTGTCCGTCAGGACGTTGACAACCCGAAGCCCGCCTCCGTTCAGGCGGTCGAGCTCCTCGCGGTAGATGATGTCGTCCCAGCTGCGCGACGAGAACAGCAATCGCGTCTGCGCATCGCTTTTGGCGGCCGCGCGGAGCCGGACCATCGCCATGAGCGGTGCGATGCCGGATCCTCCCGCGACGAGCAAGAGCGGACCGCCTTGCGCGGGCTCCCAAACGAAGTAGCCGCCGATAGGCCCGCGAAGCTCGATCTGATCGCCCGGCCGAAGCTCATCAGTCAGGTAGGGCGACACTTCGCCGTCATCGATACGCACAACGGTTAACCCGAGGCGGGACCCATCCGGTGCCGAAGCGATCGAGTAGCTGCGTTCTGCCTGGTAGCCGTCTTCGGCGGTCAGCCGGATGTCGACGTGCTGCCCGGCGCGATGGCCGGGCCAATCGGGCACGTTGAAGGTGATCGTCTTGACGTGCCGTGTCTCCACGACAACGTCGACGACCTCGGCCGCTTCCCAGGTCAGTCGCCCCAGTACCGCTGTTCCCGCCATGGATCTCCGTAGTTGTGGTATCCGTTCGTCTCCCAAAACCCGGGCTCGTCAAATGCCTGCAGCCGCAGCCCGCGTACCCACTTGGCGCTCTTCCAGAAGTAGAGGTGCGGGACGAGCATGCGCGCCGGTCCGCCGTGCTCCGGGTGCAGCGGCTCGCCCCCGTATTCGAAAACGACCCAGGCCTTGCCGCCGGTGATGTCAGCAAGCGGCAGGTTCGTCGTGTAGCCGCCATCGCTGTACTGCACGACGTATTCGGCTGACGTTTCAACGCCGTCAAGGAGCGTGTCGATAGAGACGCCCTGCCAAACCGTGTCCAGCTTTGACCATTTGGTCACGCAATGGATGTCGCGGGTGACCTCCTCGCTCGGCAGGGCACGGAACTCCTCCCACGTCCAGCGGTGCGGTTCGTCGACTTCGCCCATGATCGAGAAGTCCCACTGCGCGACTGGTGTGTGCGGGGTCGGACCCGCGGACAAGACCGGGAAGTCTCTGGTCACATACTGACCCGGCGGCACCCGGTCAGGCGGCGCGTCTGCGACACGGCGTCCTCTAAACGCTCGCGAGATGAGAGACATCGCCGCTCCTGAGGCACCGGAGTTGGTCGAAGCGCCTGTCACGTGCTTCGCGGATGGACAATCGCAATCAACCTATCCTGTCGCGTGCCGTTCCGCGCAAGACGTGGCGACTGGTCACGTTGCGAGTTGGGAGCGCACGAAGAACACGGGGCCAGCTGGCCAGCGGTTACGTCCAGCAGGCATACGCGTGCCAGCCGTAGCTGAGGACGGCCTTGCGTTCATGGCGAGATCGCGGCAGCCTTGAGTCCGCCGTTGGGCCATGGACGGCCTCGTCCGGCCGGCTGCGTAGCGCACTTCCGGGGGGTCTAGTGCGAAGAGTTCGAGTCAGGCGATGGCTGCTGGCCATCGTTGTCGGAGCAGTCCTAGCCGGTGCAGTGGCATTCTCAGCGCCGAGCCAGGCCATCGGGGCGAGCGGCCGGCCGCATGGTAGCCACCGATGTTTCGATATCCGAGAGCTCCACATCTGCGTTCACGGCGGACGCAAGTCGCCCGCCCCGGTGGACGATTCGAACGGCAAAGGCCGGGCGAAGACGGTCCCCTAGACTCACCCCGCATGGCCGACCTGGACGAACCAAGCCACCCGGAACCTCCGATCGCCGGAGACGAGACCGCCACCCTGCTCGGCTCCCTTGACCGCCAGCGCGCAACCCTCGCCTGGAAGTGTGGTGGGCTCGACGCAGCGGGCATGCGGGCCCGGCTCGCCCCATCGGCGATTACGCTCGGTGGGCTGCTCAAGCACCTGGCCCTCGTGGAGGACGACTACTTCTCAGGTCGGCTGCTCGGACGGCCGCTCTCGCCGCCATGGGACACAGTGGACTGGGACAGTGACCCGGACTGGGAGTGGCGCACAGCCGCTGAAGACTCTCCCGATCAACTATTCGCCCTCTGGCAGGACACCGTCGCGCGCTCTCGCGCCGCTGTCGCCGAGGCGTTGGCGGAAGGTGGCTTGGAGCAGCTGTCCCGACGCTCCTGGCCGGATGGTCGCGCCCCCAGCCTCAGGCGCATTCTCATCGACCTGATCGAGGAGTACGCGCGGCATGTCGGCCACGCCGATCTCATCCGGGAGTCGGTGGACGGTCTCGTCGGAGAAGATCCGCCCCGGGGGCGATAACGACGGGCGATAACGAAAGGTATGCATGGTCCGTTGCCGGGGCCACGGATCATGCATACGGATCGGAGTCGGGTCGAGCTCGGCCGGCGTGAGAAGGTCGCTCAGACTTGCAGCGTGAGACCCTCGTTGCCGACCGGTTCGATGTCTGGATCATCGAACCATCGCCCACCCGAGCCCAAGTAGCGGAAGCGCAGCTCGGTGCCCGAACTGACTCGTACGGCCACGCTGCGCGTGCCGTTGCGGCGGCGAATCAGCTGATGGCGCCCCGGCGTCCAGTCATTGAATGTGCCGACGGCCGAGACCGGGCCATCGTGAATGTCGTCCGGAAGGACGAAGAAAACCTTGGTCTGCGCCGTGTCGGGATCGACCTGGATCCGGATTGTCACCTATGCCTCCTGCATGGAACGAACCAACGGCGCCAGGCTAGACACCAACGGTGCCGTTCTCGCGCGACACGACCAAGGACCGGCAAACGAAATCAGAGATTGCCTTGTCACAAGGGAAGATCGTCAGATGCCAGGCCCACTTCAGTTGCTGCGTCGGCCCCGAGAAGTACGTGCTACGCGTCTATCGCGGCAGTGGAATGCACGCTTCGACACTGGCAATCAGGCCGTCGGCGTACTTAGCTTCGTCAGCCGCACTTAGGCCGGCCAGGCCGGCACTATTTCCGCCGGCCTCGTTGTAGATCCATGGCACCCGTGCGAGCAACTGGACCATCCAGATGTTGCCCGAGTCCAAGCCACGCGAACCCAGGTCGTAGCCCACGTTGCCCTGCAGCGTGACCGCGTGAGATTCAGCCTTCGCTCGCTGGGCACGAAAGATCTGGCCGTACTTCTGGCTGAGCGCGGCAACCGTTCCGTCGGTGAAGACGGTCTTCTGGCCATTCCCGGCCACGCGGTAGTCGCCTACGGACTGGTCATAGACGATGTTGTTACCTTGATTGAATCCGATGCCGCCGTTGTTGCCTGCTTGATCATGAATGCTCAGGGCCAGAGCGGCGTGGGCGTTGTTGGCGGTGGCTGCGATCTGATTGAGCAGGACCGGCGTGTCGACGGTGGCCTTTGTCATGATCACGCGGTAGCCGGCGGCCTGCAGCTGCGCTTTGACCAGTTCTGCCACCGCAAACACGTCACGCATCTCTGGTTCGTTCTCATATCCCGAAACGTTCAGATCGGTGACCGGGTCGATTCCCCGGATTGCCGGGCTGTGGCCGGGATCGATCACGATGACGGGCCGGCTGGCCGGTGGTACCGCGGTCCGCGTGGGGCGCGGCGATGTCTGCGCATGGGTCGTGTTTCGAATCACGCTGGGTGGAGCGTGGCTTGCCGCGTGTGCGGGCGGGATGGTCGACGATGCCGAGCGGGCCGGCGAATCCCCCGCGGTGCTTGACCGGACGGCAGAGGTGGGTGGTGCCGGAGTTCGGGCCGCGCTACACCCCGTAACCAACGCGGCCGCGCATATCACGCCAACGGCGATGGTGGCCGCGCGCACACGCAGCCGGTGATCCATGCCGCCACGGTAGCCGCGCATCCGGGCGCCCCTTGCCACCCGTCTAACGTCTGAGGGGCGGAGGTGCATCGTGGTCAATCAACGACGCTTTCGGTTCGGGGTCACGGTTGGCCAGATCCCGAACGCGAAGGCCGGGCTGGAGATGGCCCGTCGCGCAGAATCATCAGGATTCTCGACGTTCCTGCAGCCGGATACTCTGTTCACGCCGGCCCCGCTGCCGACGTTGGCCGCTGCCGCCGCGGCTACCACGACCCTTCGCGTTGGTACGTGGGTGCTCTGCGATTCGCTGCGAGAACCTCGCATGCTGGCGTGGGAGGCCGCGACCGTGGACCAGCTCAGTGCCGGCCGGCTCGAGCTCGGCCTTGGCGTGGGACGGCCCGATGCCGAAAAAGATGCCGCGCGGCTCGGCATACCGTACGGGTCACCGGGACAACGCGTGCAGCGGCTGACGGCGTCGGTGCGGACGCTCAAGAGCCTGTTGAGCGGCGGCGAGCCCGGCTTTCCGGCCGGGGTCCAGCGGCCGCACGCTCCGATCCTGATTGCGGCGTCCGGGCCCCGGTTACTCGCGTTCGCGGCCCGGGAGGCCGACATCGTGGCCTTCGGTTGGCCGGCGGACACGACCGTCAAGGCGGCAGAACACCGGATCGCGATAGTCCGCGAGGCCGCCGCCGATCGATTCGACGGTCTGGAGCTGGCCGCCGGGCTGATCGCGATCGGCGACGAGGATCACCCGTGGCTGCGCCGGATGGGCCTCGACGTGCGCGCGCTGGCGGACGCTGGCGCGATCACCGTCCTCACCGGGACGCCCAGCCAGATGGCTGACACCCTGCGTAGACGGCGCGACACGCTTGGCCTCTCCTACCTGACCGTGCCGATCCAGTCGGCCGAAACCTTCGCCCCGGTCGTTGAAATGTTGCACGGCGACTGATCAGGCGAGCCCCGACAACTGCGCGGCCCACCCGGATGCTGGCGCCGCTGAGCGATGGCCAGATGGTCCGGCGTCTGGTCCAATGTGCACATGCTTGATCACATCGCCCTGCAGTGCGCCGACGTCGACGCCAGCGTACGGTTCTACAGCGCGGTTCTTTCAAAGGTTGGTGTCCATCTGCTTGTGGACACGCCCGACGCCATGGGCTTCGGCGAGCGCCGGCCGACGTTCTGGATCGGTCCGTGGCGAACCGGGGATGGATTCCGCGAGTCGCACATCGCCTTCGCCGCTCCGGACCGCGAATCTGTCCTTGCCTTCTTTCACACGGCCGTAGCCGAGGGCGCCGAAGTCCTTTATGAGCCGGCCGAGTGGCCCCAGTACCACCCTGGCTATTACGCGGCGTTCGTTCGCGATCCAGATGGCAACAATGTGGAGGCGGTGTTCTCGGGCTACACCGGTTCCGGCTAGTTGAGGAGTTCGATGGCACTGCGAGTGGGCTCGGCCGACGGAGCGGGCGTACTACCGAGCCAGCGTCTCAGCGACCTTATCGACGAAGGCGTCATCGACGCCGGTGATTTCAAGATCCCGCGTGAGAACATCCAGCCGGCTAGCCTCGACCTTCGGCTCGGCGAGGTGGCATACCGAATTCGGTGCAGTTTCCTTCCGGACAGCGATACCGTCGAGGGGCGGTTGAAACCGCTCATCATCGATGAACTCGACCTCCGGCGCGAGGGCGCGGTATTAGAGAGCAGCCGGCCGTATCTCATACCGCTCAAGGAGCGCCTGGCCCTTCCGTCGGATATCCGGGGAAAGGCCAACCCGAAAAGCTCCACCGGGCGGGCCGACGTCTTCACCCGGGTGATTACCGATGGCAGTTACCGATTTGATGAAATCGCACCGGGATACCGGGGCCAGCTCTACCTCGAGGTGGTACCGCTTTCATTTCCAGTGCGAGTACGGGAAAACCTCTCGCTCAATCAACTGCGACTATCGACCGGGCCAACGAGTCTGTCGGACGAGGACGTGCGGCAGTTTCACGCGGCGGAGCCGATCCTGTTCTCGGAAGGTCGTGCGGTCGGCCCGCGCGACCTTGCCCTCGCGGGCGGGCTGTTCCTTGGTTTGGATCTTCGTGGCGATGAGACGGGCCGCGTCGGTTACCGGGCCAGAAACAGTGCGCCACTGCTGGACATGACCCAGATCCGGGCTACGGATCCGTGGCCGTTCTGGGAGCCGGTTATTCGCGAAGATGGCAACCGTGTCGTGCTCAATCCGAAGAATTTCTATCTGCTGATGTCATACGAATCAGTCACCGTGCCACCCACGCTCGCCGCCGAAATGACCGCCTACGATCCGACGAGTGGCGAGCTGCGCACCCACTACGCGGGTTTCTTCGATCCCGGTTTCGGCTACGACCCCGAAAACCGGTTTCGGGGATCGACCGCCGCTCTCGAGGTTCGAGCGCACGACGTTCCGTTCATGATCGAGCATCGTCAGCGCGTCTGTAAGCTGACGTTCGAGCGAATGCTTGAACCGCCCACGCAACTGTACGGGCAGGGAATCGGATCAAACTATCAACAGCAGACGGAGACACTGGGAAAGCATTTCCGGCTACCGCACATCACTGAGCCCGTTCCGTCCGTTGCACCGCGAGGTCCCGTGAGTAAGAACCTCGGCGATCAGTTGGAGCTGTTGGGCCCGGAAGTCGAGTAATCGACGCCCAATCCGATCGAAGCTAACTCGCCTCGACCGCGACCTTGATCCGCTGTGCGAAGGCGTCGGCGTCCTTGGCGGCCGCTCTGCGTGCGAACCCCACGAACACCTTGCCGAAGCCATGGCCGGCGAAAGAGTTGAAGACGGTGACCTTGGTCTGGGCGTCGCCGACTCGCTCGAGGTCGTATCCACCCTCCGTGACGGTCACGAGGTTGCGTGACCGCTCGCTCCAGCGGATTGTGGTTGGCTCCTGTACGGCGGTTAGCTCGAAGCGGCGATCGGTTGTCATGCCGGCGTCCTTGACCTTGCTCACGAAGACCGTGCCAGCCGCAGGCGGACCCTCTGTCTCTTTCCGGATCTCGAGCACGCGCGGGCTGAATCTCGGATCATTGGTCCCGGCCGCGAGGTAGGCGAATACCTCTTCGATCGGACGGTCGATCACTGCCGAGCCGCTGTATTGTCCGGGCATCCAGCCTCCTCGTCTCCCCGATCGGCGGCGTGATCGTAGCTCGGGAAGAATCCCGAATCCGTGCGCCCCGCCGCGTGAGGCAGCAAAGGGTGTTAGTCGCACATTCGACCGATGTTCATCTGCGATAGATAGCGTCCGCACCCGGGTGTCTCAGACCTGAGGCCGCCATGACGCACCTGACGGCCAGACCCGAAAGGAGCGCTCCCCGTGCCACGACTCTCCACCGCCGCAATGGTCGCGGCACCTATCCTCGCGCGACGAACTCCTCCGGCCAGCCCCTTCTACGGTGGCGGCCATACCGGCAGCGTTAACAACTTGATCAACACGGCCGGGGTCGGCGGGAAGGGCAACCTGCTCACAAACAACCCGAACCGCGACGCGGCCGGCAAGCAGGTCAACCCGCGCCGGCTCGATCCTGCCAATATCAACGACATTCTCACCTGCGACCAGGACCATGGGTATGCGGACGAACAGCAGGCCTTCCATGGTTCGGCCGACGGGAAGACGGCCGCGATGGACCAGTTCATCACGAGCGTCGGCACCGACAGTGGGAACAGCCCCACGGGCCAGCCATGCCAGGCCAGCGATGTCATGAATTATTACGACGGCAATACGGTCACTGGACTCTGGAACTACGCGAGCCAGTTCGCAATGAGTGACAGTTCCTTCGGTACGACGTTCGGACCGTCCTCACCCGGTGCGATCAACCTCGCCGCTGGAACGACCGGAGGCGTGGACAAGATGATCAACGGCGCCGACACCGACGGCGACACCGTTCCTGACGGCTCCGGGGGACGCATGATCGACGACGCCCAGCCTTACTACGACGACTGCTCTACCCGGGACGCGGCCTCCCTATCCGGTCGGAACATCGGCGACAACCTCAACGCCGCCGGCCTGAGTTGGGGCTGGTTCCAGGGTGGATTCCGGCCATCGACCAGCTTCGCCACCGCGACCGGAGGCGCGCAGCCGACCAGCACCTTCATACCCAACCAGTTCAAGGGAAAGTTCGCCGTCAAGCCGGCGTCCGACCAGGGCGTCTGCAATACGGTGCACCCGGTTGGCGTCGCGGTCGGCGGGATCGGCGGGACGGCCGCCGGTGCCAACGACTACGGCAACAAGGATGACTACATCCCGCATCACGAGCCGTTCCAGTACTACGCCTCGACCACCAACCCGCACCACTTGCCACCGGCCTCGCTCGCGGCCATCCGCACCGCGCTCATCGAGGACAACTGGAGTCTGCCCCGTATCGCCGGATCATTCGATGCCATCAGCGGAACGTTGAAGAACCTGTTTGACTTCCACTCATCGCATGGCAGCAATTCGAAGCTGTACCTGGATCCTGTGACCGGTGAGCGCTTGGGTCGCTGACAGCTGGCGCTAAGGCGTCCCTCGACGGCCGACTGACGCACCGGCCTCTTCCGGAAATCGTCGCGGAGGAGGCCGGTGCAGCACGCCCGGCCTCCGCGGGCTGGCCGCCGTGCCGTGTCAGGCGCGTTACCGGCGAGGTGGACGGGACAACCCGTGCGGCCGCAACATGGTATTGGCGGCATGTCTCCACAACGCCACGCGAGGTGTACGCCAGGCTCAGCGTGCGTGGTGAGGAGAGTCATGAAGGTGGTCGCGGCAATTGCCGGGTTGGCGCTTGCGATTGCCCTTGCCGTCTCGGCTCTTCACGCGTACGCGAACGGCACTGCGAGCCAATCGGGGTCGCACAACGGCACGGGCTCGTCGCAGGACGCCACGTTCCTTAAGGTCACGCAGCAGTACAACCTGGCCGAGCAGGCCTTTGGTCAGATCGCTCAGGATCGAGGACAGACCGCAGGGATCAGCCAGCTCGCCACGACGACGCTGAACGAGCACAAGAATGCGCAGACGAAGGTCGCGTCCTTGGCCGCGGATCTCGGAGTTGCCCTGCCAAGCACACTGAGCTCAGTGCAGCAGGCCCAGGCTGATCAGCTGAAGTCGGTCGCTAGCTCGTCGTTCGACCTGGCGTACGCGGAGAATCAGGTCGGCGGTCACCAGCAGTCCATTACCAGCACGCAGCAGGAGATCAGCCATGGCAGCAATTCAAGTGTGGTCTCGTACGCGAGGTCGTTCCTGTCCCTCGAGCAGTCGCATTTAACCGACGCCCAGGCCCAGTTGAACGCAATCAGCGGCGGGGGCAGCAGCAGTGGCACCGGCAGCGGAACGACCGGTGAAGGCGGGAGCAGCAACGGCGGAAGTAGCGGCGGCGGTAGCGGAAGTGGCGGTTCGGGCGGAGGCAGTGCTCCTACCGCGGTTCCGGCCGGTACGGGCGGCTCCGCGGCCAGGACGCCCGCGGAGCTCCGAGCTCGGCTGAACTCCCGCTCCCACGTCCAGACCGGTTCGCCCGGAAAGCCACAGGCCGCCGCGGAAGCGGCCGGCGCCGGGGCGCCGCTGATGATCGCCCTTCCGTCCATCGAGGTGACCGCGCTGGTGGCACCCGTCGGTGTCTCTCAGGGCAATCTTCAAGTCCCGGACGACCCGGCCCAGGTTGGTTGGTGGGTCCGGTCGGCTCAGGCCGGAGCCAGGACCGGGAGCGTGATCATTGACGGACACGTGGACACCGAACACAGAGGGTTGGGCGCCCTCTATCGGATGGGCGTCGGCGACTTGCGCGTCGGCGACCGCATCGTCGTGACGACGATGTTCGGCCGTCAGGTCAGCTACCGCATCTACGGGCAGGACCTCTACCCGAAGGCCGCCGGCCTACCGACCGAGGTCCTAGCTCAAAGCCTCGAACCACGCCTCGTGTTGATCACTTGCGGCGGTCCGTTCGACGTCAACAACAGAAACTACGAGGACAACGTCGTCGTCTACGCCCGCCCGACCGACAACTAACCGACCAGCACCCGACGATCCTTGATGATCTTGACGATACCGCCGCTCCACCGCATCAAGTCCAAGATCACGGTCGGTGGCCCGAGCTATGCTCCGCCGCATGACTGACGAACAACCCCGGGGCACTGACATCACGGCGGATCTGCAGGATTACCTGCAACGAGCCCGGACCGGAATGCTGTCCCGGCTCGATGGCCTGGGCGAGTACGACGTCCGCCGGCCCATGACGCCGACCGGGACGAATCTGCTCGGACTCGTCAAGCACCTGGCTGGCATCGAGCTGAGCTATCTCGGATCCTGCGTGGGCCGCCCCTCGGCGATTCGACTTCCGTGGGTCGAGGACGGGTCGATCTGGGAAAGCGCTGACATGTGGGCGACTGCGGCCGAGTCGAGGGCTGAGCTGATCGAGCTCTACCGCGCCGCGTGGCGACACTCGGACGAATCCGTCAGAGAACTAGGACTTGCGGCACCCGGCTATGTGGAGTGGTGGCCTGAGGACCGGCGTGACACCACTCTTGGCACGCTACTCACGCGGGTCACGGCCGAGACCGCCCAACATGCTGGGCATGCCGACATTCTGCGGGAGCTCATTGATGGGCGCGCGGGCAACGACCATGACGACATCGGAGACGCTGGCTGGTGGAGCAACTACCTCGGCGGCATTCAGGAAGCGGCCGACACATTTCGGGACGCTGAGCGCAGCAGCTAGACCAGCTCGCTGCGCCCGGCGCTCCGTCCCAATGATCAGGCGGTCGCGGCGTCAATCTCCTTCTCCAGCTGCTTCTCGTCAGCCCGCAACTGCTTCTTGGTCACCTTGGCGGCGCGCTTGAGCTCGGCCTCGACATGCGCCTCCATGTCGGTTGCGGCGATCACCACGAGACCGCTTTGGCCCTCGTCGAGCAACTCACCGAGGTCCTTGAGATCCGAACGGCTCATTCCGCCGGCAACGTGTCCGGCGAGCGCCCCGAGCCCGGCGCCCGCTGCGCCTCCGACCAACAGCCCTCCGGCGAGCGCGATTGCGGGGAAGAGCGCGACGAGCGCGCCGCCCACGAGGCCCACGCCCAGGCCCGCCCACCCACCCTGGCGGGTGGGTTGCTCATGTTTCTTGACTACCTTGACCTTGCCGTCGTCCTCTCGGGTAATGACTGCGGCGTCGTACGTGTCGATCAGGCCGGCCGACTTGTAGTACTCGTGGACCGCCTCATAGTCCGCGACGGCGTCGTCCTGATTTTCGTAGCTCGCCGCGAAGACGACCAGCGTGTCTAGTGCCATGGAGTCGTTCCTTCCTCGATCGGTTAGGTGGCTGGAGCCTGGCACAGCGTGGGAGAGGCCTGGCGTGGAGGGGCCGAACGTGAGGTCGGAGGACCACACCTTAAGCCCCGACCCCGCGGCCGGCTTCGGTTCGTCTCGCGACCAAGCCTCGACAAGAGGCGCGGCCTTGTCCAAGCATTCCTGCCATTCCTCGGCCGGCACTGAGCCAGCCGTGATTCCAGCGCCTACGCCTAACGACAACAGGTGGGGCGTCGGGTGGCGGTAGCTGATCACGGCCGTGCGGATCGCGACGTTCAGCTCGAGCCCGGCGTGCGGACTGAGGTAGCCGATCGCGCCGGTGTATACGCCACGCGGCCGACGCTCGAGCTGAGCGATGACCCCGCGGGCTGCCTGTTTGGGTGCGCCCGTCACCGATGCGGCCGGAAAGGTCGCGGTCAGCAGGTCACCATCTGTGCAGTTCGGGGCAAGCGTGGCGCTGACCCGACTAACCAAGTGCCAGACCCCGCAGTGCTCTTCCACGGCTAGGAGCGAGGGAACCCGCACCGTTCCGGTCGCGGCAACCCGGCCGAGATCGTTGCGGACGAGATCGACGATCATGACGTTCTCGGCTCGTTCCTTTGCCGACCGGAGCAGCTCAGTGGCAGCCGGATCCCGGTCGCGACCAGCGGTCGACTTGGGCCGGGTCCCTTTGATCGGAGCTGAGGTCACGGTGTCGCCGTCTCGGCGGAGAAACAGTTCCGGCGAGACGCTGACGATGGCGTGCGAGCGCGTGCAGATAAGGGCGCCGTAAGCCGGTTGCAGCGCGTCGACGAGGTCAGCAAACAGGCTCGTGACATTGCCCTCGAAATCGGCATCCATCCGAAAGCACAAGTTGGCTTGATAGACGTCGCCGGCGCGAATCCGCTCGATGCAGGCGCTCACCGATGCCGTGTACCAGGCGCGGGTCTCTCGCGGCCGCAATGGCCCGACCCGGTAGCCCCGTCCGGGGGGACTGCCCGCTCGGCGCACGAGCGCGGCGAGGTCGTGGCGTCGGGCGTCCAGCGAGGGTTCGCTCACGATCCCCAACAACGCTTCGTCGTACCAGCAGCCGTCGTCCCGCCGGTATCGCAAAACGCACGGGTAGAAGCCGAGGTGGTCGCCAACGGTCACTTCGTCATCGGAGCGCCGCCAGGAAGAAGAGTCGGGGTAGCTCAGCCATCCGAACCAGCCGCCTCCGACGAGGGACGAGACGGCTGGCCTTGCTCGCTGGTCGGACAAGGCTGTGAGGACCTCGTTGGTGTCGGTCAACGTCGCGGCTGGGCGGGCGGAAATGACCGTGCCGCCACCGGCCCACTCGCCATGAAGCACCACGAGTCCTGGGCTCGCGCGGAGATTCCGGATGACGGCGACCGGCGGTTGCTTACTGGCAAGTCGCCGGACGTCTACCGTGGCCGGCCTTGGCCATGCCTGCGACCGAGATGGCAATGACGTGATCAATGCGTGGTCATCACTCAGGTGACGCCGAGCACCGGGGTGACGTGCTCGGCGGTGGCGAGGCTCGGTTCAGAAGCTGCGCCACAGCTCCCGGTCGACCTCCGGCACGAGGTAGCTGAATTGGCAGCCTCCCGCGTGGCGCTCCGGAAGTAGCCAGACCCGACCAGTTGGTAAATGGATCATGCCGCACTGATGGCGAGCGGCGATCGAATGATCGACGCTGGAATTGTGCAGGCCCAACCGCTCGGGAAAGGGGCTTGGTGACAACGTGCTTCGGCGCGATGGAGATTTCACGATCGATCGCTTCCCGGGTAGAACCGTGGCCGATGGCTCTACTAGACGCCTGTATCGCGATGCGAGTCAATGCTCGTTGCTTTGCATTCACAACCAGTTCGCCCCGTTGCCCGGTGCCGGGCGGAGGCTATCAGGTCAATGGACATTCGGCGGCTCGCTCTCGCTCGGCTTCCGCCGACCCCGACGTGCTGACGCACTGCAGTCTTCCAACGGCGTTGCGTAACAGCCAGGCGGAACCCGCCTCGGTGGCGGCCGAGACGCGGTCAGGAGTGTTCGGACTGCCCGTACTTGACTGCGCCGGCGTTGGCCGCTGGGCACCTGCCCTCAGCGCGCCCGCAGGCGGCGATGTCGCACAGCCGGCAAATCCAAGCTCCACCTTCCTTTGCCGCGACAACTTTGGCCATCATTCGGCTCAACAGGTCGCGCAGGGTCTCTTGCTCGGCGGATGACAGGTCGGCGACGAGTGGCCGGACCACGGCGGCGCGCGCCGCAGCCACCCGTACGGCGACTCGACGGCCGCGTGCAGTCAGGGCGACAGATCGAGTTCGTCCATCGGGGCCCGCCGAGCGGGTGACGAAGCCGTCCGCCTCCAGGCGGTCGACGAGCCGGACGGCTCCAGACGGCGTGAGGCCCAACACCGAATGCAGACGGTCGAGCGATGGACGATCCAGGAAGTGGGCCAGCGCCGACAGCGCGGTCGCTCCGGAGACCGACTGTCCAGCGGCTTGGGCGGCCGCTGCGGTGATCTGGTCAGCGACCACCAGGGCAAGTGCGCCCAAAACATTGGCCTGAGCGTCCAGGGATCCCGGGTTTGCGCCCTCCGAAAACCCTCCGCCTTTCCGCGGGGACGTGGGGCTTGCGCCCCCCGAAGACGCTCCGCGCATACGGGTTGATGGCGTCGACGTTCGTGTCCGCGGACCTCGCTCAGCCGAGGTCGTAGTCAAGGGTCAGCGGCATGAACGGGTAGTCGTCATGGGTTGAGTCGCTCCGGGCCGTACCGGTCAGACCGGCGAGCTTGCCGCTACCAGATCCGCTGACAACGGTGGACCGGCCACTGGCGGTCGTGCCGTCGAACGTGCCGTCCCCTTGGAGCACGAAACCGCCTTCGCGGCCCTGTAGCGCACCGGTCACCTGCATGATCGACACATAGCTGCTTGTCCCGTCCGGGCGGTAGAACATCACGGCGTCGAAGGTAGCTGCGGACAGCGCGTCGCCGTCCCCGGACAACGAGACACTTGCTCGGGTGATCTTGCTGCCGTCAGCCATCTCGTGAACGGTCTCCTCGACCCAGGACGTTATCTCGAGCCTGGTCTCTAGCGTATCCGTCATGAGCCACAACATATGTGTGATTCACGCATATATCAAGAGAAGGGATGGAATTCAGGTCGAACGGGATGACATGCTTCGACGGCTTCTCGCCCACGGACCTTGCGCTACCCACCGCCACCTGCGCCGCGCCTACTGATCCCACTCGTCCGGCCCAATCCGGGTGTCGTACCGTCGCCGACAATCAGGAGGAAGCGGATGCGGGCAGACCTATCTCGGGACGTATCGTTCGTCACCGCTCTGCTGCTCTTCGGCTGGCATCTGACCCAGACCTATGCCTACCGCGACGAAGCACGAGCGCAGGTCGACGACGCGTGGGAGCGTCCGCTGATCGCGCGAGCCGGCGGTGCGCCGCTCTGGGACCGAGACGAGCACTGGCTCGCCGAACTTCGCCGCGTCCAAGTGCCATGGGCCACCGAGGTACTGGCGTTGCCCTACCTGTATCTGTCGACGGTTCGATCCTGATGGCACCAGGCGGATGCGCTCGGCGTCGCCAACGCAATGAGCACGATCAAATCCAGAGCTCCAGTGAGCAGACTTCCCCCACGCGCGGCATTGGCGGTGGGCCGCACTGAGGTTCCGATCGCTCCGAGCACGCCGAGCGCGGCGATGACAATGGTCACGATCCGAGCCCAGTTTCGTCCGCGCCGGATCTTCGCGGCAAGCCATACATAGAAGAGGAAAATCAGCACCGCGAGCACAAGCGCTATACCTATCGCGAGGTTCGTCGCAGTGTCGGCGTCCGATGCGGACAGATCGTGGTCGCTGTCCTGTATTGCCTGTCGGATGTCGTCCTTCACGGCGAACACCAGGACTATGCCGAGTAGTCCGATTACCGCCCGGACGACCATGACGGTCGTGGCTAACGTGATCGAGCCGGGACGCCGCGTGCCTGCCCAATCGGCCATGAGCCCTCCCGGCTGGGGGTCGACCCCTCGTCTGCCTGGCGAGTCAAGGGAGCGTTCGCCCGTGACGCACCACCCGCCGGGCGGTTGTGAGTGCATGCTAGCTGGCGCAGGACACGCCCTGAGTCGCCAGCGGCCGCGGCCGCCACCTGGCGCAATGCTCCCAGGTGCTGGAAAGATCGGTGGGCGATGAAGTACAACCCAATGGCGCGGCTCGACGTCTCCAGCGTCCTGGATCGACGCGGCGGTCGCGTCGCCATAGGTGGAGGCGGGCTCGGCTTGCTCGGACTGATCGCCTACATCCTGTTCAACGTTTTCACCGGCGGCAATGCGGGCAGCGTTCTTGGCAATCTCGGAGATGGGCAATCAGCTAACAACACGCAACTGGCGAGCGAATGCAAGACCGGACAGGATGCGAACGAGAAGCTCGACTGTGCCGTCGTTGCAGATATCAACTCCATCCAGCAGTACTGGACGACCACCCTGCCGTCACTGGGGGCGCGCTACACCTCCGCTCCGACGGTCTGGTACACGAATGGCACCCAGACGGCCTGCGGATCGGCCAGTAGCGGCATGGGCCCGTTCTACTGCCCGGCCGACCAGACGGTGTACATCGATCTGAGCTTCTATCAGGACCTGCAGACCAAGTACGGTGCGCAGGGCGGCCCGTTCGTCGACGCCTACGTGCTTGCGCACGAATATGGGCATCACGTCCAGGATCTGCTCGGCACGACGGCGCGGGTCAAGCCCGGAGATTCCGGGCCTACGTCGGGCTCGGTACGGCTCGAATTGCAAGCGGACTGCTATGCGGGCGTCTGGACCAACCACGCGACCACAGTGCCGGACGCGTCTGGCCAGCCGCTCATCACTGAGATCACTCAGGACGACATCAACCGAGCTCTGGACACGGCCGGACGGATCGGAGACGACTACATCCAGACCAACCTCGGCAATGGGCGGGTCAATCAGAGTCAGTTCACCCACGGTACGTCTGAGCAGCGCCAAAGATGGTTCATGGCCGGCTACCGTTCGGGTGATCCCAGGATCTGCAATACATTCGGCACGAACAATCTCTGATTAGGTTTTCGCCGGTGGGTTGCGCGGCCGATACCGCACCGGGAAGAAGCCGCGGATCGAGTGTCCGACGTCGATGTTGTGCGTTATCGAGGTCGATCGATGCGGCGCGGCAAGGGACAGTCCGAGATATATCTCGTCGGCCGGCCCGGTATTCGGGTCGTACACCTGGATGGTCAGATTGTCGTCGGTGAGCTCATAGTCATAGGCGAGCACGACATGGTTGCGGCCGAGATCCAAAGGATTCAGCCCATGTGCTGCTACCAAGCCCAGCGGAGTTGGCCGACCGGCGTCTAGTGACCGACGAATATCCGGCCAATGCTGGACGATCGTCAGCCACAACACACCAGGCCGAGTGGCACCGAATCGTCGATAGTTATCGTCCGGACGGGCCATATAGCGCTGGTATCGGAGGACGCCCCGCGGCAAATCGAAGCTAGCGAACAAGCGCCGTACTACATATTGGAACATCGGGCTCCCGGCTTGCGGCACGCCTGCATCAGGCGGCACCGGACGTCCGGCCCAGTAGTAGTCAAGGGCGGCGAAGACCATGCCACCGCACAATCCGCCGCGAGCACTGCCGATTCCCACCTGCGGCAGGCCAATCGAGCGCAGACTAAGGACCGGACCCGATGGAAACGCGTTGCGGAACCGCAACCCGTTGCGGCTCGGAACGAATCCAGTCGCCGGCACGTCACGGAGCGAACTGTGTTAACGACATGGTGTTGCCATCCGGATCCGGGAACCAGGCGATGCGGTCGCCACCGGGCGTGGTCCACACGCCGTACGCGTCCTGCACGAGACCGTCATAACGATTGAAGCGAACGCCAAGGGCGGTCAGCCGAGCGACGTCGACATCGATCTGATCGACCGCCCAGCCCAGGATCGTGAACGGTTGCGGAGTGAACGCTCCGACCGCCGTGACTCGGAGCATCACGTCGCCCGATCTGAGCACACACGCGAACGAGTCCTGGCTCTGCAGGGCCAACCCGAGAACGTCCACATAGAAGCTCCGTGAGCGATCCAGGTCTGCCGACGGCGCGAAGGCGATCAGCTGCATGCGCGGATCATCCTCCGTGACCCACCGGCGGTCAGGGCGGGTCGGCCTCGAGGCTCGCGACGATGGCTTGGCCAATCTCATCCAGTTGGGAGATCTGTTCCGGCGTAAGCGGGTCGATGACGTACTGGCGGACGGCGCTGACGTGGTCGGGAGCCGCGGCCGCCAACGCGGCGAACCCTTTGTCGGTGAGCACGGCGAGCTGGCCGCGCTTGTCCGTCGGGCAGTTACGCCGCTCGACCCAACCGCGTTCCTCGAGGCGGGCGACTGCATGGGACAGCCGACTACGCGACGAGCGGGTGCGATCGGCCAGATCGCTCATTCGGATCGTACGATTTTCTGCCTCCGACAGGCGGACCAAGATCTCGTAATAGCCGTGCGGGATTGCCGCATCGCGCTGCAACCGACGATCCAGCGCATCGAACAGCAGCGTGGTCGCCTCGAGGTAAGAGCGCCAAGCCCGCTGCTCGTCGTCGGTCAGCCAACGCGTCGCCGCCACATCTGCAGAGTAATCGTTCCGGCAAATAGTTGAACGCTCAACTCTAATCGGATACACTCATTGGGCCGGACCGATTGGTACGGCCGAACGAGGAGACCTTGACGTGCCGATCAACCGCCTGAACCACGCCGTGCTCTATGTGCGCAATGTCGCCGAGAGTGTGGCGTTTTACTGTGATGTGCTGGGCTTCACGCCGGTCGCTGAGTACGCGGGGATTCCCGGCGCGGCGTTTCTCCGCGCCGCGGGTTCATCCAACGATCACGACCTCGGGTTGTTCGAGGTTGGCGCCGACGCGGGCCCGTCGCACGCTGGTCGCGGCACGGTGGGGCTCTATCACTTGGCCTGGGAGGTCGACACCCTTGGCGATCTGGAGTCCTTCGCCGGGACGCTCCGCACAGCCGGTGCGCTCGTCGGCGCGTCAGACCACGGAACGACGAAGTCCCTGTACGGCCGCGATCCGAACGGCTTGGAGTTCGAGATCGCCTGGGTTGTGCCGGCAGCCCTACTGGACGCCGACGCCGGCGCTGGGGCCACAATCCGGCCACTCGATCTGGCCCGGGCAATTGCCCGGTACGGGCGGGACACGCTCGGCGGCGTCGGCATTAGCCGACCAGCGCCCACCTCGGCGTAGGTCTCGCCGCGTTTGAAACCTCCCTGCCGCGGGTATTGCATTACCCGTCCCGACGGCAATGGAGGTTCCTCATGCTCGGCTTTATCGTTTGGCTCATCATCATCGGGCTGATCGCGGGCGCCCTCGCTCGACTCCTGGTGCCGGGGCGCGACCCCATTGGCATTCTCGGCACGATTCTGCTCGGAATCGTCGGATCGTTTGTCGGCGGTTTCCTCGGCTACGTCTTGTTCCATAAGGACAGCCAGGAAGGTTACCTGCAGCCGTCGGGGATCATCGGTTCCATCATCGGTGCGGTGATCGTCCTGCTCATCTACCGGGCAGTCAGCCGCCGAAGTCGCGCTCGCATATGACACCAATGTCCCGCGAGGGCAGTATGTTCACCGTTCGCGGCGCCCTGTGTCCTGGCGTCTGGCAATGACTTCCCCCGCGGGACACTAGAATCTCGCTCGGCGGTCACGGTTCGTCGAGCGAGATTTCTATGCGAAGGACGTTGTGTCTGATTCTTTCGGTGCTCCCAAGCGAGCCCTCCTGCTCGAGAACATCCATCCGGACGCCGCAGCAATGCTGCACGAGACCGGTCTGACCGTCGAGAACGTCGACCGGGCTTACGACGAGGCGGAATTGGTACGGGCCTCGCAGGACGTGACCGTCCTCGGCATCCGATCGAAGACGCACGTCACGCGGAGGGTATTCGAGGCGGCACCGAACCTCGTCGCCGTTGGCGCGTTCTGCATCGGCACCAACCAGATCGATCTCGAAGCCGCCTCGGAGCGCGGCGTCACGGTCTTCAACGCTCCGTTCTCGAACACGCGCAGCGTGGTCGAACTTGCCCTCTCCGAGGTCATCGCGCTCACTCGCCGGCTTACCGAGAAAAACCGACTCATGCATGAGGGCGTATGGGACAAGTCCGCGGACGGCGCGCATGAGGTTCGCGGTCGATCATTGGGGATTGTCGGGTACGGGAACATCGGTAGCCAGCTGTCCGTGCTGGCCGAGAACCTCGGGATGCGGGTCTTCTTCTACGACCCGGTGGACAAGCTGGCGCTCGGGAATGCCCGGCGGTGCGGTTCGCTCCACGAGTTGCTCGGCGCAGCCGACGTCGTGACATTGCACGTCGACGGCCGGCCGTCCAATGCCAACTTCTTCGGCCCGGCGGAGTTCGCCGCGATGCGTCCGGGCAGCCTGTTCATGAACCTGTCTCGCGGATTTGTCGTTGACTACGGGGCGCTTCGCCGCGAGATCGAGTGCGGCCGGATCGCCGGTGCCGCCGTCGACGTCTTCCCGGCCGAGCCGAGAGGACGCGGCGAAGAGTTCGTCTCCGAGTTGCGCGGGCTACCCAACGTGATCCTCACTCCGCACATCGGCGGGTCAACTGAGGAGGCACAGCAGGACATCGCCCGCTTCGTCGCCGGCAAGTTCCGAGACTTCCTAGCGGACGGCTCGACCGCCATGAGCGTCAACCTGCCGGGCCTGGTCCTGCCGCAGCCGCCCGATACGCATCGGCTCATCCTCATCCACCGAAACGTCCCGGGTGCTATCGCGACGGTTAACGGTGTGCTGGCAGATCACAAGGTGAACATCGAGGCCCAGCTGCTCGGCACCCGCGGCGAGATCGGCTATGTCGTGACGGACATCAACGCCAGCTATACGCGGGAGATGCTCGACCAGCTCCGCGCACTCGAGGAGACCATCCGGCTGCGAGTGCTCCCCTCCTGAGCTTTACATCCAAGATCAACGCGGACTCCCGCGGTGGTGCCCGCGAGTCCAGCCGGCCTACGCAGACCCAGCCGAGCTACAGCGGTCGCGACGCTCCGGTATTCGTCGATCATTGGGCTCCTGGCGGGCGGAAGGCCAGGCGACCGAAGCACGTGGAACGTGGCCCCCGGCGGGGGTCGTCGTGTGTCGGGTCGAACACTTGCCCAGGAACTCGAACCCCCCGCTGTGCCATCGTTGCGCGGGGTTACCCACCGGTAATATCCTGACGTTACCGCCGAGTAACTTACTCTCGACCAAGACCCGACCAGGAGCGGTGATGGGGCACTACAAGAGCAACGTGCGCGACATCGAGTTCAACCTGTTCGAGGTGCTGGGCACCGACGCGCTTCTCGGCACCCCGCCGTTCACGGATATCGACCAGGAGACCGCTCGCGGCATCCTCGCTGAGGTCGCCCGCTTGGCCGAGGGGCCAGTGGGGGAATCGTTCGCCGATGGCGACCGGAATCCGCCGATATTCGACCCCAAGACCCACTCGGTCAGCCTGCCGGAGTCGATCAAGCGCTCCTTCCAGGCGCTGCGGCAAGCCGAGTTCTGGCGGCTGGAGACGAGCCCGGAGCTGGGTGGGCAGGTCGCTCCACGGACGGTCGTGTGGGGCGTCGCCGAGCAGATTCTCGGTGCCAATCCGGCCCTGCACATGTACCTGGCCGGCCCACCCTTCGCTTCGGTTCTGCACGCGATCGGGAACGAGTCGCAGCGCAGGATCGCCCAACTCGTGATCGACCGCGGTTGGGGTTCAACCATGGTGCTGACTGAGCCCGATGCCGGTTCCGACGTGGGGGCCGGCCGGACCAAGGCAATCCCGCAGCCCGATGGCTCGTGGCACATCGAGGGTGTCAAACGGTTCATCACCTCGGCAGATCAGGATCTCACCGAGAACATCGTGCACTTGGTGCTTGCCCGTCCGGTGGGGGCCGGCCCAGGTACGAAAGGCCTATCGCTGTTCGTCGTACCCAAGTTCCTTTTCGACGTGGAGACCGGCGAGCTCGGGGAGCGCAACGGCGTCTACGTCACGAACCTCGAACACAAGATGGGTTTGAAGAGCTCGTCGACGTGTGAGCTCCGGTTCGGCGAGGAACATCCCGCGGTTGGTTGGCTCGTCGGCGATGTGCACGAGCGGCATCGCCCAGATGTTTCACGTCATCGAGCACGCCCGAATGATGGTAGGCACCAAGGCGATTGCCACCCTGTCCACCGGATACCTGAACGCGCTGGCGTTCGCCAAGACCCGCATTCAGTCAGCCGACCTCGCTCGCGCTACCGATAAGAGCGCGCCTCGCATAACGATCATCCATCATCCGGATGTGCGCCGGATCCTCATGCTGAACAAGGCATACGCCGAAGGCCTGCGTGCGCTCGTGCTCTACACCGCGTCCTGGCAGGACAAGATCATGGTCGGGCGCGCCGAAGGGTCCGACGTCACGCTGGCCGAGGCCGTCAACGACCTGCTCCTGCCCGTAGTCAAGGGCGCCGGCTCGGAACGGTCGTACGACCAGCTGGCGCAAGCACTGCAGGTCTTTGGCGGATCCGGGTATCTGCAGGACTACCCGCTCGAGCAGTACATCCGTGACGCCAAGATCGACACTTTGTACGAAGGCACGACCGGCATTCAGGGGCAGGACTTCTTCTTCCGCAAGATCGTACGTAACCAAGGGGTGGCGCTCGGAGCGTTGTCCGCAGAGATCGGCGCCTTCCTCACGTCGATTGAGGGCCAAGGTCGGCTCAAGGAAGAGCGGGAAGCGGTCCAGCGGGCACTAGACAATTTCGGCGGCATCGTCGCCGCGATGGTCGGCCAGCTCACGAGCAGCCAAGAGGACATTCGCAACATCTACAAGGTCGGTCAGAACACCACGCGGCTGCTACTTGCTGCCGGCGATCTGATGGTCGGCTACTTGCTTGTGCGGCAGGCGGTTGTCGCGTTGGCCGCGCTGGATCGCGAAGATTTGTCGCCCGCCGATCGAGCCTTCTACGAGGGCAAGGCCGCCGTCGCCCACTTCTTCACCCAGACCGTGCTTCCCGAGCTTGCCGCCCGACGCGTGGTCGTGGAGTCGACGGACAACGCGTTGATGGACGTTGCCGAGGAGGCATTCTGAATCGGGACCTCATGGGCAGCCGGACTATGGTCGATATAGTGACCGAACCTCATTGGATCGCCCTTGACGGAGCGGCGAACGTCCGGGACGTTGGCGGACTGACAACGACCGGGGGGCGTCTTGTCAAGCAACACCAACTGATCCGAGCCGATAACCTGCAGGAACTGTCCACGGTCGACGTCCGCCAGCTTGTGGACGAGATAGGCGTTCGCGCAGTGGCAGATCTACGCGCCGAGACCGAGGTCGACGCCACGGGACCCGGACCATTGACCCGAGAGCCGCTTGTCCGCATCGAACATCTCTCACTGCTGCCCGCGGCCGGCAAACGCACCGATGTGGCTACCGAAGCGGATGCGCCCCACAGACTGCCGTCCAGCGTGCCGGAACGGCGAAGCCTTACCGTCAACAGCTATCTCCGGTATCTGGCCGAGCGGCCGGATTCCGTCCTGGCCGCACTCCGGCTGATGGCGACGACGGCCGGTGCAACCGTCGTGCATTGCGCGGCTGGAAAAGACCGCACCGGCGTCGTGGTGGCGGTCGCACTTGACGAGATAGGCGTGGATCGCTCCGCAATCGTTGCTGACTATGCCCGCAGTTCGGAGCGGATAGCGGAAATCGTGGCGCGGCTTTCCGCCACTCCGGTGTACGCGCCCGACCTCGCCGGCAAGGCCATCGACTCACAGGCCGTGCGCCCGCAGACCATGGAGGCTTTTTTCGCTGAGCTGGACGCGCGATTCGGTGGGGCGGCGGGGTGGTTGCGGGAGCAGGGTTGGCGTGACGAGGACCACGACGCGCTCTACACACAGCTCGTGGGCTAGCGGGACGCCAGTTCCATAGCCGGTGGGCCGGACATGCAAAAGCCCGGGCGGCCCCTTATGGGCTGCACCCGGGCTTCGTGTGACGTTGCGTCAGCTCACGAATTCTGGCGCAGGGCCATGCTCTGCAACTCGTGAAGCATCGACGGCGACGCGTTGTCCAAAGCGCGGTAGAAGTCCCGCCGCTCGCGCCGCTTACGAACGCGACCGATGATGGTTTTCCGCATGATTCTCGCCTCCGTCTCGCGGATCAGTCCGGACGAACAGATCGAGTATCTGGCCAGGTTCGAAGCCAAAAACCCATCTGAACACATCCAATGCAATGCTGCGGCGGGCTGAGATATTCCCGTGATCTTGCCTGCTCGGACCCCTGACCAGCGTCGGACTGTTTAGATGGCGGCGTGACGACCGACGCCCGAACCAGCGCCGAGATCGTCGCTGATCGGACAAATCCCCCTGGGCGTCTGCAGCGGCTGGACCGGGCGAGCGATGCGGCCCCTCTCGTGGCGGACTTCGTCCGCGACGTGGTTGTGCCGGCCGGTATCCGAGCCGGCGGCATGCTGGTGCAGCTGGTCGTGCTGGCCTGGCTCAACGGCGCCGGCGGCCCGTCGCTGCTCGACCGACTCACCAAGTGGGACGGGCTGTTCTACAGCGGGATCGCGTCGGCCGGCTATCCGCAGCGCATCACGATCGCGCCGGACGGCAGTCTCACCGAGGGGATGGATTTCGCCTTCCATCCGCTCTTTCCGGGTCTCGCCGGTGCTCTGCACCTGCTGGGCGTGCCCGCGCGCGTCGCGGTGGTGCTGGTCGCCTGCGTCGCCGGCTTGGCTGCAGCCGTGGTCATCCATCTGCTGACGACATACCTGCTCGGAAGTCGACGGGCTGGGTACTTTGCCGTGGCCTTGTTGGGCGTGCTGCCTGCGTCGATCACATTGCAGATGGGCTATGCCGAGTCGCTCTACCTGGCGCTGGCCGGGGCCTCGGTGCTCTTCGCCTTACGGGGTCGATGGTGGCTCGCGGCTGGGTGCGCGTTCGCGGCTGGGCTTACCCGCCCGACCGCACTGGTCCTCGCGGTGGTCGTGCCACTCGGCGCATGGCGCGCCGCACGCCGGGCCCGCCGCCGGGGGGAACCGTCTCCGGTTCGATGGCCTTCCGTCATCGGTGCCTCGATCGTGGCCGCGGCTGGTGCGCCGGTGTATTGGGCGTGGCTGTGGATCCGGACCGGCGACCCGGCGGCGTGGTTTACCGTCGAAGAGCACGGCTGGGCCAGCCATTTCGACTTCGGTGTACAGACCTGGAACTTCATCTACGACACGCTCTCCGGGCCGGATGGGTTTCTCGCGCCAGTCGTCTGCGCGATCGTCCTCGGCTACGTGGTCGCGTGTGTGCTGCTCGTTCTCGGACGGTGGCCGGCACCGCTAACCGCCGTCACGCTGCTGTCGGTGGCTATAGCCCTGCTTTCGACGAATTACTGGCACAGCAAGCCGCGGTTGTTGCTCGCGGCGTTCTTGCTGCTCATCCCCGCCGCCGGCGCCCTCACTCGGCTGCGCGACCGAACTGCGATCATCCTGCTGAGCACGGGCACATTGATTTCAGCCTGGTTCGGTGCCTATCTGCTCGTCGTCTGGCCGTACGCAATCTGATTGCTGCGGCCGACCCACGATCAGGACCTGACAGCCGACTACAGAATCGACAGCCCGGGATCGTGCAGGATCGCCGCGACGTCGGCCAGGAACTGAGAGCCTTGTTGCCCGTCGACGATGCGATGGTCGAACGACACCGCCAGTTGGGTCACCCACCGAGGCACGATCTGTTCGTCGACCACCCAGGGCATCCGTCGAACGGCGCCGAACGCGACGATGCCCGACTCGCCGGGATTCAGGATCGGGGTACCGGTGTCGACTCCGAACACGCCGACGTTCGTAATGGTGATCGTGCCGCCGGCCATGTCGGCCGGCGTGGTCTTTCCGGCCCGGGCCGTCTCGGTCAGCGTTGCAATCGCATCGGCCAACTCGCGGAGCGTCAGCCCGTCCGCATTCTTGATGTTCGGCACGACCAGCCCACGGTCGGTGGCCGCGGCAATCCCCAGATTGACGTAGTGCTTCAGGACAATCTCGCTCGCCGCATCGTCCCAGCTGGCGTTGATCTCGGGAGTGCGCTTAGCCGCGAGGATTACGGCTTTGGCGACGAACAGCAGCGGCGAGACCCTGCTATCGCGGAAGTCCCGCCGAGCGGCGACCCGCTCTCGCAGCTCCATCGTGGCGGTGACGTCAACGGTCAGGAACTCGGTCACGTGCGGGGCCGTGAACGCGGAGGAAACCATCGCCGCGGCCGTGTGTTTGCGCACCCCTTTGACCGGGATTCGGGTTTCCGCGCCGCCCTCGGCGGCAACGCCGAGCGCGGGCCGGCTCAGCTGGCCGGCTGACTCCACATCTGCACGGGTCACCGTCCCGTCCGGGCCGGTCGGCCGCACCTCGTCAATATCGACGCCAAGCGTCTTGGCCAGCTTGCGGACCGGCGGCTTGGCCCGGGCCCGGTGGCGCGTCTCGGGGACGTCCGCGCTGGGCGCCGTCAGCCCAGCCGGGACAGTGAACGCGCTGTGGGCGGAGGGAGTGTCTTCGGGCGGCGGCAGCCGCCTCCGTCGGCGCACCGCTCCGCCAGCGCGGGGGCCATAGCCGACGAGCACGGACTGCCGCTCGTTCGAGGGCGGTTCCCCGATGTCACCCTGGTCGGGTTGCTCCGGCGCCGGAACGAGGTCTTCCGCCGCGCCGCCAACCTCCTCGGGCGCCGACTGGGACGCGCCGTCGTCGGGGACCTCGATGCTGATGATCGCAGTCCCGACCGGGACGGTGTCACCCTCGGCGACGTGCAGCGCGGACACGACGCCTGCATATGGGGACGGGAGCTCGACCGCCGCTTTGGCGGTCTCCACCTCGACGATGGTCTGGTTCACCTCGACCGTGTCGCCCGGCTTGACCGCCCATCGGATGATGTCCGCCTCGGTGAGCCCTTCGCCGACATCCGGCAGCTTGAACTGCTTGATCACTCCGGTGGTGGTCACGTCTCAGTACTCCAGGATCCGGTCCACGGTGTCCAGGATCCGGTCGACGCTGGGTAGCCAGTCTTCCTCCACCCGACTGGCCGGATAGGGCGTATCCATACCGCCGACGCGAAGGACCGGCGCTTCCAAGGAGTAGAAGGCTTTCTCCTGCACCCGAGCCGCGACCTCGGCCCCGAGGCCGTGTGACACAGACGCTTCATGGACGACGACAAGCCGACCGGTGCGGGACACCGACTCGACCACGGTGGCCGTATCGAGCGGCGAGAGGCTGCGCAGGTCGATGACCTCCAGTTCGTGGCCTTCTTCGGCGGCCAGTTTGGCACTGTCCAGCGCGGTCGCCACCATCGGGCCGTACGCCACGACCGTCACATCCTGGCCTGGCCGCACGATTCGGGCCCGATCGAAGGGCGGCGCCTGGTCGGCGATTTCGCCCTTGGCCCAGTACCTCCGCTTGGGTTCGAAGAAGATCACCGGATCGTCGGATCGGATCGCCTGCTGGATCATCCAGTACCCATCGGACGGGCTGGCGCAGGCCACCACTTTCAGTCCGGCGGTATGCGCGAAGTACACCTCCGGAGATTCGGAGTGGTGCTCAACAGCGCCGATCCCACCGCCAAATGGGATGCGGATCGTAATCGGCATCCGGAGCGCGCCCGCGGAGCGGTTGTGCATCTTGGCAACCTGGCTCACGATCTGGTCGAACCCGGGATAGACGAAGCCGTCGAACTGGATCTCGCACACCGGACGGTAGCCGCGGATAGCCAATCCCACGGCCGTCCCGATGATGCCTGACTCGGCCAGGGGTGTGTCCCATACCCGCTGCTCGCCGAAGTCCTTCTGCAGCCCGTCGGTGACCCGGAACACGCCGCCGAGCCGCCCGACGTCCTCGCCCATGATCACGACTTTGGGGTCGTCCTCCAGGGACTTGCGCAAGCCCTCGTTGATGGCCTTGGCCAACGTGATCGGCCCGGTCATGACGAGCCGTCCCCGACCGACGCGAGATAGCGGGCGAAATCGTCGCGTTGTTCGCGGAGCTCCTCCGTGAGCTCGACATGCACGTGATCGAACACCGACAGTGGATCGGGGTCCGGCAGCGCGCGGCAGCCCGAGCGAACGTGTTCCGCCATTGCCTCGGATTCGGCGGCGACGGCCGCGAAGAAGTCCGGGCCGATCGAGCTGTGCCGATTGAGGTAGGAGTGCACGCGGGCGATCGGATCGCGGAGCTTCCAGCTTTCCAGCTCGGCCGCGACGCGATAGCGGCTTGGATCGTCCGAGGTGGTATGTGCGCTCATCCGGTAGGTGAACGCCTCGATGAGGGTGGGACCCTGACCGTTGCGTGCGTCGTCGAGCGCCTTTCTGGTCACCGCCAGGCTCGCCAGTACGTCGTTGCCGTCGATGCGTATACCGGGGAAGCCGAATCCGCTCGCCCGGCGGAACAGCGGCACTCGGCTCTGGGTTGTGACCGGCGCCGAGATCGCCCACTGGTTGTTTTGGCAGAAGAACACCATGGGCAGGTTGTCGGCGGCGGCCCACACGAAGGATTCGTTGACGTCGCCTTGGCTCGATGCGCCATCGCCGAAGAACGTCAACACGGCGGTGTCGCGGTCAGGATCACCCGTGCCGACCGCGCCGTCCCGCATGACACCCATTGCGTAACCGGCGGCGTGCAGGGTCTGCGCACCGATGACAATCGTGTACAGGTTGAAGTTGTTGTCGTGCGGGTTCCAGCCGCCCAGATTCGTCCCGCGAAACAATCCGAGCAACGTCAGGGCGTCCACGCCGCGGCACCAGGCGACGCCATGTTCGCGATAGGTGGGAAAGGCCATGTCCTGCGGGCGCAACGCTCGGCCGGCGCCGATCTGCGCGCCTTCCTGTCCGAGAAACGAGGCCCACAAACCGAGCTCGCCCTGGCGTTGAAGCGCGACGGCCTCGGTGTCGATGCGACGCACAAGCACCAGATCTCGATACAGGCTCGCTATCTCGTCATCGCTGATCTCGAGCGGGTAGTCCGGGTTTTCGATGCGCTCGCCTTCCGGAGAGAGCAGCTGGACCATGTCCGGTTCGGGGTCCACATGCGCGAGATGATGCGGGTGCGGGCCGCCAAGACCATTCTCCGCGGTAGGTGCAGTCGTCATGCACGACTCCTCGTCTCTCGGCGTCTGCATGGGGTCACCATGTATGCACGCCCAACGGGCTCCGATCCCTGCGAACCTGGCAGTGCGTGACTACAGGGGTGGCGTAGCCGCGAACTACCCAGGGGTTCCTACGATATCCGGCGCGGATGTCCCGACGCATATGAGCGCGCCAAAGGCACGCTGTCTCGGGATGTCATGGGCGGAATCCGGGTTATCCGGCGAGCTCGGCTGGCAGCGGTTCGTCGTGCACGATCACAAGCCTGGAGACCGCTCGGGTGAGCGACACATAAAGCCGGCGTAAGCCGATAGGCCGTTCCGGTTCGCCGGCCACGATGGCGGCCGGCTCGAGCAGCACGACAGAGTCGAACTCCAGGCCTTTCGCGCTGGCCGCGGGAACGACAGTGACCGCCGCGTCGGTGTCGTCGGCCAGCGCCGCGGCCCCTAGACCGGCGCGGTCCAAAGTGCGCTGGACGTCGGCAGCTCGGGCATCTGGGACGATGACGCCGACTGATCCCTCGATCAAGGCAAACGCCCGCACCGCGTCGACGAGTTGCCCGATCGGCCGATAGCTCAAGGCATGGTCGCCGGTCCGCACGGAGGTCGCGGGTGGCACGGCGGCGGCGATATACGGCAGCAGCAGGTTGGCCACCGACAGCACCTCACCCGGCACCCGGTATCCCGCTGTGAGAGGACGCACCCCGGCATCTGGCTGGCCGAGATGCCGCAGTGTGATCGTCCACGAGCCGGGAGCCCATGGTGTCGTCGCCTGGGCCAGGTCGCCGAGTACGGTCACGGAACCGAGTGGGCACCGGCGGGCGACGGCCCGGCATTGCATCGGCGAAAGGTCCTGCGCCTCGTCAACCACGACGTGGACGTAGCCGGCAATGCCGTCGAGCAACCCGACGAGCTCGTCGATCAGCACGGTGTCTGCCACGGTCCAGCGCGCCGACCGGACGGAGCGCGGGGCCGATGGCCAGGCGAGGGCGGCGCGCTCGTCGTCGTTCAAGGTGGTGGCCGAGCAGCGCTGCAGGAGTGCCGGATCGGTATACAACCGTGCGAGCAGGGACGGCGCGTCGAGTGCCGGCCATACGGCGTCCACGAACTCCCGAACCGCGGGCGATCGGGCGATTCCGGCCGTCTCGGCATCGGTCGGCGCGGCGCCCGCGTCCTCGCGTTGCCGGCGGACATCCTCGGCGAGCTGTTGCCGCAACCTCTCGCGCGCGGTTGACCAGCGAATGTCGGCCCGGCGCGCGTTGTCGATGTAACGCCGGAGTCGGTGTTCGGCGACGCGGAAACGCCGGGTGCCCTTGATGATGAGAAGGTCGCCAGTCGGTCGGGCGACGTGACTCAAGACAGCTCGGCGCAGGACGTCCGCCATCCGCGCGTCGCCCTTCAGGGTGGCGACAGCGGCGGCCTCGGTCGCCCGGACCGGTACGTGGCGTACCAGTTCGTCGACCGTGGTCTGCTCGATGCCTCCCTCGCCGAGGGCCGGCAGGACTTGCGCGATGTAGTGCAGGAAGGCGTTGTTGGGTCCGATGACCAGCACGCCGGACCGGCGCAAGCGCTCGGGGTAGGTGTACAGCAGATACGCGGCTCGGTGGAGCCCGACTGCGGTCTTGCCGGTGCCGGGCGCTCCCTGGATGCACAGCGACGTGTCGAGATCGGCGCGGACGAGATCGTCTTGGTCGGGCTGGATCGTAGCGACGATGTCGCGCATCGGTCCGACGCGTGGGCGCTCGATCTCCTGTCGCAGCAGATCGGATTTCAGGCCTAACGCTTCGCCGCGATCGAGGTGTTCGTCCTCGTAGGACGTCAGCTCGCCGTTGTGGAAACCGAACCGCCGACGCAACCGCACACCCATCCGGTCGGACGGTGTGGCCCGGTAGAACGCCCGCGCGATGGGAGCGCGCCAGTCGATCACGACCGGGTCGCCCCGCTGATCCCGGACGTGGCGCCGGCCGATGTGCAAGACCTCGACGCCACCGCGCTCGGCATCCCGGTCGGTACGACCGAAGAAGGGCGGTGCGTCGGGGTCGGCAGCCAGAGCGGCAAGGCGTTGCGCGCGCATCCGGCCAAGTCCGTAGCTCGACAGTTCGTCGACGCCGTAATCGGCGATTCGGGCCGCCGACTCCTGCATCTCCGCCAGGCACTCGGCCGCGACTTCGAGGTGTTCCCGTTCGGCCAGCAATACCGGATCCGTGCTCATCGGACCACCCACGCTACGGGAAGGGGCAAGTGAATTGCGTCCCAGCGATCGGCGGTTGTCGCGGCGCGATTGACTTGATTTGCAGCGTATGGCGCGGTCCGTAGCGTTTCTCTATCGAGTAGGCCTCGCCGAACTCACCAAGGTGGCCGAAGGAGTGACGGTGGCATCCGACCTGCACGGCGGCGGGCAGTCGCGTCGCTGACTTGGAGGTGTCAAGCTCTGCAGCGTGACACGTGGCGACGATTCCGCCGGTCCCGGAGCGGTACCCCGCAGCGCCGAGCACGCCCGCCTCGCCGAGTCCCGAGCTGCGAACGCACCATGGCGAACCTGGGGCCCGTACCTCTCAGGACGCCAGTGGGGCACCGTCCGCGAGGACTACTCAGCCTCCGGTGACGCGTGGACTTATCTGCCGTTCGAGCAAGCCCACGCCCGCGCATATCGGTGGGGCGAAGACGGCCTCGGTGGGATCTGCGATCTCTATGGGTTCCTCAACTTCTCCGTCGCGCTGTGGAACGGGCGCGATCCCATCCTGAAGGAACGGTTGTTCGGTCTGACTAATGGGCAAGGCAATCACGGAGAGGACGTCAAGGAGTACTGGTGGCCCCTGGATGCCACGCCCACTCACTCGTGGATGCGATGGCTGTACCGGTATCCGCAGTCCGAGTATCCGTACGCTCGGCTGGGCGAAGAGAACGCCAGACGTGGTCTCGGTGACCGGGAGTACGAGCTGGCGGACACCGGGGTCCTCGACGAGAGCCGGTTCTTCGATGTTGTGGTCACCTACGCCAAGGCCGCGCCTGATGACGTCTGCATCGTCATAGAGGTCACCAACCATGGCCCGGAAGCGGCCGCGCTGGATCTGCTGCCTCAGCTCTGGTTCCGCAACACCTGGACATGGGGCCGAGACGATCGCAAGCCGGCGTTGCGCCGACTCGATCCGAAGACGGTGGGCGCCGTTGGCGTCGAAGCGGTCGAGGCAGTGCATGGGTACCTCGGCCGGTATGTACTCGTGGCTGAAGGGTTCTCGCAGGTTCTGATCTGCGAGAACGAGACCAACACAGTCGCCCTGTTCGGCACGCCGAACAATGCGACCACGCTCACCAAGGACGGAATCAACAACCGCGTCGTGCATGGGGATTCCTCAGCGGTGCGAGTCAGCGGTTCCGGCACCAAGGCGGCGTTCTGGTATCACTACGACGCCGTCGCGCCCGGTGCCACGGTCGCGGTCCGGCTGCGGTTGTCCCGCAGTGCGCCCGAAGGCGACATGTTCGACGAGAGCTACGACGCGGTCCTCGAGGATCGGCGCGATGAGGCCGACGAGTTCTACCAGAGCGTATTTCCGGACCGGTTGTCCGAGGAGGAGCGCTTCATCGCCCGCCGGGCCTTCGCGGGCCTGCTGTGGGGCAAACAGCTCTATCGGTTCAACGTCCGAGAATGGCTCGAGGGAGATCCGAACGAGCCGAGGCCGCCTCCGGAGCGATGGGCCGGCCGCAATGCCGCCTGGCAGCACTTAGCCCTTGCTGACGTCATGTCCATGCCGGACGAGTGGGAATACCCGTGGTTCGCGTCCTGGGATCTGGCTTTCCACTGCGTGGCGCTTGCCCACATCGATCCCGAGTTCGCCAAGGAACAACTCGTCCTGCTCGGTCGAGAGTGGGCGATGCACCCAGACGGTCAGCTGCCCGCATACGAATGGGCATTTGGCGACGTCAACCCACCGGTGCATGCCTGGGCGGCCTGGCAGGTCTATGTGATCGATGGCAGTCGCGATCGGGAATTCCTGATCCGCGTGTGTACGAAGCTGCTGCTGAATTTCAGCTGGTGGGTCAACCGCAAGGACGCGGATGGATCCAATCTGTTCGAGGGTGGATTCCTCGGGATGGACAATATTGGTTTCTTCGACCGCTCTGCGCCGCCACCACCCGGATATCGGCTCGAGCAGTCTGACGCGACCAGCTGGATGGCGTTCTTCTGCCTGGCGCTGCTGCGCATGTCGGCCGAGCTCGCCCAGCTGGTCCCGGCCTGGGATGACATCACTACCAAGTTCTTGGAGCACTTCTTGTCCATCGCCCAGGCGGTGCAACGCTTCGGCTCACAGAACGCCAGCCTGTGGGATGACGACGACGGCTTCTTCTACGACGTGCTCGTACGACCCGACGGGAGCTACCAACCGTTGCGGGTGCGCTCCCTGGTCGGGTTGTTGCCGCTGCTCGCCGTTGCCGCCCCGCCCCAGGAGCTACTCGACGAGCTGCCGGATTTCGCGGCCCGGCTGGCGTGGTTGACCAAGCGCCGGCCAGATCTCCTCGGTGGGCTGGTGCGCCGATCCGGCCCAGACGACCGGAATCTGCTGCTGTCGCTCGTCGATCAAGTCCGCATGGCGCGGATCCTGTCACGCCTGTTCGATGAGGAGGAGTTCTTATCTCCGTTCGGCGTCCGGTCGTTGTCGGCGGCCTACCGCGACGGGTATACGACTGCCGTCGACGGCGCCTCCATGACTATCGACTACGAACCCGGCGAGTCACGGAGCGGCCTGTTCGGTGGCAATTCCAACTGGCGGGGGCCGATCTGGATGCCGGTGAACGTGCTGCTTGCCGATGCTCTCCGTATTTACGGGCACTACCTGGGTGACGAGATTCGAGTAGAGGTGCCGACCGGCTCGGGCACCTCGATGACACTGGTCGACGCCGCCGACGAGATCGATCGTCGCCTGATCGCCTTATTCCGCCGGGGCCCGTCCGGTCGACGGCCGTCGGACGGGAACAGAATCGAGGCCTCCGACAGTCCGTTGTGGAACTCGCAGGTAACGTTCAGCGAGTACTTCCACGGCGATACCGGAGAAGGTCTCGGCGCAAGCCACCAGACCGGCTGGACGGCGCTGATCGCCCACGTCCTCTGCCGCCCGTGAGTGAAATCGATGATCCGCTTCTCGCCCGAGCTCGCCGACTCGTGGTGCCTGGCCAGCGCCGGCTGCTGGGGATCACCGGTCCGCCGGCGGCTGGCAAGTCAACCGTGGCATCCGCATTGGTAGCGGCGCTGTACCCCGACGCGATTCTCGTACCGATGGATGGCTTCCACTTGGCGCAGCGCGAGCTCGCGCGGTTGGGACGAACGGAGCGCAAGGGAGCGCCCGACACCTTCGATGGCGCGGGATTCCTAGCTCTCATGCGTCGGCTCACCGCGGCGACCGAACCCGTCGTCTACGCGCCGGAGTTTCGTCGGGAGATTGAGGAGCCGATCGCCGGGGCGATCGCGGTGCCGCGCGAGGTGCCGCTGGTCGTAGTTGAGGGCAATTACTTGCTCCTCGATGAACCGCCCTGGCGGGATCTCGCGCCGCTTCTTGCCGAAACGTGGTACCTCGATCCGGACGAGGCGACCAGAATCGCGCGGCTCGTCGCCCGGCACATGGCGTTTGGGCGCGACGAGGCGCAAGCGATCGGTCGGGCGTTGGGTAGCGACCAGCGCAACGCGGAAATCATCCTCGCTACCCGAGCAAAGGCCACGGTCATCGTTTAGCTTCCCTCGCGGGACATTGGCCGCCGCTAACCCCTGGGGTACACCAAAGCCTTGCTGTGGTCGCTGGTGCAGTGCAGCGTCATCTTGAACGAGTTGTCACTGAATGACCAGTTCATAGCCGAATTGGCGAGGGGACCTTCTTGCGGGCCGGTAAGGCCAACGCCCGCCTTCTCGTTGCCAGTTGGCACAAAGATGACGCTGTCGACGGCGGCGTCGAGCCCAGGCTTGTACTGCGAGAACTCCACGCCGGGGGTGAGGCGGAACCCGGTGTTGGTGTTGTATTGCTGCTTGAGAATGAACGGGTTTCGGCTGATCCGGCTTGACGATAAAGCTGACTGCTGCCTGGATCAGGAGGCCTGGCTCACGGTCGACATGTTGAAGTCGGGAACTCGTACGGGGGGCATGGCGGCTCGGGTGAAGTAGTCCGCCCATTCTCGCGGCAGCGTCGGCACCGTGCGTCCGATCTCGGTGATGCGACCGAGCAGGGTCACCGGCGACTCGTTGAAGCGGAAGTTGTTCACGGCCCCTAGGATCGTGCCGTTTTCCACGAGATACACGCCGTCCCGGGTCAGCCCCGTGAGCAGCAAGGTCTGCGGGTCGACCTCGCGGATGTACCACAGTGACGTGAGCAGCAGCCCGCGCTCAGTGTTCGCGATCATGTCGTCCAGGCTTGCCGTGCCGGCTCCGTCCAGAATGAGGTTGTCGACGAACAGACGAGACGGCGCGCCGGTTCGCGCGGCCCAGGACCGGGTCCGGATGAGCTCGGACAACTCGCCGTTGGTGATCCAGGAGCAGGCTTCCACGGGCGCCCCGTTGTCGAATACCGACTGGAGGCCGGCCGCCGACGCGGTGGCGACCTCGAACGGCGCACAGCTGAGACCAGGCTCATCCGGGTCGGAACGCAAAGTCAGTGGAAGCTCGCTCAGTCGCTCGCCGATCCGGGTATTGCCGCCACTGCGGGCGTAGACACTGCGGCCCTCCTCGGCGTCACGGGCAGACGCCGTCCAGTAGGCATCCAGCATGAGATCCGCCACCGCCGTGGGTGGGAGGATCGTCTCGTACCGACCAGGGGGCAACTCATGCGTAGTGGCGGCCCAGTCAAGCCGGGTGTTCAACCTCTCCGTCAACGCACCGATGTCCACGTCAGTGAAATCGCGAGTATGCACACCGTTCCACGCGGAGCGGCGGTAATCGGCGGACTTGGCGTTGAGTTCCACCCGTCCCGTGGGCTGATCAAATCGACGACGTAGACCAGTTGAAGATGCCACGAACGTGGACGTCAGCGAGTGCTCGGCGAAGCCGAACAGCAAGCGATCGCGCCGGCTCGACACCGCGAAGGCCGCACCAAGGCCGTCCGCGAAGCGCTCGAACACCGCGACGCTCGTCCGGGCGGGATCAGCCGACCAGTCGTCGTCGGTCTCATACGGCTGGACGAGCGGCGCAGCGTCGTCGGCGGGTCCGGCCTTACGGGCCGCCAGTTCGCTCGCCATGACCAGATCGGGCACTTCGGCAGCGGACGTCACCGAGCGGGTAACCACGCCGGCGCTCGGTCCGGCTGCTCCGTCGAGGATAGAGATGACTGTGACCGACCGCGACGCCATTTGGCCGTTGGTCGTGAGGTTGTTCGCCGCCCACCGCAGGTTGGTCTCGGTGTGCTCGCTGCCGACGACGATGCAGCCGTCGGCGCTCGAGTGGGTGAGCACCCGCTCGACGAGGTCCTGCATCGGGATCATCGGCCACCTTCCGCCACTGTGGAAAGGACGTTGACGCCGCGGAATAACGCGCTCGGACAGCCGTGCGAGACGGCGGCGACCTGGCCTGGCTGCCCTTTGCCACAGTTGAATGCGCCGCCGAGGACATAGGTTTCGGGCCCGCCGACCGCTTCCATGGCTCCCCAGAAGTCCGTCGTCGTCGCTTGATATGCGACATCCCGGAGCTGTCCGGCCAGCCGGCCGTTCTCGATGCGGAAGAACTGCTGCCCGGTGAATTGGAAGTTGTACCGCTGCATGTCGATCGACCACGACCGGTCGCCGAGGACGTAGATGCCACGCTCGACGCGGCTGATCAGGTCTGCGGTCGTAGGACCAGCCGGGGCGGCCTGAAGAGACACATTGGCCATACGCTGCAGGGGAATGTGCCCGGGCGAGTCGGCGAACGCGCACCCGTTGGATCGGCCCATGCCGTTCGCCCAGGCCATGTGGCGGTTGAGCTGATACCCGACGAGAATCCCGTCACGCACGATGTCGAACTGCTGGGTGGCGACCCCCTCGTCGTCATAGCCGATCGTGGCGAGCCCATAGTCGACCACCCGGTCACCCGTGACGTTCATGATCGGGCTGCCATAGCGCAGGGAGCCGAGCTGGTCCGGCGTTGCGAAGCTGGTACCGGCATACGCCGCCTCGTAGCCGAGGGCGCGGTCGAGCTCGGTCGCGTGTCCGATCGACTCATGGATCGTGAGCCACAGGTTGGACGGATCGATCACCAGGTCGTAGCGGCCGGCCTCGACGCTTGGCGCCTTCACGTGTTCGGCCAGCAGCCCGGGCAGCTCATCGATCTCGCGATCGAAATCCCAGCCCGTGCCGGTCAGGAATTCCCAACCGCGCCCGACCGGCGGGGCGAGGGTGCGCATGGAGAAGAACGTTCCGGCGGCCTGGTCGACGTGCACCGCGGTGAACTGGGCTTGCAGCCGGACGCGTTGCTGCGTGGTCGAGGTGCCTGCGGTATCGGCGTAGAACTTGTTCTCCCGGACGTACGTGAGGTGCGCGTCGACGTGATCGACGCCATCCGCGCAGAGCAATCGATCGGAGAGCTCGGCCAGCCGGCCAATGCGCTCGTCCTCCGCGACATCGAACGGATCGACATCGTAGGCCGAGATCCACGACGCCCCGGCATACACCGGTTCATCGGCGAGGACGACGGGATCGGAACTGAGGACCCGGCTCACCTGGGCCGCGGCGATCGCCTGCTCGGACAGCGTGGCCGCAGCCTCGGGCGTGCGGTCTACCCCACTGGCAAAGCCCCACGCACCATCGTGCACGACCCGCACGGCAATGCCGAGGTCCTCGGTATCGGCCGAGGTATCCAGTTGCCCGTCCCGAAGCCGGAGCGTACCTACCCGGATCCGTTCGAGCCGGAAATCAGCGTGCTCGGCTCCGCGTTGCCGGGCGCTTCCGAGGGCGGCGTCGGCGAGGCGCTCAGGCGCCAGGTCCGTGAAGGCAGAGTCAATCTGCGGCATTCACCGCACACTAGTAACCCTCGCTGACAGCTCGCATCGGGGATTCCCGGACCGCTCGCGTAATCAGCAGGCGGGCAGGTCGCCGAAGTACCCCATGGTGAACGAGTCGATGCGATCCAACCCCGTCGTGCCACGATCGCCAAAGGCCTCTTGATGGCCGACAAGTGTCATTGCCGCGGTAGCGGCTTCGTCCATGTCGGGCGGAGACAGCGCGAATCCGTTGGCATTGTTCACATTCACGCTCTTCGCGTACGCCCCGCTGTAACAACTCGCAGCAAGCAGTGCCGGCTTGTCGTCCAAGGATCGCTGGAAGAGCTGATGGCGGACGGCGAGGCCCCAGCCATAGGTGAACATCGTCCCGAGCGCGTAGTCGCCGAAGGAGTAGGCGCTGGTGGCGATCTTGTGGCTGTAGTACACCGTGTTGTCGTCCGGGCAATAACCGAAGTCGCTCTGCGCCGTCGCGCCGCATTTCGGGTGATCCGCCTCGACTACCGCGACATCGGACCACGACTTGCCGATGCTCTTCGCCTTCGCGCGCCAGAATGCGTTCAGATTCGGGAGTAGACCGTCGTGACTAGGTGTGGGGTCCAGCACCTGCTCGAGCGGGACGTTGCCGCCGGTCTGCGCGTCACTGTCGCTGACGAACGGCCGCTGGGTGAACTGTCGCTTCGCGTATGCGGACGCGAAGCAGAATTTGACGCCCTTTTCGATGCCATCCGAGAACGAACTGAGCCGGTCGAAGCCGGTGCCGTGTGTGCCGGGGTCGGTAGCGGCGTGAGAGACCGGATCACGCAGTTGGATGTAACCGGTAAGGATCTGATCGAGCTGATCAGAGGTCACTCGAAGATGCGGCGCCTGATAGGCGAGCACTGAGGCGGTAAAGGCGCCAGCAGCGCAATCGGCCTGGCTCTCGCGGACGATCGACCGTTCCTTGTCGGCTATCCCCAGCCTGGCTTGCACCGCGTGCCCGAACTCATGAGAGAAGACCGCGGCAGCGAAGTAATCCCCGTATGCCGCTACCAGCTTCGGCAGGAAGCCGTTGCGGTCATAGGCGATCGAGTCGTCCAGCGTGCAATAGAAAGCGTTGTCCTTGATTACGCGGACGCCGGCGCGGGCGAGGCAGCCATTGCGAAGTGCGCTGGCCGTGATGTCGGAGTCGTCGACGGAGTAGATCTTGCCGGTGAGTGGGGGCAGGGACTTGCCACCTGCGATGTGTGGGAATTGCTTCTTCCAGAAGGCGACTATGTCCGCGATAGAGTTGCGGGCCAGCCGGTCGAACGAGGTGTGCCCGTCGCCCACGACCGCGAGCGTGGCGTCCGGAGCCGTGGTTGGAGCAACAAGCTGACCGGCGCCCGACACTACGGTGGAGCAACCGGTCGCGGTGAGCGCGAGCAGGATCGCGGCTATCGCGAATCGCGCCAGGCGAGCGCGAGGCATTGACCCCCCCTCGCTGCGTCGTGCGTCGTGCGGTGCGCAGCCGCGGCCGCGCGCGCCGATAGTCGCAGTCTAGGCGCCGCGCTTGTCCCGTCAGCCCTGGCGAGGGGGCCACTCGCTCCCGTGACGCAGCACCAAGCAAGATCGTGCTTGTGCCGGAGCTACCTGAGGTTGAGTCCGCACGCGCCGTAATCGAGCGCGCCGCGTTGGGTCGTCAAATCGTCGACGTGGACGACTCGGACACCTACGTGTGCCGTCCACATCGGCCGGGTGAGATTCGAGCGGCGTTGGTTGGGCGGCGACTGACTGCTGCCCACCGCCGCGGCAAGAGCATGTGGTGCGAGACCTCGGGCGTCGGTCGTTCGCGCGTACCCGGCCCGACGTTGGGAATCCACCTCGGCATGTCCGGCAAGATTGTCATCGCCGATATCGATGGCAGCGAGATCGACGGCGGTGACTACTGGGAGCGCGGGCGGGCGCCCGGCGACTTCCGGTTCTGCCGGTTTTCGCTGACCTTCGCCGACGGTGGTTCGTTGATGCTCATCGATCCGCGGCGACTCGGCCGGGTTCGGCTCGATCCGCCGATCGAGACTCTCGGCCCTGATGCGGCCAGCATCACCCCGGCTCAGTTCCGAACGATCATGGCCCGCGGCGGCGCAGCGCCGGTGAAGGCGCGATTGCTCGATCAGAACGCCATTGCCGGTATTGGCAACCTCCTGGCCGATCAGATGCTGTGGACTGCAAAGATCAACCCCGCTCGCCCGGTCGGCGAGCTCTCCCGGGCCGAGGTCGATCGGCTGTTCCGCGCGCTTCGCCGCACCGTCGACTCCGCGCTCCGGCAGGGTGGCGTCCATACCCTCTCACTCCTGCCCGCCCGCAAGATCGACGCGCTGTGCCCGCGGGACGGTGCCCCGATGGCTCGTGGCACCGTCGGCGGCCGGACGACGTGGTGGTGTTCCCGTGAGCAGGCCGGCTGAGACCAGGGCGGAGCTTCAGGAGACTGAAATCCGGATGTCACCGGCAGGGGAAGCCGCGGCAAAGGCGAGCAAACGATGTCCCTCGGCGGCCAGAGCAGCCGCCTGACGTCGAGGCAACGGCTGAAAGGCTTCGATATCGAGATGGGCTTGACCACCGTCGGGCACGATTCCCCAGTTGGCGCGCCAGAAACCGTCGACCAGCACCGTGCCACGGTTCCCACCATTGCCTGGCCATAGCGGCACAATGCGCTGCTCGGGCACTACTCGGCTCCGGTCGGCGTGCGACAGCAGCAGGTTGTCGTACTCGGGAAGGAACCGGATTGGCGCCGGGGTGTCAGCAGAAGGACGCGGAGCATCAGGCCCGTCGAGTAGGACCCGGCCGTCCTCACTACGAAAGCGGCGTACCCGTGGGCCGAGCCGGTCGGCGACCTCGCCCAGGCGGGTGAGGCCTGACCAGACCTGTACGTCCTGGACCGACGCCGGACCGAAGGCGCCGAGATAGCGCAATACCAGGTCGTCAACGGCCGCGCCGGTCGACATCCGGTCACCGATCCAGACTTCGGCATCGGCCCAGGTCGGAGCCTTGCTCTGGCCCCATACGCCGCGCGGGGTGACCTGGACGATCGGCAGTAGGTACTGGGCCGCGTAGGCCATTGCGTCCGCGTCTAGGTTTGGCCAGCGCTGGCGGATCAGCCGACGAAGCTCGGCCCGTGTGCGCGGCGCCTCGCGGAGAAGGTCCCGCACGAAGGCCAGCAGGTCGTTGACCATCGCGCGTGGGACGCGACGACCGAACGGGCTGCCGGTCCATAGCCCGCGCTCCGACACCGGTTCCAGGACCGGCCACAATTGCAGGAAGTCGGCCGCGGTTACCAGGTGAATGGTGGCTCGCATCAGGCTGGCCCGCACCACGCGACGTTCGATCATCAGGGCGGACAGCTCATCGGCGCGGAAGTCCACGACCCGTGTCCACAGCCCAATGTACGGTGCGAGCGGTGCCTGCGACTGCATGCCGACCAGGTGCTGCAGTTTCCTGCGTCGGTATGCATAATCCATTGCCCCAGCAACGGATCATGCATACCTTTCGTCGGCCGTCAGCTATCGAAGTCGACCGTTACGGCATCCGACACCGGGAGTGATTGGCAGGTCAGCACGAACCCGGCCGCGAGCTCGGACGGTTCGAGCGCGAAGTTGCGACGCAGGTTCACCTCGCCGCTGACGAGCTGGGCCCGACAGGTACCGCATACGCCACCCTTGCAGGCGAAGGGCAGGTCTGGGCGCACCCGCTGGGCTCCGTCGAGGATCGGCGTGTCGCGGGGAACGTGCGCCGTGGTCGTGCGGCCATCGAGAACGATGGTCACCTCGCTGACGGCACCGGTTGGCGTGGCTTCGGGGTGCTCGGCGGGCGGGGGTGGCACGTCCTCGACGTAGAACAGCTCCCGGTGAATCCGGTCTGTTTCGACGCCAAAGTCGGTCAAGGCCGCGATGGCATCGGTGACCAGGCCGTAGGGCCCACACAGCCACCAGTGGTCGACGGTGTCGACGCGGCAGATCAGGGGCAGCAGGACGCGGAGCTTGTCGCCGGTAAGCCGGCCGCTGAACAACTCGACCTCCTGGGCCTCGCGCGAGAGCACATGGACCAGCTGCAGCCGGGTCGGATAAGCGTCCTTCAGGTCGGCGACCTCGTCGGCGAACATCACCGAGTCGGTGCGCCGGTTGGCGTACAGGATTGTCGCCCGACTGGCCGGGTCGACGAGCACCGAGGCCGCCATCGAGAGGACCGGCGTGATGCCGGAGCCCGCGGCGATGAAGCCGTGATGCGCCGGCGTATCCAGATCCGGCGTGAACCGGCCGGATGGGAGTTCCACCTCGACCTCGTCGCCCGGCCGGAGCTCATGGATGAGCCAGCCGGACACCGCGCCGTCGGGGACCTCGCGCACGCCAATGCGTGGTGCGGCACCACGCGGCGCGCAGATCGAGTACGAGCGACGCTCGTCGCGTCCATCGAATCTCCGACGCACGGTGACCGATTGTCCAGGCAGAAAGTCGAATTCCTCGCCGAGCTGGTCGGGCACCTCGAACGTGATCGCCGCCGCGTCGGAGCACAATTGGTCGATTCGGGCGACCGTGAGGTGCCGGAATTTGCCGCGAGCAAGCGGGGACGCCCTGCCGGCCGGCACCTCAGATCTCCTTCAGATACTCGAACGGTTCGCCGCATGACGTGCAGCGATACAGCGCACGGCAGGCTGTCGCACCGAATACGGACTGCCGCGCTGTGTCGGGCGATGCGCACCGAGGGCAGGGCACCGTTGGTGCCGATCGGATGAGGGTGAGCGGGACTGGGCCGGCCGACCGCACGGGTACGGCATGAGGTGGGACGATGCCCGCAGCACCAAGTTTCTGCCGACCTTCCTCGGTTATCCAGTCGCTGGTCCAGGCCGGGCTCAGGCTGGTCCGCACCTCGACGTCGTCGAATCCGGCGTCCGCCAGCCGGCGACGCAGCTCGCTCCGGATTACCTGGAGCGCCGGACAGCCGGTGTATGTCGGCGTGATAGTGACGACAGCATGCCGCCCTGTGACGGTCACCTCGCGGAGGATGCCAAGGTCAGCCACGGTCAGTTGCGGGAGTTCCGGGTCGGGTACGGCTTCGGCGATGGCGCGGGCCCGCGCGTCGGTGCTTGCCGCGGTCACCAGGTCGCTCCGGGATGGGCGCGGGCAACGCTCTGGAGCTCGGCCAGCAGACGCGTCAAGGTGTCGCGGTGTCCGGCTATCCTCGTCGCTCCTCCAGACGCCGACCACGCCGGACAGCCCAGCGTGGCTGCGGAAAGTACGGCGTCGAGCGCCGCGTCGAACTCGGCGCGCGTCTCGCTCGGCCGAACGCCGACACCGGCAGCGGCAACTCGGGTCTCGACGTCCGAGTCGGTGAACAGCTCGCCCACGAAGGGCGCCATATGGTCCAGGGCCGCCTGTACCCGCTGGTGAGAGAACTCGGTGCCGTCACCCAGGCGGATCACCCACTGGGCGGCGTAGTCGCGGTGGTAGGTCATCTCTTTCACGCCCTTGTCCGCGATGGCGGCCAGGACCGGGTCCCGAGATGCCCGTAGCCGATCCAGCAGCGCCAGGCGCCACGTGCTGAACACGAGCAGCCGCGCCATCGCGAAACCGAAGTCGCTGTCGACGATCTCGACGAGGCGCACGTGCCGGAACTGTGCGGCCCCCCGCAGGAACGCGTAGTCGTCTTCGGTGCGTCCGGATCCGTCCACCGTGCCGGCCCGGGCCAGCAGGAAACGAGCCTGGCCGAGCAGGTCGAGCGCGATGTTGGCCAGCGCGGCTTCTTCTTCCAGCTCCGGGGCGTGCCCGACCCACTGCTGCAATCGATGCGACATGAGAAGTGCGTCATCACCGAGCATTTCGCAATAGGCGGCGAGGTCGTCGGCCGAGATGCCGTCGGGGATTGTCGTGTCGACACCAGACAGCGGGTCGTCGAATCCGGCGCCGAACGCCCACCGTTGATCTTCGGTGACGTCGGTGATCGCCTGATACGCGTCGTAGGTATCCATCACATATGCGGCACGTTGTCAGGGATGGCATAGAACGTCGGATGCCGATACACCTTGTCACCGCTCGGCGCGAAGAACGGATCCTTCTCGTCCGGGCTCGATGCCGTGATGTCCTTGGATGCGACGACCCAAATGCTCACGCCCTCATTCCGCCGGGTATAGACATCCCGCGCGTGATGCAAGGCCATTTGTGCGTCCGCGGCGTGCAGCGAGCCGACGTGCACATGATTGAGGCCGCGCTTGCCCCGAAGGAACACCTCGTACAGTGGCCAGTCTTCGGATGTATCACTCATCTGGGCCTCCCTGAGCGTTTTGCTGCATGGCCGCCTGGTGGTCGTCGGACGTCGCGGGCGATGCGTGTTTGGCCGCGTGCGCCGCCGCAGCGGTGCGAACCCACGCTCCGCTCTCATGAGCAGCGCGACGGTTGCCGATGCGTTCGGCGTTGCAGGGCCCGTCGCCCCGAATCACGCGCTTGAATTCCGCCCAGTCCACCTCGCCGAAGTCGTAGTGGCCACGTTCCTCGTTCCAGCGCAGGTCCGGATCGGGCAGCGTGACCCCGAGCGCCTCGGCCTGCGGGACGGTCATGTCGACGAAGCGCTGGCGCAGCTCGTCGTTCGTGTGCCGCTTGATTCCCCAGGCCATCGACTGCTCGGTGTTCGGGGAGTCGTTGTCCGGCGGTCCGAACATCATCAACGACGGCCACCACCAGCGATTGCTCGCGTCCTGCACCATGGCGCGTTGGGCCCGGGTACCGCGCATCATCGTCATGAGCAGCTCGTAGCCCTGCCGCTGATGGAAGGATTCCTCCTTGCAGATGCGGATCATCGCCCGGGCATACGGGCCGAAGGAACTGCGGCACAGCGGCACCTGGTTGCAGATCGCGGCGCCGTCGACGAGCCAGCCGATCACGCCGACGTCCGCGAACGTGAGTGAGGGGTAGTTGAAGATCGACGAGTATTTCTGATCCCCGGCGATCAGCCGCCGGGTCAGGTCAGCCCGATCCACGCCCAAGGTCTCGGCGGCGCAGTACAGGTACATTCCGTGTCCCGCCTCGTCCTGGACCTTGGCCAGCAGGATGGCCTTGCGTCGCAGAGAAGGAGCCCGCGTGATCCAGTAGCCTTCCGGCTGCATGCCGATGATCTCCGAATGCGCGTGCTGTGAGATCTGGCGAATCATCGTCTTGCGGTAGCCGTCAGGCATCCAGTCCCGCGGCTCGATCCGTCGATCGTGGGCGATCGTCCGATCGAAGTGCTCCTGGAGCTCGACCGTTGTCATCACACATCTCCCTGACTGACCGTTCGGTCAGTAATATTCTGCCGCATTCCCCTGGCTGCCAGCCACCTGCCGCGTGACGGCGGCGAGGTCATTGCGGCCAGGTCTTCGCCACGAGTGTGAGGACGTCGTACCGGGCCGCCACCGCGCCGTCCTGTTTCGTGACCTCTGCGTCCCACCGGACTTCCCCGTAATCCGCGTCGACTCGAGGGGTGATCTGCTTGCAGGTCAGCGTGACCGTCAGGGCGTCGCCCGGGAATACCGGCGTGAGGAAGCGGAGATTCTCTAGGCCATAGTTGGCGAGGACCGGCCCTGGGTCTGGTTGTACGAAGAGCCCGGCTGCAAGCGACAGCACGAGATAGCCGTGAGCGACGATGCCACCGAAGAGCGGGTTGGCAGCCGCCGCTTCGGGATCCGTGTGCGCGTAGAACTGATCGCCGGTGAAATCAGCGAAGTGATCGATATCCTCGGCTGTCACGATGCGGGGGCCTGCTACGACCGCGTCTCCCGGACGGAGTTCAGCCAGGGATTTCCGGAACGGGTGCGCCTCGCCGGCAGTTCGCTCGGCGCCCGCCACCCAGCGGCCGGTCACCGCACTCAGCATGCGCGGGCTGGCCTGGATGGCCGTGCGCTGCATGTGGTGGACGACGCGGCGGATACCCCCCAGCTCCTCGCCGCCGCCGGCCCGACCCGGCCCACCGTGCACGAGCATCGGCAGCGGAGACCCATGCCCGGTCGACTCGGGCGCATCGTCGCGATCGAGCACGAGGAGCCGACCGTGCCAGGGCGCGAGGCCCAGTACGACGCGGTGGGCGAAGCCAGCGTCCGCGGTAACAACCGAGGCCGTGAGGCTACCCAGCCCGCGCGCGGCGAGTGAGATCACCTCGTCCGCCGACGAATATCCCATCAGCGTGCTTATTGGGCCGAATGCCTCGACCTCATGGGGCTCTGGACGGCCGGCATCGTTGCAGCGAATGAGAATCGGCGAGATGAATGCGCCCCGTTCACCGTCGGCACCAACCACGTCGACGTGGTTCGGGTCGCCATATACGAGCTCACCCGCATCCAGCAGCGCCTTGAGCGAGCGCCGCACCTCTTCCCGCTGCTCCAAGCTCGCCAGCGGACCCATCTGGACCGACGGCTCAGCCGGATTCCCCACGACCACCTGTGCCAGCCGGTCGACCACTGCCGCTTGGACGTCGTCGAGAACGGCGCCCGGTACGAAGGCGCGACGGATCGCGGTGCATTTCTGCCCAGCCTTGACCGTCATCTCGGTCACCAGCTGGTCGACGTAGAGATCGAACTCTGGCGTTCCGGCCGCGGCGTCGGGCCCGAGGATCGAGCAATTCAGAGAGTCGGCCTCAGCCGTAAACGGCACCGATCGGGCGACTACCACTGGATGGGCCCGAAGCCGGCGGGCCGTCGACGCCGAACCGGTGAACGACACCGTGTCCTGCTCGGTGAGGTGATCGAGGAGGTCACGCGCACCTCCGCAGATGAGTTGCAGCGCGCCCTCCGGCAAGAGGCCGGTGTCCAACATCAATGCGACCAAACGTTCGGTCACATATGCGGTGGGACTTGCTGGTTTCACAAGCGACGGCATGCCGGCGAGAAACGCAGGTGCGAACTTCTCCAACGGCCCCCACACCGGGAAGTTGAACGCGTTGATCTGGACCGCGACCCCGGTCCGCGAGGTATAGACATGTTGGCCGACGAACTGACCGCCCTTGCCCAGTGGTTCGACTGGGCCGTCGACGTACACGGTGTCGTTGGGCAGCTCCCGGCGTCCCTTGCTGCCATAGGAGAACAGCACGCCGAGTCCGCCGTCGACGTCGAACACAGCGTCTCGACGCGTGGCGCCAGTACGAGCCGATAGCTGGTAGAGCTCATTCCGATGACCGCGCAGCGCGCCGGCGAGTGACTTCAGCACGCTCGCCCGCTCATGGAACGTGAGTTGCCGGATTGCGGGTCCACCGACCCGGCGGCCGTACTCGAGCGCGGCCGCCAGGTCGATGCCGGCGGACGAGGTCCGGGCGACCTCATCACCGGTAACGGCGTCGTACAGCGGAGCACCCTCGTCCACGGGGGTGAACCATGATCCGTTGACGTAACTGCGAAGTACCACCATGGAACGCGTCTCCTGCCTATTTCTGACCGGTCGTTCGGTACGTTATCGTGGCTCGCGCCGATAGGCGACTCTCGTCCGATGAACCCGGGGAGCGATGTGTCCGAGACGCCCGACCTGCCCGCCTCCGTGGCCATGATGATGGCGGAGGACCGAGCGTCTGCGTTCATGGGCATGACGGTGGACAAGGCCGGAGAGGGGCGGGCCGTGGTCCGGATGCGCATTGGCCCTGAGATGGTCAACGGTCACGCGATCGCCCACGGCGGGCTGGTGTTCGCGCTCGCCGACACGGCCTTCGCGTGTGCCTGCAACAGCTTCGGGCCGCCGACCGTAGCAGCCGCCGCGGAGATCGTCTTCGTGTCGCCTGGACGCCTCGACGACGAATTGGTCGCGGAGGCCAAATTACGCACTCAGTTCGGGCGAACCGGCATTTACGACGTGACGGTGCGCCGGGGCCAGGAGGTCGTGGCGGAATTTCGTGGCCGCAGTCATCAGCTCGCCGAGCCTCGAGGTCGCGCGTGACCAGGGCAGTGGTACCGCGACGAGGCCCGGGCCGGCCCGGTTACGACCTCGAATCGCTGCTCGCCGTCGCCGTCGGCGTCTTCAACCAGCGCGGGTACGACGGCACCAGCATGGAGGACCTGTCCCGACGACTGGGGATCAGCAAGTCCGCCATCTATCACCACGTGGCCAGTAAGGAGGAGCTGCTGTCGCTGGCGCTCGACCGGGCCCTCGACGGCTTGTTCGAGGTCGCGGCTGAAGTCCGGCGCATCGACGCGCCCGCGATCGACCGGCTGGAGCAGCTGGTCCGGGGCAGCATCGAGGTCCTCGTCGAGCGCCTGCCGTACGTCACACTCTTGCTGCGCGTGCGCGGCAACACCGCGGTCGAACGTCGGGCCATGGCCCGGCGCCGCCAGTTCGATCGGGTCGTGGCCGCTCTGGTCAGACAAGCCGAGGCAGACGGAGACGTTCGACCGGACGTCGACCCAGCGGTCACTGCCCGGCTGTTGTTCGGCCTGGTGAACTCGTTGGTGGAGTGGTATCGACCTCGCCGCGATTTCGACTCCGTCGACATCGCCGACGCCGTATGCACAATCGCGTTCGACGGTCTTCGAGTGCGACGAAACGGTCGGCGGCGCTGACGGGAGTGGCTGATGCGCGACACTCCCGCCGCCTTGACACCGGCACCCACCGATGGGATAGCCAGGCGGACCGGAGTTGTGGCCGCGGATCGCATTGCCAACCCGGACGGCCCGGTTCGTCAGCACCGTCTTGCGCCGGCGCATTATTTGCAGCCCGGCCCTGGTAACGATCACCCTCGAGATCGGCGGGCTTTCCAGCGGTACTAACCCGGTCTGTAGATGCGCAGGTAGAAGCACTGCGTCTCGTTCTGCCGTTGATACCGGCCGATGCATAATCGCCTGAATCTCCGGGTGACGCAGCAGATGGTTGATTATCTGCGCACCGCTCTCGAACTCGGTGTGCGGCTTGTCCCTGGGCGTAATTGCGCACGGATGCGCGCCAGCCCAACTGTCGTAAGACGTCAGGTAATCGAAGTTGCCCAGCGATCCAGGCCGAGCAGGTTGACCGGCGTCGCGCCGATGAAAGTAGACCGGAGTCCGATTGACCAGGAAGAAAGGCGTGATCTCCGAGATACCACGCGCACTGGTCGTTCACGGCCGCCCGCGCGATCCGCCATGGCATTCCGCCAAGATCCTCGGTCGTGAATCCTTGAGCTATCGCCCTTCCTCAGGCGATAACTCAAAGATCACCTCGCCTTCGTACTCCCGAGGCTCAAATACGTGGCGGCTTCTTGGTCGTGATATCCGAATCGTAGTCTGGCGCCGGATATCGGCACGCGGCGCGAATCAGACAGACGGGATGGCTGCCAATGGTGATGCAGGGTTTTCCGCCGCCGCCTGATCAGCGCTGGCGCTTGGCGGACTGGCAAACCGCGGCGGCCAATACCTGGTCGTTCATCCACCTGCGTGAAGTGGTTCCGACCGCACGGATCAGTCGGGGCACCGGGCCGGTGCGAGAGCTAGCGCACGGCCCCGCCGCACCGCTGGATGTCGGCCTGGAGCGCATGGATGGATCCTCCGCCTCGGTCCGTGATGTGCTCTCCGGCACGCACACCGACGGTTACCTCGTGCTGCAGCACGGACGGATTGCCGCTGAGGCGTACTTCGCCGGCATGACGCCGCACCACACTCACCTGCTGATGTCGGTCAGCAAGTCCATCATCGGGTGCGTAGTCGGCATTCTGATCGACCGCGGCGCGCTCGATCCGGCCCAACCGATCACCCGCTACGTACCCGATCTGCGCTCGTCCGGCTACGCGGACGCATCACTGCGCGACGTGCTCGACATGCGTTCCGGTGTTGCCTTCTCCGAGACGTATCTCGACCCCGACGCGGACGTTCGGTTGTTGGAACAGGTCATGGGCTGGGCGCCCCGTCGCCAGGACGACCTGCCAACGTCCATCTACGACTATCTCCTACGGTTGAAGGCCGACCGGCCGCACGGCGGGAGATTCGACTACCGATCCTGCGAGACGGACGTTCTCGGCTGGGTCTGCGAGCGGGCAACCGGACGCCGCATGCCTGACCTGCTTAGCGGCCTCTTATGGTCTCGTCTCGGCGCGGAACAGGACGCCGACGGTGCGGTTGACCCAGCCGGCGCCATGCTCCACGACGGCGGCCTCGCGACCACCCTCCGAGACCTGGGCCGGTTCGGGCAACTGCTCGCCGACAACGGTCACGTCGCCGACGAGGACGTCGTGCCGGAATGGTGGCTGGACGACGCCTTCGCCGGCGGACCTGACTCCCGGGCGGCATTCGCCGCCGACCCGACGACGGGCTGGCTCCCGGGTGGCATGTATCGCAACCAGTTCTGGGTTCCCTTCTTCGACCGTCATGTCCTGCTGTGCCTTGGCATTCACGGCCAGCTCGTCTGGGTCGACCGTGATAGCCGGATCGTCGTCGCCAAGCTGTCCCATTGGCCCTACCCGCAGGATCTCGGCATGCTGCTCGACACCTTGCGGGCAATCGAGGCCCTCACCGCGGCGCTGGCATGAAGAAAACGCTGCTGCGCCTGGACGATGGGCTGACCCTAATGCGCGACGCGCCGGCTCGTGTCCCGCGCTTCCGTGGTGGTGACGGTTACTCGGCGTTGTCCTTGAGAAAGGCCACGGCCCGACTCCACGCCAAAGTCGCTAGCTCTTGGTTGTAGGTGCCGAGCCGGTTCTTGTCGTTATGGAAGGCGTGACCGGCCGGGTAGTAGAAGAATTCGACCGAGCCCGCTGATTCGTCCCGGATCTGCCGCTCTTGCGCCTGCGCCTGGTCAACCGGGTACATGGCGTCCTGCTCGCCGTAATGTCCCTGAATCGGGGCCGTGACCGTGCGGTACTGATCGGGGACGGCCGGCCCCACCCCGTAGAACACCACTGCGGCGTTGATCCGATCACCCTGCTGAGCGGCCATCTGGAGCGCGAAGCCGCCACCAACGCAGAAGCCGATGACACCGAGCGACTTCGACGTGACGTCCGGATCGGCCAGCAGGTAGTCAACGGCGCCCGCGAGATCACGCGCGGCCTGATCTACCGGCAGTTCCTCGAGCATCTTCGCGGCCGCGTCTGTCTGATGCGCTACCCGTCCGCCGAAGTAATCAGGCGCGAGGGTGACGAAACCCTCAGCGGCGAAGCGATCCACGATGTCAGCAATGTGGTCATCAAGACCCCACCACTCTTCGATCACGATCAGGCCAGGTCCGGATCCGCGATCCGGCTTGTTCAGGTAGCCATGGGCCTGCCGGCCGTTGCTCGGAAAAGTCACGTTCTGTCGCGGGTTGGCCTCGGTCATCGGGCTCCTTTCATCGCTGTGGAGGACGCCATTCATCTGCCGTTCCCAGTGTTGTCCGCGACTATCTTCCTGCGGCAACCCGAGAGCGCGTACGCACCCCCTGGTCTGTCAGCTACGCAATTTCACAATCGAGTCCTGGCTACCACTCAGTAAACGCATGGATGGCAGGCGTCTGCTGGATCTGTCGGCGCATACCCCGACACCCCGACGAGCTACGAAAGAGCACCCATGAACGACCGCTACGACAGCGATCCCACCTGGTCGGCCGAGCCGCCCACACCCGCGACTCCGCATGTGCCCGAAACGCCGTCTGCGCCGCAGGCGCCGTACGCACCCGATGGTCCGTACGCACCCGAGGGGCCGTACGCACCCGACGACGCCGGCCGTATGCATCCGACACGCCACAGCCGTCCGATGCACCGTATGGGTCCCAGGCACCGTATGGGTCCCAGGCACCGTACGGGTCCCAGCCGCCGTACGCGGCGGAGACGCCTTACCCCACGGCGTACCTGGCGGCGCCACCATTCCCGCCCGCCCCGGAGTTGAAGTCGTCCGGCACCAGTCATCGGAAGCGTTGGCTCATCGTCGGCGGTATTGCAACCGCGGTGGCGGTGGCGGGTGTCGCCATCGGCGTGGGCACCGGCAACTCGGTCACGACCGGCTCGGGCACGTCCGGCAACGCACAGCTTGCGGTCCCACCCAGCAGTGGCACGGGCGGCAACGGTTCTGGCGGTTCCGGATCTGACCAGGACCCGTTCGGAGGTCTTTTCGGTGGCCTCGGAGGTCTCGGCAATGGCGGGAACGGCAGCCAGGGCAATGGCAACAGCGGCAACGGCGGCGGCTATGGCGGCGGCTACGGCGGCTTTCGGGAACGGCGGCGGTTTCGAGCAACGGCGGCGGTTCGAGCAACGGCTCGGGCGGTTCGACCGGAACTGCGAGCTCCGACCAGCAGGTAGGCGTCGTCGACATCGACACCGTCCTCGGTTACCAGAGTGCACGGGCCGCAGGCACCGGCATGGTCCTAACCTCCAACGGCGAGATCCTCACCAACAACCACGTCGTGCGCGGCGCGACCTCGATCACCGTCACTGTCGTGAGCACCGGAAAGACCTACAAGGCATCCGTCGTCGGCACTGACCCGACCGAGGACGTGGCCGTCCTGCAGCTATCCGATGCGTCCGGGCTGCAAACCGCCCACATGTCGTCCTCCAACGTCTCGGTTGGCGACTCAGTCACCGCCGTCGGGAACGCTGGTGGCACCGGCGGCACTCCGAGCGCTGCGCCTGGCCAGGTCACGGCCCTCGACCAGACGATTACGGCCACTGATGACAACGGTTCGAACGCCGAACAGTTGAATGGCCTCATCGAGACCGACGCAAATGTCCAGGCTGGGGATTCCGGCGGCCCGCTCTACAACGCCAACAACCAGGTCGTCGGAATGGACACCGCGGCCGGCTCGTCGGGCCCGCTCCAGACGGCCGCTGAGCAGGCGTATGCGATCCCGATCGGGACAGCGCTCAAGATCGCTGACCAGATCGAGAGCGGCCAGGCCAGCTCCACGATCCACATCGGCAACCCGGCGTTCCTCGGCATCGAGCTCAGCAACGACCAGTCCTCGGCTGGTTCGAATGGCGCCGCGATCGCAGGTGTCGTCGATGGCACACCGGCTGCGCAGGCCGGGCTCGCTGCAGGCGACGTGATCACCGGTGTCGACAACACGCAGGTGTCCAGCAGCTCCGACCTGTCGACTGCGCTGGCTTCACACAAGGCCGGTGACTCGGTGCGGATCTCCTGGACCGACCAGTCCGGACAGTCGCACAGCGCCAACGTGACCCTGATTGCCGGCCCGGCGGACTGACATCACGAGGCACTATGGATAGGTGGATTACTCCACCCTGACGGCAACGGCCGCGGACCGAGATGGTTCCGCGGCCGTTGTCGCGCTCGGCGATCTGCTCGACCTTGGCGGGGTGGTTGTCTTGTCCGGCGCTGGAGTGTCCACGGAATCAGGCATCCCTGACTACCGCGGGCCGACCGGCGCAGCGCGACGTTATGCCCCGATGACCTATCAGGCGTTCGTGGGTGACGCACAGGCCCGCCATCGTTACTGGGCTCGCAGCTATCTCGGCTGGCGGCAGATCTCTCGGGCTCGCCCGAATGCCGGCCACCATGCGGTGGCCAGCCTGCAGGCCGCGGGCGCCGTACGCGGCATCATCACCCAGAACGTCGATGGACTGCACCAGGCAGCGGGCGCACGCGACGTCATTGAGCTGCACGGCGGCCTCGACCGCACGATCTGCCTCACCTGCGGCGACAGGTCCACCCGAGTGGCGATCGACTCGGCATTGCGCGAGGCCAACCCGACCTTCGACGCGCGAGCGCGTGCCATCAACCCCGATGGCGACGCCGAGTTGTCCGAAGCGGATCTCGACCGATTCGTCATGGTCACGTGTGCGGTATGCCGTCAGGGGCCGCTCAAACCGGATGTGGTGTTCTTCGGCGAGGCGGTGCCGCGCGAGAGGGTGGAGCGCTGCTACCAGCTCGTCGAACGCGCAAAGGCCCTGCTCGTGCTTGGCTCGTCGTTAACGGTCATGTCGGGTTACCGCTTCGTCGTGCGCGCGACCAAGCTTCAGATACCGGTCGCGATCGTCAACCAGGGCTCGACCCGCGCGGATGGGTGTGCGAGCATCCGCGTCGATGCGCCGCTTGGCGTTGTCTTGCCCGCGCTGGCGGCCGGGTACTTGGGCCGGAGGTTGGGACCATGAACGTCATGTCGCGGTTCGATTTGACGGGCCGTACAGCGGTCGTCACCGGCGCGACGCGAGGGCTGGGCCGAGCCTTCGCCCGCGCCCTGGCCGAAGCTGGCGCCGACATCGTCGCCGTCGGGCGAGATGAGACGGCGGCGGTAGAGGTCGAGCAGGAATTGGCTGACATCGGTCGGCGGAGCCAGACCGTAATTGCCGACGTCACGTCTCGATCGGAGGTCGAACGCGTTCTCGCCGCGGCGGTCGACCAGTTCGGCGCCGTAGATGTGCTCGTCAACAACGCCGGCACATGCGTCCACCGCCCAGCACTGGAGGTCACCGACGAGGAGTGGCGCCGGGTCCTCGACGTGAACCTCGACGCGCTGTGGTTCGGGTGCCAGGTGTTCGGCGGGCACATGGTCGACCGCAAGCGCGGCAGCATCGTCAATATCGGCTCCATATCCGGCCAGATCGTCAACCGTCCGCAATGGCAACCGGCCTACAACGCCTCGAAAGCCGCGGTGCATCAGCTCACTCGCAGCCTGGCCGCCGAATGGGCGCCCTACGGCGTTCGGGTCAATGCTCTCGCGCCCGGGTACATCAAGACGGCGATGGCTCCGGTCGACGACCCGCAGTTCCGGCGGCATTGGATCGAGGATGCCCCCATGCAGCGGTATGGGACGCCGGAAGAGCTCGGCCCGGCAATGGTGTTTCTCGCGAGCGATGCCTCTTCGTTCGTCACCGGGTCGGTGCTGATCGCGGACGGTGGCTACACCGTTTTCTAGTGTCACGGAACGTGAGCGTCGGGAGGTGATCGTGTCGAACCCAAGCGCCGTGCTCTACGGACCCGGAGATGTCCGGATCGAGGACCGGCCGGTGCCAGAGCCTGGTCCAGCCGAGGTGCAGGTCGCGGTGACCGCGATCGGCGTGTGCGGGTCGGACGTGCACTACTACGACCACGGTCGGATCGGAAGCCACGTTGTCGAGAGCCCGATGGTGCTCGGGCACGAGTCCGCCGGGCGGATCAGCGCGGTCGGGGCCGGCATCGATCCGGGTCGGGTCGGGCAGCGAGTGGCGATGGAACCCGGCGTTCCGTGCGGACACTGCCGCCAATGCCGAACTGGGCGGTACAACCTGTGCCCGGACGTAGTCTTCTTCGCGACCCCGCCCGTCCATGGATCGATTGCCCGGTACGTGACGATCGTCGCGGACTTCGCTCACCCGGTGCCTGACGAGCTCGACGATGTGCAGGCCGCGATGGCTGAACCGGTCTCCGTCGGAATCTGGGCCTGCCGACGGGCCGGCGTCACAGCGGGCGAGCGGGTCCTGGTGACCGGGGCGGGGCCAATCGGGCTGTTTGCGGCGCAGGTCGCGCGCGCATTCGGCGCGACCAGCGTCACCGTCACCGATCTCAGCGATCACCGGCTCGCCGTCGCGGCGCGGCTCGGCTTGGTCGCGGTCCGGGCCGGCGAACCGCTCGACGAACGCTTCGACGTGTTGCTCGAATGCTCGGGATCGTCGCGAGCATTACAGTCCGCGCTCCCCCTCGTCGACCGGGCCGGCCGGGTCGTTCTCGTGGGGATGGGCGAGGATTCGGTCGCCTTCGACGTTCCGCTGATTCAGACCCGCGAGCTGTGGATCACCGGAACCTTCCGATATGCCAACACCTATCCCACTGCCCTGGCTCTCCTCGCGTCCGGCTCGGTGCAGGTGGACCCGGTGGTGACGCACGAGTTTCCGCTGCATCGCACCGAAGAGGCGCTGCTCGTTGGGCGTACGGACCCGACCGCGCTCAAAGCCATCGTCCGACCGTAAGGGTCAAACGACCTAGCCTCAGCAGGACGCGCTGCAGGGGCTGATGATCTCGGACTTATCGACTGAACAGGTCACCCGACTTTGGTGCGATGCGCTCCGTCGCGTCCCGCGCACGCGTGATACCAGTGGGGCAGCTCCGCATCTCAACGCACTCAATCGCACCATCGATACGCGAGCGGACGACGGGTTTGCGGGTTCGTCCGGTCGATCTTGGGCTACTGCCGCTGGACGAACGCCGCTCCGTCGATCGCGCTTCCGGGACCGATCGCTCAGAGCCGCTGTACGTAAGCTGACCGTAAAACTGGTGCAAGATCTCCGTTAAGTGGGCAAATATCGATCTTTACCTACGTATTGCCTAATCAGGATGGCAAGGACAAGATAAGAATTTATTGAGCGCTAGGCGGGCTGTATCCGGCACCACTTTCTGGCGCGGCCCTGAACCGAGTACTCCCCGCTTCGCGGCCTCATCCGCAGACCGATGCGGCGTGCAGTACCCGGAGCATCAGGAGGAGAAGGCCATGTCTCGAAGGATCGTGGCTGCGGTGTCGGTGATCGTCACCGCAGCCAGCTTGTCGGTGTTGGGGCAGGGGGTAGCCAATTCCCTACCGGCGGCAGGAACGGCGGCCGCAGCGACGCCATCGGAGCTGTCGACTACCACTCGACTGGCAGACCGGCGGGAGGTCGACGCCGGGTCCCGCGCCTACTCGATCGGCTTTGAGGACGGCAGGTTCTACGCCAACGGATGGCACACCACCGGCGAGATGGGCGGCGTGTGGACACCGCCACTGAAGCTGGTCGACGGTGTCTGGTTCGGGCTCGACGGCCAGTGGATCGGTCCGGCAAGCAAGTTCACGAGTGGCTGGGGTTACACCAAATATGACCTGCCGGCTACGGCCGGACTCAGCGTGGCGCGGACCGACTTCGTCCCGGACGGAGTGCGCGGAGCGCTGTTCGGCCTCACGATCACCAACCCCGGCGCGGCCCGGACTGCCAAGCTGTCCATAGACGCGCACTCGGAGCTGATGGGGCAGTACCCGTGGGGGTTCACGGGCGTCACGCCCAACGCCAGCGACAACCTTCCGGACACGGGCAACTTCAACGGCCAGGACCTCGTCTTCACCGATGACGGCGCGCTGCCCGGAGCGCCCGTACACCACTACGCGGCGCTGGTGGGCACCTCGCTGAAGCCGGACACGGGCGCAATCGGCTCACAGTTCTACGGACCGCAGCCTGGGCACCGGTGCACTGGCACCGAGTCGGGCGCGCCGGCCGACCCTAAGCCCTCGGCGTGTGACGACGGTCCGTTCGGTAAGGGCACCGGTGGCGAGCTGAACTATTCGCTCGCGCTGCCCGCCAACGGTTCGCAGACCGTGTGGTTGGGCGTAGCCGGTTCCGACCAGGGCGGTGCCAACCAGGACCTAGGCCCGGCCCAGCAGGAGTTGACCAAGGTCCTGCAGAACCCGTCGGCAGCCTTGGCCGCCAAGATGGCCTCCCGCCAGCAGCTAGCTCAGAAGACGCAGCTCTCGCTGCCCGGAGACCCGACGGTGCAGAACGCGGTCGACTGGGGCAAGCAGAACATCGCCGACCTCACGCTGAGCGCGCAGAACCTGCAGATCCGCTGGACCAACCAGGGCAAGCAGTTCCCCGCACCACTAGGCGTTGTCCCACAAGCGACCTGGATCGGTGCCGGCTATCCCGACTATCCATGGATCTTCGGCACTGACGGGGAGTACACCGCATTCGCTTCCGTGGCGGTCGGCCAGTTCACCGCGATCGAGGATCACTTGCGCGCGCTGCAACAAATCTCCGACATCCTGAACAACCGCTCGGGCGTGGTAGTTCACGAGTCGGTGTCCGACGGCTCGATCTGGTTCGGTCACGACTCCCGGCAGACCACAAACGGCACCACCACGTACGACTTCAACACGGACGAGACGGTCAAGTTCCCCAGTGCCGTTGCGCTCGTGTGGCGGTGGACGGGAGACAACGCCTTCCGTGACCAGATGTACGACTTCACCGTTCGCAACTTGAAGTACGTCGTCAACCAGCTGGACGCCGACAAAGACGGCTGGCCGGAGGGCTCGGGCAACGTCGAGCGCACCGGGATGGGCGCGGAGAAGCTGGACAACGCGGTCTATCTGATCCGCGGCCTGTACGACCTGTCCGACATGGCCCGGTCCAAGCACGACGGGGCGACGTTCGCGTGGGCCAAGAACCTGGCCAGCAAGCTCGAGAAGCGGTTCGACAGCACCTGGTGGTATCAGGCTGCGTCGCAGTACTCCGACTCCTTGCAGGACCCCGGCAACCAGCAGTTGTTCCAGCAGTACTGGATCGGCCAGACGCCGATGGAAGCTGAGCTACACGTCGGCGACCAGACCGTCCCGGGTGTGGCGCCGTTCGCCCATGGCAACGCCGCGCTGGCCGGTCGGGAGAACGACTGCTTCAGCGGGACTCCGCCGTTCAACCCCGGGCTGTTCCACACCGGATGCACCGGCCCGCCCAACGGCGCGGGTGAGAAGGTCATCTACGGCCTGACGACCTCGATCCAGTCGGTCGGCGAGGGTAACTACGGCCGCTTGGGTCCGGGCGAGCAACAGCGCTATACCCACGCGCTGGCCGAGACCATGTTCGGTGAGCCCGCGACCGGCGGGACGCCGGACGAGCAGCCGGGCGCCATGCCGGAGATCTTCCCGTCGCCGGACCAGGGTGCCAACATCGACCGCTGCTGGACGTGCCGCTCGATGTTCATGCAGGCCTGGGGCAATTACGGCACCGCGTGGCCGGTCGTGCACCAGTGGCTCGGCGTAGATCCGGATCTCGGTGACGGCCTCGTGACATTCGTTCCGCAGGTGCCGCAGGGTCAGACCACGGTTTCGGGCAAGGCGATCCAGCTGGGTAGGGGATCGGCGGACGTGGCCGCGACCCACACCGGAAACACCTACAGCACGGACATCACGACTAACGGCGTAGGCACGAACAATGTAGTTATCGGGCACACGCTGCCGAGAGGGACCAACCCGGCGGCCGTCGTGCTCGATGGAAAGAGAGTGCACAACTACAAGGTCGTCTCGACGAACCGTGGCAACGAAGTGATGATCCCGACTAGCGCCGGACACCACACCTTGACGATCACGGTGTAGCGCCCGCGCCATCACAACTGGACCGTGCGACTTTCACCCACAATTCGAGGGTGAAAGTCGCACGGCACGGGGGGACGTCAGCGGGTGGGCCGCTCGTCGATAATGCGGCGCATCTTGCCAAGTGAGCGTTCGATCTCGTCCGGCTCTAGCACATCGACATCGACACTGACGCCGATCGTGCTCTTCACGAGCATCTGCAGGGTTCGCCCGGCCTCGTCGGCGGCGGCGCGCTCAGCGTCGGGACGACGTTCGACCCGGACCGTCAGCGCGTCCAACCGGTCGACCCGCTCCAGGACGCATTGGAAGTGCGGCGAAAGGGCTGGCGTACGCAGGACGAGTTCCTCGATCTGGGTGGGGAAGAGGTTGACGCCGCGCAAGATGATCATGTCATCCGTCCGGCCAGTGATCTTCTCCATCCGTCGTACGGGCCGGGCGGTGCCTGGCAGCAGCCGGGTGAGGTCCCGCGTGCGATAGCGGATCACCGGCATTGCCTGCTTGGTGAGCGTCGTGAAGACCAGCTCGCCCTCCTCGCCGTCCGGCAGTACGTCACCCGTGACTGGATCGATCACCTCTGGATAGAAGTGGTCCTCCCAGATATGCAAGCCGTCCTTTGTCTCGACGCATTCGTTGGCGACGCCCGGCCCCATCACCTCGGACAGTCCGTAGATATCGACGGCGTGCGCGTCGAGGCGCTGTTCGATCTCCTGCCGCATGTCGTTCGTCCACGGTTCGGCCCCGAAGATCCCGACCTGCAGCGACGTCATGCGCGGATCGATCTTCTGCCGCTCCATCTCGTCGATGATCGCGAGCATGTACGACGGCGTCACCATGATCACGTCGGGCCGAAAGTCCTGAATGAGCAGGACCTGTCGCTCGGTCATTCCGCCGGACACCGGGACCACGGTGCACCCGAGTGCCTCCGCCCCGTAGTGTGCGCCGAGGCCGCCCGTGAACAGGCCGTACCCGTACGCCACGTGCACCGTGTCACCGGGACGGCCGCCTGACGCTCGGATGGAACGGGCCATGAGCGCGGCCCACGTCGCGATGTCCTCCGCGGTGTAGCCCACGACAGTGGGCCGGCCGGTCGTTCCGGATGACGCGTGCAATCGAGCAATCTGGGTGCGAGGAACCGCGAACATTCCGAACGGATAGTTCTGCCGTAGATCGGCCTTGCTGGTGAACGGATACCGTGCGATGTCGGCCAGCTCGTGCAGGTCGTCTGGATGGACTCCAGCGGCGTCGAACGCCGACCGATAGTGCGGCACGTGCTCGTAGACCCGGTGCAGTGTCGTTTGCAGCCGCCCCAGCTGGAGAGCTTGGAGCTCGTCGATCGACGCACGCTCGATCGGGTCGAGTTCGGATGGGTCGGGTGTGCGGTCCTGCATGACGGCCCTCCAGAAGCGGCTCAGCGCGGTAGCCCCGCGCGCCACGACGCTATCCGTCGGCCGGTGCGCGAACCAGGCCGCTGCCGCCCAGTCGGGCAGTCGCCGCGACGCGCAGTTGAGGGCGGCCTCACGCGCGGTAGGTACCGTGTTCGAATGGAAGAGATCCGGGCTCGGCATGTAGTCGATACCTTGCGCGGTCGAGGCATCGACGCCCATCTGGCTAAAGCCGGTGTCTACCAGTTCGGCGTTCGCGTCGTGCTCGGCGACGGCCGGGAGGCGATGTGGGACACCGACGGCACCGCCGGGCTTGAAGCGCAAGTAATGCGGGATGGGATGCTGGTCGGTTTCGTCCCCGTCATCGAAGGATCAGAGGACTTCGACCAGGACGAGGTCGTTGACGCGATAGCCCGGACCGACTACGACCAGCCCATCGCCCACCGCCGCGCGACTGCTCCCGCCCCGGCCGAGCCGTTGCCCCCGACGGGCGGCGTGTTTCGACGGTTCTTCGACGGCTTCCGGTACCGGTAATGACTCGTTATCGGGGCACTCGGAGGTTTTGGCAACGCGGACGTAAGGGGCATACCTGAGTAGGGTGACCAGGCAGGTCTTGGCATCCGCCCGGGAGGCTCCATGACATCACCTGAGCCGCCGCCAGACCCACACTCGCCGGCCGAGACGAACGACCCGGCGGCCCGCGCCGCGATGGACGGTCAGCAGCCGGCCCCGGCCAGCGACGGCAGCGACTTCATCACACTCTCGACTCCCCACCGCGACTCCAGGGACGCCGTCACCTGGCCGGTTCGGGTAGCGGCGGCCTGGTCATGGCGGCTGCTCGCGGTGGCGGCGGGCATCTATGTCGTGATCCTCCTGTTCAGCAAGATTCACATCGTCGCGTTCGCGTTCATCGTGGCGCTGTTCTTCACGGCCGTACTGAATCCGCTCGACAAACGGCTGGAAAGCCTCGGCCTGCACAAATCGGCTGCCGCCTCGCTCGTGCTACTCGCTGGCATCATCGTGTTCGGCCTTATCGGCTGGTTCGTTGTCGTTCAGATCACCTCGCACGCGAACACGCTCGGCGACCAGCTGACGAAGGTGTCCGAACAGATCCGGGATTGGCTCCAGAACGGCCCGTTCCATCTGCGGGAGGCCGACCTCAACAACTTCACCAACAGCATCACCGATGCAATCAAGAACAATCAAGGCAAGTTGGTTTCTGGTGCGGTTTCCACCGCGCGGACGATTTTCGAGGTGCTCGGCGGTCTTGCGCTGTCGATCTTTTCCACCTTCTTCCTCTTGCGGGACGGCGACCTCATCTGGCGCTGGGTACTGCGCTGGATGCCGGGACCGGCTCGGCAACAAGTCGATTACGCCGGCCGGCGCGGATGGTTCAGCCTGGGTGGGTACGTGCGCGGGCAGGTCATCATCGCGTTCATCCACGCGGTCACGATCACGATTCTGCTGTTCATCCTGCGGATACCCCTCGCCGCCGCCCTGGGTGTGTTGATCTTTCTCGGGTCCTTCATCCCGATTCTGGGCCTGACGATCAGCGGCGCGCTCTGCGTAGGTGTCGCACTACTCGAGCATGGCGTCGGCGCCGCAATCATCGTCGCAATCGCGATCATCGTCCTGGTGCAGGTCGAAGGTCATCTGCTGCAACCGATCATCATGAGTCGGGCCGTGCACATCCATCCCCTGGCGGTGGTGCTCGCCGTGGCGGCCGGCACCGTCGTCTACGGAATCGTTGGCGCGCTGATCGCGGTGCCGCTGGTGGCCTTCCTCAACGCGTTCGTGCACGGGCTGCGGGAGGCGCGCCAGGAGGCGGCGGCCGATCGAGGGAACGCCGCCAACGCGTGATTTGTGGTGATCTCACATCCACGGCCGGGCGTCGGGAGGCACGGTCACCGTGATCGTGGCCCGCTTTGTGTCCGGATCAACGCCGGTCCGGCTCGCCCAGCTGCGCGCGCCGCGCATCCAGCCCGGCAAGCCAGCGGGCAGGTCGCCGGCCGGGATCGGGGTGAGATCGGCGGCGGTGAAGTCGTCCCCGTAGGGCACACCCGTAGGCGGCTGGTCTGGTTTTGGGATTGCCGCCGTGACCGCCGGTATCGCGGCGTTCCAGTTCTCCAACAGCCGTTTCGTGGCTTCGGCCTTTGTGATCTGCCCACTCGCCGAGGCTGACTCCGGATACGTCGGATGGATCAAGGCGGCGTGCTGGCCGGTGAACGCGGCTCCGTCCGCGGTGGCCCGCCAGGCGGTGAACGCGGTCGCCGCCAACGTGCCCAGCGTCAGCACCGCGCGGATGTCGTTGTGGGCGATCAGCGCGGTAAGCCATCGCCCTCGGTAAGCGGCGATGAGCGGATCGTCGACATGGCGGTCGGCGGCACCCTGGCCCCACACGCTGTACAGGTAGGTGTTCACCATCGTGTAGCTGCGGGTCATGCCAAGCTTCGTGAGCAGGCCCTGAGTCCGCTGCCCGGCGGTCCCGACGAGGATGCGACGTGCCACCGTCTCCAGGACCGCTGGATCTTGACCGAGCACCAGCACGCTCGCTGAGCCGTCTAGCCGTCCGCGATGAAAGATCGGCCCCCATTCGACGCGAAATCCGTCGGCCGGATAGACGCTGACGTCCGGGTAGTCGGCGACCAGCGCGTCGTACGGGGCCGGGTAGCCCGGGCAGAAATCGGTCGTCATGGGATCACCTTGCTCGGCCGCGGCGCATTCTTCGTCAGGCCTGATCGCACCACCGTGGGCACGTTGGTCTCCGCCCGGAGTGTCGAGTAATAACCGGGATTGTCGACAGCGGTCAGCGGATCGAGCGGGAGCGACGGAAAGGGCCCCGGTGGGGCGGCGAGCCGAACCGGACGGCGATGATCCGGCGGGTTCGGTCCGGTGACGTGTCCGTGGAACGGTAGGTGCGGCCGGGCGGACATGTGGTTGTCGATGACACCGGCCACGGCCAGCCGCAGCTGTCCGTCCGATCGGGCCCGGCGTCGGGCCGTCGGTGTCGGGTGACCGAGATCGGCCAGCGCGTCGGTCAGCACGGTGATCGATTGGGCGGCAGTCAGCTGCGCGACGTCGGGGTCGGCGCCCTGCTGGGCGAGATTCAGCACCCGCGTTTGCCCGCGGAACACGACGCGCTCGCCACCGCCGAGGCCCAGCTCGGTCATGACTCGGACCGTGCCGGCTCGCGGCACGCCGTTGATCACGACGAGGGAGATAGTCCGCTCCGTCGCATCGATCAAGGCGTCGCAAGGCTCCGGTGTCACGGTATCCACAACGATCAGGTCAGCTTTCTTGCCGGCCTCCAGGCTGCCGAGGGAAGCGCCCCAGCCGAGCATTTGTGCCGGCGTCGTCGTCGCCATGGCCACGAGATCGGAACTGGACAAGCCAGGAGCACCCGCAAGGGGAGCGGCGAGCCGGGCTGTCTTCAGCTCGCCGAGCAGGTTCTTGCTCCCGGAGGGAGACCAGTCCGAGCCGAGAGCGACTGGGACACCCTGGTCCAGCGCGGCGCCGAGCTGGGCCGTCTGGCCGTAGAGGAGCAGATTCGACAGCGGTGACCACACCATGCTGCCGCCGTGCGCGCCGAATACCGCGAAATCGTCAGCGGTCAGTCCTACGCAGTGAATGCCGATCAGATTCCCGGTGATGGCCCAGCGATCCGGTTTCACCTGCAACGCCAGGAAATGCTGCCGCGCCGACTCTTGTGTGCCTTCCGCCAAATGCAAGATCAGCTTTTGCCGGCCCGATATTCGGGCCAGGAAATGTTCGGCGTCGGTGGCGTCTATGTCGGCGATGTGCGTCGCGGCTGGCGGAAGGGCCGGGTCGCCGGTGGCCTCGACGTTACGCACCAATCCGCGGAAGTGCTTGACGATGCCGGTGTTCGAGGCCAGCGCGACGCCCTGACTGGTCGTCGTTCCGCCTAGGAGGCAGCGCATTTCCACGTAGCGCACGACCGCCGGTACGGCTTCGGTGTTGCGCCCGATGACGCCCATCGGGCCACTGATCAGCCGTCGGTAGTCCGGCGTGGAGGGACTGCTCCACTGGTCGCGATTGCTGTAGAGCCGGGGCACTTGCCACAGTTGCAAGACTCCGTACGGCAAGTGGTTGTGCAGCTCGATGAGGCCGGGGAAGATCGTGCCTCGGACGTTTGTGACGGGCACCGACTCGAAGCCGGGCGGCGGCGGTGCCGCAGCCGGCGATACCGCGGTGATCGATCCATCTCTCAGGTAGACCACCGCGTCGTCCAGGACGGTGCGAGCAGCGTCCATCGTGACGACCCGGCCGGCGAGTGCCATGGGAGCGCTCGTTGCGGGGTCGAACACCGGTCCAGCCATTTATCCCCCAGCCCGTTTGCAGGCACACCGTAGCGGTAGAGGTGTCGTCGGAGTAGTGGAGGCGGGAGTTGGCTGCTTGATGCAGTTCGGACACGCGGCACCAGTCAGATTCGGCGACGCGTGCGTTACTCAGGCCAGACGATGTGATAGGAGCCACCCGATTTCAGATCTGTCGTCTGGCCTGAGCAAACCTCAGGTGTTACCGGCAGCTTATGGCCCACAGCTCGGTCCGCACGTTCGGCGGAGCGTCGCGCACAGCCCGATCCAGCTGGGCCCACTCCCGGCGGAGGCGGAGTCTCGCCCGTAGCGTCTTGATCATTCTTCTCTCCATTCTCAGCTGTATTCAGTGACGGTTCTAGGGTCGCCGGTCAGCCGCCGGAGCGGGATCCGGCTATCGGTCCCTCCATGGGCTGATCGCCAGTCCACCAATCGGTGGAGCGAGGGCGGCCCACGCCCCTAATACCCCCCTCGGGTATTCTGGGTGAATAACCAGCGGCGGTAGACCGAGGAGGCCGCGCGATGGGCAGTTATCCAAGCTCGAAGGACGATTGCCTCAGGCGGCTGCGTCGCATCGAAGGCCAGGTGCGAGGTATCTCCCGCATGGTGGCCGAAGACAAGTACTGCATTGACGTCCTGACCCAGATCAGCGCAGCGACGAAAGCGTTACAGTCAGTTGCGATCGGGCTGCTCAACGAGCACTTGGCGAACTCCGTTCTCGACGCCGCTCGAACCGGACAGGCAGAGGCGAAGATCGGCGAGGCATCGGAGGCCATTGCTCGCCTGGTCCGGTCGTCGTGACGACCGGTACTGTCGACTCGATCGTCAGGAGGGAGCGTCTGTAATGACCGACCCGAATCGCGAACTCGATGTCTCAGTCGAGACGCCGCTGGACGACCGTATCGAGCAGTTGGCACCGCTCGACGAGGATTCCGACGATGACGAGCTGTCGAGCGTTGGGGCACTCGATCTGGATCGGGCGGACGAAGCTGACGTGCTGGAACAGTCGAAATCCGTTCCCTATGACGACGACTATCCGCAGGGATGAGCCAACAGGCAATCGGCCGGACGTCGTGACCGCCTTGCTCGCTATCTAACTCCGGGCGGCAGACCATGCTCGCGCTTGTCGTGATCATGGCCATTCTGCTGGCGTGGGCGCTGGTGGCGGGACGACTTGCGCGCTGGAGCATCACGGCGCCGCTCGCCATGGTCGTGGCGGGAGTCGCACTGACCGCCGGGTCCGATCCGGTCTTCACCATCGATTTGGAGACATCAAGCTTCGAGCACACGGTCGAGGTCGTCCTCGCGATCCTGCTGTTCGTGGACGCCACCGAGACGCCCGGCGGCATCTTCGGCCGCGAGCCCAAGCTGACGGCCCGGCTGCTCGGCGTAGCCCTGCCATTGACGCTGCTGGCGGCGCTCGGGGTCGGGTTCCTCCTCCTGCCGGGAACCGGGTTTTGGATGCTGGCGGTGCTGGCCACCGTTGTTGTGCCGACTGATTTCGCTCCGGCCGCAGCGCTCATCCGCGACCGCCGGGTCCCAGCTCGACTCCGCGACCTCCTGAACGTCGAGAGCGGTCTCAATGACGGGCTGATAGCACCAATCTTCCTGTTCTGCCTTGCCGCGGCGAAGGCACAAGACAGCAGCCACATCGCCGTTACGGCACTCGCCGACGCCGTCCCGGCGGTGCTTGTCGCAATTGCCGTCGGGACGGTCGTCGGATTCGTGGGCGCGAAGTTGCTCAGCCGATCCTGGAGGCGGCATTGGACCCAACCGACCGCCCTTCGACTCGGAGTAGCCGCCTTGCCCCTCCTTACGTACGGGCTCGCCATCGTGCTGCACGGGAACGGATTCGTCGCGGCCTTTGTCGCCGGCGCGTTTTTCGCCCTGGCGACCCGGGAACTACCCGAGGACGCCCTCAACCTCACCGAAGACGTGGGGATGCTTTTGTCACTCGTCGTGTGGTTTATCTTCGGCAGGGCGATCAATCAGGTCGCCGGCGGAATCACCTGGCGAGTCGCCTGGTACGCGGTCCTCGTCGTGACTGTGATGCGCATCGTCCCGGTGATGCTGTCCCTTCTCGGCACTTCGATCTCCCGTCGCGACGCGCTGTTTCTCGGATGGCTCGGGCCGCGAGGACTGGCCACGATCGTTTTTGGCCTGCTCGCGTTCGTCGAGCTCACGGGGGCGGACGCCGATCTGGTCGCGGACGTGATGGTGGCAACCGTGGTACTGAGCATTGTCTTGCACGGCCTGAGTTACGGACCCCTCGCCGCGCTATACGGGCGCCGCCAACGGGAGAAGCCGGTCGACGCAGCGGATTGAGCCCGTCGGTGCGGCCTCGCGCGCAATGGTGGTACCGATTCCCACACCCGGCGCGGGAGGCCGCCTCCGGCGAGCCGGCGGCCGGCTGAAAAATGCGTCTACTCCATGGGTTGCAGCTGGGTGAGCCTGATGTTGTTCCCGGACGGGTCACGGAATGCGGCGTCGATCCCGTAAGGCCGCGGCTCCGGCTTCTCCACGAACTCGACTCCACGCCCGGACAGCTCTTCATAGGAGGCCTGGCAATCGTCGGTGGTCAGGAAGATCGTGCCGGCAAAGCCCTTGGCCATGAGGTTCCGCACCTCGTCGGCCGTGTCCTTGTCCATGACGGGCGGTCCCGGGATCGCCATGAGCGCGATGTTGATGTCGTCCTGGCCGGCCGGGCCGACGGTGAGCCATCGGAAGTTGCCCAGCTCCGGAACGGTCACATCCGATCGGACTTCTAGGCCCACCTTGTCCCGGTAGAACGCCAGGGCTTCATCCTGATCGTGGACCCACAGCTGAGCACTGCTGACCTTGATCATGCTTCCTCCTGAGTGGTCTGGTCTATGGGATGGACGCTATTGATCAGCCGGCGACCTTGTCTTCTCGAAACGTGCGGTGTTGCGGGCGACCGTATGCGTGCAACACGCACGCCGGGATCAGCGCGTAGGTTGCGGCCGGTGGGAATGACGCGCGGTAGCCCGTCGGCGGTAGGCCGTACGCCCGGGTGAAGCTGGTCGTGAACGAGCCGACGCTCGTGAGACCCACTTCGACGCAAATATCCGCGATCGACCGGTCGGTGGTGCGCAACAGCGCGGCGGCCCGCTCGAGGCGACGAGTGAGCAGGTAAGCATGTGGAGATTCGCCGAACGTGCGTCGGAATTCTCGACTGAAGTGGGCCGGCGACAAGCCGGCCGCACGCGCGAGGTCGGATACGTTCAAAGGCTCGAAGTACCGGGCATCGGCCAGGTCTTTGGCGCGGAGCAGGTGGCGGGCCGGCGGATGAGAGACCATCGCTCACCAGTATCGCGTACCAGTGCACGTCGATTTCGGCGGTTGTGGGCAAATTCGTTTCGGTCGCAACTGTGGGGCGGGTTACCGTCCGATCAGACGCGCCGCACGCGCATCGGTCGAGGACAGTTGAGGTGCACATGCGCAGAATCGTTGTCACCGAATTCGTCACGCTGGACGGTGTCATGGAAGACCCGGGCGGCGCCGAGAACTTCAGTCGGGGCGGCTGGGCGTTTCAATTCGACCGGGGCGCGGACGGCGACCAATACAAGGTCGACGAGCTGATGGCCGCGGACGCCCTGCTCCTCGGCCGCAGGACGTTCGAAGGATTCGCCGCGGCGTGGCCAGGACAGACGGGTGATTTCGCCAACAAGATCAACGCCGTAAAGAAGATCGTCGTCTCGAGCACGCTGGAAGACCCCGCCTGGTCGCCGACGACCGTCATCCGGGGCGACGTCGCCAGAGAACTCGGCGCGATGAAGGACGGCCCCGGGGGCGACATACTGGTCGCCGGCAGCGGGCACCTCGTCCGTACCCTGCTGGCCGACGGGCTCGTCGACGAGTTACGTCTGATGGTGTTCCCGATCGTTCTCGGCACTGGCAACCACTTGTTCTCCGACGGCACGCCGGAGATCTCGCTGCGACTCGTGGAGGCCAGGCCGGTTGGCCCAGCCGGCGTCATGATACTGACCTACACGACGTCCACCAGCCCGCCGAATGGGCGGTCGACGTCCTGACGTCACTCGACGGCGAGCATGACCTCCGTGGACTTGACCAGCACTGTCACCCTCGTGCCCTTAGCGAGTTGAAGGTCGTCGACGGCCTCGCGGGTGATCGAGGCGGTCACCGGGTGCCCGCCATCGAGGATGACCTTCACAATGGCCATCGCCTCGCCCGTTTGTACCGATTCCACAGTGCCGGGCAGCTGATTCCTCGTGGACAGTCGCACGGTTCCTCCAGTCCAGATGTCGGTGTCGCACAGCCGACGCCGACGTTAGCCGACCGCGCGCGAGTAGTCTCCGACCTCGTGGCGCGCCGACCAACCTGCCGCGCATGATCCCGGCCAACTGGCTGAACGTGCCCGCGGATTCGCTGTTCGGGCCGGCCAATCTTCCATACGGCGTGTTCACGGCGGCCGAGCGCGGAGCGCGCACCGGCGTGGCGATCGGTGATTACGTACTCGATCTCGCCGCGGCGACAGGTGACACCGTCCACGCCACCGGCTCGCTGAACGCCTTCCTCGCGCGAGGTCCGGATGGATGGGCAGCGCTGCGGGAGCGCGTCACCAATTGGCTTACGGACGATCGCTGGCGAACGGTCATCGAGCCGCATCTCATTCCGCGGGCGGATGTGACGTTGCAGCTACCAATAGACGTCGCTGACTACATCGACTTTTATAGCTCGCTGCATCATGCCGAAAATCTGGGACGCATGTTCCGCCCGGGCAATCCGCCGCTCACCCCGAACTGGAAGCACTTGCCAATCGGGTATCACGGCCGGGCCGGGACCGTACAAGTTTCCGGCACGCCGGTGATCCGACCGCGGGGGCAACGCAAGTCACCAGCGGAGTCGGCGCCGACCTTCGGTTCGTCCCAGCGGCTGGACATCGAGGCCGAGGTCGGTTTCGTTGTCGGCGTGCCGTCCGAACTCGGTCAGCCGGTGCCGGTGGGCGCGTTCGATCAGCACGTCTTCGGCGTGTGCCTGCTCAACGACTGGTCGGCGCGGGACCTCCAGGCCTGGGAGTACGTGCCGCTCGGCCCGTTCCTGGGCAAGTCGTTCCTCACCTCGATTTCGCCTTGGGTTGTCCCGCTGGCGGCGCTGGAGGCGGCTCGGGTGCCGCCGCCGTCGCGTGAACCCGAACCCCTCCCCTACCTGCGTGACGTGGACCCGTGGGGTCTCGACATCACCCTCGAGGTCTTCGTCAACGGGACATTGGTCAGCCGGCCCCCGTTCGCTGGGATGTATTGGACCGGCGCGCAACAGATCGCTCACCTGACCGTCAACGGAGCGAACGTCCGGACCGGTGATCTCTATGCGTCGGGCACGATCAGCGGACCGAACCGAAACGAGCGCGGCTCCCTGATCGAGCTGTCCTGGAACGGAACCGACCCCGTCGTGCTATCGGATGGCACGACCCGAGCGTTTCTGGAGGACGGCGACGAGGTCACCATTACGGCGACGGCGCCGGGCCCCGGCGGGGCCCGAATTGGCTTCGGGGAGGTCACCGGCCGAATCCATCCCGCGCTGTCGGCTGATCCCGGATAGCGCCCGGCCCGGCCTGGTTGTGGGCCACCTCCAGTCGTGCTTGGCTGAGCCCTGCTCCTGCCACGCCAAGCCTGGAAGGTCGCGATGCTGATTCTCGCGGAGGGCAATATCTCTCATCCGGTCGAGGGCGACGAACGCACTGCGGCTCAAGCCTGGCTCGGGCCGATGGTGGACGACGGGTTCCTCGTGGACGCCTTCGTGGACGAGGTAGGTGGCCGGCTGTGGATGCTCTTGTCGAGCACAGACCTGCGCTCGGCCCGGCAACGCCTCAACGACCTGCCGGTGGTTCGCGATGGTTACGTCGGCTTCGCGACGACCACCGTAACCAAGATTCGATACCGCTAAGCGGCACCGGAAGCGTTGACGGCGTCGGGCAATGAAGCGCCACAATATGGCGACAACCGTTCGTGCGCGAGGACCGGCTCGATCGAAGGGGTGAGCGTTCGATGGAACCTGCTGTCGGCACTCTGCAAAAGGCGCTCCAGATCAACTTGGACCCCCGCTATTACGGGACGATCGGCGAAATAGGGGCCGGCCAAGAAGTCGCGCGCTGGTTGTTCCGGGCGGGCGGGGCAGCCGGGACGGTCGCCAAAACGATCTCGGCGTACGACATGGCGGTCAGCGACGCCGTGTACGGCAAGTCCGACCGGTACGTGTCCATGGGCCGGCTGCAGGCCATGCTCGATCTGGAGTATCAGCTCAACCTGGATGTCCTGGGCGACGAGCGCGGCGATTCGAACGCCTTCTTTGCGTTCGCCGACACGGTCGTGGCGCGCAGCTATCAGGGCGGGAACGAGTGTCACGGCTGGATGGGCGTGAAGTTCCAATCCCACGTGCGCGACGAGCCGAGCCAGATCATCGTGCACGTTCGCATGCTCGACGCGGAGGCGTCGCTGCAACAGGAGGCACTGGGGATCGTCGGCGTCAACTTGCTGCACGCTGCGTTCTTTCAGCACCACGAGCCGGAGCAGCTGGTCGAGAGCCTGCTTGACAACCTGACCATCGGCCGCATCGAGATCGACATGCTCGAACTCAAGGGCATCGAGTTCCGGGCAGTTGACAACCGGCTGATGGCCCTCAAACTCGTCCAGCTCGGCCTGTCCGGCGTGGCTATGTTCGGCCCCAACCGGGAGGTGTTGCAGCCGAGCGAGGTGCTGCGCAAGAAGGCGATTCTCGTCGGGCGGGGCAGTTTCCGACCGCCCACCGTAGTCAACATCAACATGCTCGAGTCGGCGCTGGAGAAGTTCGAGGCGGATCCCGTCGTCGCCGAGCGCAAGATCCTCGTGCTGACCGAGCTGACGATGGCCAACCTGCTCGCGGGCGGCACTGAGGTCGACCGGCGTGACTTTCTAGCCCGGGCCGACCTGTTGGCCGCCTGCGGCATGACCACTCTGATCTCCGACTACGTCGATTATCACCGGCTGGCGGCATATATCGCGTGGCGGACCGATGGGCGAATCGGCATGGTCGTGGGCGTGCCGAGCCTCATCGACCTGTTCAACGAGGACAACCACGCGCACTTGCCCGGCGGGATCTTGGAAAGCTTCGGGCGGCTGTTCAAGAAGGACCTGAAGCTATTCATCTATCCGATGCGCAGGCGCGAGGACGTCGACGTGACGACCGTACAAAACGTGTCCGTGGCTCCCGATCTACAGCCGCTGTACGACTACTTGGCCCGGCGCGGCAGCTTCGTCGATCTCGACAATTACAAGCCGGAGTACCTGCCGATCTACAGCCGGGACGTGCTGCGCCGGATCGGGAGCGGTGATACCGACTGGGAGTCCATGGTGCCGCCCGAGGTAGCGCAGCTGATCAAGAGGCGGTTGTTCTTCGGCTACCGCAAGCCTGAGGAGGACTAAGCGTGCCGGACGCGGTCGCGATCCGCGTCGACCCCAAGCCGATCCATACCGCATCTGCGCCGGACACCTGGTGGCGGCACGCGGTGATTTACCAGATCTACCCGCGGTCCTGGTCGGACAGTGGTGGCGACGGAATCGGGGACCTGCCGGGGATCACCGAACGGTTCGAGTATCTCGCGCGGCTCGGTGTCGACGCCGTGTGGCTCAGTCCCTTCTACGTCTCCCCGCAAAACGACGGCGGGTACGACGTCGCCGACTACCGCGATGTCGATCCGGTATTCGGCCGGCTCGAGGACGCGGACAAGCTGATCGCGACGGCCCATGACTACGGCATCAGGATCATCATCGATCTCGTACCGAACCATTCCTCCAGCGAACATCCCTGGTTCCAGGCCGCCTTGCGGGCAGCGCCGGGCAGCCGCGAGCGAGCGCGGTACATATTTCGCGACGGCAGGGGCGCGTCGGGAGAGTTGCCGCCGAACAACTGGCTCAGCAATTTCGGCGGCGCGGGCTGGACGCGGGTCACCGAGGCTAACGGTCGGTTAGGTCAGTGGTACCTGCACATCTTCGATGTCACACAGCCGGACTTCGACTGGAGCAACGACGAGGTACGGGCGGAAATGGAAGCGGTCATCCGCTTCTGGCTCGATCGTGGCATCGACGGCTTTCGTATCGACGTGGCCCACGGACTGGTCAAGCGAGCAGGGCTACCGGATGGGGTGACCCGGCAGCAGCCGACGGGCGAGCCGACGGCCCGCCAACCGATGTGGGATCAACCGGGCGTGCACGAGATTTACCGCGCCTGGCGGAAACTGCTCAACTCCTACAACGCCTCGGGTCCGGACGCGGAGCTCGCCGACGAGGACCGGATCCTGTGCGCGGAGGCCTGGGTACATCCGCCGGAAGCGCTGGCGCGTTATGTCCGGCCGGACGAACTCCATCAGTCGTTCAACTTCGATTTCCTCTTGACCCCCTGGCTCGCGCCGGAGCTGTGCGACGTTATCGAGCACACGCTGCGGGTGGCCGACGACGTCGGCGCTCCGCAGACGTGGGTGCTGTCCAATCACGATGTGGTCCGGTACGCGACGAGGTTGGGCTATCCAGCGGGGGCGGGATTGCTCCGTTTTAGTGGCATCGGCGCGGACGATGCGCAGCCGGATGCGGCCCTTGGTCTGCGCCGCGCGCGAGCTGCCGCAGCGGTCATGCTCGCGCTGCCCGGCAGCTGCTACCTCTACCAGGGTGAGGAGCTCGGCCTGCCCGACGCTACTCAGCTGCCGGACGAGGTTCGTCAGGACCCGACCTGGCGACGATCGGGACACACCCAGCGTGGCCGCGACGGCTGTCGCGTTCCGCTGCCGTGGCTCGCTGAAGCGCCGTCCTACGGATTCGGGCCGTCGGCCCGGAGCTGGCTGCCGCAGCCGCCGTCGTTTCGCGAGCTCGCAGTCGACCGGCAGGACGGTGTCCACGGTTCGACTCTCGAGCTCTATCGGGCGTACCTGTCGGCTCGCCGGGAGCACGGTCTCGGTCACGGTGGGCTGTACCGGGTCGACGGATATCCGGACGATGTGCTCGCGTTCGTCAATGCCCCGGCCGACAATGATCGGCTGATCCTCTTGCTCGCCAATCTGGGTCCGGACCCGGTGCCGCTGCCCAACGGCGCTCAGATCATCGTCGCCAGTAACCCGCTGACAGACGACGGGCGCGTCCCGACAGATGTCGCCGTCTGGGCCGCCCTCGCGCCGGCGGGCTGAGCGCCCAGCAATTGCCGCGCATACCAGCCACCTGGGCTAGCACGGTCGTGATCGCCAGGAGACGGTCTCGAGGGTTTACTCAGCGTCCTCGAGGCGGAAGCCGAGCTTCAGTCCGACCTGGACGTGGCCGACGGCGCCGTCCTCGATGTGACCTCTGATCTCGGCCACCTGGAACCAGTCGAGGTGACGAGTCGTTCGCGCTGCTCGTTCGATCGCGTTGCCGATGGCGCCGTCGACGGTTGACGCGCTGCCGACGACCTCGATGACCCGGTATGTGTGATCAGGCACGGCACCTCCAGGTAGCTGCGGGTTCGCCCGGAGCTTAGCCAAGCCAGGTCTGTCGCAACATCGCCACGCTGGCTCTCATGCGAGCCTCTGACTGCCATCGCGCCACTGGATGCGGTAGGCAGAACGCATGGCGTCCGAGGTGATCGATCGAGCGCGAGCGTCCTATCGCGAGCGCGCTTGGGCAGCTGCCTATGCCGACTTCCATGCGGCGGACGACGAATCGCCTTTAGCAATCGACGATCTGGAGCAGTTGGCTGTCACGGCATACCTCATCGGCAAGGATGACCACAGCCTCGAGCTGTGGGCGCGCGCACATCGCGAGTGCCTGCGACTGGACGACGCCGAACGCGCCGCCCGATGCGGATTCTGGCTCGCGTTCCATTTGCTGCTCCGCGGCGACATCGCCCGGAGCGGAGGTTGGGTCGCCCGGATCCAGCGGCTGCTCACGACCGTCGGCTCGACTGCGCGGTACAGGGATATGTCATGGTCGTGAACGGCCTCGTGGCTCTGGACGCGGATGACGTCGATCACGCATACGGACTGTTCACTCGAGCGACGGACATCGCCGACCGGTTCACGGATCCGGATTTGTCAGCGATCGCCCGGCTCAGTACTGGGGAGGCGCTGATCCAGCGGCACGAGGTCGCGCAGGGCGTGCGGCTGCTCGACGAGGTCATGGCCGGCGTGATCACCGACGAGGTATCGCCCGTCGTCGTCGGCGTCCTCTACTGCGCCACGATCCTTTGCTGCCAGAAGATCTTCGACATCCGCCGCGAGACGGAGTGGACCGCAGCGCTCACTGACTGGTGCGCCGCCCAACCGGACCTCGTACCGTTCCGCGGCCAGTGCCTGGTGCACGTTGCTGGCGGGCTATTACGCGTACTGGAGCGGACTGCCTATGGACGGCCGATTCGAGACATACGTGCGCCCGAATCGGGGATTCGCCGCGTGGCCGACCAACGACGACCTGACCCTGGTTATCGCGGCGTGGCCCTACCGGGAGTTCGAGGCGAACCGCACGGACATCGAAGGCACCTATCGAAAGACGCTTGCTCTCGCCCCGGCCTTCGCCGAGCGCGTCGACGCGAGCCTGCGCGAATCACGGTTCTTCGGCGGAGCGGTGCGTAACTACTTCCGGAAGCCGTACGGACCGGGCTGGGCGCTGGTCGGAGACGCCGGGTACGACCGAGATTTCATTACCGCCCAAGGCATTCAGGACGCCTTTCGTGACGCCGAGCTCTGCGCCGCCGCCCTGAACGATTCCCTGTCCGGTGTACGGACGTTCGAGGCCGCGATGGACGACTACCAGTCTGCCCGCGACGGGCAGGCACTCCCGATGTACGAATTCACCTGCCAGCTCGCCACCCTCGAACCTCCGCCACCTGAGCTTGCGAACCTGCTCGGCGCGATGCGTGGCAATCAGGACGCGATAGACGGATTCGCAAAGCTCAACGCAGGTGTCATGTCCCCGTCGAGTTCTTCTCGGACGAGAACGTCGGTCGCATCGTTGACAGCGCGCGAGCGAGCTCGGCGTTGCCAACGTGACGCAGCCAACACAGCGGTCCGGCGACCTTTTGGGGACCGCAGAGCGGGGGTAGGCGTAGTCAAGCGCGGGCGGCCCAGTCGGCGAGCCGGCGTTGGCGATAGCGCCGCTCCGGTGCCGTCAGCTCGCCGGCGAGCGCAGCGGTCGTGGCTTCGACGGCTTCCGCGTACCGGCCCTGCCGGGCCAGCAGCTCTCCCCGAACGGCGTGCCAGCGAGGGCTCGGCGCAATACTCGTCAACGCGGCCAGGCCGGCGTCGGCTCCGGCTGCCTCGGCCACCGCCACTGCCCGATTCAGCTCAACAGCGGCGCTCGGTGCCACGCTCAGCATGAGGTCGTACAGGCGGACGATCTCTCGCCAGTCGGTCCCGGCATAGCTCGGTGATCGCGCGTGCTCGGCGGCGATCGCTGCCTGTAACTGGTAGGGATCGGCGATCCCACGGCTGCGGCGCAGGGATGAATCGAGCAACGCGTACCCCTCGACGATCTGCTCGAGATCCCAGAGAGACCGGTCCTGATCCGATAGCAGAACCACGTCGCCGGCGTCGTCAGCCCGGGCACGGCGCCGCGCATCGGTCAGAAGCAGCAACGCCAGCACCGCGGCCGGCTGATGTTCGTCAGGTAGCAGATCGACCACGAGGCGCCCGAGCCGAATGGCCTCTGCGCATACGTCGACATCGACCACGGCTGCGCCGGTGATCGGAGCATGCCCGGTGGTGTACAGCGCATGGATGACGCCGCACACGGCGGTCAGGCGGGTCGGCAGCTCGGCCTCAGCCGGTATTCGGTAGGGGATGCGCGCGGCGACGATCTTCTGCCGGGTCCGCGTCAACCGCTTGGCCATCGCCGACTCGGTCATGAGCAGGACGGCCGCGATCTGCGCCGTCGACAACCCGCAGAGCGTTCGGAGTGTCAACGCCACCTGAGCCTCGGTGGCCAAGGCGGGGTGGCAACAGGTGAAGATCAGGCGTAACTGGTCGTCTCGCACCGCGGCATCACTGGGCAGGTCCGCGGTCGCCAGATTCAGGAGGTCGGCGCTGTCGCGCTCCTTCGCCTCGCGGGTGGCCTCTCGACGTAGCGCATCGATCGCCTTGCGTCGCGCCACGACGGTGAGCCAGGCTCGTGGCTCGCTGGGAATCCCGGATCGGGGCCACTCTCGCAGCGCTGACACGATCGCGTCCTGTACCGCGTCCTCGGCCACCGGCAAGCTGCCGGCCGTCCGAACCAGTGTCGCCAGGATGCGCGCACCTTCGATCCGGACGGTTTCGGCCAGCCGGTCGACCGGGTCGACCACGTCACGCCCAGGTGATGACCGGTCGCAGTTCGACCGCTCCGCCCCATGCGGCCGGAATGCGAGCGGCGATCTTTACAGCCGCGTCCAGGTCGGCAGCGTCGATGACGTAGTAACCCGTGAGCGCTTCTTTGGTTTCGGCATACGGTCCGTCCGCCGTCACCACATCGCCGCCACGTGCGCCGACCACGCGGACCACGGTGGCGGTGGCCGTCGGGTGAAGGACGGCGGCGGACCGGATCGTGTCGCGGTTCTCGTCGCCGAACTGGCGATACTCCGCCAAGGTGGCTGCCTGCTCCGGGGCGGTCCAGTCAACATCCTCGGTGTACGTGAGGGCCAGGTAATGCGGCATGGCTGCTCCTCTGTCCGGTTGTCGGGCCTTGATGCCCACCTCGAGAACTGGACGAACGGGGCGGGCCGGTTCAGGACATTCTCCCCAAGGAGGCTGGATAGCCGTACCGACGCAGGCTGCAAGGTGCGACCGATCCAGCAGGAGCGGCGCTCCAGCGGTGCTGTGCCTGCTTTCGTATGACGTGGCGGCTGCTCCTACCGCCGACGACAATTACGCGGCGTAACTCGCAACTACGCTGCCCCGCTAGCCCGTGGTCAGCTTGCAGTTCGGCCGTCACGGTCCGGCAATGACCGGTCAGTGGGCGAGCGGCAGCGAGATTCCGTAGTGATGGAACTTGCGGTAGATCGTCGCGCGCGACATGCCGAGTGCTCGGGCGGCGGCGGCTGGGCGCTGGGCGTTGTCGAGGAGCGCCTGCACGATCGCGTCACGCTCCAGCGCCTCAATCGGCGTCAGCACCCGATGGCCAGCCGTCCGGGCCTCGGGGGGCAGATCCGCTATCTCGATGACCCCGGAATGCCGGCGCTTGACGACTTCACCCAACAGCCGTCGCAGCTGGGTGACGTTTCCGGGCCAGTTGAGGCGACGCAGCTGGGCCATCGCCCGGGACGACACTGTGAGCCGATCCTCGCCGACGAGCTGGCTGAGCAGATGCGGCACGAGATCGGCCAGATCGTCGACATGGTGTCGTAGCGGAGGCACCTCGATCGTGCGCGCGAAAGCGAGCACCAGCGCGTTGGGCGCCAGATCGGTCGATGTCACGGTGATGGCGACGCGCCCACGCTGGGTCGGATCGTCATCGTCCGAGCCCCGCTCGAGCAGTTGGTCGGCGACCAGTTCCGCCGTCTGCTCGTCCAGACGGTCGGCGTGTTCGAGCACGACCATGGCTCCGGGCGTCGACATGGCGTCGTCGAGCGCGGCCAGCCAGGCGTCGACGTCGCTGGGTTCTGGTGGCTCCAGGTTGCGGAAGCTGCGGGTGGGATCGTGCAACTGATGAATGGCCCGGAGCAGGGTCAGCTTGCCTGTTCCAGATTCACCGGCCAATGCCAGCCATTCGCCGGCCTCGTAGCACGAGTTGACCTGTTGGACGCAGCGTGTCCATACGGCGCTGGAACCGATCACGCCCGGCGGTGCGAGGGACGAGCGGATACCACGGATCAGTGCCACGCCCGGTGCAGCGCGCCGCGCCTCCTGCACTAGCCGGACACGGAACACGGTGCCCGCCCGTCCCGCTTCGCAGCCGACTGTCGCGCACTTGACATTGGCTGTCCGAGCACTGGGCAGCTCCACCGTGCGGGTCATCGTCCGATCGTCGCTGCGGAGCATGTCGGCGGCGTAGGCCAGCAGCGCCTGCTGCTCGGGAGCATCGAAGATGAGCCGCACGTGCTCGTTCATCATCACGACGTCGTTGTTGATCGCCAGCACCGGTCCGCCGGACTGCTGACAGGCCTTGAGGTACTCCTGAAACAGCGCGAATTCGCGCAGGCCTGTCTGGGCTAGTAGCTCGTCCTCGATCTGACGGGCGGTGGCGGACGCGAGCGCCATGAGCATTGCGCCGGGCGCGTGCGCCCACGAGGTCAGGTCGAGGATGCCGATGACCGTCCGCCGAGTGGGATGGTGAATCGGCGCTCCCGCACAGGCGAATTGACCCAATTGGTGGGTGTAATGTTCACGTCCGTCGACGAGTGCTTGCTGTCCACTCGAGATAGCAGTGCCAATACCGTTGGTACCCGCGAACTCCTCGGCGTAGCTGTACCCGGGCGCAAGGGACACCAAGTCGAGCCGCTCGGTCAGCTCGCGACTGGTCGTCCGCCGATCGAGGACGACGCCAGCATGATCGGTGAGAATGATGCTGACCGGCTCGTCCTGCAGCTGTTGATGCAGCGTGTCGAGGATTGGCGTTGCGCTGCGGAGGAGCGGCGTCGTGCTATCCCGATCGTGCAAGTAGGGCACATTTATCCGGTCGACATCGATGTCGTTATCCCGGCTGCGCTGCCAGGACGCGAGGATGATGCGCCGAACGCTGAAGTCGTCGTCTGTGCTGTGGCTGAGAAAACGCTCACGGGCGTCCGCCACATGGTCGTCGGTGGTGACCGCACGGGTGCGCTCAAGATCCACAGCCGCCCCCGTCACTCGTCGTCGGTGGTAGCTACGTCGGTCAGCCCACAGTATCCCGAGGCTCAGTCATGGCAATCTCAGATTGAGACAGCCACGCCTGATACGAGGGAAAAACGACGACTCCTCTTGCTCCTCTTACTCCTCTCTTAGCCAATCGACGGGCCGAGCCCAAGTGACTGCGGGGTGCTTGCGTCAGGTGATGGCTGGTGCAGCCCCTCGTCCAGCGGGCCGAACTCGGTCATCAAGGCCGGACTGCCGCCCCACGGCGTCTGCTCCTCGGCGACGAGTGTGTTGGTTGTGAGGAGCAGCCCGGCCACCGAAGCGCCGTTCTGCAGCGCGGAGCGAACTACCCGAAGCGGATCAATGATGCCCATCTCGATCATGTCTCCGTAGCGACCCTCCAGCGCATCGAAACCCTCGTCGAGACCGAGCTCGACCGTCTGGGCGATCACATCCTCCGCGTCGTATCCCGCGTTCGCCGCGATCAGGTATGCCGGCTGATTGAGCGTGCTGCGGACGATGTCGACGCCGGTCGCGTAGTCGTCTTTGACCTGGAGTTCATCCAGCACCGGTGCCGCGTGCATGAGCGCGGCACCGCCGCCAGCCACCACGCCCTCCGCCATGGCGGCGCGGGTAGCCGACAAGGCGTCTTCGACCCGGTGCTGCAGCTCCTTGAGTTCGGCGTTCGTCGGCGCCCCGACGTTGATCACCGCAACCTTGCCGGACAGCGATCCGATGCGTTCGGTGAGCACGTCCTCGTCGATGCCGAAGGTGGCCCGATCGAGCTCGGCCCGAAGCTGGGTCAGACGGAACTCGACCTGATCAGCGGTCGCGCCGCCGACGATCGTTGTGCGGTCGGCCGTCGCGCGGACCTGCTCGGCCCGACCCAGCTGGGCGACCGTCATGGTCTCCAGCGTGAACCCGGCGTGTCGGCTGTAGACCGCGCCGCCGGTGAGCGCGGCGATGTCTTCCAGCTTGTGCAGGCGACGATCGCCGAACCCAGGTGCCCGCACGGCGACGCACTGGAAGATGCCGTTGACGTGGTTGTGCACCAACATGCTCAGCGCGGTGCCCTCCAGGTTCTCGGCGATGATCACGAGCGGACGCGGCGCCTTCATGATCTTGTCGAGCAGCGGCATGAGCTGCTGAACCTGGGTGATCTTCTCGCTGCATAGCAGGATGTACGGATCGTCGACGACGGCCTCCAAGCTGGCCGGGTTGGTGACCATGTAGGGCGACAGGTAACCGTTGTCGAACTCGAAACCCTCGACGAAGTGCACGGCCATGCCGGGCTCGGTCGCCTCCTCGACCGTCACAATGCCGGCATCGCCCACGGTATGCAGTGCCTTCGCGATCACCGCGCCGACCGTGTCGTCGTCGTTGGCGGAAATGGCGGCTACTCGAGCAAAGTCCTGCTCGCTCGCGATCGGGTGGGCGACGGATCGCAGGTGTTCGATGAGCCGGCCTACTGCCAGGTCGATCCCACGCTTGATCAGCACCGGGTTGCCGCCGGTGGAGATGGCCTGCATGCCTGCGCGCACGATGCCCTGCGCGATCACCGTCGCGGTGGTGGTGCCGTCGCCGACGATGTCATTGGTCTTGATCGCGGCTTCCTTGACGAGCTGCGCCCCCATGTTCTCGAACTGGTTCTTCAGATGGATCTCACGCGCGATCGTGACGCCGTCGTTGGTGACTACCGGCGATCCGGTGATCTTCTCGATGATCACGTTGCGACCCTTCGGCCCCAATGTGGACTTCACCGCTTCCGCGAGCTGATCGACACCGGACTGCAGCAAGTCACGGGCGGTGGGGCCGAAGCGAAGTTCCTTGGACATCCTGATCCTCCAAAGGTCGGTCGCCGGTCAGGGGCGGAGCGAGCTGGATCACGCTACCGAGCCTGGCAGCAGTGACGCCGCCAGGCTCGGGACGTGCGGCGCCTTTTACGCGCGGACGACGAGATCGAAGTCGAGGAATTCCGCGGCATCCTCCGGGTTGGCGAACATGATCGTGCGGTCGTCCTCGTGGATCATCCGGCCGTAGTGGGTGGACATGTTCTCCTCGAACTCGGCCGAGTTGAACCAGCCGTCCTCCTCGCCGGCCGCCTCGTCCATCTCGGAGTAGATGACGTCCATGCGGTTCTTGGCGTCGACCCGGATCATCGACGGCAGCGGGGTGATGGTGACGTTGGGCTTGTGCGACATGACCTCGGCGACGATCGCGCCGACCTGGTTGTTCATCAAGGTGAAGCCGCACATGTTCGACGCCGTGTTGTTGGCCTTGAACGGGCTCTCCGCCGTCTTGAAGGTGGTCACTGGCTCAGCTCCTTCGGTGTCTGCAGATTCAGCTCGGACAGGATGCCTCCGAAACGGCTCTTGGCTCGGTCGAGGCCGTCCTCGAACCGCATGGGCTTGGCGTCGGGCTGTGACCACAGCGGCTGCAGCGTGCGCGCCGCAGCGATGCACCGCGGCACCCACGTCGCCAGCCACGACTGCAGGATCTGCTTGTTGTGGTCGGCGAACTCCTTGTCGTTGATAAGCAGCTGGAACATCGGCTTGGTGTAGCGCAGGTCGCGCTCGGCGTAGTCGTACTCCTCGGCACCGATGACGGTCGGCGTGACGAAGTCGCCGTTGGCCGGTGCCGCCTGCTGGACGAGGCTGCTGCGGAACAGCTCGCCCACGAGCGGCTCGAAGACGACGTTGGCGGCGAAGATCGCCTCGCACCAGTCCCAAATGGCAGTGAGCTGTTCGGCGGTCTCGTGCACGCCCTGCCAGGCCGGGTCGGAGTTCCACGTCGCGAGGTGCGCCGTGCCGTCGAATCTGTCGATCTCCTCGGAGAGCGTCAGGTTGTACAGCGCTATGTCCTGGGCAGACCGGATCCGGTGCATGCTGTTCACCGAGATGGCGTTGTTGTGCATGTTCGTCGGGGCACGCCGGTTGGCGTTCGCGAACAGGTAGAGGCCGAGGCCGTGGTCGACGTGCATCCAGGCGCCGACGTGCCGCGCCACGAAGTCGACCCAGTTGTTGTTCCACTGCTCGAATGCCTTGGTTTGGCGCGCCGCCTCGATGTTCTGGTTGAGTTGGCGGACCACGTTCGCGTTGTAGCGGTACAGAGTGAGTTCCCACTCCTCATTGGGATCGCGGAACTCGTGCCAGCCGAGCGCTGGCCACGGGTAGCCCGCGCCGCCCGAGCCGGGCCCGCGCTTGGGCTCTGGCCGGTCGGACCCCCAGGACTTGAGCACCGTCCACTCGAGCGGGTAGCCGCCCTTGCCGTCGGCGAAGCCGTAGAGCCAACCCTGGGAGAGGTAATGCCGCGGGTCGGGCTGCACTTCGACGGTCATATCCTCGTAGTGCGTCTGCTTGCGCTTCTGTGGGGTGTAGTAGTTGAAGGTGCGCGAGGTGGAGTCCGGGAACTCCTTGGCGCCTGCCTCGGCGTCGGTGAAGACAACCTTCGGCACGCTGCGTTCCGGCGTCAGTGTCATCTGCTCTCCTCCTTGTACCTGCACTTGTGTCGTGGCCGTATCTGGCGTGTCCTGATGGCAGGAAGGCGTGCTCGCCGAGTGGGTGTGGACGTCACGGGTCCCCCGTTGTCGTGAACTTGTCGTAGAAGACGCGTTTCTCCGCTACGCCCAGCGTCGGCAGCAACTCCAGCGCCGCTTCCACCATGGGCGGCGGCCCGCAGACGTAGGCGTCGGTCTTTGCGAGGTTGGTTTCACTTCGCCGGAGCACGTCGGTGATGAACCCCTTCTCGCCGTCCCAGCCGTCTGCGTCCGCGGGTTCGGAGAGCGCAGGCACGTAGCGGAAAGAGGGGAGCGTCTTCTCCAGTTGCCGCAGCTCATCCTCGAAGCAGAGGTCCCGGCGGCCGCGCGCCCCGTAGTAGAAGGTCGTCTTCCGCTGGATTCCGCGACTGGCCATCGAGCGCAGCAGCGCCAGGATCGGTGCCATGCCTGCGCCACCGCCGACGAACACGAGGTCGGAGTCGGGCGCATCGCGCAGCGTGAACACGCCGAACGGCCCGGTGATGTCGAGCCGGTCGCCTGGCTTCACTTCAGTGTCGAGGAATTCGGAGAACAGCCCGTTCGGATAGACCTTGATGACGAACTCCAATTGCCCGCTCTCCAGGCTCGAGATGTTCGCCATCGAGAACGACCGGGTTTCCTCGGTGCCGGGCACGTGGAAATCCACGTATTGCCCTGGGAAGAACTTGATCGAGGCGGGTTCAATCAGCCGAACGACGAGGTGACGCATGTCGTGCGTGACGTTCTCGTTCGAGACGACCTCAACGACTGCCTCTTCGATGGGCAGCCCGGAGTGAATCATCTCCTCGTCGTAGTTGAGCAGCTCGATGGTCAGGTCTTCGTAGGGGTGCGCCCGGCAGAGCAGCGTGAAGCCTTCCTCCTTTTCGAAGTCGGGAAGGGCGAACGTCGAGTACCGCTCGTACTCGATATCGTCCCCGTCGAGGATGAAGGACTTGCATGACGAGCACTGACCTTCCTTGCAGCCGTGCATGAGCATGATTCCCTGCTCCGCGGCCGCGCGGAGGATGGTCTTGTCCTCGTCGACCTCGATCTCGATGCCCACCGGCTCGAAGCGCACTAAGTGCTTTTCACCCATAATTGCCCGCTCTTCGTTTCCTGCCGTCGATTTTTAGGATCGCACCGGAAGCGAGGAGGGCCCCAATCTGTGGAGCCCTCCTCGGCGTGCCGGTTGGTCGCTACGGCTTCGACGTCACGAGGTCGCCGCGGGTGCCGGCCGACCGGCCGGGCCCTGGCGGTTGTAGTCGGCGACGAACGCTGCTCGCTCCGCGTCAGTCATCTCGTTGAGCAGGACGTTCGGGCTCTGCAACGGCGGGCAACGGCGCAGGTGGTCCAGCGTCCACATCTTCCTCGGGTCGAGGTCGAGATGCGGCTGCGCAACGAGCGTCTTGCCGTCGTCGCGGACGTAGCCCATGTCGGACACGACGTCGGCCCAGTTCCAGCCGTGGTAGAGCGTCTCCCACTCCCGAGAGCCGATGAGCTGGCCCATGTTCGGAGTCTGCCGACCCTGGAATGTCGGCCGGAACGCCTCGGCGTCGGTCCACCGGCATACCTCGTGGCAGTAGGTCCGCCACTGCCCGTCGACCTTGTCGACGACCATGTCCTCCCGCACCAGGCACGGAACCATGCAGGTCCAGCAGCGATGCGGGTAGACGTAGTCGACGTTCTCCAGGGCAATCGGGTTGTGCCCGTTCGGCACGGACAGCCGGTTGTAGTTCTCCCACCACTTGCCGTACTTGTCGTACCAACCGGGGTACTTGTACTCGAACCACTCGAAGTCCTCGTCGGTCATCGGGTCGATGCGCCAGTAGTTGGCGAGCCACCCGGTGGCGAAGAACTGCGCGACCTCGTGCACGTAGCCCTTGTTCCAGATCTGGTTCCAGGCCTCCTCGATGAGATCGTGCGGGATCACGAGCCCGTACTTCTCGAGCGGTACGAGGTAGCTGCGGTAGTAGTCGTCGTAGATCCACCGCCGCCACATCTCGGCGTAGCTCTCGCGCTCCTTGCGGCGGTCCTTCGTGCCGTACTCGATGAACGTGCCGATGGCCGCGTCCACCACCCGGTGGTTGTTCCACCAGGCGTAGCGCAGGTCGCGCTCGAGGAGCTGGTGGTTGCTCTCGTCCGACAGCGCCATGAGCAGGGTCGCGTAGCCGTTGCTGATGTGCCGTGACTCGTCCGACTGCACCGAGTGGAACACGGTCGGCAGCAAGTAGTCCCCGTTGGCGGCCGCTTCGGCCGGCATCGCGACGAACAGCGTGTTGGTGAACGCTGTCTCGGCAACGATGGTGAGGTAGATGCTCGCGGCGGTGATCGCGTCACCGGTGATGAAGCCTTCCGCGAACTGCCGGCCGATCGTTCCACAGTAGTCGTTCTGGAAATTGCGCAGGCTCGAATTGAAGCCGGCCGGGTCGATGTAGTTGTTCATGTATATGCGCTTGAGGTTTTGCTGAATCGTCGAGTGCCTGACCTCGTCGATCATCTGGATTGCTTGGCCGTTGTGCAGTTCCGGGTTGGGGACGGTCCGGAACAGCAACGGCATTGCACGAGCCGCGGAAATTTCCGGCAGCGGAATGATGGAGAGGAACAGCTTCTGCCATTCCAGCCAGCGTTCCTGCACCTGCCGGAACATGTTGCCGCGGATGGCGCCATCCTCGGCGCCGTACACGCGGTGGTCCTTCTCCTCCTGCATCGGGAAGTACGAGCGCAGTACCTGCTTGAGCGGGTCCTTCTTCTTCGCCTTCTGGAACGTGTAATCGGTTCCGTAATGCGCTACGGGCTCGTGGTAGATCGGGTCCCAGGACAACTCCTGGATCTTCTGGTGGGCTTTCGCCACACTCTGACGGCTCATGGGCACTCCTTCGCGGTCGGTGGCTGCTGCCGACTCCTGCTGCTGTTCCCCTAGTTCGCGCTGCTTCGATCGCCGGACGGAGGCGAGCACGAGCTAGGCGCGCGCGACACGCCGATAACCCCGATTAGATCCCTGGATCCCCGGTAGGACAGTCTCAACATGAGACGAGGTCGCTAAACGATCAGGGATCGTCCATCATCGCTGCCCGGAGCTCGGCCAGATGCTGACGCCTCTGCTCGGATTCTCGGGCGTCACCCTCGATCGTCGGCGTGATACCCAGCGCGCGCAGCAGCGCTGCGGCTGGCTCACCCGGATGCCCGCCACTCGCCCAGCGTGGGGTGCAGGCCCACGTCGACAAGGTGATGGAACACCACATTGACGACTGTCCAAGGGCTGTAAGTCTCCGGCTGCGGCCCGTTGGAATCGGTCACGGCAACCTCCTTGGTAGGCAACGGCATGAAACGGCCCGGCGGCTTCTCCCGACGTCTCGTTTTGAGACAACTCGAGATTCGGCCGCGTCCTACTGTCGAGCCACGGAGAGGACCGGGAGCGCCCCGCCTGCGGGTGTGGCGTGCATTCGAGCGTGCTCAGCGACCCGACGTTGATCAGGTCGGCCCGTCTGGCAGGCAGCCGACCAGCCAATCGGAGGAGATTGCGGATGTACACGAAGGACGGAGAGAGCTACTGGGTGGTTGACGGCCACACCCACCTGTGGGACGCGAGCCCGGCCAACTGGGTCGAAGGTAAGGAGGAGTACGCGAAAGGGTGGATCGAGTGCTTCCACGCGTACCAGAGTCTCGGTCCAGCAGATACCCATTGGACTCTCGAGCATTTCGAGAAGTACTCCGAGGACGACTTCATGAAAGACGTCTTCGAGGACGGCTATGTGGACGTCGCAATCTTCCAGCCGACGTATCTTACGGAGTGGTATAAGAACGGCTTCAATACGACCGAAACGAACAGCGAATTCGGTTTGAAGCATCCGGGAAAGTTCCTGCTCAACACTCGGTGGGATCCGCGTGAGGGCGACGCGGGGCTCAAGCAGCTCGCCGAGGATGTCAGCAAATACGGGTGCAAGGGATGCAAGCTCTACACCGCCGAGTGGCGCCAAGGTTCGCGGGGCTGGACCCTCAAGGACCCTGAGGCATATAGGTTCCTGGAGAAGTGCGAGGAACTCGGCGTCAAGAACATCCACGTCCACAAGGGACCGACCATCTGGCCGCTGGACAAGGACGCCTTTGATGTGTCCGACGTCGACCACGCGGCGACGCGGTTCCAGGGGTTGAACTTCATCGTCGAGCATGTCGGGCTGCCGCGCATCGAGGACTTCTGCTTCATGGCGACCCAGGAGCGCAATGTCTACGCGGGGCTGGCGGTGGTGATCGGCGGGCTCATGCACTCCCGGCCGCGCTTCTTTGCGAAGGTCATGGGCGAGCTGCTGTTCTGGATCGGCGAGGACAAGATGCTCTTCGGCAGTGACTACGCCATCTGGGAACCGAAGTGGCAGGTCGAGGGTTTCGCGGCCTGGGACTACCCCGACGACACCTATTCCGATTACCCGAGGCTGACTCCCGATGGCAAGCGGAAGATCTTCGGGCTCAACGCCGCGAAGCTCTACGACCTGGAGATCCCGGCCCAGTTCAAGCGCGGCGCCGCAGCCGCCGAAGCGGCCTCGCAGGAGTCGGCGGTTGGGGTTTCGTAATGACCGCAGTGACCCGCGCCGGCGCGGACGAAGCCGCGGTGACCGAGGCACTGCGGACCGTCCGGGATCCTGAGCTCGACGAGTGCATCGTGGATCTCGGGTTCGTTACGGCGACGGAGGTGCGCGACGGCCAGGCGGTGGTGCGTCTGCGCCTACCGACGTTCTTCTGCGCACCGAACTTTGCTTTCTTGATGGTGGCCGACGCACACGACGCGATCCTCGCGGTACCAGGCATCTCGTCGGTCGAGATCGTGCTCGAGGACCACTTCGCCTCGGACCAGATCAACGCCGGGGTCTCGGCCGGTGCGGGCTTCGTCGGGTCATTCCCGGAGCACGCTGCCGGTGAGCTCGACGAGCTGCGTTTGACCTTTCGGCGCAAGGCCCACATCGCGAGCATGGAGCGGGCGTGCCGCAGGCTGATGGAGCGCGGGTGGTCAGTCGACGAGCTACCTCGCGCAACCATCGCCGACCTGCCGCCTGGCGCACCGCGCGACGGTTTGGTCCGCCGCCGGGCCGAAGTCGGCCTGGCGACGTCCCCTGACGCTCCGGTGCTGGTCGACGACGACGGCACGCCGGTCCCCGATGACCAGGTGGCACGGCGGCTGCGGATGGGTCGCACCGTCGGCGTAAGCATCGAGGGCAACGCGCACATCTGCCGCGGGCTGCTGGCCGTCCGCTATCCCGAATCCGCGACGGCAGCGCGGGCACACCTACACCCGGTCCCGGAGGAGGCTCGATGAAGGCTGTGCAGCTAATGAAGTACGACGTCGCCCCCGAACTGGTTGACGTACCGGAGCCTGACGTCGCCGCGCCGTTCGACATCATCGTCAGGATCGGCGGCGCTGGGGTCTGTCGAACCGACCTACACATCATCGAGGGTCAGTGGGCCGAGAAGTCCGGCGTGTCCCTGCCGTACACGCTCGGTCACGAGAACGCAGGCTGGGTCTCAGCAGTAGGTAGCGCGGTCACGAACGTGGCGGTCGGCGATCCGGTAATCCTGCACCCCCTCGTCACCTGCGGACTGTGCCGAGCGTGTCGGGACGGCGACGACGTGCATTGTGAGAACTCGGCGTTTCCCGGCATCGATTCCGATGGCGGGTACGCCGAATACCTCAAGACATCTGCGCGTTCGGCAATAAAGCTCGACGCCGCACTCGAGCCGGCAGGTGTCGCCGCGCTCGCGGACGCCGGGCTTACGGCCTACCACGCGGTCGCCAAGGCGGCTCGAAAGCTCCGCCCAGGCGACCGGGCAGTGATCATCGGCGCCGGTGGACTCGGACACATAGGCGTGCAGGTGCTCCGGGCCCTGTCGCCCGTCGAGATGATCGTTGTCGACCGCAACCCCGACGCCCTTGCGCTGGCGAGCGATCTCGGCGCCGACCACACCGTTGTTTCGAACGACGACACCGTAGGCGTGGTACAGGACTTGACCGATGGCAAGGGTGCGGAGGCCGTGATCGACTTCGTCGGCGAGGGCGGCGCGGTCGAAATGGGAGTGGCTTGCCTGCGCCGTAATGGCAACTACTACGTCATCGGCTACGGCGGGTCGATCAACGTCCTTGCGATCGACATCATCTCGACTGAGATCAACTTCATCGGAAACCTCGTCGGGTCCTACAACGACCTGGCCGAGCTGATGGTCCTGGCCGCCCGCGGTCAGGTCACGTTGCACACGAGTACCTATCCGTTGACTGACTTCCAGAAGGCGCTCGACGATCTGGACCACGGCAAGGTGCGCGGTCGCGCGATTCTTGTCCCCTGAGGGAGGTGGCCTCGATGTCACCAGCACTATGGCTGCTGGCGATCGCCATCGTCTTCACCGCCGCTATGTGGCTGTCAGTCCACGTAGTGCCGATATCCGACCTGGACGGCTTGCCGATCAGATGCCGCCGCCGCATCGAGTGGTGGCAGCGCAACGCCCGCTGGGCCTACGTCACCTGCGCCGTCCTTGCCGCAGCGGCGTCGGCTACGCACTTCTCCACCTGACACCGGACTCGGCTGCCCACATTTGCACCCTGTCGACCTACGAGGAGACATCATGACCACCCAAAGCGTCACGCCCGGGCAGCTTGATCTCGACGCCGGACCTCCCCCTTCCGCCGCGCCGGCCAGCGTGCCGGAGAACGCCTTCCTGGCCGGCAATCCCGCCGCGCTCGGGATTCCGGTCTTCGTTGCCGGCTCGGTCGCCCTGGCGCTTGCTCTCACCGGGTATGTTCCGGCCGGCGCCGTCGGCGCGCCGCTGGCCATCATCGCCGGCGCCACCGGGCTTGGCCTGACCATCGCGACGGTCTGGGCGGCTGCGGTCGGCCAAAGCGCCGTCGCCAGCGTATTCGGCATCTTCGGGGGATTCTGGATCAGTTATGCGCTCCTGGTCTTCGGACTGCTGCACGACTTGTTCGGGATCACCCTGAACGCCATCGTGCACACCCAGGGGCTGTTCCTCATCACCTGGATAGTGATCATGGGGATGCTGACCCTGGCTACGTTGCGGCTGCCGCTCGCATTCACGGCAATCTTCGCTCTCGTCGAGCTGGCCCTGATTGCCGTGCTGATCGGGACGATCAACGCCTCGAGTGCCTGGCTCAAGACCGGCGGCGTGCTTGTCTTCCTGTTTGCTGCGATCGGCGTCTACGTCTACTTCAGCATCGCCTCGGCCGTCACCGGCGGGCCCGGTCTGCCGCTCGGGAGGCCGGTCATCAAGAGCTGACCGGCGGGGTGCCGGCACCACCGCTCGGCGGGCACTGATCGCTAGGCCCCCGGCCAGGTGGTACTTGATCGCGCCGGCAGGGAGCAGTCATAACCGCCGGGTCTTGGTAGCACGGAATTTCGGGGTGAATCAGGCGGTAGGGGATACGTGCGCATCTCAGATTGAGACTAGACACAACCTCGATGTCGTCGAGTCTTATACGTATGTTTGATGGGGCGGAGAAGCCGACCCGTGCCGTCGAAGACTACGTCAAGGCGATCTACAGTCTCGATGAGCGTGGTTGCGCGGTGACCACCACCGTGCTGGCTGTGGAGTTGCAGGTCACTGCGTCGTCGGTGTCGGCGATGCTCGGCCGGCTGCGCGCGATGGGCCTGATCAGTCACCGTCCTTACTCGGATGTGAGTCTTTCGTCGGCCGGAATGCAGCTGGCACTGCGGGTCATTCGCCGCCGCCGGCTCGTCGAGTTGTTCCTCGCGGAGAGCCTGGGCTACGGCTGGGAGGAGGTCGAGCAGGAAGCCGAGGTGCTCGAGCACGCTGTTTCGGAGTTATTCGTCGAGAGGATCGCGGCAAAGCTCGGCAACCCGGTGGCGGATCCGCATGGGGATCCCATTCCCACCTCGGATGGTCAGCTGCTGGCCGCGCCGAGTGAGTTGCTCTCCCGGCTCGAGCCGGGGGCGGTCGGCCGGCTAGTGCGGGTATGGAACGGCAACCCGGAGGTCCTCCGATATCTCGACACCTGCAGCATCGACCTCGGCGATCGTATCGAGGTCCTCGGCCGGGAGCCCTTCGGTGGATCCGTGGTAATCCGTGTCGGCGACCCAAAGGAAGGACGGGTGCACGGTTTCGGCTACGGCCTGGCCGAGGTCCTCTCGATCGAACTGGACCGCGACGGAGCGGCCAGTTGAGCGCGGTCACCAGTGCTCCGGTTCAGCTCACGTTGCAGGACGTGCGCCGCCGGGGGCGCGTCCGGACAACCGTGGCCCTGTTCGGTCCAGCGTTCGTCGCATCCGTCGCATATGTTGATCCGGGCAACTTCGCGACCAACTTCGCCGGTGGAGCCGAACACGGTTACCAGCTGGCGTGGGTGATCGTGCTGGCCAATCTGATGGCCATTCAGGTGCAGTACCTGACGTCGAAAGCGGGCCTCGCAACCGGTCGCAGCCTGCCCGAACTTTGCCGGGAAAGGTTCGGTCGCCGCGCCAATCTCGTGCTGTGGATACAGGCCGAGATCGTGGCCATGGCGACCGATCTCGCGGAGTTCGTCGGCGCCGCGGTTGGCCTCAACCTCATCTTCGGGATCCCCTTGTTGCCGGCCGGGCTGATCACTGCGGCCGTCGCATTTGTGATCCTGGCACTCGAGCAACACGGCTACCGCCGGTTCGAATTGGCAATTATCGCGCTGCTCGTGTTCGTCGGGGTCGGCTTCCTCTATGTCTTCTTCATGGCCGGTGATCAGCGCTACGGGCAACTCGCCGCCGGTGTCGTCCCGCACTTCGGCGGCGGTAACCAGTTGAGCCTGACCGTCGCAATCATCGGGGCCACCGTGATGCCGCACGTTGTCTACCTCCATTCGGCGCTACAGAAGAACCGGATCCCGGCGGCCGACGCGGATGAACGCAAGACACTGCTGAAGTACAACAGGTGGGACTGCATCGTCGGGCTCGGCCTCGCGGGCGCGGTCAACCTCTCGATGCTGTGCATCGCCGCGGCCCTGTTCCACAAGCCCGGGCAAGCCGGCGTCGGCGACCTCGGCGCAATCCACACCCAGCTAGGCGTACTACTAGGCGGCGGCGCCGCGCTTGCCTTCGGAATCGCCTTGATGGCGTCAGGCTTGTCCTCCTCGAGCGTGGGCACCTACGCGGGCCAGATCGTCATGGCCGGCTTCATGAACTGGCGCATCCCGCTGCTACTGCGCCGCGGGCTGACCATGCTTCCGTCGCTGGTCGTGCTCGCGCTGGCCGTTAACACCAGCCAGGCCCTTGTCCTCTCTCAGATCGTGCTGTCGTTCGGCATCCCGTTCGCGCTCGTGCCACTGCTGCTCGTTACCCGCGACCGGCGCGTGATGTCCGACATGACCAACCGCCGCCTAACCAACGCGGCCATGCTGCTGATCACCATCACCATCTCCGGCTTGAACACCTACCTGCTCTACAACACGCTCAGTGGCGTGTTCTAGAAGACCCGCACCGCGTACTCCGCTCATTCGGTCACTGGTCACCGGAAGTGACCCACGCCGCCACGCGTGCTCAGCGACATCGCAGGCCGGGCCGCCCAGGCCCGGTCACATCCGTCGGCGCTGACGGGTCTCCCTTATGACCCGTCGCCGAGGGAGGATGTGACCGGATGAACGAACAGGACTGGCTGGCCCAGCGGTTCGAGGAGGACCGGCGCCGCCTCCGGGCGGTCGCCTACCGGATGCTGGGCTCGGTGAGCGAAGCCGAGGACGCCGTGCAGGAAGCCTGGCTGCGGCTCAGCGGCTCCGAACCCGGCGAGATCGAGAACCTGTCCGCGTGGCTGACGACCGTCGTCGCGCGGGTGTCGCTGAACATGCTGCGCTCACGTGCGATACGCCGCGAGGAACCGCTGAGCCCGCACCTGCCCGACCCGATCGTCGACCCCGCCGACGGTGTCGATCCCGAGCACGAAGCGATGCTGGCCGACTCGGTCGGGCTCGCGATGCTCGTCGTGCTCGAGACATTGACACCACCCGAGCGGCTTGCCTTCGTGCTGCACGACATGTTCCGCGTCCCGTTCGAGGAGATCGCCACCCTCCTCGAGCGCTCCCCGCAGGCGGCCCGCCAGCTGGCCAGCCGGGCCCGCCGCCGCGTCCGCGCGCAGCCCACGACCCCAGACGTCGACGTGAGCGGCCAACGGGAGGTCGTCAACGCGTTCCTGGCCGCGGCGCGCGAGGGCGACTTCGACGCACTCGTCGCCACCCTCGACCCCGACGTCGTGCTACGAGCCGACGGCGGCGCGGCGCTCGCCGCCGTGTCGGCCGAGGTGCACGGCGCCCTGAACGTGGCCCGGCAAGCGGTCATGTGGTCACGGGTCGACCTCACCATGCATCCCGCGCTGGTCAACGGCGCTGCCGGCATGGTTACGACCCGCAACGGTGTGGTGTTCTCGATCGCTTCGGTCATCGTCCGCAACGGAAAGATCGCCGAAATGGACTTCCTCGCCGACCCCGAGCGGCTCGCCCGACTCGACGTGACGATTCTCGACAGCCGTAGCTGAGTTATCCCGTCACGGGGCCAGCTGCTTCTCGAACCAGTAGTGCGCGTAGTGCTCCGTGTTGTACCGCTCGACCTCGCGGTAGCCCGCTCCGCGGTACATGGCGATGGCCTCGGTGAGATTGCGATTGGTGTCGAGTCTGACGGCGGTGCAGCCATGCTCAGTCGCGTACCGTTCCAGCTCGGTCAGCATCCGCCGACCCAGGCCCAACCCGCGGACGCTGTCGGCCACCCAGACCCGTTTGATTTCGGCGGGGGCGTCGCGGCGCAGTTTGACGGCGCCACATGCGACCGGCTCTCCGCTGAGGGTGGCAAGCAAGAATACGCCGGCGGGCGGGACGAGTTCGTCGTCGTGAACCGGATTGCTCAGTGCCGGGTCGAACCCCTCATCGAACCGCTGCTCGAGGTCGCGGGCGTACGCGCGCACGCAGGCCCGGGCCCGGGGGTCGCCGGGTGGGCACGGCTGGATGACCACCAGTGAGGTGAGGAACAGCCGCTCGACCTCGGCCATCGCCGCGACGAGCCGTTCGCGGCGTTGCTCGGTGAGCGGTTCGAGGATCGACCAGGCGAGCCGGTCGGAGCGCTGGTCAAGCTCCGCCCACTCGGCCCGGCCGGTGGCCGTGAGTGTCGCGGCCCGTACCCGGCCATCGCTGCCGGGGGGATCTGCCGGCCCGACAGTGACAAGTCCCTCGGTTTCGAGGGTCCGTAGCAGCCTGCTCAGGTAACCCGAATCCAGTCCGAGCCGGGCCCGCAGCGCCGCGACTTCCGCGCCGTCGGGGCCGATCTCCCACAGCAGCCGTGCTTGCGCAAGGGGACGCGCACGGGCCATGTACTCGTCGTCGAGCGCGCCCACCCGCTGCGTGACGGTCCGGTTGAACCGCCGCACGGATGCGATGAGGGCGGAATTCATATACCTGACTTTAGTCAGGTGTATATGCACCCACCCAGGCGAGTGTGGTTAGAGTCACCACGTCCGACCGTTAGGTCGGCGAAGGTGGGGGCCGACTCGGTGGCCGATGAGCACTGGCTGTCGGCGATTTGGCCGTTCGTTCGCGCGCACCTTCCGGCGGTGCCGGCCCGGGTTGTCGAGGTAGGTTGCGGCCCACTGGGCGGTTTCGTCCCGCGGATGCGGGTATTGGGCTACGACGCGGTCGGAGTGGACCCGCGGGCTCCGGAGGCAGCCGAGTACGTGCAGACGGAGTTCGAACGCGTCGCCGTGACCGAACCGCTCGACGCGTTGGTGGCCTGCGTCTCGTTGCATCACGTCGCCAACATCGACGTCGTGCTCGACCGGATCACTGCAGTGCTGAAGCCCGGTGGCACGGTCGTGGTGGTCGAATGGGCGCACGAGCGGTTCGACGAGGCGACTGCGCGCTGGTGCTTCGACCGGCTCGCCGCTGGCGACGAGGGTTGGCTGGCTCACCACCGAGATCGGTGGCGGGAGTCCGGGCAGCGCTGGGACCGGTACTTCCAGGGGTGGCTAAGCGATGAGCGGTTGTATGCCGGCCGGGACATCATGCGCGGATTGCGGACCCGATTCGACACCCACGCTGTCGGCGAAGGTCCGTACTTGTTCTCCGATCTCGGCGATGTCACCAGTGCCGAGGAGCAGGCGGCCATCGACGCCGGCGTAATTCAAGCGACCGGTCTGCGCTACATCGGGCAACGGCCCGCACGACCGGCGGGTTGATCGTCGCGACAAGGCGCCTGGCTGCCGGTGCCGATCGCACCCGGTCCGTGCCGAGACCGACGGACAATGAGGCATGGTCGAGGTCGAGCCGGAACGATTCGAGGACATGGTTGGCGAGGCCCTCGACGGCTTGCCGGCCGGCCTGGGTCGGGTGATGCGGAACGTGGCCGTCACCGTCGACCACGACACCGGACCGTCAGGCCTGCTCGGGCTCTACCGTGGTGTTCCGTTGACCAGCCGTACGTCCCACTACTCCGGTGTGTTGCCGGATCGGATCATCATCTACCGGCAGGCGATCTGCGCCATCTGCAGGAGTGAAGCCGAGGTGGTTGAGCAGGTGCGTCGGACGGTGGTCCATGAGGTCGGCCATCATTTCGGAATCGACGACTGGCGCTTGCACGAGCTCGGCTGGTAGGCGTGACATAGGTCTGCCGCCAGCCAGGGGGGTGCCTGGGCACCCCGCACCCCGCCTAACCCCACCATCGTGATCTTGGACTTGCTGCCATCCGACGACAACAAGTCCAAGATCATCTGTATGCGTACCGCGGCCCCAGGCGCTCGCGGCGTGGCAGCGGATAGGAGGGTGGTGGCATGACGCGTTTCGTGCTGATTCCTGGCTCGGGTGGCTCTGCGTGGTACTGGAGCCGCGTCGCCCCGTTGCTCGTGGCCGCAGGCCACGAGGCCCGTCCGGTAGATCTCCCGGGAGACGACGAGACGGCCGGGATCCGCGAGTACGCCGACCTCGTGGTGCGGGCGGCCGAGAATGGCGATGACGTGGTTCTTGTCGCCCAGTCGATGGGCGGCTTTACGGCTCCGCTTGCGTGCGAGCAGATTCCGGTGGCCGGGCTGACGTTCGTCAACGCGATGATCCCCGTTCCAGGCGAGACAGCGGGCGAATGGTGGGCGAACGTCGGCGCGCTGGCGGAGCGGGAGCGGGCTGCTGAGGCGGGCGGATACAGTCGCGATTTCGACCTGGCGACGTACTTCCTGCATGACGTCCCGCCCGAGGTAGCGGCAGAGGGAGAGCCTTTCCAGCGGCCGGAGGCCGAGATCGGGTTTGCTCAGCCCTGCGATTTCACCGCATGGCCGGCGGTCCCAATTCGCGTGCTCGCGGGCGCGAACGATCGGTTCTTCCCGGTTGCGTTCCAGCGGCGGGTTGCCGAGGAACGGCTAGGGGTGACGGCGGACGCGCTGCCGGGCGGCCACCTCATCGCGTTGTCGAATCCAACCGGGGTAGCGAACTACCTGCTCGGCTGACCGGGCTGTTGTATCACCACGACTCGTGGGGTGCTCCTCCTGGGAGCGTGCGCGAAGGGCGCGGGCAAAATCCTGACGTGGAGCGTTCAAGTGATTACTTATGGGGTATTGGCCGACGTGGCGCTGGAGCGATCTCGCGCGCTGAGGGTGGATGCCGAGGAGCATCGGCGAGCCGCAGCGGCGCGTTCGGCTCGCGCGGAACGTCGTCGCGGAGCCGGGTCGCGCATGCCGTGGTGGCGTCGTGGCATCAGCCGACCTCAGTTGCTCGAGCCGGCGATCGACGCGGGCGCAGGGCTCTAGCGTCCGCGCTGGTGCAGGACACTAGGACAGGGTGAACTGGGGCACGCCGCGCACCGAGGCCAGCGCGGCGATGGCCGAGCCACGGGCGCCGGCCATGTCCAGGTCCGGGACGAGGGCGAGGGTGGTGAGCCGGCGTTGCTCTTCTCGAAGCACGGTGTTCTCCCGTACCCGCTCCAGGAACCATTCCCGCAGCTTGGGAGTGGTCTCGACCACTCCACCACCCAGGAAGTATGCCGCCGGGTCGGTGAAGTTCGCCGCAATCGTGAAAAGCCGGCCCAAGGCCATGGCTTGCTGCTCGAAGATGTGTAGTGCCATCGGATCGTCTTTCTCGGCGTAGGACCGAACCAGCTTGGCTGCCTGGCCGATGGATGCCATCTGGTATAGCTCGTGGTCCGGGTAGCGGCCGAGCCAGTAGGGCAGCAGATTCTTCTCGATGCCTTTCAAGGAGGCGACACTTTCGCCGTCACCCCTGAATCCGCAGTTGCAGTCCGGCAGCAGCTGGTCGTCCTCGAGCAGGCCGTCCATCGGGATATGAATGTGTCCGAGCTCGCCGGCCATGCCAGCAACCCCCTTGATGACGCGGCCCGCCTCGATGACACCGCCGCCGAGCCCGGTGCCCACGATCGCCGAGACCGAGGACTCCTCAGCGGCGCGTGCGCCGAAGAATCGGTGGTGGGCATAGAGGGCGGCGGCGTTGCCGTCGTTGTTGTATACGACGGGGAGCTGCAGCCGCTCTTCCAGGCCGCTCCGGAAATCGAAGCCACGCCAGGCCGGTGCCGAGAAGTTCGTGGCACCGCGGGATGAGATGACGCCGTCCGCGCTCGTCGGTCCGGGGGTGTCCAGCCCAACCGCCCGCACCTCCGATCGAGCGGTCTCGGTCAGCTCGAGGACGTTTTTCAACGCCGAAGCCAGCGCGCTGAGGGCGGCTTCCGGGCCTTGATGGACGAACGAGCCGTTCTCGACGAGCCGATCGACGAGGAAGTGTCCACGCGAATCCAGCACCGTGGCGTTATTACTCGTCCCGCCGTTGTCGAGTCCGACCACAACCCAATGCTGTCTAGCGGACATCGTGCTACCTCCTGGTGGATCACAGCGGAACGGACTTGCGCGAGTGGCGCGCGGTGGAACGAGCGTCACCTAACGATATTGCCGCGCCTAGCCAATTGCTGACCGGATAATGGTCGACTCAAGCGGCAAACGCCCTGGAGACGTGTATGTCCCGACCCGACCACGCCTGGGATCGCAGTCCACGCCCGGCATCCAAGCCGAAAGACGCGGGCCGGCCGGTCGCCATCGTCACAGGTGCCAATCGAGGTCTAGGGCGAGAAATCTGCCGGCAGCTCGCCGCCCGTGGCTACACCGTTGCGCTCACGGCACGGGATCCGGCCAAGGCGACTGCTGCGGCGCGCGAGATCGACCGCACCGCCCGGAATGTGATCGCGTGCCAGCTCGACGTCAGCGACTCGGCGAGCGTGCGCGCCATGTCCCGCTGGCTGACTTCGACCGTCGGCCGATGCGACGTATTGGTCAACAATGCTGCGGTCGACTATGACACCGACGCCCGAGCCGTCACGGCCGATCTGCAGCGAGTGCGCCGGGCAATGGAAACCAACGTGTTCGGAGCTTGGGCGACCACCCAGGCACTCTTGCCCTTGTTGCGCCGGAGTGCACACCCGCGAATCGTCAACGTCTCCAGCGAAACCGGATCCATCAGCGAGATGACCGGCGGGACGCCCGCGTACGCCATGTCCAAAGCCGCGCTGAACGCACTGACTCGGATGCTTGCCTATGAGCTGCGCGCCGATGGGGTGCTCGTCAACGCCGCGTGTCCTGGGTGGACGAACACTGACATGGGTGGCGGCGGCCGACCGGTCAGCGAGGGCGCCGCGAGCATCGTGTGGGCCGCGCTGCTGTCGGACGACGGTCCCACCGGCGGCTTCTTCCGGGACGGACGACCGCTGCCCTGGTGATCCGCTCCCGATTGGCCGCGATCGTCGAGCGGATCAGGCGAACCGGATGATGCATATGACGCCGACCACCAAGCAATAAATGGCGAACGGCGTGAGCGTGCGAGTCTCGAAGTAGCGAGTCAGCCACCGAACCGAGACGTAGGCAGCGACGCCGGCAACGACGGCGCCGAGGATGACCGGACCGTGGATGTGCGCCGCCGCAGAGCCGGCGAGGGTGGGCAGCTTCAGCACACCGGCGGCGAGAATTACCGGGGTGGCAAGGAGGAACGAGAAACGCGCAGCGTCCCGGTGGGACAGGCCGCGGACGAGGCCGCCGACCATCGTCACCCCGGACCGGCTGATGCCGGCGAGCAATGCGGACGTCTGCACGAATCCGATGACGCTCGCTTCCCGGTAGTGAAGCGCGGCCAGTCGGCGGGATGTTCGCTCGGACGCCTTCGTCGTCAGGCCACCGGCTGGGGTCCCGCTGACTGGGCCAGCGTCCTGGATGGAGTCGTCCGAGTCGACCGGTGCGCGGCGGCGGAACCACTCGCCGGCAAGCAGGATGAGCCCGTTGATGGTGAGGAGGATTGCCGCAGCGAGGGGCTTGGCGAACAGGGTGCGGAAGGCGTGCTCGAACAAGAGCCCAGTGATACCGGCAGCCAAGGAGGGGCGCACGGTCCGGGTGAGGCCGGCGATGATGCGGGCCCAGTCGGCCCGAAAGAAGATGATCAGGGCGAGTGCTGTAGCGACGTGCAACGCGACGATGAACGCGAGGTACGGGCTGGTCTCGCTAGCGGAAGTCGAGGACTCGGTGACGAGGTGCTCCCAGCTGCCGCCGAGAAAGGCGGGGACGAGCACGGAGTGACCGAGGCTGGAGACCGGGAACATCTCGGTGACGCCTTGCAAGAGACCGATCACGGCGGCCTGGAGGTAGCTGAGCATCAGTGGCGAGCTTTCTGGTCGGATGTCGAAATAACTCCTACAAATCTGTAGGAGCATAGTCCTACGCTACTGTAGGACACGGTTAGGGGCGCGCAGCCACTCGTCGGGCTGTGTCCGACTGAGTCCCACGTGGTAGAGGAGTGCATTGTGCGGACGCGGCGGCCGTCCGGGGGCCTGGAATCGGAGGTCCTGGCGGCGTTGTGGGCGGCCGGTCGGCCGCTCACACCCGGCGAGGTCAGCGACGCCGTCGGTGGCGAGCTGGCCTACACGACCGTGCAGACGATCCTGACTCGACTGCATCGCAAGGGTGCGGTGGTTCGAGAGCAGGCCGGGCGAGCACACGCCTACCGTCCGGTCATCGACGACGCCGGGCTTGCCGCGCAGCGGATGCGGGCCTTGTTGGACCGCGGTGGTGACCACGCGGCGGTGCTGACCCGTTTCGTCGGCACGTTGACTCCGGACGATGAGGCGACGCTCGCGAAGCTGCTTGGTGACCATCACGCGCCCGAGCCCGGCGACCGGCAGGCCGACGAGGACGACTCCTGATGCACGCCTCGGTGTACCTTCCGCTAGTCATCGCCGGGCTGTTCGGCCTGACAGCTCCACGGCTAGCGCTCCGTCTGCCGCCGGTGGCGGCAACCTGGCTGCTCAGCGTCGGAGGCCTCATTGCCGCCGCCGGTGCGGCGGCCGCACTGACCCTTCTGGGCTTCACGCTCGTCGGGCAGGCGCAACCGCTCGCCGAGTCGGGGCACTGGTCGATCACCGCACTACGCCATGAGGACCCGGTGCTTGTCCCGGTCGCCGCTGCTTCGGTCGCCGCGGTGCTCGTGCTGGCGGTCCGATTCGTCATCGCCGGTGTCCGCCGGATATGCGCGCTGCTCGCCGCTCACCGATTGGCGGCGGGGCTCCCACCGGCCGGTCAGGAATTAGCGGTGATCGACGATCCCGCTCCGCGGGCCTTTGCGGTACCCGGGCGCCCCGGCCGGATTGCGATGTCGACCGGATTGTTACGGGTGCTTCGCCGGGACCAGCGCCGCGCGGTGCTCGCGCATGAACGGTCTCACCTGCGCCACCGCCATCATCTGCACCAGGCCGCGGCGGTGTTGGCCGCCGCGGCGAATCCGCTGCTTTACCGGCTGCCCGCCGCGGTGGCACTGTCCGTCGAGCGGTGGGCGGACGAGGACGCCGCTGCCGCCTGCGACCGTCGAAGCGTGGCTTCGGCGTTGACCGGTATTGCGACCGGTACCGGCGCCGCCAGGCAGTCCGGCGCCATCCTCGCCGCAGCCGCCAACGACGTGCAAAGCCGGGTTCGCGCTCTGCAGGCACCCGTGGCTCGCCTGTCCATCTGGCGAGTTGCGCTGCTGGTCGGACTACTCGTCGCGGCCGTCGTGGCCGTCCGAGAGGCGACCCACGACACCGAGCGGCTCTTCGAACTCGCCCAGGCCGCGTACCGGTCCGCCCACCGGTAGCGGTCGTTGCGAATCGTCCGTCCCGCAGGCCCTGACTGACATCATCTCGGCGCTACTGCCAGCCGGCGACGATTCTGCAAGCATCATCGCGCGAGGGGTGGCGTCGATTTGGCTGGCGTGAGCTGTCCGGCTACGACCGGATCGGGCGATACCGAGGACAGGCGCACCGGCATCGAAACCCACCCGCGCAGTACCCGGGTCGGCCGGCGGACGGGAATCCCCGCCGATGCGAGGGCCGGAAACCGAGCAAACAGCCGGCGCAGGCCGATCTCGCCTTCGGCCCGCGCCAGCGCGGCGCCGACACAGTAGTGCCGACCGCTGGAGAAGGCGAGGTGCCGCCCGGCATTGTGTCGAGTGACATCGAACGCATGCGGATCGGCGAACATGGCGGGATCACGATTAGCGGCGGCAAGGATCGTGGTGACCGGCTGGCCGGCGCGGATCGGCTGGCCGGCGAGTTCGGTGTCCCGCCGGCATACCCGGGCAGTGAGCTGAACGGGGGATTCCAACCGGAGGATCTCGTCGACCGCATTCGGCCACTGCAGCGGATTCGCCTCGAGAACGCGAAGTTGTTCAGGGTGGTCGAGCAGCAGACGTACCCCATTGCCCAGCAGGTTCACCGTTGTTTCGAACCCGGCCACGAGCACGAGACCGGCCGTGGCCCGCAGCTCGCGATCGGTCAGTGGGCGTCCGTCGAGTGACGCCTGGATCAGCTGGCTGATCAGGTCGTCGCCGGGATTCCGGCGCAGCTCCGCCAAGTGGCTGCCGAGCCACACATGAAAGCGCCGCAGGCCCATCTCGGTGTCGCGGAAACCCCGATACGGCAGACCGACGTCCAGGCTGGGCGCGGCGAGCTCGCCCAATTCCAGCACGAGGCGACGGTCGGCGGGTCGCACACCGAGCAGATCGCTGATGACCGCCACCGGCAGTATCGCGCAGTACGCATCGATGATGTCGGTCGTCGCGTCCTCGCCGGTGGCGGTGGCGATCTCGGTGAGCAGAGTATCGGCGGTGCTCGCCACCCGATCACTCAGCCTGGCCACGGCCCGCGCGGTGAAGACGGAGGACACGAGGGCGCGATAGCGCGTGTGGTCAGGCTGCTCAATGGACAGCAATGACGGCTCCTCGAGCGGGTGCATAGCGACACCTCGCGTCACCCGTTCCACCCAACGAATCCACGGCGGCACATTGGTCGTGATCGACGTAACTCTGAAGTCGTCGGAGCGCAATACTGCGTGTGAGATCTCGTAATCCGCCGTGATGTAACCGATTCGGGTGCGGACGAGCCGCCCCTGCGTCCGGATGCGTTCGTACGCGGGAATGGGATTGGCGCGCACGGTGGGGTCCGCAATCAGGGCGGCCTGTGGGTCACCCGCTGCCGCCCAGCGGCGGGTCGCGAGTCGAACCAGGCCGTGCAGCACGAGCCAGCGAGTGAGCAAGCGCATACCTCTGTGGTACCAGATCGATGCCCGCTATGACTCGGACCTGTCGGGCTTAGTGAATGACCGTTAACATTGCCCGATGGACGTGCGCGTAGGTGTCCACACATGACCTCAGTGCTTCGGTCTGCAGTAGATCTCACTAACGATGCCTGCGCGGGTAATCGCGCCGCTCAGCTGGACTTGCTCTCCGAACTCGACGGACAACTGGCGCTCGCGATCGCCGGCGGCGGTGCGAACTACGCGGATCGGCACCACGCTCGCGGTCGACTGCTTGCGCGGGAACGCATCGAGCTTTTGCTGGACCGGGATTCTCCATTTCTTGAGCTATCCAGCTTGGCCGCATGGGGTACCGAGTTCACCGTCGGCGCCGGCATCGTCACCGGGATCGGCGTGATCTCCGATGTCGAATGCGTGGTCACTGCCAATGATCCGACAGTGCGTGGTGGCTCGGTAAACCCGTACACGCTGCGCAAGAACTTGCGGGCGCTGGAAATAGCCAAGTGCAACCGGCTCCCCGTGATCAATCTGGTCGAGTCCGGCGGAGCCGACCTCCCGACGCAGGCGGAACTGTTCATCCCGGGCGGCCGGGTATTCCGCGACCTGGCTGAGCTCTCGGCCCTGGGCATCCCGACGGTCGCGTTGGTCTTCGGCCCCTCGGCCGCGGGCGGCGCGTACGTGCCGGGCCTTTGCGATCACGCTGTGCTGGTCGACCGTCAGGCGGCGGTCTTTCTCGGTGGCGCACCGCTGGTCAAGATGGCCACCGGCGAGGACGCCGAGGACGAGGCACTCGGCGGCGCTGAGATGCACACCCGGATTTCTGGGGTGGCCGACTACTTCGCGGTCGACGAAAGGGACGCGGTCCGGCTCGGCCGTCAGATCGTCTCCGATTTCAACTGGCGAAAGCTCGGTTCCGGGCCGTCCCGACCCGCGGACGATCCGCTCTTCGACGCCGACGAGCTGCTCGACCTAGCCCCGACGGATCTACGAGTTCCCGTCGATCCGCGCGAGATTCTCGCCCGGGTCGTCGACGGGTCCCGATTCGACGAATACAAGGCGAGATACGGCACGAGCGTGGTGACTGGATGGGCATCCATCTACGGATTCCCGGTCGGCATCGTGGCGAACGCGCGCGGGGTGCTGTTCAGCGAGGAGGCGCAGAAGGCGACCGAATTCATCTTGCTTGCGAATCAGATCGACACTCCGTTGGTATTTCTGCAGAACACCACCGGATACATGGTCGGAACCGAGTACGAGCAGGGCGGCATGATCAAAGACGGGGCCAAGATGATCAATGCCGTGTCGAACAGCACCGTACCGCACATAACCATCACGATCGGCGCGTCATTCGGCGCCGGCAACTATGGGATGTCAGGCCGCGCGTACGACCCACGGTTTGTGTTCGCCTGGCCTGGAGCCAAGCTCGCAGTGATGGGTGCCGCGCAGCTTGCTGGCGTCCTCTCGATCGTGGGGCGGCAGGCAGCCATGGCGACCGGTCGGCCGTTCGACGAAGAAGCCGATCAGCGGCGTCGCGCGGCCATCGAGACCCAGATCGAAGCGGAGTCTCATTCATTCTTCGTAACCGCGCGTCTCTACGACGACGGCATCATCGATCCTCGCGATACCCGAACGGTGCTCGGCGTGGCCCTGTCGGCCGTCCATTCGCAGGTCGTCGAGGGCCGCCGTGGTTACGGCGTGTTCCGGATGTGAGACGCCGGATGCGATCTATCGCGAAGTTGCTGATCGCCAACCGGGGCGAGATAGCGGCGCGCATCATGCGCACGGCCAAGGCCATGGATATCACCTGCGTCGTCGTCTACTCCGACGCCGACAGCGACGCGCCGTTCGTCCGGCTCGCCGACGAGGCGGTGCGGTTACCAGGCTCGGCTCCGACCGAGACCTACCTACGCAGCGATCGCATTATCGACGCCGCCCGGCTAACCGATGCGGATGCCATTCACCCCGGCTACGGATTCCTCGCCGAGAACGCGATGTTCGCGCGCGCCTGTACGAATGCGGGCCTGATCTTCGTGGGGCCGCCGGCCCGCGTGGTCGAGACGATGGGCGCCAAGATTTCGGCCAAGCGCGCGATGGCGGCGGCCGGCGTGCCGGTACTGCCGCATGTCGAGATCGGCTGTGATACGCAGCTGGTCGCGACCCCGCTCACCGCTCTAGTGAGCCGAGAGGTCGGCTTTCCGGTGTTGGTGAAGGCCGCCTTCGGCGGCGGTGGACGCGGCATGCGGCTGGTCCGAGCGGCCGCTGAGTTGGAGCTCGCCCTGGAGGCAGCCCAACGCGAGGCGACATCGTCGTTCGGAGACGGCACGGTGTTCGCCGAACGATACGTCGAGAGGGCGCGTCACGTCGAGATCCAGATCCTCGCGGACGCATTCGGCAAGGTCGTCGACCTGGGCGAGCGGGACTGTTCCGTGCAGCGCCGCTACCAGAAGCTCATCGAGGAGAGCCCGTCTCCAATCGTCGACGCGCCTATGCGAGAGCGCCTGGGTGCCGCCGCGGTCGCCGCTGGCCGAGCGGTCGACTACGTAGGCGTCGGCACGGTGGAGTTCGTCGTGGATCGCGACGCCCAGTTCTACTTCTTGGAGATGAATACCCGCCTTCAGGTCGAGCACCCGGTAACTGAGCTGGTTACCGGTCTGGATCTCGTTCGGCTGCAATTGCAGGTGGCCGAGGGTCGCCCGTTGCCGCCTGAGGTCGACATGGCACAGCTCCGGGGGCACGCGATCGAGGCGCGCCTCTATGCCGAAGACGTGGCTGCTGGATTCCTTCCTGCGACCGGCGTTTTGCACCGGTTCTCGGTGCCAGAGTCACCCGGTGTACGGGTGGATACCGGTGTTGCCGTCGGATCACCCATCAGCTCGCATTACGACTCGCTGCTGGCCAAGGTGATCGCGCACGCATCGTCCCGAGAGGAAGCCTGCCGTCTTCTGGCCCGGACGCTGTCGGATACCTACGTACACGGAGTGGCAACGAACCGTGAGCTGCTCGTTGCTGTGCTGCGCTCACGCGACTACCACACCGGCGACCTCGACGTCGACTATCTGGCCCGCCACGATCCGGTCGAGCTGATGCGATCTGCTCGATCTCCGGAGGCGGATCGGATCCACGCGCTGGTTGCGGCCCTGGCCGATCAAGCCGAACGCCGCGGGCAGGCGCGCGTGCTGGCGGCCGCGCCGTCGGGGTGGCGCAATGTTCCCAGCGAACCGCAGTGGACGACCTACTCGGCTGGCGGTGCGGACTACCAAGTCGGTTACCGATTTACTCGCGACGGCCTGAAGGCCGCCACGGTGAACGAGGAGTCATTCGGCAACGTCGAGGTGATCCACGTGGCGAGCGACGTCGTCGATGTGGCGGTCGATGGGATCCGCCGAAAGTTCCGGATCTGGCACGGCGGAGGGAGCACGCAGGTGAGCAGCTCGCTCGGCGCGACCGCGTTCGCGGAGGTCCCCCGATTTGCTGAGCCGGAGGTGCATTCCGCGCCCGGATCGCTGCGGGCGCCTATGCCGGGGACCGTGGTTCGCGTGGAAGTCGGTCCTGGCGACGACGTCCAGATGGGCGCTCCCGTCGTCGTGCTGGAGGCGATGAAGATGCAGTACACCGTCGTCGCACCGGCGGACGGGACCGTGACCGCCGTCGGTGTAGCAGCGGGACAAACCGTGGACGCTGGTGCTGTGCTCGCCGTCGTCGATCATCCGAGCGCATGACGAATCGTCGGTCCGTGCGCATCGCCAACTGCTCCGGCTTCTACGGAGACCGGCTTTCCGCAGCTCGCGAGATGGTCGACGGAGGCCCGATCGACGTGTTGACCGGGGACTACTTGGCCGAGCTGACGATGCTGATCCTCTGGAAGTCGCGCCAAAAGGACCCGACGGCCGGATACGCCACGACCTTCCTGACCCAGATGGAGGACGTTCTCGGTACGTGCGTTGATCGAGGCATCAAGGTCGTGAGCAACGCCGGCGGCCTGAACCCCGCCGGGCTGGCCACCCAGCTCGACCAGCTGGCCGCGCGGCTCGGGCTGGCCGTGCGTGTCGCGTATGTCCACGGTGACGATTTGTCCGGCCGTATAGGGGAAATCGTCGCTGGTGGGTACCCGCTCGCGAATGTCGATACCGGTCAGGCTCTGGCCGATGCCCGGATCGAGCCGGTAACCGCGAATGCGTATCTCGGCGGCTGGGGCATTGCCGAGGCGTTGGCGGCGGACGCGGACGTCGTCGTGTGCGGGCGGGTAACGGACGCTTCGCTGGTCGTCGGCCCAGCCGCATGGTGGCACGGCTGGGAGCGCACTGATGTCGACGCGCTCGCAGGCGCGGTTGCCGCCGGCCACATTATCGAATGCGGTCCGCAGGCCACAGGCGGCAACTACGCATGGCTGGCGGAGATAACTGACCGCCGCTACCCCGGCTTTCCGATCGCCGAGGTCGCCGCCGACGGCAGCAGCGTCATCACCAAACACCCGGACACCGGCGGACTGGTCACGACGGACACGGTGACCGCTCAGCTGCTCTACGAGATTGCTGGCCCGGAATACCTGAATGCCGACGTGGTTGCGCATTTCGACACGGTGCAGCTGACCCAACTGGGTCCGGACCGGGTCTCGGTCGGTGCGACGCGCGGTTCCCCTCCGCCGTCGACATTGAAGGTCGGGATCAACTATTTGGGCGGCTACCGGAACACCATGACCTTGGTCCTCACCGGCCTCGACATAGTCGAGAAGGCGGCTTGGGCCGAGCAGGAGCTGTTCGGCCTGCTCGGTGGGCGCGATCGGTTCGACGAGGTCGATGTGCGCCTGCTGCGTTATGACCGCGCTGACCCTCCCACCAACGAGCAGGCCACGGCGCATCTGCGCATCACCGTGAAGGACCACGATCCGCACCGCGTCGGCCGCGCGTTCTCCAACGCCACGATCGAGCTCGCGCTCGGCGGCTACGCCGGCTTTCACACCACCACTCCGCCATCGGCCGAGAGTGTCTTCGGCGTCTACTGGCCGGCGCTAGTACCGGCTGACCTCGTCACCCAGCGGGTCACCACGCCCGACGGCCAGTCCCACATCGTGGCCCAGCCGCCTTCGGCTGAAGGCGGATTCGACCGGAGGATCAAGCGCCCGAACAACCCGCCGGCCACAACGGGAGCGGTCAGGTCGACCGTTCGGGTACCGCTCGGCCACATCGCGGCGGCCCGATCCGGCGACAAGGGGGGAAATGCCAACGTCGGCGTCTGGGTCAAGGACCCGGCCGCATGCGACTGGCTGCGCGGCTACCTCACGGTGGAGCTCTTCCGCGAGCTCGTCCCGGAGGCCGCCAACCTGACCGTCGAGCGCTATGAATTGCCGAACCTGCGTGCGCTGAACTTTGTGGTCGTCGGGCTCCTGGGTGCCGGTGTGGCGGCCTCGACCCGACCGGATCCCCAGGCCAAGGGCCTCGGCGAGTACCTGCGGTCGCGGTTGGTAGACGTTCCTGTGAGCCTCCTGGCGGCGGGATGAGCGCACCGCCGCGCATTCGGGATCCCCAGCGGAAACAGAAGATTCTCGCTTCTGCCGCCGACCTGGTGGCGCGGCAGGGCTACCACGCCGCGTCGATGGCAGACATCGGCTCGGCAGCCGGTGTGACCGGCTCGGCGATCTACCGGCATTTCGGCAGCAAGTCGGCCGTTCTGGTCGCGCTCTTCGACCGGGTGATCGACCGGCTGCGTCGGGATCAACGACGAGTCCTCCGACGAACTGCTGATCCGGGAACGGCTCTGGCGCAGCTCGTCGACATCCAGGTCGACTTCGTCATGTCCAATCGGGAGTTGGCGCGCGTCTACATCCGCGAGATCAACAACCTGCCCGAAGCGGATCGACGGCGGCTGCGCCGCAAGCAGCGCCTCTATGTCGAGGAGTGGGTAGCGCTGTTGCTCGTTCAGAGCCACATGTCGGACGACGCTGCCCGGTCCACCGTGCATGCGGCCATTGGTGCTATTCAGTCGGCGTTGCTCTACACGAGCGGGCTCCCTGACAGCGAACTGCGCCGGGTGCTCCGACGCGCGGCCACGGCGGTGCTCGCTCATAGTCGTGATGTTGAGTTAATGCCGACAATTACTCGAAGATCATAAATTCTCTGGAAAGGGCTCCGCCCCCAGAGGGCTGCACTGGGGACGGTCAACGCTCGGGAAGGGATGCGCTCGCGCCGACGACGAGTTCCGGCATGATCAACTCTCCTGGCTCATCGCTGGGCTCGTCGAGCTCACGCAGCACGCGATCCACCAGGCGCTGGGCGATATCGCCCGTCGGGATGGCCAGCGTGGTCAGGGCCGGCGTGAGCATCCGGCCGATCAAGCTGCCATCGAAGCCGGTGACTGCGAGGTCGGTGCCGACCTGGATTCCCCGCGCAGCCGCGGCCGCGTAAACGGCGGCGGCGAGGACATCGCTACCGGTGACGATGGCGGTCGGCGGTCGGTTCCCGTCGAGCAGTGCGTCGATGGCATGCTGCGCCGCCGGGCCGTCGGGCTCAGGCGTGGCGGCGATGGTCGGCAGGTCTGCCGCAGTCAACGCGTCCTGGTAGCCGCCTTCCCGCTCCACGTCCCACCGGCCCTGCGGTGCATAGCCGAGGAACGCCACGGTGGAATGACCCTGTCTGATCAGGCCCGTGGTCAGGCTGCTGACGGCGGACCGGTTGTCGATATCGACCCAGCTCTGCGGCATGCCCGGTTCCGTGCGTCCGAAGCTTGCGAACGGAATGCCCCGCCGGGCCAGCAGCGCTATCCGTGGGTCATGCGGAGCAACGGTAGCGAGCACGAATGCGTCCATCGCCGCCGATCCGATGAGTTCCCGGATATCACGCAGTCCGCTGTCGTCGCCTGCGGCGAGCAGCAGATGGTGATTACGACGGCTGGCCGCGGTCGATAACGCCTGGATGAACTCAAGCATGATCATGTTTGCCGGCGTGAGCTCTCCGGCGGGCAGCGGATGCGCTATCCAGCCGGAGTGCTGCCAACGCGGGGTTGGCGCACCGCCGAGCGGCCGGTACTCGAGGTCGTGGATCGAGAACGGAACGAGATCGCGGCGATCCGTTAAGACGCGGTCTCGATCGTGCACGGCCGTCGAGCCGGTCGGCCCAGAGACGCCGGACGCCTTGGCCTCGTCGTCGTTGGTGGGCTTGTGTCGTGTGCTCATGCGCCTCTCTTCCCTCGACGCAATTGCGATGAGCGATCCCTATCACACCGAAGGATGGCTAACTTAGGAACTCAAACTCTGTCGGTCACTCGTTCGGCCCGGGGTCGCTACGGCGAGAAGGCTCGCCCGAGGGAGCACGCGCCTACCGACTTTGGCGCTCCGTCCTCGTAGAAGACGTCGAGATCCTTGGTGACGAACCCTGCGGCGTCGAGGAGGTCCACAATCGTTCGGGTGAGATGGCACCCTCCGGCGAGCCGCTTCTGTATTGGCTCCAGGCGCCGTTGCCAGCGGCGCACCTTCTCATCCGGCGCAAGCCCGTGCTCGAGGAAGTGCAGACTGCCTCCGGGCTTGAGCACCCGCCGTACCTCCCCGAGCGCAACCGCAACGTCAGGGATGGTGCATAGCGTCCAGGTGGAGAGGGCCGCGTCATAGCTATCGTCCGGAAAAGGCAGCGATTCACCATCCAAGCCGCTCCGCAACACCGGGATGCCGCTGGCCTGGATGCGCTCGCAGGCAAGCTTCCACGCCACGTCCGAAGGTTCGACCGCGGTGACGGAGGTCACCGTCTTCGGGTAATACGGCACATTGAGCCCAGAGCCAAAGCCGATCTCGACGACGGTGCCGGAAAGGCCGTCGCATACCCGGCGCCGTAAGAGTCGGACCCGTTGCCTGTCCCCGGCGGTGTTCATGAGCCGCGGCAGGACGTGGTCGGTGTAGCACCCCATGACTCGTAACTAATTCACGGCCGGCCGGATCAAGCAACGGATTTCATCGACGGCGGACAGGTTTCGTCGCTCGCCTCTGACTCGGCGGCAATCCGCGCCGGACAGTCAACCAGCGACTACTGAACGCTTCGCGGCTCGCCCGGCAAGATCGGCGAACGGCAGCGGGCAGTCCGCACTGGTGGCGCAGGCCATCACGTCGTCGCAGCCGACATCCACAGCAACCCGCAATGTGTCGGCTATCACCTCAAGGTCGGCGATCCGCTGCTCGATCTCGGCGAGCTTGGTGACAGCCTTGGCGTGCAGACTGGCGTCGGGACGCCTCCCGTGTCGATGCCGACCGGTCTCGAGCAGCTCGGCGACGTCGTCCAGCGTGAACCCCAAGCGTTGCGACGCCTTGATGATGCGAACGATGGCGACAGCCTGCTCCGGATAGAGCCGGTGGCCGCCGAGGCTGCGCTCGGGTTCGGCGAGCAGGCCGCGTCGTTCGTAGTACCGCAAGGTCTGCAACTTGACGCCCGCTGCCTCGGCCACCTGACCGGACCGAAGTCTGCTGCTCACCGGTCACTCCGGCCGGACGCCTCCGCCTGGCTCGCCAGTGCCTCGAGCACACCCGCCTCAGACGGGGGTACCTGGATGTCCAGCCACAGGTCGTCACCGGAGCGTTCGAGGGTGAAGGTGAAGAACGAGCAGCACGCGACCTCCCGATCCGTCAGGTCGCGGGTCAGCTGCTCGAAGCCTGGATCCAGAATCATCCGGAGGTGGACCGGATCGACCCAATAAAGTGCCCGCAGTGCGGCTGCGAAGAGGGCACCGAACTCGGCTTGCCGCAAGGGTCTTTCCTCTCGCGGCAGAGTGCACGCCTGCGGCGCCCAACTCTTAGAACGTGTCATGAGGTGACCATAAACCTGTACCTAGGTACCGGATGCAATCCTCCCGTCCAGGACTACCGTGAACCAACCATGAGCTACCCCACTGATCCGCGGGTTGACGAGTACATCAAGGCGTTGCCCGAGTGGGAGCAGGCCGTCTGCCGGGAGATCCGGGATCTGGCCCATTCCGCGGACGAGGAGGTCACCGAGACCATAAAACGAACGACTCAGCCGTACTTCGTCCTGCACGGAAACATCTGCGCGCTACTCGCAGCGAAGGATCACGTGAACGTATTTCTCTACGATGGCGGGATCGTGCCGGATCCAGAGGGAATCATCACCGCGGGGCATAACAACAAGACCGCTCGTACCGTCGCGATCCGTCAGGGAGAAGCGATCAACGAGCGGGCGCTGTTGGCGATGTTCCAGCAGATCATCGCCAACAACCGGGCCGGTGGCTGGCGCGCGCTGATCCGCCAGCGCTGAGTGAATTCGGCCCTCGCACGGGCCATGCTGGGCCGATGAACCGGGCCTCGGTTGTCACATTCGCGCGCCGACATTCGTCAGTGCTGTGACGGAGCGCCCGGCGGAGGAATGCACGGATGGACGAACAAGACTGGTTAGCCGAACAGTTCGAGGCGAACCGTACTCATCTGCGGGCAGTCGCCTACCGGATGCTCGGCTCACCCACCGAAGCCGACGACGCGGTCCAGGAGACCTGGGTCCGGCTCAGTCGCGCCGACGCGCGCGAGGTGACCAACCTGGGCGGCTGGCTGACGACGGTCCTCGCCCGGGTGTGCGTGGACATGCTGCGCTCCCGCACCGCGCGGCGCGAGCAGTCGCTGGAGGGGCGTGAGCACGATCTGGTCGTGGGTCGCGCGACGGGCGCCGATCCTGAGCACGAGGCCGTGCTGGCCGACTCGGTTGGCATCGCCCTGCTCCTGGTTCTTGACACGCTGGCGCCGGCGGAGCGGCTGGCGTTCGTGCTGCACGACATGTTCGCCCTGCCGTTCGACGAGATTGCGCGCATCGAGGGGTGCTCGCCGGCTGCGGCGCGGCAGCTTGCGAGCCGGGCTCGCCGCCGAGTCCAGGGCGCCACGCCGACCTCGGACGCGGACCTGACTCGCAAGCGGGCTGTCGTCGACGCCTTTCTCGCCGCATCACGGGGCGGTGACTTCGAGGCGTTGCTGGCTCTCCTGGATCCTGACGTCGTGCTGAGCGCGGATGACGCCGCGGTTTCGGTGGGTGCCGCGAGGCAGGTCCGCGGCGCTTCGGATGTCGCCAGCACCTTCTCCGGACGAGCTCGGGTTGCGCATCCGGCTCTGCTCAACGGCACCGTGGGTGCGGTATGGGCTCCAGGCGGCCGTCCCCGGGTCGTGTTCGGCTTCACGATTGTGCGGGGCAAGATCGTCGCCATCGACCTGCTCGCTGACCCCGAGCGGCTGCGTCAACTCGACGTGCTGGTTCTCGACGGCTGACCGCAGCGTCAGTCGGTGCCTCGTGAGCGGTAGGACCCGATCTCGCGCAGTGTGCTGACCGCTGGTGGATCGTCGCATCGCTCGGCGATGTCCTTGACGAATCGCTGGAATGCTTCCAGTCCGGCGAGCGGGCTCGAGGCGTTGTCGTCCGTCTCGGTCGCGAGGTGCACGAAGCTCGCGCCGTCGTCGAGCTGGTAAGTGGCGTAGCGGAACCCCGCCGGTCCGCTGCGATGCAGCTCCTCGTAGACGGCCCGGACGAGTTCCTCGTTCTCGGCGGCGCGGCCCGGCTTGACCCGGTAGCGAACCATGACCTGTCTCATGTGATGCCTCCTTTTCGTTGTCACTCGGCGGATGCGAGTGCGGGTGCGGTGTCAGATGTGACGATGGCGGGTGCGAGTTCGCGATCTTTGACCAGCAGGAGCGCGATGGGCACGGCGGCGAGGCCGATTGCCCCGCAGACCCATAGAGCCCACTGGAAGCCACCGGTGAGAGCGACCGGTGTCGACATACCAGCATCGGTGAGCGTCGCGAATCGCGTCGCCGCGATCGTCGATGCTACGGCGACGCCGATCGCGCCGCCGATCTGCTGCGACGTGTTGAGCAGTCCGGACGCGAGCCCCGCTTCGTGCTGGCTGACGCCGGCCAGTCCGGCAATGGACACGGGGATGAACGCGAAGGCCGTGCCGGCTCCGACGACGAAGAACGGACCGGCAAGGTCGCTCCAGAAGCCACCGTGGACCGGAATGCTCGTCGACCACAGGATGCCGGCTCCGATGAGCCCCATGCCGAAGGCCATGACGAGCTTGGCTGACCGCTTGCTCACGAGGGCTTGAGCGAGGCCGGCGAAAGCCACCGAGGTGACCGACGCCGCGAGCCAGGCGAACCCGGTCTTGATCGCCGAGTATCCGAGGACCTGCTGCATGTAGAGCGTCCCGACGAAGATGAACGCGAAGAAGCTGCCGCCCAGCAGCAGGCCGACCGCATTCGCGCCCGCCAGCGTCCGCAGCCGGAAGATGCGTAGCGGCATCAGCGGCTCCTCGGCGCGGGACTCGATGACCAGGAACATGACGATCAGCGCCGCCGATGCGGCAAGTAGCGTGATCGTCCGCGCCGATGACCACCCGTCCTGCGGTGCCTTCGACAGCGCATAGACGAGCAGCAGCAGCCCGGCGGTCACGGTGATGGCGCCGAACGGATCGAAGTGGCGGCGCACGGTGACTCTCCGGCTCTCCGGGACGAGTCGTGGGGTGAGCAGCATCGCGGCGGCGCCGATCGGGACGTTGAGGAAGAAGATGTACTCCCAGCCGATGTACCGGGTCAGCAGGCCACCGGCGATCAGGCCGACGGTCGCACCGCTCGCGCCAATGCCGCCCCAAACGCCGAGGGCTTTGTTGCGCTCGGCGCCCTCCTGGAACATGTTCATGACGATCGACAAGGCCGCCGGCAGCACGATCGCGGCGCCGAATCCCTGGACTGCTCGCGCCACGATCAGGAACGTGTCAGTGGTTGACAGCGCGCACGCCAGCGATGCGGCAGTGAAGATCGCGAGGCCGACCATCAGGATGCGGCGGCGCCCGAGCAGGTCGGCCGCGCGACCGCCGAGGAGCAGGAAACCGCCGAAGGTCAGACCGTAGGCGGTCACCACCCATTGGAGGTTTGATTCGCTGAAATGCAAGCTGCGGCCGATCGTGGGCAGGGCCACATTGACAATCGAGAGATCGACGATGGTCATGAAGAACGCCACGGCCAAGACGGCGAAAGCCCGCCAGCGATGCGTTGGGACGTGCTCGATCGCAGTCACGCCGATTCCTCCAGGTTCAATGTCGAGAGTGGTTATCCATGTGACGGCGCGAGCCTCGAGAACTCACCGGTGAGCAGTCCGCCAGATCGCAAGTAGCCGGGCGGGCACTGGGCCGCTATTGCGCAACGACCGCACCGACAGCCCGATGAAGCAGAGGATGTCGCCATGCTGGAACCGGTGTCCGGCGCCGCTCGCACACTGCACGTCGAGCTCCCCGGCCAGCACGAACACGATCGCGTCCTGCCAGGTGGCCGGATCGAACGGCAACGCGTCGCCAGGCAGCAACGCTACGATCCGCCGCTCGAAGGTCGGCCAAGCCGTCCGGGCAATGCGGTCGACATCGAGCGAGTCGCGATCGCCGGACCCGGCCTGGATCATGCTGACGCCGCGACGGCGAAGCGCTCCACGAGATCAGGCTGCCGGAAGACGTCGATCTCGTAGATCAGGCCGTCAACGATGCGCAGCACCTCGACCGCGAACGGCCGCAGCGCACCCTCGTCCCCGTCGGCCAGATAGACCAGGAAGGCCGGCTGCCGATTGGCACGCGTCGGCAGGTGAACGTGCCGCACGGCCCCTGGGGCCAGGGGGTAGTTGGCGAGGAACGTGCGGATCCCGTCGCGTCCGGTGTACCAGCCGGGGCTCGGCGGCATGGTGAAACGGGCGTCGCGGGCGAGGAGCGCGACGAGCGCGTCGACGTCGGTCCGGTTCCACGCGTCCATGTACCGCTCGAGCAGGTGGCGCTCGTCGTCGTCGGGCGTTCGGGAGCGATGCCAATCCAGCCGGCTTTCCGGCAGGTGCTCTCGAAGCGTTGTCCGGGCGCGTTGCAATGCACTGTTGGTGGCGATCACCGTTGTCCCGACGACCTCGGCGGCCTCGCGGGCACTCCAGCCGAGCACATCCCGCAAGATCAGCACGGCCCGCTGCCGCGGCGGTAAGTGCTGGATCGCGACCAGGAACGCCAGTTCGATCGTCTCCCGGGCAACGATCTGCTCGTCGACGGTAGGCGCGTCCAGCAATGCATCGGGATAGGGCTCCAGCCAGCCGATCTCGCTCGCGGGCGGGAGCGGCGGAGCCGACGGATTCGCCGGCGAAGCCACAGCAGGCGGCAGCATCCGGCGGCTGCGTCGCTCCAACATGTCCAAGCAGGCGTTGGTCGCTATGCCGTAGAGCCAGGCCCGCACCCTTGCCTGGCCGCGGTAGGTCTCGCGCTTGCGCCAGGCGCGTAGCAGCGTGTCCTGGACCACGTCCTCGGCGTCTTCGATCGAGCCGAGCATTCGGTAGCAATGCACCTCTAGCTCGCGCTGATATCGGCCGGCCACAGCCGCGAACGCATCACGGTCACCCGCCAGCACCGCGGTCCACAGTGCCCCCTCGCCGCGATCGGCCGCCAGCGCAGCACCCGTCATCGCGCCCCTCCGGTCCATCGCCGCCCGGGTCGTCCAGAGTCCCTATGCATATGTGACGGTCCGGACTGCCAAAACTCATCGACGGGCCGGCCCTCGGAACGACCCGACATCGTCAGCCAGAGTTATGCGGGGTGTGGGGTCCGGTTGGCGTGACGCCCTAGTCGGACGTCACTCCGGGGTCAGACGGTGATCAGCTGCCGAGGCCCGTCGACGCCTGCTTCGGTTTCGGCCGGGTGGTCGATGTCGGTCGACATGGGTGGTGCAGTGCTCGAAGTCAGCAGGACTGCACCGATAGCGAGCGCCGCAAGGAGTAGCGCGGCGGCGATCCAGAACGCGAGGTGGTATCCGCCGACCAGTGCGGAAGCGGGGCTATGTCCTGCGGCCGACAAGTGCACCGACCGCGTGGTGGACAGCGTGGCCAGCACGGCGAGGCCGAGCGCGCCGCCCACCTGCGCCGTGGTGTTTACCAGTCCGGAGGCGAGTCCGGCCTGCTCCATCTTGACGCCCGACATCGCCAGTCCGACCAGCGCGGGGAAGCACGCGCCGGCGCCCAGACCAAGCAGCGCCATCGTCGGCAGCAGTTGGGTGAGGTAGTCAGCGCCGGCCGGGGCTAGCGCGAACAGCCCGAGCCCGACCGTCATCAGCACCAGCCCGGCAAGCGAGACGCGACGTGCCCCGAAACGGGTGATCAGCTTCTCCGAGTACCGGACCGACAGGGTGCCCATGCAGATCGTCACCGGCAGGAAGGCGAGGCCGATCTGCATGGCGTCGTAGTGCTTCACGTTCTGCAGGTACAGGGTGCCGAGGAAGAACGCGCCGAACATGCCGGCGGCGCCGATCACCTGGATGACGTTCGCGCCAACGAGATTGCGCGAGCGGAACAGCTCCAGCGGCATCAGCGGGCTGGCAGTGTGCGCCTGCCGAACGACGAATGCGGCCAGCAGTGCGACGCTCACCGCGCCGAGAGTCAGGGTCTGACCGGCCAGCCACCCGTGCTCAGCCGCGGGCTTGACGATCGTGTAGACGCCGAGCATGAGGGCGCCCGTTACGAGAGCGGCGCCCAGGACGTCCGCACCCTGCTCGAAGCCCAGCCCCTTATCCGACGGGACGAGCCGAAGGGCCGCCAGCGCAACGACCACTCCGACCGGCACGTTGACGAAGAAGATCCAGTGCCAGCTCACCGCTTCGGTGATGAGGCCGCCGGCCAGCAAGCCAACCGCCCCGCCCGCTGATGCGACGAACGCGAATACGCCGATTGCCCGGGCCTGGTCTCGAGGCTCGGGGAACATCGTGACGATCATCCCGAGCACGACGGCGGAGGTCAGTGCGCCACCCGCGCCCTGGACGAACCGGGCGATCACCAGCATCTCCTGGTTGACGGCTAGCCCGCACACCGCGGACGCAATGGTGAAGACCGCCAAGCCGATCACGAAGATCCGCCGCCGCCCGGCCAGGTCGCCCAGCCGGCCGGCGAGCAGCAGGAGCCCGCCGAAGGCGATCAGGTACGCGTTGACGACCCAGGCCAGGCTGGACGGGTCGAAGTCCAGCTCGGCCTTGATGGACGGTAGGGCGACGTTCACGATCGTCGCGTCCAGAACGATCATCAGCATGCTGCCGCACAGCACGTATAGCGCGAGCCAGCGGGACCGGTCTGCTGTCGGACGGAGGTCGGTGCTCATCGGTGGGTTGCCCTCTCTGCTAGCGCCGTCTGTCGTCTTGTCGAGGACGCTAGCGATCTAAGTCCTTATTAGCAAGTAGTTACTCCTAAATAATGAGTATGTGGTATCGTGTGTGCATGGCGACCAACCGGACGTACGAGGACTCGTGCGGCGTCGCGCACGGTCTCGACCTCGTCGGGGAGCGATGGGCGATGCTCGTGGTCCGCGAGCTCATGCTCGGCGCCAAGCGCTTCGGCGACATCAAGGACGGACTGCCGGGCATCAGCGCGAACGTCCTCTCGCACCGGCTTGACGAGCTGGAGCGCGCTGGTTTGGTCACCCGCCGCAAGCTGCCCAAGCCGGCCGCGGTGTGGGTGTACGACCTCACCGATTGGGCGCGCGAGCTTGAGGCGATCATGCAGCTTTTCGGCCGGTGGGCGGCGCGCGATCCCCGCCACCGCAAGGACCTGCACTTCGGCGTCGCATCGCTGATTCTGTCGCTGCGGACGAACTTCGATTCCACCCTCGCCGACGGCGTCGCGCTTACCATCCAGCTCCGGCCCAACGACGAGGCGTACGTCGCCCGCGTCGCGCGCAAGAAGCTGACGATCGAGTCCGGCGAAGCGAGCGAGCCGGCCGCGACGATCAGCGGCGACCCGCGAATGTTCGCGGCTGTGACGTACGGCGGTCGGCCGTTCGCCGACGCCGTCGCCACTGGGGATCTCGTCGTGGCCGGCGATCGGGCCGCCGCCGAGCGGTTTCTCGCGCTCTACACCCTGCCGCCAATCGTCGGCCAGGAGTCCAGCGGCGATGATCTTGAGCTAAGCGTCGCCAGAGAGCATTAGTTCAGGATCACGTCAGGGAACCGCTTCCGGCTGGGTCGACGGCAATGGCGGACACCGGACCGGTCGGGCGCCACGGTTTAGGGGATTGCCACCATCGTCTACGGTGGTTGCCCGTGGGAGCGAGGCACCGGGCCCGGAGACGGCCTAGTGAAACCAACAAGACGGCAACTAAGGTCGCCTGGCTCGCAGTTACCGCAATCGTCGTGGCGGCGCTCGTCACCGGGCTGTTGGTGCTGTTTACCACGAGCGACAAGGAAGCGGGCAGCGATCAATCCGGATTGAACCAGGGGCGTTCCACATCAACTGCCGATGAATTCGAACTGGTTATCCGCACCGTTTCGTTCACCACGTCTGCGGGTGGCGAGATGGTTACCGTTGCCGGTGTCGTTCACGGACTCGGCGGCGGCCAAGCCGTGTACGCCGTCGCACAACCGGTGATGGCCGCTGGGTCCTCCGCATCGTCGAACTCGGTGCGACCCTGGTTTGTCGGTGGCCCGGCCAAGGTCCGTGAAGATGGCGGTTGGGCTACGCACATCGAGGTCAAACCAACGATCTCCGCGCTCAGGGTTGTCGCGGTGAACGCCGCTCCCCCGACTGGAGATTCGAGATGTGTGGTGCCTCAAGTTGAATGCATTACGGACAGTCTTGCCGGCGGCCCAGGCGGCCCGTTCGTGATATCGCAGTCATCGGCCATCCACGCAACTCGCACGTACTCGTGAGTGCGTCGCCAATCTGACGGGCTGCGCGCCGACGCCAGGCTGCGATCAGGCCGCCCAATCCGTTCCGTGTCTGAGTGGCCGTAGGCCGTTCACATAATGTGGTGTTCGAAGGCAAAGGCGGCCGCGGCGGTGCGTGAGGTGACGTCGAGCTTGGTGAAGATGTTGCTCAGGTGTCGGGCAACGGTCTTCTCGCTCAGGAAGAGCAGCGTGGCGATCTGCGGGTTTGTCTTCCCGGCCGCGACAAGCCGTAACACCTCGATCTCGCGTTCAGTAAGCCCGCCCGGGTGCGCGGTGGCCATCAGCGCGGCGGCTTCGCGCTCGGCCGGCGCCGCGCCCAGTTCAGCGAAGCTGCGCCGCGCGGCGGCCAGCTCGGTAGCGGCGGACTCGCTGTCGCCGAGGGCCCGTAGTGCGCGGCCGAGGAGCACCCGGCACCGCGCGGTCTCGTACCGCGCGCCCAGTCGCTCCCAGACCGCGCGGGCCCGTCGCAGCCATGAGGTTGCGGCCGCCGGATCGCCGGACTCGAGGGCGACGAGCGCGGCGGCGTGATCAGCGCGTGCCTGTATCGACGGGCAGCCGAAGGAACCCGCGATGGATGCGAGTTCGGCGCAAATGTCGGCGGCCTCGTTGTGGTGTTGCGTGGCCATCAGCACCTCTACCGCGGCTGGCAACAGTTGCGAGCGATGTACCGGGTCGCGTGTCTCGCCGAGCAGCCGTTGGATGGCCCCGACTGCCGCTTCGGTACGGCCCTCGGCCAGCCACAGCAGCACGAGACCAGGCTGCGGTTCGTGGCCGAAGGCGACCGCTTGGTCGTAGGCTTCGTGAGCCCCGGCGAGGTCGCCACGGATGCGGAGCACGTCGCCGCGCTCGGCCATCGCGACACCGGCTGGACCTGGCGTCTGGTCGGCGAGATACCGCTGCACGGACAGCTCGAACTCGGTGAGGGCCTCGTCGAAGGCACCCTGCGCCCGCATGATCTGGCCGCGGTGCACCGCGCACTGGCCGGTGAATGGCACCAGCCCGGGCTGCTCGGCACACCACGTCGTCAGGGCCGCGGTCCATCGCGCCGCACGATCGAAGTCCCCGATCTCCTGGCAGGCCTCGATCATGGAACAGTAGATATTCCCGGCGAAGATGATGGATACCTCGCCGGCCGCGACGCCGACCATTGACTCGTCAAGCAGCGATAGCCCGTCCGCGACGCGACCGGTATACAGGCGCATCCGGCCCTGGCAGGACAGCCCCATCGCCGTGAGGTCCGGGTCCCGGTAGCGGTGTCCGTAGTCAGTGATCTGGTCGGCCAGCTCGCTGGCGGTATCGAAGTCGCCGGCGAAGATGTCTCGGTACATGGCGTGCATGAGCACATAACCGCGCTCGACCACGTCGCCGTCGATCTCGGCGAGTAGCCGGTGCGCGCGGGCGACCCAGCCGCCGCCGATGGCCGTCTCTCCGCTATTGAGCAGAACCAAGGCCAGCCAGAAGGCGCTGCGCACCGCGGCTAGTGCGTCACCGGCGTCGACGTTGAGCTGATATGCGCGCTGCAGTGCTTGCACGCAGTTATTGCGGCGGCCGAGCAGGTAGGCCGCGGTGGCGAGTTGGCCGAAATCGTCTGGCGTGAGCTCATCCTGGGCAACGTCGGACAGCCCGCTGTAGGCCGCCAGCCACTCGCGGCGGTCGTAGGCCTCGCGGGCTCGGATCAGCTCCTCGACCACGCCCATCGCGCACCGTCCGGATAGAGCGTACTGGCGATCGGTCAGGCGGCCGCCCTATTCACAGTTGGCGCATGGGCGACAATCTGGCGCGCGACGTAGTCAGCATCTCGACTGATGCCGGGGAACACCATCGAGCTGAACGCGTACTGGAACGACAGGCCGCAGAAGTAGAGCCCTGGCGCGGCGTCGACAACGCCGCGGTACTCCACCGGCCAGCCCTGCTCATCCAGGACCGGCAGGCGGATCCAGTCGAACACTTGCTTGAAGCCTGTGCACCACACCACGTTGGTCACATCGAGGACGGTGCCGTCGGCCAGCTGGGGGCGCCCGTCGATTACCCCAGTCATCCGGGCCTCGTTGCGGATCACCCCGCGGCGGACCAGGTCATCCCGTTTGATCCGGAAGGCGGGTCCGCCGTGGAACCGCACGTCCTGCATTTCCTTGCGGCCCATCGGTGTACGCCGGGTTAGCACGTGCTTGAACGCGAACACGGCAACGGGCATGAGCACGTGAGCCCGGCGGGATTCCGGGCGGAACGGGATGTTGCCGCGATCCGGGCCGCACAGGATTGTTTCGCGGGACTCGGCAAGCTCGTAGGCGATGTCCAGCCCCGAATGGGACGCGCCGACGACCAGAACAGGTCCGGGTGGAAGCTGGGCCGGCCGCCGGTACTGGCTGGAGTGCAGCTGCTGGATCGATGGCTCGAGGTCGGCCGCGAATCCAGGTACATTCGGCGTCCGGCCAAAGGTGCCGGTGGCAACCACCACGTTCTCGCAGCTGATCACCTCGTTGCCGAGCTTCGCGAGGTACCCACCGCCTGGCCGCGCCTCGAGGCGTTCCACCCGGGTGCTGGTCCGCACCGGAAGGTCGAAGTGCAGCGCATACCGTTCCAGATAATCGCCGACCTCGTCCTTCTGCGGGCAGTGCCAGCTGGCCGCGGGGAACGGCAGGCCCGGGAGCCGGTCGTACTTCGCCGGCGTGTACAGGCGCAACGTGTCCCACTGCTGCCGCCAGTTGTCGCCGACCCGCGCGTTTGCGTCGATGATGAGCAGCGCGCGGCCACGACGCTTGAGGTGGTAGCCGGTGGCAAGCCCGGCTTGCCCGCCTCCGATGATCAGCGTCTCGATGTGCTGGGTGTTCATTGGGTGTCCTCCTCATCCGGTATGAGGAGACGCTAGGAATCCGGGGGCGGTCGCCGCGTCGGCCGATCCACCCATCTCGTGCGCGTCCGCATGGGTGGATTTCCGCAGCCCGTAGCGGAGGTACCAGCCCAACATCAGCGCGGTGCTCACGAGGTAGAACGAATGCAGCAGCCAGACCGGCCCCGGCGGCAGGCTGTACACGTAGATCGAGTGCACGGAATTGCCGACGTTGGCCAGCACGATGTTGCCGAGGCTGTAGGACCTCAGATCACGGGACCGATAGGCCTTGACCAGCATGGGCAGCGTGCTCGCCGCGAAGATCACCGTTGAGGCGATCCCGGCGAGCGTCGGAAGGCTGACCATGGCCATGACCGCACGCTAGGCAGTTGGCTGCTTCGGCCGCATCCGGCGATACATCCATTCGGCTGGAACCGCATGGGTCATTCGCCTTATGTCAGTCACGTAAACCGAGACGGCTGAGACTTCTGGCGATGATCTTTGACTTACCGGTGCCCCAAGGCTATAAGTCCAAGATCACGACCGCTATCTCGAGGCGGGGCGAATGGTGATGTCCGGCTCTCGGCCCAAGAACTCACCGTAACGGTCGGCGGCCTCCCTGAGCGCATCGATTTCTGCTGATCGCAACGGTCGGTAGGGATGCACGTCGAAACCCACGCGCTCCGCACTCACCGTGCGGCGGGCCATCGCAACGAGCTGTCCGTCTACGAGCGCCATCCCGATGGCTGGTTCGCGGGAGCGGGGGACGATTCCCGCGGCGTCGAGAACCCAGCGCGAGTCTTGGTAGCCGCGGTAGGACTCGTCGAGGATCTGCAGCAGATGTCCTCTAGGCTGCGACGGGGTGGGGTCCGCTGGTGGGGCTTGGCCAGGTGCGTGCCAATAGGTCCGACCGTCGTGGTCGAAGCGTTCCAGCCGGCCCTGCGCGGCGTCGAGGCCGCGCCGGGCATCACCGAGCGTGAGGCTGGCCCAATAGGCAAGGTCCCGTTCGGTCGCCGGTCCATGACCGCTCGCATAACGGAGCGCGAGTTCACGAAGAGCCTCCTCGCGATCAAGCCGGTGTGTGGACGGGATGCGGTCGCCGAGCCTGGCGTAGGTGTGCTCGCCGCCGACCCTGCGACCGCTGCAGATCAGCCCGGCCAGCTCTGCATGCGCAAGCAGAATCATGACGAATTGACTACCGGCGGAAGGCGCGTGCCCGCTCACCCCGCGCGATGTCAGCTCCTCGGTCAGCTTCGATCGGGTCAGCTCACCCTTCGCGCCGATCGCCTCGACGACCACCGACATCGCCCGGTCGATAGCAGCATCGTCGAGCCCATGCACGGAGCGCAACTGGTTGCCAGTCACCCGTTGCACCCGAGGTCCAGTGAGGTCGAGCAACCAGCCGAGGTCGGCTGCGCAGACGAAATGCCAGGTCGGCCGCAGGACGTGGGTCCGCAAGACCTTTCCCTGGTCGAGGAGCGTGGCCAGATCGGACGGATCACGTCGCCGCGTCCGCGCGGCAACCGCCCACTCTGCCTGACCTGGATTCTCGGCCTGCACCGCGAGCAAAGACCGGATCACATCGTGAGCGGATCCGGCGAACGGCGCGACCAGACGCTGGGTGCGCAACCTCCACCGTGCGATCGCGACATCGTCGATCGCCGCATCAGCCCCGGTCACGATGCATCAACCTCCGTAGGCGTACCCGGCCGGTCGAGTGCCCCGGGTTGATCAGTCTGGCATGTCGGCGAACCGGCTGAGATGGCCCTGGAACGCGACCTGGATCGTCGCGGTAGGTCCGTTGCGGTGCTTGGCGATGATGATGTCGGCTTCCCCGGCTCGGGGTGATTCTCGCTCGTACATGTCCTCACGGTGCACGAGCAGCACGAGGTCGGAATCCTGTTCGATAGAACCGGATTCGCGAAGGTCGGCGAGCAACGGCTTCTTGTCGGTGCGCTGCTCCGGACCACGGTTCAGCTGCGAGAGCGCAACTACGGGCAGATCCAGCTCCTTCGCGAGCAGCTTGATCGCGCGGGAGAATTCGCTGACCTCTTGCTGACGCGATTCGACGCGCTTGCCGCTGGTCATGAGTTGCAGGTAGTCGATGATGATCAGCTGTAGGTCGTGGCGCTGACGCAGCCGGCGGGCCTTGGCCCGGATCTCCATCATCGTCAGGTTGGGCGAGTCATCGAGATAGAGCGGCGCTTCGGCCAGTTCGCCGGCTCGGCGAGCCATGCGCTGCCAATCCTGATCCGCCATGTGACCGGAACGCATATTGCGCAGCGGCACCGACGCTTCGGCCGAGAACAGCCGCATCATCAATTCGAGTTTGCCCATCTCCAGGGAGAAAATGACGGTCGGCTTACGGTGTTTGACCGCGGCCGACCGCGCGAAGTCCAAGGCCAGGGTCGACTTGCCGGATCCAGGACGGCCGGCGACGGTGATCATCTGTCCGGCGTGGAGACCGTTGGTGATCTCGTCCAGGCGGCTGAACCCAGTCGGAATCCCGGTCCCAATTCCACCCGTGGCCGAGATGCGATCGATCTCGTCCATCGTTCCCTGCAGCAGTGACTCGATGTGGACGTAGTCCTCGCTGGTGCGTCGCTCGGTGACGTCGTAGATCTCCGCCTGCGCGCGATCGACGACGTCGTCGACGCTGCCCACGATGCCTCCCGCCCCGCTGGCGGTGTCATATCCCATCTGGACGATGCGCGTCCCGGCCGTCACGAGTCGCCGGAGCACGGCGCGTTCGGCGACGATCTGTGCGTAGTACCCAGCGTTGGCCGCCGTCGGCACAGTCGAGAGCAGGGTGTGCAGGTAGACCGCTCCGCCCACTCGGGCGAGCTGCCCCGACCGGGTCAGCTCGTTGGTCACCGTGAGCGCGTCCGCCGGCTCACCGCGGCCATAGAGATCGAGGATGGCGTCGTAGACAAGCTGGTGAGCCGGACGATAGAAGTCCGTCGGGCGCAGTACTTCGACGACGTCGGCGATCGCGTCCTTGGACAGCAACATGCCGCCGAGCACGCCTTGCTCCGCGGCGATGTCCTGCGGAGGCGTGCGATCCAGCCCGCCGGCCACGACCCGGGTGTCGTCAGCGAGTGCCAATGAGCCCGCCCCCTCCCCCCAGGTCAACCGAGCAGGAATCAATCGCGGTGAGTACACGAGAAGGTGTATCGGGACCCTCTGACGATTTCGCCACGGTGTTCCGCGCAGCCGACCCGTGGACACCGTAGGTGGCGCATGGTTGGCTCACAAGTGGGCTTGTGTACCTAGCTGTGGACAAGGCTGTGGGCCATGCTGTCCGGCTTGTAGACCAGCTGTGGACGGCCGTGTGAATTGCTGGACGCAAGACGGAACTAGCCAGCAATCATGCGGGATTCCTCGTCCACCGGCTGTGGAGGAATATTTCTTGCGCAGTGATCTTGCTTGCCACGCACCCCTCCGGGAGCGGCCTGGCCGAACAGAAGGAGGGAGACCGGCCGGGTGCGCGGAAGCGCAAGCTGGCCGGTCCCGACTCGAGGGGTCAAAGAGGCGTGACAGTGAGCGGAATCGACGCCACGACGTCGGGATGCAACTCGACGGTCACGGTGTGCAATCCGGTCGACTTGATGTGACCGGGCAGGCGGATACGCTTGCGATCCAGCAGCGGGCCGCCCGCGTCCTTGACGGCCGCCGCGACGTCAGTCGAGGTGATCGAACCGAACAGCCGACCACCTTCGCCGGCACGTGCGCCGAGGGTGACGTTGAGCTTCTCCAGGTCGGACCTGATCTCACGGGCGTGGCCCAGGTCGCGAATCTCCCGGGCGTCGCGAGCTCGCTTGATCTGGGTGATCTGCTTCTCGGCGCCCTTGCTCCACAGGATCGCGGAGCCACGGGGTACGAGGAAGTTTCGGCCGTAGCCGTCGGCGACCTCGACGATGTCGCCGGCGAGGCCAAGACCCGCGACCTCGCGGGTCAATATGAGCTTCATGACATGGCCCCTCAGCGCGCCGTCGAGGTGTACGGCAATAGCGCCATCTCGCGTGCGTTCTTGATCGCCTTGGCGATCTCCCGCTGTTGCTGGGCGCTAACACCGGTAACCCGGCGCGCCCGGATCTTGCCACGATCCGAGATGAACTTTCGCAGCAGGGTGGTGTCCTTGTAGTCGATGTAGTCGATCTTGGCCGCGAGCAGCGGGTTCTGCTTCTTTTTCGGCTTGCGAACAGGTGGTTTCGGCATGGTGTGCTCCGCTCGTTTCATTCTTGCGCGACGACGGCAGACCGTCGTCAAGATTCACAGATTCTGGTGTCGGTCCGATGCGTTAGAAAGGCGGCTCGTCGGAGAATCCGCCGCCACCAGACGCCGGCGCCGGGGTACCCCACGGATCCTCGACAGCGTCGCCGCCCGCCGATCCGGACGAGCCGAAACCGCCAGATGTGGAGCCGCGCTGCGTGCGGTTCACCTTCGCCGTGGCGTAGCGCAGCGAGGGGCCGACCTCGTCGACATCAAGTTCGATGACGGTGCGCTTTTCGCCTTCCCTGGTTTCGAATGATCGTTGCTTGAGCCGGCCCTGCGCGACAACGCGCATGCCGCGTTGCAGCGACTCGGCGACGTTCTCCGCGGCTTGACGCCAGATGGAGCACCGTAGGAAGAGCGCCTCGCCGTCCTTCCATTCATTGGTGTTGCGGTCGAACTGGCGGGGCGTGGACGCGATCGTGAACGACGCGACTGCAGCGCCCGAGGGGGTGAATCGAAGTTCCGGGTCGGCGGTCAGGTTGCCAACCACGGTGATGACAGTGTCGCCAGCCATAGCTACCGCGCTTCCGGCCGCAGGACCTTCGTCCGCAGCACCGACTCGTTGAGATTGAGCTGACGGTCGAGTTCGAGCACGGACGCCGGCTCGGCCTGCACGTCGATGACGGCGTAGATGCCCTCGGCGTGCTTGTCGATCTCGTACGCCAGCCGGCGCTTGCCCCAGATGTCGACCTTTTCGACCGTGCCGCCGTCCTTCTTGACGACGTTAAGGAACGTGTCGAGCGACGGCGCGATGGTGCGTTCCTCGAGATTCGGATCGAGGATGACCATGACTTCGTAATGGCGCATGAAGGTGCTGCCCCTCCTATGGACTAGGTCGGCCGCGGACGGTCCGCGACAGGAGGCGGCCGCGTCGATTCCTCCGACGCGGCAACGCCACCATGCTACCGCGTGGCCGGCATGGCGGCGAACGTTTCGGGTCTGGACGGCGACTCCGCACACCCTCGAGGGACGCCCGACGGTGGTCGTAGGCTCGACAGCATGCCAGCAGTCGGGGCGCACGTCGACTCCACCGATCCGTTGGGCGCCGCACGAGATGTGGGCGCCCAGGTCATCCAATTCTTCCTGGCCGACCCGCAGGGATGGAAGAAGCCGACCGAGCACGCACAGGCCGCAGCGGTGAAAGCCAGTGGCCTGACCGTCTACATCCATTCGCCCTATGTGCTCAACGTGGCCACGTTGAACAACCGCATTCGCATCCCGAGCCGCAAGCTGTTGGCCCAGCACGCCGAAGCGGCCGCGCAGATCGGAGCGAAGGGGCTGATCGTGCACGGCGGCCACCTCAACGCATCCGACGACCCGGAGATCGGCTACGACAATTGGCGCAAGACCTTCGCTCGGGCGGCGGACCAAGGCGGGTTTCCGCTGCCGATCTTGATCGAGAACACCGCGGGCGGTAACAACGCGATGACCCGCCGTTTTGACCGGCTCGCTCGGCTCTGGGATGCGATTGGTGAGTTCGGGCCCGGATTCTGCCTCGACACCTGCCATGCGTACGCCGGCGGTGAAGACCTAGCCGGAATTGTCGACCGGGTCCGCGCCGTCACCGGCCGTATCGATCTGGTCCACGCGAACAGCAGCCGAGATACCTTCGACTCCGGTGCTGATCGGCACGCCAATTTCGACGCCGGCATGATCGAGCCGGAAGCTATTGCGAGCATCGTGCGAGACGCGGGCTCCGACGCGCTAGTCGAGACGCCGCGAGAAGGACAACGGGCGGACATCGACTTCCTCAAGGCCGCGCTGGGGATCGTGTCGGTCGGCCGAGGTGGCCGCTGACTGATCAACCCGCCGGCGTGGGCTTATCTTCGGGTCGGGGCGGAGTTGTTTCGGCCGGGATTGTCGCCGGCGCCGGCCGTAGTGCAGCGGGAACCCGCAGCGGGACGACGAACTGGTCCGGTGCGTTGTCGAACGGGCCGCCGCACGGATCATCCATGCCGCCCGAGCGCACGATGTCCAGCTCCGGATGCCACATCTCACGCACGACGAGAACGGCGATCGCAATCAGCAGGCCGTCGCGTACGAGAAGCAGGATCATGAGCGCGCCGTAGTCGAGTCCACGCGCGCTGTCGTAGTACCCGAGCAGCCATAGCAACGTCGCTATCCACACGGCGATCTCGCTGCACTGCCACAGGAGATTCAGACCCCATCGCGGTCGGGCGAGCGCGACCAGAGGCACCAGCCAGATGGAGTACTGCGGGCTCCATACCTTGGTCGTCAACAAGAACGCCAGCACGACGAGGAAGGCGAGCTGGCCCATGCGGGGCCGCGTCGGCGCGCCGAGACCGAGCAGCACCACGACCGCGAGACCGGCGATGACGGCAGCGATGACCGCGATGCCGGGCGGCGTCCAGGCCGTGGCGTACCCGTTGCCGAAGAACCCGATGTTCGACAGGTAGTGGCCGATCGCCCAGAGCGTGCTGGCTTCGGTAGGCCGGTCGGCGCTGAAGCGGTAGAACTCCCACCATCCGCTCGGGTATGCGACTGCGACGGGAACGTTCACGGCACACCAGACCAGAACCACGGTCACCGTGGCCCAGGTCGCCTCCCGGTAGCGATGGGTACGTGCCGCCAGGATCCAGATGGGGAGCAGTAGCAGCCCGGGGTACAACTTGGCCGCCGCCCCGAGCCCGATCAACGAGCCGGCGGCGACGGGCCGATTACGTGCCCATGCCCACAACGCGCAACTGGTGAACGCCATGGCGAACAGATCCCAGTTCGAGAACGCGTGGAACACGAGCAGCGGGCTGAGGGCGACTAGCGCCGCATCGTAGGGGCGCCGCCCCGCCGCACCCACTGTGCCAGCGACCATCAGCAGCCCGCAGATCGCGAGCAACACGCAGCTGAGCAGGGCGAACAGCTGGGCGTCGGTGAGGGCCGAGACGGCCGAGTCGAGGAGGTGGGTGAGCCCCGAGGTCAACCACATGAACCCGCCGGTGAGCACTGGGTACTCCACCGCGTGGTCGCGGTAGGGCACGGCACCGACATCCAGGCCCTCCGCGCCCCACAGCGGCACGATGTCGGAGTAGCAAACGTGGGTGTACTGCTTGTTACCTACCCAGTTGCCACTGGCACAGGGGGCCTTCTGCAGATAGGCCAGTACGAGCGTCACGCAGGTAAAGGCGAGCAACACCCGCAGCGGCGTCCACCACTGCCCAGCTCCCGCGTACCGGCCCCAGGCGCCGCCGATGGCCTGGCTCGCCGTCGCAACTATGGGATCGTCCCGGCTCGGCACTGTCGGCGCCTCGGCGAGGGCCGTGTCCGGCGGCCGGTCGGTCACCGTGGCATCCTCGCACGCGCTCAGCCGCTAGGCCGACGTCACGGTCCGGGTGGCAGGCTGACAGACCTCCGGGGCCGGCTCGGCGCCGACGTCTGCGGCGTGGGCGTGTTCGGGGGCGTTGTCGGCGGTTTCGAGCTCGCCGAACTCGAGGCGGGCGCTGATGGTGAGCGCGGGGGCGCCGAGGTGCTTGGCGTATTCAGCGGCGACGACGGTGGTGACGACGACGACGACGGTGGCGGTGGCGGCGGTGGCGCGGAGGACGGCTCCGGGTTGTCCCCATCCACGATCTGCTGGGTCGCCGGCATCGACAGCTGTGGGGCCCCGGCGAGATAGGTATCCATGAACAGCTTCCACGTGCGTCCGGGCAGGTCGCGGCCGTACTCCGGCTCGCCGTAGGCGTCCTTGATCGCGGTCGTGCTGTTGCCGCTGCCGACCCACACTGCGGCACTCACCTGGGGGGTGTAGCCGACCATCCACGCGTCGCTGTTCTGGCCGCTGTCCGGACCGCTCTGGATGCCCTCGGTACCGGTCTTGGCCGCGGACGGTCGACCATCGGCCAGCGGTACGCCAGACCACGCGGCGACAGGCGCCAGCGTGACTCCGACATCGTTGGCGACCTTGGGATCAAGCGAACGGACGCCTGGGTCGCGGTGCTGATACACCACGGCGCCCTGCGAGTCGGTGACCTGTCGCACGAAGTACGGACCGTGCGTGGTACCGCCGTTTGCGAACGTGCCGAAACCATCCGCCATGTCGATAACTCGCACCGGGTAGTCGCCGATGCCGATTCCGAAGCTGGTGCTCCCGTCCGCGTTCTGCAGAGTCGGGTGGCCGCCGCATATCTTCGACACACCGGCTGCGTGTGCTGTCGCAGCCACGTTGCTCGGACCGACCTGGCTAGCCAACAGGTCGAACGTCGTGTTGAGCGAATACTTCATCGCGTTGGCGATGGTGACCTGGCCGCTGTAAGGCCGGTCGGAGGGGTCGTTGCTGATCTGGGTGCCGTCGATCGTGACGGTGAAATTGCCGTTAACGATCGAGTTGATCAGCCAGCTGCGGTTGCTTGCCCTGCAGGTTGTTGGTCAAGACGGTGGCGAGGGTGAACGGCTTGAACGACGATCCCGGCGGCCGGCATCCCACGGCTGCATAGTCGTTGTAGTCGGCCTTGCCGTTGTAGCTGGTGCCGTTCGGGCCGCCGTAGTAGGCGAGCACCCCGCCGGTCTTTGGGTTCACTGCGACCAGGGCGTTCTTCATGTTCTTTTGCGCTGCGGTCAGGTCGCTCGAAGGTCTGAGATACCGCATCCAGGGCAGCTTGCTGCGCCTTGCGGTCGATCGTCGTCCGGATGTGCAGACCGCGAGTATCGATCTCGTCCTTGCTGACCCCGTTGGCTTCGAGCTCGTTGATCACCTGTTGTACGAGCAACGCGGTCGGCCCGGTCGCGCCGAGCTTCTTGGCCGCGTCCGGAGCGATGGTCTTCGGGAATGTCAACGCCGCCGCCTGGGTCTCGGTTAAGTGCTTGGTTTCGACCATGCCCTTGACGACATAGGACCAGCGGGCCTTGGACTCCGACGGATTGTTGGCCGGGTCGTAGTAGTTCGGGGCTCGGAGCAGAGCCGCTAGGAGTGCACCCTGCGCCGGGCCGAGCCGGTCGACTGACGTCCCGAAGTACGCCTCGGACGCCGCCTCGACGCCATAGGCATTGCGGCCGAAGTACACCGTGTTCAGATACCACTCAAGAATCTGGTTCTTGGCGTAGTCGCGGGACAGCTTGACCGCGATGGCCAGTTCCTTGAGCTTCCGGCTGAGTGTCTGCTCCGAATTGAGATAGGCGTTCTTGACGTACTGCTGGGTGATCCCGGAACCGCCCTGGGTGTTGCCGCCGGTCACGTCATTCAAGGCCGCCCGCATCGTGCCGGTGATCGAGACACCGGGCTCGGAATAGAAGTTCCGGTCCTCGGCGGCCAGCACGGCCCAGCGCACGGATTCCGGCACCTTGGACAGCGGAACGGTGGTCCGGTCGACGGAGCCGATTCGGGCCATGGTTGATCCGTCCGAATATTCGACGACCGCCACCTGCGGCACTGACAGGTCCGAGGGCTGCGGCACGTCGCTGAGTGTGTAGAACAACACGACGGCCGCTGCCATCATCGCCGCAATGAGGCCGAGCAGCCAGGTGAGAGTGAGCCCGATCCGGCGCCAGACGCGCTTCGATCGGGACATCTTCGCCAACCGTGCGCGCTTGCGCTGGCGGCGGCGTTGCCATCCCTGCGGCAGCCGAGACTCGATGGGCCGGCGCTTCGGCTTAGTGGTGGTGACGTTCGACCAGTCCGATCCCAGCCGTCCTGGGCCGTCCGGCGAGCCATTCCTCACGCCGGCCCAGCTCCTTCAGCTCTTCGATCACCCGTCGGCGGCGGACAGCCTCTCGTCGTCCGGCCGGCCTTCCTCACCCAGGACGAACGATCGCAGGAGATGGTTCCAACCACAGTCTTGACATACCTCGACGACGTAAACGTCAAACTCCGCGAGACGGCGAGCCAGGTGAGCCAGCTCACCCATGGACTTGGCCTGGCCTGACGCATGTCCCAAAGCGTCGCCGTACACGTAGTGGACATGACGGAGGCTCGCCCGGCCACACACCGGGCAAGACTGTGCGCTGCGCTCGCCGTAATGGCGCGCGGCCAGCTGCAGGTAGGGATGGGCATCACAGATTTCGGCGGTGGAGACCCGTCGATGGGCAAGGTCGGCGAGTACCGCACGCCGCTGCAGCGTGTGGTCGACGACATCGCGCGGTCTCACGCCGCCAGATTACGCGCGGTGCCGACATCGCTTCAGCACGGCATCGAGAAATTCTCAGGTCATGATGAAGCGTGCTCGGTGACGATCTCGGGTTGCCCGTCGAGGTGCCCTCCACCCTCCGCCGGGTGGTGTCGCTCGTTCCGTCGCTGACCGAATCGGTGGCCGCAACCTGCCCCGATGTCCTGGTCGGCGCCACCAGGTGGTGTACCCACCCAGCCGTGCTGGACGTGGCCCGTATCGGCGGCACGAAGAACCCCGATCTGGCCCGGATTGTCGAGCTGCGCCCGGACCTCGTGCTGGCGAACGAGGAGGAGAACCGGGAGGCTGATCTGGCGGCGCTGCGTGACGCGGGCCTCGCGGTGTGGGTGACGGTCGTTCGGAGCCTTCCCGAGGCGTTCGCCTCGTTGACCCGAATGCTCGCCGTCGCCTGCCACTCTGCAAAGCCGGCCTGGTTGACCGACGCGGCAGCCGCGTGGCGGGACGTCCCGGCCGTCACGGCGCACGAGGCGGCCGTACCCATTTGGCGCCGGCCGTGGATGGTGCTCGGGCGCGACACCTTCGCTGGGGACGTACTCGCCCGATTAGGAGTCCGCAACCGTTATGCCGACCATCCAGAGCGCTATCCGCGGGTGGCCCTGTCCGATATCGCCGCCGCGCCGCTTGTGGTGCTCCCGGACGAGCCGTATCCATTCGGTCCTGCCGACGGCCCGGAATGTTTCCCGAACTCGCGAGTCGCGCTCGTGAGCGGGCGACATCTCACCTGGTACGGACCGTCGCTGGTGGCGGCGCCGGCCGTACTTGCCCGTCAGCTGGCCGGCGAAATGTTCTAGCGTTTACGCCATGACAACGAGCCTCGCCAGCCGGGAAAAGGTCGATCTGTCGGTGATCGAGAATCGGGCGCCCTCAGTCGCCCGGATGTTCCTCGATCGAGTGGCCGCCACGCCGGCGAGTGAGGCCTTCCGGTTTCCGTCCGGTGACAGCTGGGCGAGCGTTACCTGGAGTCAAGTGGGCGATCGGGTGCGCCGCCAAGCCGCAGGCTTGATCGCGCTGGGCGTCGAACGGGAGCAGCCGGTCGCCGTGGCGTCTACCACCCGCTACGAGTGGGTGCTTGCCGACTTGGCCATCATGTGCGCCGGCGCGGCGACGACCACCGTCTACCCGACCACCACGGCCGAAGACGTCACATTCATCATCTCGGATTCAGGCAGCCGAGTCGTTTTCGCCGAAGACGACGCGCAGATTCGCAAGCTTCGCGACAACCGAAGCCAGCTGCCGGAAGTCGCGAAAGTGGTGACGACTGACGGAACACCCGACGGGGACTGGGTGATCTCCCTCGCCGAGCTGGAACAGCTTGGCGAGGACCTGATCGCGGCTCAACCGTCTGTCGTTGACGACCGAGTCGCCGCGACCACTCGAGACAGCCTGGCCACCCTCATCTATACGTCGGGCACGACGGGGCGGCCCAAGGGTGTGCGATTACTCCACTCGGCCTGGACCTACGAGGCCGCCTCCGTCGACTCGGTGAGCATCCTGCGGGCCGATGAGTTGCAGTATCTGTGGCTGCCGCTGTCTCATGTCTTCGGCAAGGTGCTGCTCACGTTGCCGTTGCAGATCGGCTTTCCTACCGCAATCGACGGACGGGTCGACAAGATTGTCGACAATCTCGCCGTCGTGCGGCCGACATTCATGGGCGCCGCGCCGCGCATCTTCGAGAAGGCACACGCTCGCATCGTCGCGCTCGGTCACGGAGAGGGCGGCATCAAAGCCAAGATCTTCGACTGGGCGTTCGATGTGGGGGTCAAGGTCGTACGAGCCCGGCAGGCGGGCGACCGCCCGTCGGCCGTGCTAATGGCGCAGTACGCGGTTGCCGATCGGTTGGTCTTCCACAAGATCCGCGAGCGATTCGGTGGACGGCTGCGGTTCTTCATCTCCGGATCCGCCGCCCTCAACCGCGACGTCGCAGAGTGGTTCGATGCCGCTGGCGTCCTGATCCTCGAGGGCTACGGGATGACCGAGAGCAGTGCCGCGACGTTTGTCAACCGCCCGTCGGAGTACCTGTTCGGGACGGTCGGCTACCCGCTTCCCGGCACCGAGTTCCGCATTGCCGAGGACGGCGAGGTGCTCGTCAAGGGCCCTGGTGTGATGGCGGGATACCACAACCAGGACGACGCGACGTCCGAAGCACTCGATGCGGACGGCTGGCTGCGCACCGGCGACATCGGCGAAGTCGCACCCAACGGGGCTCTGCGCATCACCGACCGCAAGAAGGACATGTTCAAGACCTCGAACGGCAAGTACGTGGCACCATCGGCCATCGACGCCACATTCAAAGGCATCAGCCCGTATGTGAGCCAGCTTGTCATCGACGGTGAGGGCCGTAGCTATTGCGTCGCGCTGATCGCACTTGACGCCGACGCCGTCCGCGCCTGGGCGAACGAGAACGGCATGGGGAGCGCCCCGTTCGACGAGGTCGCGAGATCCGACAAGTTCCGGGCCACCATGCAAGCCGATGTCGACCGGTTGAACAGCCAGCTCAACCGCTGGGAATCCATTAAGAAGTTCGCCATTCTCGACCGGGAGCTGACGGTCGACGACGGTGAGATCACGCCGAGTATGAAGGTCCGCCGCAAGATCGTCCTCGACCGGTATCGAAGCACCTTGGACGCGCTCTACGGCGACTGAGCCCCGGCTGTGCGGCCCGCGATCAGCGGCGCTCCGCCGCCTAGGTTGGGTGGCCCGCGATCCTCAGCGGCTGTACTCCCGCCCTCGGCAATGACGATCTTGGACTAATCGTCGGTATAGGGCATTAAGTCCAAGGTCACGACAGATCCGTCCCGAGATCACGTCGTGGGCAAGTCCGCGATCACGTCGCGGGGTTGTGTTCCGTGGCGGGGGTCTGTTCCAGGGATTGCTGCAGGATCTGTGCGACATCGAGCACCTGCACACTCTCGCGGGCGCTGCCGTCGGCCTGCTTGGCGGCGACCGCGTCGGTGAGCATCACCATGCAGAACGGGCAGGCGGTCGAGATCAGGTCGGGGTCGAGACCGAGCGCCTCCTCGGTGCGTTCGACGTTGACGCGTTTGCCGATCTTCTCCTCCATCCAGAAACGCGCGCCACCGGCGCCACAGCAGAAGCCGCGGTCCTTGCAGCGATGCATCTCCTTCGCGGTGAGCGACGGCACGGCGTCGAGGATCTCCCGCGGCGGCGCGTAGACCTTGTTGTGGCGGCCGAGGTAGCACGGGTCGTGGTAGGTGACCGTCGCGTCGACCGGCTTGACCGGGGTGAGCCGCCCGTCGGTTACGAGCCGCCGGAGCAGCTCGGTGTGGTGCAGCACGTCGAAGTGTCCGCCTAGTTGCGGGTATTCGTTGGCCAGCGTGTTGAAACAGTGCGGGCAGGTCGCGACGATCTTCAGTGGTGCCGCGCGGGTGATCGAGTCGAGGGTCTCGACGTTTTGCATGCCGAGCATCTGGAACAGGAACTCGTTGCCAAGCCGCCGGGCTGGGTCGCCGGTGCAGGTTTCGCCAGCGCCGAGAATGGCGAAGTTCACTCCGGCGGCGTGTAGTAGTTCGGCCACGGCACGAGTGACCCGCTTCGACCGGTCCTCCAACGCGCCGGCGCAGCCGACCCAGAACAGATAGTCCATGTCGGCCGGCAGCTTCTCGCCGGGGATGGCGCGCGGCACCTCGAAGTCGAGTCCGTCGGTCCACTCCTCGCGTCCGCGATCGGCGAGGCCCCAAGGATTGCCCTTGTTCTCCAGGTTTCTCAGCATGACACCGGCCTCGGACGGGAATGCCGACTCGACGAGTACCTGGTAGCGGCGCATGTCGACGATGTGGTCGATGTGTTCGATATCGACCGGGCACTGCTCGACGCACGCCCCGCACGTGGTGCACGACCAGAGCACGTCGGGGTCGATGACCCCGAACGATGCGGCGTCGCCGACCAGGGGGCGCAGCGCTTGACCCGGGCCGGAGCCTTCCAGGCGCGGGTAGCCGGCCTCCGGGACATGATGGGAATCGGACGGCGCTTCCGCGGCGGCTGTGGCGAGGTCCGGTCCGTCGCCCGGCACTGTCTTCCCGTCGATGAGGTAGGGAGCCTTGGCGAACAGGTGGTCGCGCAGGTCCATGATCACGAGCTTCGGGGACAGCGGCTTTCCGGTGTTCCATGCCGGGCACTGGGACTGGCAACGCCCGCACTCGGTGCAGGTCGCGAAGTCGAGATATCCCTTCCAGGTGAAGTCCTCGATCTTTCCCCGGCCAAACGTTGTGTCCTCGCTCAGGTTCTCCACATCGGAGAAGTCGATCGGCGCGCCCTTCTCGTCGGCCGCGGGCAGCAGCGGACCCATCCCATCGGGCAGCCGCTTCGTCGTGACGTTCAACGGGGCAATCGCGATGTGCAGGTGCTTGGAGTAGACGACGATGATCGCGAAACCGAAGATCACCGCCATCTGCGCGAGCAAGAAGAACGTCTCGACACCCTGGTTGTAGGCGCCGTCGCCGAGCAGCTGCGCGACCGCGTACGACGCGAACGGCGCCTTCGACGTGCCGAACGGGAAGTGCCCGGTGTTGTACTGCGCCCCGCGATACAGCAGCAGGGTCACGATGACCAGGGTGATCATGCCCAGGATCACCCAGGCCGGTCCGGTGTGTGATCCGTAGAACCGGCTGGCTCGGTGCTCACGGTCAGGCGAGTTCAACAGCCGGAGGGCGGTGAAGATGATGATTGCCACCAGCACTGCCACCGCGAAGAAGTCCTCGAGGAAGCCCAGCCACCGGGCATGACCGAAGAACGGGAACGCGAAGTCCTCGCTGATCACCAACGCTCCGAAGGCCTCGACGATCGTGATGGCTAACACGATGAAGCCCCAGAACGTGAAGAAGTGCGCGATACCCGGCACCGACCAGCGAAGCAGTCGACGTTGTCCGAAGACCTCGACGAGCTGTGCTCGCAACCGTTCGCCCATCTTGTCGGTGCGACCCGGCGCGGGCTGTCCAGAGCGCATCAGCCGGGTCAACCAGCCGACCCGGCGCCCGGCCACCACGATCGTGACCGCGAGCATCAACAAGGCGAGTGTGAGGCGCAGCGCCACGGGTCCTCCTGCCATGTCGCTGTGTTCGGGTCAACTGCCGCAGCTTATGCTGTTGCATTCTCTCCGCGCCGATCGGTGCCGATCGGCGACGTGTGGAATTTCTCTGAGGGCATGCCTACGATGCGCGACGAGGCGGCCAGAACGCGCGCAATGTCATATGACTGTGGAAGGGTTAGGGTGCCGGCACGATAGCGCGCCCGCTGTGATCCGTCACTGCCTGCCGATGTCCCCGACGGAAGGCCGTCACTCCCCTCATGAGGCGATTGCCATGATCCGATTCGAGGCCGTCAGCAAGACCTATCCTGACGGAACGGTGGCGGTCGACCATCTCGATCTGGAGGCTCCGTCGGGCCAGATCACGGTTCTCGTCGGTCCCTCAGGCTGTGGCAAGACAACCAGTCTGCGAATGATCAACCGGATGATCGAGCCGACCAGTGGCCGCATCTGGCTCGACGATCGGGACACCGCAACCGTGCCGCCGGCCCAGCTGCGCCGGGGCATTGGGTACGTCATCCAACACGCCGGGCTCTTTCCGCATCGCACGGTCGTCGACAACATCGCCACCGTGCCGTTCCTGCTCGGACAGGACAAGCGCGCGGCGCGCCAGCGGGCGATGCAATTGCTCGATCAGGTAGGTCTGCCGGCGTCGTTCGCGAAGCGCTACCCGGCGCAGCTGTCGGGTGGGCAACAGCAACGAGTCGGCGTCGCGCGGGCTCTTGCGGCCGACCCACCCGTGATGTTGATGGACGAGCCCTTCAGCGCAGTCGATCCCGTCGTCCGAGCCCAGCTGCAGGACGAGTTCCTGCGGCTGCAGGGCGAGCTCGGCAAGACCATCGTCTTCGTCACGCACGACATCGACGAAGCGATCAAGCTCGGTGACCGCGTGGCCGTACTGCGCGTCGGTGGCCGGCTCGCGCAACTCGCTACCCCGGCCGAGCTGCTGTCACACCCGGCCGACACGTTCGTAGCCGGATTCGTCGGTCGGGACCGTGGCTATCGCGCGCTCGGTTTCACGGCCGCCGGGATCCCTTCCACTGCGGGACGAGGCCACCGTGCCCCTCGGCCTGGACCTGTCCGAGGCAGCGCGCCGGGCTGAAGACGGTTGGGTCCTTGTCGTCGACGACGAGAACCGGCCGCAGGGTTGGTTGGCGCTGACTGGCGTTGCGGAAGAATCCTTGCAGGGGCCAGTGACGCTCGATTTGCTCAACCTCGGCGGCACGCTGGCTACCGTCGACGGCACGCTACGGGCGGCGCTGGATGCCGCGCTCTCCTCGCCGAGCGGCCGCGGCGTCGTCGTCGATGCGGACGGGCGATTTCTCGGCACCGTGTCCGCGTCGCAGGTGCTGGCGCGCATCGAGGAACAGGCGTCCGCAGCGCGGACCGCCCGCTCTACGCTCGCCGTCGGCTCGGAGGCCTGAGTGGAGGTCTGGGACTACTTCCGGAACAACCAGAGCGATGTGCTGCACTGGCTGTGGAACAACGCCTGGCTCGCCGGAGTGCCACTCGTCGTCGGATTCCTGCTCGCTCTACCGCTGGGCTACTTCGCGTTATCGATACCGGTGGATCTATCCGCCGACGGTGACTGCCACCGGGCTGCTGTACACGATCCCCTCGCTGGCCCTTTTCATCCTGCTTCCCGGCGTGCTCCATACGAAGATTCTCAATCCACTGAATGTCGCCGTCGCCCTCACCATCTACACGCTGGCCCTGCTGGTGCGTGTTGTCGCCGACGCGCTGAACGCCGTGCCGGACGAAGCGCGCAGCACCGCGACCGCCATGGGCTATACGCCCCGGCAACTGCTGCTAGGTGTCGAACTTCCGCTAGCCGTGCCCGTCATCGCAGCGGGGTTGCGGGTGGCCGCGGTATCCAACGTCAGCTTGGTTTCAGTGGCAGCGATCATCGGCGTTCCGCAGTTGGGGCAACTGTTCACCGCCGGGTTCCAGACCTTCTCCAACGCGCCGATCCTCCTGGGTCTGATCCTCGTGATCCTGCTCGCGTTCGCCTTCGACGCGGTGATCCTTCTCATAGCGCGCGCGTTGACCCCCTGGCAACGCGTCGTCCAGGCGAGGTGACGAGTCGTGGACACGTCGCTGAGCTTCGCCTACGTCCTCAAGTGGCTTAACGATCCCGCCAATTGGCAGGGCGCGGACGGGATAATCGCCCGGCTCGGCCAGCAGGTCTACTACGCGATCATTGCCGTGGTCATCGCCGTCGTGATCGCTATTCCACTCGGTCTGGTGATCGGCCACACCGGACGTGGTGTGGTCGTCGTCGCCGGTATGGCCAATGCACTACGTGCCATCCCGACGTTCGGCCTGCTCATCTATCTGGTGGTGCTCATTTCACCGAAGATCCACAGCAAAGGTGAGCTACCGTACTTACTCCCGACCGAGATCGTCCTGGTACTGCTTGCGATTCCACCGATACTGACCAGCACCTACGCCGGCGTTCAGAACGTCGACCTCGCGGTGCGAGACGCCGCCAGGGGTATGGGCATGACCGGTTCCCAAGTCGTGCGCAAGGTCGAGTTCCCGAATGCCCTCCCTCTCGTACTATCGGGCACCCGCAGTGCCACCCTGCAAGTGATCGCCACCGCTACGGTCGCGGCCTACGTGACTCTCGGCGGCCTGGGCCGCTATCTCGTCGACGGGTTGTCCCAGTTGAACGACCCGCACGCCGGCTATCCGGCTATGGCCGCCGGTGCGATCCTCGTCGCGTTGCTGGCCATTGTGGCCGACCTGTTATTTGCCATCGCACAACGATTCCTTGTGCCGCGCGGTGTGTCCGGACGATTCCGCACGACCGCAAAGGCCGCGGCACCTACGTCCGTGTCGGCCGGTCCGATGGAGGTGACGGTCGGGCCGAGCTGACCAGTGTGCGCATTTCAGGCGCTTCAATTACTCAGTTAGCCATCGACAGGAGAAGACCAGATGAAGCGGATCTACGTGCTGTTCTCCGCGGTGCTGGGGCTCGTCCTCGCGCTGACGGCATGTGGCAGTAGCGGAAGCTCCAGCGGGACGACAACCAGCGCCGCCGCCGCTGGCTCAGGGGGAGCATCCTGCGCGGGTCCCTCGTCTTCAGCCGGAGCAAGTGGTGCATCCAGCGGAGCGGCGCAGGGTGCCGGTTCGCCGTCGAGCACGGCGACTTACCCGGCCGGCACCGGTTCAGTGACGATCGGCTCGGCGGCGTTCCCGGAGAACGTGCTGCTGGCCGATATCTACGCCGGCGCCCTCAGTGCAAAGGGCGTCAAGGTCTCCAAGAAGCTGCAGATCGGCGAACGCCCGGTCTACATCAAGGCCCTGCAGGACGGGTCGATCGACATGGTTCCCGAGTACACCGGATCGATCCTGTCCTACTTCGACAAGTCGGCGACGGCCACCGCGCCTGACGCCGTTTACGCGGCTCTGCAGCAGAAGCTGCCGACGACGTTGGCAGCGCTCAATTACGCCCAGGCCGAGGACAAGGACACCATCACGGTAACCCAGGACACGGCGAAGAAGTACAACCTGCGGACCCTTGCCGATCTGTGCCCGGTGGCGGGCCAGATGACGCTGGGTGCTCCGAAGCAGTTCCAGACCCGGCCCGACGGTGTCCCGGCCCTCAAGAGCATCTACGGCATCAACTTCAAGGCCTTCAAGCCGCTCGACGTCGGTGGCCCTGTCACTGTCAGTTCCCTCAAGAATGGGCAGGTCGACGCTGCGGATCTGTTCTCCACTGACCCGGCGATCCAGGTCAACAACTTCGTGTCCCTTACCGACAGCCGCAACCAGTTCGCGGCGCAGAACATCGTGCCCCTCGTGACGAAGGCGAAGATCACCCAGACGATCGCGTCCGCGGCCAACGCGGTATCGGCCAAGCTGGACACGGACACGCTGGCTGGGCTAGTCGCCAAGGTGCAGAACGACAAGCAGGATCCCGAGGCAGTTGCCAAGGCGTGGCTGTCGCAGAACGGCCTGGGTTAGCACCCGGGCGCGACGGAGCGAGATGATCTTGGACTTATCGACCCTCTCGTGGCAATAACTCCAAGATCATCTTTCTGCTACCCGGAGATGGCAGGCTGAATCGGTGAGCTTCGACGCGGTATGGGCCGACCTGACCCCCATGGGCCGGGCTGCATCCGGGGGCTACCGTCGCTTCGCCTGGACGCCCGTCGACCTTGAGCTGCGCGAATGGTTCGCGGCCGCCGCAGCGGACCGCGGCTTGGACGTTACGACTGATCGGGCCGGTAACCAGTGGGCCTGGTGGGGCGATCCGGACGCTGCGGCCGCCTCCGGTCGCCCTGGCGTCGCCACCGGCAGCCATCTCGATTCGGTACCCGATGGCGGGGCGTTCGATGGGCCGCTCGGCGTGGTGTCCGCGTTGGTCGCGGTCGACCTGCTCCGCTCGCGCGGGTTCACGCCGACGAGGCCAATCGGCGTCGTCAATTTCGCCGACGAGGAGGGCGCCCGGTTCGGAGTCGCTTGCGGCGGCTCCCGGCTGCTCACCGGCGCATTGGCAGCCGATCGCGCCCTAGCCCTCCGCGACGCCTCGGGTGACACGATGGCCGACGCGTTGCGGGCGGCCGGCCGCGAACCTGCCCAGCTCGATGCGGACCCGGAGGCGCTGCGTCGTCTGGGCACCTTCGTCGAGTTGCATGTGGAACAGGGCCGCGGCCTGGCGGACGCCGACGGCAACGAACCCGTGGCCCTGGGTGCCGGCATCTGGCCGCACGGGCGTTGGCGGGTTGAGTTGCCCGGCGAGGCCAACCATGCCGGCACGACGGCATTGGACGACCGGCATGACGCCATGCTCGGTTATGCCCGACTCGTGCTCGCGGCACGAACCTCCGCCGGCCAGCATTCCGCCGTTGCGACGTGCGGGAAGGTCCAGGTCAAGCCCAACGGCGTCAACGCCGTCCCCTCGCTGGTCACGGCCTGGATCGATGCCCGCGCCCCGGACGAGCATGACGTGCGGGTAGTGGTCGACGAGCTCACCGCGCTCACGATGGCCGAGGGCGGCCGGTTCTACGAGGAGTCCTGGACCGGCCGGACGATGTTCGACGTGTCGTTGCTCGACCAGCTGCGCGATGTGCTGGGCGACGTTCCGACGCTGTCGACGGGCGCCGGCCACGATGCCGGAATTCTCGCCGCTGCCGGGTTGCCGACCGCGATGATCTTCGTGCGGAACCCGACCGGCATTTCCCACTCGCCCGCCGAGTACGCGGACCGCATGGATTGTCTCGCTGGAATCGAGGCGCTCTGCGCCGTCTTGGCGAGGCTCGCTGGATGACGTGGTATTCCGCGAATCACGCATTCCTGCCGGGCGGCGTCGCAACCGAGGTGCGTATCCACGTGGTCGACGGCCGCATTGCGGCCATCGAGCGCGGGCCGGCCCAGCCGGACGACCTCCGACTGCCCGGACTCGTCATGCCGGGGTTCGCGAACACCCACAGCCACGCCTTCCACCGGGCGTTGCGGGGCCGGACCCACGAGAGCCGCGGGGGTGCGCCGGGCACGTTCTGGACGTGGCGGAACCGGATGTACGACCTGTCCGGTCGCCTCGACCCCGACAACTACCTTGCTCTGGCGCGGGCGACGTACGCGGAGATGGCGCTCGCCGGCGTGACCAGCGTTGGTGAGTTCCATTACCTGCACCATGCACCGGGCGGACGTCCGTACGCCGACCCCAATGCGATGGGCGGAGCGCTCGCCGCGGCTGCAGCCGACGCCGGCATCCGGCTCACTCTCCTCGACACGTGTTACCTCGCTGGCGGCCTGTCCGCAGACGGCCCGCTACCGCTCGAGCCGTCGCAGCAGCGGTTCACGGATGGCACCGCGAACGCGTGGGCCGACCGGGTAAGCCTGCTCCAGGACGGCGCGAGCTTCCGGGTCGGAGCGGCGATCCACTCGGTGCGCGCCGTGCCGCGCGATCAGCTGCCGACCGTCGTAGCCGCCGCCCAGGAACGGCCGCTGCACGTCCACCTATCCGAGCAGCCCAGCGAAAACGAGCAATGCCTCGCCGCGTATGCCCGAACACCCACCGCAGTTGCTCGACGACTACGGTGCGCTGGCTCCGGCGACGACTGCGGTCCACGCGACCCATCTCACGCGCGAGGACATCGTCCGGCTGGGCGCGACGCGCACGGCCGTGAGCATGTGCCCGACCACGGAGCGCGATCTTGCCGATGGCATCGGTCCGGCCCGGGCCCTGCGAGATGCGGGGTGCCCCGTGGTACTCGGCAGCGACCAGCACGTGCTGATCGACATGCTCGAGGAGGCCCGGGCCCTCGAGATGGACGAACGGCTGGCCAGCCGGCAGCGGGGCCGGTTTGGCCCGGCCGATCTCGTTTCCGCGCTCACGGTCGATGGGCAACGGAGCATCGGCTGGCCGGACGCCGGAGAGCTCACGCCGGGGCGTCGAGCCGATCTGGTCGCGCTGCGGCTCGACTCGCCACGTACCGCAGGTGCGGATCCGGCGCAGGCCGTGCTCGCTGCATCGGCCGCGGACATCGACACCGTGCTCGTCGACGGGCAGGTCGTGGTCAGCGGCGGTCACCATCGCCTGGGCGACGTCGGGGAGCTGCTGAACGACGCGATCGGCGCACTGTGGAGTGACCGATGAGCATCGTGCGCCGGTTCCCCCTAAGCGCCGGACTCGTGACGGCGTTGCTCACCACGACCGCGCTGAAACGACGTTCCCGGTTCAGCGGCGGCCAGCTGGAACGGTACGTGAGCACCAATCTGGACAACCTGCGAGTAACTCCGGTCCGGGCGTTAGTGGGAAGCGCTCTCGTACTCCAGGACGATGCCTGGCTCGTCCCCACCGCGGCCGCCGGGTTCGCTGTCGGGGCGCTCGAGTATCGCGTCGGAGCCGCTCGAACCGCCGAGATCGGCGTGGCTGGTCATGTGCTACCCACACTGGTGACCCAGGCCGGCGGTCTGGTGGGGCATTCGCCGGGGCTGGCTACCGGTGTCCGAACGGTCCCGTTCCGACACGGGCGCCTCCTACATCGCGGCGGCCGCGGTCGGGGCGGTTGCCGCAACCCTCCGCGAGCCGGCCCGCTGGATCCTGATGACATGCGCCGTCACGGCCGCCGTCGCCGATCTGGCCGTGACTCGCGACGTCGTCGAGACAGGACACCTGCTCGCGCTCGGCGTCGGCTGGTCCTGCGGTCGTAGCCGTCGCCGGACCCAGAGCCTCCGCACCCCGGTCGGCGCAGGCTCTAATGAGGTTGATCCAATACCATCAGGCCGTGACGGCCGTTGATCAGCAGCCGATCGTCGTCGTCGACGAGAAGCCGTCGCGCATTCGTCGGTCCGTCGACGGTGTGCGGCTCGTCGGCCTCGTTGTGCTGCTGGCCGTGCTGGCCGGGTTGGGAACTGTCGCAAAGAACACCAGCCAGGGCACCACCAGCGACCTCGGCCATGCCTTGGGAGATTTGCCGGGACTGCTCAAGAACCTGATCCAGATCGTCGGCGGTCTCGGCGTGCTGCTCGTGCCCATGAGTTACGTGGTCTTATTGATCATCCGCAGCCAATATCGCCGGGTAATCGAGGCGCTGCTCACCGGCGTCGGCGCAGTCCTGATCGCCGAGGGCCTCAACTGGGCGCTGCGCTCCGCACCGTCGAGCGACCTGTACCAGGCCCTGACGTTGCTGCGCGACGGAACCAGGACGATGCCGCTAGACGCCTACCTGACGGGTGTCGTCGCCCTGATCACCGTGACGGGTGTCATCGGCGTCTCCGCCGAGCAACCTTGGCGCCAACTGCTCATCGTGGCTATCGCCCTTTACTTCGTCGCCTCGTTCATCGTGGCTCAGGCCACTTTGCTGTCCCTCGTCTGCAGCTTGGTGGTCGGGAGCATCGTCGGCGTCGCCGTGCGTTATATCGGAGGTTCGGTAAACCTGCGCCCGGATGGGCGACGCATCGCCGATGCCGTGCAGGCTAGAGGAATCCACCTGCGCCGGCTGGAACGCGACGAGCCGGACGACGAGGACTATCGCGCGTACAGCGCAACCACCCGCTCCGGCAGCCACCTCGCTGTCCACGTATTCGACCGCGACCAACTCGCGGTCGGCGCGTTCGTGCGGATCTACAACTTCGTCCGGCTGCAGCGCGAAGTCACTCGCCGGCCGAGGGTCTCGCTCGAGAACACCGCGGAGCGTCGCTCGTTGCTCGCGCTTGCCGGGCAGGACGCCGGCGTTCGGATGCCGCGCCTGCTCGCGGGTGTGCCCTGCGGGCCGGACGCAATTGTGCTGGCCTACGACCGGGTTGACGGCACGCCGCTCGCAGAGGTCGGCGATGGCGTGACCGACCAGCAGTTGGCGCAGCTGTGGCGCGAGGTCTGCAAGCTGCACGACCGTCGAGTCACCCACGGAGGACTGAGCGCGAACGCCGTGATCGTCGACGTATCTGGTCGGGTCGTGCTGCCGATTCCGGACGATGGCTCTGCCTTTGCCACGGAACTGCGGATCAATCTCGACCGCGCTCAGGTCCTGGTCTCCACCGCGGCGCTCGTCGGGCCGGAACGCGCTGTGGCCATCGCTCGTACTGTGCTCAGCGACGAGGCCGCGGGAGCGATCCGCGCCGTCCTGCAGCCCGTGGCGTTGCCCCGCGACACCCGCCGCGTGCTGAAGCAGCACCGGGGGATGCTCGTTCAGCTTCGGGAGCAGCTGCTGGAGCAGACGCAGCACGCGCCCGAGGATGTCATCCGCTTGGAGCGGGTGCGTCCTCGCACGGTCGTCACGATCGTCGCGTTGATCATCGCCGGCTATCTGCTGATCGGCCAATTGGGATCGGTCGATCTGGTGACGGTGTTCCGCGAAGCGCACTGGGGATGGGTTCCGCTCATCGTGTTGTTCTCGGTGCTGACATACTTCGCTGCCGCCCTCGTATTGATCGGCTACGTCCAGGAGCGGTTGCCTTTCCTGCGGACGGTGCTCGCTCAGGTTGCCGCTGCGTTCGCAGGCTTCGTCACTCCTCCTGCTGTCGGGGGCCTGGCCGTCAACTTGCGCTACCTGCAGAAGGCGGGTCTGTCCACGCCGGCAGCGGCGACGAGCGTCGGGGCGAGTCAGGCCGTCAACGCGGTGTCGCACATCGGCTTGCTCCTGCTGGTCGCCGCCTTGACCGGCGCGAACGCACAACACGGTGTCGCGGTGCCAGGCTGGCTGTTCATCGCGTTGGGTGCGCTTGCCTTCGTGTTTCTCATTCTGCTGGCCATTCCGATAACTCGCCGGTGGGTGGTGGCCTGGGTGCTTCCTCCGGTGCGTGAGGCGATCCCGCGGCTGCTCGACCTGGTGACCAACCCGCGCAAGCTCGCCGAAGGACTCGTCGGCATCCTGCTGCTGAACGCGGCGAACGCAGGCGCGCTGTGGTGCGCTACCCGCGCCTTCGGGGGCACGGTCGACATCGTCGCCGTTGCGCTCGTCTACCTGGGTGGCAGTGCTATCGGATCGGTCGCGCCGACCCCGGGCGGGCTGGGTGCGATGGAGTTGGCCCTCTCGACTGGCCTTACCGCGGCTGGTATGCCGACGGCATCGGCCGTCAGCGCCGTCCTGCTGTTCCGGCTATGCACCTTCTGGCTGCCGGTGCCGCTGGGCTGGCTCGCTTTCCATTGGCTGCAGCGCCGGGATGCGCTGTGATGAGGCCATGAGGACAACCTCGCCAGACCGCAGTCCTGCACCTCACGCAGCTCAGGCGGGAGGCGAGCCGTGGTGGCGGTCAGCGGTCGTGTACCAGATCTATCCGCGCAGCTTTGCCGACTCGAATGGCGATGGCATCGGGGATCTCAAGGGGATCACCTCTAAGGTCGATTACCTGGCTGAGCTTGGCGTTGATGTCGTCTGGCTATCGCCGGTATACCCGTCTCCGCAGGACGACAACGGCTACGACATCAGCGACTATCAGGAGATCGATCCCGTCTTCGGCACGTTGGCTGACTTCGACGAATTGCTCGCGGCCCTGCACGACCGGGGAATCAAGCTCGTCATGGACCTGGTGGTGAACCACACCTCCGACGAGCACCCGTGGTTCATCGAGTCGCGATCCAGCGCTGACAATGCCAAGCGGAACTGGTACTGGTGGCGAGGCGCGCGCGAGGGGATGCATGCCGGTGACCTGGGGGCCGAGCCGACCAACTGGCAGTCCTTCTTTTCCGGTTCGGCCTGGGAATTCGACGAGCGGTCGCACGAGTACTACATGCATATTTTCTCGAGGAAGCAGCCGGACCTCAATTGGGAGAATTCCGAGGTACGGCAGGCCATTTACGCGATGATGCGATGGTGGCTCGATCGCGGGATCGACGGATTCCGCATGGATGTCATCAACATGATCTCCAAGGATCCGGCGCTCCCCGACGGCCTTGTCCGGTCCGGTCTGTGGGGCGACGGAACACCGTACTTTGTCGGCGGTCCGCGCTTGCACGAGTACTTGCAGGAGATGCATCGCGAAGTCTTCGCCGACCGAGACGGTCGATACCTGACGGTCGGTGAGATGCCGCTGGTAACCGTCGACCAGGCGCGGCTCTTCACCGATCCAGCGCGGGCTGAGCTGGACATGGTGTTCCAGTTCGAGCACGTATGGCTCGACCGGGGGGCGTCCAAATGGGATGTGCAGCCACTGCGGCTCCGCGACCTGAAGGCAACTCTTGGCCGGTGGCAGGCCGGACTGGCTGATGTGGGCTGGAACAGCCTCTATTGGAGCAACCACGATCAGCCGCGGAGCGTCTCTCGGTTCGGGGATGACCGCAATTACCGAGTCCTATCGGCAAAGCTGCTTGCGACCGTGTTGCACCTGCATCGCGGGACGCCCTACGTGTATCAAGGCGACGAGATCGGCATGACAAACGCTCCGTTCGCGAGCATCGACGATTTCGACGACATCGAGTCTCGTAGTCACTACACCGCCGCCGTCGCGTCTGGAGAAGATCCGGAAACCGTGCTCGCGGCGATGCGGTACATGAGCCGTGACAACGCCCGAACGCCGATGCAATGGGACGATTCGCCAAACGCCGGGTTCACGACCGGAACGCCCTGGCTGCCGGTCAACCCAAACCATCGGCAGATCAACGTGGCGGAGGCGCGGGGCGACCCGAACTCGGTCTTCCACTACGTCCGGCGGGTTATCGCCTTGCGGCACACCGACCCGGTGGTGGCTAATGGCGACTTCACGATGCTGCTCCCCGACGACGAACTCGTCTATGCCTACACCCGGGCGCTGGACCCAGTGACGCTGCTCGTCGTGGGCAATTTCTCCGACACGACCGTGGCCGCCGAGGTGCCCCAGCGCGGCGCCTGGGCAGCGAGCGAACTCGTGCTCGCCAACTATCCGGTCGACGCCGGTACGGACCTGGACCTGCGGCCCTGGGAGTGCCGCGTCTATCGCCGCGTGGACGCTGCCACGCCCTAGTGACGCGACATGCCTGGGCCGTCAGTGACGCTGATCGTGGCGGGCGAGGCTGGCGAGCCATTCGTTGTAGGCGGCTAGGCGGGCTTGGTCCACATCGATATCGCCGCCGGAGCCGTCGCCGGTTCGATCGCGCAGCGTCGCGTCTCGGGCCTGCTCCAACCAGCTGTCGCGGTCGCGGGCCGACTGGCCGGACGTGCGCAACCAGCTAATGACGAGGGCGACCATGATCAGGGCCATGATCGCGTCGCCCCAGAACCACATGATCGCGCCGCCGGTGTGCGTGTCGTCGAGCGGATCGACCCGAAGGCCAGGCAGCGTCCCCATCGCGACCGGTACGGTGGCGAGCATCAGGGTGATGCCGGTGAACGTGTCGACCGCCATGGCGACGGCGAGCAGGACCCAACGCACCGGCGTGGACAGCCGCCACTTGATCGGCTCGTCGCCGATGACCAGCACGAAGAACTGATAGCCGACCACGAGGTAGACGACATGCTCGACCTGGCCTGCCCACGTGTGCTCCATGATGGCGTCCATGAGGCCGGTCAGATGGCTGCCCACGATCACCGCTGCGTAGCAGGCGAGCGCGACCGGTGGCGAGGTGAGGACCGCAACGACCGGACTGTCAGTCACCCGTTGGATTCGGCTGGCGGTAGCCGGCCGGCTCGCGGTGACGGCCAGCCGAAGCGGACCGCCGGCGACGATCAGGGCGGGGGCGACCATGACGAGGGCAAGGTGGCCGATCATGTGGGCGCTGAACAGGGCCTGGTCGTAGACGGCGATGGCGCCGCACGTCGCGTACCCGCATACCGCGAGGCCGGCCGCGAAGCACGCCGTGCGCCACCACGGCCACACCTCGCCGGTGCGGCGGCGCAGCAGAGCGGTCCCGGTGACGTACCACGCGAGGCCCAGAGCTAGTACTGCCAGGGCAACGGCATTCACCTGCCACTCGGTGACGAGCGCGCTGCCGAGCAGTGGCCGCAGCGTGCGCGACTCGCCCGCGCGGAACAAGGCAGCGGACGGATGCTCGTGGGCACCGCCAGCCGCCAAGTGACGGACCACGTTGACTGTGAGCACGACCAGGATTCCGGCGGCCACCAGCCAAGCGATCCACACCAGGTCCGGGACGCGCCGCGTCGTCGCGTCTGATGTCGCGGCAGAACGGTCCGGCACGGCGTCCAGTCTCCTCTCCGTGTCCGGTAGGACGACCAGTCCAGCGTGTGGGCGGCCGAAAGGGGCGAACTGTGACGGGCGTCACTGCCGCTACGGGAAGTTGAGCGCACCAGACTCAGTTCTTTTGACAGTGGCCCAGCAGACTGGGCACGATTGACGAGCACATCAGGCCATCAATTATCGAGGAGACATCTATGACCCGAGCGGTCGGCATCGACCTGGGTACCACCAACTCCGTAGTCGCGGTGCTGACCGGCGGCGAGCCGGAGGTCATCGCCAATGCCGAGGGCTCACGCACCACACCCAGCGTGGTCGCGTTCGCCAAGAACGGCGAGGTACTGGTCGGCGAGGTAGCGAAGCGCCAGGCCGTGACCAACGTCGACCGGACCATCCGCTCCGTCAAGCGCCACATGGGCGACGCGAGCTGGAAGGTGACGATCGACGGCAAGAACTACACCGCGCAGGAGATCAGCGCGCGCGTTCTGCAGAAGCTCAAGCGCGACGCCGAGGCCTATCTGGGCGAGACGATCACCGAGGCCGTCATCACCGTTCCGGCTTACTTCAACGACTCACAGCGCCAGGCCACCAAGGAGGCCGGGCAGATCGCGGGGCTCAACGTGCTCCGCATCATCAACGAGCCGACCGCCGCTGCCCTCGCGTATGGCTTGGACAAGGGCGAGAAGGAGCAGACGATCTTGGTTTTCGACCTCGGCGGCGGCACGTTCGACGTGTCCCTGCTCGAGATCGGCGAAGGCGTCATCGAGGTCAAGGCCACGAGTGGTGACAACCACCTCGGTGGCGACGACTGGGACCAGCGGATCATCGACTGGCTCGTGGACAAGTTCCGCGCCGGCCACGGTATCGACCTGGCCCGGGACAAGATGGCGATGCAGCGTCTCCGCGAGGCCGCGGAGAAGGCGAAGATCGAGCTGTCCTCGTCCAACCAGACCTCGATCAACCTGCCCTACATCACGCAGGACGCGGAGAAGAACCCGCTGTTCATGGACGAGTCCCTTTCCCGCGCTGAGTTCCAGAAGATCACGCAGGATCTGCTCGACCGTACCCGTGCGCCGTTCCAGAACGTGATCAAGGACGCCGGTATCAGCGTCGGTCAGATCGACCACGTCGTGCTGGTTGGTGGGGCGACCCGCATGCCGGCCGTCGGCGACCTGGTCAAGGAGCTGACCGGTGGCAAGGAGCCCAACAAGGGCGTCAACCCGGACGAGGTCGTCGCCGTTGGCGCGACCCTGCAAGCTGGCGTGCTCAAGGGTGAGGTCAAGGACGTCCTCCTGCTGGATGTCACCCCGCTGTCGCTCGGCATCGAGACCAAGGGCGGCATCATGACCCGGCTCATCGAGCGGAACACGACGATCCCCACCAAGCGGTCGGAGATCTTCACCACGGCTGACGACAACCAGCCGAGCGTGCAGATCCAGGTGTTCCAGGGGGAGCGGGAGATCGCGGCCTACAACAAGAAGCTCGGCATGTTCGAGCTGACTGGGTTGCCTCCGGCGCCCCGCGGCGTACCGCAGATCGAGGTCACGTTCGACATCGATGCCAACGGCATCGTGCATGTCTCGGCCAAGGACCTGGCCACCAACAAGGAACAGGGCATGACGATCACCGGCGGCTCGGGCCTGTCCAAGGACGAGATCGAGCGGATGATGGGCGATGCCGAGGCGCACGCCGAGGAGGACCGCCGGCGCCGCGAGGAGGCGGAGACGCGCAACACGGCCGAGACCCTGCAGTACTCGACCGAGAAGTTCCTTGCTGACAACGGCGACAAGATCCCGGCCGACAAGAAGTCAGAACTCGAGGGCGCGCTCGCCGAACTGCGGACGGCGCTCAACGGTGCCGACTACACCGCGATCCGGGCGGCGCAGGACAAGGTCGCCCGGGTGTCACAAGAGGTCGGCGGGGCGATGTACGAGGCGACACAGGCCGCGAGTGCCGCGGCCGGCGATGGCACATCAGCGGACGGTCCGTCTCATGACTCCGGATCGAGCCAGGCCGCCGATGACACCGTCGTCGACGCCGAGGTCGTGGACGAGGGCCCCGAGGGTGACAAGAAGTGACCGATCGTTCCAGGCCGGACGATCCGGATCGGGTGGTGATTCGCGACAAGCGGCGCATCGACCCGATCACCGGTGAGCCTCGCCATCCTGATCCTGACCCAGCGGCGGATCGGGCCACTTCCGCGGGCCCGCCGCTGCCGGGAGTCTCCCGATCGAGCGAGGACGAACTCGCGGAGCGCACCGCGGACCTGCAACGCCTGCAGGCCGAGTTCGCCAACTACCGCAAGCGGGTGGACCGTGATCGCGTGGTAGTCGGCGAGCTTGCCGCCGGTCGGGTAATCGCCGACTTGCTACCGGTGCTGGACGACATCGAACGCGCGCGGGAGCACGGGGATCTGACCGGCGCGTTCAAGGCGGTGGCTGACCAGCTCGACACGGTGCTCGCCAAGCACGGCCTCGTCGCGTTCGGCGAGGTCGGCGATCGGTTCGATCCGGCTCGTTACGAGGCCGTGCTGCACGGGGAGAGCCCAGCGGTTACGGTGCCGACCGCGACCACGGTGATGCGTCGGGGATACGAGTACCGCGATCGGCTGTTGCGGGCCGCGATGGTAGGGGTGACGGACCCGGTTGCCCCTGGTGCCGCTGCGGAAGAGCGGTCTGAGCCGAAAGCGGCTCCGGTCGACGCGGCACCCGAGTCCGCCTCCGAGGTGTAAGACGGCCGTCGTCTCGGCTACCGACGGCACCATGAGAAGGAAAGCGAGGTGACGCACCAGTGAGCACGAAGGACTGGCTCGAAAAGGACTACTACAAGGCGCTGGGCGTCACCAAGGACACCAGTGCGGCAGACATCAAGAAGAGCTACCGCAAGCTCGCTCGCGAGCTGCACCCGGACAAGAACCCGGGCAACGCCGAGGCCGAGGCTCGGTTCAAGGAGGTCTCGGAGGCCTATGACGTCCTCTCCGACGACGCGAAGCGCAAGGAATATGACGAAGCGCGGTCAGTGTTCGCCGGCGGCGCGTACCGCGGCGGTTTTCCGAACGCGGGCAGCACCGGTCCCGGCGGCGTGCCCTTCGACATGTCGGACCTGTTCGGCGACAGCACCGCAACGACCACGGGCGGCGGTGGCTTGGGTGACTTGTTCGGCGGGCTGTTCGGCAACTCGCGCGGGCGCACCCGGACCCGGACCGCAGGCTCGACCGGACCGACTCGAGGTCAGGACCTCGAGGCCTCCGTCACGCTCGGTTTCGACGAGGCGGTGCACGGCGCGACGCTCCCGTTACAGCTGTCCGGCCCCGCAACCTGTCGCACCTGCGGCGGGATCGGGGCGAAGCCGGGCACTGCGCCGCATGTCTGCACCAACTGCGGCGGTTCGGGGTTCGTTAGCCATAACCAGGGGGCGTTCGGCTTCAGTGAGCCCTGCCGAGTGTGTCAGGGCACCGGCCAGGTAATCGACGAGCCGTGCCCAACGTGCCTTGGCTCCGGCGTGACGACGCAGACCCGGAGCATCACCGTGCGGGTACCGCAAGGCGTGCGAGATGGCGCGCGGTTGCGGATCCCCGGCAAGGGCAGTCCAGGCGCCCGCAGTGGACCGGCCGGCGACCTGTATGTCACGGTGCATGTCGCCGCCGACGATCTGTTCGGTCGTAGCGGCGACGATCTGACGTTGACCGCGCCAATCACATTTGCCGAAGCGGCCCTGGGCACGACGTTGCGTGTACCGACCTTGGATGGATCGGTCGCACTGCGCGTGCCGGCCGGCACGCCGTCCGGACGCACGCTGCGGGCCCGCGGCAAGGGCGCGCCCAAGCGGGGCGGAGGGGCGGGCGACCTGCTCGTCACCGTTGAGGTTGCCGTGCCGCAGAAAGTAAGTGGCGACGCCAAGGATGCGCTGCAGAAGTACGCGGAGGCACAGAGTGACGATCCGCGTCCGCAAATCACCGCCGCCCTCGCGCGTGGCGCCCGGCCCGCGACATCGGGAGGCTGAGATGGTTAGTCGCCGCGCGGTTCCCAACGACGTGCCCGAGGACGCGCCGGTCTTCGTGATCTCGGTCGCTGCGTCGCTGGCGGGCATGCACGCCCAGACACTCCGTCAGTACGACCGGCTCGGCCTGGTCACCCCGGGCCGGACGGTCGGCGGTGGCCGGCGTTATTCGGCGCGCGATGTGGCCTTGCTGCGTGAGGTGCAGCGACTCTCGCAAGACGAGGGTGTGAATCTCGCGGGAATCAAACGCATCATCGAGCTGGAATCCCATGTCGACGCGCTGCAGGCGCGGGTAGCCGAGTTGATGGCCCACCTGGAGCAGCTTTACGCCGAGCTGGACACCGCCCGCGGCCCGTCCACGGCGCTCGTCGTCTGGCGTCCGCCGCGCCGCTGAAACCGCCTCCTCGCCTGCCGCACCGTCAAAGAGCCTGCGCCCCCTCCCGGGCGCAGGCTCTTTGCGTTGTGCAGCCGCGGTGCAGCTAGCGTCGGGCCTCGTACACGAGGTTGAACGGGGTTTCCGCGGCTCGGCGAAAGCGGGTGAATCCCGCGTCGGTGACCACTTGACGGATGCGACGTTCGCCGGCTTGGGCGCCGAGTGAGTATCCGCCGGGTTGGGACAGTCCGTTGGGCACGCACAGGAAGCTCGAGGCCGAGTAGTACATGCGTCCCAGTGGATTGAGGTTGTCCGACACCGCGTCGCCGGCGTAGGGCTCGACGATGAGCCAGGTGCCGTCGGTGGCGAGCGCCTCGCGGATATGACGCGCCGCGCCGAGGGGGTCGCCCATGTCGTGCAGGCAGTCGAACGTCGCCACCAGGTCGTAACCGGATCCGCTGAAGGTTTGGGCAGAACTCGCCTCGAAGGATGTCCGGTTCGCGACGCCGACGTCGGTGGCTCGGCTTCGAGCGATGTCGATGGACTCGCGGTGATAGTCCGACCCGACGATGGTCGCGTCCGGGTAGGCCTGGGCCAGCAGGACGGTGGAGGCTCCCAGGCCGCAGCCGACGTCGGCGACCCGCCCGCCGGCGGTGAGTTTGGCGTCGACGCCGTCGAGCGCCGGGATCCAGTTGGACACCAGATTGGCGACATACAGCGGGCGGAAGAACGCCTCCGTGCCGGTGAACACGTCTGGGTCGTGCTCATGCCAGCCGAAGCCGGCGCCGGTTCGAAACGCCTCGGTGATTCGCGGCTCCGCGCGCAACGCTCCGACTGCGATCAAGAACGCGGCCGGCAAGCTGAGTCCATCCGGATCGGCCAGCGCGAATGCCTGCTCCGGCGTCAACGCGAACGTGCCGGTTGGGGCGTCGAAGCTGACGTATCCGCCGGCCGCCTGACCGGCCAGCCACTCGGTCACGTACCGCTGGTTGGTGCCGGTCCGGGTGGCCAGCTGTTCCGGCGTGGCCGGAGTCTCGGCCAGCGCCGAGTACAGCCCGAGCCGATGCCCGATCACGATGTTTCCGGCGGCCATGGTCGCCCCGAGGTCACCGACGAAGCGCCCGATCAGCTCGAAGAGCGCGTCCTGGTCTACGGGCGTGGTGTCTATGTCAACGGTCATCACTTGCCTCCTGGGTTGAGATGGCGGTGTCGCTAGTGCGCGACTTGCGCTGCCGCGTCGTGGCGGCGGAGCCGGCTGATGAGCAGGCCCACGAGCAGCGTCACCGCGACTGCGGCGGCGGCGACGAGGACGAAGGTCCACCACGGCGATCCGCTGTTCACGATCGTGGTATTCGGCGGGCCGGTAGGTGCCTGCGGCACGGAAGTCGGAAAGCCGTTGCCGTCGTTCGGGTCGACGGGCGAGGCGGCGGCAGCGGCTGCCGCGGCGAGCAGCCCGAGAACGGTGGCGACCGTGGCGAGGACGGTAGCGGTGATGCGGCGGATGACGATCATGGCCGGGCTCCTTAGAGTGAGTCGACCAGTCTCCGGGGCCGGGGGCTGGTGTGCCGTGCCCACAGCGGACCGCAGGGTGCTCGGAGACGCCTCGATAGCGGTTTGGAAGCCCGTTTGGAGCCTGCTTGGACGCAAGCGTTAGTCAGCCGTCGAGCAGTCGTGCCCGTTCGGCGATGGTGGCTGCCTGCACGCGACTCGTGGCGCCCAGCTTGCGGAGGATGTTCGTGACATGCACGCTCGCGGTCTTCGGGCTGATGAACAGCATTCGGCCGATTTCGGCGTTGGTGCGCCCCTGGCCGAGCAGGCGGAGGACCGCGAGCTCCCGTTCGGTCAGCCCGAACATTGCCGGGCTGCTCGGGCTGCTCGGGCTGTCCGGCGGCGGGTCGGCCGTGGTGACCGTGATCCGGGCTCGCTGGGCCAGCTGTCGGATCTGCCGGGTGAGGGGCCGATGGCCAGCTCCCTCGACGGCCGCGCTTCGCAGTATCGGCTCGGCAGCGGCATGCATGGTCCAGTCGGCGAGCATGGCTTCCGCCTGCCGGTACAGCGCGTACGCGCGTCGGTGCGGACGGCTCAGTGCGTGCCAGGCCGCGGCGGCGTGCTCCCACGAATCTGGATCCGAGCAGCGACCGAGACGGGACTGTTCCGCCGTCCACAGCAGACCGGCCGCGGGGGCCGTCTTGGGCACCGGCCCCGCGAACGGGTCGGACCTGGCTCGGCTACGTAGGCCGGCCAGCTCGTCGAAGGCGGTACCGGCCTCGTCGGTATTGCCCGCTTCCGCCAGGTCGGCGCAGGCGCGGATGCCGAGCGTGAACAGATTGCCGGCCGCCCCGGGCCGTCCGTGCCCTCGAGCGCCCTGAGCATGGTCAGCACTTCGTCGAAGGCGAGGGCGGGGTTGCCCATCCATAGCGCGAGCTCGGCCCGCAAGGCGGCGTGGTTATGCGCCTCGGTGAGCGACCAGCGGCCAGCTTCCGCGGATGCTGGGTTCGGCGCGCCAGAACTGGTCCGCCGCGACGAGATCCCCGCGAACCATGTCCAGGTTGGCCCGCTGCTAGTACGCAATGCGCGACGTGCGGAACCGTTCCGGGGGTGTGATCGGGTCGAGTAGTTCGGCCGCTTCCGATACCCGGCCAAGTTCGAGCAGCGACTCACCGACCATGACGTAGAGTCGCTGCGCCGAGTAGGAGTGCCTTGCGTCCCACTGCTGGACATCGCGGAGCGCAGGCAAGGCCGATCTCGACGACCCTGGGCAGGTCGTCGAGCGCAAGATGGGCCCGCCATCTCCTCGCCGAGGCAATCCATCGTCAGTCGGGGATCCATCGGGCCAGGGTCGATTGCCCGAGCCTCCTGGATCCGGCGAGGGCGAGCTCGTCGTTTCCCGCTCGGGCGAGCCACATCGCCTCCCCGTAGCCGAAATACTTGACGACCTCCGTCAGCCCGGCCGCTTTCGCGGCCGCTACCGCTCGCGCGGCGTACGGCCGAGCTTCGTCGTACTCGTACTGCCAGCTGAAGATGTGCCCGAGCCCCTCGCAGGCGTCGGCGAAATACTCGTCCGGAGGCAATGACTCACCGATCTCGACAGGCCCGTCTGAACGCTTCGATCCCGCTCTGCGGGCGACTTGGTGAACCAGCGATACTTGCCCAGGGTGCAGTACAACCGCACCGCGTCGGCACCGCTCACCGAGTCGGCGAGCCGCTCGAACGCTTGCTCGGCTAGTTCAGCCCCTCGGATCTCCTAGGCCCGCATCGTCGGCAGTGTTGATCACCCGGTCGAACGCCTCGGCCAGGTCGATTCCGGCCCGGTCGCCGGCCGTCGGAACGCTGTCCCAGATCACCATCGAGCCGGTGCCAGTGGCGGAATGCCTCCGCTGAGGCGTAGACCGCCTCGGCCTGCCGGGCCGCTCGTACGCGCCAGCTCAGCTCGTCGTCGAGACGTCCAGCGGCGGCGAGATGTTCGGCGATCCACGCGGGAGACGATCCGCCCTCGTCGATCAGAAGTTGGGCCACGCGGGCATGAAGTTGACGACGTCGACTGGCCAACATGGAGTCAGCGATCGCCTCGGCCAGGAGAGCGTGGCGAAGCTGCGGTGCGTCACCCGCGTCGACCCGGCGCAGCAACTGTCGCCGCGCGAGCTCGTCCACTCCCGCCTGGACGTCGCGCTCGGTCGTGTTGCAGAGGGACGCCAGCTGGTGTTCTTCGAGCGGGTGGGTCGCCACTGCGAGCGCGAGCATGATCTCTCTCGCCAAGCCGTGGACCGAGCGGGCCCGAGAGAGCAGCAGCGACGTCAGTCCGGGGGGCAGTGCCGTTATTGTCCGGCCGTCACCGGAGTGCTCCCGGGTCGCGGCGACGAGCTGGTCGGTGAAGAAGGCGTTGCCTTCTGACCGATCGAAGATTTCGTCCGCCAGCTCGGGCGATACTGCTTGACCGAGCAGGCCCTCGATCTGTTCGGCGGTCTCGGATCGGGTCAACGGCGCGAGCTCCATCAGACGCACCCCACTGACCCGTCGCAGACGATCGAGCCAGTCTTCGACCTCTGCTGAGTGCGCCTCGCCCGATCGATATGTCAGCAGGAGCTTTTCGGGCAGGCCATGACCTGGCGACATCAGGTAGTCGAGCAAGTCGAGCGTCGTCCGGTCGGCCCAGTGAATATCTTCGAGTACGAGCGCGATCGGTGACGGGGTGACCAGATTGGCGAAGAACTGTTCCAAGGCGTCGAACAACCGAACTCGCATCCACGGCTCGTGCGGTGGCGCGGTCCCGTCCTCGTCGCCGATATCGGCCAGCTCGGGCAGCACGCGACGCAGCTCGGCGGCCACAAAGGGTGGACAGTCCGCAAGCGACTGTGCGCTCACGGCGGGTTCGTCCTTCCGTATGGCGCGCAGCAGGTCGACGACCGGCAGGAACGGAAGCCCTTCCGAGCGAGGTAGGCACCAGCCGAGGAAGACCAGGAACTCGTCGAGCGCCGCTATCTCGGTCACGAGTCTCGACTTGCCGACGCCCGCATCGCCGACTAGGACGACCGCGCGGTAAGGACTGTTCGGCGCCAGGTGCTCGCGTAACGCGGCGACCTCCTGCCGCCGTCCGGCCAACGGTCGGGCTCGCGGCATGACATAAGGGCAGCAGCGGGCGACACCGGTGTCAACCTCAACGCTTGCGTCGTCAGCTTGGAGGTGCTCGCTACCCCGCGTAACCTCTGGCTACGTCCGTAGGAGGGGGCGGCATGGTCGAGGCCGAGGAAGCGGCCTCCAACCGGGGCTACGCGTTCGGGGTCTTGGGGCCGCTTCGGGTAACTCACGGCGATGTTCCGCTGCCGTTAGGTGGACGGCAGCAGCGGGCGGTCCTGGCTCGCATGCTGCTCGCCGACGGTGCCGGCCTCACCGTCGACCAGCTGGCCGACGCACTGTGGGGCGAGGACGTCCCGGTCGGCGCCGCGAGCACCGTCCAGACGTACGTCTTTCACCTTCGCCAGGTGCTGGAACCGGATCGGGGGCGGGGCGCTCCGGGTCAAGTGGTCGTCACGGAGAACGGCCGGTATCGCCTCACGATCGCTCCGGAGACCCTCGACTCGGTCCTGTTCGAGCGCGGCGTAGACGGCGGCGAACGGCTGCTCGCGGACGGCGCACCAGCCGATGCGGTGACCGAGCTCGACCGGGCGCTCGCGCTCTGGCGCGGCGACGTTCTCGCCGATCTGGCTGACTACGAGTTCGTCGCGCCAGTGGCGACCCGGCTGGCCGACCGGCGAAAGGCGGCCGTCGAGGCCAAGATCGACGCGGAGCTGGCGCTCGGCCGGCACGCGTCCGTGCTCAGCCAGCTCAACGAGCTGGTCGATCACGATCCGCTGAACGAACGGCTGCAGTACCAGCGAATACTCGCCCTCTATCGATGCGGCCGGCCGTCCGACGCGCTCGCGGCCTATGACCAGCTACGGCACCAGCTCGCCGACGAGCTCGGCGTCGACCCCAGCCCGCCACTGCAGCGACTTCACCAGCAGGTGCTCGCGCACGATCCGGCGCTGGCGTGGAACCCGCCCTCGACACCTCAGGCCGAGGCGGCGCCGCCAGAATCTCAGCCCCAACCAGCTGCTGAGCCGCGCTCGCGCCGTCGCCGACCGTGGCTGCGCACGCGGTGGCTGGTCGTCGGCGGTCATCCTCGCAATCGTGGCCGCCGCGGGCATAGTCGCCGCTGTCGTTCTCAGCCAGAAGCCTAAGCACACGCTGGCTGCGTTACCGCCGAACAGCATCGGAATTCTCGACGCTGACGGAGCCCTGCACGACGCCGTCCAGGTTGGGCAGACCCCGGACGCGCTGGTGTACGGCTTCGGTTCATTGTGGGTCGCGAACAGCGGCGAACGCACGGTGCAACGCGTCAATCCGAAGACCCACGAAGTCATAGAGACGTTCGAGGTCGGCTCGAATCCCGACCGCGATCGCGCTGTCCGCGCAAGACGTCTGGGTCGCCAACGGTTCCGACGCGCAGCGTCACCGAGATCGACGCGGCGACCAACCGAGTGGTCGCCACCGATTCCGGTCGGGGCGCTGCCGGCCGCCCTCGCCGCCGGTCCGGGAGTTGTCTGGGTCGCCAACAGCGGCGACGACAATCTGTCCCGGATCGACATCGATTCCGGTCAGGTCCAGACGGTGCCGGCTGGCGACGGTCCCGGACGGATTGCTCGTCGACGGCGACTCCCTGTGGGTCGCGAACGGCGCCGACGGCACGGTCTCCCACCTCGACGCGAGTACCGGCGGGCCAGTGAACAGCGCCCGAGCCGACGCCGGTGCCGCAGGCCTTCTGCACGCCGACGGTTCCCTCTGGGTTGCCAACCAGTCGGCGTCGAGCGTCACTCAAGATCGATCCACAGACCGGACTCGTGCGCGGCACGATTCCGGTCCGCGACGGACCGAGCTCGCTCGCGCTAGCCCACGGTGCGATCTGGGCCAGCAACGAGTACGACGGCACGATCAGCCGAATCGATCCGGCGACGAACCGCGTCGTCCAGACCTATGCGGTCGGTGCTTCGCCACACGGCCTGGCGGTCGCCGGAAAGCGACCTATGGTTGACGTCTGCGGCCTTCGCGAACGCGTCACACCTGGGCGGAACGCTAACGTTCGTTTCGTCCGACGCCACGCCTTCTGAACTATGTCGATCCCGCGACCGCGTACAACCTAGAATTCGGCGTCCTGACGCGACCGGTGTACGACGGTCTCGTCGCCTACAGTGCGACCGGTGGCGCCGCGGGCGTGGCCATCGTCCCCGATTTGGCGGTCGCGCTGCCCACCGTGACGAACGGGGGCCGAACCTATACGTTCACGATTCGATCTGGCGTCCGATTCTCGAATGGCGACGTGGTGCACGCGAGTGACGTGCGCCGTGGAATTGTACGCGAGCTGACAGTCGGCCGGCACGGCGGAAATCCAGCCGTGTACAGCGCAATCGTCGGTGCGCCGGCCTGCATCACCGATCGCGAAAATGTGACTCGATCGCCGGCATACAGGTCGACGACGTCGCGGGGCGGATCACCTTCCGGCTGAGCGAGGCCGATCCGGGCTTCCTCGACAAACTAACGCTGACGCTCGTCGTCGCAACCCCGAAGGATGCGCCCGACATCGAGTCAGCTAAGCCGCTTGCCGGCACGGGCCCGTATCAGATCTCCAACTTCCTCAAAGGTGAGCTGATCGTGCTGCGGCGCAACCCGTACTTCCGACAGTGGTCTTACGCGGCACAGCCGGCGGGCTACCCCGACGTCATCCGATATGTCAAGCCCAGGTCCGTCCGAGGCGTCCGGTGTCGCCGACGTCCTCGCCGGGCGAGCAGACGTCATGCTCTTATTCGGTGACGAAGCGACCAACGTGCATTTGCGGGCCCGGTACCCGAGGCAGTTCCACGAGCAACCCTGGTTCCAAACCCATTACCTAACGTTGAACGTGCACCGCTCCGCCGTTCGACCAGGTGGGTACTCGTCGCGCGGTCAACTATGCATTTGACCGGCGCCAGTTCGCAGAGATTCTCGGCGGCGAAGTTGCCGCTCGGCCCGCCTGTCAAATCCTGCCGCCCGGATTCCCGGGCCATGTCTCTTATTGTCCGTACAGTGACGACAGCTTCGCGCCAAACGTCGCAGCTAGCTCGGTCCTTCGTCAAGGCATCTGGTACCGCAGGGATGACCGTTGATGTCTACGGGCAACGCTATGCCCCCCAACAAGCTCCAGTATGTGGCATCGGTGCTGCGCGATATCGGCTATCGCCCGGTAACGCACTTGCTGACCAATGACAACGCCATGTATATGCCCTTCATCAGCGACCCGAGCCATAAGGTGGACGTCGCCATCACTCCAGGCTGGATTCCCGACTATCCGAGGCCCGACGCATATTTCGACTATCTGTTTTCCTGCCGGCCTTCTGCGCAAACGCCGTGGGACAACAACGTCAACCGTTACTGTCGACCCGAGGTGGACGAACTTGTCGCGCAGGCGAAGTCTGCACAGCTAGTCGAACCCTCCCGAAGCCCTATCCCTGTGGGGGCAGATCGATCGTCGCATCATGGATGACGCTCCAGTGGTCCCGACTGCAAACGCGGTCATCGACGTATTCACCTCGACGCGGGTCGGAAATGTCCAGACGACGCCGGCGGCGCTGCCGATGCTGATCGGCCAGATGTGGGTGAAGTAATGCTTGGCCGCTAATTCGTCCGCGAGACTTGCCAGCGCAACGCGCCCGCCGCGAGGAGCGTGAACCCCACCAAGGCGATCAGTCCGACCCGCAAGTTCGATACCTGGGCGAGCACGGCGACAACGAGCGGGCCACACATTTGGCCGACTGATGCGATAGCGAGCACTTGGCCCATGGCGGCGTCGGCACCGTGCCGGCTCGTCGCGACGTGCATCGCCGAGGTGAGCGGGAATGTCGCCGCGATGCCCACCCCGGCGATGGCCAGGCCGAGTTCGGCGGTGTACGCGTTCTGCGCTGTCAGCAGGATCGGCAGCCCGAGCAGCACCACAGCGAGCGCGCCGGCCAGCAACAGCTCGGCGCGAAACCGGTGGGCGAGCCGGCTGGCCAGCACCCGGCCCAGCAGGTTGGCCAGCGTAGAGGCCGCTGACCATGGTCACCGCGAGCTGCCGGTTCAGGCCCACGTCATCGGCGAGATAACTGGCGAGCCAGAACGTCAGCGCGAACTCCAACGCGACGATCGCGAACACCACGACGAGCAACGGCGGAAACCGCCGCCCCCCACCCGGGCGGTCCGGATCGAAATCGGCGGCGGTGCGAGGCACCGGCGGCGGGATCGGGACGCGCGCGGTGAACAGCACCGTGCTAGCGACAAGAATGGCGCCCAGCACGAACGCGGAACGCCAGCCGAGCGCCGTACCGGCCATCACAGCAATCAGCCGGGCTGATGATGCCACCGAGGCTGACCCAGACCTCGCCTTCGGCCATCGCCACGGCCCGGCGCGGGCCGTGCGCATCCGCGAGAACTGCCCACAGCCGGATGAGCGCCGCGGTCGCCAGCAGGCTGACCAGAAATGCTGCGCCGGCGGTGATCGCCAGCACGTCGCCGTAGCCGACGCCGAGCCAGGCGATTGCCGCACCAGCAGCCCGCCGCGAATCGTCCATGGTCGTCCGGGCATGCGCCGGGCTCGAGCGGTCAGGATCCCGGCCAGTCCGCCGCCGATCGCGAAGGCGACCTGGTGCAGGGCGCCGGCCAGATACGAGATGTGCTCGGCGTCGCGAAGAAAGGGGAGCGCCGCGCCCAGCCCGGCGTTGAGCACACCGAAGGACAGCAGTTCGACGAAGGCCACCCAGGTGATCGGATCCCGCCGGTAAGGCGGGAGCGCTCGAATGGGCGCGGTCGCGGGCAGCATGTCGCAGGATTGTGCCAATCTTGCTGTTAGGGCGCACTCGAGTTGGTGGGCCGCTGACGGAACCGAGGCAGGGATATGAAGGGCGATCGCGTCGAGATCGTCATCGATGCTGGCGGAATGGCACGCACTTACGACGTCGTGGCGACTCGCGCTGGTCGGCGGGTCGAGGTGTCGTACGGTCGATCAGTCGTGGAGGTGACCGAGCTGACCCGTAGCGGCACGCCGGTCCGGACTGCCCGCTTCATGTCCGCTCGAATACTGGCGCTCATCGAGCACCCGGCCGACCGGGCGCCCGCGCGGCAACCGGAGGCGAGGCCTTAAGGCAGGCGGGAGCGCGTCAGTCCGTCACGCCCACGGGACGGTCCGCGTAGGCATCCCACAACGCCGCATAGGTGCCACCGGCGGCCAGCAGGCTCCGATGCGTTCCGGTCTCCACGATCCGACCGCGATCGAGCACGATGATCCGGTCCGCGCGAGCAGCCGTGGTGAGCCGGTGGGCGACGACGAGCGTGGTCCGGCGCCGAGTCACGGCGGCCGCCGCCCGGTTCACCGCTGCCTCGCTGGCCAGATCCAGGGCCGCAGTCGCCTCGTCGAACAGCAGGATGTCGGGGTGGACCAGCTCGGCCCGGGCCAGCGCAACCAGCTGCCGCTGGCCGGCCGACAGATTGTGGCCGCGTTCGCCAACCTCGTACTGGTACCCATTGGGCAACGCGGCAATCGTCGTGTGCGCGCCGACCGCCCGGGCCGCGTCCTCGACCTCGGCGTCGGTCGCGTCCGGACGCCCATACGCGATGGCATCGCGGACGGTGCCCGTCGAGAGATACGGCTCCTGTGGGACGAGGCCGAGTCGGCGCCGGTAGGCCGGGAGATCCAGCTGGCGTACGTCGGTGTCGTCGATGAGTACCGCGCCGGATGTGGGGTCGTAGAACCGGGCGACCAGCTTGATCACGCTTGACTTGCCGGCTCCGGTCTCGCCGACGAGGGCGACCGTCTCGCCGGCGGCGACGGACAGGTCGATGCCGGCGACGGCCTCGTCCGCGCCCCCCGGGTAGGCGAAGCGAACATCACGCAGCCGGATCTCGCCGCGCAACGAGCCGACTGGTCGGGGATGCTCTGCAGCAGGCGTGGAAGTCGGCGTTCGCAACAGGTCACGGAGACGTGCGAGCCCGACCGTGGATTGCTGGTAGCCGTCGAAGACTTGCGAGAGCTGCTGGACGGGGCCGAAGAACGCATCCAAGTAGAGGAAGAACGCGATGAGCACGCCCGGGCTTATCGTGCCGTCCCGCAGCCGGACGGCACCGAACCCGAGGACAGCCGCCCCGGCCAGGTCGCTGAGCAGCTGAACGAACGGAAAGTACGTGGCGATGTAGCGCTGTGCTCGCATCCGAGAGACGAGGTACTCGCGGGAGGCGGCGAGGAAGGTTGTCAGGTTGCGGTCTTCGCGCCGGTAGGCCTGGGTGACTCGAAGCCCGGCGACGTTCTCTTGGAACAGCGCGTTGACCGCGCTCACCTTGTCGCGCGCTTCGATATATGCCGGGACGGACTTGGCTCGGAATATCAGGGTGGCTACCGCCAGCACCGGCACCATGGCGATGAGGATCAGCGATAGGCCGGCGTCGAGGACAACGAGCGCGACGAGGACACCGACGATCGTCAGCAGGCTGATCAACGTCGTGGTCAGTCCGGTCTGCAGGAACGTCGACAGGGCGTCGACGTCGGTGGTCATCCGGGTCATGATGCGGCCGCCCAGCTCGCGTTCGTAGTAATCGAGCCCGAGGCGTTGCAGATGCGCGAAGGTCTTCACCCGCAGCAGGTAGAGGAGCCGTTCACCCGTCCGCCCAGTGACCAGCTGACCCGCGCGACTAATGCCCCAGTCGACGATGACGACCGCGAAGGCTATGGCGCTGATCGCCACCAGCGTGCTGAGCGATTGCGCGGTGACGCCCTGATCGATGCCGCCGCGGACCAACGCGGGGATGAGTAGCTGCGCCACCGTATCGAGCCCGACGAGCACCAGGCCAACAAGGAGCACGCTTCGGACCGGCGCGAGCAGCCGGCGCAAGCCGAATTGCGGATCGGCGGCGTGGGAGATCGAATCCGGGATGTCGGGCTCGCCGGTGGGGGGCGGCAACTTCGCCACTCGCTCGAGGAGCTCCGGGGTCGCGGGAAGCGAGCTGAACAGGCTGGCGTCACCAGTCTGTCCGGCGCGCCGGTTGTGCATGCCGAACCGGGCTGACGGATCGGGCGTCCTGACCAGCGTTGGACCTACCGGTGCATGGCCGTTGCTCGCTGCTGCGACGGCCGCCACGGCCGCGTCCGGATCGAACAGTCGCCGGAACTCCGGACTGCGAGCCGCCAGCTCCGCGACGGTTCCGGCGTCGACGACGCGGCCTCGATCGAGCACGATGACGCGGTCAGCGATCTCCAGGCTGGACCGTCGGTGAGCCACGAGCAACGTCGTCCGGCAGCCGGTGCCGGCGCGCAGTCGTTCGTTTATTCGGGCCTCGACGATCGGGTCGATGGCGGACGTCGCATCGTCCAGCACGAGCAGCCGGGGCTCACACAGCAGTGCGCGGGCGATGGCAATCCGCTGGCGCTGGCCGCCGGAGAGCGTGAGGCCGCGCTCTCCCACGACCGTGTCGAAACCCTCCGGTAGGGCCTCGACGAACTCCTCCGCCTCAGCCGCACGAGCTGCCGCCCGGACGTCCTCGTCGCTCGCATCGGGCCGTCCGTACGCGATGTTGGCAGCAATGGTGTCGGAGAACAGGAAGCTCTCATCGAAGACGACGGCCTGGGCCGCGCGCACGGACTCGAGCCGGGCCTGCCGCAGGTCGACGCCGCCCAGGCGTATCGATCCTGCTTGCGGCTCGAACTGTCTCTGCAACAGCGAGACGAGCGTCGACTTGCCTGATCCCGCGCCGCCGACGAGAGCCACCGTCTCGCCCGGCGCGATCGACAACGACAACCGGTCCAGAACGGGAACCGCCCCGTCGTCGTAGCTGAATCGGACGTCGTCGAACTCGATTCCAACCGGTCCATCGGGAACGGCCACGGCGTCCGCGCGCGTCGTCGATCGTCGGTCGGGTGTCGACGATTTCCAGGACCCGCTCGACCCCGGCGCGTGCTTGTTGCCCGATGGTCATCAAAGCGGTGAGCTGGCGAACGGGGGAGACGAGCTGGCCGAGATAGGTGGCAAAGGCGAGGAACGTGCCCAGCGTGAGATGGCCGGCGAGCGCGAGCCAGCCGCCAAGCAGCAGCACGCCGACCTGACCCAACGCGGGAATGGCCTGCAGGGCTGGGGCGTATTTGGCCTGCAACCGCACGACGCGCATCCGGTTGCCGAACAGCAGGGTGGCTTCGGACTCGAGCTCTCGCAGCTCGCGCTGTTCCTGGCCGAACCCCTTCACGACACGCACGCCGGTGACCGCTGCCTCGACGTGTCCCACCACCTCGCCGGCCTGCTGCTGGGCCGCCCAGTTCGCCGGGAACAGATGCTTTCGGGACGCCGCTGCGACGTACCAGAGCGCGGGGGCCACGGCGAGGGTCACCAGGGTGAGCGCCGGCGAGAGAAACACCATGACCACTAGCGACAACACGAACAGCAGCGCGTTGCTTGCCAGCAGCGGGACGAAGGCGAGCAATCCTTGGACCAGGCCGATGTCCGTGATGGACCGGCTCACCACCTGGCCGGTGTCCAGCTCGTCTTGAGCCGTGCCGTCCAGCCGGGACAACGCGGCGAACACGTCACGTCGCATGTCGTACTGGACGTGCAGGGATAGCCGGCCGGCCGAATACCGCCGGGCGAAGGTGAGCCCGTACTGGAGGAACGCTGCGACGACGAGGGCTCCCACCCACACCCCGATGCCGCCAGTGGCACCCGCTGGCGTAGCGGCAGTGTCGATGACGTGCCGAATCGCGAGCGGTACGGCAGTCGACACTATGGCGCCGCCGATGGCCGCGCCGAATGCCACGAACAGATCCCGCCGGTGCGCGAGGCAGTAGGCCAGCAAGCGCTGTAGCCAGCGTGCGCGCGGCGGTGGGGAGGTCACGTCGCCCCACTGTAATTCCGGCCGCTGACATCGCGGCGTGGCGAGCGATCCGGCTACCCGACCCGCCAGTGCATTTACGCCGTGATCGCTCGGTGTCCTCGACCTGGCCACCGATGAAACACCTGATCGGAGGAGACGGCGTCATCCGCACGTGAGCCCTCTTGGTGGATACGCCAGCGACCGGGCGGCGCCGATCCTTCAGTAGTCAACCGATATTCCGATCAAGGAGAAAGTCATGATCAACAGGATTCGCACTCGGGTGCGGCAGCTCCAGGAGCAGGCCGACCTCCGCCGCATGCTTCGCCACTCACCACCTACGGTGCGGGCGGATCTGTGGGCTGCCGCCGACCGCCGCCTAAGTCAACGAGCGGACAGTGGCTTGGCCGGCCCGAAGCGCTATCCCGCTATGCGACACGCCTCAGCGATGACCCAAATAGGACAGGTGCACGGCACGGTGTAAGGGGGTCATGCGCGCCAACGCGCGGCGACGGCCGCGATGGCGCTCCGGGCGGCCCCGATGGGCACCGCCCGGAGCGGCGCTGTCGGCGAAGTAACCGGTCGTGATCTTGGACTTACTGCTCCCCAGCGCCGCTAGGTCAAAGATCATCAGCATTGGCGCTCCGGGTCTCGGACGTAAGTCCGCTCTCCGCGCTGTTCGGGCGTTTTCACGGCCGGGCTATTGTTTGGCCCTGGCTCTGTTCATCTCTTGCGATATCACCAACAGCTCGGGGTAGCTATGACTGCAGACTGGACACCGGAACCGCCCGCGTCGCCGGCATCTCAACCACGGCGGGAGCAGGCGCATGGCGGTCGATGCCGGCAAGCTCTGGGCCGGTGGTCTAGCGACGGCCGTGGTGGCCGCGCTGATCGCCGTCGTGGGCATCGTCATCGCTCGCGGCATCTTTCACATCCCGGTCCTAGCACCAAACAGGTCAGGTACCTGGGGAGACGCCGACACGGTGACCTATGCCCTGGCCGCGTTCGGGGTCGGCCTGTTCGCAACGGCACTCATGCACATTCTGTTGCTCGCCACACCGTCGCCGTTCACCTTCTTCGGGTGGATTCTGGGACTGAGCACGCTGGTCGCTGCCCTGGCTCCGTTTGCGACCAGCGCCGAAATGGCGTCGAAAGTCAGCACGGCGCTCATCAATCTCTTCATCGGCATCGGTGTTTGGTCACTGACGGTCAGCACGGCGCGGCGGTCGCTGCGACGAGGCAATTCGTTGGGCGTGGCGCGGAGCCCGATGTACTAGACGGACCCACCAGGGTCCGCTCCGCCCATCAGGCACTGACCGGTCACGACCGGCCAAGGCATCCACGCGAGATGTTGAAGCGTCGATGCGCGGGATGTGCGCGGTTGTCACCACGCACATCCCGCGCGCTCGGTTAGTGCCCGCCCGCCAGCTGGTGGGCCTGCTTCAGCAGCGCGTTTGCCCGAGCGAGTTCGGAGGTCACCTTGCCGTGGGACGGCGAGTGTCCTTCCGCGGCCTGCGCGAGCACTGCCTTCATCTCGCCGGCCAGAGCGTCGCGGTTGTCGGCGAGATGGCGCAGCTGCGCCTGCTCGCTCTTGTAGGCCGAGTCGTTGTTGGCGGAACCGCTAGCGAGAGCTGCACTGTCGGCGATCATCGTGTCCGTCGCGAACTGACCGACGCTCGAGTTGATCTGCTGGTAGGCCACCGCGAGCGCCTCGGTATCACGCAGTGACGACGCGGGCGAGGTGAGAACCTGGCTGATCACCCGGCCATCGCTCTGGTAGTCGTCGGTGAGCCCCGCGATGTGGAGCAGCGTCGGACGCAGATCGGTCTCCTCCACCCACGTGCCCACTCTGCTTGCGTCGGGAACGGTGTTCAGTGAGTTCGGATCGTGCGATTCGTTGCCTCCGGCCGGCGCCGGTCCGTCCACACCGTTCGCCGCCACTCCCGGGACCGACGACCCCAGCCCAGGTGATGTCGATGTTCGGGCTGTAGTAGCCGTGGTCCCACGCGAACGCGGGATTGATGCCGACGTTCGGACCGGTCGTCCCGAAGAAGTAGTCGGGCATCGGGAACAGCGTGTAGGTCGGCGTCCGGAGCGTGTCGGCCGTCTGCAGGTGCAGCACCCGCTGCTCCATAGCACCGGCCTGGTACTTCGTGATCTTCTCGCCGTTGACGCCGCTGAACGGGTTGTTCCGCCGTCATCGCGGCGGTGTCGCGTTCGAGCTGGCGCACGGTCGGATCGTCAGCGGCCGGCTGCCCGTGTACGTAGATCGCCGCGCCTTGCGGCTCGATGTCGAACTGCGGTGCCGCTGCTGGATGTGTCGACAGCAGGCCCTTGATGTTCGCGGCAGCTCGCCGATCTGTCCGTCGCGTAGTTGCACGGGTCGTGGTAACGCCGTCGCAGCCGGCCGGTGTCGGTTCGATCGCTCGGCCGACGTTGGCGCCGACGAACTGGTCGTTCTCCTCGGCGCCGATCACGAAGCAGCGTGTTGGCCGGCGTGATGCCGTCAGCGGCGAGCCGCTCGAAGAACGTCTCGAAAGCGTCGTCGTAGGCCTTGGCGTTCGTCGACGTAGCAGCTGTCACCGGACCGAGGGCGACCGGTCGCGGTGGCGCGTCAGCCGTCGTGCACCCGCTGGTGCCGGCCTTGCGCTCGTGCAGGTCGGAGATGTAGCCGTAGGTGACCGGGATGCCGGTCTCCTGCATGTCGGCGAGGTAGGCGAGCGTCTGCGTGGCGGTCGGGTTGAAGCCGGGGAACCCGGGTTGTTCGCTGAACGCGCTTGACGATCTGCGTTGCCGTCGAGGTCGACGAGGTTGCCCGCCGCGTTGGTGACCTGGTAGCCGTTGTGGGAGAGGTTCGGCGTGCCCGCGCCGAGTTGCGGCGCGATGTACCTTGCGCCGAACAATGCCTGGAACCCGTTGTAGCCGCCCGGTTCGGTCGGCAGGCTGTCCTCGACCGCGGTGGGCGACGGCGAGGTCTGGCCGAACTTCACCGCCTGCGCGTTCGCGCAGATCGACGTCACCCTGAGCACAGTGCACCGCTTCGCCGATGTAGTCGGCGACCTCGGCGTCCTTGAAGGGGTCCGGGTCGGCGGCGGCCTGTGCGGCCTCGGGCGAGTTAGGCCCGAATACGGCCGGGAGGTCGCGCGGGACGTTCTCCAGCACCATGTTGGCGGTGGAGAAGTCGCCGACCGTGCATCCGGCCCGGGTGAACGGCACCCACGGGGCCGGGGTCTGCCGATCGGTCGCACCCGGCGTCGCCGGCACGGTGTCGGAGTAGACCATGCTCGGCGTGGTGTCGTGGCCGGGCGTGGGTGGGTTCGCCGTGTCGGACACCGGTGCCGTCCAATAGGCGAACGATGTCGCCGGATCCGTCGTCCCGTCGGGGTTGTACGTCTTGTACGAGTTCGACACCGGCTGTCCATGCCGATCGCCGTAAAGGCCGGTGTAGATCGTGAGACTGTCATCGGCGGTGTGCGCGATCAGCGGGGTGTGCACGTTGGACAGCACCGTGCCGTTCGATTTCAGGAAGTTCATCAGGTGCGGCATCTGCTCGAGGTCAGACGGCACATTCGGGTTGTCGCGGAAGAAGTGCACGTTGTCGAAGACGAGGCTGACGACGTGCTTCACCCCGTTGCCCAGCTGGCAGGCCGAGGACGGCGGCGCGGCCGCCGCTGTCGGCTCACTTGCGAGCGCCGCAACGCCGCTCGCGGCAACGAGGGCGAGTGTGGCCATTCCCGCTGCACCGCGCAATCGCTTGCCAGGTCGAGTTCGCATTCGCTCATCCCTCTCGCATCGACAGACGGACACGGACAGGGTCACGCTAACCCCACAAAGGGCACGTATGGGAGACCTCCCGGTGACTCAATGGCAACGGGACGATGACAGGACCTCGGTGCCGGGTGGCGATCGCTCAGGTCCGGAATCGTCCGGCAGCCGTCGCTCGCTCGGTGCGCGATCGAGTTGACCCACCTGGCGAGCGGTCCGGTCAGCCACCGGTCACCGCCAGATAGTGCTGGTTGTACATCACGCCCAGCACGTTGCCGAACGGGTCGACGACCGACGCGGTGACGAAGCCCTCGCCGCGCTGGGTGATGGGCTGATACTCGCTCGCGCCCAAGGACAGCAGTCGTTCAACGGTCGCGGGCAGGTCGTCGACGTGCCAGTGCATCACCGCGCCGCCCGGTCCCGCGGCTGCGTTGGGCGGAGCGAAGCGCTGATCGATAATGCCGAACTCGGCCTCGGAATCACCCACGCGGAATTCGGCATAGACGAGCCGACCGTCGGCGTCGGTGCGCTCGAAGTACGCCTGGGTACCGAGAAAGTCGGCGTACCAATCACGGGCAGCGGCCACGTCCTCGGCCCAGAAGTTGATAGTCGCGAAGCCGCGCAGCGCGGTGCCGGCCATGGTTTGTCCCTCCGTGTGATTGCCCTCGACGACGACGCTAGCCGGAGGCACCGACAAGTTTCGGACCAGTTGAAACCTCGGCATCTTGCCGGGTAGCGGCATCGGGAGCCGCGGCCCTCGCGGTCAGCGTGCCGGCTAGGTCGGCGCTGGCGGATTACCGCGCGAGGCCGCATTCTGATGCCGTGGGTGCGGACGGTGTAGCGCGTCCAGCGACCCCCCGTGCGAACGGGCTGACGCTTGCGGCAATGTGCATGTCGCAGGCGATGATCTTGCTGGATGTCACGATCGTCAACGTCGCGTTGCCGTCGATACAGCAGGAACTCGATGTATCACCGGCAAACCTCGAGTGGGTAGTTGGCGCCTACACATTGGTGCTAGCGGCCCTGATCCTGGTCGGCGGCACCCTCGGGGATCGGTTCGGTCGCAAGCGAGTCTTTCTCGCCGGGCTGTTCATATTCACGCTCGCGTCGGCGGGCTGCGCGTTGTCGCAGGACGATCAGGAGCTGATCGCCTTCCGGGCGCTGCAGGGTGTCGGTGGTGCGGCAATGGCCGCACTCACGTTGTCGATATTGATCCATGCCTTCGATCCCGAGCATCGCACGAGCGCCGTCGGTACTTGGTCTGCGATCAGCGGCCTCGGCTTCGGGCTCGGCCCGGTGATAGGCGGTGTGTTGATCAGGGCCTTCGACTGGTCAGCGATCTTCTGGGTGAATGTGCCGATCGGCCTGGTCTGCGGGGCCGTGACGCTCGTGGCGGTAGAAGACTCGCGGGATCCGCAGGCCCGTCCGCTCGACCTGCTAGGTGCCTTGCTCGCCGCGACCGGACTATTCCTGCTGACGTTCGCGCTGATCGAGAGCAGCCGCCGATCGTGGGCGTCAGCGATCGTCGTCGGCTCCCTCGCCGGTGCCGTGGTCATGCTAGGCGGGTTCGCCATGTGGGAGCGGCGGGCAGAGTCGCCGATGGTGCCACCCGCCCTGCTGCGCAACCGACGCTTCGTCGCCGCGAACACCGTCTTCGCGCTGATGTACTTCTCCCTAGCGGGAATGTTCTTCTGGGTAACGCTCTACTTTCAGGACCTGCGCGGCTGGTCGGCGCTGGAAACCGGCCTGTCGTGGCTGCTGTTGAATGGGCCGTTCTTCGCGGCGTCCATCAGCGTGAGTCGTCTGGCGCGGCGCTACGACGGCCGGCTGCTCATCGGCGCGGGGAGTCTGATTGCCGCCGTCGGAATGGTGGGTTTGACGCTCCTGAGTTCCGACACCGGATTCTGGTTGGCGGGGGCGGGGTACGTGCTGGTCGGACTCGGCTTCGGATTGGCCGCCCCTCTGGTGTCCTCCCAGGTCATGGGCGACGTCCCCCCTGCCTTTGCCGGAACGGGTTCCGGAATCCTGAACTCAGCTCGCCAGATCGGCGCGTCGGTGGGCATCGCCGTCATGGGCACCATCGGTGTCGCCGTCGCTACGCACGTGTGGGATTCCAAGGTGACAACATTGCCGCCGGCTGTGCAGGCGGGCGCGAGAGATCTCGGCCAGCAGGTCGCCGGCGGTCAGACCAGCCAGATCGTTTCCCGGCTCGGCCCGGTCGCGCAGGGACCCGCGACTGATTCCTTCGTGACCGGCTATCACTGGGCGATGGCGGCAGGAAGCGTCGCGCTCTTCGCCGCTGGGACGACGGCGTTGATCGGCTTGCGCACCAAGCCCGCTGCACACGCGCGGACCAGCCGAACTCGCTCGGCTGTCCTCCAGCCTGATGAGGGTTGATACCGGCCGACCCGCGCAAGACTCGCTAAGTCAGCGGGGACGAGGCGGCCGAAGGAGGCGATGGGCTCGCCGAACTGGCTATACTTCTGGCTATGACCGAGTTGCCGCTCGCCAAGGTCCGCGACCGGCTGTCCGAACTGGTGGCCGATGTCGAAAGCACTCACGCCCGGGTGATCATCACCAAGCATGGTCATCCTGCCGCGGTGCTCATCTCCCCTGATGACTTGGCCTCGCTGGAGGAGACCATCGACGTGCTGTCCACGCCTGGCGCGTTGGAAGAGATCCGCGAAGCGGAGGCCGAGGTGGCGCGCGGAGAGACCTTCGACGAACAGACGATTCGGGGAGATCTGGCCCGACGGGACCGCTCAAGCTCGTAGCGCGTGACGGTTGGCGATTATCGAGTCGAGTTCGCTGCGAGCGCTCGTCGGGCTGTGAACGCGTTGCCAGCCAAGGCCGCAGCAGCCGCAGTTGAATTCTGCTTCGCCGTCTTGGCAAATGACCCGTATCGCGTTGGGAAGCCCCTGAGAAGTGAACTTGCTGGCAAGTACGCGGCGCGCCGAGGCGACTACCGCGTGATCTATGAGATCGATGACCTCGCTCAAGTCGTACATGTGCTGCGTATCGAGCATCGCCGCGACATCTACCGTCCCCGCTGACCGTGGCATTTCGCCTGCAGTGACTATCCGATGGTCAGGGTGATCTCTGGTCCGAGCCGCAGGGTGTTCGTGACATAGCAGACCCGCTGGGCGCGCTTGGCGAGCTCCTCCAGGACAGGTCGCGGATTGTCAGCCATCACCGCAACGTTGACGTGTGTGAACTTGGGCCCGTCGTAGCGACCGACCGCATCGACGGTCAGATTGGACAACGTGATGTCGTGTTTGCGGGCGACCCACGCCATCGCCAGGGCGAAGCACGAGCTGATCGAGGCCAGGAAGAGATCTGTCGGTTGTGGGCCGGTGTTGTTGCCGCCGGAGGTTTCGGGCTCATCCACGACGATCTGAAAGCCGTTGGCGTCGGTAACCGCCCGCATGCCGCCGTCCCAGCGGGTATGCACGATCCGCTCGCTCAACGCTGGCTCCTCTGCTCCTGGCTGATGACCTTGGCCATATCGTCGCCCGGGAGCAATGGGTCCAAGATCACGATCGATCAAGCGGTCGACTGCCGGCGGGAACGGTCGATCGATGAACGGCGAGCGCCCGCACCGCGTCCTGGAAGCATTCCGCCGGCGCGGTCGCGACTCCGGCGCCGATCTGTCCGACGCCGGAACTGACGTGCAGGACGCCAGTGGTAATCCTCGGAGTCGTCGCGGTCTCGACGACTCGACGAACATCGACACCGAGCGGCGTGCCGGCGTTGCCCCACGTAGGCAGCTTGAACCGGGAGCTGCGCCCGGCGCAGATCGATGCCATCTGCTCGGTGATCGCGACCGCGTCCGCCATCGTGCCACCGACGAAGCCCGCGACGGCGGGCGAGCCGGCCGCGGCCGCGGCCCCGAGGCCGACGAGTTCCAAGATGGCGCTGTCTCCGATGTCCTTGGCGGCGCTCTCGGGGCCGTGATCCCCGTAATACAGGGCATCGGCAATCGGTGGCGCAGGGCTCCGGAACATCTCGTCCGAGCCCGCGAGCCGAATTCCGTACGTCGTTCCGTTCCGGCACATGGTGGTGACGATGCTCGAGCCGGTTACTTGCTCGGCCCACAGGGCGACCGACTTGGCCGCGGCCATGGCAAGGTTCAGAAAGAACATGTGGTTGCCCGCCAGGAACCGCGCGAATTCCACCCGCCCGTCGTCCGGCAGGGCTGCTAACGCGGGGAGGATGCTCCGCACCAGCAGGCTCGTCGTGCCCTGGGTACGCATGTGCACGTCGTCGCCGATCTGAACCCCCTGTGCCGCCAGCGCCCAAAGGTCGATCGGGCCACTCGCCTGCACGACAGCGCGGATCATGGGCCCCGCGATCTGCCGAATGAAGACCAGCCGTTCGATCGCCGCCGGCGTGTCGCGCCCGAACCAGGCGGTGTCGCCGGGTCCTTGGTTCACCGGGGCGAATGCCCGCGTGTCCCCGGCGGTGTTGTCGACGACCAAGAGGGGCGCGGACGGGCCGATGGCGCTCGCCATCGGAACCACGGTGTCGTAGCGATAGGCCGGTTCGAGTCTGATCGCGCCGTCGGAGAGCAGCCGGTCCGCCGCTTCGACGTCGGCGGCCCAGCTCTCGGCCACCGCCGCAGCCCGCATCGAGCGTCGAAGCGGGTTGCACGCGTCGTTCCAGTCGACGGCCGGGCCGCAGTGCAGCAGCGTCCGCTCCGGCACGCCGGAAAGCACAGTCGACGCAGGGGTGACGTCAACGAGCTGCGGCACGCCCTGGTCCAAGCGGTGCACGACCTCGGCATTGGCCGTCTCGATCGCGTCCGAGCGCGGCCCGTAAAGCTCCTCGAGCGCGGCCACCAACTCCAGGTCGCCACCGGCCGGGATACGCCAATCGACGGGCTGCACCGGCACCCCCTGCTCGTGCAGGGCATCGGCGAACAGCGGCAGTCCCACGTTGATCACGGAGACCTCGGTCGGAAGCTCGACCGGGGGTCGCGGGTCCGTCGTCATCGTGCCGCCTCCTCCGCCGTGCGGGCCGCATCCTCGAGTAGTCGGCGCTCGGCGTGCCGTAGCCGCTGGCGACGCTCGGCGATCGCGCGCCGGAGGTAGTCCGCCCGCTGCTCGCATTGTGCGATCATCGCCCGCACGGCGCCGGGCGCGGCGCCGCCCACTCCGACCCGAGTGGCCACGATGGCCCGGGCGTCCAGCGCCGGAGCTAGGTCCACGTCCGTGAGGTCCCAGGAACGGCCGGTCTCGGCGCGGGCCGCCTCGTCGAGCATTGCCCCGGTGATGTCCCTTCCAGCGATGCCGCGTCGGCTGGCTTCCCGCACCGTCCTGCCGACGACGACGTAGGCGCTGCGATAGTCGACGCCGCAGCTCTGCACGATGAACTCGGTCAGGTCGGTGGCCTGGGTGTAACCGACGGCGAGTTCCTCCGCGAGGCGATCGGCGTTGACGTGCAGTGTGCCCATGACACCGCTCATCAACCGGGTCACCCGGATCGAGAGATCGAGGGCGCGTGGCACCTCGCCGTAGGCGAAGATCAGGTTGTCGCTGCGTGCCGACGGGCTCTTGGCCACGGCGAGGAAGCCGGTAAGCCGCCCGATGAGGACGCCCGACGCTCCGCGCACAATTGCCAAAGAGTAGGGATTTCGCTTCTGCGGCATGAGGATGCTCGATCGGGTGTAGGCGTCGGCGAGGTCCACGAAGTCGAACTCGCTGCTCGACCAGATCTCGAGGTCCTCGGCCAGTTTGCTCTGTGTCGATAGCAGGCTGGCCGCCGTCGCGAGAACGTGGATCAGCCCGTCGATCTGCCACATGGCATCGCGGGTGTGCTCGATGACCTCGTCGAACCCGAGCGCACGCGCAACGAAGTCACGGTCGTCCAGCAGCCGAGTTCCGTTGACGCAACCGGCGCCACCGGGACTGCGGTTGATCGCCCCGAACTCGTCGAGCAGCCGCTCAGCATCGCGCACCGCCGGGTAGGCGAAGGACAGCACGTAGTGGCCGAATGTCGAGGGCTGGGCTTGCTGCAGGTAGGTCTGGTCGGGCATCAGCGTCTCGACGTGCTGCGCGGCGACGGAAGCCGTGCGGTGCACGAAGTCGACGACGACGTCTACGAGGTCGAGCAGCTGGTCCCGCAGGTAGATCCGCAATGCGATTCGGGCCGCTTCCCGGCGCGGCCGGCCGGCGTGCAGCCAGCCGGCGGCGTCGCCGAGCCGCGATACGAAGAACCGTTCGCGGGAGTTGTAGGGCTCGCCGAACTCGGGGTCGTAGGGGAACTGGGCGGCGTCGGTTCCCTGCACTTCAAGCAGCAACCGCAGCAGATCCCTTGCCGCAGCAGGCGGAACGATGCCCCGCCGCAGCAGATCCAGTACGTGGGCAATGTCGGCGAGGTTGAGCCCGGCATGCAGGAACGGGGCGTCCGCGTTCTCCAACGCGAAGCCGCTATCGATCAGCTCCGGTGCAGCCGAGCCTTCGGGTGGTCCGCCCCGCCGACGCGCGGTCATGTCGGCGTTGCCCGTCCGAGTGCGGCAAGCGCCGCTACCAGGCCGCCGGTCGACCAGAAGAGGGCCGAGCCGGGACGCTCCTCGGCGATTACGTGTCGGAGCAGAGTCATGGCCTGGGCTCCGTAGTGGTCATCGAGGAGGAGACCTTCCGCCGTGAGCGCCAGCTCGGCGCTCATGCGGTCCGCCGGCGAAGGTAGGCCGAAGCCGCCGCCGCGCAGATCACGAACATCCACGTCGTCGGGGTTCGGATCCGGGAAGCCGAGTTCAGCAGCGCAGCCCTTCGCCAGTGCCCGCACCCGTTCCGTCGCTTCGCCGATCGGCCGGCTCACCGACGCGCCGATGACGTGCCATGGAAGTCCGTACCCCACCGTGCCAGCGACCAGTCCAGCCTGAGTGGCGCCGGACCCGGTCGGGACAACCACGATGGCGGGTTGGATGCCGAGCGCGGCGGTTTGCTCGGCGATCTCTCGGGCGGCATAGGCGTAGCCGGCCGCTCCGATGGGTGTCGCCCCGCCGCGCGGCAGTGGGTAGGGCCGCCGACCCGCCGCTCGGAGCGCGTCCACGCGGTCCCAGAGAACGATGTCGAGAGTCTCGCGGGTCGGAGCGGCGTCGAAGTGCAGCAGCGCTCCGACCGCCCGTGCGATGGCGACGTTGGTCGAGCCGGCCACCGAGGCCGATTCGGAGAGCAGCAGCTCGCAGTCCAGCCCACAACGGCGCGCGGCCACGGCGGCCGCGGCGCAGAAGTTGGAGGAGACGCTTCCGCCCGCGACGAGCACATCGCAGCCGCTGTCGACCGCGTCCCCCAGCAGGTACTCCAGAGCTCGCGCCTTGTTGCCCGCCACGGCGAATCCAGTCAAGTCGTCTCGCTTGATCCACAGCGGACCTGACCCGAGGATCTCAGCCAGGCGGGGCGCCGGCACGAGCGGTGTCGGCAGGCACGCCAACGGAACGCGTCGAGGCGTCATATCCACACCTGCGGGTTCTGACGCTCGCGCTGCCCGTCCGCGTGCGACCACTGTGTCGACCATCGCCGCGGCGTCTCCGATCGCCCAGCCGCCGGTGAGCGCTGCCCGGTCGGCCTCGGCGACGACGCCTGCGGTGACGAGAGCGCCGACGACGTCGTGGACTCTGCCACGCCCGGGTGCGAGCAGCTCGTGCATCAGCTGCTGGGCCTGATGCTTGCCCAGCCGTGGCGTCAGCTCGGCGAGGACGTGCTCCGATGTCATCTGGTCCCCGAACCGCGCGAGATTCTCCCGCATTGCCACGGTGTCAACGATCAATCCGGCCAGCAAGGTCTGCGCCTGCTGGAGGGCCACGCCGGCGAGTAGGCAGATCTCCGGCAGGGCAACCCACTCGGCCTTCCAACTTCGCCCGTCTCGCTCGTGAGTTCCAGCCATGCCTTCGTACAGCACGGCCGCATTGGCCCGGACGAGTCGAGCCAGCGTGTCCAGATGTTCGCTGCTCTCGGGATTCCGCTTGTGCGGCATGGTGATACTGCCGACTGTGTCCGGTGTCGTCGGCTCACACAGCTCGCCGATTTCCGGACGCTGCAGCTCGTAGACCTCGTTGCCGATGCGCGCCAGGGTGCCGCAGATGAGTGCGAGCACGCCGCCGAACTCCGCGATCCGGTCCCGGGCTGTCAGCCAGGACATGCCGGGATCGCCAAGGCCCAATTCGCGGCAGAACTCCGTGCGCAAGGCCAGACCGTGCGGAGCGAAGAATTCCAGGACGCCGACGGCGCCGCCAAGCTGGCCAACCACCCATCGCGACCGACCCTCAGCCAGCCGGGCGATGTGCCGGCGTACCTCGTCCGCCCAGGACGCGACCTTGAAGCCGAACGTGATCGGCGCGCCCGGCTGACCATGGGTCCGCCCGGCCATCACGGTGTCACGATGCGCCCCGGCCATATCCAGCAACGTGTCCTCGATCGCCCGCAGATCGCGCCATGCCACTCGACCGACTGCCCGCATCACGAGGCCGAACCAGGTGTCGGTCACGTCCTGTACGGTCGCTCCGCGGTAGACATGCTCCCGCGCCGAGTCGGGCAGGATCCGTTGCCACGCCCGGATGAGCCCGAGCGTGGAGTGGGACGTCAACCGGGTTTGCTCCGCGACATAGTCCATATCAAGCAGATCGGCGCGCGCGTGGCGGCGGATCTCCTCCGCCGCATCGACCGGGATGATGCCCAATCTCGCCTGCGCCGTTGCGAGCGCCGCGAGAATGTCCAGCCAGCTCTGCAATCGCGCGCGATCGTCAAAGACGGCAAGGAGTTCCGCGGTACCCCACAGATGCGCGTACTGCGCCGAGTCGGTCAGGCGGGCTCCCATGCCTGCTCCCGTTCACCGACCAGCGCGGCCAAGGCCTGCGAGACTTGCGTCAGGGTGGCGCCCCACGGCACGACAGCCCGGCCGCCGTTCACCTCGATGTGTCGTTCGAGCAGGCAACACTTCGTCAGCACGGCGCCGGTCAATCCGGTGCGGTTTCGCGGGCAGATGTCGACCTGGGCCGCGCGCTCACCGTAGAAGTGCTCGTGAATCTGTTGCGAGCGCTCGCAGCCGATGAGGACCCAGGGCTCGCGTTCCGGCCGCTCGTCGAGGTAGGCCGTGTGGGCACCCTCGACAGTGAATCCGCCGCCTCGGCACGGCAGCAAGTAGCTGACCGACGGCCGGGTCCGGGCCAGTGCCTCGAGCGTGACGACGTCGGGGACGAGCTCGACCGGACGGATGTCCTCCGCGACGTCGAGTATCCGGCGCGCCTGATCGACGAGTTTGGCCGGATATGGCGGCACGACCTCGGTGACCGTTATCCGCACTGCCGTCGGATCGACGATGAAGCTGACATGGCCGTAGCGGCCCTGAACGACCACACCGCGGTGATCGGGCGCGTGCTCACGCGCGGCTTGGGCGACGGCCGACGGCACGGCGGTGTCCACGTCTGGGCAGACCAGGTATACGCACTCGGTCTCGTGGGCGAGGACGTGCACCTCGACGATCGGCGAGAACAACGGATCGTCAGACTCCTTGCCGACAGCCACGATCGCCGTCCGCTCCCCGCTGCGGACGACGATATAGCGGGTGCGGCGATACGCCTCACGCCCGAGGAAGCGGCGCCGCAGGGCGTCCTCGTCCAGCTCGCCCTGGACGGTGGTGACCGCAACGCCGCGGTACTCGTCCGGGAACAGGCTGCTGCCAACGGCCGTTCGGGCCGAGTTCAGACGGTCAACCATTGCCGGGCCAGGTCGCACGTGTCGGCGCGCAGCCCTAGCCGCAAGGTTTCCAGTGCCAAGGCTTCGTCCAACGCGATGTTCGCCAGGTTCACTTCCGGACCGAAGGCGTGGATAAGCCACGCCTGTTGGTCTTTGCGTGGCGCCTCGAACAGGATCCGGCTCGCACCGGCGACATTCGTAGCCGCCGCGACGACGTCTTCGCGCACGCTCCCATCGGCTCGGTAGAGGCCGACAGTGCCGCTCTCCCGGCCCTCGGTAAGGACCCAACGAGCCCCGGTGTCGAGGTCGCCCTTGATCTCCTGGGCCCACTCGCCGGGCGACATGACGTGCTCCGGATCCTTGCGGCCGACCTCGGTGAGGACAACGAAGGACGCGGCCGCCTGCCGTACGAGTTCGTGCTTGTCGGCGGCGGTCATGTCGGCGACGCCACGGGAGACTTCCACGCAGTCGAAACCGACGTCCTGCGCCCAGGCCAGGCACTCGGTCTCCTTGCCTTGGAGCCAGGCGATTTCCAGAAGCGTGCCGCCGAGGCAGCTCCGCACGTCGGCCCCGCGCAGCTGCGCAAGCTTCCGGTCGAGTCCGCGATCGAGGTAGGCGGTTCCCCAGCCGAACTTCCAGATGTCGATGAACGGAGCCGCGCTGGCCAGGATCGCCTCGGTATGCACCACGCTCGCGCCCTTGTCGAGGACATGCGTGACGCCGACCGTCCGCGGCTTGCGACTGCGCTCAGGCACGGTTAGAAACGTCGGCCCGCTCACGTTGCCTATAGTATTCATCTCGTCCACTTTCCGATAGCCACGGGCATCGGTCGGCGCGGTCGCCGGGGAGCCAGCATGGTCGTCGATCCCTCTGCCGCTGGCGAATTGGAATCGCTCGCCGCGCATCTTCGTTCCCATCCGGCGCTGCGAGCCAAGGCCGAAATCGGGCTGGTCAGCGAGATTCTCGGCCGGCACGGGTGGATCGAGGGGCCGGGCGACGACGGCGCGGTCATCGATCTAGGCCGCGCGGCATCCCATGATCCCGCTCGTGTCGTCGCGTGCGGCGAGGCACTGTTGCCTGCGTTCGTGGCGGCTGACCCCTACGGCGCGGGCGTGGCTGCAGTTCTCACGAACGTGAACGATTTGGTGGCGATGGGGGCCACGCCGCTCGGCATCGTCGACACGGTTGTCGGGAGCGCCGATCTTGCGCGCGACGCGTTACGGGGGATGAGAGACGCCGCGGCCTGGTACGACGTACCGCTGGTCGGCGGCCACTTGACGATCCACACCGGCGTTCCGGCCCTGTCCGCCTTCGGCATCGGGCGCGTGGGCGCCGTCCTGTCATCGACACGAGTTGCGGTCGGCCAGAGTCTGATCGTCGCCGCGTGCCTCGACGGAGCGATGCGCCCGGACTTTCCGTTCTTCCGTTCGTTCGACCAGCGGGCACATCGGATGGCAGGCGATGTCCGGCTGCTTCCGGCTATCGCGGCGTCGGGAGCATGCGTCGCCGCCAAGGACGTGAGCATGGCCGGCCTGATCGGCTCACTGGCGATGCTGCTGGAGTGGAGCGGTCTCGGCGCCACCGTCGATCTAGCGGCATTGCCACGGCCGTCGGGCGTGGCAGTCGATGCGTGGCTGACGTGCTTCCCGGCCTATGCCTTCCTGCTGTGCTGCCCACCGGGCCGCGACCGCGAATGCGTCGCCGCGTTCCACTCTCGCGACCTCGCCGCGGCGGTGGTCGGCGCGATCGACGACTCGGCGGAAGTGGCCGTGCGATCGCAGGGCCGGCGTGCGGTTGTCCTCGACTTGTCGGCGACCGCGGTTACCGGTCTCGCGAGGTAATTCCGCCCGCCAGCTGCGCGATGACGGCCGTTCCGTCCTGTGGCGTCGGCAGGGAGATGGCTCATCGGCTGGTGCGACCGGCCCACGTAGACTTCCGGCTCGCCGGCCGCGGCCCATCCGAGGCGCCGGAAGAACGGGACATTGGCCAGCTGAATGTGGGCGATCATCGTCCGGCCACCATGCGCACCGGCAGTGGCGACAGCGCATCGGACGAGCGGCGCGCCGACGCCGCGCGTTCGGTAAGGAGCCAGCACGGCCAGCCGATCGCCCTGCCAGAGCCCGGCCGCCTCGTCGAGCACGAACAGGCGAACACACCCGGCGGCGACACCGTCGCAGTATCCGAGCAGCCGGATCACGGCCGGGTCCTCGTCGCGTTCGTCGATATCAGTGCCGGTGAATATGGCCTGCTCTTCGACAAACACGCGGTGACGGATCTTCTGGTATTTATCCAGATCCTCGGCGTCATGCGCTGGGCGGCAGACGATCCACGCTCCGTCTGACGATGCTAGGCGCAGCGGGCGGGACGGCAGGGCGAGGCCGGTCACAGGCTTCAACCCGTTTCCGACCAGGCGGCGCCGGTCGATTCCTCGTCGGCGCTCGGCCGTCGGCCGATCTGCAGTGTCCGCTGTACGCCGTTGAGCCCCGAGCACGCTTGGCATCGGGCACACCCGGCCTTGGGTGCGCTCAGGTCCAGGCCGCGTTCAGACATGTAGCGGGCGACCTGGCGGTAGATGCGCTCGGTGTACTCGCGCCCGGGTGGCAGGACCTCCGCCATCAGGCTCCCGGCAACTGGCCGGAGCGGGACGACGAACGGGAAGACGCCCAGGTCGATGGCGCGACGGCAGCCCTGCACGGTCAACTCCGGGTCCTCGCCCATTCCGAGGATCACGTACGTCGAGACCTGACCGGCGCCGAAACGCGCGACCGCGCGCTCCCACGCCTGGAAGTACCACTCGATGCCGGTGCGCGCCTTGGCCGGTGCAACGTGGGCCAGAACGGCGGGATCGAACGATTCGACGTGAATGCCGACCGAATCGATGCCGAGATCCGCGACCTCGTCGATGACGTCGAGATCCCGCGGCGGTTCGAACTGAACTTCCACGGGCAGACCAGCCGCCGCCTTGACGGCCTGACCGCAGCGGGCGACATAGCGGGCACCCCGGTCGACGCCGTTCGAACTGCCCGTGGTCAGGGTCGCATCAACGGCGCCGTCGAGTTCCTTGGCCGCTAAGGCAACTTCGGCAAGCTGCTCCGGAGTCTTTTTCACGATCGTTCGGCCAGCGGCCAGCGATACTCCGATGCCACAGAACTTGCATTGATCGTCGTTACCCCAGTACGCGCAGGTCTGCACCACGGTGCTGGCGAACGAATCCAGATGCAGCAGGCCGATCTTCCAGTACGGAATCCCGTCCTCGGTGGTCAGGTCGTAGAAGCGCGGGCGGCGCTGGCTCGATGCACCGGCGAGCCTCCGGTCGCCGTCGAAGATCGCGTAACCGTCGTCCTCGGACTTCAGGACGTACGGGGAGCCCGCGGCGGTGCGGTTGTCGGTAGGAACCGTGACGGGGTAGCCGTCGACCCATAGCATCCCCGAATCGGACGGGCCGGCCCCGCCCTGGCGCCGCTCTATCGGGACCTCGACGCGCAGTCCGCGCGCTTGAAGATCGACGATCAAGGTCGCCAAGCGGGCTTGAGCGTCCGCGTCGTGGTCCGACGGCGAAAGCAGCCCCTCGACGACTCCCCGCCCGGTCAAGGTCATGGCGCGCTCCACGGACCGTTTACTTCGCGATACGAGTTGTCTCTTTTAGCAAACGGAAGGTCGGGCTTCCTGTCAAGCGTGGATGCCGCCGGCAACGCTACGGCTGCCGGCCCGAGATATCGGCGCGGAGTCGGCGTAGTGCCGCGAGCCAAGAGTCCCGGTCCGGGTACACCGATGATTGCGTCGGCGCGTCGTCGGCTTCCGCGAGGGCGATCTCGATCGTGTAGGTCGGCGGAGCGCCGGCCGATCCCACCTCGATGCCACTAATCAGCCGGGTGCCAGTAGGTACGTGTACGGCAGTCAACCGGTAGCTCCCGGCCCACGCCGCTTGGGCGTCCGGCTCCTCGTCAATCCATTCCTCGCCCGCCGAACGCGCGGCCTCGAGCCGATCTGCCCATCGCGTCGCGGATCGAGCCGCTTGCAGCTCACGGCACCGGATGGCCGACGCTGCGTCGGCGACGGTCTCTCGCGGAAATCCGCCTATCGTCAGCCCAGCCTCGGCGGCGATGATCGGCACTCGGGTGACCAGCTCCGCCCGCAGGCCCAGCACGGTCGCAATGTCCGGGGCTTCCGTGCGCAGCTCGGCCGCTAGCAGGCCGACTACTCGGATAACGCGCCCGTACTCGTCGGGATCGACAAGCGCGAGCGGATAAAGCTGGGCCTCGGCCGCGGTGAACCGGGCCTGCGCGTCGGCGGGCAGCACATCAGTCGACGGCACCCGCACACCTCCTGGACGACGTGGATCGGCCCACGATCGAGCGTTCACTATCGTCCAAAAGCCGATAGTATCCGATACGGAGGCACCCGTTCCGGGGCCGGATCGATCTCCACCGGAAGCGATGGCTCGTGATCAGGACCGCAGTGGTCGCCCTCGGCGGCAATGCCCTCGCCGCAGAGGGGCAGCTTGGCACCTACGACGAGCAGCGGGCGAACGCGATCACGATGGCCGAGTCGATCGCGCAACTGCTCGACAGCGGCTGGCGGGTCGTGGTCGTCCACGGCAACGGGCCCCAGGTGGGGAACCTGGCGATCCAGCAGGAGATGGGACGCGACGAGGTGCCAGAGATGCCGTTGTTCAGTCTCGGCGCCATGACCGAGGGCCAGCTCGGCTCGTTGATCGCCATCGCCCTCTACCGCGCCTGCGGCGGTCGCTACCACATCGCCGCGATGCTCAGCCACGTCATCGTCGACCTGGCCGATCCGGCATTCTCCCGACCGACGAAGCCGATCGGTCCGTTCTTCTCTGCGGACAAGGCGGCCCGATTGGCGCGGGAACGAGGATGGACGATCGCCGAGGACGCGGGGCGGGGCTACCGCCGCGTCGTCGCTTCACCGGAGCCCAAGGGCTTCGTCGAAATCGATGCGATTCGGTGCCTGCTCGACGCCGGTCACGTGGTCGTCACGGGAGGAGGCGGCGGCATCCCGGTGGGTCGTCGCGGCACCATCTGGGACGGGGTCGACGCGGTGATCGATAAGGACTACGCGGCAGCCGAGCTGGCTCACCAACTCTCCGCCGATGCGCTAGTCCTGATCACCGGCGTCGACGCGGTGCTGCTGGACTACGGCCAGCCGTCCCAGCGGCGGGTCACATATCTCGATGCCACGGCGGCCGAGCGGCATCTCGCTGACGGGCAGTTTCCCGAGGGCAGCATGGGGCCGAAGGTTCGCGCGGCAACCCGGTTCGTCCGGCATGGCGGTCGGGTCGCGGTCATCACCACGGCGGCTCTCGTCGAGCGGACGCTGCGCAGCCAGGACCGGGCCGACCAGTCGGTGGGTACCCGGATCGTGCCGGCCGACGACCGGGCCGGAGCGATCGCGTGACCGTCGCGATCACCCTGTTTCCCGATACGTACGTTGATTCCGTGGTGCAGCTGCGTTGCATTCGGGCGATGCGGGAGCTCGACGAGGTGGCCTGGGCGAGCGCCGGAATGGCCACGCCGGCGAACGTCGAGACGTTGCTCGCCGAGGGCGTCCCAGCCGACGACGTAGCGTCGGCAGGCGCTAACGACTTCGTCCTTGTGGTCCGGGCGAGCAGCCCGCAGGCCGCCGACGAAGCGCTCAGCGTTGGACGGGCCGCCTTCTCCGCCGCCGTCCCCGCCCCGGCCGACGGCGCGCCCACGGACCGGCCCGCGCCGCGCTCCCTGAGTGACGCGCGGCTACTCGCGCCCACCGCGAATGTCGCCGTCGTCTCCGTGCCTGGTGACTATGCGGCGCTGGCCGCATACCAAGCCCTGTCGAACGGCCTGCACGTGCTGCTGTTCAGCGACAACGTATCGGTGGCGAAGGAGGTAGCGCTCAAGCGTTACGCCGCCGCCCGAGGTTTGCTCCTGATGGGTCCGGGCGCAGGCACGGCGATGTTAGGTGGCGCGGGCCTCGGCTTCGCCAATGCGGTCAAGCCGGGTCCGGTGGGTGTGGTGGCCGCAGCAGGGACGGGCGCGCAAGAGGCGATGGCGTTGCTCGATCGGTGGGGCGTGGGCGTCAGCCAGGTCATCGGTCTCGGCGGCCACGACCTGTCCGCCGAGGTCGGCGGTGAGATGGCCCGCTCGGCGATCGATGCGCTGCAGCGTGACCCGGCCACCGAGGTCATCCTGGTGATCTCGAAACCGCCCAGCCCGGACGTCGCCGCTGCGGTGCTAGCCGGATCGGGGAGAACGCCGATTATCGCCGCGCTGATCGGCCTGGACCCAACCACACCAGCGCCTTCGGGTGCCGTACTCGCCGACACGCTCGAATCTGGCGTGGTGGCAACGCTGCGCACGCTCGGCTGGGCGGCACCGGACACGACTGTGACCGCAGGTCCCTCGGTGCTCGACGCGCGCAGGCGGCTGGCTCCCGAACGCCGCTGGGTGCGCGGATTGTTCTCGGGCGGCACCTTGTGCTACGAGTCGTTGGTCGTCCTCGGGAGGGTTCTCGGTGCGGTGCACTCGAACACGCCCCTGAATCCGGCTTGGGGACTCCCGGCTCCGCGGCAATCCCATCAGTGCCTGGATCTCGGCGAGGAGGAATACACCCGCGGGCGCCCGCATCCGATGATCGACCCCGCGGCCCGGCTGGAGCTACTCGCCGAGCACGCCGCTGACCCGGAGGTGGCCGCGATCATTCTCGACGTGGTGCTGGGTTATGGGGCGAATCCGGACCCGGCGGCGACGCTGGCGCCCGCCTGCGCAGCTGCGATGGCGGACGGAGGTCCGCAGGTCGTCGCGTACGTCCTCGGCACGGAAGCCGATCCCCAGGGCTATCGCGCGCAGCGAGAGGCGCTGATCAATGCCGGCTGCATGGTGACGGAGACCGCGTGCCGCGCGTCGCTCGTCGCGGCCGCCATTGCGCTGGGCGATCCGACCGTCGCGACCCGGCCAGTGTGACCATCGGTACCGAGTCGAGCCGACCGGCCGCGCGTCGCGCTGGTCAGCTACTCGACGAAGCCCCGTGGCGGCGTCGTGCACACGCTGTATCTCGCCGAGGAGTTGGCTCGAGCCGGTGTGCCCGTTCAGGTGGTGACACTCGGCGATCCGGATCACGGATTCTTCCGCGCGGTTCAGGCGCCATATCGAGTGATAGCGGCACCGCCGCCCGCCGCAACACTGGAGCAGCGGGTCTTCAACTCGATCGATGCGCTTGAAGCTGGCCTCGCCGAGATCGCCGCCCAAGACGTCGACATCCTGCACACTCAGGACTGCATGTCCGCGCGCGCCGCGGCCCGGGTGCGTGACGCCGGAGCGCCGGTCCAGGTCTTCCGCACAGTCCACCACGTCGACGATTTCAGCACGGCGGCCCTGATCGAGTGCCAACGTAAGGCGATCGAGGAACCGGACCGGATCATCGTGGTGAGCGAGGAGTGGCGTGCTCGGTTGCGGGCCGACTATGGAGTCGACTCCGTTGTCATTCACAACGGCGTGGACCCCGCGCGATTCGGGCCCATCGATGCCGCGCGCCGGGATGCGCGTCGGCGACGTGCCGGGGTGGCCGATCGCTTCGTGTTCCTGTCGGTCGGCGGCATCGAACCGCGCAAGGGCAGCACGATTCTCTTTCAAGCGTTGGCCCGGCTCGGACGGGAGCATCCGCCCGGCCCGGCGCTTGTCATCGTGGGCGGCCATTCGTTCCAGGACTATGCGCAGTACCGCGCCGAAGCGCTCTCCCGACTGCCCGCGCTCGGCCTACGCCTCGGGCAGGATGTCGTCCTCGCCGGCACGGTGAGCGACGAGATTCTGCACGAGTGGTACCGGAGCGCGGACGCACTCGCGTTCCCGTCGATCAAAGAGGGGTGGGGGCTGGCGGTGCTCGAGGCGTTGGCCGCGGACTTGCCAGTAGTCGCGAGCGATATTGCCGTGCTCCGCGAGTACCTCACCGCCGACCGGACGGCGGTGCTGACCCGAGCCGGCGATCCGGAATCGCTGGCAGCGGGGATGCGCCGGATCGTCGAGGACGCGACGCTGCGTGCCGAGCTGACGCGTCGCGGGCGGGATCTGCTGCCGGCCTTCAGTTGGCAGCAGACGGCCCGGGACCACCTGCGCGTCTACGCGGGCAACTGCGGCTGATGCGGCCCAGCCGGCCCAGCTGGCGTAGGCGAGCGGGGGCGGATCGCCACGGTCGCGTAGGAAGAACCGTCGTGAATCTCGGGAAAGCGCCGGGGTAGCCCGGCAGTTGATCGAGTCCGGGCGGCACGCCGCCTGCGAGCGATTCGCCTGGGATGCCCGGAAAGAGGTGCCCTTTTTGTTCGACGTCGGCTGGTGGGCTATGTTTAGTTGATCTTTAGGCCTGCCCGGGGGGCGTGATGGCTAGAAGTGGCGCGAGCGGCAGTCATCTTCTTCGGATCCGCGCGGCTGCGGCTATTGCCGTGGTGGGCCTCATAGCGGTGTCGCTGAGCACGCCGTCCGCGGCGGCGCATGGCTCGCCCCGGGCGCGAGAAGCCCGGGATCGCATGGACGAGGTGCACGGAGCCGGAGGCTGCGCGGAGTAAGCAGTTCCAGTGCGCCATGGTTCCGGTGCCGTTGGACTGGGCCAAACCGAATGGCACGAAGATCGAGCTGGCCGTCATCCGCCGGCTGGCCAGTCGACCCCAGCAGCGGATCGGGTCGATGTTCGTCAATCCGGGCGGACCGGGCCAGAGCGGATACGAGTTGGTGGCTAACTCGGGTCAGGACTTCGACGAGTGGGGCGGGGGACGCTTCGACGTGGTGGGCTGGGACCCGCGGGGCACGAATCGCAGCTCACCGGTGGAGTGCTTCACCAGCCAGGCCGCCGAGGACCGGTTCTGGGCCGGGGTGTTTGTTCCTATCACGCCGGCCGAGTCGGCGTCCTACCAGCGCAAGACGGTCGAGCTGGCCCGCCGCTGCGGTGAGGTGAGCGGGGCGCTCCTGTCGCACATCACCACCACGGACACCGCCCGCGACCTCGATGCGCTGCGTGCGCTCGTCGGCGACCGGAAGATCACCTACGTCGGCCTGTCCTACGGGTCGATGATCGGCCAGATCTACGCCAACCTCTTCCCGGGCCGGGTGCGGGCGATGATGCTCGACGGCATCGTCGATGCGGTGGACTACACCACCAGTGCCGAGGCGAATCTTGGGAACTCCGTCTCGTCGGCTGACGAGGTCTTCGCGCAGTTCCTCGCGCTGTGCCAAAGCGCCGGCCCCGGCCGCTGTGCGCTGGCCGGTCACGGCCAGACCGTCGCGCAACGGGTGGCCGGGCTGTTCGCCCGGGCGCGCCGCGCGCCGATCCCGGCGCCCCACGCCAACCCGCCCGGCACGCTCAGCTACGGGGACCTGCTGCAATCGACGTTCACCCCGCTACGGCTGCCGCTCACCTGGCCCGAGTTCGCGGCGAACCTCAACGCCGCCGCCAACGGTGACGGGTCGGCGCTGAAGACCGAAGCGCGGCTCTCGCTGTCACCGCAAGGGATGCATGCGTCGACGACGTCGGCGGCGATCTCATGCGGTGACGCTCCCGCCCGGCTGCCGTCGTCGGCCTGGCCCCTGGCCATCCGTCGCTTCACCAACGTGGGCAAACTGTGGGGGCCGGTGCTGGGGTGGTCGCTGTGGGCACCATGCGCCTCGAACTGGCCGGCCCACGCCACCGACCGCTACACCGGGCCCTGGAACGCGAAGACCAAAACCCCGATCCTGTTGGTCGGCGCCCGGTACGACCCCGGCACCCCCTACCGCAACGCGCAGGTCGCCGAACAGCGGCTCGGCAACGCCGTGCTGCTCACCCTCGACGGCTGGGGCCACCCGAGCTACCAGATCCCCAGTACGTGCATCGACGAGGCGAGAATGCGCTACCTCGTCAAGCTCATCACCCCACGCCCCGGCACGCACTGCCAACCCGACAAAGTCCCGTTCGCTTAACTGGTCGGATCTGACCTGGCCCCCTGCACGCGGCGATACGCCATCGTGATCTTGGACTCATAGCCCTAGGACGACGATAAGTCCAAGATCACGGCTGGCGATCGCGGGCTCGGCGGCTACTCGGCGAACCTCACACGGTCCAGGTCTGCATGACCAGCGCGTTCTGGCGGCGCGCGGTGAGCACGGAGTCGAGCACGTCGAGCGGGTTGATGGCCTTGACCCCCTCCATCATGTCGATCTCGCGCATGCCGTAGAGAGCGGCGGCGGAGAACCGGCAGGCGTAGACATGGCCGCCTTCGTTCATGAAGGTCTGCAGCTGGCGGTTGTAAGCCTGCGCGCCGGGGAAGGGCTCGTCGCCGACCTTCGGATAGCCACGGGTTGCCGCAGCCATCAGCGAGCCCGGCCCGTAGAGCACCAGGTGAGTGTCGAATCCCTTCCGGTTGATCCGCGTCGCCGTCAGCATGTTCACCAGCCCCACCGATCCCTCGAACGGAACGGTGTGCATCAGGATGTACGCCTTCTCTCCGGGCTCAGCCTGGATGTCCTCGAACACCTTCTCGTCATAGTCGACGATCGCGTCGCCCTTGCTGACCCGCTCACCCACGATCTGTGCCATGTTGCGAACTTCCTTTCTCCACAGGTGGAATCGTTTCCGAGTTGGATGTGCAACTACACCGCGGGGCCATGCGCTCGCGGTGGCGGTGCCCATTGCCGACGGTGACTACCCGGCATGGAAAGCAGAATCTTGTGCCGTAGCGGCCACGGCAGCGCCCGGTACAGCGGCGCGAACACCCGTCGCCAGAAGATCTCCGAGGCGCCCTGCGGGGCGCGCGGCGGGCGAGCGTCATACTGCCGGGCGATTTGTTCTTGCGCGGCAACCAACAGGTAGTGCTGGGCGTTGTCCCGGAGCCAGCGTGACGCGCGCATGTCACGCGTTCTTCAGCCGGTCGAGGCCATTCTGGGCGGCGAGCACGATCGGCTCGTTCAGCGCACCAATGGCCGGCGAGTAGACGTTTTCCATGGTCGCCAGGTCCTCGAACGTGAACCCGAACTTGATCGCCATCGCCAAGAAGTCGGCTCGCTCCTTCACACCTTCCCCGCCGACGATCTGTGCGCCGATCAGCCGCAAGCTGGACGGTTCGGCAAGGAGCTTGACCCGGACCGGCTTCACACCGGGGTAGTACCGCGCGCGGGATATGCCCTGCGCGGCCCCCAGGACGTAGGGGATGCCGAGCGCGGTCGCCGTCGTCTCGCCGAACGACGCACCGCCGATGATCCACTTGCCGGCCGGCGTACCCCACGGCACATAGACCGCACGGTAGACGCGGAATCCACCGCCCGCGTTGACCCCGGCGACCTTGCCCTGCGCATACGCGTGGCTACCGGTGAGGCCTTGCAGCGGCACGCGGGTCAGTCCGTGCGGCACCTCGATCACGTCGCCAGCGGCGAAGACGCCGGGCATCGACGTCGCCATCCGCTCGTCGACGACCACGCCGCCTGTCGACCCGATCTTCAGTCCGGCCGCTGTGGCCAGCGCGTTGTTCGGCTGCTTGTGCGTACAGACCACGGCGACGTCGGCCGGAATCTCGCCATCCGACGTATCAACCGCCCGGACGTGCCCGTCACCGACGAATGCCTTCAATGTGGTGTTCATGTGCGTCGTGACCCCGAGCTCGCGCCAGGACTCCTCGACTGGCGTCATGATGTCGGGATCTGCCATCTCGGCGAGCGGCCACGGATGGGGATCGACCAGGTGGGTCTCGATACCTCGATGCGCGAGTGCTGTCGTCATCTCGACGCCGAGCGGTGATGCCTCCACGACGACGGCCGCCTTGACGGTGTCGAGGATCTTGTCCCACTCCATCGCCTGACGGATGTTCTTGACGTAGTACAGGCCTTCGAGGTCCGCGCCCGGCACACCGGGATCGGCATAGTTGAACCCGGTCGCGACGATGAGCGAGTCCCAAGGTACGTCGCCCTCACCAGCGACGTGGACGACCTGCCGAGAGAGATCGAGCGAGTCGACGGTCGTCATATACCGGATATCGATGCCCGCCTGGACGTAGGCCTCTTTAGTGGCAAGGAACAGCCGTTGAAAGTCGTCGATTTCCTTGCCGTGTACATATGGGATGCCGCACGGGCTGTAGGCGACGTCCTCGAACTCGGTGTACACCACGACTTCGGCTTGCGGATCGGCGGCTTTTGCGCCTCCCGCCGCACCTATACCTGCTGCGCCGCCCCCCACGATTACGATCTTGCGGCCCACCCGACCCACCTATGGCCTGAGGCGACGAAGCCCCGCCGAAGCTCGGCCCGCTCACCATGATTGACTTTTTTTCACTATATTGGATGCCGCTCAACCGTCAAGGGACCGAGATGACTCCTACGACTACGAAGTCCGCCCGCGCGGTGCGACTGGACGAGCACGTCGATGGGATCGTGAGTTCGATCGGTCCGCGGTTGAAACACCTGCGCCAGGAAAGGCATTTCTCGCTTCAACAACTGGCCGCGCGAGCTGAAGTATCAGCAGCGGCGATTCACAAGATCGAGCGGAACGACATGGTTCCCACGATCACGACGCTGCTCAAGATCGCGACCGCGCTCGACCGTCCGGTGAGCTACTTCGTCGACAGCGACGAGGGTCCTCGGGAACCAGTAGCCTTCACCCCGGCCTCCCGTCGACCGGCGGTGTACACGCCGCATGCCGGGCTCTCCTTGGCCGGCGTGTCCGGTCCGTACGCGCCGTTTCGGAGCGCTGCTGCGGTGGCAACGGTTGAAGTGGGCGCCAACAGTGGTGATAAGCCGCTTGTCCATCCGGGAGAGGAACTGGTCTATGTTCTCGAAGGCGAGCTGACCTTCGAGATCGCCGGCACCAGCTATCGACTGGGGCGGGGCGACGCCTTGCATTTCATCGGAGACCAGGATCATCACTGGATGAACGAGGGCAAGACGCGGGTGCGGGCAGTTTGGGTAGCGCTGCGCGACTCCTGACCGGGCCGATCAGCCGCGCCCACCATAGAGCGCCTCGTAGTTTTGATACAGGACGCGTTCTTTGAGCTCGTGGCTCACCGGCGCGCCGTTGATCTTCCAGTACTCACCCCAGAAGTCGCTCCACGGTTCGTCCGATGCGAACAGGACCCGATCCTCGCCTATGCCGCGACGTTCGATCTCCGTCATCAACCAGCGGGCGCCGAAACCAATCGTCCACGTGGTATCGCAGTAGACATGGAAACCTTGCTCCACCCAATCGAGGAACTGGGGAACGAGCTTGATGTGACCACTCACCCCACCGCCAAAATGTACGAGGTAGATCTTGATCCGCTTCCCGTACTTCTCGACGAGTGGGATGAAGTTGTTGATGTCGGAGGAACCGCCTGCGCTGGTGTGGAAGTGAAAGACCAGGTCGTGCTCCTCAACCGCGGCAAAGCAGGCCTCCGCGATCTCACGGGTGTCGTCGTCCCAGGTGCCCGGGTCGGGGTTTCCGCCGAGCAGGAAAGTCGTCTTGAGGGCAACGACGCCCGGTTCGCCCGCCAGCTTTAACGCGGCCAGCGTCATCTCCTTGTTCTGCGGCAGAAAAGATACCCAGATGCCGCCGACCAACCGGTCACTGGACTGGATCGAGTCGAGGACCAGACCGTTGAGCGAGAAGGGCTGGCTCTGAACCGGGATGCCGTAGTTGGGCAGCACCAGGCCGCGTTCGACGCCCAGACCGTCGAGATGCCGAAGGTAGGCCTGCGCGTCCGCGAACTCATAGACCGTCGGTTTGACCGGCTCCTTCAGGTTGTAGAACGGCCACGCGTCCATTTCGCCGATGTGGCTGTGTGCGTCGATGACCCGCCCCTTGACCCGCTCGGGTGATGCCATGCCTCCCCCTCATCGCGTCTACTATGTGATTCGTTTGCATCGCATAGTAGACCTGCCGCCGGCGGCCGCGACTGGCTCACTGGGGCCAGCCAGGACTGGCGAAATGCCGTTGTGAGGTAGGAGCGGCATGCTTGTCGGACGGATAACTTGGTACTGGTAGGGCAGCGATGGAGGAGGTCGGCATGACCGATCCGTATGCAGGTCAACCCGGACCCGGTGCCCCGTATCCTGGCGGTCCGCAACCCGGCCCGGGCGTACCGGCACGGCAGCCGAAACGTCGCATAAACGCCCGGCTGATCGTTGGTCTGGTGTTGCTCGTTCTGCTGATCGTGTTCTCGGCGGAGAACACCCGTTCGGTGAAAATGCGGTTGATTGGCCCGGAGGTCCACGCGCCGCTGTTCCTCGCGTTGTTGATCGCCGCGGTCGTGGGCGTACTCATCGGGCTCGTCGTCCGCCGGCGGCGCAAATCAAAGGCCTGATCTCAGCCGGACTTCCAACCGGCGGCCAAGAACTGAGCGACGGCGGGCAGCTGCGCGTCCGCCCAGGCGTTGTCGTGATTGCCGGGGGTGCGGCGTAGCTCGACCGTGGCAGCATGTGCCCGCAGCGACGTGGCGTACGACTCGGATGCATGGGCCGTCAGCTCCAGATCGTCGTTCGTGGCCTCGATGAGCAGCCAGCGCATTCGGGGAGCAAGCGCGATGAGGTCAGTCGGGTTGTAGGCCGACTCGACGGCCGGATCGTCACCGAAGATGCCATCCGGGTCGTCGATGGTGAAGTAGCCGGCGAGCGTGGCGACCTGCCCGTACAGGTTCGGATGCCGCAGAGCGAGCATCGCCGCGCCGTAGCCGCCCATCGAGAATCCGCTTATCGCCCGCAGGCCCCGTGGGCGAGGATGCGCTCCCTCCACGGCCGTGATCAGCGGGCCGGTGACGAACGCTTCCACCTGGCTTCGGCCGTCGACCGAGTCGGCCCACTCGGTGTCGTCGAAGTCGTCGTCGTTGCCGTCCGGACAAGCGACCACGAACGGCTGCACGCCGGAGGCGAAGGCAGCGGCTAGGGAGTCTCCGACCGATGGGTTGCACAGATCGCTTGCTCCGCCGGGCTCGCCATGCAAGAGGTAGAGCACTGGCAGCTGGTCTGATCGCGCTATGGCCGGGGTATAGACGCGGACTTCGCGCTGATCGCCGGCCACCGCGGTCGCCGGTACCTGAATGGTCTTCCAGCTGCCGCCGACTGTCGCCGATGACCCGGATCGTCCGCCGGGGGTAGGCGATTGCGAGGCCCTGGGCGCTGCATGCGCGGTACAACTGGCGACGAGGATGGCGCTAAGCCCGAGGACGGCGAGCGCCCGGGCCGTCCGGACGCCTCCGCTCCGCACCGACCCAGGATCCCGGATCCGGTGGTGAAAATCTTAAGTTGAGCGGAACAGACTCAACTTGTTGGGCGTTGCGACAGATGACAGAAGATCGAGCGTAAGAGCAAAGGACATCCATGGATCTGACGACCCGCAGCCAGCAGGCGGTTTCTGCCGCGGTACGAACTGCCGCGGAGCGGGGTAACCCCGCGACGGAGCCGGCGCACTTGGCCGTCGCGCTGCTCGACGACACCGAGGGGCTGACCCGGCCGCTGCTCGCGACGTTGGGCGTCGACCCGCTGAGCGTCCGAGCCGCCGCATCGCAGCTGGTCGACCGGTTACCGTCCGCCTCCGGTGCGTCGGTCGGTGCGCCGCAGCCGTCACGCGCCTTCCTCGCCGTGCTGAGCGCCGCCGAGCGGGAGGCCCGTGACCGAAGTGACGAGTACGTCTCCACCGAGCACCTGCTGATCGCGCTCGCCGACCAAGGTGGTGAGGTCGCGACTTTGCTCGCGAACCGAGGCGTGACTCCGGCCGCGCTCGCCGATGCGCTTCAGTCGGTGCGCGGCTCCGCCCGCGTAACGAGTCCCGATCCAGAGGGCACCTTTCAGGCGCTGGAGAAGTACAGCGTCGACCTGACCGCGCGAGCGCGCGACGGGCAGATCGACCCGGTCATCGGGCGGGACAGCGAGATTCGCCGGGTCATCCAGGTGCTCAGCCGCCGGACCAAGAACAACCCGGTGCTCATCGGCGAGCCCGGCGTCGGCAAGACCGCCGTCGTCGAGGGTCTGGCCCAGCGCATCGTCGCAGGCGACGTTCCCGAATCCCTACGCGGCAAGAAGCTGGTCGCGCTGGATCTCGCCGCAATGGTTGCGGGCGCCAAGTACCGCGGAGAGTTCGAAGAGCGCCTCAAGGCGGTCTTGAGTGAGATCAAGGATTCCGGCGGCCAGGTCGTCACGTTCATCGACGAACTGCACACGGTGGTTGGCGCCGGCGCGGCCGGCGACAGCGCGATGGACGCCGGCAACATGCTCAAGCCGATGCTCGCCCGGGGTGAGCTGCGCATGGTTGGCGCCACCACGCTGGACGAGTACCGGGAACGAATCGAGAAGGACCCGGCGTTGGAACGGCGATTCCAACAGGTCTTCGTCGGTGAGCCCTCGGTCGAGGACACCATCGGTATCCTGCGCGGCCTGAAGAGCCGCTACGAGGCGCACCACAAGGTGCAGATCAACGACGGTGCTCTGGTCGCTGCCGCCGCCCTGTCCGACCGGTACATCACCTCGCGCTACCTGCCCGACAAGGCGATCGACCTCGTGGACGAGGCCGCGTCGCGATTGCGCATGGAGATCGACTCCCAGCCGGTCGAGATCGACCAGTTGCAGCGCGCTGTCGACCGTTTGCGCATGGAGGAAATGGCCCTGGCCAAGGAGCAGGACGAGGCATCCGTCGAACGGCTCGCCCGGCTGCGGGCAGAACTCGCCGACCGCACCGAGCAGCTGGACGCGCTCAACGCCCGTTGGGATCGCGAGAAGGCCGGGCTGAACCGGGTCGGCGAACTCAAGGAGCGGCTGGACGATCTGCGTGGGCAGGCCGAGCGGGCGCAGCGTGACGGTGATTTCGCGACTGCCTCGCGGCTGCTCTACGCCGACATTCCGGCGGCCGAGAAAGAGCTGGTCGGGGCGTCCGAAGCCGATATCGCCCAGGACGTGCTCGTCAAGGAGGAGGTCACCGCCGACGACGTCGCCGAGGTGGTCGCCGCCTGGACCGGCATCCCGGCTGGGCGGTTGATGGAGGGGGAGACCGCCAAGCTGCTGCGGATGGAAGACGAGCTGGGGGCCCGTGTCGTCGGCCAGCCCGAAGCTGTGCGAGCTGTCTCCGACGCCGTACGGCGGGCGCGGGCGGGCATCTCCGATCCCGACCGGCCAACCGGCTCGTTCCTGTTCCTCGGACCGACCGGCGTTGGCAAGACCGAGCTGGCCAAGGCGCTTGCCGCCTTCCTCTTCGATGACGAGCGAGCGATGGTGCGTATCGACATGAGCGAGTACGGCGAGAAGCATTCCGTGGCTCGGCTAGTCGGCGCCCCGCCGGGCTACGTCGGCTACGACGAGGGTGGACAGCTGACCGAAGCGGTACGGCGCCGCCCGTACAGCGTGGTGCTGCTGGACGAAGTCGAGAAGGCGCACCCGGACGTTTTCGACGTGCTGCTGCAGGTGCTCGACGACGGACGGCTCACCGATGGCCAAGGTCGCACGGTCGATTTCCGCAATACGATTCTCGTCCTGACGTCTAACCTCGGGTCACACGCGCTCGCGTCTGAACTGCCAGACGCTGCCAAGCGGGATGCCGTGCTCGCCATCGTGCGAGAGCACTTCAAGCCGGAGTTCTTGAACCGGCTCGACGACATCGTCGTGTTCGAGTCGCTGACGACCGAGGAGTTGACGAAGATCGTCGAGATCCAGGTCGCGGCGCTCGCGCATCGACTCGAAGGTCGTCGGCTCACGCTGGATGTCACTGACGCCGCTCGGGAATGGCTGGCCATGAACGGCTACGACCCGGTCTACGGCGCTCGCCCGCTGCGACGGCTGGTCCAGACGGCGATTGGTGACACGTTGGCCCGGGCGTTGCTGGCGGGTGAGATCCGCGACGGTCAGACCGTACACGTCGACATCCTCGACGATCGGTCTGCGCTGATCGTCGAGGCCGCCTGACCAGCGTCCCGCGGGACACCAGCTCAGAACTGGTAATAGCCGCCTGTCTGGGGCGAGTCGGGCATCATCGTGACCCGTAGCCATTCCGACGTCGGTTTCGTCCAGGCGAGGGCCAGCGCGACGATCGACAGGATGACGAACAGCACCGTCCAGATGATCGTGTTGGCTCTCGCCAAGAAGATCCAGTAGATGCATTCGACCAGGCAGAGTGCGGCGCCAATCGTGAGTAGCCGCCGGCCGCGTGTCCGTCCGCCGGCGAACATGAACGCGCCGGCGATCAGCAGGCCGGCCGCCCCGAAGTTCACCAGGGCGTCGATGACCAGCACGACGGTCGTGCCGACGTTGTCGCTACCGGTGAGGTTGTCGATGCTTCGGACGATGGATGCGCCCACGAAGAGCACGAAGGCCGCCACGGTGAGCATTCCGGCCATCACGTAGCAGAGCACGCCGGCCCAGAGGACCGAGCTCGGGCGACTCACCCATGCCGCCCCTGGCGGCTCCGCCGGCCGAGGAAACGTCTGTCCCGGATACGTCGGAGGCTGTTCGAACGGGTGCGGGCGAGACGCGCCCGTCGGCGGCGGGCCCGAGTAGCTCTCATTTGGATCGTGGGCCGACCAGGACGGAGGCGGCCACGGCGGCTGGTTATCGCTCACGATTCGTGCCCCGGTCCGTTAGCCCTGGGCGCCTAGCTGCAGGCAAACCCGGTAGTCCGAAGTCCCGGTGTCGAACCGGTCGGCGCAGTCCTTGGCGCGGTTGTAGACAACGATGAACAGCGTCGTGGCGACGATCGCGCCGACGATCGCGCAGGTGAGGCCGGCGATAGCCATGCCCTTGCCTCCGCCGCCCCGCGCGGCCTGCCGCAGGCCCAACACGCTGAAGACGACGCCGAGCACGATCAACGGAATGTCGAACAGCGTCAGGAAGGACAGGATCAAGGCGAGGATGCCGAGCACGAGGCCCGCGATGGCTCTGCCGTTGCTGGTGCGCGGCCGCGGGTACAGATCGGATCGGGGGGCGGTCGGAAAGGACTCGAACTGGCTGGGGTCCGGAGGACCGAAGCGATATGGGTCGAATGGCTGCTCTTCGGGCGGGGGCGGCGCGGACCACGGTCGCTGCGGTGGCCCGGATGATGGTGCCGACCAGTAGGGTTGCGATGGCCCGGATGGTGCCGACCACCCCTGTCCGGGTTGCTCGTGGCCGCTCATTGTCGGCTGCTCATAGCCGGTATTGCTCGGCTGCTCGAATTGACCCGTGCTCGGCTGCTCGTAGTCGCCAAACGCGCTCGGATCTGGGGTAGTCGGGTCGGGCCGGGTCTCATCCGGGGGCCCCCACGGATCATCGGATCGCCCGGATTGTGACCGAGGCTCCTCCGGCGGCGGGGATGATGTCACGATCGTCCTCTCGATGGACCGTGCGCAGCGACGCTTTGTGCTCGAACTCTAGTCGTTCTGCCTATATGGGCAGCGCACGTACACTTCCCGCGTGACCGCCCAATCCCCAGCCGGGCCGCAACCACGAACGATCCAGATCACCTGGATCGCCACTTTCGTGGCCGCCGCCTTCTCGGTGCTCGCCCCGTTGACGTACTTCACCGCGCGCTCGTGGATCGAGGATCAGCAGCGCGCCACGATCACGAAGAACACGGCCAAGCATTCCGCCGCGCAAGTTCAGCAGGATCTCGACAACGTCGCGCACAACGTCTCCAAAGCGCTGCCGATCCAGCTGATCTTCGGCGTGATCGTCGCCGCGATTCTCGTGGTCATAGCCCTCAAGGTGCGCGAGGGCAAGCACTGGACGCGGTGGGGGCTCGTGGGCGTCTGGGTGCTGGTCACCCTCACCGGCTATAGCCCGGTTGGCCTCGGGGGACTGGTGACCCTCGGTTCGAGTGCGCCGACTCAGGTCAAGCTCACGTCGTTCCTCGGGGCTGCCGCCTTTGCCGTGGCGCTGATCGCGGTGAACCTCCCGGCGAGCGTCCTTTACCTGAACGCCAACCGGCCGCCGCGCGCCGCCGGTGCACCTGCGGGCGGCGGACTTGGCGGTCTGTTCCGACCGCGCCAGATGACGCCGCCAGCTTCCCAGCCGACGAAGCCAGCGTCCGCTCGGACGACGCAGCCGACCAAGCCAACGCCCGACCGGACAACCAAGCCGGCGCAGTCCGCGCAGCGCACGAAGGCCAAGACCCGGCCCGCATCGACGGAGTCCGCCGGGCAGGCGCCGCCTACTTCGCCAGCGCCGAAGAGCGGCGGGACGGGGCGTAACCGCGGCAAGTCCCGCGGCCGATGATCAGTCATCTGGCTGTGAGGTGAGGGCACCCCGCTGACTACCGCGCTCGTTACTGGTGCGACGTCGGGTTTAGGCGCCTCGTTCGCACGGGCGTTAGCGGCCGAAGGCCGTGACCTTGTTCTCGTGGCTCGTAACACCGACCGCCTCAGCGCGGTTCGCGGCGTGCTCATAGACCAGCACGGCATCGACGTCGAGATAATGCCCGCTGACCTCGTCACGGACGATGGCTGCGCGCGGGTCGCCACCCGACTGACCGATACCGCCCGGCCCGTCGGCGTCCTGGTGAACAACGCGGGCCTCGGCACCTACCAGCGGTTCGGGAGCGCCGGCATTGCCGACGAGGAACGCCAACTCGACCTCAACGTGCGAGCGGTGCTGCGCCTCTCGCACGCTGCGGTGCGGGCCATGACGGCACGCGGCACGGGCGAGATCATCAACGTGTCGTCCGTCGCGGGATTCGTACCTCGCCGGGGCAACGTCACCTACTCGGCCAGCAAAGCCTGGGTGACGATGTTCAGCGAGGGGCTGGCGTTGAGCTTGGCCGATACCGGCGTTCGGGTGATGGCGGTCTGCCCCGGCTTTGCCCGCACCGAGTTCCATGAACGCGCGGGAGTTGACATGTCGCGGGTTCCCGGCTGGATGTGGCTCGATGCTGGACGATGTCGTCGCCACGGCGCTCGCCGACGCGCGACGAGGCAAACCCGTGAGCGTGCCCAGCGCCCGATACAAGGCTCTCGTTGGCGCGGCCCGCCTGACGCCGCGGCCGGTGCTACACCGCATCCTGCGGCGGGGCACGCTGTGATCGAGCACGATTCGCGCCTGGCGACAGTAGGCATGCATCGCGTCCCATCGGTGACCTCCATATCCGACCGGTGCTATAGCGAAGGATCGACGTGACCGATCGCGACGACCTCCTGTCCTTGATCAAGGAGCTGGCTGTCGTGCACGGCCGGGTCGTCCTGTCCTCCGGGCGCGAGGCGGACTATTACATCGATCTGCGCCGAATCACGCTGCATCGGCTCGCAGCCCCTCTCGTCGGACGGGTGCTGCTCGATGTCTGCGCCGACTGGAGCTTCGACGCCGCAGGTGGCCTGACCCTCGGTGCCGATCCGGTCGGCACCGCCATGCTCCACGCCAGCCGCGGAACGATCGACTCGTTCGTGGTCCGGAAGGCGGAGAAGAAGCATGGCATGCAGCGCCGGATCGAGGGACCGGACGTCGCGGGACGTCGGGTCGTCGTCGTCGAGGACGTATCAACAACCGGCGCTAGCCCGCTCACCGCTGTCGAGGCGGCTCGGGAGGCGGGCGCCGAGGTGATCGGCGTTGCCCTGATCGTCGATCGCGGCGCCGGTGACCCGATCCGGGCCGCCGGCCTGGACTGCCGAGCTGCCTATACGCTCGCCGATCTAGGCCTCGCCTGACGGTGGCCTCGCCTGACGGTACCGTGCCTGGTGACGCGGGTCCCGATACCGGCGATGCGGAGGACCTTTACGCCACGTCGTGGGACGTAGGGGTCGGGCCGTACCCCCCGCCGTGGCCGGATGACCCCCGGCTCGATCCCGAATTGCTCGCCCATGGTGATCGCCGCAACGTCATCGACCGCTACCGATATTGGCGGGTCGAGGCCATCGTCGCGGACCTCGATGCGCGCCGACACGAGTTTGCGATCGCGATCGAGAACTGGCGCCACGATCTGAACATCGGCACCGTCGTCCGCACGGCGAACGCGTTCCTGGCCGCCGAAGTGATCATCGTCGGCCGGCGCCGGTGGAACCGGCGGGGCGCCATGGTGACCGACCGCTACCAGCACGTGCGACACGTCCCTTCGATCGCGGACCTGGTCGCCTCGGCTGACGGGCGAACGATTGTGGCGGTCGACAATCTGCCCGGCGCCGTGCCGATCGAATCGGTCACATTGCCGCGACGATCTCTGTTTCTCTTTGGTCAGGAAGGATCCGGGCTCACCGACGAGGCGCGGAATGCCGCCGACTTTGCTTGCTCCATATCGCAGTTCGGCTCGACGCGCTCGATCAACGCTGGCGTAGCCGCTGGCATCGCCATGCACGCGTGGATCCGCCAGCACGCGCTGGGCGCCGTTTAGGCTGTGCGCCGTGAACAGCCGGCACGAGTCCGATCGGGCAGCGCCGACGCAGTCCCGATCGGCGGTCACCGCGCATCTGAGCCGAAACGTCGGCGGCCTGCTCTATGGCGCATTGATCGCAGCGTCATCCATGACCGTCGTAAGCGTTCACCCGCCCAGCGGCGGCTTCGTCGGAATCGCGGCCCTCGTCACGCTCGGCATCTACTGGCTCGCCCACCTGTACACCGAAGTGCTCGCGGAACGCATCAGCGAACCCGGCATCTCGGTCTGGCGCCGCACCCTCGAGGCGGCCGGACACGAGACAGCGATCCTGGAGGGCGGCCTTCCGGTTGTCGCCTGCTACGCAATCGTGCACGCGTTCGGGGTGAACATCTCGGATTCTGCGCTCACCGCTCTCTGGTTCACGGTCATGCTTCTCGCCTACATCGGTTACCGAATCGGCCGCTCGCTGCAGGCGTCCGGCATCCGCATGATCTTCGAGGTCTTGGGAACAGCAGCGTTCGGGATCCTCATGATCGTGCTCAAGTCGGTTCTGCACTGATGCCGAACTGGCTGCGGCGGGGTCAGAACGAGTACACGGTCGTACTGGCGGGCGTCTTCGGCATCCTGATCGTGGCGCCGTTCGAGCGCGAGGGTGTGCGACCGCTCATTGTGGTCCTGCTCGGGTTCCTGTTGGTCTTCGCGATGTGGACCTCGGGCGTCAGCAAATACCTGATGGGCGTCACGCTCATCCTGTCCATCGCGGCGTTCGCCTCTGTGATCATCAATGAGGTCCGCGGTATCAGTCGCGGCAATGAGATCCTGTTTAGCGCGGTCAGCGCGACGCTGGCCGCCGCGTCAATTGCCGTGATCGTCAATCGGCTCAGGGGCCACCTGGTCGTCTCGGTGCGAACTATTACCGGGGCGCTGTCGGTGTACCTGCTCATCGGCCTCTTCTACACCTACCTCTACGTCCTGGTTGGCGATATTCGGAACGACGGCTTCTTCGCGCAAACTGGGCCGCATTCGCCAGTCACGTATCTGTACTTCAGTTTCGTGACGCTCACGACCGTGGGATACGGCGACTATTCCGCGGGAAGCGACGTCGGCAGGATGATGGCAGTCGTCGAAGCCCTGGTGGGTCAGCTCTATCTCGTCACCGTGGTTGCGGTCGTCATCGGGAACATCGGCCGTTCGCGTTCCAATCGACCGAATGATCCGGACTGATCTCGCCTTCGGCCGACTCGTCGGTTACGCGTCCTGCTGCTGCAGATACCGGCCAAAGTGTGGCACGGTGAAGGCGATCCGTCCGCGTTGCCCGGAGTAGACGAGTCCCTTTTTCAGCAGCGCGTCGCGGGCCGGCGACAGTGACTGTGCGTTCCTCCCCAGGACGTCGGCGACAGCTGACGTGCCGATGTCGGCTGATTCCTCATCGACGGTCAGGTCGGCCATTGCTCGCAGGTACTCGCGCTCGGCTGGAGTGGCCCGCTCGAACCGGGATCCGAAGAAACCCACGGCGAGCTCGGCTTCGGCCTGGGGTGCGGCGACCTGGACGTCGGCTGCGGTGATCGGTGAGCGCGGTGCGACGTCCCAGGCCACCTTGCCGTACGCCTGGATGAAGTACGGGTATCCGCTAGTTGAGGTATACATCGCCTCGAGCGCTTCGTCGTCGAAGTCGGCATCCTCGTCCCGAGCGGGCAGGCGCAGTGCGGCGTCGGCGGCACCGCGATCGAGCCGATCGATGCGGTGGTAGCGGAACAGCCGCTCCGAGTAGGACTTACTCGCCGCGAGAACAACCGGGAGGTGCGGCAGACCCGCGCCGACGAGGACGAGCGGTAGCCGTTGCTGGGACAGTTCGTGGCAGGCCGCGCACAGTGCGGATACGTCCTGTGGGCCGACGTCCTGCATCTCGTCGACGAACAGTGCGATGCCGCGACCGGAGCCGGCCGCCAATCCGGCAATGTCCACCAGGAGCTCGACCAGGTCGATCTCGATGTCGCCGGAATCCGCCCGGCCGAGGACCGCCGGGACATCGATGCCCGGTTGCCACGGCCTCGTCGGTCGGCCGAACGTCACGGTCCGGCCCGACGTCGCCTTATGTTGGGCCCCCCACGTGCCGTCGCTTTGCGCGAACGACTTGAGCACGCCCAGGACGTGCCGGCTCTCTGAAGACGGGACGCCGCTCAGCTCGCGGATCGCGACGTGCAGGGCCGCGGCGAGCGGCCAGCGCAGCGGCTGGTCCGGCCGCGCCTCGAGCTTGCCGCTGCCCCAGCCACGACGGACAGCAGCGCTGCGGGTTGCGTTGAGCAAGACCGTCTTGCCGACGCCGCGCAGGCCCGTGAGCACGATCGAGCGGTCCGGCCGGCCGCCTGCCACCCGTTCCAGAACGACCTCGAACGCGGCGAGCTCATCGTCGCGGCCCGCCAATTCCGGGGGCCGCTGCCCGGCGCCGGGGGCGTACGGGTTACGGACCGGATCCATGATCGGACTGTATCGGCGCGTCTAGCGAATCCGGCAGATTTCGGTATACGGCGCGATCGTGTCGGATCTGGCGTGCGTCAGATGGGACTTCGGCCGTGCGTTGGATCGGACCGTCCGGGGGTCAGATCGCCGGGGTCAGGCGCCTGCCGGCGAGGTTGGCAGGGTGAGGATCTCAGCCCCGTCGTCGGTGACGGCGAGGGTGTGCTCCCACTGCGCCACCCACGACCCGTCGGCGGTGAGCACAGTCCACCTGTCGTCCCACATCACCCAGTCCACGCCGCCGAGCGTGAGCATGGGCTCGATGGTGAACGTCATGCCAGGCTCCATCACGGTGGTCGCGCGCGGCTCGTCGTAGTGCAGGATCGTCGGCTTGGTATGAAAAGACGGGCCCACGCCGTGACCGGTGTAGTCGCGCACCACGCCGTATCCGAACCGGCGCGCGTAGGACTCGATGACTCGCCCGATGACGTTCACCGGGCGTCCTGGCCGCACGGCGCGGATCGCCCGCATCAGCGCTTCGTGCGTACGCTCGCCGAGGTCACGCACCTCGTCGCTCGGCCTACCGGCGTAGAAGGTGCCGCAGGTGTCGCCGTGCACGCCGCCAATGAATGCGGTGATATCGATCTTGACGATGTCGCCGTCGGCCAGCGGACGCGCGTCCGGGATGCCGTGGCAGATGACCTCGTTCACCGACGTGCAGAGCGACTTGGGAAACCCTTTGTAGCCGAGGGTCGAAGGGTACGCACCCCGATTGATCACGAACTCGTGCCCGATCGCGTCAAGCTCGTCGGTGGTCACCCCAGGTTGAACGTGCCGACCGACCTCGGCCAGCGCGTCCGCCGCGATCCGCCCGGCCACCCGCATTCGCTTGATCGTCGCGGCATCCTTGACCATCGGGTCGTCGAAGTCGGCCGGCCCGCTCGAATCGACGTAATGCGGCCGCGCAATCGACGCCGGAACGGTCCGCGTCGGCGATATCGCCGCCGGGACCATAGGCGCACGAACCGGCATTTGCCCATCATGCCCGACCATCGGTTGGCACCCGCTCGCTCCGCCGGCCCGACGGGTATGGGTGGGCGCCCGCGTGAGCCGACTCTCAGATCGTGATCTTGGAGTTGTTGCCGGATAGCGACGATAAGTCCAAGATCACGAGCTGCGGCATGTGCGTTATCCACATAAGGCTCTTTGCGATCCTCCGCAGGACTTCTGTCTCGCCGAGGATCACTGTTGTGAACAGCGGCGAACTTCCCCGGATTCTTGACACGCGCGGGCTGCAAGCGCGAGGAATCTCCGCGTCGACCGCGCGAAATGAGATCCAGCGGAAGCGCTGGCAGCGATTGGCGCGCGGAGTGGTCCTGACTCGTCCCGATCCACCGACTCGCGCCGACTGGGTGATGGCCGGATTGTCTGCCGCCTGCGGAGGGGTTGTGAGCGGGTGGGATGCGCTGCGGTGCTACGGCCTGGCTATGCGCGATCCGCAGCCAGCGTCCGTGCTGATCCTCAGCACTCGCGGCGGCTGTCGAGACGTGGGCCAGGCGCACATCCGGCGCGTCACCGGCCCGGTGGGTTCGCGCCGCGTGTCGGTCGACGATGACACCCTGCCGTTGGTCCGCATCGCCGTGCCGGCGCGTGCGATCGCGGACGCGGCACCGTTCTACCGACGCGAGGACTCCGTACGAGCGCTGGTCGCCGCCGCCGTACAGGGTGGCCACTGCACTCCGGAGGAATTGGGCTCGGTGCTCGATACCGCTGCGCGCCGTGGGAGCGCGATCCTTCGCCGTTCCCTCGAGGACGTTCGCGATGGTGCGCGGTCAGTCGCGGAGGCTCACGCGTCGGAGCAGCTTCGGCGCGCAGCTGTGCCAGACTTCGAGCTCAATGTGCCGATAGTCGATGCACAGGAACGAATTATCGCGATCGCGGACATTCTCTGGCGTGGTCTGCGGGCAATCCTGGAGATCGATAGCCATGAGTTCCACTTCTCGGCCGAGGATTGGCGACAGACCACCTATCGCCACAATCGGCTGACGGCGTGTGGCTTCGCGGTGACGCACTATCCGCCGTCCCGCGTCATCAGCGGCAAGCAATGGACGGCAGAGGTGGCTGGCTGGTTGCAGGCTCGGGCGTTGGAATTGCGGGTCCCGTACGAGACCGGTTCCCGCGTCATTCGAAACGGATCGCCGCTTCAGCTGCCCTTCGATACAGTGCCGTTCGCGCGTGCTCATGATCTTGGACTTGCTGCCAAATAGCAGCGATAAGTCCAAGATCATCGGGTGCTTGCGAGAGTTCGACGGGAGTGACGACAGAGGGCGATTAGACCTCGACCACCATGGGCATGAGCATGGGTCGGCGGCGGTAGGTCTGGTCGACCCAGCGGCCGACGGTGCGCCGGACGATGTGTTCGAGGACGTCTGCGTCGCGAACCCCGTCCGCCACCGACTGCTCCACCGTCGTGATCAGCTCGGCACGTATGGGATCGAGCGCATCGGGGTCGTCGGTGAATCCGCGGGCGGTGATCTCGGGGCCGAAGACGACCTTGCCGGCCTGCAGGTCGACGGCGACGAGGATCGAGAGGAAGCCTTCCTCGCCGAGGATGCGGCGATCCTTCAGCGCGGCGTCGCCGATGTCGCCGACGGCAAGCCCGTCGACGTAGACGTAGCCCACCGGTATCCGTCCGACGATGGACGCGCGTCCTGCGACCAAGTCGACGACGGCGCCGTCCTCGGCCAGCATGATGCGCTCATCGGGCAGTCCGGTGGACCGGGCGATCGCCGCGTGCGCCCGCAGATGACGCCATTCGCCATGGACCGGCATGTGGTTGCGCGGTCGGACCGCGTTGATGAGGAATCGAAGTTCCCCGGCCGGCGCGTGTCCCGAGACGTGGACCAGCGCGGATGACCTGTGCACGACGGTCGCACCCAGTCGGGACAGTCCGTTGATCACGCGCCCGACCGCGTTCTCGTTGCCGGGGATGAGCGACGACGCCAGCAGGATCGTGTCGTCGGGCACCACTCGGACCGTCGGATGCTCGCGGTTCGCCATCCGGGATAGCGCCGAGAGCGGCTCCCCCTGCGAGCCCGTCGATACGAGCACGACACGTCGTGACGGGAGCTGCTCGGCTTCCGCGAGGTCGATGAGCGCGCCGTCGCGAACGTGCAGCAGCCCCAGCTCCCGGGCGATCTGCATATTGCGCACCATGGATCGTCCGACGAGCGCGACGTAACGTTCGCTCGCGGCCGCGGCGTCGAGCACCTGCTGAACGCGGTGCACATGCGAGGCGAAGCACGCGACGATGACGCGGCCGGTGGCTTTCGTGATCACATCGGCGATGACCCGTCCGACATCACGTTCGGAGGGGAGGAAGCCGGGCACCTCGGCGTTAGTCGAGTCAGCGAGCAGCAAGTCCACGCCCTCGTCGCCAAGCCGGGAGAAGCCCGGCAGGTCCGTCAGCCGGCCATCGAGTGGCGTCTGGTCCATCTTGAAGTCGCCCGTGTGGAGCACCGTATGGTTCCCGACCCGGATCGCCACCGCCAGCGCGTCCGGGATCGAGTGGTTGACCGCATAGAACTGCAAACCCCATGGCCCGACGGTCGTCGTCTCGCCCTCGCGGACCTGCTGCAGCTGCGGTCGGATCCGGTGTTGATCAAGTTTCGCGGACACCAGCGCGAGCGTCAGCCGAGATCCGATGATCGGAATGTCGCGCCGCTCGCGCAACAGGTAGGGCAGCGCTCCGATGTGGTCTTCATGTCCGTGAGTGAGCACGACCGCGTCGATGTCGGCCAGGCGGTCGCGGTAATACGACCAGTCCGGCAACGTCAGGTCCACGCCGGGCGAGTTGGTCTTGCCGAGAAGCATGCCGCAATCGACGACGAGCAGGCGGCTGCCTGAATCCAGCGGGTGCTCGAACATCGTCATGTTGCGGCCGATCTCGGAGATCCCGCCGAGCGCGACAACCCGCAAGACCGCGTCGGCTAACGCCGGAGGCCTCGCATGCTGGGCCGCGCCGTCCGCCTCCGTCATGTGATGGAGCCTAACTGGCGTGGCGGACAGCTCCGGACGGATCAAGGCCTGGTCGCGACAGGCCGGTGGTCATCCGATGGTGATGCGCGTTGCCCAGTCGGCGGGACACACCCGAGCGCCGCGTACGTAGCCGGGTGGTCACCCGGCGCGGTGTGCGCCCTTTGGGCTGGCCGGCTGGTCTGGTTGGTCATTCGCGACGGTGGGCGCTTCCGACCGGGCCTGGGCGGCGGACCGCCGATCGGCCCGGCGCGCATGCAGGTAGTGGATCGTCACCGGCAAGACCGACAGCACGACGATGCCAATGAGAATCGGGTCGATGAGTGGCTCGACCGTGTCGCGGACGAAGCCGATGTGCCCCAGCCAGTAGCCCGTGAGGATCAGTCCCGTCGTCCAGAGCACCCCGCCGATGATCGAATAGAGCAGGTACAGGGAGAAGCGCATCCGGCCGACCCCGGCCATGACCGTGGCGACGGTACGCATAATGGGGACGAAGCGGGCAAGCACCACCGTCCACGACCCGTAGCGATCGAAGAATGCGGCGGATCTGACCACGTACTCCGGACGGAACAGACGCGAGTTCGGTCGATCGAACACCTTCGGCCCCGCCTTGCGGCCGATCCAGTAGCCCACCACGTTGCCGGCGACCGCCGCGATCGGCGCGACCACGAGGAAGACCCACAGCGGCGTGGTGATCGTTCCGGTCGCGAGGAGCAGGCCAGCGCTGAAGAGCAACGTGTCGCCCGGCAGGAAGAATCCGAGCAGGATGCCGCATTCCGCGAAGATGATCAGCGCAAGGCCGATCAGCCCGTAGTTCGACAGCAGATGGCTGGGATCGAGCGGGCTCGCGGCAAGCACGGCACCTGCGGCGGAGTGCATGAGGCGGCAGTCTACGGCGCGCGCGTCGCTTCGACCGCACGATGCTGCGGTGGCTCTCAGGAGATGCCCCTAAAGCCTCAGGACCGGGCGGTCAACCCTGCGTGCGCTGCGCGATACTTGGCGTCATGCCGATTGCCACGCCTGAGCAGTACGCCGACATGCTTGACCGCGCCAAGCGGGGCGGTTTTGCCTATCCCGCCATCAACGTCACCTCATCCGAGACCCTGAATGCCGCGCTGCGCGGATTTGCCGACGCCGGCAGCGACGGCATCGTTCAGGTGTCCACCGGCGGTGCCGAGTTCGCGTCTGGGACGAACGTCAAAGACATGGTGACCGGCGCCGTCGCTCTCGCCGAGTATGCGAATGTGGTCGCGCAGAAGTATCCAATCCACCTCGCACTGCACACGGATCACTGCCAGAAGGAGAAACTCGACAGCTACGTTCGCCCGCTGATGGCGCTATCGCAACAGCGGGTCGACCGTGGCGAGAATCCGCTGTTCCAGTCGCATATGTGGGACGGCTCGGCCATCGGGTTGGAGGAGAACCTGCAGATCGCTGCCGAGTTGCTGGAGAAAGCCTCGAAGGCGCACATCGTCCTCGAGGTCGAGATCGGCGTCGTCGGCGGCGAGGAGGACGGCGTCGTCGGCGAGATGAACGAGAAGCTGTACACCACGCCGGCCGACGCGCTGCGAACGGCAGAAATGCTCGGAACGGGCGAGAAGGGGCGCTACCTGCTTGCCGCCACGTTCGGCAACGTCCACGGGGTCTACAAGCCAGGCAACGTCAAACTCCGCCCCGACATCCTCAAGGAGATCCAGGACGCCGTGGGGGAGAAGGTCGGCCGGTCCAAGCCGTTCGACTTGGTCTTCCACGGAGGATCCGGCTCGGCGCTCGAGGAGATCCGGGAGGCTGTCTCCTATGGCGTGGTCAAGATGAACGTCGACACCGACACCCAGTACGCGTTCACCCGACCGATTGCCGGACACATGTTCAGCAACTATGACGGCGTGCTGAAAGTCGACGGCGATGTGGGCAACAAGAAGGCCTACGATCCACGGTCCTACCTGAAGACGGCCGAAGTCGGTATGGCCGCCCGAGTCGTAACGGCGTGTGAGGACCTACTCTCCGCCGGGACGGCGGCTACCGCCTAGCGGTCCGTCTGCACCGTGCGAGCATTGGGGACGTATTTGCGCCCTCTGAGCGCAAATACGTCCCCAATTGAGGCGACCGCTATACCAGGACGGGCACCTCCTCGTCGCGCACCGCCTCGACTGCGGTTGTCTCGGTGCTCCGGGCCGCGCGCAGGCCCAGGTAAGCGGCCACGCCACCAGCGGCAACCAACACGGCCGCGACAAGCAGGCCAAGCTGGTAGCCGGAAAGGAAGGCGTCGACCGCTCCGTGGCCGGACCGCACCGCCGCGCCCTGACGGGCAGTCAGGATCGCGCCGATCACGGTGATGCCGAGCAGGCCCGATACCTCGCGCGACGCATTGAAGATGCCGGATGCGACGCCTGCCTCGTCCCGCGGCATGGCCGAGAGCACGGTGGCGGTGAGCGGCACGGTCAACCCACCGCCGACGCCGATTGCGGCGAAACTCGGCATGAGCTGCCAGAAGGTCGCGTCCGCGCCCAGCAAGCTGACCGACGCGATGCCCGCTGCCATCAGCGCCATGGCCAGCCCGACGGACCGATACGCGCCGATCCGGCGGGCAACTCCTTCCGAGGCAATGGCGCCGGCCGCCATCAGCAGGGCCATCGGCACGAAGGCCGCACCGGCCTCGGTCGGCGAGAAGCCAAGCACGTTCTGCAGGTAGAGCGAGGTGAAGAAGTAGATACCGAAGATGCCGAATCCCCACATGATCAGAGCGATCAGTCCGCCGCTGAACACCCGCTCGCGGAACAGGCTCATGGCGACCATCGGCTCGGCCGTGTGCTGCTCGCGCCACACGAACGCCAGGCCGAGCGTCGCGGCCAGGAGGAACCCGCCCAGGATGATCGGGGATGTCCAGCCGCGGTCGTGACCTTCGATGAGCGAGTAGGTCAGCCCGAACAGTGCGACGCTGGACAGCACGACGCCAGGCAGATCGAGCCGGCGCGGCGCGGAGGATTCCCGCGACTCGCTGATCGCCCACAGGCCGAGGGCCAACGTGGCGATGCCGACCGGGACGTTGATGAAGAAGATCCAGCCCCAGCTCAGGTGGTCACTGATGAGCCCACCGAGTAGCGGGCCGAGCGCCAACGCCAGCGCGCCGACCGCACTCCACACGCCGACCGCCATATTGCGTTCGCGCGGATCGGGATAGGTGGCCGAGATGATTGCCAACGTCGTCGGCGTGAGCAGCGCCGCGCCCAGACCCTGGACGGCGCGTGCCGGCGACCAGTACGTCAGCGCTCCCGGCGAAGCCTGCGACCAAGGACGCCGCCGTGAAGATGACGAGGCCGATCGGCAAACAACCGCTTGCGTCCGTAGACGTCAGCCAGTCGGCCACCGGCCAGAAGCAGGCTGGCGAACACCAGGATGTAGCCGCTGACGATCCATTCCAGGCCGGCCGTCGACAGGTGTAGGTCGCGCTGGATGACAGGTAGCGCGACGTTGACGATGTTGTTGTCCAGGTACGTCATGAAGGTGGCCAGGGCCACCGCGATGAGCGTCCAGGTGCGTCTCATGAGGTCTCTCCTATACGGCGTACATGTCTGCTGTATAGGTAACGCCTTACGGTGTATAGTTGTCAAGCGTGATTACCAAAACGATGCCGGGACGGGCAAAGACCGAGCTCAGCCGCGAGGCCATCGTTGAGCGCGCGCTCGCGATCGCCGACGCCGAAGGGCTCGAGGCGGTGACCATTCGGCGGGTCGCGCTGGAGTTCGGCGTCACGCCGATGGCGTTGTATTGGCACGTCCAGAACAAGGACGAACTGCTCGCCGCGATGGGTCAGTCCTTCTTCGACGGCATCGGTCAGCGATACACCCGGACCGGTCGGTGGGACGACCAAGTACGCGGCGTCCTGGAGACACTCATCGAGACGTTACGCAAGCACCCGGCCTCGGCGATGCTGACCCTCAGCCAGGTACTCCGCTGCGAAGAGGGCCAGGAGATCGCAGAGTTCACCCTGGACGTTCTTCGCACCGCTGGCTTCGACGTGGTCGAGGCCGCCGAGATCGCCCGGCTGGCCCTGCAGATAGCGATCATGCTTGTTACCCAGCAACCAGGGGAAGAGCTGGAGGTAGCGGCCGAGGAACGTGATGCGGTCCTGGCAGAGAAGCGCGCTGCCATTCGGCAGCTTCCGGTCAATCGATTCCCGCGGCTCGTCGAGGCTGCCGATGCGTTGACCGACTGCGACGACGTCGTCGGGTACTACGCCTCCGGCGTCGACATGTTCATTGCCGGCGTCCGGGCCCGGCAGCGCCGCCGCTGACGCACCGCGCCCGATGCCCCGCGCAGACCGATCGCGCGGTTGGGCAGAATCGGATGATGACGTCCGGAAACCTGCTTGCTCCGCCGACCCGGCTGCCCGACGATCCCGCCATCGCTCGGCTCAAGGACGGCGAGGACCCCGAGACCGTTGCCGCGGCGTTCCCCACGTCGTCCGCGGCCTGGGCGGCGCTCGCCGAGGCGGCTCTCGCAGATGGCCGGAATATCGACGCGTACGCCTTCGCGCGCACCGGTTACCACCGCGGACTGGACGCACTGCGCCGGGCCGGGTGGCGGGGCAGCGGTCCTATCCCGTGGTCACACGAGCCCAATCGCGGCTTTCTGCGCTCCCTGCACGCGCTTGCCCTTGCCGCCGCGGCGATCGACGAGACAGACGAGGCCACCCGGTGCGCGACATTCCTGGCCGACAGTGACCCGGAGGCAGTGGCCGCGCTCGGCGGCTGAACTCTCCCGGCCAACCGGCCCGCCCGGCCAACGCGGGCCAACCGGCCCGCCGGGCCGCCGCCACGGTCAACGCGCCCCAGCCCGGCCGCCGCCATGGTCGTGATCTTGGACTTATCGCTCTGCGGCGACGATAAGTCCAAGATCATCGAGGAAAGCTAGGCGACGGGTACCGGCGGCAGCGCTTCCACTGCTGTCGCGAGCGCGGCGGCGTCCAGGTCACGATCGGTCATGGTCCCGGACAGGTAGGCCTCGTAAGCCGGCAGATCGAGGTGGCCGTGCCCGCACAGGGCCGTCAGAATGACCCGTTCCTCGCCGGACTCGCGGCAGCGCAGCGCTTCCTCGACGGCGGCGGCGAGCGCATGGGTCGGCTCCGGTGCGGGAACGATCCCCTCGCTGCGCGCGAACTGAACGCCGGCCGCGAAGCACTCCAGCTGCGGTTTGGCGACGGCTTCGATCATGCCCTGCTCGTAGAGGTGGCTGATGACCGGACTCATCCCGTGGTATCGCAGCCCACCGGCGTGGATCGGGTCGGGGATGAAGTCATGGCCCAAGGTATGCATCTTGATCAGTGGGGTCATACCGGCGGTGTCTCCGAAGTCGTACGCGTAGACGCCACGGGTCAACGACGGGCACGCCGACGGCTCGACGGCCCGGATCACCGGCGATATCTGGCCGGCCAGCTTCTCGCGCAAGAACGGGAAAAACAGCCCGGCAAAGTTCGAGCCACCGCCGGTGCATCCGACGATCAGATCGGGGGTCTCGTCCACCTTGGCCAGCTGGAGCAGCGCCTCTTCGCCGATGATCGTCTGGTGCAGCAGCACGTGGTTCAATACGCTGCCAAGCGCGTACTTGGTGTCCTCGGCCTTCGCCGCGACCTCCACCGCCTCGCTGATCGCGATGCCGAGCGAGCCGGTCGAGTCCGGGTTGGCCGCAAGGATGGCGCGGCCGGCCTCCGTGCGGTCCGACGGAGACGGGTAGACCTTGCCGCCGAAGATCTCGATCATGATGCGGCGATAGGGCTTCTGGTCGTATGAGGCGCGGACTTGCCATACTTCGCAGTCCAGCCCGAACTGGGCGCAAGCAAACGCGAGCGCGGTACCCCATTGTCCGGCGCCGGTCTCGGTGGTCAGGCGCCGCACACCGGCCTTGGCGTTGTAGTACGCCTGCGGCACGGCGGTATTCGGTTTGTGCGAACCCGCTGGGGAAACGCCCTCGTACTTGTAGTAGATACGCGCTGGTGTTTGCAGTGCTCTCTCCAGCCGATACGCGCGATACAGCGGGCTGGGCCGCCACAACTTGTACACATCGAGCACGGCACCTGGGATGTCGAGGTACTGCTCAGCACTCACCTCCTGCCCGATCAGGTCCATCGGAAACAACGGGGCCAGGTCGTCTGGCCCAACGGGCTGAAGGGTGCCTGGATGTAGTGGCGGCGGAGGCGGGACGGGGAGGTCGGCGAGGAGGTTGTACCACCGGGTCGGCAGCTCGGACTCGTCCAGCACAATCTTTGTTGGAGTGGCCATGCCGCAACTCTATGGCTCGCCTTTAAGTCGCTGGGAATACCCTTCACCGGCCGGGAGAAAGGGGGCAGCCATGCCCGCGGTAGTTCTGGTGGGCGCCCAGTGGGGCGACGAAGGCAAGGGCAAGGCGACCGATCTGCTCGGCGGTCGGGTCGAGGCCGTGGTCAAGTTCAACGGCGGCAACAATGCCGGACACACCATCGTGATCGACACCCGGCACGGTCGAGAGACGTTCGCGCTGCACCTATTGCCCTCCGGAATCCTTTCGCCAGGTTGCATTCCGATCATCGGCAACGGCGTGGTCGTCGACCTTGGCGTCCTCTTCGACGAGATCGACGCGCTGACCGCGCGCGGCGTCGACACGTCCAAGCTCGTAGTGAGTGGATCAGCTCATGTGATCACCCCCTACAACCGCACCCTCGACAAGGTAACTGAACGCTTTGCCGGCAGCCGGCGAATCGGGACGACGGGGCGTGGCATCGGCCCGACCTACGCCGACAAGATGAACCGAACCGGGATCCGAATCCAGGACCTGTTCGACGAGCACTTCCTGCGGGCTCGGGTCACCGCGGCGGCCGAGTACAAGAACCAGGTGCTCGTCAAGGTTTACAACCGGCGGGCCGTCGACGTGCACGCCGTCATCGACGAGCTGCTGAGCTACGCAGCCCGGCTGCGGCCAATGGTCGCGGACACGTCGCTGCTGATCGCCAACCTGCTCGACGAGGGGCGCACGGTCGTCCTCGAGGCGGCGCAGGCCACGCTGCTCGACGTCGATCACGGCACCTACCCATTCGTAACGTCGTCCAACGCAACGGCCGGCGGCGCGTGTACCGGCAGCGGCGTGCCACCAACTCGCATTACCGGGGTGATCGGGGTCGTCAAGGCGTACACCACCCGCGTCGGTGAAGGCCCGTTCCCCACCGAGCTCCTCGACGAGCAGGGTGACCGGCTGCGCGAGGCCGGAGCCGAGTTCGGCACGACGACCGGGCGGCCGCGACGCTGCGGGTGGTTCGACGCTGTTATCGGTCGGTACGCCACTCGCATCAACGGTGTCACGGACTACGTGCTCACCAAGCTCGACGTGCTGACCGGCCTGGAGGAGATACCAGTCTGCGTGGCCTACGACATCGACGGAGCACGTAATGAGGAGCTGCCGGCATCGCAGAGTCAGTTCGCCCGAGCCGCTCCTATCTACGAGACATTCCCCGGCTGGGACGAGGACCTAGCGAAGGCCCGATCGCTCGATGACCTCCCGCGTACCGCCCGGGCGTACGTTGCCGCGCTGGAGGACATGATCCGGGCTCCGATCTCTGCGGTCGGTGTCGGCCCCGGCCGTGACGAGATCGTCACGGTACGCGATCTGCTCGGCTGAGTAGCCGATCCGGGCGACCGCACAGCGAACGCTTCAGCACGGACCGGCAGACTAGGCCGATGCGCGTCGTCGCCCTATCGTGCCTGCTTGCGGTGATCGTCGCCGGCTGCACCAGCAGCAGCAAATCTTCCGGGCCGGCCGTGTCGCCGCCCGCGACCGCGTCGTCTGAGGCGAACTCACCGTCAGCCACCGGCTCACCGACCAGCTCGGACTGGCCCATGTATCACGGCGATGCCCAGCACACGGGCTTATCTGGAAGCTTCCCGGCGCCGAAGCGGTTGGCCGTCGCCGCAGCGATCAAGTTGGACGCCGCGGTGTACGGCTCACCAATTGTCGCGCAAGGCATCACCATCGTGGGGACCGAAAACGACAGCGTCTACGCATTCGATGCCTCCTCCCGTCAGCTGTGGCGGACGAATCTGGGCTCGCCATCGCCGGCCCGGCAGCGTCCGTGCGGCAACATCAGTCCCCTCGGCATCACGGGCACGCCGATCTATGACGCGGGGACCGGTTCCGTCTACGCCGTCGCCGAGATCGGCGGCTCGATCCGACACGACCTGGTGGCGCTCGACCTACGCACCGGAACCGTGCGCTGGCGCAAGTCGGTCGACCTGCCGGGAGTCGACCCGACAGTGATGCAGCAACGTGGAGCGCTCGCCATCACGGGCGGTCGGGTATGGGTGCCGTTCGGCGCCTTGGCCGGCGATTGTGGCGACTACAAGGGGCGCATCGTCGGCGTGCGGTTGGATGGCTCCGACGATCCGGTGTCCTACACCCCGCCGACGAAGCGCGGTGGCGGGATGTGGAACGCAGCGGGTGCAACCGTTGACAGTCGGGGCCGCCTGCTGGTCGTGTCAGCGAACGGGGCGGCCTTTCCGGGGGACGACTACGACCACACGAACTCGGTGCTGGCCCTCTCGCCCGACGCCCAGCTCGTGGACTCCTTCGCGCCCTCGGACTGGGCGCAGAACAACCGGAGCGACGTAGGACTCGGCTCGCAAGGTGTCGCCCTGGTCGGCACCACGTGGGCCGTACTGGGCGGCAAATCCGGGCCTGTCTACGTCCTGCGCCAATCTGCGCTCGGCGGCGTCGGCGGGCAGGTCACAGTCAAGAACATCTGCATGTCCTTCGGCGGCGCGGCCGTCGATGGCAACGTGGTGTACCTCCCGTGCACCGACGGCGACCGAGCGGTGCGAGTGGGTAGCGACGGAGCGCTCACCGTCCTGTGGCACGCCGACGAGGCGATTGCCGGGTCGCCGGTCATCGGGGGTGGCCGGATCTGGTCACTTTCGTTCGGCGACGGAACGCTGCACGCGCTCGATCCGGCGACCGGTCGGTCTACCATGCAGGTCTCCGTCGGAGCGCTGACCCGGTTCGCGACTCCGGCACTCTCCGGCGACCGGGTCCTGGTGCCCACCATGGCCGGGTTGATCATCGTGTCTACGCACTGATGGTGTGGGGCGCGCGACGCGCTAGGCTGGCCGCCCGTGCGCGTTCTCGTCGTCGGATCGGGCGCGCGCGAGCATGCGTTGTGCCTCGCGTTGGCCGCCGATCCGAAAGTCACCGCGTTGGCATGCGCGCCCGGCAACGCAGGCACGGCAGCTGTCGCCGAGCAGCCCGGCGTCGACCCGATGTCCGGGGCCGCGGTCGCCGACCTGGCGGCCCGGCTTCGCAGTGATCTGGTCGTGATCGGCCCGGAAGCGCCGCTCGTAGCGGGCGTCGCCGACGCGGTCCGGGCCGCCGAGCATCTCATGCTTCGGGCCGTCGGCGGCAGCCGCCCGTCTCGAGGGATCCAAGGCATTCGCCAAGGAGGTCATGGCGAGCGCGGGAGTGCCAACAGCGCGCGCCCTCGTCGCCTCCACCGCGGACGGGGTCGCCGCGGCCCTGGACGAGTTCGGGCCGCCCTATGTGGTGAAGAACGACGGCCTCGCGGCGGGTAAAGGCGTCGTGGTGACCGCCGACCGAGTGGCGGCGACAGCCCACGCTGCGGCCTGCGGTCGGGTCGTCATCGAGGAGTATCTGGACGGGCCCGAGGTATCGCTGTTCTGCGTGACGGACGGGACGACCGTGGTGCCCCTCATTCCGGCTCAGGATTTCAAGCGGATCGGCGACGGTGACACCGGCCCAAACACCGGCGGCATGGGCGCCTACGCGCCCTTGCCGTGGCTGCCCGTCGGAACCGTCGACGAGGTCGTGCGAATGATCGCGGAGCCAACGGTTCGCGCGATGCGCGAGCAGGGCACGCCATTCGCTGGACTGCTCTACATCGGGCTGGCGCTCACCGCGCGCGGACCCCGCGTCGTCGAGTTCAACGCCCGGTTCGGAGATCCCGAGACCCAGGTCGTCCTGGCTTTGCTCGACAGCCCTCTCGGTGGCTTGCTGGCCTCGGCGGCGACCGGCCAACTGCACCGCCACCCCCCGTTGGCCTGGCGCGGCGGCGCGGCGGTCACGGTCGTTGTTGCCGCGCCCGGGTATCCTGCCGCTCCGACGATCGGAGATGTGATCATCGGCGCGGAACAGGAGGGCGTCCTCCACGCCGGAACCCGGCGCCGCGAGGACGGCGCGATCGTCTCGTCCGGTGGACGGGTGTTGTCGGCGACCGCCGTCGGGTCGACTCTGGCCGAGGCGCGTGCTCGAGCGTATGCCCTCACCGCGACGATCAAGCTGCCCGGTAGCCAGCACCGATCAGATATCGCGCTGCGCGCCGAGCGGGGCGAGATCAGCGTCTGACGTTGACCCATCGGTTGCCCGGTCCGCCACGGGAGTTCATGCTTTTCATATGGCAGCGCCCGAACGTGACCAGGGCGTAGACGTTGTCGAGATCCGCGGATCAAATGGACCAGAGGATGGCCTCGACGTCATCGAGCCACGCCGCCGTATCTCTGGGCTGCTCGTCATCGGTGCCGTCGCCCTGCTCACCGTTGGTGGCGTGGTCGGCTGGCTGGCCGGACACACCCAACGGGCGCCCGCCACCGTGGTGACCCTCGCCCCCTCGCCGTCGCCCGTCGTGACTGTCGCCGCCACCCCGCCGCCGGTCGGTTGTCCGGACAACGCGCGCGTTGCTCCGATCCTGCCGATCCAGTCTGACCCGTTGGTGTCCGCGCTGCGGGCCTGGTTCCCGACATTCGCCCTGGTCGACGGCGAGCGTGGCCAAGGCACCCTCGGGCGGATCTGCGGGGCGTCACTGACCGGACGCGACCCCGGCGGCGTGACCGTTGACGTCACGATCGTCAGCGCGAGCAGCGTCGACGCCGCCCCCGGGTCCCACCGGCCCTCGCAGGTGCTCCGCCTCGAGGGTGCGGGCAACGATGTACGCGCAGAGCTTGTGCGGGTGACTGGGCAGGGAGCCACGATCGACGTGCTGATGACCGGCCCGACGGGGCAGCGCGCGTCCACTCGCGCGATGGAGAACCTGGCGAACGACCCTCGTCTCGATCTCACCTGAGCGCGGCGGGACATCACCGCCCATCGTGGGCCGTGCACGCCGGTGTTGCGGCAACCGAGACAATGACGAGGTGGCCGAGGGCAAACCGCTGATACCTAACGTCCTGGCTGACCGCTATGCGTCCCAGGCCATGACCACGCTGTGGTCTCCGGAACACAAGATCATCCTCGAACGACGACTCTGGGTTGCTGTCTTGCGCGCCCAGAAAGACCTCGGCCTCGATGTTCCGGACGGTTCGGTCGCGGCCTATGAAGCGGTGATCGACCACGTCGACCTGGGCTCGATCGCGGCCCGGGAGCGGATTACCCGCCACGACGTCAAGGCCCGGATCGAGGAGTTCGCGGCGCTTGCCGGGCAGGAGCAGATCCACAAAGGCATGACGAGCCGCGACGTGACCGAGAACGTCGAGCAGCTGCAGGTGCGCTCCGGGCTGCAACTCGTTCGGCACAAGGTACTCGCTGTTCTCGCTCGGCTGGCCCGCCGCGCGGTCGAGTACGACGAGCTGGTGATGGCGGGACGCACCCACAATGTCGCCGCTCAGGCCACCACGCTCGGCAAGCGGTTCGCGTCGGCGGCCGACGAGCTGCTCGTCGCCGTTGCTCGGCTGGACGAGCTGATGCCGAGATACCCGCTCCGTGGCATCCAAGGTCCGGTGGGCACGGCGCAGGACATGCTCGATCTCTTCGGCGGGGATCTTGCCCGGCTGGTTGAGCTCGAGTCGGCCGTTGCTCGGCACCTCGGGTTCGACCGGGTGTTCTCCAGCGTGGGGCAGGTCTATCCGCGTTCGCTCGACTACGACGTGCTGTCCACTCTGGTGCAGCTGGCGGCCGCGCCCGCGTCTCTGGCCACGACAATCCGGCTCATGGCCGGCCATGAGCTTGCCACCGAAGGCTTTCAGCCCGGGCAGGTCGGTTCGTCGGCCATGCCGCACAAGATGAATCCCCGATCTGCGGAGCGGATCAACGGCTTCACGGTGCTCTTGCGCGGGTACGCCGGAATGGCCGGCGAACTGGCCGGGAACCAGTGGAACGAGGGCGACGTGTCCTGCTCGGTGGTGCGCCGAGTCGCGCTGCCGGATGCGTTCTTCGCCCTCGACGGGCTCCTCGAGACGACGTTGACCGTGCTGGACGACTTCGCTGCGTATCCCGCGGTCATCGCCCGGGAGCTCGATCGCTATCTGCCGTTCCTGGCGACGACCGCGGTGCTGGTCGCAGCGGTGCGTCGGGGCGTTGGCCGGGAAACGGCGTACGAGTTGATCAGGACACACGCGCTCGACGTCGCATTGGCGATGCGCGAGAAGGGCGTGGAGGTGAACGACCTGTTCGCTCGGTTAGCGGCCGACTCCCGGTTGGGCCTGTCGGCGGTGGAGCTGGACGCGCTGCTGGCTGATCCGCGTGCCTTCATCGGTGCCGCTCATGCTCAGGTCGCCTCGGTTGTCGCCGCAATCGACGCGGTGCTGGCCAGTGACCCGTCCGCCGCGGAGTATCAGCCCGAGGCGATCGTCTGATCCAGCCGGCCCCTCCGGAGATGGAGGGCTGCGATGGCGATGATCTTGGTACATCACGGCGGCAATGCGCTGGGGCGCCTTGAGCACCAGGTGGTTGGCGGCAGGGTTAGCAGAGTCCGGCCGTACGAGGCTCGAAAGGAGCGTAGCGATGGGCATGGATGAGGTAGTCGCGGCCGCACGGGATGCGTTCAGTGCGCATCTCGTATTTGCCGAGCCGTATACCCGCGACGGCACGACGGTCATCGCCGCCGCCAGGGTATCCGGAGGCGGTGGTGGGGGCGGGGGCCACGATCGGGAAGAGGGCCAAGAAGGCAGTGGCGGAGGTTTCGGGTTGCACGCTCGGCCAAGCGGCGCCTACGTCATGAAGAACGGCACCGTCCGCTGGATGCCTGCCGTCGATGCCAACCGGGTTATCACGGTGGTCGGGGCGGTCGTCATCGCGGCGCTATTCACCCGGGTGCGGATGGAGAAACTGCGGGCCACGGCTGCCGCTGCGCTGACCGAATGATTTCGGGTCACTGGCGCTCGGCCGGCCTGTGTCCGCTGCGCGGCGATGCGTCCGCCGTAGTGCTGCGGCGATGCGCGAGTGGACTCGTGCCGTACCGGCGCTTGAAGGCCGTACTGAACGTGAACGGGCTGGTATAGCCGACCCGCCGGGCGATGGCAGCCACGGTGCTGCCAGGTTCGAGCAGCAGGTCCGCGGCCAGGGCAAGCCGGTAGCTGGTGAGAAAGGTCATCGGTGGTTCTCCGACCAGGCCGGTGAATCGTCGCGCGAGCGCGGCCCGGGAGATGCCGACTTCGGCGGCCAGGGCGGCGACTGTCCAGGGATGGGCCGGGTTGTTGTGCAGGAGCCGGAGTGCGCGACCCGCTATCGGATCGGCGTGAGCTTGATACCAGGTCGGCGAGTGCACGTCAGCACGAGCGAACCACGCGCGGAGCGCGGCGACGACGAGCAGATCGAGCAGTCGGTCGAGCACGGCGGCTTGGCCGAGGTCGTCCTTGCCGATCTCGGCGGCGAGTAGCGGTAGGACGGGGCAGTCCCAGTCCCCATCGCGGAGCACGACCAGCTGGGGGAGCGCGTCGGTGACGCGCCGGCTGATCTCGCCGGCGCCTTGGTAGGTGCCGGTAAGCAGCACGGTGGCGCCGTGCGCGGCATTGCCCCACGTGCGCACCCCCTGGTCCATCGCCTCAGCGACGCTTACGCCGTCGAGCGTGGTACAGACCTGCCCCGGATGGATGATCACCTGGGGCGTGGTTTGTGGGGAGTCGGCGACGGTGTAGTGGTCTGGGCCGCGGATCAGCGCGACGTCGCCGGTGTGCATCGGCCGCGCGTCGGCGCCGTCGGGCAGGATCCATGCGGTACCGCGGACCACGGCCGCGATGGTGAGCGGCGCCTCGTCTTTGATGCGCAGTGACCAGGGCGGGTCCATGACGGAGCGCAGCAAGAATGCACCCCGGGCGCGGGGGCCGTTGAGGAAGCCCACGAGTGCATCCATTCAGCCAGCGTAGACGCTGGCGCATGAAATCGAGCGAATTAGCTATGTACGGTCTACCCGCTGGTGCCTTGACTGGGGTCATGACAACAACACTTGTACTCGGAGGCAACGGAAAGACCGGAAGCCGCGTCGCGGCACGACTGCCCGGGCTCGACCGGCCGGTGCGGATCGGTTCCCGGACCGGCGACCCGCGTTTCGACTGGGCCGACGACACGACCTGGGCGCCGGCGCTGCACGAGGTCGACTCGGCCTACGTCTCCTACTACCCGGATGTCTCATTCCCGGGAGCGGCCGATCGCGTCGGCGCATTCGCGAAGATGGCTGTGGCGAGCGGCGTGCGCCGACTGGTGCTGCTGTCCGGGCGTGGCGAGCCCGATGCGGAACCCAGTGAGCAGGCGGTGCGCGATTCCGGCGCGGAATGGACGATCCTGCGCTCGAGCTGGTTCGCGCAGAACTTCAGTGAGCACTTCCTCCTCCAACCGGTGCTGGAGGGCGTAATTGCGTTACCGGCCGCCGACATCGCTGAGCCGTTCATCGACGTCGCCGACGTAGCCGACGTGGCCGTCGCCGCGCTGACCCGAGACGGGCACGCCGGAAGGGTGTACGAGCTAACCGGACCCCGCTTGCTCACCTTCGCCGATGTCGCTCGTGAGCTGTCTCGGGCCACCGGCCGCGTCGTGCGCTATGTGCCGATCACGTCCGCGGAGTATGCCGACGCCGCGGCCCGAGCGGGCGTCCCGGCCGACGAAATTGAGCCGCTCACGGACCTGTTCGCCCGTGTGCTCGACGGGCACAACGCCGACCTGAGCGACGACGTCGAGCGAGTGCTCGGCCGCCGGCCACGCGACTTCGCCGACTACGCCGACGACACTGCGGCCACTGGAATATGGTCCGCCGACACCACCGAGGTGGCCCGATGATCGACGGCTACGCCCGGGGCTTGACCCTGGCCGCTGCGGTGGGGGCGGGCCTCACGGCCGGTGTGTACTTCGCCTTCTCCACGTTCATCATGACCGGCCTCCGCCGGCTGTCGCACGCGCAGAGCATCGCGGCGATGAACGCGATCAACAAGGCCGCACCCAATCCGTTGTTCATGCTGGCTTTGTTCGGGACCGCGATCGTGTGCGTGGTACTGGCCATTCACGGGCTCCGGAATCGCGACGCGGCCACTGTCTGGCTCATACTCGGGTGCGCGCTCTACATCGTCAGTGCGCTGGTGACGGTCGTCTACCACATCCCGCACAACGAGGCGCTGATGACCGTCGACCCGAATGCGGCTGGTGCGGGCACCACGTGGTCGCAGTTCGTCACGCCGTGGCTGGCGTGGAACCACGTCCGGACGCTGACGTCGCTGGCCGGCACGGTCAGCCTCGTCCTCGCGCTGCGGGCGACGAGTCGTTGACCGAACGTATGCATACCGTCCAGAGAGGTGTTGATATGGCCACCTGGCATGAGTTCGTCACACAGGCACGACGCATCTCAGAGATCTTCAGCCGCCGCCACGCCGCGACCGGCGGACTGTGCATGCTGGGCACGCTTCGGTCGGACGGCTACCCGCGGATCAGCCCGATGGAGCCACGAATATTCGAAGAGCACATGTGGATCGGCGGGATGCCCAACACGTTCAAACTGCGCGACCTGGGCCGCGACCCGAGATTCACGCTGCACACCGCGACCGTTGACACGCAGGTCAGCGACGGTGATGCGAAGGTCTGGGGCGTGGTTCGCGACGTCCAGGACACCGAGCTGCAGGGCCGCTACGCGGAATGGATGTACGCCGAGACCGGAATTGATGTGCGGAGCCGGCGATTCGACCATCTCTACGCCGCGGATCTCCGCGGCGCCGCGTCGGTCGAGGTGAGCGGCGGCCACTTGGACATCACCATCTGGAAGCCCGGCGAGCCCGAGCGCATCGTCCGCAAGCAGTGACCCTCCGGACGTATGCATGATTCGTTGGTGAGACTGCTGATCATCCCCGACGACCAGATAGCTGCGGCAGCAGGTGGTGCCTATACCCAGTAGGTGTCATGCCGCAGGTAGAACTCGGCCATCGCCTCCGGGGACGGCCGCACGCCGGTGCGCCCGATCTCGGCTAGCCCCTCGAAGTACGCCTCACGGGGTGCTCCCGGAGCGAACAGGATCAGCATCGACGCCGGCTCGCCTGATTCGTTGCGGAACCCGTGCAGTCCACCTTCCGGAACGTACAGATAGTCACCCGGACGCCCGTCGATCCAGGTCGAACCGTTGAACAGCCGGATGGTGCCGGACAGGACGAAGAACGATTCGGACAGCGACTTGTGGAAGTGGGCGTCGGGCCCGCTCGGCTGCGGTCCCATGTTCCACCGGTAGAGCCCGTAATCGCTGTTGGTCGATGTGCCGGTGGCGAGGTAGTCGACCGAGCCGGTGTTGCTGACCAGGTCGTGATCCCGGTCTGATGGCCGCCATCGGGCGCTGACCTCGCCGGTATCCCCGTGGTAGCGATCGGGCGGGTAGGGGTGGGGAGGCGGGGAGAACGACATCACGGCTCCAGGTCAGGTGCTGGGTGGACAGCGGGCGACCTTACGCCCACTTTGACGGGCTTATGCCAGATCTGTGCGTGAAGTTTTGGTTAGCTTTCAGCCCACTGGGAACCACATGTGAGCGACGACACGAAGCCTCCCGAAAGCAACGACGGAGGCAGGAGGAGGACGTCACATGAAGGACACGTCTCGTCGAGGGTTTCTGACAATCGCCGGAGTCGGAGCAGCCGCCGCGGGTGTGGCGGCGGCCGTCCCGTCGGCCGCTGCCGCTGCGAAGCCACCGGACATCGGCGACGCTGAAGGACCGCTCGTCGCCTACGTGACGGATGTACGCACATCCGAGGTCGCATTGCTGGTCGGTGAACATGAGGTCGTCGTCCACGACAAAGACCTTGTCGCCCGGCTCAACCACGCCGCGAAGGGCTGATCGCATGTCGTCGCATCGCGAAGCGCCGGAGATCAGCAAGGACCCGGTCGCCGACAACACCGACACGTACGCGTTCGTCAGCCCGGACAGGCCGAACACCGTCACCCTCATTGCCAACTTCATTCCGTCCCAGATCCCCGAGGGCGGCCCGAATTTCTACGAGTTCGGCGACGACGTGCTCTACGAGATCAACATCTCGAACCGGGGTAAGGCGCAGGACGACATCACCTACCAATTCCGGTTCAGGACGGCGATCCGTAACCCCAATACATTCCTATACAACACAGGCCAGATCACCAAGATCACCGACGCCACCTGGAACCGTCCTCAGACGTACTCGGTCACCCGCGTGGAGCGGGGCAAGGGCCCGCAGCAACTGGCGAGCGGCCTGCTCTGCCCGCCCGTCAACGTGGGTGTTCGCAGCACGCCGAACTACGCCGCGCTGGCTGCGCAAGCGGTCTACAACCTGCCCGGCGGGCGGAAGGTGTTCGCCGGACAGCGCGGAGAGAGTTTCCACGTCGACCTCGGGAGCATCTTCGACCTCGGTACGTTGCGGCCCTTTCAGAACCTGCACTTGATCCCGAGCGCCGCAGCGGCCGGCGTCAACGGGACGCAGGCCACGAACGTGCACACCATCGCGCTGCAGGTGCCGAAGACCGATCTGACCGTCGGCGGTCACGACCCCAAGGACCCCCAGGCGCAGGATTCCGTCATTGGTGTGTATGCCAGCGCCAGCCGCCAGCGCTCCAAGGTCTGGGACGACAACAGCGGCTGGCAATGGCACGGCCCATTCCGGCAGGTCTCACGACTGGCCAACCCGCTGTTCAACGAGGTCATCGTGCCGATGGCCAAGAAGGACCGATGGAACCGCGTCGACCCTAGCGACGATGACCAATTCGCCCAGTTCGTGCTTCATCCGGAGCTTGCTGGTCTGCTGCCGGTGCTGTATCCGGGCGTATTCCCGAATCTGGCCGCGTACACCAAGCCCCGAGCCGACCTGGCCGCCATCCTGCTGACCGGGATCCCCGCGGGCGTCGTCCCCGGCTTCCAGAACTTCACCGGCGCGACGCAGGCCGACCTGCTGCGCCTCAACCTGGCTATCCCGCCATCCGCCAAGCCGAATCCGCTCGGTCTCGTGGCCGGGGACCCGGCGGGGTTCCCGAACGGCCGGCGGCTGCTCGACGACGTGGTGACCGTCGAGCTGCGTGCGGTGGCCGGCCTCACCATCCCGCTCGTTGATCCGTCGTTTACGCCCGACGGGGCGGCAGCGCTGATCCAGGACGGAACAGCGTTACCGCCGGCAAGCAACAATCTCCCGGCCTTCCTCACCACGTTCCCGTACGTCCCGCTACCCGGGGGCGGCTACCAGACGATGCCGGGCACGACGTCGCCATGACCGCCACCGCCGTGCACATGCACCACGAGAATCCCCATGCCGGACAAGGCCCGGTGGTCCTCGACATCGGCGGAGACGTCGGCGCGCTCGTGGTAGCCATGCCGGAGACCATGGCCGACGTGGAGATCGAGATTCGGTCGGTCGGCGCGAGCCGTCGGGCCCTCCTCTCACACGTTGGTGTCGTGGGTCGCCCGGTCGTGGGCCGAACGATGTGGAGCGCGGTGTTTCCTGAGCTGCACCAAGGCCGGTACGAGCTCTACGAGCGCATCGCCGGCCGGCCACAACTGATCGTCGACATATCTGGAGGTGAGGTCACCCAGGTCAGTTGGCCCCGATAGGCCGACCGACCTCGTTCCTCCATCGACAACCTCCCAGGTCGACGACGGCGCGTTCAGCGTGCCTGCGACGATCAGCAAGTGACCGCAGACGGCCTGGTACCGGTGCACTCGGGCAAGGTCCGCGACCTGTATCGCACCGCGGACGGCGCGCTGCTCATGGTGGCGAGTGACCGGATCTCCGCCTACGACGTGGTCCTAGACACGCCGATTCCGGACAAGGGACGGGTCCTCACGGCACTGTCGGTGTGGTGGTTCGAGCAGCTGGCCGACGTCGTCCCACATCACCTGATCAGCGCGGCCGGTCCAGCGATTCCGCCTCGATGGCGGGGCCGAGCGATGCTCTGCCGCCCGCTCGACATGATCCCGGTCGAGTGCGTGGCCCGGGGCTATCTCGCCGGGTCCGGGTGGGCGGACTACCAGTCGAGCGGCCAGGTGAGTGGGCTCGCGCTTCCGCCGGGGCTGCACGAAGGATCGCGTCTCGACGAGGCGATCTTCACCCCGTCGACCAAGGCACCTAGGGGTCGGCACGACGAGCCGATGACGTTCGACGACGTAGCCGCCGTACTCGGCGTGCCACGGGCACGAGAGCTGCGAGAGATCACCCTGGCGGTTTACGCGCGTGGCGCGGAGCTCTCCGAACGAGCCGGCGTGCTGCTCGCGGACACCAAGATCGAATTGGGCGTGGACGCTGCCGGCCGTGTCGTGCTGGCCGACGAGGTGCTCACGCCCGACTCGTCGCGGTTCTGGCCGGCCGACCAGTGGCGGCCGGGGCGCAGCCAGCCGAGCTACGACAAGCAGTTCGTGCGCGACTGGCTCACCTCACCCGCCGCAGCGTGGGATCGCCGGGGCGGAGCCGCGCCGCCCCACCTGCCCGACGAGGTCGTCGCGGCTACGCGCGATCGTTATGTCCGTGCGTATGAGTTGTTGACGGGCCGAAACTTCTCCGACTGGCCGGGCGCTGCGACGTGAACGCCTGCGGCAGGAAACCCCGCAGCTGGCGAACCCTGGGTCGACCGCGTGGAAAAGGGCCGCCCGGCTAGGCTCACGGGTTGATCGTCGGAGGGGGGTTGCGTGACCCGCGTGGTGGTCGACGTCGTGCTCAAGCCGGAGATCCTCGATCCGCAAGGGCAAGCGATCCTGGGCGCGCTCGGTCGGCTCGGTATCGACGGAGTGGTCGGCGTGCGGCAGGGCAAGCACTTTGAGCTCGACGTAGCTGACGGCGTCGACGACGCGACGCTGATCACCGTGGCCGACGGGCTGCTCGCCAATCCGGTGATCGAGGACTTCACCATTTACCGAGGTTGATTTCGGGCATCAGGCGAGGAAGCCCAACTCCGATCGCGAGTTACCGAGAACCCGAGCGGGGTCGGTGTCCAGGAGCTTGTGCAGTAGCTCGGCGTAGACGTCGCGGAAGTCGGTCGAGACCTTGAGGTCCCCGTTGTCCAGGTCCGACAGCGACGGCGGAGCACCGTAGAAGCCGCCTTTGACCGGGCGCCCGGCGACGAATACCGGGCCGGCTGTGCCGTGGTCGGTGCCCTGCGAGGCATTTGCCGTGACTCGGCGGCCGAATTCGGAGTAGACGAGTGCGGCGACGCCCTGGCCACGGGGATCTCCGGCCATGTCCTGGAGGAAGCCGGTGAGCGCCGAATCCAACACGCCAAGTTGCGCCTGCTGGGTGCCCTTCTCGTCGGCATGAGTGTCGAACCCGCCAAGGCTGACCGCGTATACCGAGGTTGGCACTCCGACCTTGATGCACCGCGCGACGACGTCGAGCTGAGCTTTGAGGCTCTGCTGTCCGCCCGCGGATCCCGCCGCAGCGAGCTGATCGTGGTCCGGCTGGACGGCGTTTGGGTCGAGCACGGTCGCGAACGTGGCTGCCGCTGTCCGCTCGGCTCGGTAGGACGCCGTGACCAGAGCCTCGGCCGCCGAGTCGGACGGGTCCGGCTTACCCAGCCCACGTAGCGCCGTCTGGAGATCGGCGGGCAGAGGCGCGTCGCGACCCAGTGGGAGCGCGGCAGCAGCTGAGTTTGCGCCGACGGCGAGTGGCGGAAGCACGGCTCCGATATTCACCGCGCGCACTGGGTCGTCGCCGGTTGCGTCCAGCCACCGGCCGATCCACCCGGTGTTGACCGGAACGTCGGGAGACGCTGTTTGCCAGATGTCCATCGAGCGGAAATGGCTGTGATCAGGCTTCGGATAGCCGACCCCGCGCACGACGGCCAGCTGTCCCTCTCGCCATAGCCCAGCCGTGCCTTTCATTGCCGGGTTCAGACCGACCGACTCGTCGAGGTGCAGCACCTCACTCTCGGCGTACGCGAGCTCCGGCCGCGCGTCGTGATAGGCAGGATCGGCATACGGCACGAGCGTATTGATGCCGTCATTGCCGCCGTACAGCGTCACGATCACCAGAATCTTCGAACCAACCGGCTGCGGATCGGACACAGCGCGTTGGGATAGCTCGTGCCAGGTGACCAGTCCGGATCCAGTCGCGAGGGCCAGCCCTCCGGTGGCACCCGAAGCGATCAGGAAGCGGCGGCGGGTAACAGTGTCCATCAGCCCTCAGTTCGTCAGGTACTCGGGCGTGTTCAGCGCGATAGCTACGAGCCGGCGCGGATCCACTGCCGATTCGGCCAATACCGTGGTGCTTCGCGCCGACCACGACCCCACGCCGAGCAGGTGGGCGACCGCGTCGACTTTGGCGGCGGTCGAGCCGCGGATTGCGTCCAGGTCGGCCTTGCTGGCCAGTGCGGCCGCGGCCTGTATCCGGGCGTCGGCCGCCGCTGTCGAGAGCCAGGCCGCCCCCGACGGCCAGCCGCCCACATTGGGCGGGTAGAACGGGATCTGCCCGAGGGTCCGGAGCACCGCCACCACTTTCCGGGCAGCCGCGTCGTCAGCAATCGGAATCCGCAACGCGCGTATCGCGCCGATCAGCCATTCGACCGGGCCGATCACGATCGTGCCGTAGGCCGCGACAAAATCCGCACTCGTAAGCATCGCGGTCAGCAGCGATCGAAGATCACGCTGGTCTCCATAGGCGGTGACCAGCCGATCGAGGGTCGCTGCGCTCGGCGGGTTCGCCGAAACCAGCTGGGACCACAACCGCGATGCCACGAAACGGGGCGAAGCCGGCCGGGACAAGACGGCGTCGCAAAACCCCGTCGTGTCGAGGTTGCCGATGACGCCAAGCACGGTCTTGACGCCGATCGTCATGCGCTCGGGCGCTGAGATACGCGGTGCCGTTGGGGCGAAACCGCCAGCCGGTCAGTGCGCGGGCCCCCTCGCGCACATCCTGCTCGGTGTAGCCATCGCCGTGGCCGAGCGCGAATAACTCCATGAACTCCCGGGACAGGTTCTCGTTGGGCGCCGTTGCGGAGTTCTTCTGCCCGTCCAGCCAGAGCAGCATCGCCGGGTCGGTGAGCATCGCCAGGGCGAGGGTCCGGAAGTCGCCACGGCCCGCACGCCGGAGCGTTTCGTTCTGCGCGGCCAGCCACCCGGGCCGGCGCACCTTGGTGGCCGCGGTCGCAAAGTGGTTGTGCCAAAGAAACGTCAACTTCTCGCCGAATGGTTCCTCCACGGCGACCATGCGGCGGATCCACCAGGCTGTCAGGCTCGACAATTGGCTGCGAATCTGCTGATTACGCTGCTGCTTCTCGTTCTTGGACGCACTCCGACCGAGCGGCGTAATCGCGTCGAACGTCGGGACCGGGGTGCGCCGCGCACCGATGTCAGCTGTTGGATCGGAACGGAGAATTGCCGGAACGTGAGCGGCAATGCCGACCCGATTCGCCCCGTCAACCGCCGGGCCCGTAGTGCCGAATCCGGTGCGGCGCAACAGTCGCGCCGTTGCCCTCCAGTCAGCCGACTGCATGGCGCACAGCCTGCTCTGGAATTGTTCGGATCGGGTCAAGACGGCACGAGCCATCGGTGAGGTCCGGCCAAGAGCCGGGCTGGACGATGCCCGCCTCCGGCCCTGCGGGTCGGCCAAGTAGCCTGGTCTGGTGCCCGCGCGGGTCGGTGTGGTGACATTTCCTGGCAGCCTCGACGACCGCGACGCCCAGCGTGCTGTACGGATCGCCGGTGGTGACGCGGTGCCGCTGTGGCACGCCGATCCGGTCTTGCCCGACATCGACGCGGTGATCCTTCCGGGCGGATTCTCCTATGGCGACTACCTGCGGTGCGGTGCGATCGCGCGATTCTCGCCGGTCATGGAGGCCGTGATTGCCGCCGCTCGCGACGGCCTGCCCGTTCTCGGGATATGCAACGGATTCCAGGTGCTGTGCGAAGCGCACCTGCTGCCCGGTGCGCTCATACGCAACAACCACCGAAGGTTCGTCTGCCGAGACCAGCGGCTCATCGTCGAGAATGTGGTCACGGTCTGGACCGACGGCTACCGGCCCGGCGCAGAGATCGTCATCCCGATCAAGAACGGCGAGGGTGGCTACGTCGCTGACGAGCGCACCCTCAACGAACTGGAGGCGTCCGGCCGCGTCGTCGTGCGCTACCTCGGCGGCAACCCCAACGGTAGCTTCCGCGACATCGCCGGCATCTCCAACGAGGCTGGGAACGTCGTGGGCCTCATGCCGCACCCCGAGCACGCGGTCGACCCGCTCACCGGCTCGGGCATCGACGGCCTGCCCTTCTTCACCGGGCTGGCGGGATTGCCGAGCGTAGGCGAAGACCGGACCCAGTTGGCGGTCCAGCGGTGACGCTCGATACGGTCGAGGCGGCGCAGGCCGACCCGAGACGGCCACAGCCGTTTAATGAGCTTGGGCTGAAGCAAGACGAGTACCGCCGCATACGCGTGATCCTCGGCCGCCGGCCTACCAGCGGCCGAGCTCACCATGTACTCGGTCATGTGGAGCGAGCATTGCTCCTACAAGTCGTCGAAGATCCACCTGCGCCAGATCGCCGAAAAGGCGCCGCCCAGCGAGGCGCTGCTCGTCGGCATGGGAGAAAACGCCGGCGTGGTCGATGTCGGCGACGGGTGGGCAGTCACCTTCAAGATCGAATCGCATAACCACCCGTCCTACGTCGAGCCGTACCAGGGCGCCGCCACCGGCGTGGGCGGCATCGTTCGAGACATTCTGACCATGGGCGCCCGCCCGGTTGCCGTCATGGACTCGCTGCGATTCGGGCCGGCCAAAGCGCGGGACACCGGCCGGGTGCTGCCCGGCGTGGTTGCTGGCATCGGCGGGTACGGAAACTGTCTCGGCTTGCCGAACATTGGCGGCGAGGTCGACTTCGACCGGTCCTACATCGGTAACCCGCTGATCAACGCGCTGTGTGTCGGCGTCATGCGCTCCGACGGGATCAAGCTCGCGCGGGCCACCGGCGTCGGCAACCGAGTGATCCTGTTCGGCGCCCAGACCGGACGGCGACGGCATCGGAGGCGTATCCGTGCTGGCCAGCGCCACCTTCGACGAAGGCGACGCCAAGCGGCCGAGTGTTCAGGTTGGCGACCCGTTCGCCGAGAAGGTCCTCATCGAGTGCTGCCTGGAGATCTTCGCCGCCGATCTGGTCGTCGGCATCCAAGACCTCGGCGGCGCGGGGTTGTCGTGCGCCACCACGGAGCTCGCCGGCGCGGGTGAGGGCGGCATGCACATCGATCTGGACAAGGTTCCGCTGCGGGAGCCGTCGATGAGCCCGGAGGAGATCCTCGCCTCCGAGTCCCAGGAGCGGATGTGCGCCATCGTCAGGCCCGGAACACGTGGACGCCTTCCTCGCCGTGTGCGCCAAGTGGGATGTCCTCGCCACCGTTATCGGCGAGGTGACGGATACCGGTCGGCTTCAGGTGGACTGGCATGGCGAGCGGATCGTGGATGTACCGCCGCGAACCGTAGCCCACGAAGGTCCGGTCTATAAGCGCTTTATCCAGCGCCCAGCCGACCAGGACGCATTCGTCAACCATGACGGGCGCGCCCTGCCCCGCCCGCACACGCGGGATCAATTGCGCGCCACCGTGCAGCAACTTGCCGCGTCGCCCGGTCTCGCCGACAAGTCCTGGATCACCGACCAATACGACCGGTACGTGCTCGGCAACACGGTGCTCGCGCAGCCGGAAAACGCCGGAATGGTTCGCCTGGCCGACGACACGACGCGGGGCGTGGCCATTTCGATTGACGGCAATGGGCGGTACACCCGGCTGGATCCGTACGCCGGAGCGCAGCTGGCCCTCGCCGAGGCGTACCGCAACGTCGCGGCGACCGGTGCCCGGCCACTCGCGGTCACGAACTGCCTCAACTTCGGCTCGCCCGAGGACCCCGGCGTCATGTGGCAGTTCAGCGAGGCGGTGCGCGGTCTGGCCGACGGATGCCGCGACCTCGGCATCCCGGTTACGGGTGGCAATGTCAGCTTCTACAACCAGACCGGGGCAACGCCGATCCTCCCGACGCCGATCGTCGGTGTGCTCGGGGTGATCGAGGACGTCAACCGCCGTACACCGCACGGATTCTGGTCCGATGGTTCGCTGATCTACTTGCTCGGCGAGACGCGCGAGGAGTTCGGCGGCTCCGAATGGATGCACGTCGTGCACGGCTTCCTCGGTGGGCAACCGCCTCGGGTCGACCTGCGCCGGGAGCGGGTGCTCGCCGACGTCATGATCGATGCTGCCCGGGACGGCCTGATCGATTCGGCGCACGATCTGTCCCAGGGTGGCCTCGCCCAGGGCCTGGTCGAGTGCTGCTTGCGGCACGGCTTCGGCGCGCGCATCGTGCTGTCCGCGGGCATGGACGCCTTCGTTGCGCTGCTCTCCGAATCGGCGGGTCGCGCGATCGTCACGGTGCCGCGGAGCGAGGAAGCTCGCTTTACCGCTCTGTGCATCGCCCGCGGGCTACCGCACAGTCGCATCGGGGTCGTCGACTCGCTCAGCACGGCGCTTGAGATCGAGGACCAGTTCCGGATCTCGTTGCCCGAGCTGCACCAGGCCTGGTCAGCGACGTTGCCCCGCCTGTTCGGGTAGCGCCTTCGATCAGCCAGGACGCTAGGGCGTGTCCCGGGTCAGCGGTGCAAACACGCCGAATCCCCCTATAATGCCGCCGTGCGATCGCCGGCCCGGATCTCGACAGACACCGCCGCGTCATGACCTCGTCCTCCCGACTCGTGGCGCCCGCTGCGGCGATCCATGCGCAGGCCGAGCTGATCGCCGATTGGTTGGACGCCCTTGTCGTCGCCGACTTCGACCGACCGTCGGTGCTGCCCGGGTGGGACGTGCGGACGCTGAGCGGGCATGTGGCGCTCATCCTCGCTGGGCTGTCCGAGCGCCTGGCGACGCGGGCCGCCCCGCCGGCGACATCTGTCGGCGAGTTCGTGACCCGTTATCGGCGGGACGTCGCGATGATCGAGGAAAGCACGCGGAACCGCGTCGAGGGGCGGACGCCCGCGGAATTGATCGCCTCGCTTCGGCAAGGATGCTGATCTGCAGCCGGCGATCATCGGTGTGTCGCCAGCGACAATCTTGCAGACCCCACGCGGGCCACTGCGCGCCGACGACTGGCTCAACACCCGGCTTGTCGAGCTGGTGGTGCACGCCGACGACCTGTCCCGCTCGGTGCCCGATCGGGACCCCGTGGCAATCCACCGAGCCGCGCTCGCCATCGCCGTGCGACTGCTCGCCGAGATCCTCGCCGCCCGAGCGCCCGGTCGGGCCGTCGAAGTTCGAATCTCGCCCTTCGTCGCAGTCCAGGCGATCGCCGGTCAGCGGCATACGCGAGGCACGCCGCCAAACGTCGTGGAGACCGATCCGATGACCTGGATCCGGCTGGCGACGGGAAGGATTGGGTGGGCAGATGCCGTGAACGCCGGATCGGTCACCGCTAGCGGCACTCGCGCGAGCCTCGAGGACCACCTTCCGCTGATGAGCTGACCAGCGTTCCGCGCGGCGGAATGTCGGCCCGAAGCCGCCCCGTAGACTCGGATCCGTGGCGCGCGCTGACGGACGGCTGACCCACCAGCTCATTCCCGGCGAAAAAGGCCCGCAGGACGCGTGCGGAGTCTTCGGCGTATGGGCCTCCGGCGAGGAGGTCGCCAAGCTCGCTTACTTCGCCCTCTATGCGCTTCAGCATCGTGGCCAGGAGGCGGCCGGCATCGCGGTCAGTGACGGCTCTTCAGTGCTGGTCTACAAGGACCTCGGCCTGGTCTCTCAGGTGTTCGACGAGGCCACGCTCAACACGCTGAAGGGGCATATCGCCGTCGGCCACACGAGGTATTCCACGACCGGATCGACGACCTGGGAGAACGCCCAGCCGGCCTTCCGGACCACCCGAGCGGGCACGGGACTGGCCTTAGGTCACAACGGCAATCTGGTGAACACGGCAGAGCTCGCGGTCGAGGCCGAGCGGGCCGGATTACTACGCGGCGCGTCCACGACCGATTCCGATTTGGTGACCGCGTTGCTCGCCGCTCGCCCGGATGTCTCCCTCGAGCAAGCGGCACTCGATGTGCTGCCAACCCTGCGTGGCGCGTTTTCGTTCGTATTCATGGACGAGCACACCCTCTACGCCGCCCGCGATGCGCAAGGTGTGCGTCCCCTCGTCCTGGGGCGACTTGCTCGCGGCTGGGTCGTGACTTCCGAGACCGCCGCGCTGGACATCGTCGGAGCGTCGTTCGTGCGTGAGATCGAGCCCGGCGAGCTCATCGCGATCGACGAGGACGGGCTGCGCTCGTCGCATTTCGCGGTGGCCGAACCCAAGGGCTGCCTGTTCGAGTACGTCTACCTGGCTCGACCGGACACGACGATTGCCGGGCGCAGTGTGTATGCCACCCGGGTCGAGATCGGCCGGCGGCTCGCGCGACAGCATCCGGTCGAGGCCGACCTGGTCATCCCGGTGCCCGAATCGGGCACGCCCGGAGCCATCGGCTACGCGGAGGCGTCGGGCATCCCGTACGGGACCGGCCTGGTGAAGAACGCCTATGTCGGACGGACCTTCATCCAGCCGTCGCAGACGATCCGCCAGCTCGGCATCCGGATGAAGCTCAACCCGCTCCGTGACGTCATCCGGGGCAAGCGACTGATCGTCGTCGACGACTCGATCGTGCGCGGGAACACCCAACGTGCCTTGATCCGCATGCTCCGCGAGGCAGGCGCTATCGAGGTGCACGTCCGCATCGCGTCACCGCCGGTGAAATGGCCCTGCTTCTACGGCATCGACTTCGCCTCGCGGGCCGAGTTGATCGCGAACGGGCTGGACGTCGACGCGATCCGGGCGTCCATCGGCGCGGACTCGCTGGGTTATATCTCGCTCGACGGGCTGATCGCCGCGAGCGAGCAACCCAAGAACCGGTTGTGCCGGGCCTGCTACGACGGCGAATACCCCATCCCGTTGCCGGAGATTGTCGGCAAGCACGTGCTCGAGGGCATCGAACGCTCCGTCAACGGGCGGTGCCCGAGGGGCAGAGCTGGTAAGCGGCTATGCCGCCGAGGATGCCCTGTCGCGCCCGTGACCGGTGGCTCCGGTGCGTCTTACGCCGCGGCTGGCGTAGACATCGAGGCGGGAGAACGGGCCGTCGAACTGATGAAGGCGTCGGTCGAGCGCACTCGCCGGCCCGAATTGCTGACGGGACTCGGCGGGTTCGCCGGTCTGTTCCAGCTCGATCTCGCCCGATATCCGCAGCCCGTCCTTGCGTGTTCCACGGACGGGGTCGGCACCAAGCTCGCAATCGCGCAAGCCGTTGATCGGCACGACACAATTGGCATCGATTTGGTCGCCATGATCGTCGACGACCTCGTGGTCGTCGGCGCCGAGCCGCTCTTTCTCTCCGACTACATCGCCACCGGCCAGGTGGTACCGGAGAAGATCGCGACCATCGTGTCGGGCATCGCGGCCGGGTGCGTGCAGGCGGGCTGCGCGCTCGTCGGCGGCGAGACCGCGGAGCATCCGGGCGTCATGCGGGCCGACGAGTACGACGTCTCCGGCACCGGTATCGGCATGGTGAACGCCGACGGCGTACTCGGTGCCGACCGGGTCAAGCCTGGCGACGTGCTCATCGCGCTCGGGGCGTCAGGGCTGCACAGCAACGGATACTCGCTCGTGCGCCATGTTCTGGCCGCGACCGGCCTTGCGCTGGATGCCACCCCGGCGCTCCTCGGCGGCCGCACTCTCGCCGACGAGTTACTCGAGCCGACGCGCATCTACGCCCGGGATTGCCTGGCGCTCGCCGCCGAGTGCGGCGCGCATGCGTTTGCCCATGTCACGGGTGGTGGGCTCGCCGCGAACCTGCGGCGCGTGTTACCGCCCACGCTCGATGCGATCGTCGACCGGTCCACGTGGTCACCGTTGCCGATCTTCGAGTTGATCGCGGATCTCGGTGCGGTGCCGCAGCCCGAAATGGAGCAGACATTCAACCTCGGCGTCGGAATGGTGGCCCTCGTTCCCCCCGAACACGCTGCTGACGCTCAGAGCGTCGCGCAAACGCGCGGGCTCACCGCCTGGCGCCGCCGGGCACACCGAGCTGGGCACGGGGTTGGTGCGAATGATCGGCGACTACGCCCACCGGCGCTAGCCGGCCTCATTTGGCGAGAGCTTGGCGCTCACCATGCGCAGCGGCTCACAGTGCTTGCCCAGGTGGACCAGGATCGCTTGTGGCCGGGTGCCCGGGTCAGTGACGTGCGGTCGCCCAGTCGTCGGGGTCGTACTCGTCCGACTCGCCGTCTTCGGGGCCTTCGGCAGGCTCTGTGGACCCGGCAAGCTCGCGCCGCAGCGCGTCGAGATCGGTGTTATGGGAGTTGTACTTCAGCTCCCGGGCCACCTTCTGCTGCTTGGCTTTCGCACGGCCGCGCCCCATGGCTCGACCCCCTCGCTACACGGTCGTCCGGGCGGCTCGCCGCTCTCCGGGAAGGTTGGTCATCGTCGTATTGCCAGCGTACCGCGCAGTGAAAAGCACGTGCACCCATTGCGATGGCACGTAGAGGTGGCGTCGAACACCGGATCCTCGCGCATCGGGCGTGCCGCCCCCATGGCACATAGTGGACAGCGCAACTGTCACATGGGCGGAATTCTCGCACTCCAGTGCATACTTGGTTCGTAACGCCAGAACCTGGAGGCGCGTTACATACCGCATAGAAGGGGGCGCCCGGATGACACACTCACGTCACCGTCCGGAGTCGGAGCCGCTGCTGACCCCATCGGAGGTGGCCACGCTGTTCCGCGTGGACCCGAAGACCGTCACCCGCTGGGCCAAGGCGGGCAAGTTGACCTCCATTCGCACCCTCGGCGGGCACCGTCGTTACCGTGAATCGGAAGTACGGGCGCTGCTCGAAGGCAACACGAACGCAACAGTCGAGAGCTAAGCCGCACCGAGGGCGCCGTACCGCTGGTCCTAATCAGCTTCGGTATGGCGCCCTTGGCTTGTCCGGGCAGGCTCGCCGTCGGCGGCTAGATGCTGTCCACGCCGGTCCCGGACAGCTGTTGCTGCTACGGAGAGTGCACGGAGCCTCACAGGTGGCGCTCCGGTGTTGCGAGTTGGCGACGACCAGGTTAATAGTTGTATATTGCAATTAGTTGTATGAGCCACCTAAAGGATTTCCGTGACGTCCGTGCGCCCTGATCTGGAGTACGCCCTGCCGCAGCGTGCTGCTCGCGCCGATGCGGCGTCACCGTTCACGCGACCGATTGACGTTCCGCCTGGCGGCCCGAGCGAAGCCGATGTACGAGAGTTTGGGTCGAGCATCTCGTCTCTCATGAGGTCCTTCCATCGCGCGAAGGCTCAGTTCGTAGCCGCGACCGAGCACGACGTCGCTTGGTCGGCGCACGTCGTGCTCGCGCGCCTTGCCACCGAAGGTCCGCTGCGGGCGGGCGAGCTCGCCGAGCTCATCCAGTCAGACCCGTCGACCGTCAGCCGGCAAGTGGCGTCGATCGTCAAGGCCGGCCTGGTGAAACGTGAGGCCGACCCGGACGACGGCCGCGCCTCCCTGCTCGTTCTGACCGAGGAGGGTCGTCGGGTATATAGCCAGCAGCTCGACGTACGCAGTCGGCACATGGCAAGGATGCTGCGGGATTGGTCGGAGCAGGACTGCCGCCAGCTCACCTTCCTCCTCGGCCGGCTGACCGTCGATTTCGAGAACTACCGCTCCGAGATGTACGGCGCGGCCAGCCCGGCCCCGCCCCTGGAGGAGACGCCTGATGTCCTCGGTCCCCGCCACTGCGCCAGCGACTGACGGTGCCCTGACTCACAAGCAGATTCTCACGATCCTGACCGGTCTGATGCTCGGCATGTTCCTCGCCGCGCTCGACCAGATGATCGTCGCCACGGCGATCCGAACGATTGGCGACGACCTCAACGGACTATCGGCCCAAGCCTGGGTCACGACAGCGTTTCTGATCACATCGACGATTGCGACTCCGCTCTACGGCAAGCTGTCCGACATTTATGGCCGCAAGCCGTTGTTCATGATCGCCATCACGATCTTCATCACCGGATCGGCGTTGTGTGGCTTGTCCCAGAGCATGTACATGCTCGCCGCGTTCCGGGCCTTTCAGGGCATCGGAGCCGGCGGCTTGTTCTCCCTGGCGCTGGCCATCCTCGGCGACTTGATCGCGCCCCGCGAGCGCGCGCGCTACCAGGGCTACTTCATGGCCGTCTTCGCCACCTCGAGCGTGCTGGGTCCGGTTATTGGCGGTTTCTTCGCCGGTCAGCAGAGCATCCTCGGCATCACCGGGTGGCGCTGGATCTTCTACATCAACATCCCCATCGGGCTCATCGCCCTGGTGGTCGTCAACCGCACCCTGCACATTCACCAAGAGCGGCGCGACCACCGCATCGACTGGTTCGGCGCCGCCGCGCTTATCGTCGGGCTGGTCCCGCTGCTCATCATCGCCGAGCAAGGTCGGTTGTGGGGCTGGGCGTCGCCGGTTGCCTTCGCCTGCTACCTGCTTGGAGTGGCCGGGCTGGCGTCCTTCGTTTATGTCGAGAGCCGGATGGGCGACGACGCGCTGATTCCGCTTCGCCTTTTCCGCCGCAGTCAGACATTCTCGATCGGATCCGGGCAGTCGTTCATCATCGGTGTGGGCATGTTCGGCGGTCTGGCCTCGATCCCGCTTTACTTGCAGATCGTCAAGGGGGCATCGCCGACCGAGGCTGGGCTGCTGATCCTGCCCATGGTGGCCGGCATCATGGCGCGCCTCGATGCTTTCCGGCCAGCTCACGTCGCGCACCGGGCGCTACCGAATCTTTCCCATCATCGGCAGCGCGCTGTTGGTCATCGGCATGCTGCTGCTGTACACCATCAGCGCCCACACCCCGCTGTGGCGAACCGACCTTTACATGATCGTCTTTGGTGCCGGTCTGGGCCTGAACATGCAGACGATCGTGCTCGCTATGCAGAACGCTGTTCCAGTGCGCGACATGGGCGTCGCTACCTCGTCGGTCACGTTCTTCCGGCAGGTCGGCGGCACGCTCGGCACGGCGGTATTCCTGTCCATCCTCTTCTCGGCCGCGCCGACGAAGATCGCTGAACGGTTCCGGGAGGCCGGATTCCGTCCGCCCTCCGGTGCAGTCGACCTCAACAACACCTCGAACATCAATACGCTGCCGCCGGCAGTGAAAGAGCCGATCCTGGCTGGGTTCTCCGACGCGATGAACGTCGTGTTCCTCGTCGGTGCGTGCGTACTAGTCTATCGCGTTCGTGCTGTCTCTCATGATGAAAGAGGTTCCGCTCCGGCAGATGTCCGGCATCGAGCAAGCTCGGGCGGACGCGGCGGCCGCAGCCGCGGCGGCCGCGGCGGCGGACGGGCAGCCGGCAACTGCGCCGGAAGGGGCGGCGATCGGGTCCAATGGCCGGTATGCCGCCGGGGTAAGCAGTGACGGCGGTGTCAGTCATCCTGCGCGACCACCGGGGCGATAGCGCGTCAACAGGGCTACTTCTTTACATGAGCGCGCAGATGGTCGGCTTCGGACTCATGTCGAAGGCTCGTGGACAAGTCCTCTCAAGCCGAGGCGGGCGACACTAGATCTTGACGGTCATCGGCCGGTCGGGCTCCAGCCGGCCAGCACAACGTTTTCGCGGGCGTGCCGAGCGTCCAGGAGTTGCTCGCCATGCTGTCGAAGGTCGGTGAGTTCGTCCGTCACGGCGATCTCGAGCGCGCTGGCCAGCACGTCCCCGGCCCGGCAGTAGCGGTCGACAACGATGTCGAGGTCCAGCCCGGTCTCCGCCTCGTTGAGGCGGCGCAGCAGCGCAACGAGCTCGTCGCGAGGAGCGACCTGGAGCACCGCCCGGGCATAGGAATCGATGACGGGGATTTCTTCGTCCATCCAAGCGATCTCATGCGCGCAGCGGACGGCCGCGTTACGCAGGACCTGCTCGATCATGAAGATCCGCACAACCGCCGTCTGGTCAGAGACGGCGGGCAGGACGCCCTGCATCAGCTCTTTGCAGCAATCGAGGAGCAACTGCTCGGTGGTGGGCCGGACGATCATGATGGCTCACCCTTGTCGCCGATCCGCCGGGCGATCTCGAAGTATGTGCCGTACTGGTAGGAGATGCCATTGATCAGGTATGTCGCCATGACCCCTCGAGATTCGCCATCAGCAACCGCGTCGGCGGCTTCCATCATCTGCCCGTAGAGCCGAATCAGCCCGAGCAGATAGAAAAACTCCACGACCTCGGGATTGATCTGCTCCTCGGTCAAACCCGTGTCATCCCGGTAGCGCCTCAGGAACGCCTCTGGATCCGATTGGTAGACATTCGGCAGCACGGGGATGTGCGAGTAGTACCCAAGGTCCTCCCGGGGATCGCCGACCCGGCCGAACTCCCAGTCGATCACTTTGCGGCCCGCGTCCCCGAGCAGGACGTTGCTCGGCTGGCAGTCGCCGTGTACGAGAGTCAACGGTACGGGCGGCGGCCGGTAGGATCGCAGCCGCGCCGCCGCGTAGCGCAGCCCGGGCCGGGAGTCGCGGCCGGTTCGGCTGAACTGGTCGATGAGATCGATCAGCCCGTCGATGTACCGGCCCCACTCCTGGGCCCGCGGTAGACCGGCCGGGAGATCGTCGACAGGGGTGCGGTGGATGTCCACGATCGTGTCCACGAACTCGTCGCGCACCTGGCTGAGGTCGTCCTCGTGGTCCCGGGCGAGGTCCTGCAGGGTCCGGCCCTCGTAGAACTCGCTGATGATGCACTTGGCACCGAAAGACGTCCCGTCGGCGTCGAACCACCGGGGCGACGGAATGGATACCGGGCCGGTGGTCGTGGCAAGGGCCTGAAGGAGCTGCCACTCGCCGCCGCGGTCACTGATGAAGACACTGGGCGGCGGGTCACCTCTGAGCACGAAACGTTCGCTCGTGCCGCCCGACCATTGGACCTCCGCGATCGCTGTATCCCGGCTGTAGCCACCGGCCACCGGCGTCACCGTAGTCACCACGGGCTGCCGGCCCGGTTCGATCGCATCCAGGAAGCGCTGTAGCGCCGCGGCAGTCAACCCGAGCGTCGTCGCTTGCACCGATCCACCACCCACCTTGCAGAGGAGCGTGACTCCGGCAGGCCGACCGCCATGCCGGACACAGGCGTAGTAACTGTATAGGCTGTCCCGTTACTCCAGTAGCCCGAAGCGCACTGCCGTAAAGCAAGATCATCCGGCTGCCGCAACGCACGATGCACGGGGGGACGGGATGCGGCGCGGGCAAGTTGTGGCCGATGAAACCAGCACCGGATCCGAATCGTCTTGTCGAACACGGTGTTGATGGCGGCGATCAGCCCGGGCGCGCCGTCGGAGGTGATCGTCGTCGGAGCCCGCAGGCCGCGCTCGAGCAGGTTGCGGAAGAACCCGGTCCAGCACGCCTCGGATTCCTTATTGCCCACCGCCAAATGCAGCAAATGTTTGCGGCCATCGGACGCGATGCTCCAGCAGACCAGCAGCGCCTCCTTCGCGCCGTGCCGGCGCAGCGACTCGAAGACCGCATCGGCGAACAGGTACTCCACCTCGATGTCAGCCAGATCGCGGGTGATGAAGGCCTGGTAGTCGACCCACAGTTGATCTGTGATCTCGGAAACCGCCGTCTTGGAAATCAGCAGCTCACCGGTCGCGTCGCGGAACGCGTCCTCCACATCCCGGGTGGACAGCCCGCGGGCATACATCTCGGTCACCAACCGATCCAGCACCTCACTGTTGCCGTCCAGGAAGCCCATCAAACTCGACCGGAACGGTGCCCCAGCGCCACGCACCTGCGGCACCCGAACGTCCCGCCGGACGTGGACGTGGCCTGGAATGAAGCGGTGAACTCGGCAGGTGCCGGCGCTTTCACGGCATCGGAGATCATGTGCCGTAAGATCCTGATGCACGTCGCCGTCGACAAGACGGGTGCTGACGAAGGCAAAGCATTCACGGAATACATCGATGCGCTCGACAGCGCTGGGTACATCCCGACCGGTCTGAAGCCGAAGATCGATGAGATCCGCACTCGGGGAAACGTCGCCAACCACGAGCTTCCTGCGTCTGACAAGGAGGTGGCTGACCGGACGTTGTCCGTCACCCGCTTCTTGCTCGTGAGCATTTACGAACTGCCCAATCAGTAGCCGCGCTGAAGGTCGTCGCTTTCTGAGCATGGACGTCGCTTCGCAGACTAACCCCGTTTTTTCTGGGCCCGGCGACCGGAGGCGGCTAACGTCCGCGGAGATGAACGCTGCGCACTGGACCCCCGAGCTGCGCCTGCGGGGCGTGGTCGCTTTCGCGCCCTCCAATCACATGGCGCAAGGGACTCGCCCGGTCCTGGCGGATACTGAGCCAAGCGCCGCCTCGGCCTCCGTGGCCGCGATCTTCGCGTCGATGGGTGAGTACGCATCTCCGCCGTTGACGCTGCGCCAGGTATTCACCCCGAGGGCTCTGGCCCTCGTGCCAACCTTGCGGACCAGCTGCCTCGCTGAGCTCACGGTCCCGACGTCGCCGTGGGCCGAGCTCGCGCCCGCCGACGTGCTACGCGAAGGTATCGCCGGCGAGCTGTTCGGAGTCCTTGACGCGCAGAACCCGGCGTTGAGAATTCGCGTACCCGTGCTGCTCGCCTACGGGCTGGATGACACCTCGGTGCGCCCTGGCGACGTGAGACTGCTGATTGGAGAACTGCGAGCACGGGGCGATAACGTCCAGGCACGCGGCTACCCGGGCGCCGGCCACGACGCGGTCGTCGCCGCCGCCGCTCACGACACGCTGGTATGGCTGAACGCGCGTTTTCGCCGCCGGTAGGCCCTTGACGGCTAGCCCCAGCGCACCAGCAGCGCCGCCCGGTCAGTCCGGCGGACGAGCATCAGGCGGGCATTCGTACCGTCAGAGGCCCGCGGCACTACTAGGCCCTCCACCAGGCAACGAGGCGCCGCGGAAGCCAATCGTCTCGGTCGCACCTGCTTCGGCACACCCGCGCAGATCGCCCGTCCCGCCGCTGCCCGACCCTGCGGGTGGCATCTACGCCGCCTGCGGAGCCGGGCGACGACGAGCGAGTCGCCTTGGACGCCCGCGACGTTCTCTCCCAGGTCGGCAGGACCTGCGATCCCCGCGCACGCCTCGGGCGAGATCGGGCCTGCGCGGGGCCGCGCCTGGTCTGCCGGCCTCGGCCCAACGACGGCCCGAACCTAGCCGGGCCATCGACCACGACGACTCGGCCTTGGACGCACTCGACCGCACGAGAACCCGAACGACCCGTGTGATCCGGGTGCCGTATAGCTGGCGGCGAGCCTTTCCAGTTCTGCGCGCCCGTCAGCTGCAGCCCTGCTGCGACCCTCGCACTGCAACGGTGTGGACGCGCCGAAAGGATCGTGGTGTCTAGGGGCGCCTATAGGCACGATGTCACCGAACAACGGACGGGAAGACGATTCGCTCAACCGACCCTCGGACGCGGCCTACCTCGATGCCTTGGTTTCACGTAACTGGACGAGCTGCACGACGATCGACTTCGTCGGGGCGAACGCGCTACCGGAGGGCACCCAGGCCAGCTGGACCGGCAGGCTGACCGCGCCGACCACCGGCAACTATCTGCTCGCCGTGCAAACCGATGGCACCGGCGGCACGTTGACCGTGGATGGCCAGTCGGTCATCGGCAGCAGCTCCTCGCCGCGCTCGGCACCACGCTGCACAAGACCACCGACGGTCTGGCGAACTCCTTCGCGTACCTGAGCTTGACCGCCGGTCCGCACACCATCGCGGTGACCGCCGCGCCGGTCCCGGCGTTCCCGCCGTTCATCCCGGCCAGCAGCGGCCCGGTGCAGATCCGTTTGGCCTGGATCACCCCGCAGCAGCGGCAGGCCAACCTCGACGCGGCCGTGGCCGCCGCCAGACAGGCGCGCACCGCGGTGGTGTTCGCCTACATGGAGGGCACCGAGGGCGTCGACCAACCCACCCTGACCCTGCCGGACGAGCAGGACCAGCTCATCGAGGCGGTGGCGAAGGCCAACCCGCGCACCGTGGTGGTGCTTAACAGCGGATACCCGGTGCTGATGCCCTGGGTGAACGACGTCCGGTCGATCCTGGACATGTGGTACCCCGGCCAGGAAGGTGGACTGGCCACCGCCGATCTGCTGACCGGCGCGGCGGTTCCCGGCGGGAAGCTGCCGGTCACCTTCCCGGCGCGCGAGTCTGACGCCCCGACCGCCACCTCTCTATTGCGCTATCCGGGCGTGAACAACCAGGAGTACTACAGCGAAGGCATATTCGTCGGCTACCGCTGGTATGACGAGAACAACATCACCCCGCTGTTCCCGTTCGGGTACGGGCTGTCCTACACCACCTTCGGCTACAGCCACCTGAACACGAAGCCGAACGGGAAAACGCCGCGCGTGCAGTTCACGGTCACCAACACTGGCTCGCGTACCGGCACCGAGGTCGCGCAGGTCTATGTCGGCCGGCTGCCGACCAGCGCGCCAACCCCACTCCAGCAGCTCGCCGGACAGGCCCGCGTGACCCTGCGTCCCGGGCAGAGCAAACGGCTGACCGTGGCGCTCGACCCGCGGTCGCTCGCGTACTGGGATTCCGGCACCCAACGCTGGGTCACACCGGGCGGCACGGTGGCCGTCCTCGTCGGCAGTTCCTCGCGGGACATCCGACTGCGCGGCGTCATAACGGTTGCTGCATCGTCATCGGGGCCTTAGCGGTCAGCTGCCAATCCGCGGACCTCGAAGCGATCCTCCACGCCCAGACCGAGATCCCGAGGCGGTGGCGGGGCTGGACCACAGCAATCGCGTTGTGAGCGCTGGTGGTCGGCGTCCTGCACACTGCGGCGATATGCATGAGACAGGAGACCGAGTCACGATCGAACGCGATTGTGAGCAACTGACGGCGCAGCAGGACCCTCTTGACTACGGCTAAGAACGAAAATATGTCGATCGAGGCGGCAAACCACCAGGAACCCGTTAAGCGTCCTCTCCGTACCTCCCACGGCAATGGGCCATCATCGCCAACTCGTTACGGTCGAAATACCCTTGGCGAAGGCCAGCGACCGAGCCGGCGCAGGCCATGTTTCACCACTCGCCGAACTGCTTCAGCGCCACCGCCGAGAACGCCCCAGGCGAGAGTTCGCGCACTTGGCGCACACCGGCGTACGACGTCGCAGACCGGACACCCGCTCGATCGGACCCAGCACGACCTTGCCGGCGGGCTCGTTGCACAGAAGGCAGCGCTCACCCGGACGAGGTTCCGTTACGACGGGCAGATGACTCTCGATATCCGGAGTATGCCCTTTCCGAAAGGTCAGCACATGCGCGGGCTTCGGCGTGCGCGTAAGGGCTTGCTCAGTTGCTTGGGGTTGGAGACGACCGAAGTTCGGCCGGGTGCCGTCGCGGTCAGCTCTTGTGGGCGAGAAGGACGACCGCGGAGACGATGAAGGCGATGAGCAGAATCTGCTTGACGCCGGAGTCTTGCGGGCCGGTCGGTGATCGAGCCGCCGAGGAAGTAGGCGACCAGGCCGGATGACAGCGTCCTGATGGTCACCTCGGCTGCGCTCGCCACGACCAACCTGTTCCACCACGGTGGCTCGCCTGACGGCGTTGCGTCATGGCTATGGCGTGGGATCGCAACAGGTCCAACGTGCGACGAGGAAGCGAAGATGAAGTACAGGATGAGAGCCACCGCGGTATTCCAGCCGTCACGCACCGATCAGTTACTCGTCGGCGGCTGACTGATCCCGGCCGTCGTTCGCCGAAAGCATCGCGGTTTCAGGTAAAGGGGTGCGCACCTCCCGTCGATCTGCGCGGCGGGGCGGTCAGGACGAGCGCGCGCAGACGAGTCGATATGCGAATAACGGTCGGGCACGGTTCCAGGGCGAATTCCGCCTACCGATCAAGTCGGCCGCCAGTGGGACAGCTGCAACAACGGCGTGGTACTTCAACCGGGCGTCGTGTTCACTACGACCGCAGCACCGACACGCCGGCCTTACGGAGCACGATGTTGGTCAACGCGCTGGCGGGTTGGAGTCGAGGAGCGGACCTAGGCCGCTGGTGCGTTCGTGGTCGTGCGGGCGTTCGTGATGTGGCGTCCGCGTTCGGAGTGCGGGAAGCGATCAAGCATGGCGCGCAGCTCGTCAGCGTCGACGTTCGCGCCGAACAGCTCCGAGCCGGGTTCGAGGCGCACGCCTTCGGCGAGCGGTCCGACGACGACCGGATCGAAGCCGAGATCGTCGACGACGGAGGCGGCCGCGGCGACGGCGCCAGGAGGGTTGCCGGCGAGGGCGATGGCCTTGCGTCCTGCCGTGCCGCGTGGCCGCGCTCCGTCCTCGAGGTCGTGGTAGCCCATGTGGTTGAACGCCTTGACCACGTGGGACTTGGGCAGGAACGCCTGGATGATCTCGCTCGACGACGTGCGTGGATCGGTGAGGTCCTCGCGGTGGCCGTCGACCTCCCACCAGTAGTTGGTCGCGTCCACGACGAGCTTTCCGCGCAGCGCGTCGATCGGCAAGGTGCGGTACCGGCCGAGTGGGATGGCGAGGACGACGATGTCGGCGCGCGACGCGGCATCAGCGGCAGTGGTCGCGGTCGCGCCCGGGGTGAGAACTTCGATCGTAAGCGCGATTTGCATGGGGTCGCCGGTCCCGGCGATGAGGACGCGATATCCGGCGGCTGAGGCGAGTCGAGCGAGGACGGTGCCGAGCTTGCCGGCGCCGAGAATGCCCAGCGTCACCGGACGATTCGTCGACGCGCCGTTCACGTCGTGTCCAGATCGCGTGACTGGTCGTCGAGGATTTCGCGGACCATCGGGATCACTTTGCTGCCGTATAACTCGACGGCGTGTAGGCGGGCGCTGGCCGGCACCGCGCCCACGGTGTAGATAAGGTCGAAGCGTCCGACGCCGAGGCCGCCGACGGCGTGGGCGATCTTGCGGGCGACGGTGTCGGGCGAGCCGACGTACATCGAGCCGTGTTCGATTTCAGCGTCGTATTCCGCACGCCGGATTGGCGCCCAGCCGCGCAGCGCGCCAATCCGGTCCCGCATGAGCTTGTAATGCGGCCAGAACAGCTCGCGGGCCTGCTCGTCGGTGTCGGCGATGAAGCCGGGCGAGTGCATGCCGACCGGGTGCGCGACGGTGCCGAATTGCGCAGCCGCGCGCCGGTACAACTCGAGGTAGCCGGCGAATCGTTCGGGTGGACCGCCGATGATGGCGAGCATGAGCGGTAGTCCGTAGCGCGCCGTGCGCACCACCGACTGCGGTGTACCGCCGACCCCGACCCAGGTGGTCAGCCGACCCGATTCGGTCTTGGGAAACACGTCCGCGTTCTCGAGCGGCGCGCGCATCGTGCCGTTCCACGTGACGGGCCTCTCGTCGAGGAGCTTCACGAAGAGGTCGAGCTTTTCCTCGAACAGCTGGTCGTAGTCACGCAGGTCATAGCCGAACAGCGGGAACGACTCGGTGAACGAGCCCCGACCGAGGATCACCTCGGCGCGTCCGTTCGACAGTGCATCAACGGTCGCGAAGCGCTGGAACACGCGCACCGGGTCATCGGAGCTCAGCACGGTTACGCCGGATCCGAGGCGGATGCGTGCCGTGCGCGTGGCGATCCCGGCCAGGACCGTCTCGGGCGTGGAGATCGAGTACTCGGGCCGGTGGTGCTCGCCAACGGCGATGGCGTCGACGCCTAGCTGATCGGCCAGCACGGCCTCCTCGACGACCTGCCGGATCGCGGCGGCGTGCGATACCGGCTTGCCGGAATCGTCGAGCGGCACGTCGCCGAATGTGTCGAGTCCGAAAGCGAGTTCAGTCATGGTGGTTCCGTTCTAGGAAGTGCGTGACGCGGGCTGTACTGTCGTGACACTGTCAACTGATTGACGTGTCAGTCATATTCCCAGAATGATTGATGCGTCAATCTGAGAGGGTGACTGTGTTGCCCCACGCCACACGAGCGCCATCCCGGCGACTGCCTACCAAGCAGGAGCTGGCAACCTGGCGGACTTTCATCGAGACCACCGAACACCTCAAATCCGCGCTCGCGGCGCGCCTGCAGACCGACAGTGACCTGTCCCCAAGTGACTACGCCGTACTACTGGCGTTGCACGACGTCGACGACCACCGCCTGCGCTCGTCGGCACTCGCCGAGCACATCGGCTGGCAGCGCAGCCGGCTGTCACACCACCTCGCTCGCATGGAACGCCGCGGACTGATCGATCGACAAGAGTGCTCAACCGACAGCCGCGGCGCCGAGATCGTACTCACCGCGGCCGGGCACGCAGCGTTCCGCCGGGCAACCGCGCCGCACCTACGGGCCATCCGCGAGCTCTTCATCGACGCTCTCACCCCCGACCAACTCACCACCATTCAGGACGTCACGACCGCACTCCAAGTCCAACTCACCACGCGCGCTTGACGGCGGCCGCCACAACCTGGCCGGGCGATGCGACAGCACCACCGCACTCCAACGCGGCCCAGCCGCGCGTCGCATCGCGCTACCGCCGAACAGGAGCGGCGACACGCGCCGCGACTCTGCTCTGGAACACGCAAATACTTTAGATGGGGTCCAGAATCTCGGGTCATGAGTCGCTGGCACCTTGAACGGCACGGACCCGTTGATGCCGCGCCGCGAGGGAGCTCACACAGAGCCGGCTCACCGGACCGATGGCCAATGCCGACGGTGACGGCCTACCACCTCACCGATCAGGCGTCGGAGGCATACGGACATGCTATGTGGCACCACACCGGCCCGCTGTAGGGCTCAGACAGAGGAGTGATAAGTCTGAGATGCGGATACTCATGATTGCGGCGCCGGGCGCCGGCAAGGGAACCCAGGGAGCGCTGATCGCGACCCACTTCACCATTCCACACATCGCCACCGGTGACCTGCTTCGCCAGCATGTAGCGCACCAGACCGACCTAGGCCGGGCCGTTCAAGACCTCCTCACGCGTGGTGAACTGGTGCCCGACAAGATCGTGCTCGGCATGGTCCGGGAGGCCCTCATCGCGGCAAAGAGGCTGGAACCGACTATGTCCTGGATGGGATCCCGCGCACCATGGAGCAGGCTCGTGCCGCCTACCGAATCGTATGGAGCTGGAGATGACCGCGAACGTCGCGCTGCACTTGCAGGCCGACGACGAGGAGCTCACGCGTCGACTGCTCGCCCGGGCCGCAGTCGAACATCGCACCGATGACACCGAGGACGTCATCCGCACACGCCTCGAGCTCTACCACGACGTCACGCATCCAATCGCTGCCTGGTACGCCGAGCGCGGCATCCTCGTCTCGGTCGACGCCATGCGTCCGGCCGAGGCCGTCGGACGAGAGATACTGGCCGCACTCGAGGTAATGCGGTCAATCGTGGACGCCGTGCCCGAACAGGCCCGGCGCCCGATCGACCTCACCGGCCTGAGCGCCGCCTTCGGCGCCACGTCTGCACAAGACGACCGGCCGTGAGCGCCTCGACCGACGCCCGACGAGGTGCCTAGCATCCGGGGAAACGCGTTGATGCGGCTGATGTTCAGCCTCCCGTACTGCCGCAAACCCGCACACCAGACAGGGCGCGGACGCCGACGATCTACGTAACGAACTGCCGCCAGTGTCACTAAATCGTTTTCAAATGTTGCGGTAGCTAAAGTTCGCCGCACTCGCGGCTGGGCGCTCGGGCATGTACGCCGATGCCCGATCGTCACGGCCGGAGTGCTCGTTGGGGACGCGTCCCGGGCCGATGAGCTTAGGGAGGGATATCCGAACCATCGCAGGGTGCACCCGCGGAAGGCCATAAAGCCGGATTGATGTGTCCGCGGCGACAGTGCGGCTGCTGTTGGAGGCCTTCCTCGCGGGCGAGGTGGAAAGCAGACGACTGCGAAACGCGTATGAAGGCTACGAGGCACCGATATGTCGCTGGTGTCGATGCAGGTTCCCGCTATGAGACGGACGCAGCGTTTGTCGGTGCCACGCTCCCGCTCCAGCAGCCCCGCCGGGGGGCTTGCGCGTGCGGGCGGGTGGGTTGCCCTCGTAGATCCGTTCGACCCTTTCGGGGGGACCGCGAGAGAAGGGTTATTGCTCATGGGGAAAGCAATGCGGCTCGGAGTCCTGGGGACCCTTGCCGTTGCGGGGGCGCTCGCATTCACGGGCGGACCGGCGGTGGCTGCCCCGTCCAGCATCGCGCCGACGGCGTACACGTGCACCGGTGGTGATCGCCTCGGAATTCACAGCATCCCATCGGGGAACTACGCCAGCATCACGGTCACCGGCGCGTGCAACATACCGACCGATGCCGTGATCAACGTCGTCGGCAACATCAACGTCGCCGCCGGTGCCGTGCTCGACGCGCAAAGCGCACCGTCGACGATCACCGTCGGACACAACGTCACCGCCGCTGCGGGCTCATTCCTCGTCCTGGGCTGCCAGCCGACAAATACTATTGGCATGTTCGCGGGAGTGCCGTGCGCCGCCGACCCGGCCGGGCACACCACCATCACCGTCAACGGGAACGTCACCGCCACCGACGCGAACACCGTCCTGATGAGAAAAATGACGGTCAACCGGAACGTCACGCTGACCGGAGGAGGCGGTGAGATTCCCTGGTCGATCAAGGGCAACACGATCGGCGGCAACCTCACGATAACCGGAGTGACGGCCGCCTGGCTCGGCGTGCAATTCAACCGGATCGGCGGCAACGCGACGCTGACCAACATCACCGCGACCGACCCGGGCGACCCGGGCCGCACCGTCGCCGTCGTCGAAAACACGGTTGCGCGGAACCTCAACTGCACCGGACTGGCCCCAGGCGTGTCCGGAGGTTTCATCCCCGGCGAGGTCAACCACGTCGGCCACAAGGCGACCGGTCAGTGCGCATCCCTGACCTGACCTCGTTCGCACCACCGTCCGTTCGCCACCCCTGCGCCCAAGCGGGCGGCGGGGTGATCTCATCGAGACGGGCATCTGGCGGGGCGGTTCCACGATCTTCGTGCGCGGGGTCCTCAAGGCCTACCGCGTTACCGATCGCACCGTATGGGTCGCCGACTCCTTTCGCCGGGTTCCCCCGCACCGAACAGCAGGGATTGTCCACCGCGTCGTTCACCACACCAGGTCTCGACACTGCGATCAGATTGGGTGCACTCGTCACTACCAGCGCAGATGCAAAACCGGGTCGACGCGCTCATGGAAGGCACGTCGTACGACGAGGTGCGAGAACGGTTCGATCGCTACGGCCTGCGCGATGATCAAGTCCGGTTCTTGAGGGGTTGGTTCCGCGACACCTTGCCGTCCGCGCCGACCGAGTCCGCTGCGTTACCTCGCAGGTGTGCCCGGTGTGCGAGTCGCAGGGAGCTGACGGATGTCGGCGGCTACCGAAGAAATTGGCGAAGTCGCTCGAGAATCTGCTGCGGTTGTTCCTGGTAGATCCAGTGGCCGCAGTCCTCGATGACGATGCCGGTCATGTCGGTGGCGTAGCGGCGGATCTGGTTGGGCACGAGGTCGCCGAGGCTGCCCTGCGCGCCGACCGCGAGTACCGGCATGGGCAGCCTGGTCTTGATGTATTCGGCGTTGTCCTTCGTGTCCTTTGGGAAGGCTCGGAACCATTCGAAGCCGGCGCGCAGGTGCGCCGGGTCGCGCAGATGGCTTGCGTACTCTCGCACCTGCGCCGAGCCGATAGCGTCCTTGTGAACCTCGAGTGTGTCGATGAACCGGGCTACCCAGATGTCCTCGTGGCCCGTGATGATGTCTTCGGGTAGACCGTTGATGTTGCTGAAGAACCCGAAGTTCCAGAAGCCGGGGCCTTTCGAGGTCAGCGACGGGAACTGGTACAGGCCTTCGTCGGGCAGAGGTGATTCGGACAGCACCAGCCTGGTCACCTCACTGGGGTGCGCTGCGGCGTAGGCGTAGGCGACCATCGTGCCGATGTCATGGCCGACCAGCCGTATGCCGTCGGCAAGGCCGAGCTGGGTCAGTAGCCCGTGGATGTCGGCGGCCATGGTCTTCTTGTCGTATCCGTCGGCGGGGGCATCACTGGCCCCGGCACCGCGCAGATCCGGCGCGATCACCGTGTACTGCTTGGCGAACTCCGGCAGCAGCTCACGCCACTCATACCAGGTCTGCGGGTATCCGTGCAGCAACACCAGCGTCGGCCCGTTCCCGCCCCGCACGTAGTTGATCACGACGTCGCCGACGCGGGCTTTCTGTTCGGTGTACCCGACCGGCACCCGGGCCGCCGATGGCCCGGTCGGGCCCGGGGGGTTGGGATTGATCACTGCAGCTTCGACGATGGCAACGTCCTGCTCTGTGGTTCCGCCGCTGACTCCGACGCCGGCGATGACCTGGCCGTCGCTGGTGAGCGGCACGCCGCCACCCATCGCGGAGTATCTACCGCCGGAGACGGTGAGGAGGGGATAAAGCTCCGCGCCTGGTTGCACGAGGGGGACGAGGTCAGCGGTGCGCATGCCGACGAGGGCGGACGTGTAGGCCTTTCGCTCGGAGAGCTCGAGGGAGAACGCGGGCGCTCCGGTCATGCGGTGGGTGAGAACGATGTTGCCGTGGATGTCGATCACGGTGACCGCGACGGGTACATCGTGTTTGAACGACTCGGCCTCGACGCGGTCAGCGATGTTCTTGGCGGTGGTGAGCAAGTCCATGGCCGTGTGCTTCCTTCCGGAAAGTGAGATGGGCCGTTGGGATGTCAGCGCTCGTCCACGCGGCCCAGCTGTCCCAGGTAGAACCCGAGTCGAGCCTGCACGTCTCCGGGCTTCTGGAGTCCTTGCTCCAGGAGGGCTTTGATGCTTTCCTGCGCCGCTGGGCGCTTGACGGAGGCCATGCAGGCGTCCCAGCCCGCTCTTATTTCGACGTCGGGTGGCAGGCTGGCTTCGTTCACGAGGCGTTTGGTGTTGGCGATCGCCCACTTGTCGAAGGAGGCGATGCGGGTTGCGAGTGCGTCGACGAAATTGTCCAACTCGGCATCCGGGAGCGCCCGGTTCACGTAGCCGAGGAGCTCGGCATCGGCGCCGCTGATGTCGTCGGCGCTCAGCAGCACTTCCAGGGCGCGTCCCCGTCCCATGACCCGCGGCAATCGCGCCATGGGCCCTCCACCCGCGACGAGACCCACGCCCACTTCCCACTGCGACAAGCGCGCCTTCTCTCGGCTCGCGAAGCTCATGTCGCAGGCGAGCGCGAGCTCACTGCCGTTTCCGGTCGCCCGACCCCGGATCAGCGCGATCGAAACGAAGGGGGCGCGCGTCAGGCGCACCAGGACGTCGGGCCATGCCTCGAGGCCGGTCGGACCTTGCGGGATGCTGGTCAGATCCTCGAACTTGGCGAGGAAGTCGGAGTGATTCAGAAAGAAGCCGTCGACGGCACTTTCGAAGACCACCACCTTCACTCGGTCGTCGTTCTCGAGCGCCGTCACGATCTCTCGGATCTGCCAAACGAATTCCGGACCCATGAGGTTGAGCGGCGGGTTGTCGAGTACGACTCGGCAGTGTGAAGGTGTCACTCGATCGAGCCTGAGTTGCGCGGTCTTCGTTGCTGAGTTCATCAGAGTCTCCGGTGTGTTGGATGAAAACGAATCGTCGCGAGCGATCCCGGCATCGCTGCCGTCCCAGATTTAGACGAGCGTCTGGTCGACCGACGCGTCAAAGATCGTTCGCTCCGGCGGCGCCACAAGCGACTCCGGCAGCATCGCCATGACCCTGTCCACCTCCGGAAGTGATTCCTGTCGTTCGAGAGCGGCACCGTTCTCATAAAGCGCGGTCGCGATGAACGAATCGGGGTCGAGCAGCGTGCGGGCGATGTCGAAGCTGATGACGCCCTCCGTGGCTCGCGCCGGAGTGATGATCTCGGCGAGCGCGGCCATCAGATCGTCGCGCTTGTCGGGCTTGGAACGGATTTTGAAGCGAAGAATGATCATTGCTCCTCCAGTGGACGAAGACGCCCTTGCAGTAAATGATTCTTTTCGGGCACGGGAATCGCGCCCGGGGATGCCCTGGGCGATTGCCCTGGCCTCTCGGTCCTCCGCGATTTGGGATGATCCAACGAGTTCGCGAGTTTGACGATGCGATCCATGGTGCTGGGAGTTGGTCTTCCCGCGTGTGTGGTCAGGCCGAGAGTCCGAGCTGGGTCAAGATCCCCAGGATGTCCGTGCAGCCCCAACGCTCGACCATGAGCCCATCCTCGAATCTCGCCACCTGGAGCGCGCGGACGTCGAATCGCTTGCCTGTTGGAGCGTGCCCCATGTACTCACCGAGGTGCGTCCCGGACACCCGAAGTACCAGCGTCAGGTGGTCGTCGTCGGCCAGCACGACGTCGGGCGCGAGTGCGAAATCGGGGAATGATTCGAGGAGTCCGCGCCAGTAGTGCTTGGTGCCCTCGAGCCCGGCCGCCTGACCGTCGGCGGGATCGTGATCGACGATGTGTTCGGCGAAGAACTCACCGAAACGGTCGAAGTCGTGGGTGGCGACGAGCTCGCCGCCGAGCGCTAGCGCCTTGAGGATCTGTTCCTTCGACATGACGTTCCTCCGTAGGAGAGTGTTCGGTTGCGTGGCGGCGACAATTGCCGCCGCCACATTTTGTGTCGCCGCACCTGCGACTATCTCTGCTCACTGACGAACGCGAGCAGCGCGGCGTTGACTTCGTCGGGATGCGTCCAGCAGATGTTGTGCGGACCGCCCTCGACCGAAACGAGAGTGCAATCGGCGATCAGCGCCGGAAGCCGCGCCGCGGTCGAGTCGAACGGAAGAATTCGGTCCTGGCTGCCGTGCACGACGAGTACCGGGACGTCGATCTTCGGCAGATCAGTGCGGAAGTCGGTCAACCAGGTATCGACGCATGCGTAGGTCGCGAATGGCGAAGAGCCGGCCGCGACGTTGAAGCTGGCCTGCCATGCGCGGTCGCTGATTCGAGTGCCGCCGAGGACGTCGACGTTGTAAAAGTTGTTGAGGAAGTCCTCGAAGTACGCGTAACGATCGTTGACGACCGCTGCCTTGATATCGGCGAAGACCTTGCCGTCGACGCCCTCGGGGTTGTCATCGGTCTTGAGCAGGAATGGCGGGATAGTACCGAGCAATGCTGCTTTGCGTACCCGCTTCGACCCGTAGGTGGCGAGGTAACGCGTGACCTCGCCAGTGCCCATCGAGAAACCGACGAGAACCATGTTGCTCAGGTCGAGGTGCTCAATCAGCGCGTTCAGATCCGCAGCGAAGGTGTCGTAGTCATAGCCGACGGTCGGCTCACTCGAGCGGCCGAAGCCGCGACGGTCGTAGCTGATCACTCGATAGCCCTGTGCGAGCAGATCCCGCTCCTGGCGTTCCCACGAGTTGCCATTCAGCGGATAGCCATGGATCAGCACGATCGGCTGTCCGCTGCCATGATCCTCGTAGTGGATCTCGACCGGGGCGTCGTTCTCGGTTCCGACGGTGATGTGCGGCATTGGTTTCCTTCCTGAGGCGTCGTCCAATCAGCGTGGACGGGCTCGAGAGTGAGCGAAGGTGTCGTAGTCATAGCCGGTGGCAGGCTGGCTGGACTTACCGAACCCGCGGCGGTCGTAGGTGATGACCCCGGTAGCCGGCCTCCAGCAGCACCGGGACCTGCTTGTCCCAGGCCCGGCCGCTGAGCGGGTAGCCGTGGATCAGCAGCACCGGCTGGCCGGCGCCGTGATCCTCGTAGCAGATCTCGATGTCTGTGTTTCCTGTCGAACATTTACTGTGGCCATGAGGCGTCCTTCCGGTGGCGGCGACCCGCCGGGCCCAGGCCGCGGACCAGGAGCCGGGCGGTTTCGCCTGCACGTTGGTACTGAAACCACGGTCGCGCTTTGGGCGCCGCGTCGAACCCGTGGAACCCCTGGCCCGGTGCCCTGGTGTGCGGCTGGGCGGCCCAGCGTCGGATGCCCCTTCGGCCCCCTAGATGTGGCGGCGCCCGGAGCCAGGACAGCGGATTCCTGACATCCGTAGCATCAGTCCACCTCAGCACCGCACGGACGTCGGCCGGCTGGGTCACCGGTACCCGCGCCGTCGATGCAAGCCTTCATCGGGGCGGAGAACCTGCCGAAGGCCGAGTGGGACGACAACCGGATGCTGAGCTTCGTACGGGAAAACCTCGGTTCCATGAACCACCCTGTTGGCGCATGCCGTTCGGGCACCGACGACGCGTCCGTCGTGGATCCCGAACTGCGGGTTCACGGGATATGGGGCCTCCACATCGCAGACGCGTCGATCATGCCGGATATCGTGCGCGGCAACACGCACGCCACGGCGGTCAGGATCGGTGAACGGGCCGCAGACACGATCGGATGACGGCCCTCCAACCGATAGCGGGCGTTGAGAGACTCGATCGCGTTGGTGTAGACGATCAGCAGGATCGCGTCGGGCCCGAGCAAAGCACGCGACCTGGCGCCGTCTCGTCGACGATGTGCCTTTGGAGGTGCACATAGATGAACCCGCGTCCCGCCCATGACAGGGACGAGGCTCGGCTAGGTCCCGTCCTGGGGCATGGCCACACTCGCGCCGCCGCGGCGTAAGAGGTGCTGCCCGGCGTGGCGTACGACTGCCTCGCAGCGTCCCCCGTCGACGTCGGCCCTGGAACTCACCGGCATCAGCGGCTGGCTGCGGCGTGGCAGAGCCTCGTCAACAAACCCACTAGAACGGATCAACAAAGAGATCAAACGCCGGTCCCGCGTCGTCGGGATCTTGCCCAACCCCGCCGCGATGATCCGCTTCGTCGGCGCCGTCCTGACCGACATACACGACGAATAGCAAGCCCGCGACCGCCGTTACCTCTCCGAACAATCGATGACCCTGCTGGCCGACCCCAAACCCGCCGAACAGATCCAACACGGTAGCGCACCCAGCACAAGTCGCGTCCGAGTGCAACTGGCAACCCGCCACTGCGAAGACCACACGCGCACAGTTACACCACTCGGCGGGACGCGACCTCGCCGGGAGCCAACGTGCACTATGCAGCGGGAAGTAGTCGCGATTACGGGCTTTACCGCCGCGTGGGCGGGACGCATGTCGGACAACCGTGGACCAACATCGACCTCGAGCGCCAGATGTCTTGGACCACGCATGAGTTGACGAGCCGACGCGCACGGAATCCTGCCCGCGTCACCCACGTCTGGGGCTCATCGACTTCAACGCCGCACACGGCCGCGGTCTGGTGTCCATGCCGGTGGGGAAGTGCGCGATGCACGGGTCCGGGTCGTCCTCAGAGGTCGCAGCGGTGTCAAGGAGGGTGTCCGGCGATGGCACTCAGCCCTCGCTTCCGGGCGCGACCTGAACGGGCTGCTCTCTTGCTCACGCCGGGTTCGATTACCCGCGGTGGGTGACGAACAGGTCCGTCGGATCCGCCAACGGAGCCGGGCATACGGGCCGGGACCAGGGCAACCGGCCAGGGTGTTCACGGGTGCGACCGGGCGGCCCGAACGCGACCGTGGAAGCGAGCGGGAACCAGACGATTGGAGCCACGGCCGTGGACATGAAACTCGACGTTGTGGCCGTGCCCGTCTCTGATGTGGACCGGGCCAAGGACCTCTACCCGTCACTGCGATGGCGCCTCGATGTTGACTTCGTCACCGGCCCGGGTTTCCGGGTGATATGGATGAACCCCGCCCGGCTCGGGCTGCGTGATCATTTTCAGCATCGGGATCACCTCGGCCGCGCCCGGTTCGGCGCAGGGCCTCATCACCCGCCTGCCGGGCTGCGCGACATCCGCGCCGGCGGATACGACTCCCTGACCGGCCTGGCGGAGGCGCTGCGTCGCGCGGCGGTCCCGCACGGCAAGTTGCCGAGTTACCGCCGCCGCCTCACTAAGGAGCACACCATGCGTACCGACATCGTGCCCGGCGGGATCTTCCCCGACTACGAGCTGACCGACCACACCAAGACCCCGCGCCGGCTGAGCGAGCTGCAGGGGATCGACCCGATGATCCTGGTCCTCTCGCGCGGCGGGTTCTGCCCGAAGGACCACCAGCAGCACCTCGAGCTGGCCGCCAACTACCCGAAGATCCGCGTCGCCTACACCCACATCGTCACCATCTCCACCGACAACACCCTCAAAACCAACGAGTTCCGCGACTCGGTCGGCGCACAGTGGACATTCCTGTCCGACGCCGGCCACAAGATCCAGAAGGACGTCGACATCCAGGAGTACACCGACTCCTACTACGACCCGATGATCCCGTACACGCTCGTGCTCAAGCCGGGACTGGTCATCTTCAGCGTCTACAACGGCTACTGGTTCTGGGGCAGGCCGTCCTTCGAGGACCTTCGCCGCGACCTTCGCGAGGTGATCCGCGAGATCCGCCCGGACTGGGACCTGGCCGCGCCCGGCCTCCGCGAGAACTGGAAGGCCGGCGACCACTCGATGCACCACCCGTACCAGCAGGCCGCCCAGATGCAGACCTTAATACCCATGTCCGTTCGGAAAGATTGAAATTCTTTTCACCGAACGGACAGTGGTTCCACTTCCACAGCGCCAGGAGGAGCCGGCCATGGAGTACCTCGTCACAATGACCACCCACGTCCCGGGCGGGACGCCGGACCAGGCCGTGGACGACGTCCGGGCCCGCGAGGCCGCCCAATCGCGCGAACTGGCAGCGGCGGGGCATCTGCTGCGCCTGTGGCGCCCACCGCTGCGGCCGGGTGAATGGCGCTCGCTCGGGCTGTTCGCCGCCGCGGACGGCGGCCAGCTTGAGGAGGTCCTGGCCTCCATGCCGCTGCGGGTATGGCGCACCGACGAGGTCACGCCGCTCGCACCGCACCCGAACGACCCGGCGCTAGCGCCCAGTAACGCAGGTACGGAGTTCCTGACCACCTTCACCATCAGCGTCCCGGACGGCACGCCGGGCCAGGCCGTGGACGACACCGAGGCGCGCGAGGCGCAGCGCACGAAGGAGCTGGCCGGGCAGGGACACCTGCTGCGGCTGTGGAAGTTGCCCGGCCCGTCGCGCGCGCTGGGCCTGTGGAACGCCGGGAACCCCGCCGAGCTGCAGGCGATCTTGAAGTCGCTGCCCCTGGACCCGTGGATGACCGTCGAGACCACGCCGCTCAGCCGCCACCCGAGCGACCCGGCGACGATCATCCCATGACCGGGAACGACCGGAGAGTCGCCATCATCACCGGAGGCTCGCAGGGCATCGGCGCCGGCCTGGTGGCCGGGTACCGCGGGCGAGGCTGGGCGGTGGTGGCCAACGCCCTCACGATCAAGCCGTCCGAGGACCCGGACGTGCTCACCGTCGAGGGCGACATCGCGAAGCCCGCCACCGCCGACCGGATCATCGAGGGAGCACTGGAGCGGTTCGGCCGCATCGACACCCTGGTCAACAACGCCGGCGTGTTCGTTTCCAAGCCGTTCACCGGCTACACCGCCGAGGACTACGCCCTAGTTGTCGGGGTGAACCTCACCGGGTTCTTCTGGCTGACCCAGCGGGTCATCGCCGAGATGGTGACGCGGTACGGCGGCCACGTCGTCAACATCTCGGCCACCCTCGCCGAGATCGCGAACTCCAGCGCGCCCTCGGTGCTGGCCGCGCTGACCAAAGGCGGCCTGGCCGCGGCCACCCGGTCATTGGCCGTCGAGTACGCCTCCCGGGGCGTCCGGGTCAACGCCGTCTCGCCCGGCATCATCCAGACGCCGGTGCACCCAGCGGACACCTACGACGGACTCGGCGACCGGCTTCCTCCGCTCGGCCGGGTCGGCCAGGTCAGCGACGTCGTCGACGGCATCCTGTTCCTGGAGTCATCGCCGTACATCACCGGCGAGATCCTGCACATCGACGGCGGCCAGATCGCGGGACACTAGGCCGACAGGCCTTCTCGGGCCGCCGATAAAGCAGCATGACCTCGACGGCGTTCTGGACACGCCGATCCGGAACGGCCGAGGTCGCCAGGTGGACCGACCCGATCTTCAGCGCGGGGGTGCCGCTGCACTCCAGTTTCCACACCGGCGTGCTGCCAGTGCTCCCGCGGCCGCAGGCCAGCAGGCCGCCGGGGTGCATCACCACCCCACGCCCGTGGCTGACATACAGCTGTTCAAGTACGACGATTTGCGGCTGTGGGTCACTGACGGGAGGCAAACCCCGCCGCACCGCCGTGGCCGCCCGGCGCGGCAGCGGAGATGCCGGCGTCCATGTGCTCTACGCCAGCCAGGGTCGCGGCTGGCCCAGCAAAAGCAAGCGGCCGAAAGCGCCAATACCCCGCTGATCCTTGGCTCAGATGACCCGTTGTTGAAGCGGGCCTACCAGAACCAGTAGCACATTCCCGAGGCGGTGCCGGTGTCCCGACTGTTGATCTGGCCCGTGGCGGCCTGTCTATGGTGACGGGTAGCGTTCAGCCGAAGCGTGTCCGCGAGCCCTAACTCCGGATGGTGGGCGTGACAGTGCATCCTCCGCCCCGGCTGTTCGGCAGGACCCGCGAGCTGGAGATCCTGAGACGGCTCATCGCGAACGCGCGAAGCGGTCAGAGCGCCGTGTTGGTCGTGCGGGGAGAGCCGGGGATCGGCAAGACGAAACTACTGCGACAGCTGATCACCGAGGCGTCTGATTTCAGGGTGACCCGCGTGGCCTGCGTCGAGTCGGAGATGGAGCTCCCCTTCGCCGGGCTGCACCAGCTGTGCGCGCCCATGCTCGGCCGGCTCGGGTCGCTGGCCGAGCCTCAGCGTCGCGGGCTCAGCGTCGCGTTGGGGCTTGCCTCCGGAGATAGTCCCGACCGGTTCCTGGTCGCCCTCGCGGCGCTCAGCCTCATGGGGGAGACCTCTGAGGAGCAGCCGATGCTGTGCGTCGTCGACGACGCGCAGTGGCTCGACCAGGCCTCAGCCCAAGTCCTCGGATTCGTCGGGCGCCGCCTGCTGGCAGAATCAATAGCGCTGGTGTTCGCGGTTCGGACGCCGGCCGCGCGAGATCCCACGCCGAATCACCTGGCCGGTCTGCCCGAACTCCGCCTGGGCGGACTGGATGAACAGTCGGCTCGGGCGCTGCTGGCGACGGTCACTTCAGGTCGGCTCGACGAGAGTGTCCGCAGCCGTATTCTCGCTGAGGCACACGGCCATCCGCTGGCTCTGCTCGAGCTCTACGGAGGCCGGAGCGCCGCCGACCTCGCCGGCGGGTTCGCTCTTCCGGACGCGGGAGATCTGCCCAGCCGCATCGAAGATCAGTACGCGGCGCGCCTGGCTGAGCTGCCGGACGAGGTCCAGCGGCTGGTCTTGCTCGCGGCGGCCGATCCGGTCGGAGACCCGGCGCTTATCGTCCGGGCGGCTGGGGTACTCGGCCTGGACACCGGAACCGTAGACCTGGCGGCCGCAGCCGACCTGCTGGCGTTCGGTGCGAACGTGCGCTTCCGGCATCCTCTGGTCCGTTCTGCCGCCTACCGGGCCGCCGCGGCGGATGACCGGCGAGCCGTACACGAAGCGCTGGCAGCAGTTACCGATCCGCTGGCCGACCCCGACCGCCGGGCATGGCACCGCGCCCATGCGGCTGCCGGGCCGGACGAGGCGGTGGCCGAGGAGCTCATCAACTCGGCCAGCCGTGCCCTGGGCCGAGGCGGGGTAGCCGCCGCCGCGGCCTTTTGGGAGCGAGCCGTGGCGCTTACTCCGGACCCGGGCGAGCGCGCCTCACGGGCTCTGGCGGCGGCCGCGGCGAAGTACGCAGCCGGGGATTTCGAAGCCGCTCAGGCCCTGTTGGTCGCTGCTGAGATCGGACCGCTCGGCGAACTCGGCGAGGCGCGTGTGCAGCGGATGCGGGCGCAGATCGCGTTCGCGCTGAGACGGGGCGGTGACGCGCCGCCGCTCATGCTGCGGGCAGCACAGCGGCTACAGAGCCTGGACGTCGAGCTGGCCCGGCAGACCTATCTCGAAGCCCTGGTAGCCGCGATCTACGCCGGCCGACTCGCCCACGGGCAGGACGCGAGGCAGGTCGCGCGCGCCGCGAGATCCGCAACGGTCGGGCCTTCCGGGTCGGAGCCGCTGCCGCACTCGCAGCTGCTCATCCACGGCCTCGCCGTGCGCCTGGCCGATGGGTACCTGGCCGCCGCCCCCACGCTCAAGGAGGCACTGCGCCGCTACCGGGCGCAGCCGCACGAGCTGGACTGGCTGTCCGTCGCGTACAACATGGTCGCCATGGACCTGTGGGACGACGAGGCGTGGTTCGAGCTCGCGGCCGGCCAGGTCCGGCTGGCGCGAGCCAGCGGCACCCTCAGCTGGCTTCCGTTCGCGCTCGACTATCTCGCCGAGATCCACATCCAGGCCGGCGAGCTGTCGAAGGCGGCGGCCTTGCTAATGGAGCGTGAGCGCGTCGACCCAGGGACCAGAGAGGCCACCTTGCCCTACGTCCCACTGCTGCTCGCCGCGTGGCGCGGCGACGCGCCGGGCGCGGCCGATCTGGCCGAGGAGATGGACCGTGGCGCCTCGGACCGGGGCGAGGGCGCGGCACTGACCTACACGGACTACGCGCGGGCGGTGCTGTACAACGGCCTCGGCAACTACGGGGCCGCCGCCGAGGCGGCGCACGGTGCCAGCGCCGTCGACGAGATCGTCATCTCGCCCTGGGCCCTGTATGAGCTGGTGGAAGCCGCGACACGAAGCGATCAGCAGGAACGTGCCTGCGCGGCGGCTGATCAGCTGTCCCAGCTAGCCGTGGCGAGCGCCAGCAACTGGGCTCGCGGGGCGGCGGCGCGGTCCCGGGCGCTGGTATCCGGGGGACGCGCCGCCGAAGCGGAGTACCGCGAGGCGATCGAACTGCTGGGCAGAACCCGGATGGCGACCCACCTGGCCCGCGCCCGCCTGGTCTACGGCGAATGGCTGCGCCGGGAGAACCGGCGGATCGATGCCCGCAACCAACTGCGGCCCGCGTTCGACGCGCTCGCGTCCATGGGCGCCGAGGCCTTCGCCGAACGCGCGCGGCGAGAGCTCCAGGCGACCGGCGAGAAGGCGCGCAAGCGCAGCGCAAACACCCGCACCGACCTGACCCCGCAAGAGGAGGAGATCGCCCAGCTGGCCCGCGAGGGACGAACCAACCCGGAGATCGGCGCACAGCTGTTCATAGGCGGCCGCACCGTGGAGTGGCACCTGCGCAAGGTGTTCGCCAAGCTGGACATCAGCTCCCGCCGCGAGCTCGATCAGGCCCTGAGAAGAAGGAGCATTCGGTCATGACCGAACAGATGCCCGGCGAGTTGATCTACGAGTACACCATCCAGTCGACCGGGGCGACCTCGTACGGCGTACCCGCGCTGGACGCTCTGCTGTCCGGTGCCGCAGACATCCCATCCGCAAGGGGCCCGGTACGACCTCGCCTTCCAGGGGCCGATCGTCGGCCAGAGGCTACGAGGAACGATTGAGCTAACCGACTACATCCACGTCCGTCCCGATGGTCGCGTTCAACTCCACATCCATGCCGAGATCACGACCGATGATGGCAAGAAGATCGCGCTCTATGCCGATGGCGTCGCCCACTTCACGCAGGGACCACCCGTTGGCGACCTGCGCGAAAACGTGACCATGACGACTTCCGAGCCCGACTATGCGTGGGTAAACCCACTTCAGATCTGGGCCCGGGGCACGGTCGACCTAGCCAAAGGCGAGGCACATGTCACGGGCTACGTCGTCTAGCGCCTGTCGGACAGCCGACCCCGCCCGGCTGCTCAAGAGCCCGCCGCCGAGCGCGAGTGACGGCGGGTGATCGGGGACGGCGACCCAGGGCGGACCGAGGCGCAACCCGTCGATCTAGCCATAGCTAGGGTTGGGCGGGCCGAGGTAGGGGAATTCGGCCAGCAGGTCGTCGTGCGGCTTGAGGCCGGTCGGGGGGACCTTGCCGTTGGTCAGCCAGGCGAAGCGCATGCTGTAGACGTCGTCGGTGGGTATGCGGCCGTTGGGGTAGGTGGCGGGCTTGGTGCGGTCGTAGTGCAGGATGTCGGGCAGGACCTCCAGGGCGGCGGCTCTGGCGGCCTCGGGGGTGTAGCCGCCGGCGTTTTCCAGGATCGCCGACCACGGCCCCAGGTAGTTGGCCACGTCGTCGGCGGGCTGCCGGGAGTTGAACAGGTTCTTCTCGCCGTCGGGGTTGATGAACGGGTTGATGGTCGGGTTCCCGCCGCGGTCCATCTGCTCGAGCACGCCGTTGCGGCGCCGGCTGATCGAGGCCCACACGCCGATGACCGGGCCGCCGAGCATGTCGTCGGGTACCTCCAGCACGATCGAGTCGACGTTGTTGTCGGCGAAGTCGTCGTGCCCGGTCCACTCGAAGCCGTGCAGGGCGCCTTCGACGTCGGCGAAGAACGGGTCGCTGCGCAGCCCGGCGAACAGCCGGATCCGGCCCGCCTGGACGGGCTGGGCCGTGCCGTCGAAGCTGACCGGGATGTCCCTGCTTAGCACCTCGCCGGCCGGCTCGGGCTGGCGGGCCTGCGCGCCGGTGGCGTATTTGGCGGTCCCGATCTGCCTGCCGTTCTCGTACTCGGAGAACACGAACGTGAACGCGACATCGGCCTGGTTGTCGCCGTCGGTATCGATGTTGATCCGGTAGACCGCACCGGGGTAGAACTCCGGGCCGGTCACCGGGGCCGGGATCGGCGGCGGGGCACTGGTCGGGTTCGAGTCCATGATCAGCACGGTTGTGCCGGGGTGGTGACGGTGAAGCAGTGTGTGGTGATGTTCCGGGCTGGCGGGCGCCTGGAAGACGAACACGTCGGTGAGGTCCAGGCGGCGATCGTCGCCGGGGAACTTGAGGTTGTCGGCGCTGAAGTGGTTCGACATTTTGCTCCTCCTTCTGGTCGCGGTGCGGGCGGGGTCGGGCGTCAGCTGCGGACGAAGTCGAGCAGGGCGGTGTTGACCTGGGCGGCATGGGTCTCAACGTCAGCCACCACGCCGCGTTGCGGCAGCTGTCCAACCGGCTGGTCGGCATCATGCACGGCTGCCTGAAAGCCGAACCGTCTACGACGAGCACACCGCATGGCGACATCACGTGAATGATCAACAAGCTGCGGCTTGACGCGAAACACGATGGGTGTCTTGACACGCTGACTGCGCACATATCGCCGTTAGAATGCTTCTCTGGCGGCGCATCATGTGCGCCCCTATTCGGCGATCCCGCGCGGGCGTTATGAGGGGGTCGGCCGCTGCCTCTCGCAGGTCGGAATCGGCCGTTTCGCGGCGGGCAGCAGCTACGCCGCACCCCGAGTTCGGGCGGCCGGCTCAGAGCCGGATCCCAGGATCGCACGGCACGAGATTCGAACGACGCACGAAATGAAGTTGATCTCCGCGGGTACACAACGGGTACACGCCAGGTTCGAAAACTGCCGATCAAAGCCAACGTCGCCAGCTCAATGAAGGTCCAATGAACTAGGGGTTTTCAGCAAGAGCCGACATTGATCAACGCGTCAGGATTCGCCCTCTCAAGGCGGTAGCGCCGGTTCGTAGTAATCCGTTTGGCGCTATACACCGGTACACCCCCGGATTCCGGGTGGACCGGTGCAGGTTGTTGAAGTCGATCTTCTGATGGCTCGGACCCACAACGGGCACACATGCGCGGAGCGGTCCGCAAGGAGCCGTTGGGTCGAACGGCTTGGAGTCACCAAGAGACCCGACCCACGACTGCGGCGTTCGGCTTCTCGCTCCCGTCCAAGAGGGGCGACGCTGCGCGCTACCGTCGATCGCGCGGCGAAACGACAACCAACAGAGGCCAGGTAGGGAAGGCCCGCGCTCGAGGGACGCTTCCGGATTCTGTTGGGGCCGCATTGGCCCGCTTCCGTCCGCGCGGAGGTGGTGAGTGATCTTCGGCGTGCAACCGGCGTGCAACACCACCGTCGCACCGAGCCGTCCGCAACCAACGCCGCCAACGGCCGTAGCGCCCAGTATCAGTGGAATCTCGCGGTAACCACCACAGCCAACGATGCATGGAAAGCCTTCACACTGTCGGTCCCACCGACGTCGTGGCCTTGACATAAGCGGACCACACATGGCGAATGAGTTCGCTAGGCCTCACTCAGTAACGGTGAGGGCCAATACGCCGCCATCGTTTTCGTCCTCCCACGTGCGCCAGCGTCCCTCACGGTCCGCCGGAGTCTGCTAACCAACCGCTAACCAAACGATCGGCGCTTCGACGGTCGCGCCGGTGAAGGCCCCGTGTTCGTTGACTTGTATGGTCGGGGTGGCGGGATTTGAACCCACGGCCTCTTCGTCCAGAAAGGTCGCGTCGAACGGGCGCTTGATCGTGCCGTCGAAGAGAGAACGTCTCCGCACGACGCGGGACGTACGCGCTTGCCGAATCGGCGGAGACGATCTTGATATGGTGTTGAAACGCGGGCGCGGTAACTCCAACTGAGACCAAAACTGAGACCAAAGCGCCGGGGACCGGTCGGCCAAGATCATTCTCAATCGCATGAAGGCCCCGGAATCCGGAGCTTTCAGTCTGTGGCCAGGGGCGGGATCGAACCGCCGACCTACCGCTTTTCAGGCGGTCGCTCATACCGACTGAGCTACCTGGCCGCAACGCCTGCACCGGCGGTTGTGGGACGCCGCCGGACGTCCGACTCGGGAGCATACCCGACCATCAGGAGCCGGCGGCCTCGTCGTAACGTCGCCAGACAAGCTCGACGACCGCCGGATGAGCCCCGATCGGGGCGCCAACCGGTAGTCCCGGCGCGGCGGCTCGAACCTGGTCGGCAAACAATCCCTCGGCGAGCAGGTAGGTCGCGACCGCCACCGTGCCCTTCCGGCTCAGCGCCGCAATCCGGCGGGCCGGGTCGGCGCCGAGCGTCACCGGTGTGACCGTGCGCTGGAGGCGCTCGGCGAGGTCGCCGGCCGCGCGGGCGAGATCGACGGCCGCGCCCGGGTGGCTCGATCCGGAGGCGACCAGGGCAATCTGGTCGGCGCCCGCCCCGCCCGCCGCAGTGAGCCGGTCGACGAGAGCAGAGGTCAGCAGCGGATGCGGGCCGAGCCGATCAGCTACCCGGACCTCTCGGCGGCCGGACGTCACGGTCGGGATGTCCTGCGTGACGTGGTAACCGGTCGATAGCAGCATCGGCACGACCACCGACGGTCCAGGTCGGCCGTCGAGCGCACTTCGCAGGCTCGGCGTCTACCGCGTCCAGGTAGCACAGGTCGACGTCACACCCCGGTCGGGCGGCCCGGAGCAGGTCGGCCAACTCGGCCAGCATGGCGAGTCCAGCGGCCGATCTCGTGCCGTGCGCGGCGGCAATCAGTCGGGGCCCGGCCACGAACGAACCGTACGCGGCTCTCCACCGTCGCTTCCCGCGAGCTCATGGGGCAGGAGTGAACGTCTGAGCGTCTCAGTAGTGCGCAGCCGTCCCACCAATGCGCAGGAAGCTGCAGGCCTGCGGGCCTTAGCCGCGGCCGACGAACGGCATCTTGGTCGCCATGACCGTCATCGTGCTGACGTTGGCGTCGAGCGGAAGGTTCGCCATGTAGAGCACGGCCCGGCCAACGTCCGCGACGTCCATGCTCGGCTCGGCTCGGACGGCGCCATCGGCCTGCACGATGCCGGCGGCCTGCCGGGTGCTCATGTCGGTAACCGCGTTGCCGATGTCGATCTGCCCGCAGGCGATATCGAACGGCCGCCCGTCGAGCGATGTCGACTTGGTCAGCCCGGTGACGGCATGCTTCGTAGTCGTGTACGCGACGGACAGCGGCCGCGGCGCGTGTGCCGCGATCGAGCCGTTGTTGATGATGCGTCCGCCCGGTGGGTCCTGCGTTCGCATGACGCGGAACGCCTCCCGGGTGCAGAGGAACATCCCGGTCAGGTTCACGTCCACGACCGACTGCCATTCGGCGAGCGACAGTTCGTCGATCAACCGGGCCGGGGCACTCACACCGGCGTTGTTGAACAGCAGGTCCACCCGGCCGTGGTGCGCAACGGCCGTGTCGAATAGCTCGCGCACGGACGCCTCGTCCGTGACATCCGCGACGACCGGATCGAACGAACCGGCGCCCCGCCGGGCCGTGCCGATCAGCGTCTCGAGGCGGCGCCCGGCGAGAACGACGGTCCAACCGTCACCCGCCAGAGCTAGCGCGACGGCCGCTCCGATGCCGCTGCCCGCGCCGGTAATCACGGCGATACGCGACGCCTGTGACATGCTCATGGGCGGCGACCCTATCCCGAGAGGACGTGGCCGCGTGGAACCCGAACGGTTGGCCACGCCCCAGCGATACCCCGACCCGGCCATCCAGGTGCTCGACCCCGGATTCGAGCGCTACTGCATCGGTAATGCTGCAGTCGAACGCATCGCGACGGGCATGCGCTGGGCTGAGGGACCGGTGTGGTTCGGCGACCACCACGCGCTGGTGTGGAGCGACATCCCCAACAACCGGTTGTGCCGATGGGACGAGGCGACGGGCGTCGTCACGGACTTCCGGCGTCCGTCGGACTATGCCAACGGCAACACCCGTGATCGTGTCGGCCGACTGGTCTCCTGCGAACACGGCACCCGACGCGTGACCCGCACCGAGTACGACGGCTCGATCACCGTGCTCATGGACCGATACCTCGGCAAGCGGCTCAACGCTCCGAACGACGTGATCGTCGCGTCCGACGGCTCCGTGTGGTTCACCGACCCGGGCTACGGAATCATGGCTGACTACGAGGGTCGGCGCGCTCCGTTCGAGTTGCCGACGGCGGTCTACCGGATCGACCCCAACACTGGCGACGGCGAGACGGCCGTCAGCGACCTCGAGCGGCCTAACGGTTTGTGTTTCTCGCCGGACGAATCCCGCTTGTATGTCGTGGATTCCAGCACGCCGTATATCTACGTCTACGACGCGAATCCCGCGGGCGAGGCTCGCAACGGGCGCATCTTCGCTGATTTGACGCCGGCAAGCAGCGACGGGATCCGCTGCGACGAGGACGGCAACCTGTGGGCCTCGGTCGCGGGTGGCGAGCCGTTCGACGGGGTGTACGTATTCGACCCGGATGGGCGCGCGCATCGGTCACATCGTGTTGCCTGAGCGATGCGCGAATCTTTGTTTCGGCGGTCCGGTCGGCAACCGGTTGTTCATGGCCGCCAGCCGATCGGTCTACGCCCTGTACGTGAACACCCGTGGTTGCTGACGATACGAACAGATCGATGCCGCCGTGCCCGACCTGATCGCCAGCGGCGTGCGTTTGCTCCGAAACTGACCAGACCTAAGGCGGCGTAGCGTAGCTACCGATGATCACCCGGGCCCGAGCATGGTTCGCCGCGCGCACCACTGCCGCAACCGACTGGCCCGTTGCCGAGCTACTCATCCGCAAAGCGAGCCGCCCCGCCCGTATCTCGGTTGTCGTCCCCGCACGCAACGAGGAGGCGACGATCGGGGCTATCGTGCGCCGCATCCGTGCTGACCTCATGGACTCAGCCGCGCTCGTCGACGAGCTGGTCGTCATCGATTCGGACTCGACCGACGCGACTGCCCGCGTGGCCCGCAGCAACGGTGCGCAGGTGTGGGCAGCGGCGGAGATCCGCCCGGAGTTCGGTGCCTATCGCGGCAAGGGCGAGGCGGTGTGGAAGTCGTTGTTCGTCGCGACGGGCGACATCCTCGTCTTTCTCGACGGCGACCTGACCGAATGGGGGTCGCACTTCGTCACCGGACTCGTCGGGCCGTTGCTGGCCGACGAGCACGTCCAGCTGGTTAAGGGGTTCTACGACCGGCAGTTCGCCGACGACAACGGCGACGCGGCCGAAGCGCGGCCGCAAGGCGGTCGGGTGACTGAGCTGGTGGCCCGGCCGTTGCTCAACTTGAAATGGCCCGAACTGGCTGCGGTCGTTCAGCCGATCGGCGGCGAGTGGGGGGTGCGCCGCGAGCTGCTGGAGTCGTTGTCGATCCCAGTCGGATACGGCTTGGAGATGGCCGTCTTGCTCGACACGTGGCGGCGCCACGGCCTTGACGCCTTGGCCCAGGTCGATCTGGGAGTACGCCGCCACCGCCACCAGAGCGTGCACGATCTCGGCGTGATGGCCGCTGAGATCCAGCATGTGGCGTTGCTGCGGCTGCAGGCCGATCCAGCTGAGCACGCGGTGCTGCACCAGTTCGACCGAGCGGTCGAAGGCGGTTGGGTCGCGCGCCCGGTACCGGTGCACGAACGGCCGCCGGTGGCGACTGTCTCCGCGGAGAGGTTATGTAGTTGAGCGAGCGAGCATCGCAGGCGCGCAAGCGCCGAGGGCGGGGTCGCCGCGAAAGCGCGCAAGCGCCGAGGAGCGGAACGAGCGGCCGATGAGCGCTTGCGCGAAGAGGAATCTCAATTGAGCCGGGCCCTGCAGATCATGGCGATCGTCAATCGCACGCCCGACTCGTTCTACGACCGCGGTGCGACTTTCGCCTTCGATGCCGCTATGCAGCGGGTGCACGACGTCGTCCGCGACGGTGCCGACATCGTCGACATCGGCGGCGTGAAAGCGGCTCCGGGGGACGAGGTCGACGTCGCGGAGGAGATAGAGCGCACGCGAGACTTCGTGGCCGCCGTCCGGAACGCGTATCCCGATCTGCCTATTAGCGTCGACACCTGGCGGCACGAGGTCGGCGCGGCGGTCTGTGCCGCTGGGGCGACCATCCTGAATGACTCGTGGGGTGGACCTGATCCCGACCTGGCTCGAGTAGCAGCCGAGTACGGCGCCGGACTCGTGTGCACCCATGCCGGCGGCGTGACCCCGCGCACCCGCCCGCATCGCGTTGAGTACGAGGATGTCGTCGACGACGTCGTGCGCACGGTCGTCTCTCTCGCCGAGCGGGCGGCGGCACTCGGCGTCCCGGCCGACCAGATCTGGATCGACGCCGGCCACGACTTCGGGAAGAACACCTACCACTCTCTGGAAGTGACTCGCCGGCTCGGCGAGCTCGTGGCGACCGGCTGGCCGGTGCTCGTCTCGGTGTCGAACAAGGACTTCGTCGGGGAAACACTCGCCCGACCGCTTGGCGAACGGTTGCTCGGCACGCTCGCGACGACGGCGATCTGCGCGTGGCAGGGCGCCAGGGTGTTCCGCGCACACAACATCGCCGAGACCCGGCAGATCCTCGACATGGCCGCCGCGATCAAGGGCATCCATCCGCCGGCCCGGGCGATACGCGGGCTGGCCTGACGGTCAGTCAGGCCGACGGCACCTCGGCCGAGTATCCGAGCTCACGCAAGGCGCCACGCAATCGTTCAGCGGCGTCGTCGAGGTCTGACGGCTGCGGATTGTGGTTGGCGCGCGCGAAGTCGAGATCGGCCATTTGCCAAATCGGGATGACGTGCAAGTGCAGGTGCGGCACTTCCAATCCGGCGATGATCAATCCGACGCGCGGCGCATCGAACGCCCGCTGCTGCGCCTGCCCGATTTTCTGGGCCACGCTCGTACAGTGCGCGAACAGGTTTGCATCGACGCTCTGCCAGTTGTCCACTTCAGCGCGCGGGACGACGAGGGCATGCCCTGGTCGGATCGGCGCGATGGTGAGGAAGGCGACCACCTCGTCGTCCTGCCACACGAAGCGGGCCGGTAGCTCGCCGGCGATGATCAGACTGAAGGGCGACGGCATTCCGCCATCATCGCTGAACGCCGGCAGACACTGAATTCGGGTCGGGTGACCACGCGCCGCGAACGAGCTCCGCCAGGGGCAGGGCGAGCTCGAAGCAGCTACCGACGGCTGTCGCAACACATCGCACGTCTCCGCCATGCGATCGGCCAATCGCTCGGGCGATTGGCAATCCAAGCCCGGAGCCCGATGTGCTCCGGCTGGCGTCCGGACCCACCCGCACGAAGCGGTCGAAGATGCGCTCCTCATCGCCCGCCGGAACGCCGCGGCCACTATCGATCACGGTTACGACGGCGAAATTGTTCTCGGCCCGTACCGTGACCCGCACGAGTCCGCCAGCGGGCGTGGCTCCCGCCGCGTTGTCAAGCAGATTGCCGAGTGCTCGGGTGATCGCGTCCGGGTCGGCGACGATCGTCGGGACTGCCGCGCCGGTGCCGAGTTCGACCCGCAGGTCTGGTCGGCGCAGGTGCAGCGCCGTGATCCGCTCCCCGGCCAGGGCGGCTAGGTCGACCGGCCTGCGGTCCAGGCTCACCGGGTTATCGACCGGAGAGTCCAGCCGGGCCATGAACAGCAGGTCGTCGACGAGCCGGGACGAGCGTCGCGCCTCCCGAACGACCTCCACCAGCCGGCGTTCCCTGGTCTCGCGGTCCGGGTCGGTACGGAGCACCTGCTCCGCGCTCGCGACGATTGCCGCTAACGGCGTACGCAGGTCATGAGAGGCGTCGGCCAGGAACTGGCGCATCCGATCCTGGGCGGACCGGGCGTCGGCCTCGGCGGCTTCCAGCGCGTCGAGCATCCCGTCGAACGCCGTCGCCGTTCGGCCAAGATCCGTGCCTGGGTGGGTCGGCCGCAGTCGCCGGCCCCGGGCGCCGTCACGGATTCGCCAGGCGAGGGCGGTCATGCGATCCAGCGGCGCGAGGGCGACACCGACGAGCCGGATCATGACGAAGCCGACGACCAGAAGGGTGACCGCGCCCGCGACGAGTTCGATGCGACGCAGCAAGGTCAAGGTGTGATCGATCTCGGCCTGCGAGGTCTGCAACGTCAACACGGCGTCACCGAGATCCAGTCGAACGGCCAACTGCTCGCCGTTCTCCTGCACTGTCGACGTCGTGCGGCGAGCCGGCGGTGGCGGTGGGCGTTCGCCCGGGCGACTGCCCGGCCAGACAGGCGCCTCGCGGCCGATGAATTCCTGCCCACCGGTTGTGGTTAGCGTGGCTGTGATGCCCTGGCCGGCCAACCGGTCGGCCAGGGTCTGACCCGACACGCCCTGGTCCGAGAGCATCTGCGCATAGCTCGCGCGGTCCAGGAGGCGCTGCCGAAGGTCGGCGCGCATTCGGTCGCCGAGAAGGTAGTTCACGACGAGCGCGACCGCCACGAGGACAACCATGAGCAACCCGAGCGCGATCACGACGACCCGTCGGCGCAGCGACCCGGTGCGGAGAGCGCTCGGCCGTCACCCGGTCGCCCCGCCGGCCGTTGTCTCGCCGATTCGATAGCCCACGCCACGAACGGTGTGGATGACCCGCGGCCCATGTTGCTCGAGCTTGCGGCGCAGGGTCGAGACGTAGGCCTCGACGAGATTCGGGTCGTACGCGTCATAGCCCCAGACCTGGGTGAGGATCTGCGTCTTGGAGACCACCCGGCCGCGCTGGCGGGCAAGGTAGCCGAGCAACCGGAGCTCAGTCGCGGTCACGGCTATGCGACACCCGCCGCGCAGAACCTCACCGGCATCCTCGTCGATGACGACGTCGGCCACCTCGACGGTCGTCGATCGGAGCCGGCCAGCGCGGCGCAGCACGGCTCGCACGCGAGCCACGAGCTCGGCCGCTACGAACGGCTTGACCACATAGTCGTCGGCACCGACCTCGAAGCCGTTGAGCCGATCGGCGACACCGTCGCGGGCGGTCACGAACACAATTCCGGCCTGCGTGTGCCGGCGCAGATGTTCGGCCAGCGCGAGGCCGGACGTGGTCGGAAGCATCACGTCCAGGACCGCGACGTCCGGCCGGAAGGCGGCGACCTGGGCGGCAAACTCGGCACCATCCGGGTTCGCGGCCACCGTCAGACCCGCGTCCCGTAACGCTTCGCAGACAGCTCGACGCAGGACCGGCTCGTCCTCAACGACCAATACCCGGGCCGCGTCATTCGTCACGAATCGATCGTGCGCTGCCTTCCTGTAGAGATTCTGAAGAGTCCGGCCGATTCAGCTGGCCTTCAGCCTGTGGGAGAAGTCTCGACAGGGCGGGACCTACCCGCGGAAGGAGAGCGGAAGGAGATCAGCCCATATGGCACTGCAGTCCACCCGTCGCATGCGTATCGCCGTTCTCGGCGGCGCCGCGGCGGTCGTCGTTGCCGGCGGAACCGGCGTCGCTATTGCGGCGGCGTCCGGACCCGGGTCGAGCACGCCGACGGCGGCACCCTCGAGTCCCGGAAGTTCGGCACCTGCGCAGCCGCCCGCTCCGCCCAAGCATCAGCCCCATCTCGCCGGGGCGGTGACCTCGGTGCGCGGGAACGAGATCCTGATCAAGGACTTCGACGGGTTCACCCGCACGATCAAGACGAGCAGCAAGACGGCGTATCGGGACGGCCTCACAGCTAATCCCGCCGTCGGTACCCGGATCGTCGCCGTGGGCAGCGTAGACGCGGACGGTACGTCACTCGACGCCACCTCGATCGGCAAGGGCTTCGAGTTCGGGCATGGCGAGCGCGGTGGCTTCCGGCATCCCGGTCCCGGTCGCGGATTTGGCCCGCGGCCGCCGTCCGGATCAGCGCCAAGCGGCGCTCCTTCGGCGCCCTCTGGTGGTTCGTCCGCGCCCTCTGGTGGTTCCGGAGCGCCGTCTGATGGTTCGTCGGCCCAGCCCTCCGAGCCGTCCGAGCCGTCTTCTGAACCCAGCGACTCCGGCTCCTGACTGTCGAGCCGGCGGGTAGAGACGGGCCGGCTGGCCGGCGCGTCGCTCCCACGGGCCCGGCACCGTTCCCCCGCGGTGTCGGGCCCATCGGTTTCGCTGGAGTAATTGCTGTTCGGCACCGTTCGCCGACGAGCCGACGTCGCGGGACACGCCCCAGATGGCGACCCCGACCGGACTTGAACCGGCGACCTCCGCCGTGACAGGGCGGCGCTCTCACCAACTGAGCTACGGGGCCTCGGCGTTGCCCGGAGGCAACTCGTCGACCGACTGCGTGCCCCCAACGGGATTCGAACCCGTGCTACCGCCTTGAAAGGACGGCGTCCTGGGCCTCTAGACGATGAGGGCGGAATATCCGACTCATGCTATAGCCCCGCCGGAGGAACCCGCCCAGCATAGGCGACGCCTGGCGTTCCCCCAACCCGCCGTTCGTGACTCATCGAAAATGCCCGCGTAGCGCGTGTCGTTGACTCATCTAAGATGCCCGGCTGCGTGGCTGCGTGGATGGGGCTGGATTTGAGCGTGCGGCGGGTGGTGACCAAGGAGATCAAGAGCTGCGGGGCTCGCGCGGAGCGGTCGCGATCTTGGACGAGTTGGGTTGACCAGCTGGCATCGGGATCATGCCCGCAGGGCGATCCGAACGCGCCGGTCGGCGAGCCGCGGCCGCCGCGCAGGACCGCGAGCCGGTTGTGAAGTATGACGAGGCGGTGATCGCGGCGCTGCGGGTGTGCTGGGCGACCTGGACGGGCCGACCGGGAAACGCTGGCGCCGGGTTACCGACCCTGGTGGCGCTGCGCCGGCACGCTCGACATCGATGAGACCGCGGGCCTCTGTGCGTGATGTCGGCGGCCACGATCGATCGGCGGCTCGCCGACGACCGCACACGCTTGCAGCTGAAAGGCCGTGCACACACCAAGCCGGGATCGCTACTCAAGACCCAGATCCCGATGCGGACGTGGGCCCAGCTCGGACGAGAACACCCCCGGGTTCGTGGAGATCGACCTGGTCGGGCACGAAGGCGGCGACGCCAACGGCGAGTTCGCCTACTCGCTGACGGTCACCGACATCGCCACCGGC
>CAWDGB010000004.1:0-127043 GCA_963801715.1 uncultured Actinomycetota bacterium | reverse complement strand
CCATCGCGGCGCGGCGGCGGCGACGCTCCGTCCCTCCGCGCGATTGATCGCCGCTGCAGACGCGTACCACGCCATGACGGAGCCGCGACCACATCGTGCGGCCCTTTCGGCCGACGAGGCAGCGAGCGTCCTCCGCGACGAGGTGCGGGCCGGACGACTCGATGCCGAGGTTGTCGCGGCCGTCCTGGACAGCGCTGGGCCCCGCGTCGTCAAGATCGCGCGCCCGGCCGGGCTGACGGAGCGCGAGGCTCAGGTCGAACTGGCGCGGGGGCTCCAGACGAAGCAGATCGCAGCCCTGCTCTCGCATCTCGGTCAAGACGGCCGACCATCACGTGCAGAACGCCTACGGAAAGATCGGCGTCTCGACCCGCGCTGCCGCGGCGCTCTTCGCGATGGAACACGGTCTCGTGCCATGGGAGAATTCCCCATCGGCCGGGCGATGCGGCACCCGGAGCGTCGTCTCCACGGCCACCTCCACGGCCGCCGGCCACCAGGAGGCGGGCCATGGCAAGGATCGGGAACTCAACGACCTCGGCATCCCGGGGCCAGCGATCGTACGCAGAGCTTCGACTTTGGCACTACTACGGGCTGGACCGAAGGAGCGATTTCTCGATCTTGAAGCGCCTGCGGCACGCCTGCGGGTGCTCGAAGTCGGCTCCAGGCGAGCCGATCCTTTTCGTCCACGGCACTGGCCGGCCCGGGTTCGTGGCCCTCGTCGATCGCCCAGCTTCCCGACTTTCGCTCGATCGTTCTCGACCGCCCGGGTGGAGCCAGTACGCCGATCGACTTCTCCAGGGATGCGTACTGCGACCTTGATCCGCTGAACATCCGCGGGTGCTCTGGACGCACTCGAACTCGACCGAGCGAACGTTGTCGGCGCCTCGATAGGCGACGTGTGGGTCCTCCGCCTCGCGGAGCGGCATCCGACGCGGGTTGGCCGCATTGTTCTGCTGGGCGGCGGGCCGGTACTCGCGAGGTCGGCGTACCGCGGATCACACGGCTTCTCGCGACTCCTCTTGGTGCGGTGATGGTGCGCCGGCCCGACCAGCCGAACCGGGTGCGCTCGATCTTGCGACAGCTGGGTCACGGCCCGAGCCTCGATGCCGGGCGCATTCCCAGTGAGTTCATCGACTGGCGGGTGGCCGTCGCGCATGAGACCGATTCGATGCGGCACGAGCGGGAAATGATCCGCGCGATCGTCAGAGGAAGGTCTTATCGCTCCGGTCTGACATTCGACGATGACGCGCTCGCCGCCATTCAACCGCCGACGGTGCACCTGTTCGGCACGGCCGATCCCACCGGCTCGGCCGACATTTGGCAGCGCGTCGCGGACCTCCTACCCCGAGGAGAGCTGCGTCTCATCGAAGCCGCCGGCCATATGCCCTGGTTCGACGATCCGGCGCAGGTCGCCTGCGCCACCAGGCGGTTCCTCACGACGAGGTTGAGCAACCTGCTCGGCGGGTTCGTCGCAACCACCGATAGCCCATGACAAAGGCCAGCAGCAGCGTCGGGAGCACGGCAATCGCGGACGCATCCAACAATCGCGTACTCCGAGTCTCCGCGACATCGACCGCCCACGTGCCTTCCGTGACGTTCTGGCCGTCGGACGAATGAAGGTAGGTGACGGTGACCTCATGGATGCCGGGGCTGGCGGGCAGTGTGATCTGGTACGCCGGAGCGTCGGTCGATCGCACAATCGGCGCGGCGCCGTCCACGCCGATCTCGAGTCGCGGATCTGGACTGTTCGGGTCGGACTCCTGTCCGTCGACGGTGATCGTGCCCGAGCCACCGGTCACCCCGTTGACGGTGCCGTGTGGGTCACCGTCGACCGAGACCGAAGCGGTGGCACGTGAGGCGGCAGCGCCGTCGCCGAGGTTGCCGACCGTCACCGTGTAGGTATGCGTGCCGTTCGGCGCCGTGGAGTTATGTCTGAATCGGCCGGTCGCTGCGGTCGTCGCCGCCGTCGCGACCGGGTGGCCACCCTCGCTTACCCGGACCGATAGGGCCACGCTCGGCGCGTCCGGATCGACAGCGGTGCCGGTCAGCTGGACCGTGTTCCCGCTGGCGGTAACCGTCACGGCCGAGAGCACGGGATTGTGATCGGCCGGATCGTCGATTCGGCCGCCCGGCATGAGCGCCTGGGCCTGCTGTGTCACGACCGAGCTGATCGCCTCACCGTAGGTCCACGGACTGCCATCGGTGAGGATCGCCACGGCGTACTCGTCGTTGTCGACGTAACCCGTCGAGTTGAACACCGCATTGGGTGAATCGTCGCCGTCATCGCCCCAGCCTTGCTTGATGGCGGCGCCGGTCGTGGCGGACGGGATCCCAAGAATTGATACGTGCCGTCCGCTCCGTACTCGGTGGTGTGCGCCATCGCATTCATCAGCCACGGGCCGACGGTCGGGTCACGCGCGATCGCGGCGTAAAGGTAGACCATTCCCTTGGCGGTGATCTCGGTATTGCCGCACCAACCGGACTCGTCCGGCGGCGTGCCCAGGAATGGGATCTGGTAGCGGGCAGCGACCAGGTTGATCACGTCGTCGCCGCTGGCTCGCCAGCCCATAGAGCGCGTTTGCCGCATCGTCGTCGGAGTGGGTGATCATCTCGGAGGTCGCCGCGGCGGCACCGGTCATCTGCCCGGTAGCAAGCAGTTGTGTCGCGATAAGCACTTTCGCCACCGACTCGCTGGCGAACGGCGCGGTGTCCTCGCCGCGACTCAGATACTTTCCGGTGCGTAGGTCCAGCGCGGCGACACCGGTGCGGTAGCCCTGGTCGGGGCGACATGGGCAGCGGCCTGTACGTCCGAGAAGATCAGCCGCGGCCGGCGCGGCAAGACGAGTGGAGACAAGCGCCAACCACGAGGGCGGCCAGCAATGTGCCGGCGCGATGGCTGGGCACAAACTAGACGTTCGCTCCGGTTCCTCGCGGCAAGCACGGTCGGCTGTGAACACGCGATTAATTTGCTGTGAGGAAGCTAAGGGCGCTCCGGGCCGGTCGACCGTCAGCCAAGACAGAGTCCGCGGGTTCGTAGCGACACGGGCGCGCTCTCAGCAGTTCCCCAGACGACAGTTCGCGTTCCACCGCCCGGCTCGAACATGATGCCGATTGTCTCGTGCAACGAGGCGCGGACAGGGGGACCTATGCACCACATGAGCCGGCTCGAAGCCGGCGTGATCGGCGCCGTGCAGGATGATGCAGCTGTTTCCGGTGTCGAGCCTGGGGCACAGCGTGCTGATTCCCGCGGTGATAGGCGGCTCGTGGCAGGCCGACCTGAACGTGAGTTCGCCGGAGTCGCCGTACCTCGCGTTTATTGTCGGCCTGCACGTTGCGACGGCCGTGGCGCTGATCATCTATTTCTGGCGCGACTGGCTGCGTATCGTGACCGGGACCGATCACCAGCATCGCGCATCGGAGCGTCGTACGGCGGACCAGCGGCTGGCCTGGTTGCTGGTCTCGCGACGATCCCGGTCGGCTTGGTTGGCCTTGTCGCCGAACACTGGTTCCGCACCACGCTGTCCAAGCCCGTGCCGACTGCTATCTTCATCATGATCAACGGCCTGCTTCTGCTCGGCGCGGAGGCGTTGCGCCGCCGCGACCGAACGGTCGACACCGAATATGTCGACGAACGAACGACCGGTCCGATATCGGATCGCCAGTTGGCTCGGCAGCCGGTCGGCCAGGCCGCGCTCATTGGGTCGGCACAGATTCTCGCGTTGGCACCGGGTATTTCTCGATCGGGCGTGACGATGGTCGCTGGCATGCTGCGGGGCCTGAACCGCGAGGACGCCGCGCGGTTCTCCTTCTTGCTCGCCACTCCGGTCATCCTGGCGGCGGGTGCGCTCAAGCTGGGCGATCTCACCGGGCCGCTCGGCGAGGGCGTTCGCGGGCAAGTGCTGTTCGGGTCGCTCATGTCGGGCGTGGGCGCGTACCTGTCGGTGCGGTTCCTGACGCGCTACCTCGCCAACCGGTCGCTGCGGCCATTCGGCATCTACTGCCTCGCCCTCGGGGTGGGCTGCCTGGTGTGGTTCACAGTGCGCTGACGTACCGTCGGTACGTGGTCCGCCGCTTCGGCTTCCTGTTCGGCCCCCGCTGGCTGGCCCTGCATGTCGTCGTCGTGGCCGCGTGCGTGACCATGGTTCTGCTCGGTCGCTGGCAGTGGCACGTGGCGCACGTCCATCACGGCTCGATCCAGAACTACTCGTACGCCTTCCAATGGTGGGCGTTCACCGCCTTCGCGGTGCTCATGTGGCTGCGGCTCGTTCACGACGCTGCTCCCCCACCTACGGCCGCCCGGGAGCACCGCAACTGACGAGGCTGGCGTGAAACGGCAGGTCGCCGAGGCAACACCCACCGCTCGGGAGCCGGCCGAGGTGCCCTACCGTCGCTACGTGATGCCATCCAGTGCCACCTCGCCGCCTGTCGCGGCCGACGCGGAACACGCCGCTTACAACGCGTACCTCGCTCGACTGGCGGCGCAATCCTCAGCCAAGGATGACGAATGACGTCATCGGTCTACGGTGAGCGCACCCGGCCGTTGACGACGAGCTACCGCGGCGCTTACCTGCGTTACCGGGTCATGGCCTATGTCACCGGCGTGATGTTGGTGCTGCTGGTCTTCGTGGCCGTGCCGTTGAAGTACTTTGCGGACACGCCCGGCCCGGTGGCCGTCGTCGGCACGGCGCATGGCTTTCTGTTCATCGTCTATCTGCTGACCGCGCTCGATCTCGGGTACGTCTTCGCTGGCCGCTGCTCCGGCTCGGATTAGTGATGATTTCCGGGACGATCCCGTTCATGTCCTTCGTCGCCGAGCGGAGCGTTCGGCACGAGATCGGCGCCCGAGCGACCGTGACTCAGCGCGAAGCGGCGCGTCCCGCATCGTCGCCGTAGGCCGCGACGAGGTCGGCGCGGGCTCGCGCCACCCGCGACCGCACGGTGCCGACCGGACAGCCGCACACGTCGGCAACCTCGGCATAGCGGAGCCCCACGAGTTGCGTCAGCACGAAAGCCTCCCGCCGATCCGGGGGCAGCGTCGCGAGCAGCGCATCCAGGGTGACCGCATCGGCCGGATCCGCGGCCTGGTTCGGCGATGGCGCACGAACTGAGCGCGACCGCACCGCGTCGCGAATCGCGTCCGCGCACACCCGGCGGGCGATTGCCAGCAGCCAGGTCCGCGCTGACGACCGTCCGGCGAACCGGTGCAATGCGGTGAATGCCCGGGCGTACGTCTCCTGGGTGAGGTCGTCGGCGGACGCGCGATCCACGAGGTTCGCGCACGCGCGCCAGACATCGCGCTGGGTCGCGTTGACGAAGGAGCGGGCCGCCGCCGGATCGCCGCGCCGCGCGCGGAGCGCCGCCGCCGTGATCTCGTCGACCCCGTCCACTCTCATCTCCTGGTTAAGAATCTGCTTGGCTCGGGAACCAACCGCGCCCGCCAGACGACTGAATCCCACGTGAGCTGTGATCGATTCCGCGAGGCCGCCTCCGCTCGGCTCGACGGGGAGCCGCTCGGGATGCCGGCGTCGCGGCTTGACCACCACCTCGCGACCTGCCCTTATTGTGCCCGATGGGTCGCGGAGGCGACGCGGCTGAGCCGCCGGGCCCGCGTCGGCCGGGAGGACACCCCGGATCTCGCCGACCGGATACTCGCCGAGGTCGCGGTGCCGGCCGCGAAAGTGCGGCGCCGCCGCCGGTTCGCCCAGCTGGGCCTGGCCGCGGTCGGGTTGGTGCAAATCGCAATCGCGGTGCCGGCACTGTTCGGCAACACCATCGACATGGCCATGGTCACGCACGCGGCCCACGAGTCCGCGGCCTGGAATGTTGCTTTGGGTGCCGCGTTCCTGGCCACCGCGTTCGCCCCGCGCCGCGCGGCCGGACTGCTGCCGTTACTGGTTGCGTTCGTCGGCGTGCTCGTCGTCTTGTCGGCCCGCGACCTCGCGTCCGGAGCGGTCGAACTCGGGCGGCTGGCGACGCATCTCGGCGCTGTGGCCGGGCTGGTGCTGGTGTACGCGCTGTCCGTCAGCGAGCGGGCGACGCCGCCACCAGCCTCGGCCGTCGTTGGGACCGATCAGCCCGACGAACCGGGCCGCGGCTTGCGGGGAGTCGCGTGAGGCGTCTCGCTGCCCTGATCACGCTCGTCACAGGCCTGTTCGGCCTCGGACTGCTCGTTGCGACGAGCGCGGCCGCACATGCGGTCGTCGTGTCGTCGAATCCAGCGGACGGTGCCCGTCTCGCTGCGGCACCGTCGAACGTATCGGTGACGTTCGACGAGTCGGTCGGGCTGGGTGGGGGCGGCTACTTGCGAGTGGTCGACCAGGTCGGACGGCGGGTGGACAACGGTTCGGCGACCCATCCAGGCGGTGACGGCACCAAGATCTCGGTGCCGATGCGGGCCGGACTCGGCGATGGTACGTACACCGCGAGCTACCGCGTGGTCTCCGCCGATTCGCACCCGGTCGCCGGAGCGATTCGCTTCGTGGTCGGCGACGGCGCGCTAGGAGCCGGCGCGAGTGGACCGCAGACGGTGGACCGGCTGACGAGCACGACCTTCGACGTCGTGCGCTGGATCTCCTTCACCGGCCTGGCCGTGCTCGGCGGCGGCTGGCTCATGTTTTCGGTGTGGCCGGCCGGTCGCGACGACCGGCGCGCGCGAGCACTGCTCTGGACCGGCTGGGGTGCGGCCACAGCCGGCACGCTGGCCGAGCTGATCGTGCAGGGACCGTATGTCGCCGGCCTGGGGCTCGGCCGCCTCGGCCAGTGGAACCTGCTCGATGCGACGTTGCACACGACGTTCGGCGGAGCCCATTCCGTGCGACTGCTCCTGCTCGGTGCACTCGGTGCGACGCTGTGGCTGCTTCTCCGCGATCAGCAACGTAGTGGACTGCAGGAGGTCGCTGGGCTGCTCGGGCTCGGGGTCGCGGTGACGTTCCCGATAGCCGGGCACGCTTCGACCCAGGATCCGACCTGGCTCGCGACGGCGAGCGACACGGTGCACCTGATGGCCATGGCCGCCTGGGTGGGCGGGCTGATCATGCTTCTCGTCGCGGTCTTGCCGCGGGGGGACCCGGACGAGCTGCAGGTCCTCCTGCCGGTGTTTTCTCGAATTGCCTTCCTCTCGGTGGCCCTGCTCGCGGTGACGGGCACCTATCAGGCCTGGCTCGGCGTCGGCTCCTGGTCGGCCTTGACCGGGACGCGTTACGGCCAGCTGGTGCTCGTCAAGATCATCGTGTTCGTCGTTCTGATCGGGCTCGGCAATCTCTCCCGGCTCGTCGTGCAACGGCGTTGGGTGCGGCGGCCAGTCGCATACGCGATGGCGGAGAAGATTACGTCGGACGAGCCGCCCGTGGCCGTTCCGCCCGATGAGCCGAAGACCACGGCGGACGTGCGGCGGCTGCGCTCAACCGTGATCGCGGAAGCACTCCTCGCCCTGGCCGTGCTCGCGGTGACGGCGGTGCTGGTGGCCGAGCCACCGGGTCGCGCCGTGGAGACCGTGGCCGATCGGGCCGCGGCCACGGCGACAGCGCCGCTGGGGGTCGACCGCACCGCAACGGTTCGGGTCGCGCCGGCTCGGCACGGGCCCGTGACGGTGACCATCACACTCAGTCCCGGCGCTGCCCCGCAGCAGCTCACCTGCGCGGCCACGCTGCCGGACAAACAGCTCGGCCCGATCCCGGTGCCGGTCACCAAGCAGCCCGACGGTAGCTACCAGGCGTCAAACGTGCTGCTGCCGGTGTCCGGGAACTGGCTGATGACGCTCACCGTCCGGACCTCGCAATTCGACTCGGTCGTCACCACCATGACCGTCCACCTCAACTGAAGGGATGTTCATGCGTCGCTTGGTGCGACTACTCAGCTGTCTGGCTGCCGTCCTGACCGCCTTCGTCGCGCTCGCCACCGCGGCCTCTGGGCTTGAGCTTTCAACGGCAACGTCCAGCTCGCAGTCATCGGCGGGAGGTCCGGTCGTCACAGCTGAACCTAAGAAGCGGAGTCAGACTGGTCCTGTGGTGCTTGGAGTCGTCGCGCTCGTGGTGGCTGCCGCCGCGGCCGGCGCGGCGGCCCCAGCGCTCGTCCGGTTCCGGCGGCGGACGGGGGAGCGGGCGTGAGGCGACCGCCAGTGTTGGTCGCAGTGGCTGGCGCGGTGGCTGTGGTTGGACTGGCTGGCCTCATTCGGGGCGCGGTGCCGCTGGCTGCCGCGGGCGGAGGCGGCTCGGCCTCTTCGCCGTCAGGCGCCCCGATTGTCGTCACCAACGCGTACGTCCGCGAGCCGGCTTCCCCGGACGAAGCCGCGGCGTACTTCACGATCTCGAACACGACCGACACCGACGACACGCTCCTCAGCGTCGACTCCGGAGCGGGGAAAAGTACCACCCTGCGCAACAGCTCGATGGCGGAGATGACCGGCGGGCTACGCCTACCTGCGCACAGCAGCGTGACCCTGTCCCCGGGCGACGGTCACGTCATGATCGAGAATTTGCTCGGGCCGTTGCAGCCTGGCCAAACGGTCAACCTGCAGTTGACGTTCGCTCATAACATCCCGCTCATCGTCGAGGCGCCCGTCATTGCCATCGACGCCCCCGCCCCCGGTGCGTCGACCTCCCCGTCCGGGGCGACGAAATGACCCGTCGCGTCGCTGCCGTGCTGGCAGCGGTCGCGCTACTGGCTGCGGCCTGCAGTTCCGGCGCTGCGGCTCCGCAACCGTCCGAACTGAACGACAAGCCAACCGGCGGCGTCTACCAAGGCTTCGGCTTGATCCCGCCACAACCGCGCCCGTCGTTCACGCTCACCGACACTTCGGGCACGGGGTACGCCTTCGGCCGGGCCACGGCGGGCAAGCCCACGCTGCTCTATTTTGGCTACACGCATTGTCCGGATGTCTGCCCGACGACGATGGCCGACATCGGTCAGGCGCTGCGCAAGCTGCCCACCGACATCCAGCGCCGCACCCAGGTGGTGTTCGTAACCACTGACGTGAAGCGGGATACCGGTCCGGTGATGGCGGCCTGGCTCGCGCACTTCGACACGGACCTGCCGAACCGATTCGTTGGGTTGACCGGTACGCAGGCGCAGATCGATGCGGCCCAGGCCGCCGCCCACGTGCAGCTCGCCGAGGACGAGGGCCAACAACACTCAGCTCAGGTGTTGCTCTACGGTTCTGACGACTACGCGCGAGTTCAGTACCTACAGAGCACCAACGAGGCCGACCAGATCGTGCACGACCTGCCGCTGGTCGCGAAATGATAAGGCCCGCGCGTTCGGGTCGAGAGAGGAACCCTTCGCTGTGAACCTGAGTGCCATCCGACCGTGGGTCGGCACCGTTTTCCGTCTTGTCCTCGGCGGAATCTTCCTGTGGGCCGGCTGGGAGAAGCTGGCCGATCCGCGGGGTTTCGTGCAAGCCGTCCGCGCGTATGACGTAACGCCGGAGTGGCTGTCGAAGGCCATCGGTTATGGGCTACCGGTCCTCGAGGTGTGCCTGGCGGCGCTGCTGATCGTCGGGGTCATTACCCGAATAGCCGCAGCCGTCTCCGCCGCGCTCATGCTCGTGTTCCTCATCGGCATCGTGCAGGCGGCCATCCGAGGGCTCAAGCTCGAGTGCGGCTGCTTCGGCGGCGGCGGAGCCACCCAAGGATCGACGACCTACACGCTCGACATCCTTCGGGATGTGGGCCTGTTGCTCATCGCGGTGTATCTCATCGTTTGGCCGATGACGCGCTGGTCGGTGGATGAGTACCTCGCCCGAAACGACAACGTCGCGGCGCCATCGGCCAAGCGCATGCGCAGCAAGCAGGGCGCGCGCAAGTACAACGCGCTGCTCGAGGCACGCAAGAAGGCGGCTCGGGAGCGGACGCTCTATCTCACCGCTGCGCTCGGCGTGCTGGTCGTCCTCGTGGCCGTTATCGGAATGGCGGTGCAGTCGAACCGGGCGAAGATCCAGGGCGACACGATCATCGACCACGGGAACGTGCAGAACGGGGTGACCGTCGGCAATCCAGCCAAGGCGACCGTCGACTTCTTCGAGGACTTCCAATGCCCCGCGTGTCTCGCGTTCGAGCAGAGCGTCGGACCGACGATCGCCGCCGACATCGCGGCCGGCAAGATCCAGGCGCGCTATCACATGCTGGCGTTCCTGGACGCCTCGTCGAACGGCAACAACTACTCGACCCGCGCCGCGAACGCTGCTATCTGTGCATCCGACATCGACGTCGCGACGTTCCAGAAGTACCACACCATCCTTTACGGGAAGGACAGTAACGGCCAGAACAATCAGCCGGCCGAAGGGTCCAACGGCCGCACCGACATCCAACTCGAGGACTACGGCAAACAGGCCGGCATCACCGGCGGCAACTTCACCACGTTCCAGCAATGCGTGAGCACGCAGCAACACAAGGCATACGTGCAGGCCGTCACGGACAATGCCAGCAAGCGCAACATCGTCCAGACGCCGACTGTCATGATCAACGGAAAGGAATTGCAGGACACCTCGCTGAACGGCTTCAACACCGCGGTGAAGGCCGCCGGTGGCGGTGCCCCAGCGACGCCGTCGCCGTCTGCGTCAGCATCCAAGTCACCGAATAAGCCGGCGAGCACGCCGACTAGCTCGCCGACGCCCACGCCCTAAGGGAGTTCTCGCTCGCCCGGTTGTCGCGTTGAAGGGCCGGCCCGCGCGCCTGGTTGAGGCGGCGGACCGGCCCTTGGACGGTCTGGGCTGGGCTACTTGTTGGCGGCGTCCTTCAGCGCGCTGCCGGCGGCCAGCTTCACGGTGTTCGCGGCCGGGATGGTGATCGCCTCGCCAGTAGCCGGATTGCGGCCCTCACGGGCCTCACGGCGACCGACGGACAGTGCGAAGAAGCCAGGGACACTGACCTTCTCGCCCTTGGCAGCTGCGTCTTCAAGCGTGCTCTGCAGGCTACGCAGGACAGCGTCCACGGTCTTCTGCTCGAGGTCGGCCTGGTCGGCGACGGCAGCCACCAGTTCCTTGCGGTTCACTCACATCTCCCTTGATCGTTGGGACGTACCGGCGTCCAGTATGGTCGACCGCCCGTGTTTCCTAGAATTTTGGGTCCCGACGCGCCGCATAATGCCCGAAGTGCCGGATTTTTGGTTGACGCTGGTCACACTCTCGCGGCTCCCTCGCGCTGCCGTTCGCCCGGCCGATCGCATGGCCGCGCGCGTGTACGATCGAGCCGCGGTCGGCGGAGTCCGGCGCGCATCCTGGGGCTGTGGCGCAGCTGGTAGCGCACCACACTGGCAGTGTGGGGGTCAGGGGTTCGAGTCCCCTCAGCTCCACCCATTGAAGGGCCTATATTTACTGGGCTGCAGCGGTTTCGACTGGGTCGGGGAGCTTGATCAACTTCCCGTCGGTCCGCAAAAAGTCCGCGCGAGGCTTCGGAATGCCGTCAGCTTGTGGCTGTCCAACGGCAGGCATCGGGCGACCAGGTCGCCGAATCGCCATGCGGGAGTGCGTGCAAGCAGCCATCGGCGAAGGTGATCACATGGTCGACGACATCGGCGAACACTTCGGAAAGCCGGTCGTCAAGACGCTGCCGCTCACGCCACGCGGCCCATCGCCGTTGGCCGGCATCAGCGAAGCCGGTGAGCAAGCCGCGCAACGAGACGAGGTCGACGCGGCGATGAGCCGCCACGCGGCGATAGCTGTCGTACACTTCGCTCGCGACGAGTTCGTGGGCGCGGGTAAGCGAGTAGATGTCGGCGTAGTCGCGCCATCGGGTGTTCGCGGCGCCCCGCAGAGCCGCCGTGACGAGTTTCTCGGTGAGGACCATCGCGATCGGGTAGCCGAGGACGTTGATGGAACCGCCGAGTAGGCGCGGCAGCGTGACGTTCGTCGGTTCAGGCCAGATCGGATCGCCAACGTTCACGTCGACATGGAACGGCAGCCGTGCGGTCGCGAGCGATGCTTCGAGACTGACGCGGACGCCGGAGTACTCGTCCTCGTCGCGGATAGCTTCGGCCGTCGCGGTCTCGGTGTGGAACGCAAGGCCGTCATCGAGTGCCGGCGCGCTGGCTGCGACCGCCGTCACGAGGGCGAGGACCGTCTCGACGTCGTTGCTGATCGAGTTCGCAGCGAGATCGATGTCAGCGGTCGGTCGACGCACTGCGTACGCGGCAAGGAGAACCCCGCCTTTGAGGACGAAGTCGGCACGCTGCCCCGACACCGCCAGACGGGCCAGGAAACCTTCGAGCGCATACAGGCGCAGGTACTCGTCGGTGGCGCGACCGGCGCCTCTGGCCTGCGTTCGGAGGTCGAGATACGCGCGACCCGCCGCTGACGCCCGAGTCGGCCTCGTCACAGCAACACCTCGAGCGACCGCAGGATGATCGGTCGGGTGCGGGGAAACGCTTCGGCGGTCGCCAGGAGTTGGGCTGGCTGCCCGCCGCCGCGGAGCCAGCGACGCAGAGCCTCGTGAGCGGTGTCCGCGCCAAGCGCGTAGCGCAGGCGGTAGGTGTCGATGATCGTCCGCTGGGCGTCGTACAGCCCGATCTCTGCGTCGCCGATCGGGATCATCGAGCGGCCGATGTCGAACGTCGCCGGATCGAAGCTGTGCCACTGGATCGGGGCGCCGATCCGCGGGTGCCACGTGCCGCGGGGGATGGCGATGTCGTGGTTGCTCGGGATCGCGTCCGTCAGGTTGTGCCTCGCGAGTGCTCCGTCTGGGTCCGGGCCCGGCCCAGCTCGTCACGACGGTCGGCGAGCATGCCGAGGACCAGCAGGTCGTCATCGACCTCGACGTGCAGCAGACCATGGTTGTGGAACGCGGCCATCGCCACCGAATGCGCATCGACCGGATCCGTCTTGCGACCGTTGCCGGTCGCGAACACCCGCACCTGCGCCGACAGCTTCGGCGGCACGTCGATCACGACCTCGCCGTCGTGGACCAGGCGGTGCGCGATGTGTTTGCCGATGCCGTTGCGCCCTCGACCGCCCAGACACGCTCACCAAACCGGCGCCCCTCGGCCAACATGTCGCGGTAGCCGACCTTGTCCGTCCCGAATCGTCCAGTCGACAACACCGTGCCGCGCTCGTCGATCACCTCGATCGTCGCCGAGCGCTTGTGCGGGTCCATCCCGATGATCACGCCCATCGCCGTCCTCCTCGCTCTCGTCGTTACGAAACGGCGTGGAGGGCATTGCTACTTAGAGCAGGGGCAAACCCCTTTCGAGCCACTCCTCGCACGGCACTCGACGGGGACGCAGGCCATGTGAGAGCCACACCAAATGAACGGGTGGGCAGCCGGTGGTTGAGAGCGTCCCGCCGAGCACCTCGACCGAGTCTGGCCGGACACCGGTCGTGCTGAAAACACTAAGTAGCCGCGTTGCGCGAAGGTTGTGCTGGTGTGCGTTCCGGCAGCACCTCTAGCGCGCGTCGGGCGACATGGGCTGTCATCCTGCGCGGGTGCGAGTGAGCTGGCTGAACCTGTTGTCACTGCTGCTTGCGCTGTTCGGGCTGGCGGCCGTTTCGTGGATCGAACCGCACTTTGTTCTGTACTCAAACGACGCGCCGATGCGGTTCCTCTACTTCCGCGCCGTCGTTACCATCACCGGTGTCGGTCCCTCAGTGGTGGGAGCTGTTGTGGCGGCGTGTGCTCTCCGCCGGGCTTCAGGGATCGGGCGAGCGGCATCGCTTGTCGCGCTCCTTTTGACGGTGGGCATGACCGTTCTCGCGATGTCGGTACTCGTCACGGCGCCGGTTCGCGAGTAGCTGATCGCGACAAGGACGCAATCCCGATTGGGGTGCCAGCCTTTTGCCGATGCCAGGGAAAACCGAGACACGCGACTTCCGGACACGGCCTTCCGCTCGTAGCCGGTGATCGGTGAAGTGTCGACGTTTGAAATCCCCAGATGATGCGATATGCAGCCGCCTTGCGTGCCGTAAGACTTAGCCTGGGCAGACAGGCGCACACAGGAGGTTCGACGCCCGCGAATGCCGACAGGGGGTCTAGGTTATGCATCCAGCCGATGAGGCGCGTCTGGACGACGCGATCGCATTCCTTCGACAGACCGACACGACTGCGCTCCTCGCCGAGATCGTGCCGGAATTGTCCAGCGAGGACCTCGCCGAGATCGTGAAGACCTGCGAACTGCGCCATGCTGCGGTGCTCGTGTTCCCTGAGAACTCTGGGGAGATCGATGACGCGCTGGCGCGGCGCGGGCTGACCGCGGAGGAGCCGAAGCCAAGTGTGGTAGTTAAGGCCCGCCTCGCCGCGCGCTACCGGCAGTCGTTGAGCGAACTCGATGTCCAGATCCGTCGCGTGCCGGTTCCACTTGAGGGCAGGCGCCCGCTGATGATCGAGCTGTTCACATTGACGGTGGCGCCGGGTTCGCCGCTGACTGCGATCGCCGACGGCGAGCGTGAACGCAACGACGAGGCGCACGTCGCGCTTGCGATCGGCCAGCCCGACCGGATGGCGATCTCGGCGATGCGCTCGATCCTGTCTGATCACGGCTGGATGCGACCGGACGACGGCGGCTATAACCGCCGCGAGGGCAATACAGTGCTGTACTTCCGCGACGCCAGTGCCCGAAATCACTTCGTGCGGCGAGTCGAACTGCTGACCTCGGGTTACTACCCGGCGATCATCGATGCCCACCGCCGCAACTCTGTCCCGGCCGCCAAGCGGTTGTTGACGTTGATGACCGGCGCTTGGGCGACGCAGGCCATTCACGTCGCCGCCGAGTTGAAGCTTGCGGACGCGATCGCTGGGCAGCCGGAGGCGACCGCCGCGCAGTTGGCGGAGACGACTGCGTCGGATGTGGACAGCCTGACTCGGCTTCTGCGATACCTCGCTTCGATCGGCGTCGTCACGCAGTCGCGGCGCGGCACGTTCGAGCTGACCGAGCTCGGTCGGTTGCTGCGCATCGACGCCGATCCCGCGTTGCGACCGCTCGCGCTGCTGTATGGGGGTCCGTTCTATGAGTCCTTCGGACACTTCCTCCACTCGGTCAGGACCGGGGAGGAGGCGTTCGACGACCATTTCGGCGAGCACCATTTCGAGTACTTCGCGAAACGGCCCGAGTTGAGCGAACTGTTCGACACCGCGATGGCGTCCAGCGCCGCGATGTTCGGCGCGGTCGCGGAGGTCGTCGCCCTCGACGGGGTGAATCGGATTGTCGATGTCGCCGGCGGCACTTCCTCGCTGCTGAGGCGGATGCTTGCCGCTGCTCCCCGCGCCAGAGGCGTGCTGTTCGACCGCCCGCACGTGCTCGACGGGGCGCGGCCGGCATTCGCACAAGCGGGTCTCAGCCAGCGCGTCGAGTTCCTGTCCGGCGATTTCACCGAGGGCGTACCTGCGGGTGGCGACGTCTACCTTCTCTCGCGCGTGCTACATGACTGGGACGACGAGATGTGTCGGACGATCCTCGCGCGGATATCTGAGGCGATGGCGGCCGATGGGCAGTTGCTGGTCGTCGAGCGACTGATCCCGGAGGATCGCTCGGCCTCCCTGGCCTACGCATGGGACATCCACATGCTGTGCAACGTCGGCGGCCGAGAGCGGACCGAGACCGAGTATGCGAGCCTGCTGGCAGCGGCCGGGCTGGAACTGGTCGGGCGCCACGAGCTACCGCTCGACGTGCACGTCCTGGCAGCGAGGCGGGCCCAGTGACCGTGGACGCCCAGTTCGACGAGGTCGTGAGTGCGCTGCGGACCTCGCGGTTGGTGGGCGACCTCCCCGAGGCGGACCTTCGGGCGATCGCCAGTCAGTTCGGCGGCCACGCGGCCGCCGCCGGCGAGCATCTGCTCACTCAGGGCGAGACGTCCGTCGGTCTTGGGTTCCTCATCGACGGCCAGGCCGCGGTGCGGATCAACGGCCGCGAACACACGCGGCTCGCGCGCGGTGAGATCTTCGGTGAGATCTCGGCCCTGCTCGGCGAACCGATCAGCGGCGACCTCGTCGCGCTTGGCCCGGTCCGCTACGTGCTGCTGGAAGCCGAGCGTCTGCGGCAGTTCCTCACGTCGCACCCGGAGGTCTGCTTCCGTCTGCTCCAGGGAGAGTCGCGGCGCCTACTGAACCCGACGCGTTGGTACGCGAGCCAACCGATGCGCGCACATGACGCTAGGTGGTCGCCGTCCAGTTGGCATGGTCTTCCGGTGGTCCAGCAGCCGGAGTGGCCGAATGAGGCGGCGCTGGAGCACACGCTCGCGGAGCTGCGCGTGATGCCGCCTCTGGTGTTCGGCGGCGAGGTGCGCACGCTCACCGACGAGCTGGCAGAGGTCGCGGCTGGACGCGCTTTCCTGCTGCAGGCCGGCGACTGTGCTGAATCGTTCGACGAACTAACCGCGCAGGCCGTCGAAAACCGGCTGCGGGTGATCCTGCAGATGGCGATCGTGCTGACGTACGCGTCCGGCAGCCATATCGTTAAGGTCGCGCGCCTGGCAGGCCAGTTCGCGAAGCCGCGATCGGCGGCGGTCGAGACGATCGACGGCGTTGAACTGCCGGTGTATCGCGGTGACATCGTCAACTCGATCGAAGCGGACCCGGCACGACGCGTGCCGGACCCACGGCGCATGTTGACCGCCTACTACCACTCCGCGTCCAAGCTCAACCTCGTGCGCTCGCTGAGCTCGGGCGGCTTCGGCAGCCTCGACCGAGTTCATGAGTGGAACCGGGACTTTGTGGCATCCAGCCCCGCGGGCGAACGCTACGACGCGGTCGCCCGGGAGATCGACGGAGCTGTGCGCTTCCTGCATGCGTCGCGGATCGGCCGCGACTCGACCGAGATGAACCGCGTCGATGTCTGGACCAGCCACGAAGCGTTGCTGCTCGGCTACGAAGAGGCGATGACCCGCCGCGACGAGCAGACCGGCGAATGGGTTGACACGTCGGCTCACACTGTGTGGGTCGGCGAGCGAACACGGGCGCTGGACGGCGCGCATATCGAGTTCGTGTCAGGCATCGCGAATCCGATCGGTTGCAAGCTCGGGCCGACTGCGACTGTCGGTGAGGTACTGGAGCTGTGCGAGCGGCTCAACCCCGACAGGAACCCGGGCCGGCTGACGTTCATCTCGCGGATGGGGGCCAAGCGACTGCCGGACGTTCTGCCGCCGATCTTGGCCGCGGTCCGCGATGCCGGGCACCCGGTCGTCTGGGCGTGCGATCCCATGCATGCCAATACCGTGCAGATGGCCAACGGTCGCAAGACACGCAACTTCGAGGACATCGTCGCGGAGGTCGACGCCTTCTTCGCGGCGTGCGCCTCGGAGGCCGTCTGGCCGGGTGGGCTGCACGTCGAGCTGACCGGTGACGACGTCACTGAGTGCCTCGGTGGCGGCGAGGCGCTGCGCGAGGGCGACCTCGACCGCCATTACGCGACGAGGTGCGATCCGCGCCTCAACGGGCGCCAGTCCGTCGACCTCGCGTTTCGTGTTGCGAATTTGCTGTCTGAGCGGGCGTCGGCGTCGTGAGCCGTCGGGATGTGGCCCGACAGTCCATGGTCCCTGACCAGACACTTCCGGAGTACGTGCTGGGCGAGGCGGCCGAGCACGGCGGGCGTTGCGCGCTCATCGACGCCGCCTCTGGCGAGGCCCTGACGTACGCCGAACTTGTCGACAAGGTCGGTCGAGCCGGACATGGCCTGCGAGCGGCGGGCGTACGCCCGGGCGATGTCGTGGCGCTGTGCTCGACGAACAGCATCGACTTCGTCGTCGCGTGGTACGCCGCACTGACCATCGGTGCGACCGTCACAACGGTCAGCCCGCATTCGAAGGCCAGCGAGTTCACCGATCACTTCCTCGCGACGGATACGCGCTGGGTTATCACGACAGCGCACCTGTTCGAGAGCGTCCTGCGCAATGCGGCGCTCAGTACCGCGGTCGCTGGGACGTTCGTCGTCGACGGCGATCCTGCCGGAGCTACGGCATTCGAGCAGATCATCGCCGCGGGGAAGAGCGGCCTCCCGACCGGGCTGGCCAGTCCCTCCGACACGGCGTTTCTCCCGCGTTCCAGCGGCACCAGCGGGCTGCCCAAGAGCGTCGTGCTGACCCATCGCAACCTCGTCGCCAGCCTGAGTCAGATGCGCGACGCCCATGGTGTGACGAGCAGCGACACCGTGCTCGCCTCGTTGCCGCTCGTGCACACGTTCGGGCTCCAGGTCACGCTCAACCTGTCCTTGCGGGCCGGCGCGTGCGTGGTGTTGATGCCCCGGTTCGAGATCGAGGGGTTCCTCGACACGATCCAGCGCCACCACGTGACACGCGCCGAGATCGTTCCCCCGATCGTCCAGGCGCTGGCCAACACTGACCTGCTCGACGACTACGACCTCTCGAGCCTGCACGTGATGACGGTCGGCGCCGCGCCTATGTCCAGCGACCTCGTCACCACATGTGCGCGCCGTACCGGCTGCCACGTGAAACAGGTTTACGGAATGACCGAGCTGGCCGGATCGAGCCACATCGCGCCCGACGACGGCCCGGACAAGCCGTGGTCGATCGGACCCACGGTGCAGGGCGTCGAATGTCGCGTCATCGATCCCACGACCGGTGCCGAGGTCGCAGCCGGACAACCAGGCGAGCTACTCGTTCGCGCACCGAGTGTCATGCGCAGGTACCTCAACGACGAGGAAGCGACCGCTGCCGCGATCGATGCCGACGGATGGCTGCATACGGGCGACGTTGTCACCGTCGATGACGAGGGGTGGTACGAGGTCGTGGATCGTCTCAAGGAAATGATCAAGTACAAGGGGTTCCAAGTCGCGCCCGCCGAACTCGAGCAGCTCCTGCTGTCCCATCCGTCAGTCGCCGACGCAGCCGTCGTGGGGCTCCCTGATGACGAGGCGGGCGAGGTGCCTCAGGCGTTCGTCGTGCGGCGCACCGCGCTCACTGACGATGAGTTGATGGCATGGGTCGCCGAGCGGGTGACGCCGTACAAGCGAATTCGGCGCGTCGAGTTCGTCGAGTCCATCCCCAAATCGCCGTCCGGCAAAATCCTCAGGCGGCTCCTCGCCCGACCACAGCAGATTCCCGCCCGTGAGCTCGACGGCGCCGTCGCCCTAGTCAGCGGTGGCGGCCGAGGCCTTGGACGGTTCCTCGCAGAGCGACTGGTGGACGCCGGTGCCCGGGTCGCGCTGATCGGGCGGTCCGAGGCTTCCCTCGAGGAGGCAGCCGCGTCCATTCGCGCGCGCGGAGGGATCGTCGCGACCGCCGTCGCCGACGTCACCGATATCGAACGAACGCGCGCGGCCGTCGCCGCGGTTACCGAGCAGCTCGGGCCGATCGACGTGCTCGTCAACAACGCAGGCATCAACGGCCCGATGGGCCCGCTCTGGGAGACCGATCCGGCGGAGTGGTGGCGCGCCGTCGAGATCAACTTCGGCGGCGCCTACATGCTCACCAGCGCCGTACTTCCGGGGATGGTTTCGGCAGGCCGCGGCCGCGTCATCAGCATCACCAGTCAGGCTGCCGTCCATCGCTGGCCGCTCGTCTCCTCCTACGCCGCTGCGAAGGCCGCGGTGGTGAAGCTGACCGAGACGCTCGCGGCGGAGTTGAAACCGCACGGTGTCAGCGTGTTCAGCTTCGATCCGGGACTGTTGCCGATCGGGCTGAGCGAGGCCGCGCTGGCAAGCACAGCAGGTCCCGAGACAGCCGAAGGCCAGGTGTTCGGATGGATCAAGGCCCGTCTCGCAGCGGGCCAGGGCGCGGACCCTGAAATCGCCGCAGGGTGGGTCGTGAACCTGGCGGCAGGACGTGGTGACGCGTTGTCGGGCCGCCACATGAACGTGGGCGACGACCTCGACGATCTCCTAGCGCGAATCGACGACATCAAACGCAACAAACTCCACCTGCTTGCGCTGCGCAAGTTCTGACCAGGACTTGGACTCGGACACGAACTCGATCAGTTCCCGGGTCGGGTCGCGGGATTGTCGCCATGAGCTTGTTGATCTTGCGCGGTCCGCAGCCAGTCCGCAAGAAGTTCAAAGATGGTCGTCCGCGGCCAGGAATGACCAACCACGCTCAACGCGCTGCAGGCCAGCAAATACGGGGCCTGCAAGCGGTTTTCGGTGTTTGCCAACGCCTGTCAATAGGCCGTAAAATGGGACTGGCAGTGTGGGGGTCAGGGGTTCGAGTCCCCTCAGCTCCACCCATATTTGCTGGCCTCGAGCCACCCGCAAGATCATCCCGAACCGGCTTGGTAGCCGTTGACACTGATACCCGCGACCTCGACAACTACCTGTATCCACTCGCTTCAGGACTGACGGCGCGCGGACGCCGACTTGTGACCGTCTGGGGACGACACGTTGATCAACAAGGATTCGGTGACGGATACGGTGACGGACGAGAAGACCTGTCACTCGGTCAGGTCGCCGCCGGCGTCTTCGCCCGGGTCATATCAGCGAGCTGATTCTGTATCAGCTGTTCGAGTTGGTCGACGGCGTCCTGGACCAAACCAGGATCGTGGAGCGCCGGGCTGCGGGAGCTGCCCTCGCGGGTCGGGCGTACTTCGTGCTCGCTGGCGATGTTCCCCGGCTGGGGGTACGCCCGGGTGTGGTACAAGCAGACCGCCGGACTCGCGGACCTGCCGGTGCCCCGCCCGTCGGAGAAGGCGCTGCTGACCTGCGCCGCATGCTGGCACAGGCGCCGCCAAAGGCGCTGTTTGAGGTGGTGGCCGGGTCGCTAGCGCAGCACCAGTGCGTGGGTGCCAGCCGACGCCGGCTCCGGGCCCTGCGGGTAGCTGCCGCGTATGCTTCGAAGGCCTGGGTGCGCCTGGTTGAGCCCTGACGCAGCACGCCGCCGGTTGGAGGTTGACCTCGCGATGAAGGCGCCGAGCGGCCGCGACCGCCTGCTTGAGCTCGACGAGGTCGAGCGGCGGCTAAAGCCGTTCGGGCGTCGGTATCTGGGCGTCTGCGAGATCCCGCTCGACGCGCTCGTCGGCACAGAGGGCCGCGTCAGCTCGTTCACCCGCGACTTCCGCCCGCTTCTACCCTCCAGCCGCGACCGGCTGCGCTCGCTCCAGGAAGGGTTCGCCGAGGGCCTCTTCCCGCCGATCGTTGCGGTCAAGCTCGGTGAGACGTACTTCGTGATCGACGGTCACCACCGCACCGCCCTCGCGCGGCGCGGCGGGGCCGAGATGATCGACGCCGACGTGACCGAGCTCATCGCGCGCGTCCCTCTTCCGGCCGGAGCGGACATGCTCGAGGTCGTCCTCCGGGAGCTCGAGCGCATCTTCCTCGAGGACAGCGGACTTGCCGAGGCGCGTCCCCGCGTGCGTGTCGCGGTAAGCCAGCCCGCGCACTACCTCGAGCTGCTGGAAAACATACAAGTGCACGGCTACCACATGATGCGGGGACGCAGGCGCGTGCTAGAGAATTCAGAGATCGCGGCGAACTGGTACGACGCGATCTATACGCCGACGCTCGCCGCTATTGACCGCCTGCGCCTCGACCGCCTATACCGGGACGCGCCGCCCGGGGACCTGTTCCTCATTCTCCACCGGCACCGGCGGGATGCATTCCCCTCGACCGGCTGTCCGCACCTTGCGCAGACCGTCGTCTCGGTGATCGGCGATGGGGGGCAGCGCCGCCGGCTGCGGTTGCCGGGCCGCTGGCGCCGTTCGCCGGCCTAGCGGTAGGCCATCCACTCGAGGCCGTCTCTGTCGTGGCTCACTTACGCACGCGTCGCGTGGGCCAAGTGGCGTGCCCCGGCGATCCTGTGTTGACCACACGCAGGGCGTCGATCAAGGGCGTGACCTGACAGCCAGCGGTCCTACTGCCTAACCGCGCGAGAATTGGCCAGCGACCGCGCGAACCGGCAAGCCGTCAAGACACCGTCGATCGCGACCTGACTGTCCGATCGGTGTGCTCACGCCGCAGCCGTACTCGCGGACAGATCGACAGGTTCGCACCCTCTATTCAGGGACCGGTGTCTGCGAGGTCCCCGCGATGTAAGTGGCGTGCCGGTCGAGGGAGACGCGGAGCCGGCGGCACGTGCGCACTGACCCGCCACATCCGCGGCCTTGAGTACCTCACGCAGCTTGAGCAGGGCAGACTGGTCCAGAGCCATCGTGTGACGTGTCCTTACGCGAAAACCATTGGCGTGGTCCCGCTGACCATCACACGGTGGCTCTCACAAACGTGGTCACCCCCACGCCGATCAGGCCGACGACTTACACCAAGAACCGGGCCGCTACCCACGGCGTATACATCGGATTGGGCGGAGAGCATCGCCGCGTAGAACGCGACCTTCGCTGCCGGCGGCGACGCGGCGTGGACCGCGCGCCCGGCGCAGCGTCGAAGATCCCCGTCTGAATTGGTCCTGGGGGACGCGCCTCCGAGGTTCAGGGGGTGATCTTGGGGATCGGCCAGAGCTTCCCGTCCGAGTCGTAGCCCACCACATGTGGACTCCGACAGCGGGCACTGGGAGCTGGAATCAAACACACCGGGAACCGCCTGCCACTCTTTGGCTCGGGTCGCTATCGCGTCACTCGCCCGGCTGCTCGGGGCGGGTGAACACGTCGTCCAATTCGGCATCTTTGTCAGCGAGGGCCAGCACCTCGTCGCCTGCCTGCAGAACCGTCTGCCCGTTCACATGAATCAGGCGACCGCCGCGGTTGACGATGCTGATCCACACAGTGTCGCCAACGGCGAGGTCGGCGATCGTGCAGCCGTCGGCGGGCGATCCGGGGCCGACAAGATAGCGGTGGACCCCTTCTGGCTCGTCGCGGAAACGCAGGCCCAGTGCCCACGGTTCGGGTTCCACGACCCTCATCGGCACGTGCAGCAGCCTGGCGGCGGTGGGTACCAGTCCACCTTGGACGACCACGGAGACCGTCACGGCGATGAAGATGATGTTGTAGATGCGCGAGGCGTGGTCGACGCCCTCGGTGAGCACAAACGTGCCGAGCAGGATTGGCACTGCGCCCTTCAGGCCAGACCACAGGACGAATATTCGTTCACCGAGGTCAAGCTTGATCGGAACCAGCAACAGTCCCAGGCACACTGGACGAACCGCGAGGATCATCAAGGCGGCCAGCACGAGTCCGCTCCAGAGATCACCGCCGTGGAAGACGTCATGCAGGGAGATGGTCAGTCCGAGCGTGGTGAAGGCGACGATCTCGCCAAGACTGCTCAGCGCCCCTGCGAACCGCTCGATCTCGCGTTTGTAGGGGGCGCGGGCGTCGCCGATCAAGATGCCGGCCAGGAAGACGGCGAGGAAACCGGAACCGTGGCATACCGCGGCCACGCCGTAAATGAGTACCCCGACGGCGATCGTCCGCACCGGGTAGAGCGCTTCGTTCGGCAACGGCAGACGCATCACCTTGAGCAGCGCGTACCCGCCGATCGCGCCGATCGCGATACCCACCGCCATCTGCAATGCGAACTCGCCGACGCCGCCGAGCACGTCGCCCCAGCCGCCGCCGGTGGCGCCGAGAATGCTCACCATGAGCGCGATGCCGACCGGATCGTTCGCACCCGACTCGCCCTGGAGCAGCGTGCCCGATCGGCCTGACACCTCCCGACGCCCAAGCACGGAGAACACCACCGCGGGGTCGGTCGGCGCGAGCGCGGTACCGATGAGCAAGGAGGCGCGCCAACCAAGCCCGAACAGTCCCTGCGCGGCCAAGGCAAGGGCGGCAGCCGTCAAAAATGTGCCGACGACGCCGAGCCAAACCACAGCTCCCGCGGCCGAACGGAAACGACCCCAGCCGATATGCATCCCGCCCTCGAACAGGATGAAGATCAGCGCGACGGTGACAATCCGCTGATCAACCTTGATAGACAGCGAACCGAGGCCATGAAACACGTCGGATGCGACCGCGGAAAGAATCAGGAAGATCCCCGGCGCCGGCACCCGCACCCACTCGCTGACCCGGTTGGACAAGACCGCGGCCAACAGGGTGAGGGCGGCAAGGCACAGGACCAAACCGAACGGCACAACATCGTTCACGTCGGTGCCCAATCGCCACGATGCACCGCTATATCGTGCTGCATCCGGGGCAATGAGATCAGTACGCAGTAGCTTCGGCGCACTCGCCACGCTCATCGGGGCTATCACCGGCAGCCGCGACACCGCCCTCGGTATCACCTCACCCGCTGTTCCTGCCGACGTCCCATTGCCTCCGCCGCCATCAGGCTCGATACCACCTGGCGGCCCGCCAGGAGCGCTCACGAAACGGGTCGCCTTGTTCGGGGTGTCGTTGACAGCCCGCGAGTGTGAGGAGCTAAACCTCGCCGCCGGCCAGGGCTTGCCGCTATACCGCTGGATCAACACGGTGCAGCCGAGGGCGCGCGGCGAGGCCAGCATGGGTCGCGCCATACCGGGTTCCAGGCGAAAAACGCAGCGGCGGCGACCGCGGCCATCACCGGTACCACCAAGAACGACGCGGGCACCGCCACTGGTTCGCGCCCGACCCGTTGGCGCCCCGGAGTCTTCAGATCAGAGGTCATCCAGTGTCGACTGGGTGACCGGCGACCGCGTTACGACGACCGGGAGTCCCGGCCATTCGCGCGGTGCCGGGTAGATTTCCCAGCGTGCCGGGGACCGGGCTCGACGTTCTGGGCAGCACGGCACGATAAGCCAAGCCTGGGCCTTTTTCAGTCCAAGGGCGGGGTGAGACCATCTCTGGATCTGGGCGGAGGAGATCACGTATGGACGTCGCCAAGCTTGCCGAACTGCAGCTGTTCGACGGCCTGTCCACGCAGCAACTTGAGATGATCGCGCAATACGCGGTCGAGATCGAGGTTCCCGAAGGAAAGGCTCTGGTGCGTGACGCCGCCCTAGCGTGGGATTTTTACGTGATTGAGGAGGGAAGCGCGGAGGTTAGGCGCGGCCAGACGACGCTCGGGACCCTAGGCGCGGGGGATTTCTTCGGCGAGATCGGAGTATTGGCATCCGACCGGCGGCGGACGGCAAGCGTGGTGGCCACCTCGCCGATCAAGGCGGTCAGGTTGACGACGCACCAGTTGCGAATGATCGCCGAAGAGATGCCCGAGGTCGAAGAGCGTCTGCGCGCCGCGATCGCCGAGCGCGAGCAACGTCAGCTCTAGCTCGTCGCGCCGAGCCTTGCGCGCAGGTGTGCCGAATCGGCTACCGACCGCTACATTTCGTCGCGTGATCCATCGGTGAGGCTGTGGCTCCTCGGCGTCCGGGGCTCGACGCCGGCCCCGGGGCCGGATTTCGTCCGCTACGGCGGGCACACGTCCTGCGTCGCGATCGCGGCCGACGGCCACGATGCGCCGACCCTCGTGCTCGACGCCGGGACCGGGCTACGCACGCTCACCGCGTTGCTTCCGGGACCGGCCTACCGCGGCGCGATCCTGCTCAGCCACCTGCACTGGGACCACGTCCAGGGCATCCCGTTCTTCGTCGCCGGCGATCACTACCAGAGCGTCGTCGACCTGTACCTGCCGGCACAGGGCGGCCTTAGCGGCCGCGACCTGCTGGCCAAGATGATGTCGCCGCCCTCCTTCCCGATCACGCCCGAAGGGCTGCGTGGCTCGTGGACGTTCAACGCCCTGCCGCCCGGGCGCATCGACATCCGCGGCTTCGCGGTGACGGCTGCCGAGATCGCCCACAAGGGCGGGCGGACGTACGGGTACCGCGTCGACGATCTCTCCGGCTCGCTCGCCTACCTCCCTGATCATGCCCCGGTGCAGGGCTGCAGCGATGAGGTGCGGGCCATGATCCGCGGTGTGGACGTGCTGCTGCACGACGCCCAGTTCGTGGAGAGCGAGCGCTCGACGGCCGATTTGTTCGGCCACGCGACCGTGGACGAGGCGATCACGTTGGCCAACGAGGCGAACGTCGGCACGCTGGTGTTGTTCCATCACTCGCCGGTGCGGACGGATACGCAGCTCGACGCGCTCGCTCGCGAGCTCGCGGCCTCGATGCCGGTCGTCCTCGCCGTGGAGGGACAGAGAATCGATATTCCAGGCTGATTCACCCCAATGGCGAATAGAATCTAAAATGTCCGGGTCGGGATGAATGGCGGATGAACGGGAGGATCGTCGACCCCGCACATATCGCCGGGCTATCTTGACCGCATTGCTGTGCCGCGCGAAGGATCGCACGCGGACGGCATTGCTACGGGGGAGGTGTCGTCATGGCCAGATCAGCTGCCATCGTCCGTATCCGTTTGTTGCGGATCGTGCTCGTGTGCGCGGTGCTTGTCGGTGCGACGATTGCCGCCGCGAGCCCGGCGGGCGCCACAGGGGCGCCGGCACCGAGCGGCATCTCGGCCGCCGCATCGACCGACAACGCGACTCTCGGGGGCGGCGACGCGGTACCGGACGTGCTCGTGGCGGCGGGGAGCAAGTTCACGCTCACGGTGACCCTGACGCCCGCCGGCGCCACGTTCAACACCGACACCAAGCTCAGCCTGACGGCGTCGCTCGCGTCCGGCGCCCACCCAGGCGGCAGCCTCAGCCCGACGTCGATCGTCATGCCGGGCGGCGTCAATTCGGCGCAGTTCAGCGGTCTCGTACTCGGCGGTCGACAACGGCGTGCAGGTGACGGTCTCCGTCGCCAAGGCGACTGGCAAGATCCACCCGGTGACGCCGGGCACGACGGCGCCTTTCGACGTGCTCAAGACGGTTGAGATCTTCCCGTTCACCGACCCGTCGATCAGGGTCGGACGTGGCGTCGGAGATGCCGACTGCACGCAGGACACCACTGAATCTGAGTGCGGCGTGATCATCCTTCCCAACGGGTTCTCGTCGCAAGATGGCGCTCTCTCGCTCGGCGCGTGCACGTCCGATCTCGGCTGTACGGCCGGCAGTCAGGTCGTGCAGTTCATCGCCGACCTGGGCACCGACTACAGCCCGACGAACCCGGCCACCCTGATCATCCGCTGCTCGAAGCAGCTCTGCCGCGGCAAGGGTGTCGGCCAGCTACACGCTGAAGGTGAGCTTCTCGGCGACCGGGCCGCTCGACCTTGTATCGGCACCGTGCACGAACAAGGGCGTGGCGCTCGACGCCGCCGGCAACACGTTCTGCACCGACTACGTGCAGAGCCACCGCGACAACGCGGGAGACCTCCTGCTGTACCTGCTTTTCGTCCACGACATGCGGGGGAGCACCTGATCATCGCTGAGATGCCGACGGCGGCGTAGCAACCACGCCCAGGGCGTCGAGGATCCGGCTTGCCCTCGCGCGACAGGCGCGCGCGCCTCCGGCTGCCCGTGCCGCTCCGCGAGTCGTGCGAGGCCGAGCAGGTTGAGCGCGTACTCGTGCCGGCCGTCGCCGCCGGCCGGGCAGCGCAGCCCCTCCTCGAACGCGGCGCGTGCGTCGTCGTCGCGCCCGGCGGCGAGCAGCGCGCATCCGCGTACCCGGTGCGCCGCGGCGAGCAGTGAGTCGGCGTGCAGCTCCTCGGCGCGTGCCACCGCCTCATTCGCGATCACGATTGCGCGGTCCACGTCTCCCGTATCGGTGAGGCAGTCGGCCAGGGCCGTGTCGAGGCCTATCAACTCCAGCCGCAGTCCCAGTTCGCTGAGGCCCGCGCGTGCGGCGTCGAACTTGGAGAGTGCCTCGCGGACGCGGCCTGAGCGCGCCAGCACCTGCCCCGTCTCGCGCGCCACGAGGGCCACCAGCTCGCGATCATCTGCGGCCTGCGCTGCGCGCAGCGCTGTGGCGAGCAGCGGTTCGGCCTGCGCGAAGCGTCGCTGCCGGATCAGCAGGTCGGCCCGGTTGTACTGCGCATTCGCCTCGTTGGCTGTGTCTCCGACGCGCCGGAAGAGGTCGGCCGCGCGGTCGAGCTGGGCCGCCGACCGGTCCCAGCGCCCCTCCTGCAACGCGCTGATCGCGAGGTTGTTCAGGCAGTGCGCCTGCATACGCAGATTGCCGAGCCGCTCGTAGATCGCGAGCGCGAGCTCGCCGTACGCCTCTTCCTCGGCGACGTCGGCCTGGATACACGCCAGGTGCCGGGTGTTGTAGGCGAACGCCAGAGCGTCCTGGTCGCCGGATGCGCGCGCCTCCCGGACGCCGATCTCGCTCCACCGTAGGGCCGCGCTGCGCTCACCCTGCAGGTACCTGCCGAACGCGTAGCGGGTGGCCAGCCGCGAGCGGGCAGCGTCGGCGTCCGGCTCGGCCTGGTCGGCCAGCACGCCCCGCGCGTGGCTGAGCAGCCGCAGCGAGGTGACGAACGAGCCCAGGCGCTGGTGCACCCCGGCCTCCTTCAGCATCAGCGTCGCGAGGCCGACCAGGTCACCGCGCCGGTACGGGCGAGCCCGCCGGTACGCGACCACGGCGTCGCGCGAGAATCCGGCGACGTCGCGGACATCCCCCAGCGCCTCGTGCACGGCGCCGATCTCGTCAGGCGTGGCGCCGGCCGCGGACCTGGACTCGATCGCACGCTCGAAGAACCCGATCGCGGCGGTGTACGCGTACTGGGCCTGCGCGCGGCGTCCCGCCATCCTGGAGTACGTCCAGGCGCGATCCACGTCGCCAGCGTGGAAAAAGTGCAGCGACAGCCGCTCGCAGACCTCGTCGAGGTCCGGCGCCGTCGACTCGATGACGCGTCCCGCGTAGTCGTGCAAGCGCCGCCGCAGACGATAGGGAAGCCCGGCGTAGGCCGCGTCGCGAATCAGGGCGTGGCGGAAGCGCCACATTCCGACACCGTCCGGGTAGACGAACTCGCTGAGCCGGTGCAGGTCCGCGGCGACCATGCTTGCGCTCGCGGCGAGCATGTCGCGCAGCAGCGCCTCGGCGAAGTGGACGCCGAGCACCGCCGCGCAGCGCAGGACCGTGCGGTCGCTCGGGTCGAGGTGGTCGACCTCGGCGGTGAGAAGGGCCTCGACCGAGTCGGGGAGATCGGCCTCGCTCCCTGACCGCAGCGTGGCTGTCACCAAGGCGCGCAGAAACAGCGGATTGCCGGCCGCCTTGGCCGCGATGGCGTTCATCGCGTGGGCGCTCAGCGGCGCGGTATTAGTCGCCGCGTCGAGCAGCTGCAGCGCAGCGGCCGGGTCCATGGGTGTCAGGAGGAGCTCACGGTAGCGGGCTCCGTGCTCCGTGGGCACGAATCCGGTCGGCACGTCACGACGCGTCGCGAGCACCACCCACGGTTTGTCGTCTAGATCGGCCGCGACGGCGCGCAGCAGTTCGGCCGACGCGTCGTCCATGAGGTGGGTGTTCTCGAAGACGAGCAGCGTCGGTGTCGGCAGCACAACCTGCAGGAACTCGACGAGCACCTCGGCTATCCGCGGACCGCGAAACCGCTCATCGAGTTCGTCGGTTTCGTTCGTCGTACCGACGTCGACGTCGAGGACGATCCCGAGCAGCGGCAACCATGGCAGCAGCTGCGGGGTGTTCGCGGCGACACGGTCCCTGAGCCGCTGCGCGGTCACCTCGCTGCTGGCCGTTGTACCGACGCCGAGCAGCTCGCGCAGCAGTGTGCGGAACGGGACGTACGGCGTCTTCGAGTCGTAGGAGCTGCTCGGCCCACTGACTACCACCATTTCGGCCGCGTCATGTAGGACTTCTTGCACCAGCCGGGTCTTGCCCATGCCGGGCTCGCCGATCACTTCGATGAGCGAACCCTGCCGGGCCGTCGCGGCGTTGAGCGCCTGGCGCAGCGTGGCCATCTCGGTGTCGCGTCCGACGAAGGTGTCGTCGGCGTAGGCAGCGTCGGCAATCTCACCCGCCGGTGACCCGACCGACACGGCGTGGATCGGCTGCGCCTTGCCTTTCACCATGAAGGGCTCGATGTCGCGAGTCACGAAGGCTGTGCGCGAGCGCGACATCACGTCCTGGGTGGCCAGCGTCTCACCGGTCTCTGCATGGGCCATGACGCGCGCGGCGACATTTACGGCGTCGCCCTTGATCGAGTACGTCCGTCGAACGGCTGGACCGAAGTCGCCGGCGAACACGCGTCCGTGGTTGACCCCAGCGCGCAATGGCAGCCGGCCGCCGCGCTCGACGGCCAGTTGCACCGCACGCAGTAGCCGGTCGTCGTCGCTGCCGCCGCTGCGCGGGGCGCCTGCAGCGAGCAGGATCTTGCCGCCGTCGCGGTTGATGTCGCTCTCGATAAAGGACACGTCGTACGCGGCACAGGCTTCCTGGATGTTGCGAAGACACTCATCGAGGGCCGCCACGGCAGCGGATGGGCCGTCGGCTGAGATCACCGCGTCGGTCTGGGAGAACTGGATAAACGCCACCGCAACCTGGCGGTGTTCGGACTCGCCCGCGGCCGCGAGCAGGTGGGCACGTATCTGCGGTGGCAGCAGTCGGCGCACGTCGACCGCGTGATCCGCGCTATCGGGCGGGGCGAGGTCCGGCAGCACCGGCGCCGACCGCAGCACCCGGCCGGAGCGCACGGGCAGGCCAAGGGAGGCCGGGTGCAGCAGCGCGGCGGTTGCATCGCTGACCACGATCCGACCGTCGGCGAGCGATTCCATCTCGGCGGTGGTACTCGCCGACGGCCCGCACACCACCAGTTCGCGATGGAGCGCCGGGTCGCCGACCAGGAAGAAGTGGAACAGACCACTGTGGATGCCGACCGACATCCGCAGGGTGACCCGCCCCGCGGAGGAGCGGGTACGCCCGACGCTGCGCAGCACCGTGCGCATTCGGTGGGCGGCGCGTACCGCGTGCGCGGCATGGTCAGGCCCGCGGAAGAGCAGGAGGATCGCGTCGCCGCCCCACTTGATCAGGTCGGCGCCGTCCGGGCGCGCGGCATCGAAGAGCGCGGCGAACGTGTCGCTCAGGATGTCGCTCATTTCTTCGGCGCCGACCTTTCCCTTGCGGGCAAGCCGTTCGGTGAGCGCGGTGAATCCCGAGATGTCCGCTAGGGCCATCGTCCCGTCGAGCGCGAGATGCTCAAGGCCGGGACGCTCGGACAGCCACTCGAGTGCGAGCCGGGGAACATAGACCTGCAGCGGGCGTGCCGCCGGATCGACCTCGCCCATGACACCCGGCGCGTCCGCCCGCCCGGTCACGGCCACGCCCCGGACCCAGCGCTATCCCGTGGCCCGGACATCATCGCGCCCCCAGGTCTGGGATAGAGGAATGGTCAGGTGTCGATTCTCGCTCCTGCGGTTGAGCAAGGTAGGCCGCCCACGGACGGACTGACTCGGCATCTCGCCAATCTCGCCCAGAGATCGTTTGAGCATAGACTCCGGGGAATGGCGGTCCTGACGCGCAAAGACACCAAGATCGCGCTGATGAAGAAGGTTCCGCTGTTCGCGCCACTCGCGAAGGCGCAGCTCATGCAGGTTGCGTCTATTGCGGACGAGATTGACCTGCCGGAGGGGACGGTTCTCACCCGCCAGGGCGAGCGCGGCCGAGAGTTCTTCGTGCTGCTCGACGGCGAGGCGGAGGTCCGCCGCAACGGCAGGAAGCGGGCGACTATTGGGCCTGGTGAGTTCTTCGGTGAGATAGCGCTCGTCTCCGACCGGCCGCGTACTGCGACGGTCACTGCGACCACGCCCCTGAGAGTGCTTGTGATCACGGGGGCGAACTTCCGCTCGGTGCTCTTGCGCACGCCGGAAATCGCGCTGAAGGTGCTGGCGGCCTTTGCCGAGCGTCTGCCACCGGACGCAACCTAGGCGAAGCGTCTATTGACGGCGAGGGCTCATGGCATTCAGCCCTCGCGACGCCGAACGGCGGCTGCACGACCTCGCAACGGACCTGGGCGAGTGAGCTCGGCAGGAGGATGGCGGGTCAGACTCGGGTGAAGTCGCGCCCGTTCCAGACCCAGAGTTTGCGGATGACCGTTGTCGGCCCGCAGTCGTCCGCCGGTAGGTGTCGGGCAGTCCATCGTTTCTAGCCGGCCATTGAGTGATCGCGCCCCATCCGTTGATGCCCGTCGTGTACGCGACCGCGTTGCCGGTCCCGTCCGTGGTGAACAAGCCGGTCACGATGAACGTGGCGTTGGTCATGCCGGTGAGTGCGCGCCGGTCGCGTCGGCCCTGGCGGGCGGCGCACCGATGGCGGGCGGTCAGGCGTACTTGCGAGGACGCTCTGCGTCGCGGGCAGCTGGGAAGTGAATCCGTGGGCGGCCACGACCCCGCTTGAACGGCAACACTTGGCCGTGCCGCACGATCTCGCCACCCCACACCCCGCACGGTTCGCGGCGCCGCAGCGCGCCGGCGAGGCACTCCAGCCGGACGGGGCACGTGGCGCACAGCGCCTTCGCCCGCTCGAGGTCGGCAGGTGAGTCGGCGAACCAGAGGTCTGGATCGTGCACGTGACACGGCAGGTCGCGTGGTGATCGCCCACCGATCGGCTCGACGGGCGCGGCATCGAGGTGCCGCGCCGAGTCCGTGAGCCCGACGGGTTCGGCGGGTGTCTCGCTGGGCTGGTTCATGTCCTGCTCCAACAGGTTGTCAGTCAAGACGCCAGCTCACGTGTCTGGCTGGTGCGGCTCGACGCATTTGAAGGGCGCACGGCTACGCGGCGAGGGCCCGATCGCGCATACGCGAGACATACGCGACGGCGGCTGAGTGCTCTGCGACGGCGAAGTGCAGGTGATCCTGTGCCGCGGCGATCCACTGGTCCACGTGCGTCTGATGCGCGTCGTGCAGCGCGACCTCGGCGTTGTACAGCGCGCGTGCGGCGTCGCCCATCGCGGCAACCGCCTGCTCGTAGGTTCGGTCTGCGGTTGTCTTGTGCATGATTGTCATTGCCCTTGCTCCTTTCCGAACCCGGCGACTCGACGACGTCGTTGTTAGGTACGACGACGCGGCGTTTCGAAACTCATCGGCGCACCGGGTGTTTTCTCACTCAGTCACGTGCTCACTGGGAAGACACCTCGGACGTCGACGATGTGACCGACGCGCGGACCGCCCCGAGTGGCACCATGTGCCGAGTCAGCCAAAGCTGCCCAACATGGTGAAGTTGAGCAGACATAACCAACGTGTAGTCGCGCCATTGGACAACTCACTCGTTCGGGTGATGCCATCCCTGACGTCAACGGACAACGCTATGTCCGGAGCGCGACGCTGGAGGGCCGGATGAGCAGCGATGTGATCATCGGGCACGACGGGAAGCCCCGTTGCGGCTGGGTGGGCGGCGGCGATACCGCCTCCGTCCGCTACCACGACGAGGTCTGGGGCACCCGCACGTACGACGAGTCCGCCATGTTCGAGGCACTCACCCTGGGCGTGTTCGAGGTCGGACTGAGCTGGTCGATCGTGTTCGGGAAGCGGGACGCGTTCCTGAGGGCGTTCTGGCGATTCGACGTCGCCAAGGTCGCGGCGATGACCGACCGGGACGTCGACCGGCTGGTGCAGGACGTCTCGATCATCCGAAACCGGGCCAAGATCCAGGCCACCGTCGACAATGCCCGCGCGATGATGACCGCCTCACCAACTCTCGTGGCTCTCGCGAAGTCCTACGAGATCACCCGCAAGCGGGCACCGCGGTCGCTCGCCGACCTACCCAAGTCGACTCCGCAGGCGGAGGCGTTCGCGAAGCAGTTGAAGTCGCAGGGATACCGCTTCGTCGGGCCTACAAGTGTGTACGCGTTCATGCAGAACGTCGGCGTGGTCAACGACCACGTCCATGGGTGCTTCCGCGCGAGCGACTACCGGACCACGGCCGGGAGTCGTTGAAGGCTGGTCATCGTCTGGGGTGCACCCGGCGACCGCGGGTCGTCCCTTCCGCATTCTCGGGCTCGAACAGGACTCTCCCGATCGACGGAACGCTGTTGATCCTCGACTCTCAGCTCTCTTCCGGCGCAAGCGCGGTGATGGCGTCGACCTCGTCTTGGGTCAGCGAGATGTGAGCGGCGGCGAGGTTTTCCTTGAGGTGCTAGATGCTGGTAGTACCTCCGTGACGCCCCGCCAGCGCGGGGCGATGCCGTTGCGACCGGGTAATGAGGCGACTACGTCGCCGGAGGCCGGAAGCCGTTCGGACAATGCGAAGCGTCGCGATCTGGGTGGTGCCGCGTCGGGCCGAGTTACTCGTCCGGCCGAGTTGGGTATTGATCACGTGTCTGTGTTCGGAGGTCTGCAGCGTGGGCGTATTCCTACACGTGACATTGGGTGCGTTAGGCAGCGCGCCGTGCCATGACGTGTGGTGTCACGCCCGGCGTGACCTAAGAGCTGGCGGGAACGCGAGCGGGCCCCGGTAGCCGAAGTCCGAGGACTGTAACCAAAGGAGATTGCGATGAGCGCTCCAGTCTTATCTCCAACGTCTGCCCGTGCAGAACGGCCAGTTCCATCACCGGCCGTAAAGCGCAACCAGGCGGCTGCTTGGACCGGCCTAGCGATTGCGGCGATCTGGATCGCGGTCACGCTGATCAGCGTGTACGCGCCGGACCTTGTGACCGGCACCACGCAAGATCACGTCCCGCTCGCAGCCATCCTGGCGTGGATCTGGGGCGTAATCGCCTCGCGAGAGGTCGCCGTCGCCATCCTCCGCCGACGTCGTTCCCCCGGCGTTGTCGACTCCGCCCGTCTGATGGCGATCGCTGTCAGCGTGATCTGGACGATCTGCATGATTCTGGGCGTGGCCGGCCCTGAGTGGGTGTCGGGCACCGACCCGACCCACATCCCCATCTCGGCGATCGTCGCTCCCATCATTGCCCTGGTGTTGACCCACCTCGTTACCCGGTTGATGACGGCACTCGACAGCGACAACCTCTAGTCGGTTCTTACGGCCGGTCCGACCGAGCCTGGCCCCTGCATGTCGTGCGCATTTGGCTGTAGCCGAGCAGCTGCGCCGTCCAGGTCGGCGTCCGAAGATGCTCGGTCACGCAGCCCGGCATTGAGTGGCAAGCATTTTGGAACTGGGTTGTACTCTACCTAGGAGGTAGGTAGAGTACAAGCATGGCCGTTGATGGTCGGACGCCGCGGATGACGATCCCGACTCAGCTGGTGTTGCGCCTGCTGCTCGGGGATCCGACTCGCGAACTGTATGGCGTGGAGATCGGTGACGGCGCTGGGTTGCCGAGCGGTACCGTGCACCCGATCCTTGCCCGGTTGGAGGGCAGGGGCTGGCTCGACTCGCGGTGGGAAGAAATCGATCCGGCCGTGGAAGGGCGTCCGGCTCGTCGCTATTACCGACTGACCGCCGACGGCGTCGAAGCGGCGCGGCAGGCTCTGGCCAGCGCGTACCAGGCCAAGCGCCGCCACCGAGTGGTGCTCTCCCATCCCGGATCAGCCATGAGCACGTGGCTGCCTCGGCCACCTGGGCCGTGGCCCAGTCGAGCCATCCGGCTAGCCGTTCGGGTCCTGCCGCCTGGGCCAACCCGCGATCGCTACCGTCACGAGTTTCTGGCCGAGCTCTACGGCATGAGTTCCACCCGGCAGATGCGCCATGCCGCTCATCTGCTCAGTCGATCCCTTGTCTTGCGCGCCGCAGTCAATCGCGAGCGGCAATCCTCGCCCTTGGAGCTCATCATGCCCGTAGTCGCGCCCCGCAAGCCTCTGCTGTGCCGGCTCAACGTGCACCACAAATGGGTACGCCGACTCAACCCGGACCACGAGGTCTACTTGCAATGCAAGCGCTGCAGCAAGGATCTCTACGACGTCGAGCGGTCCAGCGGGCCGAATATCGGAGGCAACGTCGCTGGCCTCCGTGGCGGAATGTGATTCGCTGAGATAGCGGCCGCAGGTTGTCATGAATCCTCGGTGACTGCCGCTCGTCGACCGTTGGCGCAGCTAGACCCGGAGAGGGGTAGCGGCCGTGTCCGGGCGGCCATTGGCCGTGACAACCGACTGGCTGGACCCGGTCGGATATCGTCAGCTAAGTCGCCGCCCTAGCCGCGGCGTAGTGGCGGGACCAACCATGGAGGCCGCCGTGGCAGCCTTACCGTCGCTGCCGGTCCGTGGGCGAGACGCGCAGCTGGCCGTGCTCGGTGAGCGCTTGAAGCAGGCGCGCGACGGCATCGGCTCCGTGGTGGTGATTGAAGGCGGCCCCGGTCTGGGCAAGACACGGATGCTTCAGGCGGCGTGGACCAGCGCCGAGAGCATGGCTTTTCGCTCGGGACGCGGCATGGCCGATCCGATCGACAGCGTTGTCGAGCTGGCGCCGCTGATGGAGGCGTTGTTCGGTTCTGATCCACCGTTGGTGGACCGGACTGCACTGCGTGATGTGCACGCGATGCCGGAGCAGCGGTTCTGGTTGCTGCGCGATATCGAGGCTTTGCTCGACCAGGCGGCCCTGGACCACCCGTTGCTCATCTGCCTTGACGACATGCAGTGGGCTGACAGTGGCACCGCAGCCGCGCTGCGGTTGCTTCCGCGGCGGCTGGCGAGCCGCCCGGTGGCGTGGTTTATCACGACGCGACCCGGCCAGGGCTCGCCGCAGCTGGTCGCGACGCTGGCCGAGCTGGTCGACACCGGCGCGGATCTGCTGCGGCTTGGCCCGTTGGAGCAGGATGCGGTTGCCCAGGTCGTCGCCGACATCCTGCAGGCGGAGCCGGACGCGGAGCTGCGGCGTCAAGCCGAACGGGTCAGGGGCAACCCGTTCCTGCTGGTGGAGTTTCTTCGGGGACTCGACGAGGAAAGCCTGGTCGCCGTGACCGACGGTCGGGCCAGGCTGGTGACCGACCGTCTCCCGAGTCGGGTCAGCGACTACGATGCGCGACCGGTTGTCGAGAATGCCGGAGCCCGCCGAGCGGGTGGCCAACGCCGCGGCCTCGCTGGGGCGGCGCTTCACCGTCGAAGACCTGGCCGCGCTGGGCGGGCTGTCCGTGCCGGAGCTATTGCCGCCGATTAGATCGCTGATGCAGGCTGACCTCTTCACGGAGTTCGACGGGCGACTGGCCTTCGGGCACGACCTGATCCGCGATGCGGTGCGGGCCAGCGTGCCGACCGCAGTCCGGCGAGCGTTGGATCGTCGTGGAGCTGACGTGCTGCTGGCTCGTGGCGCCCTGCCGGTCGAGGTGGCAACTGCAGCTTGCGGCCAGCGCCGAACCCGGCGACGAGGTCGCCATCGCCGTGCTGACCGACGCGGCGGAGGCCCTCGGCGCTACCGATCCCGCAGCCTCGGCCGAGCTGGCTCGACAAGCCTTGGCGCTGACCTCAGCTCACCATTCGCGGCGCGGGCCACTGGTCGCCCGGCGCGCGATCTCGCTGTTCGCTGCCGGACTCGCGGAAGAAGCGAAGCGATTCGCCGATACGGTGCTGCGCCAGGCGCTGCCGCCGGCGCAGGAGGCCCAGGTTCGGCTGAGCATCGCGAGCATGTTCGACCTCTCGCCGGATGCCCGCGCGGACAACGCCCGCCAGGCGCTCGCATTGCCGGGCCTTCCGGAGGACCTGCGGGCCTGGCTGGAGGCCATCGTGCTGCACAACCTGGTGGTGGCCGGTCGCACCGGCGAAGCGCTGGACGCTGCCACCGCCGCGCGGGCCGCCGCGGAGTCCAGCCCGGCAGCCGAGAGCAGTTTTGCGGTCGAACTCGCACAGGCCGGCCTGGACTACCAGTTGTTTCGCTTCTCCCTGGCACTGCAACGGTTAGAGGCTGCCGCGCGCAGGGGTACCTCAGAGGACGTCCGCGCGCGCCTCGCCTGGTACTTCCGATGCTGGGTGCTGGTTGCGCTCGATCGCTTCGGCGACGCCTCAGCAGTAGCCGACGACGGCATCGCGGCCGCCCAGCGGGATCGGCAGATCTGGGCGTTGCACATCTTCGAAGCGTGGAAGGGACTGCAGGGTGTGCTGACCGGTCGGCTAGCGAACGCGGCGGTCGCCCTGGACGGCCGCTTCAGCCGTCGCGACGCACACCTTGTCGTCGGGATCATCGACGCGGCCGGCGTGTCCGGGCTCGGTCGGTTGAAGATCCACATGGGCGACGAGCGGGGGGCCCGCGAACTCGCCCGGATCAGCGAGGACATGCTGCGGGCGACCGCGCCCGGCGTACGGCGCCACGCAGCATGGCACCTTGCCGCGCATGCCATGGCGTTGGGTAATCCCCAGGATGCGCATCGGTGGTTGTGCGTCCTTGGCGACACAGAGCGTCTGTCGATCTTCCCGCTGTTCCCGCACGACACCGCCAACGATCCCGAACTCATGCGGATCGCGCTGGCCGTCGGCGACGACGAACTCGCCGCACGCACGGTCGCCACTGCGGAGCAACGGCATCAGCTCAACCCGCAGGTGCCGTCCGCGGCCGCGTGCGCCGCGCACGTGCGTGGACTGGCCACACACTCGGCGGCCGACGTGGATGCCGCCGTGACCCTGCTTCGGGGCCAGGTCCGACCGCTCGCCCTCTCCTCCGCCCTGGAAGACCTTGGCCAGATGCGGATCGAGGACGGTGCGACCCAGGCCGGCAGTTGGCCTGCTCGACGAGGCGCTGGGTCAGGCCGTCGAAGTGGGCGCCTCCTGGGACGCGGCCCGCATCCGCGGTCGCCTGCGCCGACTGGGTATCCGGCGCCGAGTCCTCTCGGCCGACCCGCCACGCTCCGGTTGGGAGGCGCTGACCCCCGCCGAGCGTCAGGTGGCGGAGCTCGTCACCGAGGGCAAGACCAACCGGGAGATAGCCGAGCAGCTGTTCGTCTCGCCCAACACCGTCAACGCCCACCTGCGCCACATCTTCGACAAGATGGCGGTCAGGTCCCGGGTCGAGCTGACCCGGGCAGCCGTCGACAAAGTGCGCTGACCATCAAGCCCATAAGACATCGCACGTCTCGACGATGCGCCGTGCGGGCGACATGGACAAGGCTCGGTACCTGCTTGGTCCCCACGCGTACCCCTGGCCGCAATTAACCAGGAAAGAGAGGATCGCCATGGCTCGCCCGAACATCGTCCTCGTACACGGCGCATGGGCCGACGGCTCCTGCTGGAGCGCCGTCATCGAACGGCTACAGGCCGACGGCTACCACGTCACCGCCCCGCAGTTCCCGCTCACCTCGCTCGATGCGGATGTCGCCCGGCTGCGGCAGGTCCTCCGGCTTCAGGACGGTCCGACTGTCGTGGCTGGACACTCGTACGGCGGCCAGATCATGACCGCTCTCAGGAGCGACGCGCCCAACGTCTCCGCTTTGGTCTACATTGCCGCATTCGGTCTGGACCAGGACGAGTCGCTAGGCGCGCTGCTATCTCAAGGCCCGGTCACGCCGGCGCTGGCCCACATGATCACTGATGAGCAGGGCTACGGCTGGCTATCCGAGGACGACTTCGTCTACCACTTCGCCGCCGACGTCGAGCCCACCAAAGCCAAGGTGATGTACGCCGTGCAGCAGCCCCTGACCGTGTCCGCATTCAACGAGGTCATGGGAACGCCGGCCTGGAAGTCGCTGCCGTCCTGGTACCTGGTCGCCACCGACGACGAGGCCATTCCACCCGACGCCGAGCGCCAGTTCGCCGCCCGGATGGGCGCAACCACCGTCGAAGTCGCCAGCAGTCACGTCGCGATGGTCTCCCATCCCACTGAGGTCACCGACCTCGTCAAGGCGGCCGCCGAGGCAGCGGCTGTCCCAGCCTGACGAGGACCACTCAGCGGGACGAAGAGCACGGTCGACGGGACCGGCATAGCGCAAACACGTGATGCCGTCGTCGACGCAAGGGCGGTTGGCAGGCGCCGCCGCACAGTCGAGCATCCGAGGAGTGCCGCAATGCCCATGATCGACGTCTACGCGGTGACCGGAACGTTCCGCGACAATCACCGATTGGCGGCTGAGCTCGCGGCGGCAGTCATGACGGTCGAAGCAGTCCCCGATCTCCCGCTGTTCCGCAAGAACACAGCCGCTTTCGTGCATGGCCTGCCCGACGACTGCATTTCCAACGTCGACGGCGATCGCGACTACGTCCGTGTTCAAGTCCTGACCAACGCCGGAGCCCTGAGCCGCGACAAGCAACTCGCCGTCGTAGCGCGGATCACCGCGATCATCGCTGACCATGCCAATGATCCGTCCTTGTCCGAGCGGACCTGGGTACTGCTCACCGAGGCGCCCGACGGTGGATGGGGACTACAAGGACACGCCAACACAAACGAGGAGCTCGTTCTCGCCGCGCGAGCGCAACTCGCCCAGCTCGCCTAGCGACACGGACCTCCGCGATCAGCCACTTCGAGAAACCGGCTACGCGGTGGACGGCTGAGGCATCAGCTCGAGCTGGGTGAGCAGTGAAACCTGGTCGTAGTAGAGGTCGCCACCGACGACCTGCCCGCTCGAGTCGAAGTGCCACATCTCACAAAGCGGCAGCGCGAACTGCTTGCCTGTTGCGGGGAACGGTCCGAGTGGACCGTCGTGTGTGCCTACTACGTTGAAGGTGGCTACAACCGTTTGGCCGGCGTCGATGTAGTGGGGGTCGGTTATTCGGATGTCGGACGACGTCTGGATCCACCCAGGCAGGAAGTCGTCCTTGAACTCCTGGGGCGTCCTGAATGTCCGGCCCTGCGAGTGGTCGGTCCAGCCGATGCTATCGGCGTAGCGATTCGTCATGGCCTCGAAATCCCTCTGATTGAAGGCCTCATGACCAGCGCGGTGAGTCTCGACGTTCCTCGATGCCATGGCTGCTCCTCCTCTGCGGCGCTCACCATCGATTGATGGGAGATTGGCGAGCAGATCGTGGCATCCGCGGTTTCCGCGAACCCTTCGCTGACCTTTCCTCATGCTTTCGTATGCTTGCTGTCACCAAAGGGCACAACGATCGTCGACCAAGGTCGCCTGATGAGCGGATGGGCCACGGCCAAGATCCAGCTGTGCGGTCGCTTCGTCATCGACATCGACGGTTCCCGCATCGAGGACACCCTGCCCGGGCGCAAAGGGCGAATCCTGTTCGCCTACCTGGTGCTCAACCGTGGGCGGCCATTGCCGCGTGATGAGCTGCTCATGGCCGGCTGGGGAGAGGATGCCCCGGCAGAGGCGAGAAACGCGCTCAGCGTGCTGCTATCGAAGCTGCGGCACGGCCTAGGCGACGACCGGCTCCGGGGGCGGTCAGAGATAGAGCTGCTGATGCCGCAGGCGATCTTCGTCGACGTCGAGGCCGCCTTGGAGGGCGTCCACCGGGCCGAGTCCTATATCGCCGCGGAGCGTTGGGCCCAGGCGTGGGGTCCAGCCGGGATCGCCTATCACGTCGCCACCAGGCGCTTCCTCACCGGGTTGGAGGCACCCTGGATCGACGAGTGGCGGCACCGGTTGGAGGAGGTCCGGCTGCGCGGCCTGGAGTGCTTTGCCGCCGCCGGCCTCGGCCTCGGCGGCCCGGCACTGGCGCAAGCGGAGGAACGCGCCAGGATGCTGACCACACTCGCCCCCTATCGCGAGACTGGGCACCGCATCCTGATGGAAACTCTCGAACGGCGAGGCAACGTTGCCGAAGCGCTTATCGCTTACGAGCGGCTTCGGCTCGTGCTCCGGGACGAGTTCGGGATCGCGCCCAGCCCCACCGTTCAGGTGGTCCACCGACGGCTACTGCTGCTCAGTGCCGACGGTTAGAGCCGCTCGGCCTGAGCGAGAATGTCGTCCCGGCTCACATTGCCAACCAGCTCGGGGTGCAGCACGCCCATATGCTCTTGCGCGTTCTTCCACAGCTCGTCGTCATTGTCGCCTTGGATGACATACCCGCACATGCAGATGATCCTGAGCGCCATCGCCAACCTCCGGGTCAAGCATGTCCAGATCCGCCGGCAAGGTCCAGCACCAGGTGTCGAGCGCGTGGCGTTGCTGTTGCGTTCGGCCGGCCACGCTTCACGATTTGCGGGCGGCGGCCAGGGCGGCCGCGTCGTCGGCCAGGCGCGGCCAGCCGAATCGCTCGCACCAGGCGGGGAAGTCCGCCGTCGGGCCGGTCCACTCCCAGTCGTCTACTGTGCCGACGGCGGCGTCGGTGCGCACCGTGGCCAGCAGCTTGAATGTCTCGGCATCCGCACGCTGGGAAACGAGCGTCGCCGCCAACGTGGTCGCGCCGCGTACCGTGACGTCCCAGTCCTTGGCGTCGGCGGGGATGTCCTCCAAGTGCCCGTACCGGGCGAGCAGCGTCGCTGCCGACTTCGCGCCGAACCCTGGCAAGCCCGGGAAACCGTCCGCGCTGTCGCCGACGAGGGCCAGCCAGTCGGGGATCGACTCGGCCGGAACGCCGAACTTCGCCTGCACTCCGTCGGCGTTGATCAGCTTGTCCTGACGGCGGTCCCACTGGATGACCTTGCCGCCGACGCATTGCCCGAGATCCTTGTCAGGCGTGCAGATGATCACCTGCTCCACCCGAGGATCGGCGGCGGCGACTTCCGCTGCGCTGGCCAGGCCGTCGTCCGCCTCAACGTCAACCATCGGCCAGACCGCGACGCCGAGTGCCCGCAGCGCGTCCTCCAGCCAGTCGAACTGCGCCAGCAGCAGCGGGTCCATGCCGGCGCTCGACTTGTACGTCGGCCACATGTCGTTGCGGAAGGATTCGATGACGTGATCGGTCGCGACCCCGAGGTGGGTTGCACCGTCCTGCAGCATCGTGAACACGGACTGGACGACGCCGCGGGTCGCTCCGATCTCGATGCCGTCGCTGTCGAGATGTCCGGGCCGCGGCGCGTAATACTGGCGGAAGATCTCGTAGGTCCCGTCGACGAGATGAACGATCACATCCCGAGCCTGTCACAGCGGCCGTGAGCTGCGCGCCGCCCTGGCCACGCTGCGAAGTGGGTCAGCTCGGGTCGGTCCGAACGAACATCGCCAGCCAGGCCGCGGTGAGCCAGGTGACGTATCGCTGGTCGGACCAGCCACGCTGCTCGACGAGGCGCTGCCAGAGCGCGCCGTCCATGGTGGCGAACAGGATGTCGCGGCATTCCTCTTCGGTAACTGCGAGTTGCCCGGTCTCGGCGGCTGCGTGTGCGTACTTGGTGGCGACGTCGAGCCGTCGTCCGGCCCATTCGGCGAGCATGTCGGCAGCTCCCCGTTCGCTGGCCGCCGCGCCCTCCATGGCGCGCAGTAGTGCTGAGCTGCGCCGGTTGTTCTCGGTGACGAGGGCGGCGTGCGCACGAGTGCGCTCGACGAGGTCGGGGATTGCCAGGATCTCCTGCATCGACGGCCGGTCGTAGAGCGGCACGTCTGCCTCGTCACCGCGGAAGTTCAGGAACCAGGCCCGGCGCAACAGGGTCGCCTTGTTGCCGAACGTCGCGTACACGGTTTCGGGTGAGACGCCGGCGGCCCGTGCGACGTCGGCGATCGTCGTGCGGCCGTAGCCCTGCACGACAAACAGATCGTGAGCCGCGCGGATGATCCGCTCCCGCGTCTCTCGTGCCTGCTCGTCTCGCCGGCTGGACGCGTAGCGCCTCTTGACACTCCCAGTCATTCGCTACATCCTTACTGTATTGAAAACAGTGTAGCTGTATCGGAGGGCCGAGATGGGGACCGAAACAGAGCTATTCCTGGCCGACATGCTGCCCAAGCAGCGGGCCGCCGAGCAGGCGATCCACAACGGCGACCCCGAGCCGCGGTTAGGCCTGTGGACCCGCGACGACCCCGTTACCGTGTTCGGCGCCGGCCGGAACGGCTTCGGCTGGGCCGAGGTCGAGCCGCTTTTCAAAACCGTCGCTTCGTGGTTCTCCGACTCGGAAGCCTATGAATTCGAGATCGTCGCGGCCGGGGCCAGCGGCGACCTCGCCTACACCGTCGGCTACGAACGCAACCGGGTCAAGGTCGAGGGCGTGCCGACCACCTACACGCTGCGCGTTACCCACGTCTACCGCCGCGAGCAGGGGGAATGGCGGATCGTGCACCGCCACGGCGACCGCCCACCCGACGGCGTGGCAGCGTTCGTGGCCCGCGACGCGACGCCCTAGTCCGCGCGGCTCACGTGCTACCCGGAGCCACGCATCCGCAGTAGCCGCCACGGTGCGGAGCACCGGCGGGGCTGCCAGGATCAGTGAATGGCGCATAGGGATGACGGCGGGCGGGCGTCCGCATCTTCCGGGGATGGGGAGGCGTCCGGCGGGTCGGATGATCTGAGCCAGTCGGTGCTGGGTGCGCAGGAGGTAGACGGCTCCGAGAGTCTTGTCACGGTGCTGGTGGCGTTCAGCGTTAATGTGCTGATCGCCTTGGCGAAGTCGGCCGCGGCGGTGGTCACCGGGTCTGCGTCGCTGGTGGCCGAGGCCGCGCATTCCTGGGCGGATTCCGGAAACGAGATTTTCCTGCTGGCGGCCAACCGGCGGGCCCGTCGCCCACCGGATGCTGCCCATCCGTTCGGTCATGGCCGCGAGGCTTACGTTTGGTCGTTGTTCGCGGCGCTGGGTTTGTTCGTCGCTGGCGCGGCGGTATCAGTCACGCATGGAGTTCAGGAACTCCGCCATCCCGAGCCGGCGACCGACTTTATCGTCGGGTATGTCGTACTGGCGATCTCGTTCGTGTTGGAAGGGATTTCCTTTCTGCAGTCGACGCGGCAGGCGCGAAGGGAAGCCGCGTCGTTTCAGCGGGATCTTATTGAGCACGTGCTTGCTACCTCCGATCCGACGCTACGGGCGGTGTTCGCGGAAGACAGCGCCGCCCTCGTCGGGTTGATCATCGCCGCCAGCGCCCTAGCCGCTCACCAAGTGACCGGTTCCTCGGTTCCTGACGCGGTGGGTTCGATCCTTATCGGCCTCCTGCTGGCCTGGGTCGCCGCCCTGTTGATCAACCTCAATCGGCGGTTTCTGGTCGGGGAGGAAGCCGACCCCCGGGTGCGTGCCGCTACCATCCGCGCCCTGATGAACGCGCCCGAGGTGGCCCGGGTGACCTATCTGCGGCTGGAGATCGTCGGTCCGCGGATGGTCTCAGTCATCGGAGATGTCGACCTGACCGGCGATGACACCGAATCGCACCTGGCCGTCCGGCTGCGCGCGCTCGAGGCGAAAATCAGCGCCTCACCCGCGGTCGCCGGCGCGGTGCTCAGCCTATCCGCCCCAGACGAACCGTCGCTTCCGACGTAGGTCCAGCCACGCCCCCGGGGCCGGCATCCGTTCGGCTTGAACCGCCCTCGCTCCTGCGGAGCCAGTCGACTATTCCGGGCCGTCGTCTACCTGTCCACGGCTGGGCCGGCCACCGGGGCCAGCTCACGGCATTCGTGCCACCGCTGGTGGCCCACGGCTGCCGCGTGGTGGCGTTCGACGCGCTGTTTCGGTGACCGCACCTACCGGCGCTCATCGCCCGAGTCGAACATCGCGTCGGCGCGCCCATGGACCACTTCGACGTACCCGCCATGGGTTCCGCCGCACTACCACCGGCCGCGGTATGAGTCATACGGCCGATGAGGCGTTCGCCACGGCCGGCTTCGCCACCGCTCGCGCGCGCATGTACATAAGGACCAACAGAACGGCTGCGGCGACTGCGGCAATGGCTTCGGCAACGAGGCTCAGCGTCTTCTCCCCGTACCAGTAGGGCTCGTACATGTTCGGAAGCGGTCCCACCTTGCCGACGTCGACCCAGCGGTACACGAGCACCGCCGCCACCCCACCGGCAGAGACCAGAAACGCGAACCACGCGGTATAGCGGCGCGGCCGGACCAAGAGGGCGACTCCGGCGACGATCGCGAGGGCCGCCTCCACTCGGAACAGGTCTCCCTGGCTCAGCGTGCTGGTCTTGACCACGTCGTACGTCGAGGCGAGGTCAAGGTGCACATACGCATCAATGGCTAGGCCAGCAGCGACTATCAACGTCAGTACCGTGCGCACAGCGATCCAGCCGCGATCGGTCATTTCAAATCACACCCATTCATCCCTATGGCGCTCGAGGGAGGCTCTTTATGCCGCACCCTGCGCTATGTAGAAATACGAACGCGCCATACTTCCGGTTCACCCAGGGGTCGGTCGGCGCGTTCGGCGAGCCCTGGCTGTCACGATGACGCAATGACCGGGTCGCCCGGGGACACACCCGGCCACTCTCGCCATCCTCGTCCTCCCACGGCGGTGCGTACAGTTTGAGCCCGATCTGCCGGTTTAGGTCAGGAGCATGGGGACAATGGACGCATCTAGAGCGCCGGTCGTATCGGAGACGTCCCGACGGTTGCCCGAAGTGTCGGACGACCGGACCCGCACGGCGACGCGCCGGCGGTTGCTGGCGGCGAGCACGCTGATGTTGTTCCTCGAACTCGCCCTGATCCGGTGGCTGGGCGCCGAGGTGTTGCACCTGTCGTACTTCTCGAACTTCGTGTTGCTCGGGTCCTTCCTCGGCGTCGGCCTGGGGTTCCTGCGAGCAGCCGGACCGACCCACCCGGACCGCCCGCTGCCCCTGTACTCGCCAGTGGTGCTGCTCGGATTGGTGGGATTCGTCAGTGCGTATCCAGTGACGGTTGATCGTTCGGGCGCAGAATTGATCTTCTTCACCAGCCTCGGTACGAACGGGCCACCGATCTGGCTCACCCTTCCCGCGGTGTTCCTCGCGGTCGCCGCCGTGCTCGCTGGTCCGGGCGAACTCGTCGGTGCCTGTTTCCGGCAGCTGCCGCGGCTCGAGGCCTATCGGCTCGACCTGCTCGGCAGTCTGGTCGGCATCGCGGCCTTTACCCTGCTCGCGTTCTCCGACGCGCCGCCGCTCGTCTGGTTCGTGATCGTTGCGGTGTTGTTCCTCGTGCTGCTGGGGCGTCCGGCGCTGTCGGTCACGCTTACCTTGCTCGTGGCGATGATCTTGCTGTTCGGGTACCCGCTCCAGCACGACAAAGGTGAGTTCTGGTCGCCGTACTACCGGGTGGACACCAAGCCGATCAACGACCCGATCAACGGCCACGCCTGGGACATCCAGGTCAACGGCGTACCGCATCAGTTACTCGTTTCGGCTGCCGTGCGCGAGGCGCAAAACGGGTATTACACCGAACCGTATAACCGCGTCCCGCAAACCCCGCGCAACGTGCTCATCGTCGGCGCGGGCACCGGCACCGACGTCGCCGTCGCGCTGCGAAAGGGTGTTCAACACGTCGACGCGGTTGAGATCGATCCGACGTTGCTGCGGTTCGGTCGCCAGCACAGCCTGGACCGGGCCTACCAGGATCCGCGGGTGAGTGCCCATGTCAACGACGGACGGGCCTTCCTGCAACAGACGACGACCCGCTATGACCTGATCCTGTTCGCGCTCCCCGACTCGCTCACCCTGGTTTCGGGCGCGAGCTCGTTGCGGCTGGAGAGCTATCTCTTCACCGAACAGGCCGTTCGAACAGCCCGGGCGCACCTCGCGCCGGGCGGTGCGTTCGCCATGTACAACTATTACCGCGAGCACTGGCTGGTTGACCGGCTCGCCGGCACACTCGACACCGTGTTCGGCCATCCGCCGTGCATTCTCGACGATTCTCAAAAAGCCAGTTTGGCCGTTCTCGTGGTCGGCCGGACGCCGGCCGACCAGCAATGCGTGGCGACGTGGCAACGTCCGGCCGGCACCCCGGCCCCGTCGTCAGACGACAAGCCGTTCCTGTATCTCAAGGACAGCACGATCCCCTCGCTATATACCACGACGCTCGGGCTGGTCTTGCTCACCAGCGTCGTCGCGGTGCTCGCCGTGCTACTCGGCAACGCTAGGTCCGTGCGAAACTGGCGCCGGGTTGGGGGTGATCTGCGTGGGATGTGGTCTTACCGGGACCTGTTCCTGCTAGGCGCGGCGTTTCTGCTGCTGGAGACCAGAAGCGTTACCGGCTTCGCGCTGCTGTTCGGCACGACCTGGGTAGTGAATTCCCTGGTATTCGCGGGCATTCTGCTCGCCGTGCTCGGTGCGGTGGAAATAACACGACGAGGTTGGGCCCCACCGCTCACCGTCGCCTATGGCATCCTGCTGGGGTCGTTGGCGCTGAATTGGCTGGTGCCGACGTCCTGGCTGCTGTCCTTGCCACTCGCACCCAGAGCGGTCGTCGCGATCATCATTGCTTTCCTGCCTATCACCGCCGCGAACGTGATTTTCGCGCGCCGGTTCCGCGCGACCGCCGACGCGCCACTCGCCTTCGGCACCAACCTGCTCGGCGCGATGCTCGGCGGCGCCCTGGAGTACCTGTCGCTCGTGTACGGCTACCACGCGCTTCTCGTCGTTGCCGCGGCGCTGTACATCGCCGCGTACCTCGTGATGCCACGATCCCATCCGGTCGTGCACTCCTCCTCCCCGCCCGGCGGCCAGCCGTTGCCCGATCCGGGAGATGCCGCGGCTGTCGTCTAACCGGTATGTCGAGACCACTCGTGCCACCAGAACCCGACGGTATCGGCCGAGGCTTCATCCGCTTGACGGTGGTCGGCGCAGCGATCGTTCGCGAGCGCCGTGTTCTAGCTGCACGCCGCAGGACGCCCGCTGACCTCGCGGGACTATGGGAATTTCCGGGCGGCAAGGTGGAACCCGGTGAATCGGAGCCGGCCGCAGTCGCCCGTGAGTGCCGCGAAGAACTCGGTATATCAGTCGCCGTAGAGGGGCTATTGGGCCGCGCACCGATCAGCGAAAACATCGAACTGATCCTCTATGCCGCGACGCTGACGAATGGCCAACCCTCCTCGGGCGCAACCCACGACCTCCTCCGATGGCTGACGACGGATGAGCTGGCTACTGTCCAGTGGCTCGAACCGGACAAGACATTGCTGAATGCGGTTGAACAACACTTGTCGAGGCGCGGCGCGGTGGCGTAGATGTGCGGCCTTGCCGATAGCGCAGGACGCCGATAAGCGAGGATCGCCACCATGGCGGCCCCACGGACGATCGTCATCACCGGCGCCACCGACGGCCTGGGCCGAGCGCTTGCGCACCGGCTCACCGCCGACGGTACCCGAGCTCGAGGCCACATATAGCGCGGTATCTACGAGCACCGAACCGGTTGGCTCCGCTAGCCTCCGGGCATAGGAGCGTCACGGCCGGACGCCGGCCGGAGGGATCCAGCTACCGAGAAGGGGCGTTGTCATGGACGTACACTGGCTCTCGCCCGCTGGGCTGCACACGCCCTCCGCGCGGCTACCTGTCGAGGGTGAGCTGCCCTCGTTCGGCGGTGCGACTGAGTGGCTCAATTCGCCGCCCCTAACGGCGGCCGAGCTGCGCGGAAGGGTCGTCCTCGCCAACTTCTGGACCTATACCTGCATCAACTGGTTACGCCAGCTTCCCTACGTCCGTGCCTGGGCCGCCAAATACGCGGATCGCGGGCTCGTGGTGATCGGCGTCCACACCCCGGAGTTCACCTTCGAAAGCAATGTCGAGAACATTAGTAGTGCCGTGATGGACATGAGCATCAGTTACCCGGTGGCGATCGATAGCGACTACGCGATATGGACTGCCTTCGGGAACCATTACTGGCCGGCCCTCTACTTCGCCGATGCGCAGGGACGTATCCGGCATCACCACTTCGGCGAAGGCGAGTATCAGCAATCAGAGATGATCATTCAGCATCTTCTCGCCGCGGCCGGATCCGCCGGCATCGGCACGGAACTTGTTTCTGTCGACGCCCGCGGAATTGAGGTATCCGCAGACTGGGCGACCCTCCGATCACCGGAAACCTATACCGGCTTCGAGCGAACCGAGAACTTCGCATCTCCCGGCGGCGCGAGACCGGGCCAGCGCCACGCCTATACCCTGCCACCCGAGCTGAAGCTGAACGACTGGGCCCTATCCGGTGACTGGACAATGGAAGGAGAGGCCGCCACGCTCAATAGCGCCAACGGGCAGATCGCCTACCGCTTTCATGCCCGCGACCTTCACATGGTCCTGGGGCCAGCAATACCGGGATCGTCCGTCGGGTTCCGCGTTCGCATCGACGGGCAGCCCCCAGGCGCGGCCCACGGGACCGACGTCGATCCCCAAGGTAACGGCACCGTCACCGATCAGCGGTTGCACCAGCTCATCCGCCAGGAGGGTCCCATCGCCGACCGCACCCTCGAGATCACTTTCTCCGATCCGGGCGTTCAGGCCTACGCGTTCACTTTCGGCTAGACGGTCGAAGGGCGCGAGACGCCGCGCGACGCGGTCGGACTATGCGCGCTAAGCCGGCGTAACGACGACGTTTTTGACCTCCGCCATGTAGCGGTCAGCGGCTGCGGAGGCCTCATCTGGCGTACGCCCGCCCTGACGAGCGTTCATGTACGCCGCGTACCAGTCCCACCAGTCGTGCGGTGGCGCGACTGCCTCGAACCTGCCGTGGCGTAAGGACGTTTCGTGGAGAAGGTCGGCGAGAGAAGCGACGCTTTCCTCGGTGGGAGCCATGTCCACCTCCGTTGATTGGTGTAGGCAGCAGACTCGCGCGTTTTCCTCCGGCTGGCAACGCTGTCGACGGCCGCGCGGCGCGCGCTCGACGACGAGATCCAGCCCCGCCGAGGTTGCTAACCTGCCGGCTGTCCAGAACCCGACTGTCCAGAACGTCGACTACCGCGCATCGGTGTGACTGGTGTTACCGCTGTGACGCCTACAACCGGACTCTTCTACCACCGTTGCGCAGCAAGCGACGGGGACGAGGCGTCACCAAAGCCCTCCCCCGGACGCGCCGGGCGCATTGCCGGCTGGCTTACGGAGCGACGCGCTGACACGATGGCCTCTCCTCGCTCGTTCGGGCGCGCGAGGAGACCGTATGCACGACGCTCATGTCACTCGTCGCGACGGTCGTCCGAACGACCCACCGGAGGAATCATGACCACGCCCGTTTCCACGCGGCGCGAACCGGAACTCGCCGGGCAGACCATCGTCGTGATCGGCGGCAGCGCCGGCATCGGGCTCGAAACCGCCCGCAAGGCCCGCGCCGAGGGCGCCAGCGTCGTCCTCACCGGCCGTAATCCCGAGCGCCTCGAGCGGGCAGCGCTCGACGTCGGCGCCCAGCGCACCGCCGCCTTCGACGCCAACGATCCCGGCTCCCTGCAGTCGTTCTTCCAGGATCTCTTGACTCCGATCGACCACGTGATGGTCACCGCCGGCGCTCCCCACTACGGGCCCCCGCTCGAGATGGCGCCGGAGGAGGCGCGACGCGGCCTTAGCGGGCACCTGTTGCTGGCGCTCAACGTGGCACGTGCGGCCGCCGACAAAGTCCGGCCTGCTGGCTCCCTGGTATTCATGGGTGGCACAGGCGCTCGCCGCCCTCGCGTTGGGCTCGCAATCGCGTCGACCGCGACTGTCGCTTTTCCCACCCTCATCGCCAACCTCGCGCTGGAGCTCGCGCCGATCCGCGTCAACCTGATCGCCGCGGGCTTCGTCGACACGCCCCTCTCGGCGGCAATCCTCGGCGACGACCTCGACAAGCGACGCGACGAGCTCCGCGCGACGCTGCCTATCCGGCGCGTCGTCGGACCGGGTGACGTCGCCGCGCTCGCCGTTCACCTAATGGCCAACACCGCAGTCACGGGCGCGACCTACGACATCGACGGCGGCCAGCAGCTCATCTCGTGATGAGCGCACGACACCAACCGGAGGTTGAGATGGCTCAAGCGGCAGTCGGATACGAGCGGGATATTCGTCCGCTGTTTCGCCCGAGGGACGTCGGTGCGATGCGGAGGTTTTTCGATCTCTCGTCCTACAGCGATGTGCGTGCCAACGCTGACAAAATCCTCGAGAGACTGTCGGGTGGCTCAATGCCCTGCGACGGCGCTTGGCCAGCGGAGCAGATCGAGCTCTTTCGCAGTTGGATGGCCGCCGGCTGTCCGGCCTGACGGAGTTCCTGGTCGACGTTCCGGCGGGGACACCGGACTCCGAGGTCGAGCGGCGGGAGCGCGCCGAGGCCGCCGCTGCCGCGAATCTGGCTCGCGAGAGGCATCTCGCCCGGCTCTGGAAGCCCCAGGTCGCTCCAGGGTCAGGAAGGCGGTCGGCTTGTATCGGGCCGACAGCGAAGCCCAGCTCGACGGTGTCCTCGGTGCCCTATCGCTTAGCGATTGGATGCGGTTCACTGTCACGCCGCTCGATCCGCACCCATCCGGCGATCTGCTCTATGTCCAATCGCGGGGAGTGCGCCACGGCCCGGCCGAGGTGCTCGCCCGTCTGAGCCGCGGCGAGGACGTCGCCCCCAGCGAGTACACGTTTCGCGCCGCCACCCAGATCGACGCCGCCTCGCCGGACCTCGGCTGGCTGAACAAGGCCATCTTCGTCAGCGTCGGCGGCCGCCAGGCCGCCAACGTGATTTACGAGACGTACCTCGTCGGATGACGCCGCGCCAGGCCTATTTGTGATCGGGAATCAGCACGGACGTCGCTTGATATTCGTCATATGGTCCTGCGCCCTAGGCGGGTAAGCGAACTGTTCATCTCGGTGCGTCACTCGTGTCGGCGCGGGCAGTTGCGCATCGCGTTGAGCGCTGACGATCATTCGAAAAGTTCGCTGAGGAATCCGCCCCGTTTGCGGCCGCCCCACCCGCGCCTGCCGTCGTGGGCGGCCTTGTCGTAATCGGGTCGTGATGAGGCCGATCGCGACTGGTAATGGGTCGTTTCGGCGTCGATCAGGTGGTCGAGCTCGCCACGGTCGAGGAACACTCCGCGGCATTCGACGCACTGTTCGATCGTCACGCCATTGCGTTCGTAGCTGCGCATCGACGTGGCGCACTTCGGGCAGGTCAGCGTGACGGTGTCGGGCATCCTGATCCTCTCTGTGGCATGCGACATCGCCCCCATCGCAACATTGGGTCATATGTGGAGGCTGTGACGGCAGACGCGGCCGCTACGTCGAGCGAAGGACTGAGCGCATGTCTGCACGCGAAACGGCTGGCGGTAACCCTGAGTCGGTGCGGCAAAGTCCAGGGTGGAGGCAGGTCGTTCCCCGATGCAGTGGTGAGGCTGGAGTCGGATGCTTGTCGTATCGAATTCATACGATGGAGAAGACGACTATGGAGTCCATCCACGACGCATTCCGGAGTCAGGCACTTACCCGTCCGAGAGAGGGCCGCGTACTCGGAGGGGTGATTGCCGGGCTCGGCCGGCGTCTCGGCATCGAGCCGTGGCCCGCTCGACTGCTGTTCATTCTGCTACTCATGATCATCCCGGGTAGCCAACTCTTGATCTACCCAATTCTTTGGATCTTGATGCCGTCCGACTAATCGCGCGCCCAGGCTAAGCCTGGGACGCTTGGCCTGGCACCGGCACTCACGGTGAGGTGGCCTCCATTGCCCAGACGGAGGACTTCCTGAGGGCCTACCAGGAAGCGTCCGGGCGATCCTGCACCGATCAGGAGATCCGCGCGGCATGGGGCGGCCGGACTGTGGACGCGCGGGTTCGACGCGAAGAAGGCCGGCCTCGCGGGAGCCGATCCGGATGCCGCTCTCACCCGGACCGAGGCAGCACAGCGCTGCCAGCTGGCTGGTATGTGACCGGAGGAGCGCTCGAGCTGCTGACTGGGCTGCCGCCTGCCGTACAGCGGTATTTGGCCGCGGTGACAGAATGCATCGTCGGTACGCTCCGCCAGCAGTTCGTCGGCATCTACCCGACTGGGTCCTTGCCGTTGGGCCTTCCAGGATGAGGTCTTACGACGGATCCGCGACATCGCCGCGCAACCCCCATGATCACGAGTAGCGTGCGATCGTTGCTCATCCGGTCTTCGATCCGGCATTTATCCGCCGACACCTTATCCGGCCGAATGACGTCATCCCGCCTGGAGGTTGTGTAAGGGCAAACTCTGTGATAGCTGCGGCGGCAGTAGGGGGACTTGCCCCTTCGCCTGACCCGTCGTTAATGTGGCGCCCGCAAACGTCCCATCAGCGAGTTAACGGGCCGGATTCATCCGGCGGAAGGACGAGCAGCCGGCTGGATTCACCCGGCCGGGGTGATGCGGCTAGCTCCAGCACTCTGCACGGTGAACGTATGGGCGAGCGCTCGTTGCCGCCCGAATGGCTGAGGGGACTTCAATGAGCGCGACCGATGCAGGGCACGGCCCGAAATCAGAATCACGTCCTCGCGTGCTGATCCTCGGAGGAGGGTTCGCCGGGATCGGCGCCGCGCGCAAGCTGCGCAAGGCGGAGGTCGACGTCGTGCTCGTCGACGGTCACGACTACCACACGTTCCAGCCGCTCCTGTACCAGGTCGCCACCGACCTGCTTTCGCCGATCACCGTCGGGCATCCGCTTCGTGACCTGTTCGACGATCAGCCGAACGCGCGCATCCATACCACTGACGTGACGTCGGTGGATCTGGACAAGCGCGAGGTCGGGTTCGCTGAGATGGCGCCGCTCACGTATGACTACCTGGTGTTGGCGCTCGGCGCTCGGGTGAACTACTTCGGTGTCGAGGGCGCTGCCGAGCATGCCTTCCCGCTGTACACGCTCACCGACGCGGTGCGTCTCAAGGAGCACATTCTCGAGCGCTGGGAGGCTGCGGACAAGGATCCGTCCCTGATCGAGGACGGCGCGCTGAATGTCGTGATCGTCGGCGGCGGCCCGACCGGTGTGGAGAGCGCGGGCGCCATCGCCGAGCTCTACCGAGCGCTCTTCGTCAAGGACTACCCGGACATCCCCCAGGAGAAGGCGGAGATCCTGCTGGTCGAGGCCGGCCCGGAGATCTTCACCATGTTCAAGCCACGCCTTCGCGCGTACGCGAAGAAAGCGCTCGCGGGCCGGGATGTGCAGGTGCAGGTCGGCGAGGTTGTCGAGTCGGTCACGCCCACCCGGGTGACGTTGAAGTCCGGACGGGTGATCCCGGCCCATACGCTCGTGTGGGGCGCGGGGTTGCAGGCGAACCCCGTCGTCCGGTTGCTCGGCATGGAGTTGCAGCGGGGAAACCGGATCCCCGTAGGGCCGGATCTCAGCATTGCGGGCCACCCGGAAGTGTTCGCGGTCGGGGATATCGCCTGGATCACTGACACCAAGACAAACACGATCCTGCCTCAGCTCGGATCGGTCGCGCTCGAGTCCGGGCACCACGCGGGCGATAACATCGCCAGGCTCGTCGAAGACAAGAAAACCGAGCCGTTCAAGTACTTCGACAAAGGCACGATGGCGACCATCGGCCGCGGTGCCGCAGTCATGCAGGGGCCACACGGACGAACGATGAAGGGGAAAACCGCCTCCCTCGCGTGGGGATCGATCCATCTCGCATTGCTGTCGACCGGGGAGGACCGGGCCAAGGCAATGATCGACTGGAGCTGGGCCGGGTTCACCCACGACCGGCCCGGCCGGATCTCCGTGCAGACCGACGAGAAATGACTGCCGGAGGGTAACCTTGAATGAGGATCTAGCGCGGATTCAGTTCGCGTTCACCTCGATCAATCATTTCTTCTTCGTCCCGATCACGATCGGGCTCGCCTTCCTGACGGCGCTGCTGCAGACGACGTGGTACCGCAGCAAGCGCGATGAGTACCTGCGGCTGACCAGGTTTTTCGGCACGTTGCTAGTGATCAACGTCGCGATCGGCGTGGTGACCGGCCTCGTGCAGGAATTCGAGTTCGGGATGAACTGGGGGGCCTATTCGCGGCTGGTCGGCAACGTGTTCGGCGCGCCGCTGGCGATGGAGGGGCTGGGCGCGTTTTTCCTCGAGTCGGTTTTCTTGGGGCTGTGGCTGTTCGGCTGGGACAAGTTGTCGCGACGGGTGCACCTGGCGACGATCTGGGCAGTTGCGTTCGGCAGCGCGTTCTCGGCGCTGTTCATCCTGGCGGCTAACTCCTGGATGCAGCACCCGGTCGGCTACACCATGGTCAACGGCAAGCCGCAGCTGAACGACATCTGGGCCCTGTTCACCAATCCGGTGTTCATTTGGGGATACGCGAAGGTCCTGTTCGCGTCGCTGACAACTGGTGCGATTGTCATGCTGGCGGTCTCGGCCTGGCAGCTGCGCCACGGCGGGGACCGCGACGTGTTCACCCGAGCGGCGCGGCTGGGGATCTTCGTCTTGGTGCCGGCGATCCTGTTCGCCATGCTGGTGGGCGACGAGCTCGGGGTCATCGAGGCCAAGTACCAGCCGATGAAGATCGCCGCCGCGGAGGCGCAGTGGACCACCTGCCAGCCGTGCTCGTTCTCGCTGTTCCAGATCGGCGGCGGTAACAACGACCACACCCCGACCGAGATCATCGCGATCCCGCATCTGCTGTCGCTGCTGGCCACGAACACCTGGAACGGCCAGGTGGTCGGGCTAGACCCATTACAGGCCCAGTACAGCCAGCAGTACGGGCCCGGGAACTACGTGCCGAATGTGTTCATCCAGTACTGGTCGATGCGGGTGATGGCCTACCTGCCGGTCCTGGTCCTGCTGATCGGGCTGTGGGGGCTGTGGCTGATCCGGCGGAAGAAACTGGAAACCTCCCGGGTATTTCTGTGGGTGGCGGTATGGGCCGCGGTGTTGCCGTTCTTGATGAACACCGCCGGGTGGTTGCTGACCGAGAGCGGCCGGCAGCCGTGGATCGTGCAGGGCATCATGTTGACGAAAGACGGGATCTCGCCGAACGTCAGCACCACGTGGCTGTGGATCAGCCTGGTGGGATTCATCTTGCTGTACGGCGTGCTGGGCACCGTGGACCTGATCTTGATGCTGCGGTACTCGCGCAAAGAACTCCCGCCTCAGCGCACTGAGGCGGAGATAGACACACCAATACCGGCCGTCCAGTACTGAGGTCTGTGATGAATCTCGTCCCGTTCTGGTTCATTGTCATCGCGATCTTGTGGATCAATTTTTTCATCCTCGAGGGATTCGACTTCGGCGTCGGCATGCTGCACCAGGCGGTCGGCGCTGACGAGGCCGGTCGCCGGGCGGTGATCAACACCATCGGGCCGCTGTGGGACGGCAACGAGGTCTGGCTGGTCGTGGCCGGGGCCGCCATGTTCGCAGCGTTTCCCGGCTGGTACGCCACGATGTTCTCCGGCATGTACCTGGCAATGGTGCTGTTGCTGGCGGCGTTGATCGTCCGCGGGGTGGCCTTCGAATTCCGCGGCAAGCGAGATACGCTTCGCTGGCGGCGTACCTGGGACGTCCTGCTCACCGTCGGCAGCTTGCTGGCCCCGCTGCTGATCGGCGTGGCCCTCGGCGACCTCCTCCATGGATTGCCGATCAATTCCAGCCAGGATTTCACCGGCTCCTTCTGGGACCTGCTGCAGCCCTACGCCCTGTTCACCGGCATCACGCTGGTCCTGATCTGCCTACTGCACGGTGCGACGTTCCTCTGTCTGAAGACCACCGGAGAACTGTACGAACGGTCCAGGGTGCTGGCGCGCCGGGTGGCGCCGTTCACCGGCGCCGCAGTCATCGCCTTCATCATCTGGACCCATGTGACCGCCAGCGACACCTTCTTCCTCAACCTGATCGAACTGCTGGCCGCACTCGCCGTCATTGCGGCCGTGTGGCTGGTCTACGAACACCGTGATGGCTTCGCCTTCGTCGCCACCACGATTACCATCGCGGCGTCCATTGGTGCGATCTTCGTAGACCTGTACCCGAACGTGATGGTCTCCAGCACCAACTCCGCCTACAACCTGACCGTGCACAACACGGCGTCCGGGGCGTACTCGCTCAAGGCGATGACCGTGGTCGTGATCATCTTCCTGCCGCTGGTACTCGTCTACCAGGGCTGGACCTACTACGTGTTCCGCAAGCGGGTCAGTGTCAGCGACTTCCGGCCGGCCACAGCCATCGAAGCCGCGCCCGCGCCGGAGCCGGCTGGTGAGCGGGAGCCGGTCTCACCGCCTGGCCCTCCGCCGGCGCGCCCGGGGAGTTGACCGAAAGGTCAGAAGCCCGGGGCAGGTGGGACATGGCGACACCGCCGACCGCGCCCAGGAACATCGCCGGAAAGACCGGCCCGCCTCAGAAGCTGCTTAGCGTCACGCTGTAAGCGAGCCCCTTGCAGGCGAACAGCAGCAGCAGCGCCCCGAGGGATAACTGGCGGCCTGGTCGACGAAGGTAGGGAGGGCTTCGTCGGCGGCTGGGAACGCGAGGACGAGAAGTTTGGCTCGGTGAACCTGGTGACGCCTGCCCAATCTCCGGAACGAAGACGCGCTAGATCCCGGATGTCATCGACGAGCTCATCGAGCGGGTCGTCGACGAGGGGGGATGGCCAAGCACGTGATGGTCGAGACTGAGCCGGCGCCGCATCGCGTCGCGGCCGTCCTGCGCTTTCCGCTTCAGCCTTCCCATAGATAGCAATCTGAGCACTATCTGGTACGCGGACGGATCACCGTGCGCTTCGCTGCGCGCGAATCCGACGCGGTGGTCCCCGTCGACCCGCCTGAGCCTTGATGTGACGGATATGAGGAACTCGACGCTGATGTAGTGAGGCGATGGACGGATCCGCCCACGGGGGGTGGATCCGTCCTTTCCGGATGGGAGCGGGAGGCACATGTCCGAACAGAGCGGTGATCCGAGATCTCGCGGTCGTCACCGAGCGCGCCTGATAGAGGAAGGACGCGGGGTCAACCGGTTACTCGCCGCTGGCGTACTCGGTCTGCTCGGCTTGGCGCTCGTGCTCGTGGGTGCGGGTCCGGCGAGCGGCCATGTTGCTGGACAAGTCGTAGCCGGCCAGTCTTCCGACACGAAGCTCATCACGGTAAAAGCGGGGTCTCTCTCGGATCACGGCTGCAACGACAGCGAATGGCACTTCATCATTAATCAGATCGACACGGCGAGCGACGCCCCGGCGACGATCCATGTGACTTGGGCGAACGGCCAGTCGGCCGACGTGCCGCTGGAGAAGGTCACGGGGGGAGCTGCTCATTACTCGACCACTCTCAACCTGGACAGCACAGTCGTCTCGGCGACCGCCACGATCTACAGCGGGTGGTCTGGTCAGTTCGTCCTGAGCCACGGCCCGTGCGGGACACCGAGCACATCGTCGGTTCCACCCACCAGTGCGTCGGTTCCACCCACCAGTCCGTCGGCACCGCCCACGAGCACCAGCTCGTCAGCGACGCCGACATCGAAGCCGCCGAGCAGCTCATCGGCTCCGGAGAGCACGTCATCGGCTCCGGAGAGCACGTCATCGGCTCCCGAGAGCAGCTCGTCCGCTCCGGAGAGCACGTCATCGGCTCCGGAAAGCAGCTCGTCGGCGGCTTCGGAGAGCAGTTCGTCGGCGTCCTCGTCGCCCGCTGTCGTCCCAAGCACCTCGCCGTTCGTGCCGGGACCAGGCCAGACCGGTGACAACCCGCCCCCCAGTGGCTTCCCGCTGAGGCCGATCATGCTGGGGTCCGGGCTCGGTCTATTCGGCCTCGCGGCGGCGCTATCGACTAGCGTGCTACGACGTCGTGGTAGCCATACGTAAAGTTCTTTTCGCTGGCGTGGTGGGCGCCGCTGTCATCATGGCGGCGTCCATCACTCTTCCGAACGCTGCGTCAGACGATCGCGACCAGGCATTTCACAAGCAGGCCTCGCTGTCGTCGCAAGCCTCATCCGCACCGGCGGCGACGCCAGCTCCACGCGCAATCACCGCACCTCCGGATCGAGTTCCGTTCGTTCCGGCGCCTCGTCCCTGGCGTCGGCGTCACGGGTCCAACCCGATCCGGAGGTTCCGCTGCCCGCCCAGGCGATTTCATTCACCCTTGCCGTCACCGCGAGCTCCGGCCCGATCCTGGCCTCTGTCGGTTCGATCAGCGTCGCCAGCAACCAGCCGGTCGACCCACCACACAGCACCGCCACCGAATGGAACACGGCCGTCTGGGTGAAGCAATCCGCCTACCCGTCAGCGCAAAGCGCCGGCACGAGCTACATCTACGGCCACGCGTGCCACCACCACCAATGCCCGTTCACCCGGCTCAAGGACGCACGGGTCCGGGATCTGGTTCGAGTCACGCTCCCGACCGGCGTGCTGACCTATCAGATCGCACAAACCGGACTGTCGCCCAAATCCGCGAGCGCGCTGCCAAGGTGGGCATCCGACAGCACCGTGCGAAACCGCATTGTGCTAGTCACCTGTGCGTTCGAGCAGGGCGATACGAGTACCAACAACATCGTTGTTGTCGCCAACCTGCAGTGAGCCCGCTGCCCTGCGGCAGGCGGCGATGAGGTCGTTCGCGCGTCCTTATATCCCCTGGCTGTCGTACTCGTCGTGGCGCCGGAAGAAACTGAGCGGGTCGTCGGCGCCGCGTTGCTCGTTGCGCCCTCACGGTGCCCGGTCGAGCCATTGGTACATGCCCGAGAGACCGCCATACCCCGCGCGTACGCCGAGTAGGTGTGTACGGCGATGCCGTGTCGAGCGCAAACGCGGTCAGCCCGGGAGACTCCTGGGTGTAGGTCGCCCAGTCCGTACCAGTCGTCGCGGGCCCAGTCGATGAATGGCCTCTGGTTGCCGAGCTCCGCGCCGAGCTGAATTCAAACGTGCGGAAGTTGTACTCGCCGAGGCCCGCTCGCTCAGGTCGTCGTAAAGCGCGATGCCGGCGTTGTTGTTGTCGATGTCGAGGTATTCGACGCGATCGACGACCGCCTGAATCTGCGGCGAACGGCTGCAGCCATGGCACCTCCGGCGCCCCAAACTCGCACCGCGCCAGCGCCAGCGCTGACCCTATATGTACGGACTCGGCGGCCGGCACAAAATCGCCGCCCTGGGCATGCCGGATTCTTGGCGCTGGGCCGGCTCGGCCGGCGGTGCGTGCCTAGTGGTCCGTCTGCGATACGACAACGGGGTGTTCGGAATCGGCCCAGTAGCCGGCGACCCGCCCGTCGTGCTGAAAGCCGAACAACACCACGCCGTCCTCGTTGATCGGCAGGCCATCCGTGCCATCCGTGCCCAGAGCGACATGGATCTTCTGGGTGCTCCATTTCGTGATGTCCAGACACAGCTCGGAGAGCTGCTCCGGGCTGAAGGTGGCCCGGGCTGGCCCGACGATGTCCGCTGACAGCGCATCCGGCCGGATGATGAACGCGTCGGTGATCCGCAGCGCCATCTTGTGCGGCTCCGGAAGGTCGCTGGTCTCGTAGAAGTCGATCTTCGAGGTCATCTCGCTATCGACTCCGGCGGCCTGGGCATCGGCCATCCGGAGTGTCTGGCAGATCCGGCAGTTGTGCGTGCGAGCACACCGTAGCCGGACCAATTCGGTGGTAACCGGGTCGAGGGCGGTGGAACGGACCACCGCGTCCTGATATGACCCGAGCAGCTCGCGCAGCGACGCTTGGCGTTGCTCCCGTCTGCCGCCGTCAGGCAGGTCGGACACCGACGGCAGCAAAACCTGCGCCACCAGCTGGAGCCGCTGGGTGAATTCGACGAGGTAGACCGACGTGACGAAATCCCGAAGGCGGTCCGAGCCCAGCTGACCGCGTAGAGCGTCGAGTGACTCCTGGCTGGTTCCGGTGACGTCCATGACGAACTGCTCAGCGAACGCGACGCCGTCACGGTCGAGTTCGGAGAACAACGGTGACGTGGCATACGCCGGCAACTCCGCGACCTTCTGCTCCGGGATGCGGGCCGGTGAACTGCGTGCCCGCATTCCCGCGGTGTTTCCCAGTAGCCAAGCGATCCGGAGCCTGATGATCTCGAGCAGAGCTGGATCAACGGTTGCCCAGACCCGTTGGTTGACCTGATCGAGCAGGGCGGTTGCCTCTGGTTCAAGGACATACAGCGCTTTCGGCAGCAGCCACACAGTCGGCAACTCAGCCCGCGTCGTCGCGTCCGAGTAACTGTTCATTGACTCAAATTAGCAACGCCTCCGAGCAGTGACCAGCTCGTCCACCGCTCCCACGTCGATCCGTCTCGCAGGAATCCGTCAGATGTCGACTTCGGCTTATCCGATGTCTTGCGGCGGCGACGATCTCTTGACCGCAACCGGCCGATGCGCTTGCCTGTGAGGGAGAGCACATCGCGGGCTTTCAGCAGAGGGCGAGGAGCTATGCGCGCACGACCGTTGTCCGTTTTCCTCGTGGTCGGCGCAGTGGTCGCCGGATCACTCGCGGCCGCCGTGCCAGCGGCCGTTGCCGCCCCAGGTCCGGCCACTGACGGCCCGGGCGCACTGAGTCACTTCGACCTGGCCCGAAAGGACTGTCTGGGCACTGCCCGTAACACGACCTCGAAGATCTGGTACACCGTGGCCGGCGGCGTGCTGTCGGACGTCTATGCTCCGACGATCGACACGACGAACGTCGAGACGATGCAGTACCTCGTCACCGACGGCTCCTCGTTCACCGACCTGCAGTCGCGCGACACAACCTACACGGTGTCGGCTGACTCGACCGGAATGGTCTGCACGGTCACATCCACGGCAAAGTCCGGTGCCTACCGGCTCACGACGACGTACCTCACCGACCCGGCCCGCCCGAGCGTCGTGCTCCAGACCAGCTACACGCCCCTGACATCGGCCGCCGCCAGCTACCGGGTCTACGTCCGGCTGGACGCGACAGTCGGTGGCAACGGTGGCGGCGGCAGCGGCAACGGCGGTGCCGATAATGCCGTCGTCGACACCACGACTGGTTCGCCGGTGCCGGTCTCTTACGACACGAACACCAAGACAAACGCCGCCAATCGCGATTATGCCGTGCCAAGCTTCCTGGCCCTGCGGGCCGACCAACCGTTCGGCACAGTGAGCAGCGGCTTCATTGGGACCCCGTCGGATGGACTCGCCCAGCTCGACTCCGCGCATGACGCTGACGCCCACCGACTCGGCGCTTGATGGCAACGTGGAGCAGACCGCACGGGTGCGGTTCGACAAGCATGGCGACGCACTGCTCGCCCTTGGTTTCGGCACCACCCAGGCCAACGCCGTCGCCACGGCCGGCGCCACGGTTGGCCGACCATTCGGGTCGCTGCGTGGCCAGTACCGGTCGGCGTGGCAGTCGTACGACGACGCTCTCAAGGCCCCATCCGCGACGCTTCCGGGTCTGTCGACGGCTCAGCAGTCGGCGGCAGTGAACGCGTACTACGTTTCCGCCAACGTGGTCAAGGCAAGCGAGGACAAGACGTTCCCGGGCGCGATCGTGGCCTCCATCGCCTCGCCGTGGGGCCAGGCGGTCTCGGCCGGCGACCCGGCCAACACCTACTTCGGCTCGTATCGGGAGGTCTTCTCCCGCGACCTCTACGAGGCGTGGACGGCGTTGTTGACCGACGGCGACCTGGCCACCGCGCGTGCCGCCACGCGGTTCCTGCTCGAGAAGCAGCAGCTCCCCGACGGGTCGCTGCCACGCAACTCGCTCCTCAACGGCAAGCTGGCGCCGGATTCCTTTAACACCCAGCTGGACGAGGTCGCCTACCCGATCCTGATGGTGTTGCAGTCCGGACTCGCCGGCGACGCCGGCCTGTGGCCGCACGTCCAGGCGGCGGCAAACTATCTGATCGCGCACGGGCCGTCGTTCGGCCCGGAGCGCTGGGAGGAGCAGAGCGGATTCTCGCCGTCGACAATCGCCGCCGAGATCGCCGGGCTGGTCGCGGCCGCAACGATCGCCCAGCAGCATGCGTCTCCGGCCGACGCGCGGATCTGGTTGGCCACAGCCGACCAGTACCAGCGCTCGATCAAGAGCCAGACTGTGACCACAAATGGTCCGCTGTCGAGCCAGCCTTACTTCATCCGGCTGTCTAAGACCGGTGACCCGAATGCGGCGATCAGCTACAACGTCGGCAACGGCGGACCCACGCTCGACCAGCGCCAGGTCATCGACGCCGGTTTCCTCGAGCTGGTTCGGCTCGGCGAGCTATCCGCCACCGACCCCGATGTCCTGAACTCACTGACCGTGGTGGACAAGACCATCGAGAAGCAAACCGCCACCGGCCCAGGATGGCTGCGGTACAACGGCGACGGCTATGGCGATTGCCATGTCGCGTCAGGCAACTGCCCGATCGAGGGTGCGCCGTGGGCGCCGTCTGAACAAGGGCACCGGGCATCCCTGGCCGGTGCTGTCCGCCGAACGCGGCGCGCAGGATCTGGCCACCGGCCAGGCGACGTCAGCCGGCCAGCTGCTCGCCGCGATGATCGCGATGTCGGGTGGCGTCGGTCTGGTTCCCGAGCAGGTCTGGGACGCGGCGAACGTTGCCGCGTCGCCGTTTGGCACCGATCCAACTCTCGCCTCAATCGGCTTCGTCAACGGCAAGCCGGACGGCTCAGCCGGTCCGCTCACGTGGGGAGCCGGCTCGCTGGTCCGGCTGACGGCCGACCTGAGCGCCGGCCGAGTCCTGGAGCAGCCGGCGCAGACCGTCAACCGCTACATCACCCACACCCAGCTGGCGACCACGCTCACGGTGACGTCGCCGCCCGACCAGACCGCCGCCACTAACCCGATTCACGTCGCTGGCACGGCGGTGCCCGGCGCGACCATCGATGTGGCCGATGTGGGTACGAGCACGACGACACATGCCAGCGGCACCGCTGCCGCCGATGGGTCGTTCAGCTTCGACATAGCCCCGCTCGTCGGCAACAACGTTCTGGTAGTCACCAGCACTGCTCCGAACGGCGGTACGGCCCAGGTCGTTCGAACGGTCGTCAACGATGTCGTCCAGGGCACGCTGCTCTTTGACAGCGCGGACCCGACCGGGGACGACAACGGCCCGGGCAACTACGCTTATCCGACCGCGCCGGACTTCCATAAGGGCGCGTACGACCTGACCGATTTCCAGGTCTACGACACCGGCACTACTGTCACGTTCCGGGTCCAGACTCTAGATCTGACGCCGACCTTCGGCAGCCCGCTCGGGGCGCAGCTCGTCGACGTCTACGTGCACGACCCCAACGCGGCATCCACGTCGACCGCGGCGTCGTTCCTCACACGGAACTACACCATCGCGCCGGACAGCGCGTGGAGCCGGCTGCTAGAGGTACAGGGCTTCGGCCAGCGGTTCGTTGATGCGTCTAACACGAACACGGTGGGAACCATAACCATCAGCGCTAACCAGATCTCGCGGTACATCACGTTCTCGGTCGACAAGACGGCACTGGGCGGCACGCCGACATCTGGCTGGGCGTTCACAGTCGTGCTGACCGGTCAAGACGGGTTTAGCCCGGACATGGCCCGCGGATTCGCGTCGACTCCGCAGCCATTCCAGTTCGGCGTATGTGCCGCCGCCAGCTCCGACCCACACTGCACCGTCGACCCGACCACGGTGCCGAAGGCCGTAGACGTTCTCACCCCGGCCGACATTAGCCAATCCGACGAGTTGGACTACACGGTTCACCAGCCCGTGGTGATCAGCGGCGTGGTCATGCCGTAGCAACTGTGGGGCCGCCGCGGCGGCGGCCCCAGGCGGTCTTGGGTTTCGTCTCGCCTCCTGCCGCTATCGCCACAAGGTGCGGGCCAGCGCGTCGCGGCGCCGCCCGGCGCGCACTCCTGCGGGCTGATGGTCGGCAGGATGGCCCAGGCACACGATGAGCCGGGGCTCCCACCCGTCGGGCAGGTCCAGCACGTGCGTTGCGGCCGCGCGACTGAACGAAGTAACCGGTCCGGAGCCAAGTCCGATAGCGTGCGCGGCCAGCAGGATTGTCGCCGCGAGGGTGCCCACGTCCACGTACAGGCCTGGGGTGCCGGGCCGAAACCCGAAGCGCCGGGCATTGGCCTGATCGATGCAAATGACGATCGCCGCGGCGGGGCGTTGCAGCATGCCCGGCGATACCAGTCGAAGCACAGACAGCCGGCCGGGGTCGGTGACGACGACCAGCGGATGCAGGCGGCGGTTGCCGGCGCTCGGAGCGAACGACGCCGCCTCGAGCACCGTGTCCAACTGGTCACGGGTGACCGGCTGCGCGGTCAGTGCCCGGGCTACCCGGCGGCTGCGGATGGTCCGCAGGAGCTCGGCGCCTGGCTCTGTCATGTCGTCAGGCCTTGCCGCGCAGCCCGGCGCGTTGCACGGCATGTTCAGCCACGGCCACGCATACCGTGTCGAGTCGCGCAGCGAAGTCGTCGAGGTTGTCGTCATCACTTAGCGGTACCGGACCGAGTTGCTGCAACGGTTCGGTCACCAGCTGGCGGACCGGTTCCGACGATCGCGGTGCGATCATCTCGCCAAGACGGCGCGCGGCCGTGAGCAGCCGCAGCGGTCCGTATTCCGCTGCTTCATCCAATTGGGTCCGGGCGGCCGCGACCAGGAAGGCGAACAATTCCACGGCCTCTTCTTCGGTCAGCACTAGCTGCATGGCCTATTCCCTCTGCCGGGCGATGTTTTGCTGGCTATGCTTGTCGATCGCTGTTGTAAGTCGACGCGCTCGTCGGCCTCGACACTGTTGACCGGCTGTCCCAGCGCACAAATCTTATTACCGGGAATCACGCTGTGACCGAAGACAACCGCGAACTCGACGCGCGCAACGCGACCTACGGCGGACCACTCAAGAACTGGGCCGGAAACGTGACCTTCTCCGCGACCCAGTTGTACCGACCGCGCAGCGTTGCGGAACTCCAACACGTGGTTGCCGGATCGGCTCGCATTCGGGCGCTGGGATCGGGCCACTCGTTTAGCCGCGTCGCGGACACGTCGGGCGACCTTGTCACGACCGAGGCGCTACAAATCGGCGTCGACTTTGACGAATCGGAGCGAACCGCCACGGTGCCTGCGGGTGCGCGCTATAGCCATATAGGGCCAATTCTGCACGCTCGCGGGCGGGCGCTGCCGAATCTCGGGTCGCTCCCGCACATCGTTATCGCAGGCGCGGCCGCCACCGGCACCCACGGATCTGGCGACGGAAACAAATGCCTGGCCGCTGCCGTCGTCGGCATCGAGTTCGTGCGCGCTGACGGGGAGCTCGTCACGATTGCGAGGCAGGATGGCGGGTTCGCCGGATCGGTCCTCGCTCTCGGCGCGCTCGGCGTAGCGACCCGACTAACGCTCGCGACCAAACCAGCGTTCGACCTGCGGCAGCATGTCTGGCACGACGCACCGCTGGATAGCGTGCTCGATCATTTCGACGAGATCATGGGCTCCGGCTACAGCGTCAGCCTGCTCAGCTGGCCGCATCGCCGCGACGTCGTCGATCAGATCTGGATCAAGAGTCGGGCCGAGCGCGAGCCGCCCGACGGCACGATCTGGGGCGCCAGAGCCGCTACCGAGCCGGCGCACCCCGTCGCCGGACGGGACGCACGGGCGGCCAGCCCACAACTCGGCGAACGGCTGCCCTGGTACGAGGTGTTACCGCACTTTCGAGCCAGCTTCTCCCCGAGCAGCGGCGACGAACAGCAAACGGAATACTTGATTCCGCGTCAGCACGGCCCCGCGGCTGTCGCCGCCCTCCAGCAACTCGATCTCACCGACGCGCTGCAGGTAATGGAGATTCGTACGATCGCGGCCGACGACCTCTGGCTCAGCCCGGCGTACGGCCACGATTCGGTGGCCGCCCACTTCACCTGGCACAACAGCGACGCCGCCGTACTCCACGCCTGCGCCCAGGTCGAGCAGGCGCTCGATCGTTTTGAACCACGTCCGCACTGGGGGAAGATCTTCTCTCTGGACCCGCAGCGGGTCCGCGACAGCTACCCGAGATTGACCGACTTCCAACAGTTGGCCGCACGGCACGATCCGAACCGCAAATTCGGCAATCAATTCCTCAGCGATTTCATCTACTGAGGCGATTCGCCCGGGGGAGTGATTGCACGCTGTGCCGTCGCTATCGCCACCATTTGCGTTCGAGAGCCACACCGGTTCCGCCCGTCCGGTCCAGGCCGTCCAGTTCGGACATTTCACTGGGAGAGAGTACGAAGTCGAAGATCTGGGCGTTCTCCTCGATTCGCGGACGGTGGGTCGATTTGGGAAGCACGATTAGGTCGTGCTGGAGGGCCCAGCGCAGCAGGACCTGCGCTGGCGTGCGACCGATTCGTGACGCGATGCGAGTCACGGTGCCGTTGGAGAGGTGGCGTCCCGTACCCAGCGGGCTGTACGCCTCGAACTCCACGTTTCTGGCTCGCCCCTCGTTCAGCAGCGACAGGCGGTAGGTGAAGGGACTCAGATTCACTTGGTCGACAACGGGCGGCACGATTGCGCCGGCCATCACCTCTCCGAGTTCTGTGACGTTGAAGTTGGAGACCCCGATCGAACGGGCATAGCCGAGTCGGTGGGCCTGCTCCATAGCCGGCCACGCTCTCGTCGGCCCGCCGCTGGGCCAGTGGACGAGGTAAAGGTCGACGTACTCGACGCCAAGCCGTCGGAGGCTGCCCGCTACCTCAGTCGCGGCGTTGGGGCGGGACGGCTGGAACTTGGTGGTGATGAACACATCCTCGCGAGGTATGCCGCTGCGGCGAAGAGCTTCTCCGACGCTCGCTTCGTTGCCGTAGGCCTGAGCGGTGTCGATGTGTCGATAGCCGAGCTCAAGCGCCCACAGCACGGCGTTGACGCACTCTCGGCTGTTGGGTACCTGCCAGACGCCTAGGCCCAGGACCGGGATCCGATTGCCGTCCGCCAACCGGCGCGTTCGGCCGTCAAAGCCGTCAGCGGCCATTGACACGTTGTCCTCCTATCTCGTCGTGATCTTGGACTTAATGCGATATGGCATAGATAAGTCCAAGATCACGAACTCGACACTAGGTCACCCGACGTTACGGTCGCGACAGGAGGTCTCGCACGATGAGCACGACAAGAGATCTTGGCCGAGCAATTCGCACTCGGCTCGAGTTGACGCCTTGGGTCATCCGACGTCGAAGGTGCCCGTGAGCGGCGTGTCTCGCTCGGACGAGCCGACGTACACACGGTATTCGCCGGGCGCCATCTGCCAGCTGTGCGTGGCCTCATCGAAGTAGCTCAGCGGGTGGTTCGGCGCTGCCGGGTCGATCTTCAGATGCACCATTGTCGACTTGCCCGGCGCCAGCGTCACTTGCGCGTAGCCCACGAGCCGCTTCGGCGGCTCACCGGTACTCGCGGGTAGCCCCAGGTACACCTCCGCGGTCTCCGTCCCAGTGCGCTGGCCGGTATTGCTGACCCGGAACTCGACCTGGACCTTTTTCAGCTGGGCGGCGTTCGGGTTCGGCGCGTGCACCCCCAGCTTGCTGTAGTCGAACGTGGTGTACGACAGGCCATACCCGAACGGGAACAACGGGCTGATGCCGGCGACGTCGTAGCCCTTGTAGCCGACGTCAACGCCTTCGCTGTAGACGATGTCTGGGCTGGCGATCCCGTTCCATGGGTTCTGTGGACCGGGTGGTGTTGCCTGCTCGCTCGTCGGATAGGTGACGGTGAGCTTGCCCTGGGGGTTGACATCCCCCCAGAGCACATCGGCGAGTGCGCGACCCTGCTCCTGGCCACCGAAGTATGTTTGCACGACCGCAGCGACCGAGCCGATCCACGGCATGGTCACCGGACCACCGGTCGCGAGTACCACCACGGTGTGCGAGTTCGCCGCGCTCACCGCGCTGATCAGCTGATCGGCGCTTTGCGGCAGCTTCAGGGAGACCCGGTCCCGCTCCTCGGTCTCGAAGTCGCGCACGTACACGATCGCGACGTCAGCAGCCCGCGCCGCGGCGACCGCCTGCTCTATGCCCGGCAACTGAATGCCCGCCGGCGTGCGCCATTGCAGCAGCAGCGTGCCGGGCTGCAGGCCGGTCAGCGGCCGGGTCGCCCGGTATTCGATGTGCAGCGCGTACGGCACGCCCGCGATCAGATGCTGCACTGTCGAATCGACAACGCGTCGGCTGTTCTGCCCCGTCATGTCGATGATCGTGCTGCCGTTGAGGCTCAGAGTCGCGTCACCCCAGCCGGTGAGCGAGAGCTGGTAGTCGCCGGTCGTGGGCGGCGTCAGGAATCCGTCGTACTTCACCGCCTGCTGTTCGAGGAAGAAATTGGTTGGCGGCAACGGCACTTGCGTGCCGGCGCCGGCCCAGTTCGGGAAGGTGCTCGCGAAGCCGACGTCATAGTTCACTTGCCGCTCGATGCGGGTGGCTGCCGGCGCACCGCTGAAGCTCGGAGTGTGCCAGTACTGCGCGGTAAGTCCGGGTCCGGTCCCAGTCGCCGGTGTCAGCACCGCCGACGGGACGGCGGTCATGTCAGAGGTCTCGATCATGGACGCTGCATTGACCGGATCATTGCCCGGCGTGAATGTCACCTGCGCGGCCGACCCCGCGCGAGCGGTGATGCCTTGCAGCGTCGGCGTACCAGTGGTCGGTGACACGTAGGCCGAGCCGCTCTCCGCCGCGAGGATATTCGCGTCCGCTCCGATGACGGCGATCGATTTTGTGGCGCCGGTGAGCGGCAGCACGCCGGTGTTCTTCAGCAGCGTGATGGCCTTGTCCTCGACGGCCCGGGCGACCTCGTCGTGCGCCGCAACGGGAATGGCGGTCGCTGTGTAGTCCGTGTCGAAGACGCCGATGCGGAACATTGTGGTGAGGATGCGGAACACTGCGTCGTCCACCAGGGCGACGCTGGCCTGGCCGGACTGCACCGCGGCGAGCAGCGCGCCGTCGTAGACGGTCGTCGTGCCAGTCTCGAGGTCATCGCCGGCGTTAAGCCCCTTCAGCGTGTCGTGCAGTGCGCCGAAATCGCTCATCACGAAGCCGCTGAAGCCGATCCGGCCCTTGAGTACTGTGCGCAGGGTCTCCGAGTTGTCGCACGAATACTCGCCGTTGATCTTGTTGAAGGAGCACATCACTGCGCCAAGACCAGCGCGTTCTACGACCATCTCGAACGCCAGCGAATACACCTCACGCAACGTCCGCTCGGACATGATGGCGTTCTGGCCGCTGTTTCGGTTGGTCTCCTGGTTGTTGGCCGTGTAGTGCTTCAACGTGGCGATGACATTGCGTGACTGCACCGTCGAGGAGTAGGCGCTGTTCTGGTCGCCGTTCAGGAATGGGTCCTCGCCCTGGCTCTCGCTGATCCGGCCGCCCCAAGGCACGCGGGCGATATCGGTGTCCGGGGCGAGGAGCACGTTCTGGCCCGTCTCGCGCACCTCGTCCGCAACGACGCCGGCGAACTGGTGCACCACATCGAGGGACCAGGTCGCACCGAGTGCCATCTCCGACGGCATCGCGGTCGCGTGGCCGTCGGTGCCCGGGAGCGACCAGCCGCGCGGGGCGACGCCCCCGCCTGCATCGGCCATCTTGAGCGCCGGGATGCCGAGGCGGGTGATCGGCGCGTTGTAGAAGGCGTATGGCGCCTCGCCCTGGTTGCCCGTCATCAGGTCGACCTTCTCCGCGAGGGTCATCTGCGCCATGAGCAGGCGAGCCCGCTGGTCTGATGACAGGTGCCGGTCCATCCACGGTTGCGTGCTGCCCGGCTGCGCCGCGCCCGCCGGCGCGCCAAGCAGGCCGACCGAAGCCACCACGGCCGCTACTACTGCCACTACCCGGGCTGTCCGCCAACGCATCGACACTTCGGCCTCCTCGGTTGACCCCGAGCTGGGTGGTGTACGCGAGACCGTACCGCCGCACCGCCTACTTGAACACTGTTACCGCTCGATTGGTCGCAGCGCGTATTGACGCCGGCTCTCCCCCTGGCCTGGCTGAGGACTCATCGGAACTTCTGCGCCAGATGCCGTTACGGTCGCGACAGGAGATCTCGCACGATGAGCGTGGCGGCAGCCGGTGCGCCTTTCACAAATCCGAAGAACGGCCCGAAGTCCCGGCTGGCGGAGAAGCCGGTCACGTACAAACCGGTCAGGCTGGTCCCGAAGGCTTCATCAAGCACCGGATACCCGTCGACACAGACGATGCGGTTCAGCAAGCTGGCCAGATACGGGACTCTTGCCAGGTCGGCACGGTAACCCGAGGCATAGATGATGCGGTCAACCGTGAGCCGCTCGGAGTTCGACAGTCGCACCTCCAGCTCATCGCCCACCGAGTGGGGGATGACCTCGGCGACTTCGGTGCCTGGCCAGCGATGAATGCCGTCCCATGCCAGTCGGGGTACCAGCCAATGTTCTAGCGTCAGCCGCCCAGCCTCCCAGAACTGCTGGCCGATCTTGTCCTGCTCGGCCTGCGAAAGGTGCCGCCAGTACCCCGGGACGCTCATTGTCCTTTCCACGTGGGCGTCGACGAACGCCCAATCCACGCGATCGAAGCGCGGCACGGCATGGCGGTGCACGATGTCGACCCGCGCAACGCCGTGCTCACGCAGCAACGCCGCCCATTCGTAGGCGCTCTGCCGGCCGCCTACGATGAGGACCCTCGCCCCGGCCAGCGTTCTGAACTGCACGAGGTCGCAGGTGTGCGCTGCGCGCCCGGGCGGTACCGCCGATGCCCACTCAGGAAGGTTCGTGTAGTGGCGGATGCCCGGAGCACAGATGACCGCCTCGGCGACAATCTGCTCGCCTCCGGCCAGCGACGCCGCGAACCTACCGTCAGACTGGGTCAGGTCGGCGACAGTCTCCGCTTGCACGTCGATGGCCTTCTCCTCGCGAAACCATTCCGCATAGTCGAGGAACACCGCGATCGGAATCGGATCAATGTCCATAGGTGCTATGCCGCGTTGCTGCAGGAACGCCGCCAAGGTATGAGTTCCGGCCGCGTCCATGTGCCAACTGGGCCCTGAACGCAGGAACATTCCCTCGGGCATGTTGTCTCGCCAGAACCCCATCGGATGCCCGACGACGACGGTGTTGATGCCACGCTCGCGCGCCAAACCAGCTGTCGACAGCGCGTACGGCCCGGCGCCCACCACGAGAAGCTCTGTGGTGATCATCGGCCGCTCGCCCTCACCCGAGTCTCCCGGGCGATGATCTTGGAGTTAATGCCAGATGGCGTCAGTAAGTCCAAGATCATCGCGAGGGCCACTGGAGTTAGGGGTAGCTGGTGACGGTTACCGGAACGTCCGGGTTGGCGATCGTCGAGGGTCCGCCGGTGTCGTTGATGACGTTGAGGATGCCGCCCATTCCGTTGACGGCGTCGAGGAAGATGGTCAGCAGGTCGTGCATCCGAACGTTGGCTGGGGTCGGCGCTTCGTAGGCGTGATCCGCGAAGATGTCTACGCCTTGGTTGAAGAAGCTGTACGTGCCCATGCCATATCCGGTGAAGTGCTGCGCGGTGGATGAGACCAGGACCGCGGCGTAGCCCTTTGTTGTTGGGCTGGACATCCACGCGGCCTGGCTCGGCACGTCATACGGCATCTCGCTTTGGAAGAAGACGTCTGTGCCGTTATCGCCGTTCCAGATGACCTGGAACTTCTGGTAGTGCTCGACGAAGAGCCCGGTGGCGGTGACGTTGTCGCCGTTGACCACGACACCAGTGTCGGCGGTGTTCTGGGTCCAGCCAACGCCGCTACCGTGGTCGGCGCGCCAGGCCCAGATGTCGTCGAGAATCACGTTGTCGCTGTTGACTTCGAGGCTTACGGTCGCCTTGCCGGCATCGGGTCCGCCGATGCGGAAGAACACGTCCTGCAGGCCCGTCGGGTCGGCGGGGTCGCTCCAGCCGTTGTTTTCGCGGGCCGCTCCATTGCTGGCGTGGTGCGTGCCGATCTGCAGCAGCATCGGCGAGTTGGATGGGCCGGCGTCGAAGATCAAGCCGGCGATGTCGACGCCAGGCACATCGGCGACGGTCATGGGCACTGCTCCGTTGACGGCAGTGAGCGTGGCCAGCCCGAGCCCGAGCACCACGGTGTCCGCTCGCTTGACCTTGATCGTGCGGTCGACGTTGTAGACGCCCGGGGTCAACAGCAGGCTCCGGCCCTGCGCGAGCTGGTTATTGATCGTCTGGACGGAGTCGGACGGCCTCGCAACAAAGAAATCAGACAGCGGGATCGACCGACCGGGGGTCGGCCCGGGAGACCAGGTCTCACCAGCGGAGTTCGTCGTGGCAGCTGGGACGAAGACCTGGTAGTTGCCGGTTCCGTCTACGTATAAGTACGGCTTCTCCCTGCTCGCCGGGGTCGTGGCCAGGGTTGTATAGGGCCCGCCGCAGCTCATCTGCGCGGGGAAGCACTGTGCCGGCGCGCCTACGTCGCCGGCAAAAACCTGGTTCCACACGCCGTTGCTCCAGCCGTGGAGCGTGGTGTTGCGGACGAAGAACTGCTGCTGTGAACCGTTGACGATATTGCCGTCGAAGCTCGAGTCCGCGATGAAGCCACCGCTCGCGAACGAGGGGCCGGTGCAGTAGTCCATCAGAGTCGTGGGTCCGTTGACATGAACGCGTCGCATGGGCGCGGCCTGCGATACGGCCCAAAACTCGCCCGTGTAGCAGCCGAAGTCGGGATTCGTCACGTTGATCGTCAGATTGGACATGGATCGCCAGAAGTTGGTCAGAGCGACGCAAGAGTTGGGGGTGGTGCCGCACTGGTTGCGAACGTAGATCGATCCGTTGATGACGACGTCGTTCGGTGATGCCCCGAGACCGGCGACGTCGGTGTAGTACCCCACCTGGAAGTTCAGCGGATCATCCGCCGTTCCATACGTGCCCGGCTTGAACAGCAATGCATAGCGTTGCGTGCCGAACTGGTTCGGAACCTGCCGGGTGGCTATTGCATCGACCGTGGCCTGGATCTGGCTCTGTGGCATCGACGGGTCGAAAACGTAGACGTTGGGACCGAAATCCGGTCCGCCGGGAGTCGCGGCTGCGGCCGCTACCGCAGGGGCCGAAGCCGACGAACTCGCATTCGCGGTGGCCGCCCGGTGACCACGAAACCCACCGAGAGCAGCGCGAGAACGACAACCAGACGAAGCGTCGACGACCTGAGTGGGGCGGTAAGCGCAGTCATACTGTGACAATCCTCCCGTGCGAGGCGCAGAGCAAGACCCCTAGTCAGCGACGACTCACCGTGATCGGTGCGCCCGCTCAGGCTCTAGCCTCCTCATCGATGAGGCGGCTAGCCGTCGGCGTAAGCAGCGAACGCGCCGTATCCAACGACGTTGGATCGGTCACCGGTGGTGTCCGCTGACGTCCGCAGCTCGAGTTGACGCATGCGAAGGGAGCGCTCCCGCGTGACTTCGAGTAACGCCCGCAGCGGGTAGCGTCCGCATGCTGCGTGTTCGCCGATTGCGAGCGGATCCTGACGCACGATCGCCTCGGCGGTGCGTCGGTCTAGTCGCTCAGCGGTGGCCTGATCCTGGTAGTGGCTGAGGTCCGAACTAACCACCACTGCGGTCGACTCGTCTGTCCAGAGCGCAGAGATGACGTTTGCGACCAGGCGCGTTTCGACGCGACCGACCGCGATCGGGACGATGCGGATGTCAGGCCCCAGGCTTCGTTGCAGGAACGGGAGTTGCACTTCGATGGAGTGCTCGCGCCGGTGTGCGCCCGCGGACAACGTGACGGCCGGGAGCCTTGCGGCAAGCGCGCATCCCGACTGATCGACCTCGATCTCGCCCAGCGGGGTGGCGAACGCGCTGCATTCAGGCAGCGCCGCGCCGGTGAGTCGGGCGAAGTGCGCAGGGCCAAGAACGACCACGCGACGGATCTGTCCACGCTGCTCGGCCAGCTGTCGGTACGCAGCCGCGGCGACCCGACCGGAGTAGACGTATCCGGCGTGCGGAACGACAAGTGCTACCGGGGTGTCGTCATCCGCAGCAGGCGACGGAACCTCCGCCAGCAGTCGGTCCACTGTCTCAGCCAAGCGAGCGGCTTCGGCGGGATAGAACCGGCCCGCGCATTCGGGTGGCCGCACGCCGTCTCGGGCGCGCATGATCAGCGCGCGCCCGAGAGCTTCACCCGCTGCCGGCGGCCGCCCCAACCTCCGGCCGGTCCGTCATAGACACCGGGCACCGCTGCGCCGCAGGAGCGACAGGTCCCGCGGTCGGTCAACTCGTATCGGTTCAGGATGTACCAGTCGCGCACGACTACCGCGGCGCCGCATCCAGGACAGTAGGTCGTGCCGCCTTCGGAATCGTGCACGTTGCCCGTATAGACGAAGTGCAAGCCGTTGGCCCGAGCGATTCGGCGGGCGCGGGAGAGTGTCGCGGGCGGCGTCGGTGGTAGGTCGCGCATCTTGTAGTCCGGGTGGAATGCGGTGAAGTGCAGCGGAACGTCTGGTCCGAGGTGTTCGGCGATCCACCGGGTCTCCGCGTCGATTTCCTGGTCGGAATCGTTATATGTGGGGATCAGCAGTGTGGTGATCTCGAACCATATGTTCGTTTCGTGGCGCAGGTACTCCAGAGTGTCGAGCACAGCATCCAGGTGGCCGGCGCAGACGCGATGGTAGAAGTTCTGCGAGAATGCCTTGAGGTCGACATTAGCGACGTCCATGTGCGCATACAGATCCAACCGGGGCGCAGGCAATATGTACCCGGCCGTGACCGCGATTGCGTTGATACCGCGCTCATGGCAAGCATCGGCCACGTCGATGGCGTACTCCACGAAGATGGTCGGATCGTTGTAGGTGAAGGCGACGCTGCGACAGCCGAGCCGACTCGCCGCGTCGGCAAGGGCTTCCGGGGATGCGGCGTCGGCGAGTGTGTCGATCTCTCGGGATTTGGAGATGTCCCAGTTCTGGCAGAACTTGCACGCGAGATTGCATCCGGCCGTTCCGAAGGAGAGCACCGACGTGCCCGGCAGAAAATGATTCAGCGGCTTCTTCTCCACCGGATCAACACAGAATCCGCTTGATCGGCCATAGGACGTGAGCACAATCTGGTCGTCGACCCGGCCCCGGACGAAACACAGTCCCCGCTGACCCTCGTGCAACCGGCACGCTCGCGGACACACGTCGCACTGCACCCGGCCGTCGTCGAGACGATGCCAGTAGCGCGTCCCGATGGTGAATCGATCGTCAAGGCTGATCGGCGCGCTCATAGCAAATGTCTCATCGGAACCACCCGCGCGACACGGCTTCTCCCTACCGAGGATAGCCGCCCCTGTGCGCGGCGAGTTCGCGCCCAACCAGGTAGGCGTGGGTCAGCCCGCGGCTGAGTGCAAATCCGCTGTTGTACGCGGTGCCCATTGTTGTATAGGCCGCGACCGAACCGACCGCGTGTAGGCCCGGTATTCGATTGCCGGACGGGTCGAGGACGTGCGCGTCGGCGTCGATGTGTATGCCGCTCATGCCAATGGCGGTGCCAACGTAGACCATTCGCATTCCGTAGAACGGAGGTTGGGCCACGTCACCGAGTAGCGGATTCGGTTCATGTGCCGGGTCTCCCGCGAAGCGGGCGATGAACGGTACCGACCCTCGCCCGAAATCGGGGTCGACACCGGCGCGGGCATGCCGGCTGAACCGGTCCGCGGTCGCTGCGAGCACCGCTCCGTCGATTCCCAGCGCCGGGCCGAGCCCGGAAAGCGTAGGTGCTGTTGTGACGAGGCCGTCCGGATATGGCTCACCGGGAGCGGATGAGCCCAGTCCGTACGCGCGGTGATGCTGCTCGTCCCAGATCAGGAAGAACGGCACATGCGGATCGTCGGGTGCGAGACCCTTTCGCACGATGTCGACCCAATAGGAGTCGTCACAGAACCGGCGCCCGGAGGCGTCAACGATCATCGCGTGCGGAAGGGCATATTCTGGCCCGTTGGCGTACCCCTGCCCGTCGGCGGTTCGCCAGCCGGGTGGCATCGGGACGGCGGTCGGGGGGATTCGCACAACTGCTGCACCGGCATCGCGCGCCATCCGCAGTCCGTCGCCGCGGATGGTCTTTGGGGCGATCGAGCCGAAGTCGTCCGGGCCGAGACCTAGCAAGTCCTCGACCGCCTCGGGATCCCAGTCGAAACTGCTGGTCGCCAGCACGACCGGACCGGCTATATCGCGGTCCTCGTTGTTGACTCGGACCCGCACGCCCGACACGGCGCCACGGTCGGTACCGAGCAGGGCCGTAGCCCGCGACGAGAGGTGGATGTCGATGTTGTCCTGCCGGAGCACCCGCGCGAGGAACCACGCGACGAGGCCGGTGCCGAACGTCAGCGGATCTGTGCCATCCGACCGGTGGCGGTGGTGCGCCGGCATCGTGCGGCCGAATGCCGGAACCCCGGCATGGTCGGCGATTCCGTTCTCTTCCCCGAGTCGAGGGTTGTCCTCATCGGTGCCGAGGTTGGCGGCCCGACGGCCCTTGAGATACATGTCCGCGTACGTAGTTCCGACCGGAAAGTATGGCGAAACGAGTAGCCGGTCCAGCCATTCACCGAGAACCGAACCGTCGATGACGGCACCAGTGAGATAGCGTCCTTCGGCCAGAGCGCCCGGTGCGTAATCGTGATAGTCGGCCAGATCGGGAATGACCTCCCACGTGATGGCCCCGACCTCCTCCCAATAGCGCATTGCTATCGGAGCGACAGTGAGCCAGCGCTTCAGCGCAGTTTCGTCGAGCAGTTCGGGATGGGCTTCCCCGATCGCGCGGACGTATGCTTCGGCGCGCGTGAGGTCGTCATCGATACCTGCCTTCGCGGCCACATGGTTCGCGCCGACCCACACCTGACCGCCGGACCATGCGGCTGCGCCTCCGACCTTGTCGCTGGCCTCGAGGACAACAGATCGGCGACCATGAAGCGCGACCGCTAGCGCAACGGCAAGACCGGACAGGCCAGCGCCGACGATGATGACCGGAGATTCTTCGTCAGTCACGGTGTGCTCCGCGAGCTAACCGCCAGCAGCGCGCGGCGGAAACAGGCCCACGTTGGCCGTGACGCCTCCGTCGCACATCAGCACGGCTCCGGTGATGTAGCTGGCGGCCGGCGAGGCGAGGAAATAGATGGCCTCAGCCTGTTCCTCCGGTCGCGCCAGGCGATGCAGCGGTATCGACCGGCTCAATTCATCGAGGTGATCGGTGGTGGGCTTGCCGCCTTGGAGAATCGGGGTGAGCGTCGGGCCGGGTGCAAGCACGTTGACTCGGACGCCTCGGTGCGCCCAATCAAGCGCAGCGGCCCGGGCCACATTGATGGCAGCAGCCTTGGATGCGTTGTACGCCCACCGATCCGGGTCGGCCCGTATTCCGGAGGTGGACCCGACGACAACGATTGATCCACCACCGTGCGTGGCGATCACGGGCGCTGCATGGCGAATCCCGATCACGACGCCGCGCGCATTCACGGCCATGATCCGGTCGTACTGCTCAACGGCGTCATCAGCCGTCCAGTCAACGCGGCGGGCTATACCCGCGTTCAGAACGGCGACGTCGAGACGGCCGAACCCATTCACGGCGGCCTGAACGACGGCGGCGGTGGCGTCCTCGTTGCTCGCATCGGCAACGACCGCCTGACAATCCGGCACATCCGCTGCCCACGACAATGACTCAGCGCTGACGTCGGCGGCGACGATGGCGTAGTTCCGGTCATGGAACATGCGGGCTGCTGCTTGGCCGATGCCAGAACCGGCTCCGGTCACGATAGCGACTGGTTTCACATCAGTCACGACGGGCTAGTTCCGCGACTGGCTGTAGTCCCCGTGTTTGCACGGTTTCCCCCGTGTCTGTAGGGCGTTCTGCTTGACAGTCAGAAAATACCAAGACACAGGACGAACTCGCCACGCTGGTTGAGGCGATGCCCGAGCGGTTGCGGCTCGCGGTCCACCTCGGCGCCTGGTGCGCGCTCCGCTACGGCGAGGTCGCCGAACTGCGACGCTCGGACATCGACGTCAAAAACGGGATTATCCACGTCCGGCGCGGTGTCACCTGGGTGTCCGCGAAACGCATCGTCGGACTGCCGAAGACCGCCGCAGGGGTGCACCTGTCCTCGACGACGTTCTACGCGTCGTGGAGGCGGCCCTTGAACAAGCCTGGCGCCCTGATCGTCGGTTCCACGATTTGCGGCACTCCGAGCCGACGATAGCCGCCCGGACCGGGACGACCTGCGGGAACTGATCACCACGCTGGGACATTCCACCCCGGGCGCGGCGTTGATTTACCAGCGTGCGGCAGCGGACGGAGACCAGCAGATCGCCGAGGCACTGTCGAAACTTGCGGAAGGCGGGCAGGCGTGAGACCGCCGGCCCCCAGCGCCGTCGAAGGCCGCGAAGCCAAACGGCTCGGCGCCCAATACAACCTCAAACTGCGGCAATGGGCGGCGCTGCTGATCCGCTGTGGCGGCTTTCGCGCAAGCGTTGCAGGCGGCGACCACCACCAACAATCCGCAGCAGCAGCAGCAATGGTTTGAAGCCAGGTTGCGTGAGGACATGCAGGCGCATGAGCCGGGCGCCGCGGACGCGCCGAACATCTGAATTCGCCTGGTCGTGGTTGTGGCTACTCCATTCCGCGGGCCGCGGCCAAGGGTTAAACGTTGAGACACACCGTTCCGGACGACGTGTAGGCCGTTAGCGGAGAATCACGCCGTTCCGTACGGGCAATTCCGTGTTGTGGGCGGATTTGGCGTGTTCCGGGAGCATGCCTCTGACCATTTGACCCATGGCCCACGTTTCTTCTTGAGCCCAGCATTCACGCGGGTGACCCTGTGGGTCACGGCATTAACGGGTCAGTAAACGGGTGACACCCCGACGTTATCCATCCGGCGAACGAACACCGCCGTATGACAGGTACCTGCCACATCCAAGTCGATTGGCGGATGGGCATGGTAGAGAGCGCGTACGGACGAACGAGCGACTGGGAGGGAACTGGCGAAGCCATGAATGATCTGAACCATCGCGGTCGCCGAGCGCCCCTTGTAGTGGTCGTCTCGATGCTCGCCGTTGTCGGCGTTGGCTGTGGCAAGTCGAAAGTGACGCCGAGTGAGTCCGCGTCGGCCGTATCGTCAGACACCACGACGTCGCCTGCCGTGACCTCATCGTCCGAAGCCGATACCACGCCGTCCCCTGAGGGCACGGAGCCTGAGTCACCCCAGAAAAGTCACTACGCAGGGCCTTCCGCTGATCTACCGTCACTTCCAATAGGTGGTGGCGGGGCTATACCGACCGTCGGCGCTCAACAGTGCGCCGGAGTTAGCTGGACAGGGCCACACATACCGCCAGGCATCGTCGTAACCATCGATAAGATCAGCTTGAGTTCCGAAGATATCTTCAAGCTCGAAGGCACCTGTACGTCCGGAGGGGCTCCGTGTACAACGTCGTTGCAATGGACATCGCAGACCGAGCACCTGGGCTGCTCCGTAGCGGCCACACAGATCGCATCCGTTGAGGAACAGAAGGAAGTGCATCTCAAATTGTCCGGTCGCGTTCTCTGCGGAGAGCAGAGCAAATGCGATTCTTTTGCCGACAGCTCCACCAGCGGTTCGGCCGTCTCCTTCTTTGCTCAACCTGGAGCGATCCCCGGTGCCGCGAGTTCGTCAAGCTCAAATCCGCCACCGCCAAGCTCGGATCAGAGTCCGCCGGTGACACCGAGTTCGCCGTCTGATGGCTCACCAAGCTGACCAGGCAAAACCCCGCCGGGCAGGATGGCGGATCCCCGCCCTGCCGTTCGTAGGTCATGGGTTGATCGGCTGTCATTCGGCACCCCGTGGATGGCTCTCGACCGGTACCGCTATGTGACGTTCTCGACGCGTCGGACGCTTACAGATCGGGGTACAGAGGGGGGACAGATACCCCCGACTCGGAGCCGGCCTGGTCGTTGCTGCTCCCTTCGAGCCAGGCCGGCCCGCCGGTGTTGTCAGATCCGGCGCTCATCCTCGGAATCGTGACCTACCCGGCGCGAGCGACCCGTGGAGCCTCGACCAGTACCGCTGCACCGAGGTCGACGGCGAAGGTGACGGCTGCCAGCTGGTCGTTGGCCACGACGCGGAGCACATGCTGCAGAAAGCCGGTCAGCGGGTGGTCTGGCCGATCGGCGCCGACCCGCAGACGCGGCCGCCGTGGGCGACCACATTCCCGCGGGGCCTGAGCGCTGCCGTATCAGCCGCCCATCTCGGAGGAAACCGCCCGCTCGGCCCGGTGCGGTCACATCCCGGCCCCCGGCGCCAATCTGTCGTCCTTGTATTTCTTGCATCGGGTGCATTCGAGATAGTGCTGGCCTTCGTCGTTGTACTTGGTGCGGTACCGGTGGAAGCCGATGTAGCAGAAGAGTCGGGTCATTGGCTTGTCCACTTCTAGGAGAGGCTCTCGTCAACGGCGCTGAGCGCGGCAGAGGGCAGGCCACGCCAGGCTAGGGCAAGGAGATTGTGCCGTTGTAGACGATGGCGGCGTTGTCGGCGTGCGCCTTGAGTACATGCCCGCTACCGGTTGCTCCGGCGAACGCCCCCGTGCCGCCGGTGATCACGAAGTCAGTGTTAATTCGTGGGCCGGGGGAAATCGTGGCGTTGCAGTCTCGATGGTGGGAGTGAGTGGTAATCGTGCCAGTATCAAATGTGAACGTCGGTGTCTCGTCGACCGTATTGCATGGCGCGTCGAATGAGGGCGAGAAGTCGATGACTAGGGAGTTTTCAGCGCTTCCCGATGTCGTAGACAGATTGCTCCGGACTTCGGCGGTAGCCGTCACGTTACAGAGGAACGGATTGGCTGGGTCAGTGCACGAAAAAGAGGTGATGTTCAGCCGCGTTATCGTAAGGTGCAGCGGGCTATCGGCCCGTGCCGACGCGGCCGGTGCTCCGAGAAAGACTGCGGCCGCCACGAGCAGCACGCTCGTGGCGAATATGGCCGAAAGCCGGTTTCGCATGTCGCAAATCTCCCCCGCATGGTGAGCGGCAGTCCAGGGCACTGGCTGTGCGCGCCGCAGAACGTGCGCTCTCTCTACCACGCCCATCCACCAAATCGACTGGATGTGGCAGGTTCCTGTCATGCGGCGGTATTCCGTGGCGATTCTGGAGGCGCTCGCAGACGGGCACGGCCTGCGCGACATCGCCACGCACCTACGCATGTGGCACACCGCAGTGCCAAAGCCCTCGACGGGAGTCGCCCGCGTTCAACCAACCGTCGGTCTTGCGTGCCACGTGCGGGGTGCGCCACACTGTCCGGCGCGGCCCGGTTCTCGGCAATGGAGCCGGTCACGGGGGGCCGACCAAACGTCAGCACGAAGGAGAGCACCCCGCCCGGTAGCCGGGGGCGGGGCGCCCTCGTTCTCGCGTCACCTAGCTGCCGCGCCCGCTAATTTCCTGTCATTCAAACGGCAGATCGGATAGTAGGTGATCGCGTTGTCTGATCTTGTGCTCGCGACCGACAGCGCTTACCCGTATGACTTTGCGCAGGCGCCGGCCGGCTGCCAGGTAATCATGGGCTACATCGGCCGGCCCGGCTACACGCCGCACGTGTGGACCGTCCAAGAAGCGAATGAGGCGCGCCGCGCCGGTTTCGTGTGGTGGCCGATCGTGGTGGGCATCTCCCAGGGCGCCACGAACGCCCAGGACGGTGTGACCAACGCGCAGACCGTGATCGCGCAGGCGCCGGCCTACGGCGTCACGAAGACCGACCCTGTGTTTTGTGACCTCGAACCGGACGCGCTGCATGCCAACCCAACCGGCGCTAAAGCAATGGCCGACGCGTTCCGCTCCACCATGCATGCCGCCGGTTGGCTGCGCGCCTACGTGTACTCGGTCGATGCGCCGTTCATCGACTGGGTTGCCAACTGGACGAACATCCGCCCGACGACGCTGCCACCCGGAAAGATCGGCGTCCAATACGCCGGCAACCTGTCCCCGCCCGGCTACGACCTATCCGTATTCGATCCGGCACTACTGGAGGGCTCCGACATGCTGACATCCGATCAGGACCAGAAACTGACCGATCTTCACAACTGGCTGAAGGGCAGCACCAGCCATCCGAATCTCGCCCCGGGCACCGTCAACACCGCGGACACGATCGTCGTCACCTGCCAGGCTGTGCGCGCCGCGGTCAACGACCTAAACGCGTTGCTAGCCGCGTCGAAGTCCGACGCGGCCGCGCTCGGCAAACTACAGACCAGCGTCGACCACCTCGCCGCGGCGATCGCCGCGCTGCCTCCGGGCACCGGGGGCCCGGCGCCGCACTACACGGGCACCGTCGAGCTCGCGCCCGTCCCGCCGGCGCCCGCTCCACCCGCCTAGCCTCGACAGCATGCCTCCGCGGCGTGGCCGCGCCTCTGTCTACCGATGCCTGTTCTAGCGCTGGTCCTCTCCGTAGGCGGCGCTGATCGCGGCTTTGCGGTTCGGGTAGCTGCCGATCCGCTGCCACGTTTCGGCGGCCAGCACGTAGCGAGCAACGGCCACCGTCCGGCGACGAGTTCTATACGCCATGCCGTTTGCTCGAAGGCGCCGCAGGCGGTCGATCGGTTCGGCGATTTCTTCGTCGGACCGTGCGGAGGTTTCCTTGCCTAGCGCTCGCGCTATCTCCCGCTGCACCTGCGCGTTTTGCGCAGCTTCGAAGTCCTTGCGATCCATGGCCGGGTCCCTTTCCCGCTAAATGGGTGGGTGCCCTACAGATATGGCACCGGGATCGCACGCCGCGCCGCCATGGGTATGCGGCTCCCAGGCTACTGTCAGGTTTCATTCAGCCAGCGACCATGTGAGACGTGAAGACTGGCAGGGTGGGACCGCCATGGTGAGCAACGGCCGTCGAGCATCCGAGCGCCCGATCGAGGCCCGGCTGCTGGTCGTCGAGGATGACGCGAACATTGTCGAGCTTTTGTCGGCGAGCTTGCGCTATGCCGGCTTCGAGGTCGCCGGGGCCCGGGACGGCCGCGAGGCGCTCCGCCTCGCCCGCCAATTTCGGCCGGACCTCATCGTGCTGGACGTGATGCTCCCCGGGATCGACGGTTTCGAGGTCGTCCGGCGGCTGAGCTCGGAGGGAAACCGCTGCCCGGTGCTATTCCTCACGGCCCGGGACGCGGTCGCGGACAAGATCACCGGACTGACGGTCGGCGGCGACGACTACGTCACGAAGCCATTCAGCCTGGACGAGGTGATCGCTCGTATTCGCGCCGTGCTGCGCCGCAGTCCGACGGGATCGACCGTTCCGGCGGCCCGGATATCGTTCGCCGACATCGAGCTGGACGACGAAACGCATCAGGTATGGAAAGCGGGAGTCGAGGTGGCACTATCTCCGACGGAGTTCAACCTGTTGCGCTACTTCATGCAGAACGCCGGAAAAGTGTTGAGCAAGGCCCAGATTCTTGATCACGTCTGGAATTACGACTTCGGCGGCGACGCCAACGTCGTCGAGTCGTATGTCTCCTACCTGCGCCGCAAGATTGACACGACCGAGCCGCGGCTGCTGCACACGCTGCGCGGCGTTGGCTACACCCTCCGCCTGCCGCGGCCCTGACGATGCCTGACCGGCCGCAACGAGGGCTTGCCGCTCCGCGGGCAGTCGCGGCCTGGACCCGTCGCGCGTACTCTCGCACCCCGCTGCGGGTGAAACTCATCGCGGCGATGCTGCTGCTGGTGACCGCCGCTCTCGCTGGCTCCGGTGCGGTAGCGGCCACGAAACTTCGCAGCTACTTGATCGGGCGGGTCGACGCGCAGCTGGCCGCCGCTCAGCAACCGATCGGCGAACACCATGGCGGCCCGGACCAGGAAGACCATGGCGCGGGACCATCCCGACTGCCAAGTGCGTATGTGGCCGAGGTGACCGGCGCGAACGGCGCGGTCGTGTCCGGGCCTACCAGCAACCTCGTTGACCCGCATGAGCCGCTGCCCGCGCTGCCGCACCCGACCGGCGCGCAAACCCAGGCCATGGGTCCGCATACCTTCACCGTTGGAGCAGTCACCGGCAACGGCCGCTGGAGAGTGCTGGCTACGCCGATCGCACTGTCTGACGGGTCAGCCGGCACGCAACTGGTTGCGCAAAGCCTGAGCGATGTGCAGAACACGGTCAGCCAGCTCATTACCCTGTTCGTGATCATCGGTGCGGCGGCGGTCGTTGTCCTCGCCGCTGTCGGATACTTCCTCATCCGAGCCAGCCTGCGACCACTCCGCGACGTTGAACGCACGGCCGCGATGATCGCTGCCGGGGATCTCTCACACCGTGTGCCGGACGCCCACCCGAGGACCGAGGTTGGCCAGCTCTCCGGAGCGCTGAACGCGATGCTCGCCGAGATCGAGACCGCGTTCGCGCAGCGCGCCGCATCCGAAGGCGCCGCCCGCCGGTCGGAGGAGCGGATGCGGCGATCCGAGGCCGCGGCGCGGCGCTCGGAGGAGCGAATGCGCCGGTTCGTCGCGGACGCCAGCCACGAGCTGCGCACTCCGCTGACCTCGATCCGTGGATATGCCGAGCTGTACCGGCAGGGCGCCGCCACCGACGACACCGATGTTCGACAGTGGATGAGCCGCATCGAGGACGAAGCCCACCGCATGGGCGTACTTGTCGAAGACCTCCTTCTGCTGGCTCGCCTCGACCAGGAGCGCCCGCTCGCGCAGTCCCCGGTGGACATGCTTGCGCTTGCGGGCAACGCGGTGCACGACGCGCGTGTGCTCGATCCGTCGCGTCCGATCACGCTCGAGGTCGGCCAAAGCGATCCGCCGCCCATCGTCATCGGTGACCAGACGCGCCTACAGCAGGTCGTGGCCAACTTGGTCGGGAACGCGCTGCGGCACACGCCCTCCGACACGCCGGTCATCGTCAGGGTCTCCAGCCGGGTTGACCAACATGTCGGCCGGGGCACGGTGGTCCTGGCTGTCGCTGACGATGGGCCCGGCATGACGCCGGACGAAGCAGCGCGAGTCTTCGAACGGTTCTACCGCGCTGACCAGTCGCGCAGTCGCAACGGCGGGACCGGGCTGGGCCTGGCCATCGTCGCTGCGCTCGTGGCCGGGCACGGCGGGAGGGTAGACCTGGAAACCAGTCCTGGGTCCGGTTGCTGCTTCCGGGTCGAGATTCCATTGGCCGCTGTCCCGGCCGCGCCCGTGCCAGCAGCCTCGAGGTGACACCAGACCCTTCGGTGGCTGCTATCGGATTGACAGCAAACCGGCAGGTTCTCGGCAGAGCGACCCAAGGTAGTTCGACAAGAAAGGACGGTGACCCCAAGAGGTTCAATCGACCCAGGAAGGATCGACATGAGCATGTCGCCTTACCCGCCACCGAATGCCCCGTCGCGCCCGCCCCGTCGCCGGCGCGGCCTGGCGATCGGTGCGGGAGTCCTCGCCGGCGCCGCCGCCGGAGCGGTGATCGCAACCGCCGTGGGCGCGACCGCCGCATCCAGCACGACCGGCAGTGGGCAGACGGCAAGCAGCGCGTCGGCAGCCGCCCCTGACTGCGACCCCGGTCGCGGTAATCACCTGCCCTGGACCAGCGGAACCGTCACTGCGGTCGGCAGTAATTCGGTGACGATCAAGACAAGCAGCGGAACGGCCACCTATGGCGTCACTTCGGCCAGCGACGTCGACAAGAACGGCGAAGCGCAGCTCCGTGACCTCAAGGTCGGCGACGCCGTCAGGTTCAGCACCCAGTCCGTCAACGGAACCACGATCATCGACAAGCTCCATGCCGGTGACGAGGCCAAGGACCGTCCGGCGGCACCGCCCTCTGGCACCACTGACGGTTGACCATAGACACCTGAACGCGGCAATAAAGACATCGTGGCCCGGGACCGGCGCGGTCGTCCCGGGCCACGGCCGACCGTGCCCGCCCAGGTCAGTGACCGCATCCGGACCGCGCTTTCAGCAAACGCGCAGCTTTCGTGCAGCCGGATCCCATGTCGATGGCGGATAAAGGAAGGATGCGGCGGCAACTCATGGTGAGCTTCGCCCGATGACTGTCGCTGCTCGGGATCGCGGGCGCATCCGCCCCGCCGCCGCGGCGGTGACGCCCACGACGCAGGCACCGATCCAGCCGAGAGCGAGCCAAGCCATTGTGCTGGCCGTAATCGGGGCGGGAGCCGTGGCGACGATCGCCTTGTGGTGGCAGGACACCACCGCAATCCATGGCTTCGGTGACTGGATCACCAACGCCGGTCGCGTGACGGGCCTGCTTGCCGGTTATGGAGTCGTGGTCCTCCTCGCGCTCATGGCCCGGATCCCACCGTTGGAACGCGGCATCGGCGCAGATCAGCTGGCCCGGTGGCACGCTCACGGCGGCCGATACATCGTGAGCCTCGTCGTCGCGCACGGACTGCTCATCATCTGGGGTTACGCGGTCACTGCCCACACCAACGTGGTTAGCCAGGCCGGCACGCTGTTGATCAGCTATCCGGACGTACTGATGGCGTCCGTCGCAGGACTACTGCTCGTCGGCATCGGCATCCTCTCCGCGCGGGCTGCGCGCCGTCGAATGCGCTACGAGACCTGGTACTACCTGCACTTCTACACCTACCTGGCCGTCGCTCTCGCGTTCAGTCATCAATTCGCGGCCGGCGCAGATTTCATGACCAATAGGCCCGCGCGCATTGTCTGGGCGGCCATGTACATCACGGTCGCCGCCGCCATTGTCTGGTACCGATTCACCATGCCTATCCGGCAAGCCATCCGTCACCAGATGCGGGTTGTGGCCGTATACCCGGAAGCGCCCGGCGTGGCGTCCATCGTGGTCAGTGGGCGGCATCTGCTCGATCTGCGGGCGCAATCCGGTCAGTTCTTCCGCTGGCGCTTCCTTACTCGTCATCTGTGGTGGGCGTCCAACCCATACTCGTTGTCCGCGGCGCCACGCCCGGACTGGCTGCGAATCACGGTCAAGGACTTCGGCGAACACAGCTCTGCACTCGCTCGTCTGCAGCCCGGCACCCGCGTGTTCGCCGAGGGTCCCTACGGCGCGATGACCGCGATCCGCCGCCGCCACCGCAAGGTGCTGCTCATCGCAGGCGGGATCGGCATTACCCCACTGCGAGCGCTGTTCGAGACATTGCCCGGCGGCAAGCGCGACATCACTTTGATCTACCGCGCCGGACACGACGCCGACACCGTGTTCCGGGACGAACTCATCGCGATTGCTCACCAGCGCGCGGCGCAACTGCACATCGTCACCGGACATCGGAGCGAGCTGGGATACGACCCGTTGTCGAAGGAGGCGCTCACCGCCAACGTCCCGGACCTACGCAGCCACGAGGTGTACGTCTGCGGCCCGGACCGCATGGCGGACTCGGTCCTGGCCGCGCTACGGGAAGCAAACGTGCCGCGCCGACAGATCCACCACGAGTCGTTCGAATTCTGAGTTCCTGGAAGAAAGCGAGACATCCTCATGCGTCGGGTGGCATTCGCCATCGTCGGCACGATCGCCGGCGTGGTCGGTCTGCTGTCGTTCAAGACGCACTCGGCATCAGTCGCGAACCCGCCGGCCGCGGTCAGCACCACCGGTCCGAACACATCAGGCGCGCCGCCGAACACCGGGAGCGCACCGTCTGCGCCAAGCGTTCCCGGGTCATCGGCGAATTCGCTAACCGGCGATGTCGCCGACACCCGGTGGGGTCCGGTCCAGGTGCGTATCACCGTGACCAACGGAAAGCTCACCGACGTCACCGCTGTCGAGTACCCCAGTGAGAATCCTCGCGACCAGGAGATCAATTCCTACGCAATCCCGGCGCTCAACCACGAAGCGCTGGCCGCCGGCAGTGCGAAGATCGACATGATCTCCGGGGCTACCTATACCAGCCAGGGTTACATCGAGTCGCTGCAAAGCGCCCTCGACAAGGCCGGCCTGAAATGACTCAGACAAGGGTCCGAGCGGATACCAACCGGCAGCGCACGGTGCACGTCGAGCATTGCATGGGTACCGCATTCACAATCGACATCCGTGACCCGGGGAATTGGAGCGAGGCCATCCGCGATGTGGTCAGCTGGCTGCAAGAGGTCGACCAGGTTTTCAGTACCTACCGGCACGAGAGCGATATCAGCCGGCTGCGGCGCAGCGAGCTCACACTGGAGGCCGCGAATCCAGGGATTGCCGATGTGCTCGGGCTCTGCGCCGATGCTCAGCTGACCACTGGCGGCTACTTCACGGCTATGCCGAACGGTCAACTCGACCCCACCGGACTTGTCAAGGGCTGGGCGATAGAACACGCGAGCCGACGGCTGACCGCCCACGGCGCCGCCAATCACGCAATCAACGGCGGGGGCGACATGCAACTCGTCGGCGAGGCCGCGTCCGGGCGGCCCTGGACGGTCGGCATCAGCAACCCGCGTGACTCCAGCCGAGTTCTCACGGTTGTGTCCGGGCGAGATTTCGCCGTTGCCACTTCGGGGACCGCAGAGCGCGGCGCCCACGTCATCAACCCCTTCACCGGCCGCCCGGCATCGCGGGCCATCAGCGCGACGATCACTGGTCCCTCGTTGACCTGGGGTGACGCATATGCGACGGCCGTGGTAGTCATGGGTGCAGCAGGAGTGCGCTGGATAGCCGAGGTCGATGAATATGAAGCGCTGATAGTTGCGCCCGACGGCACCTGCTACCGAAGCTCCGGCTGGAACATCCCAACCGACACTCGCTCCCACTGAAACCCGACTTGGGTCAACTAGTGCACAACGCAATGCCCCATTTGATCAACGGGATCAGTCGACGGTGGAATGGTCCCGCCGACTGTCTGCTGCGGTAGCTACGCCTGGTCCTGATCATGCCGCCTGGTTGAGGCTCGAGCTGAGCTGACGACGCATTTTGATCAGATCGCCACCGTCGGCTGCGGAGTCGAAACGCACGCCGCGGGTAGCGCCGAAGTGCTCGACGAAACTCACCCGGCCTACCGGCTGGCACCCGTGCCGCCGCCAGAACGACAGGGCCCGGACGTTGGCCGCAACGACCGTCACCTCGTACTCATCAGTGGAATCAAGCCGGCGCTCTAATGCTTCGATAAGCGCCGACCCAACGCCACGGCCGGTCTTCCCCGGCGCGCCGTAGAGGCGGCAAAGCTCGGCATGGTCAGCCTCGACGCGGAAGTCGAGGAAGGCCACGATGCTGGAGCACTGGATTGCGACCAGCAAGATGCCGCCCCCTGACCTGGCGTCCTCGAGCAGACGGGTGAACGACGGAGCAGTGCAGCTCTGCGCTATCACGGCCTCAGTGACACCAGCGTCCATCATCGTTCGATAGGTCTCGCGGTAGGCACTCGCCGCCAGCGCAGCGAGTTCGGCCACGTCGTGCACGGTCGCGTCGCGCACGGTCACGGTCGCGGTCATGGATCTCTCCTCTGTCTCACCCTCGGCACGACTTGCCGAGGTAGTCATGCAAGCAGCTTCGGTCACAACGACGTCGAGTCACATCGGCCACGCAGTCGATGCAACGGATGAGCGCGGCATCCACCGATCAGCGAAACGCACTGGAGCACCGGTCGGCGCCGGGCGAACTTGGTGCACACCGCGTGCCCCGCTGATCAACGGGACTCTGTCGCGGTGGACCATCTCCCTGGCCATCCGCCGACGACACGGACCTCGGACGGACGGTCCCCGCCGTGCCTAGCGCATGGGTCGCCCGAAGTGGATCCGGCGATGCCAGCCGGCTCCCAAGCAGGGTGGAGGCCGACGGCGGGTTTCAGCCCGGTGTGCGCGTCGGAGATGACCAGCTGGACCCCGTGCACGCCGCGGGCCATGGGGCTACTCCCATCCTCACGGATCGGAGCCGCTACGAAACCCAGGTCAATTCATGTGTCGGACGAGAGGATAGTGCGACATGCGGTCCACGCCGATTGCTGGCCGCCGACCCGAGTACCGGTCAGCGGCAGCCCACAGATCGGTCCGTACGGTGGGCGGTGCCTGGCGAAGCGCGTGGCGGAGCTTGGCCTCCTCGCGGAGCCGGCTGAGCTGAGTGCGAATCCTGTTGATCATGACGTCTCCTCAATCGGGAATATGTGTTGACAAATGAAGAATGGGCGTCGCCGCGGTAAGTCCCATATCCGCCAAGTGGGCTCCGCTATGGCGGATGCTGCGCTCCCCCGATCAGCTAGGCAGCGACGGCCAGATCGTGGACACTCAAGCGCAAAGTTGCGCGATCCGCTGCCCGGGCTCAGCCCACCGGAGGAGTCACGGTAAGTGCACTCGTCGGACCCCAAGCTGCCCGAAGTGCGCTGCCGATCGTGGCGAGCGGAAACACTTCAAGATCAATTTGGTGGGCAAATCCAGCCGGCTCAGGCCCCGGTAGGACCCGAAACACGGGTGTTCCGCCAGCCATGCACCAACCGTGACCCAAGACAGGAAGCTCCGGCTGGAACATCCCAACCGACACTCGCTCCCACTGAAACCGAGACTCGGCGGGCTGCGGTCAGCTGCGGGTCTGGTATCCAGGCGTTAACCCGCCACGATGCGCCGAGCAAGATGGAAAGGCCACCGAGCGAGGCTATTCAGAACTTGCCGCATCAGCCTCGCTCGGTTCCATAACGACGAGCGCACCCTGCGGATTCTCATCGCCCGACATCAGCGGGGTCACGCGCACCCTTAGCGATACCGAGCGGCCGCGACGATTCACTGCCTCGATCGTGGCATCCTGCCCCAGGCCGCCATCGAACACGACCTCTCGAACCATCGGCTTGAGGCGCTCGGAGGGCAAGCCACTATCCAGGCTCAAGAGGTGCTCGCCAACCGTTTCGTCGTCGCGCAACCCCCAAAGTTCCTGCGCCTGACGATTCCAAACTTGGACGATGAGGTCTCTGTTTACAACGACGACTGCCTTCCCGCGGTGATTCCGATCGTCTTGCCATCATCATCGTGATGGACGTCCTGTCTTTTCGCCGACGCGTCCTCGAGTGGCCTTAGGATCGCTGCGGACGACCCGACCATCGTGCAAAGGTGACACGACATGGACATCACAGAGATCATCCTTGCTGATCATGAGGAGCAGCGCCGGATGTTCGCTCGCATCGACGACATCGATCGAACCGATACGCAAACGCTGCGGGTGCTGTGGAACCGCTTGTCCGCCATGCTCGAGGTGCATGCCGAGGCCGAAGAGGTCTATTTCTATCCGGAGCTGCTCAGGCTCGGTGAGCGGCTCAAGGACAATACCGAGGTTGACGAGACCGTAGACGCCATTGGCGACCATAACGACATCCGCGACGGGATTCGCGCAGCGTCGCTCCATGATGTCGGGTCGGAAGCTTGGTGGCAGGGCGTCATGGCAGCCCGCAAGGCCAATGACGAGCATATGGGCGAGGAGGAGCACGAAGGGTTACGTGATTTTCGCTGGCACGTTGACCTTGACACCCGGCACAAGATCGCCGTGGCGTTCGTCGCCTACGAGGCAGAACACGTTAGCGGCGTGCCGATCGTCGACAAGGACCCGAAGAGATACGTAGACGACAACAGTTGAGGATCGCACCCGCTCGTGTCCGGTACTACCCCCTTTCGTGATCTTGGACTTAACGCCGCTATTTGGCATCAAGTCCAAGATCACGAATTGCCTAACCTATTACTTCTCGGCTACCTGGTGACCGTGAACGACTTCGTCATGGTCGCTTTGGAGCTGTCTCCGACGTAGACATCGATCTGGCCGGGCTCGACCACGAACTTACCCATGTTGTCGTAGAAGCCGACATCGTTGCGGTCGAGGGTGAACGAGACCGTCTTGGTCTGGCCCGGTGACAGAGTGACGCGATCGAAACTGCGCAGCCGGCGCACCGGCTGGGAGATGCTCGCCACCGGATCGTGGATGTAGAGCTGCACCACCTCGTCACCGGCGCGACTGCCGGTATTCGTGACATTCACCGTCGCCTTGACGCTGCCGCGCGACGACATCGTCGCGGAGCTGAGCTGCAGGTTGGAGACACTGAAGGTGGTGTAACTCAGCCCATATCCGAACGAGTACAGCGGGTCGCACGTGGTCAGGTCGCGGTAGCGCGAGTTGTACTTGGACGTGATGTCGCACGGGCGACCGGTGGGCTCGTGGTTGTAGTAAATCGGCACTTGTCCGATGTTGACCGGGAAGGACACCGGCAGCTTGCCGCCGGGATTGACCTTGCCGAACAGTACGTCGGCCGTCGCGTTGCCGGCCTGTACGCCCGGGAACCACGCCTCGAGGATGGCCGGCGACTTGGCCGCGACGTTGGTCAGAGTCAGCGGGCGGCCGTTGAACAGCACGACGGTGAACGGCTTGCCGAGCGCCGCGATCCGGTTGATCAGCTCCTGCTCCTGGCCGGGCAGGTCGATGTTGCTGCGCGACGTGGCCTCGCCACTCATCTCCCGGGTCTCGCCGAGCGCCAGCACGATCTGGTCGGCCGATTGGGCCGCAGCCACGGCCTGGTCGAACCCGGGGCCTACCGGGCAGTCATCCGCGGGGTTGTACTGCGGAGGTTCCGTGTTCGGCAGGGCGCAGGCCTTCACGAACGTCGTGTTCGGGTCCTGCGCCTTGATGCCGGTGTACAGGCTCACCGCGTCCTCGTCCCGGCCGGTGCCCCACCATGGACCGAGCATGTCGTGCTGGTCGTCGCCGAGCGGGCCGATCACGGCGACAGACTTGGTCGCATCGAGTGGCAGCGTGCTGTTGTCGTTCTTGAGCAACACCATCGACTTGCTCGCCGCCGATCGCTCCGCCGCTACGGCGTCGGGCAGCAACTGCGCCGCGTCTGCCTTCGAAGGGTCGACGTACGGGTGCTCGAACAGCCCGGCGCGGAACTTGACGCGCAGGATGGCCCGCACGGCATCGTTGATCTCTGGCAGAGTGATCTGGCCCTGGGCGAGGAGCTGCTTGCCGAAGTCGACAAAGTTGGTGCTGACCATCTCCATGTTCGTGCCGGCATTGATCGCCAACTGAGCAGCCTGCGGGCCGTCCGCGGCCACGCCGTGACCGCACGGCCCACTGTTCGGGTTCACCGGTGGGCAGGCCCGTAGCTCGGCCACCGCGGTGTAGTCACTTTCCACGAACCCGTCGAAGCCCCACTGATTCCTCAAGATGTCGGTCTCGGTCTCGCTGGTTTGCGCAACCAGGTACGCCGTTGATCGCGTTGAACGAGCACATCGCGGTGCCCACGCCTGCGTCGACCGCCGCCTTGTACGGCGGCAGGTACAGGTTGTACAGGAGCTGCGTCGACATGTCGGTCGTGTTGTACTCCCGGCCGCCTTCGGGCTGGCCGTACGCGGCAAGGTGCTTGACGCTCGCGACCACCTTGTCGGCAGCGCTGTAACTAGCGCCCTGATCGCCGTGCACCTTCGCCGCCGCCATGACCGATCCGAGGTACGGGTCCTCGCCCGAGGCTTCGGCAATGCGTCCCCACCGCGGGTCGTGCGAGACGTCGACCATGGGGCTGTAGACCTGCTTGATACCGGTTGCAGCCGTTTCCCGCGCTCCGAAGGTGGCGTCGGCGTTCGCAACTCCTGGATCGAAGCTGCTCGCCTCACCGAGCGGAATCGGGAACACGGTCCGGAATCCGTGGATGGTGTCGAAGGCGAACAGGATCGGAATATGCAACCTGGACTGCTCCACGGCGACATGCTGCAGCTGATTGATCTTCTGCGGGTCGGTGAGGCTGAAGACTCCACCTATGCCCTTCTGCGCCTCTGCGGGGGTCGCCTGGAAGTCAGCGAGTAGCTGCATCTGCTCGAGCTTCTCCTCGAGCGTCATTTTCGCGAGAAGGGCGTTCACCTTTGCCTCGACCGGCGGCCCACCTGGGGCGCTCGTCGCGTTACTCGCGGCGAGACCACCAACCAGCAGGCTGGCGGTGAGCGCAAGTACAGCCACTACCGCGTGCCGCCTGTTGACGATCCGGTGTCTGCGTAAACGCACACGTGTCATCGAGAACCCCCTCTAGGGAGACCAGACCTGCCGGCTGATGAAATGTTGGGTCGGCGCGCGGGCCGGTCGATCGCGCGCTTGTGCGTTAGCTGCCGTTCTCGATACGGATCCGGCAGACCATCCACGGGAAGCTCCCAAGACCGCCGAGTGACCCAGACGAGCCACTTGCTGTCAAAGACCCTAAAAGCCGCGCCGTTAACAGACCGTTAAAATGCGTTCTAACACGCGAATCGCCATGAAGGCCCTCGGATCGCGTCGAGACAGAGTGCGTCGGCTCGTCAGTACTGCGGTTCGACGTACACGGCGTGTGACTCGACGGTGCGGAAGATGTCGTTCGCGATCGGGTTGCGCATTTCCTCGGCGAGCTGACCGAGCAGCCCGGCACAGCGCGCGAGCAGCACGACGCCGCGCAGCAGGGCGAGCGGAATGCCGATATCGGCGAGGGCCGCGCCGCACGCGCCGGCGCCGTTGAGTGGCAGCGACCGGCCCAGCACAACGGGCGCGACCCGGCCCACCGCTTCGAACAGTGCCAGGTGCGGGCCGTACTGCCCTTCCTCGCGCGCGATCTCGATGATCACGCCGGTGCGTGGGTCGCCGGACTTGTGCAGGTGATGGCCAAGCCCCGGGACGTAACTGCCGGCGTCCCGCCGGGCCTGGACAGCTGCGGCCGCGAGCGCGTCCCAGCCCGCGTCGTCGCCGGGCAAGGTGTCGACGGTGGCCAGCGCGCCGGCGAGGAACGCGCCGGTGTCCTCGCTGACGCCGAGGAATCGCGAGCCGCCGCCCAGCAGCCCGGCGGCGAGCGCGCCTTGGATCGCGTCTGGCGCACTGAGGTAGGTGAGCCGCGCGGCGATGGCCGTTGGGGTGAATCCGTGGTCGGCGAGCGCGACGAGAACGGCGTCGAACACGTGAGCTTGGCCCGGGGACGGCGGCCGCAGGGTGATCAGCCAGTAGGCCAGCTCGCCGAAGCTGACCTTGCCGAGCAGCTCGCCCGGCAGATCGCGACCGAGCAGCGTGATGGTGTCCGGGGTCGAGATGCCGAGCGAAGTGGGGAACTGCAGGTCGGTCACGATGCCCCTTCTCGGACGTGGATGCGGGACACTAGCTCGTCTGCGTCAGGCAGACGGCACGGGCGCCGAGTCGGCCGCACCCAGGGTGCGGAGGTGGGCCGCCGGTTGGCCGAGCCAAGCCCGGATCTCCTCGCCGTGTTCGTCTAGGGCCGGTGGCGGTAAGTCATAGCGAGGCGGGGTCTGGGAGAACCGGAGGGGGTGCCTGACGGTCGGCACATCGCCGGCCAGTGCGACTGGTTCGAGTCCCAGTTCGGTAGCGAGTTCGATGCCGCCGCGAACGTCGTTGATCGGACCGCACGGAATGCCCGCCGCACTGAGCACATCGAACCACTCCTGCGCCGACTTGGTCTCCAGGCAGGCGATCAACAGTGGGCGCAGCTGCTCTCGATTGACGTTCCGCTGGTGGACGGTCGCGAACCGCGGATCGTCGGCAACCTGCGCGATCCCGAGGGCCGCGGCGAGCGTGCGGAACTGCCGGTCGTTGCCGGCGATCACGATGATCTCGCCGTCCGCGGTAGGTAACGGCTCGTACGGGAACAGCGACGGGTGCGAGTTGCCCATGCGATGCGGCACAACGTTGCCGGCGACGTACGCCGAGGTCTGATTGACCATCGCCGACAGCGCCGACGCCAGCAGGCTCGCCTCGATGTGCTGCCCGGTGCCGGTGTTGTCGCGGTAGTGCAACGCGGCCAGAATGCCCATCGCCGAGTGCAGCCCGGTCATCACGTCGAAAGCGCTGATGCCCGCGCGATACGGCGGACCGTCCGGCGATCCGGTCAGGCTCATCAGGCCGGACACCCCCTGTACCAGCAGGTCGTAGCCGGGAAGTGCGGCGCCCTGGCCCGACCCGAAGCCGCTAATCGAGCTGTAGATGACAGTCGGGTTGCGGGCTGCGACCGATGCGTAGTCCAGCCCGAACCGGCGCAGTGCGCCGGGCCGGAAGTTCTCGATCATCACGTCCGCTCGGGCGGAGAGCTCGTGAGCGGTTGCGAGGTCGGCGTCGTCCGCGAGGTCGAGTGCGATGGAGCGCTTGTTTCGATTGATCGCCGCATAGTAGGTCCCGAGTTCGCCGCGCAGCGGCGGTATCCAGTGCCGGGTGTCATCGCCGGCCGGGGACTCGACCTTGATCACGTCGGCACCAAGGTCCGCAAGAAGCATCGTGCAATAAGGCCCGGCGAGGACGCGCGAGAAGTCGGCCACGATGAGTCCCGAGAGCGGTCCCGTGCCGGTGGTCTGCCGCGGTGGTGCGGTCACAGTCGCTGCTCCTAACCGTCGGGCGGACAAAGGTCCAGCGTAGAGCGATGCCTCGGTGCGAGCCGCCTAATCTGTATAGAGTCGACGGCGATCGTGATCTTGGCCTTTTGCTCTGGTAGCAACAAGTCCAAGATCATCAGCGCGATGAGGGAATTTGGCGGGCGGTCCTACCGTCGAAATCGCGCCGATGTGAGCAAGTAGAGGGAGCAGCACGTGGCCAAGCTCGTGGCAATCCTGGCGACTACACACCATCCGTTCTTCTACCAGACCAGCCAGCTGCCGCCGGACGAAGCGCCGCCGTTCGCCGCCGAGTGGGTTCGGAAGGTGGAGGCATATCGCGCGACGCTCGCCGCAGCCCGCCCGGACGTCCTGGTAATGGTCGGTTCGGACCACTTCCACCAGCTGTGGCTGGACAACATGCCACAGTTCCTCGTCGGCAAAGCGCCGTACTACGACGGTAACTACTACAACGAGGAACGCGAGTTCGGGCTACCGCGGCTCGTGCTGAAGGGGCATGAGGAGCTGTCGGGCTACATCCTGCGGGAGGCTCTGGACCGCGAGTTCGATATGGCGTTCTCGAACGAGCTGCGAGTCGACCACTCGATCACCTGCCCGATCATCACCGTCCGCCCGCAAAACGACCTTCCGATCGTGCCGATCTACACCAACATCTTTGCGCCACCGCTGCCTCGCCCGGAGCGGTTCGTAAAGCTCGGCCGGACTCTGCGTGAGCTGGTCGACGCGTGGCCGTCTGACCTGCGAGTCGCGGTGGTGGGCACCGGCCACCTCTCGTTGGAGCTCGGCGGCCCCCGTCAGTTCGGCCCGCACGGCCCCGATCCGGAGTTCGATGCCAAGGCCGTTGAATGGATCGCCAACGGCGACATCGACGGCTGCCTGTCGGAGGTGACGTTGGACAGCTTGCACGCGCCGGGCAATGCCACCCATGGGTTTATGGACTTCATGCTGATGATGGGGCTCGCGGGTTACCACAAGGCCGACTACGCCGACAACCTCGATCTGTTCCACACGATGGAGGCCTATTTCACCTGGTACCCGAACGGAGTAAGGGCGTGAGTGAGCGAGCATCGCAGGCGCTGCGTTTTCGTGGGGTCCATGTGCGCTCGCGCGAAGAGGTAAAGGAATGAGCAAGTACCTGGTGAACAAGTTCTTGTTCACGGTTGACCGCGACCCCGACCTCGTCGAGCGTTACCGTGCGGATCCAGCCGGGACCGTGGCGTGGTGGGAGGCCGAGCGAGCGACCCAGATCCTGAACTGCGTCGCGGGCGAGGCGTCGACCTGGCTCGCCTTTACGGAGGCCGAACGTGAGGCGCTGGCCACGCACGACCACGTTGCGCTGTTCGAGATGGGTGCCCATCCGTTCCTCACGCTAACGCTCTGGATCGCCATGTTCGAACGCGATCACAGCGAGCCGTTGGCGATGCAGCTCGACTACGCGGCGAAGCTCAAGCACTTTGCGCTCCCGTACCCGGACATCAGCACCTGAGGCCGCTGCCCCGGAGTAAGCGCGCGCTCAGGTCTCCTCGCGTGCCTCGACTCCCGCGCCGCCAAAGTCCGAGTACTGGTACGGATTGGCGAGGCGATCTTCCTCCGGCTGCTCGGGGTGCATCTTCGCGTCCCACGCCTCTTCGCCCAGGACGCCGCGAACGTGCTCGATCGACGCGGCGGACAACCGGCGCGCCTCTTCCACCCGGTCGGTAGCGAGCAGGCGGTGGTTGTACTTGACCGCCCGGCCGTTGACGAGCACTGTGTGCACGTCCCCGCGACCGGCCTGGTACACCAGGTGACCTTCCGGGTAGAGGATGGGAAACATTGTCGGCGAGTCGTCGTTAAGGATCAGCACGAGGTCTGCCTTCTTGCCCACCGTGATAGTGCCGACGATGCTGTCCAGCCCGAGGGCAGTCGCGCCGCCCATGGTGGCGTAATACAGCACCTGGTCGGCGCGCAGCGCCAGGTTCATGACGGTGCGCCCCTCGCGGTGAGCTTCGAGGTGCTCGCGGGCCCGGTCGAGGTTCAGCGTCGCGCGCATCGCCGAGAACATGTCCCCTGACCACCACGAACTCGTGTCGACCGACAGCGAGATCGGGATCCCGTACTTGCGCAGCCGCGCCGTCGGCGAGTAGCCCTGGCCGGCACTGCACTCGCTCTCGGTCGCCACGGAGGCATGGGCGCCCGATGCGGCGATGCGTTGGTAGGAATCCTCGTTCAGGCTCGATACATGCACGTGGGTTACTCGGTCGGTGAGATACCCGTGTTCAGCGATCAGCTGGATGCTCTGGTCCGACGTGACGCCCCACACTCCGCTGTGTGTGGTCACCCTCGTGTCCAGCTCGCGGGCCACGGCGAAGGCCGGTCCCTCGGGAAACGTTGGATCGCCAGGAACGTCGAAGGCCATCTGCCAGCGCAGCATGTCGCCCCGACCATCGAGACGCCGGCGCACGAAGTCCTTGAACTCGGGGCGTGTCGACCACTCCCATGGCCCCTCGGACAGGTTGCCGTACGCGAAGACGTATCGGCCGTCGAGCCGCTCGAGAGCATCGACTGCGGCTTCGGCGTGGTCGGTCGTCCGCAGGCCGTGCGACCAGTCCAGCGTGGTCGTCACGCCGGCGTCGAGGGAGTCGAGCCCGGCGAGGAGGTTGCCCGCGTAGACCTCTTCGGGCCGGAACGCGTGACCCCACTCCAGGTAATAGAAGTAGAAGTAGTTCGTGAGCGTCCAGTCAGCCCCGAAGCCGCGCATGACCGATTGCCACATGTGTCGGTGGGTGTCGATCATGCCGGGCATCACGATGCCGCCGCGGGAGTCGATCTCCACGGTGCCTTCGGGCACATTCAAAGATCTCCCGACGTCTGCGATCGAGTCGCCGACGACGAGCACGTCGGTGTCCTCGCGAGTGCCGATCCCTAGATCGCCGCTCACGACGGTCGCGTTTCGGAATACGAATCCGGGCGCGGTCGTGACCGCGGCTACCGACGGGAGCACGCGTTGGGGTCGGTCGGGTGTCACCATGGCAGGCTCCTGCTCGTCGAGTGCAGTGGTGCCGATCCGCTTCGCTGGTTGGCTTTCTACGCCGTGATAGTTCATCGGTCAACCAACTGCAACACCGTATTCTCAGCGCCGTGACCGACGACGCGGATGTGATCGCCGACCTGGAAGCGCAGAGATACCAAGCGATGCTCCGCTCAGACGAGGCGACTCTCGATGAGCTGTGCGATGACGAGCTGACCTACACACACTCGGACGGCGCTCGCGACACGAAGGTCAGCTATCTGCGACGGGTCCGCGACGGTTATTTCGACTACCAGTGGCTCGAGCACGAGAACTATCGGACGATCGTCGTCGGCGACTGCGCCGTCTTGGTCGGCCGGATGACCGGCGACGTGGTCGTCAACGGGTCGCTGCGCCATCTGAACAGCGCAGGACTGACCGTCTGGGTCCGGCGCGCGAACGGGTGGCGGCTTCTCGCGTTTCAGCCCACGCCGTTGAAGTCCGGCTGAGCGTTCACGCAATCGGCGCGAGCACGAGGTTGAAGCTCGCGCGCGCCCAGGTCCGGTCGAGAACCCGGCCGTCCGGTGTCGGCTCGGTGCCCGGCGCCCGGATGAAGTCGACGATCAGCGAGTCGCGGATGCCGAAAACGCTGTCGTGGCCCATGTCGTCACCGGCCACGAATAGGTGCGTCACGAGGGTTCGCATGCCAGGGTGGCTAACCATGAAGTGCAGGTGCGGGGCCCGCGTCGGTGAGCGGTGCGCCGCGGCCAGGAGTTCGCCTACCGGCCCATCGGCCGGAATGGGATACGGCGTCGGGGTCAGTGCCCAGAACCGGTAGCGGCCTTCGTCGTCCGCGAACAGGTGGCCGCGCGCGGCGGTACGGCCGTCGGCGTACTGGACGTCGTAGTAGCCGTCGTCGTCGGCCTCCCATACCTCGATTCGCGCGCCCGGGAGCGGCCGACCCGCAACATCCACGACGCGGCCCTCGACCCAGCACGGCTCGCCGGAGGCGTCGCCGGAGATGTCTCCGCCCAGCTTGACGAGCGGCGAGTCCTCGACGAAGAACGGGCCGATAACCGTGGCTTCGGTCGTGCGTCCCGTGGGGTCGTCGTTGACGGTGATCGTCTGCATCGACGCCCCGAGCACGTCGGAGAGCAGGATGAACTCCTGGCGCTTGTCATCGGTGATGTGCCCGACGCGGGTAAGGAAGTCGATCCCCAGTTGCCACTCACGCCCAGTTAGCCGGACTTCGCGGATGAAGGCGTGCAGGTGCTCGACCAGCGCAGTCAGGACAGTCCTGAGTCGCTCGTCCGGGGTGTTTGCGAGGCTGGCGACCACGGCGTCGACGAGCTGTTGCTCCCGGCGTTCCTGGATGCTCGGCTCGGCGTCGGTTCCGGTCATGGAGCTCCTTCCGTCCAGGTCAGCCGCGGATCGCTTCCCGACCACGCGGCGTGGAGCACAGCGGTCAGCGACGCGGCGTCGACGGGCCGCGGATTGCTTGGCGGCACCTCCGGCAGGATCAGCGCGACCGCGGGTTCGATGTCGTCTTCGCGCAGGCCGATCCCACCCAGTGCCCTGGGTGCGTCAACGCGCGTGCGCAGCCGATCCAGCCCATCGGAGGCATCGTCGGACCCCAGTGCATCGGCGATGCGGGCACTGGCGGTCGCCGCGAACGGCGCGTTGAACGCCAGCACGTGTGGCAGCACGATCGCATGCGTGGCCGCGTGCGGGAGTCCGAACGCGCCACCAAGGACGTGGCAGATCTTGTGGTGCAGGCCGGATCCGGCCGACGCGAACGCGACCGCGGCAAGGTAGCTGCCGTACAGGGTCTGCTCCGTCGCGTCAATGTCGCCGGCGACGACGCCGGGCAGGCCGGTGCGCAGCGCCCGCAGCCCCTCCATGGCGAGCGCCGCGTCGATCGGATCGACGCGCGGTGCCCACATCGAGTCGATTGCGTGGGCGACCGCGTTCAGCCCTGACGCGACGGCGAGAGACGACGGCAGCCCGGCGAACAAGTCGGCGTCGTATACGACCACCGCGGGAAGAACGCGCGGATCGCTGCCGGTCCGCTTCCGGCCGTTCTCGGTCAGCCCCCATACATCCGTGGCTTCCGAGCCGGCGAACGTCGTCGGCACCGCCACGATCGGCAGCGCCGAGGTGAGCGCGATGGCTTTGGCGAGCCCCGTTGCCGAACCGCCGCCTATGGCGATCAACAGATCCGCGCCGGCGGCATGGGCGGCACCCCGGGCATCCGCCGCGACGTCCGCCGGGACGTGCTCCACGATCTCGCCGTACCGAACCGCATCGATCAAGCCAGCGCGCGCCATCAGGTACGCATGCCGGGCGCTGGCCACGACGAACGGCCGGTACGCGCCGATGCGTTTCGTCTCCGCCGCTAGATGTGTCGCCGCGAGCCCGGTGCCGAACAGCACCCGCTGCGCCTTGGTCTCGTGCTCGAAAACGAGCGCCACCGAAGAACTCCTGGCTCTCTACGGACACCCTGCTTAGCGATGTTGTCATCCGGCTGTATTTCAGGCTAACTGTGGATCCGGCGCGCAATTTCGCGTGAATTCGAATCGTCGTTGACCTGCGGCTTGCAATGACACCGGTGCCTCGGCTAACCTACAACCAAATGGTTGTAGATAGTGTGACCGACGAAGCAGTCGACAATGTATTCCACGCCCTGGCGGACGCTACCCGGCGTGACATCCTCCGCCGCTCCGTCCCGGGCGACTCGTCTGTGTCGCGGCTGGCCGAGGCCTATCCGATGAGCTTCGCCGCGGTGCAAAAGCACGTCGCGGTGCTGGAGCGGGCCGGTTTGGTCACCAAGGAGCGCCGCGGACGGGAGCAACTCGTGCGCACCGATCCGGATGCGGTCCGCCGGGCCCGGCAGGCCCTTGACCAGCTCGAGACGGCTTGGCGCGGGCGCGTGGACCGCATGGCCGAGTTGCTCGCGCAAGATCCCGACCCTCACCCCAATCCCCCGACGAGAGGACACGACACATGAGCGTCACCAGCGTCGAGAAAGACTTCGACCGCCTCACCCTCACCGTGGTCGCCGACTTCGACGCCTCACCTGAGCGGGTGTGGCAGCTATGGGCCGATGCGCGAAAGTTGGAACGCTGGTGGGGGCCGCCGAGCTACCCGGCGACGGTCGAGCTGTACGACCTGGCTCCGGGCGGAGACGTCAGCTACTTCATGACCGGTCCGGAGGGTGAGAAGTACCACGGCTGGTGGCGAGTCACCTCGGTCAACCCGCCGAAGTCCCTCGAGTTTCGGGACGGATTCGCCGACCAGGAAGGGAATCCGGCGGCCGATATGCCAACAACCACCGTGTACATGCAGCTCACCGAGCATGGCGGTGGCACCCGGATGGAACTGCGCACGGTGTTCGATTCCCGCGAGGAGATGGAGCGGCTCGACGGCATGGGCATGACCGAGGGCATGCGGGAGGCTGTCGGCCAGATGGACTCCCTCCTCGCGGGCTAACCCGGACTGCTCCGTAGCACATCCGATCGAAAGGACACGGGAGAGATGAGAAAGCTGATCGTGAGCACCTTCGTGACCCTCGACGGGGTCATGCAAGCCCCGGGCGGCCCGGAGGAGGATGGCGAAGGCGGCTTCGCGTACGGCGGCTGGTCGGTGAACTACTGGGACGACCAGATGGGTCAGGTCATGGGCGAGGCCATGAGCAGGCCGTTCGATCTCGTTCTTGGACGTAAGACCTACGACATTTTCGCCGCGTTCTGGCCCAGCGCGAGCGACGATGCGGGCGGCAAGCCGTTGAATGACGCCACCAAGTACGTCGCGTCGCGGACTCAGCCCACGCTGGCCTGGGGCCCCTCGGTCCTGATCGAGGGAGACGCGGCCGAAGGCGTCGGGGCGCTCAAGGAGGGAAACGGGCCAGAACTACAGGTGCACGGCAGCGGGAACCTGATCCAGACGCTGTTACGCCACAATCTGGTCGACGAGTTCCGGCTGTGGGTGTTTCCTGTCGTCATCGGCTCCGGCAAGCGTCTGTTCGCGGACGGCACGATCCCCGCCGGACTGAACCTTCTTGACAGCAAGGTCTCAACGACTGGAGTCGTTATAGGTACCTACGAGCCCGCGGGCGAGATCGTCACCGGATCATTCGCATAGCCGACCGCACTGTCGACAATCGGCTCGCGACGTCGGCATCGACGACACAGCAGTCACTGGAAATCGTGATCTGATTAGCAGTTCATTGGCCTGCACCGCGCGTGCCGCGGCACGTCGCCGATCCTAGTTTTCACATCCGATTCCGTCGTGGTCGGCTGACCCTCCTCGGCTAGATGATCTTGGACTTGCTAGCCCTGGAGCGCCGGTAAGTCCAAGATCATCGCCGTCGGCCGGACAACGGTCGGGAAGCGCATCGGCCGGACAGCGAGTCTGGAACGGACCATGTATCGAGTTGCCCGTGCCGGCCTCCTTCCCAACGAGGTGGTCTGGATGAATGGCTACGGAGTGCTGCGGGGAAGCCCCGACCGATGGGTGCGGGAAGACGGCGGCGACACCACCCCGCACCTGCAGATCCGGTTACTCGACAGCACGGGACAGCCGTGGCGCATCGCGGTGAACGTGCAGTCCGACACGGGTGCGGAAGTCGTCTACTGGCTGGTGGATCCCCTGCTAGGTCACCCGATCCTCGGCGAGTTGCCCAACTTACCAACCGGGTTCCATGGCAGCGCACCCTCGTCGGCCACCGCTCTGGACTACGTGCGGGCGCCGTTGTTCGACTGGCAAGAAGGGACGGCGTTGCCCGCCTCAGGCAGCGCGTCGGCCGACGACCTACAGGACCTGCTCGGGCTGTATCTGCAGCATTGCCAGGATGCCGGCGGCGAGGTGTACGCGTTCGGGGAGCGCTTCGACCGCAATTTGAACAAGCCGATCGACGTCGATTTCGGGAATACCGATGGTCTGCACGGTGTCCACGACATTCACCTCAACCAGGGCAACACGGGGCCGCACTCCCGGGACAACGGGGCCCGCCACGACGGCGGGCTGATCCTCGCCCATCCGGACCGGCACATTGGCCTCTTCCTTGCATTTCAAACGCAGCGCGTCCCTACCGATGCGGGGGGAGCTCCGACACCGCAGTCGCGGTCAATCGCCGATCTGGTCCACGGCGCGACGCCTCCGACGGACACGGTTTACCTGGAGCGCGCGTTGCTCAACCCGGTCGGCGACGACGTCGGCCACGAAGTTGTCGTGATCGGAAATTTGGCCAACACCATCGCATCATTGGCCGGTTGGCAGCTGATCGACAAGACGCACCGCTGCACCATGATCGGTCCGGAGACGATTGGACCGGGAGGCTCATTGCTCGTACCTCTCGACGGCGCCGGAGCCCAGCTCGGCAACAACGGGGGGAATTTGGTGTTAGTCGATACGGGTGGGCGTCTGGTCGATGCAGTCGCCTACACAGCCAGTGACGCTGTCGAAGACCAGTACGTGCGATTCAACCGCTGAAGTGACCGCGCGGAGGGAACCGTATCCCTCGACACGCACGTATCACGGTGTGGAAGGCAAGCTAGCGATCCGTTCAACGGAGGGGTCCGATGGTTGCAGTCGACGTGGCCGAGGAAACTGCCGGATGGAGCCGCCGGGTCAGCCTGCCGCGGGCCGGCGAGGTCGGCTCGATGCCTCTCGATGTCGACGCGATACGGTCGCATTTCTTCTTTCCGGAACGGGGCCGGATCGTCACCAACAATGCAGCGAGCACGCAGCCACCACGTGAGCTGGTGCAGCTGTATCAAGACCTTGCACCGGGCTACGAGAACGTGCATCGTGGCCAGTCCGACGCGTCGCAGGCGATGACCGCGCAATTCGAAGCATCGTTCGACACGATCGCACAGTTCATCAATGCCCCCAGCCGAGAAAACGTAGCGGTATATCGCAACGCGACGGAGGCGCTCAACTCCGTCATGTACTCGCTGATGACCGAGTTCCGCGATGGCGACAACGTGGTCACGACCATGATGGAGCACAACTCGAACTACGTGCCATGGCACGCGCTATGCCAGGAGATCCTTCCCAAGTTTGGGATCCGCGTTCAGTGCCGGCTCGTTCCGTTCGACCAGGAGACTGGCGAACTCGATCTGGCTGAACTGGCGGCTCAGGTCGACGATCGGACCAAGCTGGTGTGTTGTACGGGGGCATCCAACTTTCTCGGCACGAGGACTCCTCTGGACCCCATTCGACGAATCGCTGCGGAGAGTGGCTATTGCCAGCCGGACGGTGACCGGTGCTCACGACTACTGATCGACGGCGCCCAGCTCGTACCGAGCAGTTTTGTCGACGTCCAGGCGATGGACGTCGACTACCTGGTCTTTTCGTTCCACAAGATGCTGGCGCCTTTCGGCGTCGGCGTCCTCTATGCAAAGCGTCAGCTGCTTCGCGACTCGCTACCGTTTCTCTACGGCGGCGACATGATCGCTGAAGGCCAGGTGTTCCCAGACCATGTCGGCTACAACGGCCTGCCGTGGAAGTTTGCGGCCGGAACGCCCAATATCCTCGGTACGATCGCGTCCGCCCAGGCCTTGCGACTGATTCTCGACCTCGCGCTGCACCCCGCTACCTATCAGTACTTTGGATCAGAGCGCGCTATCGCCGCGGATGACATCGCGAGCGCGATGGCGAGTATCGGGGAGCACGCCCGCTTGCTAGTGAGCCGCGCACTTGACCGGCTGGCTTGCCTGCCGGGCGTCACTATCTACGGTCCAAGGTCGGCGGAGCGGCGGGCGTCGCTGGTCGCATTCAACGTATCCGGCTGGAGCCCGTTCGATATTGCCGATGCCCTCAATGCAGTCGGTGTCGAATCGAGAGCGGGCTGTCACTGCGCGACATTGGCCCACCATTACCTCGGGCTCGATCCTGCAGCAAGCTGCCGGTTGAGCTTCTACCTCTACAACACGATCGACGAGGTCGATTTCGCGGTGAATGCGCTCGCGGGGATCATCGCCCGCAGGTAACCCGCCTAGAGCGGTCAGTTTCCGGCGGCCCGATATTGCTCGAGCACGCTGGCCGGAATACGGCCGCGGGTGCTGAGCTCGATCCCGTTTGACGCCGCCCAGGCCCGCACTGCCTTGTTGTCCACCTCGACGAATGGGGTAGTGGGCGCTGCGCGTCGTCGCCGGCGACGACGCTGCTGCGCGCCGCCCCGAACCGCTCGGGCATAGGGCGTGTAGCCGTTGATCAGATCGCGGAGCCTTGCGGCGTTCCTCCGGCTCAAATCGATCTCGTAGTTCGCACCGTCGATGGCGAACAAGACGGTTTCTTCCGCCTTGCCACCGTCGATGTCATCGATGAGTTGGGTGATGGTTTGCTTCACGCGCCGAACGGTACCGGGCCTTCGTGCACCACGCCACGGTCAAAATCTGTGAATTCCTGCCCCTAAGGTTGGTCGCAGTCTGATCGTGGCTGACTGTTTCGTGCAGCAGCGACTGAGTGTGTGCCCCACCAGTGGCCCAAGCCGAATCGATTGTCAGCGTGCAGGAACATCAAGAGCAGGAGACTGAACGCGAATGCCATACGTTCTCCGTCCATGTGCCGCTCGGCAGGAGGGAGCAAAACCAGATGAGAATGTTCAGCAGAAAGCCACCCAGCCGGCGGTACGGATTTCGATGCTCGGCTGAGCGCCACCCCTAGACCGCCAATCGCAAAGATCCAGCCGAAGTCATCCGCTCCGGTCGGAAGATTTGGGGCTATGAAAGCCAGTGGCCCTCGGCGGTTCGCTGCGGTGCGTGAGTGAGTGAGGATCGCGATTGGAAATTAACAATGGCCGAATGGTGCTCGGGACAGAAATCGGGTATGCCCACGCCCGGTCACATGTCCAACACTGTGTCATCCACCGGTTGGGAACAGCAGATCAGCACATTGCCATCAGCTGGGTTGTCAACCGGGTCCGGAGCGTAGCCGATCGTCCCGGAGAGCAGACTCGTTTCACAGGTGTGACAAACGCCGGTCCGACATGACCAGCGGGTGGGTACGTCGCACGCCTCGGCGAGGTCCAGCAAGCTTGCATAGCGCGGGTCCCAGTGCACGGTGAGGCCGCTGCGGGCGAAGCCGACCCGCGGACCGTCGGTCGCCTCATCGTCCGGATGATGTGGCGGCCGGGTCGGGGTCGGTATGACACCAGGCGTGATCGCGGGTGCCGGGCCGAAGAACTCGGTTCGTATCCGGGTGGCATCGACGCCGAGGCCCACTAGTGCGGCGGATGTCTCCGCCATGAACCCGGCCGGCCCGCAGATATACGCATCGCAGTTGCGCGGAAGGTCAAGTGTGGCCAGTACCGACGCACTGAGGCGCCCGGCCGTCTGGTAGTCGCCGCCGGCAGCATCGCCACGGCCGGGGTGGCTATAGCAGACGTATCGGTGGCCACTCGGCAATGCCGAAAGCAACGAGCGCGACTCGGCCGCGAACGGCTCCTCCGCTCGGTTGCGGGCGCCATGCAGCCACCAAACGTCTCGGCTGGACTTGGTGCCAGCCAACGCATGGAGCATCGCCAGCACCGGCGTCGCACCCACACCTGCGCTCATCAACAGGACCGGCGCGTCGGACGGCCTCAGGATGAAGGTGCCCCGCGGTGCGGCAACGTCCAGGCGGTCGCCGGGCCGCACCCGGTCGTGCACGAATTGACTGCCTGCTCCGTGCGGCTCGCGCTTGACGCTGACTCGATACGTGCTAGCACCCGGGGGTCCGGACAGCGAATAGCTGCGCAAGATGGATTGCCGGCCCTCGTCGGTTGGCAAGCGCAGCGTCAGAAATTGTCCTGGCTGGGCGGGTGGCACGCCATTGCCGTCCGGATCGGCCAGGTATACCGAGACCACGGACTCGCTTTCCGGCTCAATGTCCGTGACATTCAGCGGACGGAATCCTGCCCACGCCGGCGGCGGGCTCACTGCCGTCAGGCCGGGGTTACCCGTGGCGCCTGGCTCCGCTCCCTGCTCGAGTATCGCCTCGAACGACATCTTCCAGCCGGGCGACAAGGCAGGGATCTGCAGGGCGCGGACCACGCGTTGGCGAGAGTGCCCAGGCAGGTAGAGCAGCGCGTCGACGTCGGCCACGGTCATCGCCCCCGGTCCGCGGGCGATGAGCACAATCTCGTCTCCGGCCTGCACAATGCCCTCCCGCAGCACCCGGAAATAGAACCCGGGTCGGTGATGAGAGATGAGCAGAGCAGGCATGCGCGCGTCGTCCATTCGGATACCGACCCGATAACACGTGACCCGAGGCTGGCTTACCTCGAAGACTGCGCTCCCGATTCGATAGCGATCGCCAATACACACCTCGTCGTCGGTCAGACCCTGCACAGTGAGGTTTTCCCCGAACTGGCCGTACGTGAAGTCGTCGCGGCTCAGGTAGTCCTGCCAATACCGATAAGACTCGATCTGGTATACGAATACTGCTCGCTGCTCGCCCCCGTGGCCCGCCAGGTCGCCCTGTCCGTCACCGTCGATGTTGAGGCGTCGCACCAGCCGCGGGCCGTCCACCGGTTCTTTCCAGACGGCCGTATGCACCGTCCGGCCTTGCCAGAGCACGTCCTTTGGCAGACCCACGTTCACCGACAACACCTGGGCCGCCAGCTGATCTGCCGTCACCCGCGGCACTCCTCACCATTTTGTTCGATTGGTGCCGTCCGTCGTTCTGATTGTCGCTCACACCGCTGAGTTCGCTGGTCGGCTGTTGTCCGCTGCGTATCCGGTGTCAGGCTGGCGGGGCTGGTCGAGGAAACGGGTACGGTAGCGCTGCGCGAGCCCGAGCCCAACGAGCTCGAAAAGGACGACGGTCAGGACCAGCTCGGCATCCACATAGCCCAGGACGACGTTGACCGCAGCCAGCCCGAAGATCACGCCAGCGCGCAGCGCTGCGATACCTTTTCGATCCCGCCCGAACAGCAATAGCACCGCGGCGCTGATCAGGAGAAGTCCGACGATGGTCTCGCCGGCGGCGGCGACCATGAGGGCCGGTGGATGGGTTCCCGGCGGAACGGTCTTGTCATCGATCACCACCTTGTTCTCGGGGTCGTTCAAAGCGAGGGCGAGGAATACCAGCAAGCCGAGCAGCGAGAAGAATCCGACGATCAGGGACCCGATGATGAGCAGGATCCGGTGAAGAAAGCGGGGGAGCAAGATGCGTTCGACTCGAGCGGCGATTTCGATGACCCTTGCCAGATGCGGGTGCATGTCCGGTCTCGTCGTCGGCGCCAGAGTGGCAACGAACGGCTGCATGCGGCTGGCGAAGTCGGCCAGATCCGGGCGGTCGGTGGACTGTTCGATCTCGCCAAGCCGGTTCAGCAAGTCACGCTTCGTGCTCTCCCGCATCGCGCCATCCGCGACCTTCGACAGATCGTCGAGAACGAAATACGTTTGGGCGCGCGCGTCGTACCGACGGGGTCGGCTGACCAATCGCGCAACGATAAGGACGGCCAGAAACGCGAGGTAGATGATCGGCGCCGCCAATGGAAAGAAGTAGTCGTTCTTCGTTGTGATGTACTTGCCGACCTCGTCGATGAACAGGCCGACGCCGATTCCGGAACACAGCGCCGACAACGTGAGGATCCATCGGTTCGCCCACACCAGCGGCAGCATCGCGCCGATGACAAGCAACAATCCGCCCCATAGCGCGTGGGCGATGTGATACGTGCTGCCACCCACCTGTGGATAGCCGGACAGCACGAGAAACAAGCGCGTCACCACGACGGTCACGCCGAACGAGACAACCAGCAAGCCGAGATTCCGCCCGGCGTTCGCGCTGGCCACCGGTCGATTCACCGCTGGTCGCTCGACGGCAACGATCACGTCGACCATAAGCCCCACCACCCCTCCAGCAGGACTATCCCACCCGGCGCCTCTCGGCCGGGAGGTCTGGAGTCACCGCACGGACAGGACCGCCTGCGCATCGGCCCGGGCCGCACAACAGACCGGCTGCGAGGGCGTTGGCGGTCGTGATCTTGGACCTGCTGCACGGAACGACGTTATCTCCAAGATCATCATTCTCGACCGGTCGACCGTGACGCTAGAACGAAGCGGCAACCGGGATGACGCGCTCACCAAGGGTTTCCAGCGGCGTAATGGTCTCCATCTCCCTGACCTGCCCATGGACATGTGCGATGCCCAGGCCGGCGAGCCGCTCCAGTTCGCGGAGGAGCACATCGACGTCTCGTCCGTTCGGACCGACGTCCAACGGCAGCATGACTGTCTTCTCGATGTCGTCGTAGCTGCGTCCGACCGTCGCGCAGTGTTCGCGAAGGACGTCGAGCTTTCGTTCCACGTCCGGACCGGCGAACAGGTTGCACGCTTGGCCGTACAGCGCGACCAGCCGTAGCGTCTTCCGCTCTCCGCCGCCCCCGATCATGATCGGCGGGTGCGGCCGTCGCAACGGCTGAGGGGAGTTCAGCGTGCGCTCGAGTGTGTAGTGCTTGCCCTGGAAGGCCGCGTCGCTGTCGCTCCACATTTGCAGGCAGATCTGCAATGCTTCCTCGAGTCGTTCGAAGCGCTCGGCGGTTGGCGGGAAGGGGAGGCCGAGCCCGCGCGCCTCCGCCTCGTTCCAGGCTGCTCCGATTCCGAGCCACGCCCGGCCGTCGGACAGCACATCCAGCGTGGTGACCTCCTTGGCGAGCAACCCGGGTTCGCGATACACGACGGCGGTCACCCAGGACACGAGCTCGACGCGTGAGGTGCAGGCGGCCAGGTAACCGAGCGCCGTGTAGGCCTCCAGCATCTCGTGCTCTGCTGGCCCGATGCCGCGGATCTGCCAGACGTGATCCATGACGCTCAGCCGAGCGAAGCCGGCCTCTTCCGCCGCTGTTGCGATGCGCCGGAGATCCCGCGCCAGGGTCGGTGGGCCGCCCGGCCAGGTGAAGTTCGCAATGTGCAGCCCAATCCTCATCCAGCGCCCCTTTTCGTGATCCACCTCGGAGCCACGGTAGCCGTCGACATCCAAACACGGGGCAGCTAGCCACCATTGGCGACGAGGGCGGCGCGCGAGCTCGTTAGCTGCGACGCAATTTGGTTGGGTCGGCGACGAGGTCAATGCCGTCGATGCGGCCGTTCACGACCGTGAAGCCGATTACTCCGAGAGGATGGTCCAGGTCGCCATACACCGCACCGGCGGCGCCGTTGACGATCGCCGGACGTACCCGCGCGATAAAGCGAGGCGCAGAAGCAAGCACCGTGGTGGCCACCGCGCCCGCGCCATGGACCGGCGGCCGGGAGCGAGGGGTCGAGGGTCCGAGGTCCGCCCGGAAGACGACGTCCGGGTCGAGGACGGCAAGGAGCGCATCGAAGTCACCGTTGCGTGCCGCGGCGAGGAAGGCATTGACGGCTCGTCGCTGTTGCGCCAGGTCGCGATCATGCTGCGGCGCAAGCCGAACTCGGCGACGGGCCCGGCTGGCTCGCTGCTGTTCGCATTGGTCATCGCGCCGGCCCTGGCGACGCTGGTGCGCAGCGCGCCCGGACTGGACTACCGGACCTGCCTCGTTGTCATGGCCTACGCCGTCCTGTTGCTTGCTTTGGCCCTGCGAGTCTTCCGCCGCGCCGCGGTTCGCTGATCGGTTTTCACTCGACAGTCAGACCGCACACGACCGACCTTCCGGATTGCTCGATCATCCGGAAGGTCGCTGTCCGAGGCAACTGCTGGGTCGCACGGCGGAGCGTCACGGTGTACGTCAGATTGCGCGACGACGATGCCTCCCTGGTCGCACGAAGCAAGACCTCGGTCCATTGGTAGAACAACGCGTTGTTCGGATCGACGAACCCGCGCGCGTAGCTCGACTGTAAGGCCGGACAGACAAGCGACGTCGCGCCGGCAACATCGCGATCGTTGACGTTGCTGATGAATCTCGACACGACGAGTTCGGATGCACCCTGCGGCGGGGCGATCGCGAAGGTCGTCCCAGGCGCCAGGGTGGGCGTCGCAACGTCTGCATTGTTACGGTGCGATCCGCTCGTGCCCAGATTCGCGACCAGCACCGATCCACCGATCAACACCGCGGCCGCAGCGGTACCCATTGCGAGGATGGCTCGCGTCGATCGCCGACGCCGCGGAGCGGGCGTATCAGCGGCCGAGTCCGGCGGGACAGGAGGCAAGCCACCGATCGCCGGAGGGCCGGCCTCAGCGGAAGCCACTGGGGCCTGACCGGTCGTGGTCACCGGCGCCCGGCCGACTGGAGCCCCCGGATAGCTCGGCTGGGCCACCCTGGGCGGCTCGATCCGCACCGGCAGGTAGCTGAAGTGGAGCCGGTCCAACTCCGGGGGCGGGAGATTCTGCTCGGGCAATACCGGCCGCGGCCTCTCCCAGTAGACCGGCCGGATGAACCCCGGCCGGTTCAGCGCAAGCGCGTAATGCCATTCGTTGCTGACCAGGTCAGACGTCATCGAATTCGATGACCAATAGAGCTGGAAGACGTCACACTCGCGGATGTAGCCCTCCAGCTCGGTGCTCCAGATCTGTCCGGACCGCAGGCTGTCGACATCGCGCATGAACTCGTCGCCGATCGCGGCCATCACTCGGCCGACGTTCTCGACGATCGCGGCGTCAAGATGCGAGTAGGAGGCGAATATCTTCCGATATCGAGAGGCCGGTACCGGCTCTGGATCGGATTCACTCCATCCGCTGTCGACCCGGATCGCCAAGCTCACGTCGGCAACAAGCACCGTGCCTACATATACCGAAAGGAGACCGTGTGCCACGCGTCCCTGCAGGCGCTGGGCGGCGCGAAACAGGAATTCCTCGCGGTGGACCGGAAGTTGCCAGCTGAACTCCCGGACCGGCGGATTGAACGCGACACCCTCGACGTCGGGCACGAATCTGATCGTCGTACCGCGTGGCAGATCGGCATCGCTATCCCGCGCGACCTGCACGTACGAACTGGATTCCTGGCCGAGCAACGCGTCGGCCTCTTGGGCCACTTGTTGAATGGGATCCACCCGCACGCCGTGCGATTCGAAGGGCTCGGTCTTGTGAGCGAAAACGAGAAGCCTTCGCCATTCTTCGGGATGGACGCTGCGCGGCCGGTAGACGGTGAATTGCACATCGTCGTCGACGACCGGTGCGGTTGCGTTCGGGTAGTTGGGCGGCGACTCGCGGGGGGATAAGGCAAGAAGGGCGGCGCGGCTGGCACCGCCCAAGACAACAGCATCGTCGGCCACCATTGTGACTCGAGTGGACGGAAGGGTCGCGGAGATCGCATCCCGGACCGCGTCGCTCGATGCGGCCGAGCCGACCAGCAGCGCAACCGTTACCGGCGAATCCGCAGCGGACAAGACCGTGGCGAACGCAGCGCGCAGCGTGGCTAGGTCGATCTGGGCCGCGCCGGTGGTGACCATGGCTCCGGTGGGGAGCGACTCGTCCATGAATGGTCGACTGACGATCTCGAACTCGGGCGCGCTCCATCGCACGACCGCCAGATCGAGGCTGGCCGAGCGCCAGTCGACGACCAGCACCCGACTGTCCGGGGTCAGCGCGCCGGTCTGCACGGCAAACTCCGCGGCAGCGCATACCGCCGGATGGGTATCGATACGGCGTCCGCGATATCTCTGCGACAACCTGCCGACAAGGAGGAGCGCGGCGTCAGCCGGGAACGCCGTCGGCGTGGTCACGACCAACGCAGCGAATCGTCCGTCGATCTGCTGACTGACTCGCCGTTCGGCTTCGCTGACGACATGCTCGGCGGTGTCATCCGGTGCAACGGTGGAGCCGGCCGGTTGTTCCTTCCACCACAGCAGATCTGGTTCACCTGCCCAGCGGGCGGCTGCGTCCCCCACCAGCAGCCGGCCGGCAGCGTCCACGGCCGCCGGCATGGTCAGCTGGTCGGCGTCTCCGATTGGGACGATCCGGGGGCCCTCGTCGTCGCTGATCGCAGCGGTCACTTCGGCGCCCAGGTCCACGGCGAGCGCGTAGTCCGCCATGACACTCCCCCCACCGAAGTCCGCACGCGGCCGCCCTAAGCGGAGTATGCCGCAGGGAGTGATCGGCGATTCCACAGCGCGGGTCACATCATTAAGGAACTCTCACATCGCTCGCCGATACCGGGGTCGTGGCGAGAATTGCTAATCGGGTAGCAGCGGGACCGTGAGGCCGGAATCGCGGCCGACCAGGGCCGCCCGGGTGAGTGCGGCCGTTCCAAAGCGGTCGCGAATCCTGTCCATGGCGTGGTCGAGGTCGGCGAGCAGGGCACTGCGGAAGGGAAGCTCCAGCTGGATCGCGTCGGCATGGTCGAGATTCGCCAGCGTGATGCCGATCAGGGTCAGGCCGGCCTCGGCGATCAATGGCCGGACAGAAACCAGGACGGTCTGCGCCGCGGCGAGGATCGTCGCAGTGTTATCCGTTGGCGCGGGGAACGTGTGCGATCGCGTTGCGCGGGTGAAGTCGTCGAATCGCATCCGCAAAACCACGGTGCGGCAGAGCCGATGACCGGCGCGCAGCCGCGACGTAACGCGGTCCACCAACCCGGCAAGGGTGGCCTCGAGCTCGGCGAGGGATAGCCGATGGCGGCCAAGTGCGCGTTGCGACCCGATCGACCGGCGTCGACGACCAACCTGGACCGGGCGCGGATCGCGATTGTGCGCCAGAGCGTGCAGGTGCCGGCCTGACGCGGGTCCGAGCATCGAAACGAGCGCTCGCTCGTTTAGATCCGCGACGTCGCCCACCGTGAAGATCCCTCTATCTCGGAGCTTGACGGCGGTGACCCGGCCGACGCCCCAGAGGCTCTCAACCGGCAGCGGGTGGAGAAAACGCAACTCGCCACCCGGCGGCACAGACAGCAGTCCGTCAGGTTTGGCCACGCGGCTCGCCACCTTGGCCAGGAACTTGGTCCGGGCCACGCCGACAGTGATAGGAAGACCGACCCGATCCACGGACCTGGCGGCGCAGCCGAACGGCGATGTCCAGTGGCGTGCCGGTGATCCGGGCCAGACCGCCGACGTTGAGGAAGGCTTCGTCGATCGAGATTCCTTCGACGAGGGGTGTCGTGTCTTCGAAGATCGCGAACACCGCCTTGCTGGCTTCGGAATACGCAGTCATGCGTGGCGGCACGACAACGGCGTCAGGGCACAATCGGCGAGCAGCGGCTCCGCCCATCGCAGTGCGGATCCCGAGGGCCTTCGCCTCGTAACTTGCGGCAAGGACCACGCCGCCGCCGACGATGACCGGTCGGCCGCGTAGCCGTGGATCGTCGCGCTGCTCGACCGATGCGTAGAACGCGTCGAGATCGGCGTGCAGGATGTGACCCGTGTCGGACACGAACATATGTTCGCATGATCCGCCGACAACCGCGGCCTCATTCTGGCCAGTCTGAGTCCTGTTGGTGCCTCCGGAAGTGAACCCACGGGGAGAGCCGCAGCACCGCAACGTGGAAGATGTCGCAGATGAAGGCCGCCGTGCTCGTTGAGTTGGGTGCTCCGCCGCGCTTCAGCGACTTTGCCGACCCTGTCCCCGGGGCGGGCCAGATCGTCGTCGACGTCGCGGCTGCCGGCGTGCACCACGTCGATCTGGCCAAGGCCTCCGGATCCTTCTACACCGGCCCCCCGCCGGTCCCGTCCGTTGTTGGCTCGGACGGCGTCGGGCGCACCGCCGACGGACACCGGGTCTTCTTCGACGCTCCCGTGCCTCCATATGGGTCATGGGCGCAGCGCGCGCTCGTCCCCGGTGCGGAACTGTTCGAACCGGCCGACGGCGTGAACGACGTGACCGCAGCCGCGCTGGGCAACACCGGTCTGGCCGCCTGGCTCGCGCTCAGCTGGCGCGCGAAACTGCAGCCTGGTGAGTCAGTGCTTGTCCTCGGAACCGGAGCCTTGGGGATGATCGCGGTTCAGGCGGCCAAGGCGCAGGGCGCGGCCTATGTCATCGCCGCCGACCGCGACGCGGGCCGGCTGGAGCTCGCCCGAGAGCGGGGAGCGGACGTCGTGCGTGACCATCGCTCCAGGGGCAGATCTTCCCGCCGCATTCAGGGAGGCAGCCGGCGAGCACGGGATCGACGTGATCGTCGACCCGCTCTGGGGTGAGCCGGCCTTCGCGGCCATGCAGGCGGCGAGTCATGGCGCGCGGTATGTGCAGCTCGGCAACTCCGCCGCGTCGACCATCGAGCTGCCGGCTGCGCTAGTTCGTTCGCGCGCGCTGCACCTCCTGGGCTTCGCGGTCTTCCACGTCCCCCTTGAGCCGCGCCGCGAGGCCTATCGCGACCTGACCGAGCAAGCAGCCCGGGGGTTGATCACCGTCGACACGATCCAGCTGCCGCTCTCCGACGTGGCCAAGCGCCTGGGAACAACAGGAACGGGGAGCTCACGGCAAGCTCGTGCTCATCCCGTAGCCAAGGCGGGTCATTGCTGGGGCGGCGCCGGGGGGTCGGTCCCGCGGGACTGGTCGGCGAGAAAGCGCTCGAGCTCGGCGCCGAGCTCGTCAGCCGTCGGCAAGCCGCCCGCGTCGGCCAGCAGCGAGCGATCCTGGCCGTGCAGGTACGTGTCGTACTGCTCCTCGAGTGCCCGGACCACGGCCTGCAGGTCGTCGCTTTGCTGGATCTGCTCATCGATGGACAGTCGGGTCTGCGCCGCAGCCGCATCCAGGTCAGCCGTGGGCAACCGCAGCCCGGTGCGCGCGCTGATCTCGCGCGCGAGAGCGGCGGCCGCGCCGGGGTACTCAGTATCGGTCACATACGGCGGCACGGGCGCGGCCATCCCGAGCGCGTCGTGGCCGGCCTGGCCGAGCCGGAATTCCAGCAAGTGTCCTGCGCTTGCCGGCACGATGATCCCGCCGAGCCATGGACGGTAGCCCTCGAACAGCTCCGGCCGCGAACCGTGCAGGATCACCCGCGTCGGTCGGGTGTGCGGCAGGTTCATCGGGAACGCGTTGACGCCGACAGTCAGCCGAACGCCGAGTTGGGCGACGATGGAGCGCACGGCCTGGACAAAGCGCTCCCACAAGACATCCGGTTCAGGGCCGACGAGGAGGAGGAACGCGGTTCCGTCCGCGTCATACCGCAGGTGGAGCGCGAGCTCCGGCGCGTCGAACGAAGCCCAGTGATCACGGTCGAAATGTAGGAACGGCCGCCTCGCCCGGTAGTCGTAGAGCAGGTCCACGTCAAACCGGGCAATGATGCGTCCCTCCCCGAGACCGAGCAGGTGATCGCGGAGGATCTTGACCGTCGCGCCGGCGTCCACGAAGCCGTCCATAGCTTGCAGCAGCACGCTGTCCGTCAGGTCCGGGCGATCCGAGTCCAGCTCGTACAGGTCCTCCGGTTCCACTGCGGACATCTCCCTCGTTCGATTGTTTCCAGTCAAACATGCGAAGGGTGGCCGAGCGACCGCCATGGTGCTTCACACGGTGCCGCAGGTCACGCCGGAGCGTCGCTTCCCGCGCGCTGGTGGTGCCAGTGGGACTGGTGAGGTGCGGAAGTGTGGTCGCCTGTCCCACCGGTGCGCGCGACGCGACGGCCAGGTCCCGATGCGACGGCGAGTCACGCCGGATGCGACGCGGCCAGGTCCGGGATGCGACGCGGCCAGGTCCGGAAAGCAGCTACGATGCGGTCGCGATCGGCGGTTGGCCTCGGGTAGGAGCATGCTGATGCAGGCCTGGATAGTCGATACTCCCCGGCCGATCGATGATGGCCCGCTCCGCCGGATCGATCGTGATCGGCCGGAGCCTGGGGCGACGGACGTCCTGGTCCGGATTTCGTGCTGTGGCGTGTGCCGCACCGACCTGCATCTCGCCGAGGGCGACCTGCCGCCGCGCCGACCTGGCGTCACTCCGGGACACGAGGTCGTCGGACGCGTCGAGGCGCTGGGTTCGAACGCTGGTCGGTTCTCGGTCGGTGAGCGGGTCGGCGTGCCGTGGCTGGGCTCGGTTGACGGCAGCTGTCCGTATTGCCGGCGTGGTGCGGAGAACCTGTGTATCGCGCCGACCTTCACCGGATGGGATCGCGACGGTGGCTACGCCGACTTCTGCGTGGTCGACGAAGGATTCGCCTACCGGCTGCCGACGACGGTGGACGACGAGCATGCAGCGCCGTTGTTGTGCGCCGGCATCATCGGTTACCGGGCATGGCGATCCGCGGACGTTCCTATCGGCGGCCGGCTGGGCATCTATGGGTTCGGTGGCAGTGCCCACATCACCGCGCAGATCGCGCTGCACATGGGCCAGCGCGTGCACGTTCTCACCCGGGGCGAGCACAACCAGGAGCTGGCCCGCTCGCTCGGCGTCGACTCCATTGGCGGTGCGACGGACGCGCCGCCGGAACCGCTCGACGGAGCCATCCTGTTCGCTCCGGCCGGGGAGCTCGTCCCTGTCGCGCTCCGTGCATTGGATCGTGGCGCGACCCTCGCGATTGCCGGGATCTGGCTCTCCGACGTGCCGACGCTGAACTACGAGCGTGAGCTGTTCGAAGAACGCCGGCTGCGCAGTGTCACGGCGAACACTCGTCAGGATGGGGAGGAGTTCCTGGCACTCGCAGAACGATTCCGAATTACGCCGACCACCGTCGGCTATCCGATGGATCGGGCGCCGGAGGCCTTGGCCGACCTTGCGCACGGCCGCTTCGGCGGCGCAGCTGTCCTGCACAACAGCTAACCGGGATTCCAGCCGAACGACACCGGCTTCTTGGCGGGCAGGCTCAGATCACCACCAGCCCTGCTTTTTGGTCCAGCGCAGCAGGACGCCACTGATGGCGGCCATGATGATCAACGACGATGATCAACTGGGTGTAGTGCGTCTGCGCGTTGACGATCACGTTCATGCCGTAGACCGACGCGATGGCGGTGATGGGCAGCGTCACGGCGGCGAGCACCGCGAGCCGCTCCATCGCGATCATCATCTTGGTGTCAGTGCGGGTGCGGTAGAGGTCGATGACGCCGGCGAGGAGTTCTTGTTCGCTGTCGGTCATGCGGTGCACCCGGCGGAACATGTCTTGCAGGTCGGCCAGTTGCGCCTCGTCGTCGTGGTGGCCGGGGCCGAGCAGCTTCCGGGCCCGGGCCAGCACCTCCTCCGAATGGGCGGCGGTGGTCCGCACCGACAGCAGCTCATACCGGACCAGGAACATCTCCTCCAACGCGTGCTCCGGGTTGGTCAGCTGCCGGCGCAGCACCTTCTGCTCCACCTCAGCCACCCGCACCGCCACGTCCTGCACCAACAGCCGCTGCCGCAACGCCATCAACGACACCAACGCATGCGTCAACTCGATCGGCGTGCGCGGCGCGATCCGCCCGCCCGCGATCCGATCCAACGTCTCCTCAATCTCCGACATCCCCTCCACCGCGGCGACCGACGCCTCATCCCGCTTATGCACCGTGACCAGGAACCGATCCCCGACAAACAAATCCAGCTCCACCAACCGGGTGTCCCCCTGCCCCAACACCACCGGCCGGTGCAACACCATGAACACGTGATCCCGATACCCATGCACCATCGGCATGTGATTACGCACCCGGCAGTACTCCCGCGCCACCGGATGCAAACCCAACTCCGGCCGCCAACAACTCATCGATCTCCGACGTCCACACCGGCACGTCCAACCACAAAAACCCGTCCTCCCGCTTCACCAACACCGGAATCTCCTCCGCCGACTCCTCCACCACGCCAGCGTCGGAAATGAACCGAACGGTCATGTCACCCACCTCCGGAGACGGAGCAGCACGACCATTGTCACGCGCGCCCGGGACGGGGGGCGGAAACTGTCGGAGGTGCTCGGCATGATCCCAGGTCATGACGAGATCGTTCCTCATCCGGCCGCTCGGCGCCTTCTCGCTGCGCGAATCAGCCATGTTCGGGTTTGGTCAGCGGATGCCGGTCGGCCAGCGGGCGGGCTCGGCCGACGACGGTTTCGATGGTGTTATGCGCCTGGCATTTTGCCTCGACGGCTACACCGATCAGGTTGGCGTAGAGCTCCGGCAGGACGACGCGGGCGTGCATGGTGTCGTCCACGGCGCCGGTGATCTGGACGCGGTCCGACGGCAGGTGGCCCGCTGTCTCTCGCTCGACCATGACGGTCGCGACTTCGAGACGGTCGGCCGCCGGGATCCGGTGATCGGGCGGTTGCAGCAAGCGGCGCCGGGGCTCCGTCCACCGCTGTTCTATTCGCCCTACGAGGCGGCGGCCTGGTCGGTTCTGAGTGCTCGGCGCCCCGCCGCGCAGACCGCTCAAGTGCGGACGCGGCTCAGCCGGGCCTGGGGCCGGACCTTTGAGCTGGCTGGCGAACCGCTCGCGGCGCTGCCCACGCCGCGCCAGTTGCTCGAAGTAACGGACTTTCCCGGCATTCCACCCGACCGCATCGAGCGGTTGCACAGGGTTGCGCAGGCCGCGCTGCGAGGGCTGCTGGATGCCGACCGGCTGCTCCGGCTCGGTCCGGTCGTCGCGGCGAGCGAGGTGCAGCGGATCAAGGGCATCGGGCCGTTCTACGCCAGCCTCATCGTCATTCGGGGTACCGGATTTACCGATGTGCTGGTGCCGGACGAGTCGCGGTCGCTCGACCTTATCCGGCAGCTCTACGGATTGGCGGACCTGCCGTCACCGGGGGAGCTCGAGGAGCTGGCCGAGCCGTGGCGCCCATTCCGAACGTGGTGCACCGTGCTCATCCGAGCCGCGGGTCATCGGGTGCTGGTCTCCTCATGATGAGGTTCCGGGCCGCGCGGTCGATGGCGGCTTCGTCCAGCAACACGGTGGTCGCCGCATCCCCGAGCGGGATGAAGCTGTCCACGCTGGATACCCGGGCGATCGGGCCGCCGAAGCCGGCTTCGACGAGAGCGGTGACGACGCCCTCGCCGACGCCGCCCGAATGCCGGGTCTCGTCGGCCACCAGTACTCGCCCGGTGGCCACCGACTCGCGCACGATGTCGGCGATCGGCAGGGGCGCGACGAACCGTAGATCGACGACCCGGGCGCCGATGCCGTACTCCTTCAGGCGCCCGGCAACTCGCAGGCTCATGCGCAGCCCGTTGCCGAAGGTGAGGATGGTGAGATCCATGCCATCGCCATAGACGCGGGCGGACCCGATCGGGATGTGCGCGTCCGTGTCGTCGGGTGGTGGGTATTCGCCCAGCCAGCCGCGGTCACCGGCGCGATGCAGGTCCCGCTGGTGGTAGAGCGCGATGGGTTCGAGTAGGACGCTGACCTGACCATCGCTCTCCGCTGCAGCGAGCAGCGTTCGTAGCAGCGGAGGCGCGTCGTCCGGGCGGGCCGGTACGGCGACAACGAGGCCAGGGATATCCCGCAGCACGGCGATCGCGTTGTCGTTGTGGAAGTGGCCCCCGAAGCCCTTCTGGTAGGCCAGGCCGGCGATCCGCACCACCATCGGGTTGGTATAGGCGCCGTCGGAGAAGAACCGGAGGCTGGCCGCTTCACCCCGCAGCTGGTCTTCGGCGTTGTGGACGTAGGCGAGGTACTGGATCTCGGGGACCGGGAGCAGGCCGCTGATGCCAAACCCCAGACCGAGGCCGAGGATGGCCTGCTCGTCCAGCGGAGTGTCGAAAACCGCGCGTCGAGCGGAAGCGCTGCTGCAGGCCGCGCGTGACCCCGTAGACACCGCCCTTGCGGCCGACGTCCTCGCCGAACACGACGAGTCCCGGCCGCGCGGCGAGCTCGTCGGTGAGGGCGGCGTTGATCGCCTGCGCCAGGGTCAGCGGACCGGCGTGCTCCGGCAGCCGGCCGTTGAACACCTGCTCTCGCAGGTCGTCGGGGGCAGTTCGAATCGCCAACGCCCTGATCGTCTCCGGGCGTCGCGGCGCGAGCGGGGCGACGACAGCGGTGGCGGAGGTCAGCCGAGGCGGGTCGTGCAGGCTCTCGGCGATCTGCTCGACCAGGGCGCCGATCTCGTCGTAGCGGGCCAGCAGGTCGACCCCGTGATCCGACGCGATCCGTCGGGCCAGCGAGACCAGCGGGTCGCGCGAGCGATCGGCGGCCATCTCGCGGACGCCGCGGTACCCACTCTCGACGTCCGTGCCGGCGTGGCCTAGATACCGGACCGTGCGCAGGTGCAGGAACACGGGCTGGCGCGGTGGCTCGGACGCGCTCGACAGCGGCCGCGGCGACCTGCTCCAGCTCCGCGCTGTCCTCGCCGTCGGCGGCGACGTACTCGATCCCGGGCCGGTGGGCGGCGGCGGCAACCCAACCGGATGGCGTACGCACCGAGATCCCGAATCCGTTGTCCTCGCAGACGAACAGCACCGGGACGCCAAGCCCGAGGCGTACGCAGTAGCCAGCCGTGTTGAGCGCTCCGGCGGCAGTGGAATGGTTCAGGCTGGCATCGCCGAAGCTGGTGACCACCACAGCGTCGTCCGGCCACCGGGCATCGACTCCGATCCGCCGCGCCCGTTCGATGGCGAACGCCATGCCAACGGCACGGGGCAGATGCGAGGCGATGGTCGAGGTCTGCGGAATGATCGACAGGTCCGGGTGCCCGAACACCTTGTGCCGCCCGCCCGAGGCAGGGTCGGCCACCGCCCCAGCGACGCCGAGCAGCACGTCCCGCAGACCGTCGGCCGAGCTTCCGACCGGCCTGCATCGACCGCGCCAGGTAGAACGCACCCGATCGGTAGTGCAACAGTGCGGGATCGGACGTCCGGAGGGCCAGGGCAACTACGGCGTTCGACTCGTGCCCCGCCGACCCGATCGTGTAGAAGCCTTGCCCGCGCTCGCGCATTCGTCGAGCGTGAATGTCGAGCTGGCGGCTGCCAGCCATCGCGTCGAACAGGCCCAGCAGGGTCTCGGGCGCCGCGGACGTTCCGTGCCCACGGCCGAGATCCTCGAGTTGGGACCGGACTTGGGCGTCGAGCTCATCGTGCGGCTGCGTCACGGCCTCGATCATGCCCCGCCGCCCGGCGACCGGCGAGCTCGCGCCAAAGATGCCAAAAATGGCGATCCGGGTGCCGCGGCGGGGTCGCTGGTGGCTATTCTAAATCCGGCGGCGGGGCGCACCCGCCCGCCGACGTCCGGACCGTGTGGCAAACCCGAGCGGGAGGCACGTTGACCACGACCGCCGAGCCCACCGCGGCGGAGGCTCCCGAGCCGACGAGTCTGCTGCCCCAGCCGATCATCGCTCAGCCGTTCCCGGAGCACGAGGTCGCCAAGGGGTCGATGTTCCTCAATGTGCTCCGTACCACGGACCACAAGCTCATCGGCCGGCTGTACCTGGTCACCTCGTTCCTGTTCTTCTTCCTCGGCGGCTTCATGGCGCTGCTCATGCGCGCCGAGCTGGCCCGTCCCGGCATGCAGTTCCTGTCTCCGGAGCAGTACAACCAGCTGTTCACGATGCACGGCACAATCATGTTGCTGTTCTTCGCAACGCCGCTGGTCTTCGCATTTGCCAACCTCGTACTGCCGCTGCAGATCGGCTCGCCGGATGTCGCGTTTCCCCGGCTCAACGCGTTCTCCTACTGGCTCTTTCTCTTCGGCGCGCTGACCGCTACCTCCGGCTTCATAACGCCGGGCGGCGCTGCCGACGGCGGCTGGACGTTCTACATGCCCCTCAATGACGGGCTCAACGCGCCCGGCGTGGGGCAAGACCTCTGGATCATCGGTCTGGGTATTGCCGGCCTGGGCACGATCCTCGGCGCCGTCAACATGATCACCACCGTGATCACACTGCGTTGCCCGGGCATGACGATGTTCCGGATGCCGATCTTCACCTGGAACATCCTGGTCACCAGCCTGCTGGTGCTCTTCGCGTTCCCGATCCTGACGGCGGCTCTGCTCGTCGCGTACCTCGACCGGCATTTGGACGCTCAGGTGTACGCGCCATCGAACGGCGGAGCCATTCTCTGGCAACACCTGTTCTGGTTCTTCGGCCACCCTGAGGTCTACATCGTCGCGCTCCCGTTCTTCGGCATCGTGACGGAGATCATCCCGGTCTTCAGCCGGAAGCCGCTGTTCGGCTACAAGGGCATGGTCTTTGCGACGCTGTCGATCGCGGCGCTCTCGCTCACGGTGTGGGCGCACCACATGTTCACGACCGGCCAGGTGTTGCTGCCGTTCTTCTCGATCATGACGTTCCTGATCGCGGTCCCCACCGGAATGAAGTTCTTCAACTGGACCGGCACGATGTGGCGTGGCTCGATCACGTTCGAGACGCCGATGTTGTTCGCAATCGGTTTCCTCGTCACATTTCTGTTCGGCGGCTTGACCGGCGTAATCCTCGCCAGCCCACCGCTTGACTTCCATGTTTCTGACACGTACTTCGTGGTTGCGCACTTCCACTATGTCTTGTTCGGCACTATCGTCTTCGCGGCCTACGCCGGCGTGTACTTCTGGTTCCCGAAGTACACCGGGCGTTACCTGGACGAGCGGATGGGCAAGCTGCACTTCTGGCTCACCTTCATAGGCTTCCACATGACGTTCCTGGTGCAGCACTGGCTGGGTGCCGAAGGTATGCCTCGCCGTTACGCCGACTACCTGCCGACCGATGGCTTCACCGGCCTGAACACGTGGTCGACGATCGGCTCGTTCGTGCTGGGCGCTTCGTTGATCCCGTTCGTCTACAACGTCTACAAGTCGTACCGCTTCGGCGAAGTGGTCACCGCAGACGACCCGTGGGGGCACGGCAACTCGCTAGAGTGGGCGACCTCATGCCCGCCGCCGCGACACAACTTCACGTCCATCCCCGTCATCCGTTCGGAGCGGCCAGCCTTCGAATACCACTACCCGCACCTGCTGGACCGGCTAGAGGCCGAGGCGCACGTCAGCCGGCGCCATGAGGCTGCGACCAGCACTGTGGGCAGCGGCGAGTCGGGCCGCAGCGCGCGGGACACCGATCCAACAACCAGCTAACCTCTACAGGCGGCCGAGTCCGTAGCCGTCCGACTCCGATCGTCTGCGTGGTAATGCGACCAACATCGATCCTGATCACTGCCACTGGGCGGGACCGACCCGGCGTCACCGCCTCTTTTTTCGTCTCACTTGCCGAGCATGACGCGGCCGGCGCCATGAGGCGGTCATGAACAACCTGCGCAGCGGCGACGCGGCCCAAAGCATGCGGGATACCGATCCGGGCAGCTAACCTTTCCCGGTTGATTGCCGTTCGTGGCGTTCGACCCTGAGGATCTGTGCGGTAATGCTGCTGGCGCCGGTGCGATCCCGGTGCTGTCCCGCAACTGTGATGCCCCACACGGGGGATGAGCCAGGTCGCCGGCCTTCGCCGAACGACCAGCCCTCGGAGGAAGGGCGGCTCGTGACGGATTGGATTCGCAAACAACGGGACACGTGGATGGCGGAGTTCGCGCGCCTGACTGGCGCACTCGGTGGTCTGCCCTTGCCTCAGTCATCCAGACCAAGGCTGCGACGGACAACTCTTCAACAGCATGTTCGTGATTAGCCGCAACGGGGAGATCATCGGTCGCCAGCGGAAGCTGCACCCGACACCGGTCAGCGAGGACTGGTCGAGTCCGGGTGAGAGCGGCAGTCCGTCTCGGTCGACGGGATCAACGTCGGACTCCTGATTTGTGCCGACGCCTACAGCGAGCTTCCCGCGCGGCGGCTTCGCGCGGCGGGCGCCGATTTCCTCGTCTCGACAACCTACGTCGCGTAGTTAGCGGGACCACGCGTCATAGAACCGGTCCGCTTGTAGCCCTTCGCGACCTTGTCGTTGATCCGGACGGCCGTCGAGTGGATCTCGTATTGGCGCAGTCGGTTTGCCAGTCCACGAGCATCTAGTGGCTCGCCGCGGAGATCAGACCACGGTGATTCGTCCAGGCAGTGCAGTGCAGCGAGCACCTGCTCGGTGAACATGACATTGCCGGTGAATACGCTGCGGAGATCTCGCAGGGACCTTCACGGCGACTCGGCTGACCTCAGCACAGCAAAGCGCGCCTCGCACCGGTTCGTCCGTGCGGGGCGCCTTGTCGTACGCGTGGACGATGATGCGGGCATGGCGAGTCCGGTCGGCCCTGAGTCGCAGACGACAAGCCGCGGTTGGACGTTACTCCGTCGGCAGATGTGTAAACATTCAGACTGGCCCGCTCGCAGCACCCTCGGCGTGCG
>CAWDGB010000003.1:0-115790 GCA_963801715.1 uncultured Actinomycetota bacterium | reverse complement strand
CACAGCGCATAGTCTCCCGGAATCGGCCCGGCGCCTTGGCCGCTTTGATCGCTGCCCGTGCGCCCACGCCATTGCCGACTGTCACTAAGGAACTGTCGGTTCTTCCGACAGCGTCGCTGGCCACCCGAGTCCGCGGTGTGTGTGGCAACCCGCTGAGCAAGTGCCGCTACGGGCTCGTTAACGGTCAACGTCGCGATCGGCGCGGTGCTCGAGTCGCTGGTGTCGGAACCCAATCTCGTCGAAGTCCCACCCAGCCGGCAGTGGTGCCCGAGCCGGACTCGGTGGGACCCACCCGCCGGGCGACCCATCCGTCCAACCATGAAGCCTAGGCTTGCCATGACAGTCAATCGCCGTGACTTCCTCAGAGCGCCGCCGCCGGCGCAGCTGGCACCGCGCTCACCGGCGGCGTGCTGGTCGGCTGGTACACGCCGACGCCCGCGTCAACCCGACGACAACCATCGAGTCCTACCCATTCCACGGTGCCGATCAGGCCGGTGTGCTGACCCCCCGCTCTGGCCGACAAGCAGGCCTACCCGACCCTCGCCGCTTCGACATCGTCACCGGCACCACCGCCAGCACGTTCATCGACCTCATGCGCAACCTCACTGACCGGGCCCGCTTCCTAACGTCCGGTGGTACGCCACCGATTTGTCGGCGTAGGCCAGCCGCCGTCCGACAGCGACGTTCTCGGCTCCGGGATCCCGGCCGACGGCCTCACCGTCCCGGTGAGCGTCGGCTCGAGCCCGTTCGACGATCGGTTCGGCCTGGCTGGCCGCAGACCGGCGATGCGATACGTGCCGACGCCCGCCTTGCGCGACACCCCGAGATCGGTGCGAGTTCCTCCCCGAGCTGCGGGATCATGTGCAGCAAGGGCGTTGAGACTGATGGGGGTATCACTGCGTGGCTGAGCGCGATGATCGTCTGCGGACGGTTGACGAGCACCTGGCGATCGTGCTTGACGGCATCGGCTCGTTGGATCCGATCGAGCTGAATCTCATGGACGCGCAAGGCCTGATCCTTGCCGAGAACGTGATAACGGACGTCCCGCTGCCCGGATTCGACAACTCCGCGGTAGACGGATACGCGGTCCGGGCCGTCGACACCAAGGGCGCGGAGGACGACAAGCCCATCACTCTGCCCGTCGTGGGCGATGTGGCCGCGGGGAACCGCGCGATGTCTGGCATGGGCGCGGGAGTGTCGATGCGCATCATGACCGGCGCGCCGATTCCGTCCGGAGCCGACGCGGTGATCCCACTCGAATGGACGGACCGTGGTCTGGCCCAAGTGGCGATCCGGCAGTCGGCGCGCTCGGGCACGAGCATCCGACGGGCCGGTGAGGATCTCCCGGCTGGCGCACCGGCGCTCGCGGCTGGCGCGGCCCTGGGACCGCAGCAGATCGCGCTGCTTGCAGCGATCGGGCGGGATCGGGTGGCTGTTCGTCCCCGTCCCCGGGTGTTGGTCGTGTCAACCGGCAGTGAGCTTGTCGACGTCGGACACCCGGTCGGATTCGGCGAGGTGCCGGATGCAAACTCCTACCTGCTCGCGGCGGCTGCACGGGACGCCGGAGCCGACGCATACCGGGTCGGCATCGTGCCGGATGATCACACAAAGCTGCTAGACGTGCTTGAAAGTCAGCTGCTGCGCGCCGATGTACTCGTGACCACCGGTGGCGTGAGCATGGGCGCGTTCGACATCGTCAAACAGGCACTCTCGGAACTCGGCACGGTTTCGTTCACCCGCGTCGCGATGCAGCCTGGAAAGCCGCAAGGTTTCGGGCATCTCGGCGACCACGTGCCGATCTTCTGTTTGCCGGGGAATCCGGTGAGCGCCTTGGTGTCGTTTGAGGTCTTCGTGCGTCCGGCTATAAGGAAGCTGCTCGGCAAACGATCGATCCAACGCGCCACGGTGCAGGCCGCGGCTCTCGAACGCATCGAGAGCCCGGCTGGCGTCCGGCAGTATCGCCGCGGTGTACTGCATCGCGAGGCGAGCGGCGGGTATAGCGTGACCCTCGTCGGTGGTCCCGGTTCCCATCTGATCGCCGCCATGGCATCTGCGAACTGCCTGGTGGTCATCGACGAGGAGGTCACCGAGGTTGTCTCCGGGTCGCGAGTGACGGTGATTCCGTTGTTGCTTTCCCAGCGCTGAGATGGCGATGCGGCCGCGCCCCGGATGGCCGGCCGAACTATCGGCGGGTCCAATCGCGCTACGCCCGCCGCGGCTGCGGGACGCCCGTGCCTGGAGCGAGGTGCGGTTGCGCAACGAGCAGTGGCTGTCGCCCTGGGAGCCGACATCGCCCGTTCGGTGGGCCGATAGAAGCTCGCCGTCAGCATGGGCGCCCATGGTCTCTGCGCTGCGTAAGGCCGCTCGCAATGGCACGATGTTGCCGTTCGTGATCACCTACGGCGGACGCGTAGCTGGACAGCTTGACATCTCGAACATCGTGCATGGTGTTTTACGTTCCTGCACGGTCGGTTACTGGGTCGATGTCGCCGTCGCCGGGCGCGGAATTGCGACCACGGCGCTTGCTCTAGCGATCGACCATTGCTTCACGACGGTTGGCCTGCATCGCGTCGAAGTGGACATCCGTCCGGAGAATGCAGCGAGTCTTCGAGTTGTGGAGAAGCTCGGATTGCGTCGTGAGGCGTACTACGAGCGGTTCCTGGACATCGCCGGCGGCTGGCGTGATCACATCGGCTTCGCGATCACGGTCGAGGAAGTACGGGGCATGAGCATGATCGCCCGGCTTCCGCGGCTGCCGCCGCCCCCGCCGTAACCGACGCGCCTTCGACACGCCGCGTCACATTCCCCGACGGCAGGGACTCGCTGGCTACCGTGGCTGAAAGGCGTGTGACGGGTGTGACTGGAGGTGCGACGGTGTCGCCGTTCATGACAGTCGCCATCCTCACTGTGCTCTGGCTTGTCGTGGTGGTGCCGATGATCGTTCACCGCGGCGACAAGGCGGCTCGAACGCGGGCGCAATCCCGCACCGGACGTCGGGTCGAGCCCACCCAGGTGGTTTCGCCCGCGGCGCACTCGCGCCGTCGGTGGCCAGCGGCTGGGGCTGCAGGCTCGCGCCCCGCTCTTGCATACGCCTCCCGAGGGTCCGATCTTGCCGCCGAGGAGGCGACGATGAAATCCGTCCACCAGACTGACGTATCTGTGCCGCGGGAAGCCATGCTGCGCCGACGGCGCAGGTCACTTTCCGTGCTTGGCGTCGGCAGCGTGATCACCGTGCTCCTGGCGGCTGTGACCGGAGGGGCGAGCTGGTTTATCGCCGGAGCGTTCGTGCTCGGCCTGGCTGGATACTTCTATTCGCTGCGTAAGCAGGCGCTGCGCGATCGTGAGCGCCGCGCGGCTCGTCAGTTGCGCGCCGCGCACCGCCCGTCGGAAGTGGACGCCACCGGGTCGTCGTTGGCTCGTCCGCCGGATTCGGCGGTCCATATCGACGACGAAGATCTTGAGCTCTACGCCATGGACACCGTCGACCTCAGCGGCGTTTACGTAGAGCGGGTGGAGTACATCGAGGAACATCGCCGAGCGGGTTGACCCGGGCGCTGCGGGCCGTGGAGATCGGGATTCGCTCAGCCCGATGATGGTCGGCGACTCGGGACCAGCGGACGGAACGTCGCTGCCTGCTACGGTGTAACGGGCCTGGGCGACCGGGTCTCGCACGTCTGGGGCTGTGGCGCAGTCCGGTAGCGCACCTCGTTCGCATCGAGGGGGTCAGGGGTTCAAATCCCCTCAGCTCCACCCTCCGGACACACCAGCGAGACCTAAGGGTGTTACTCGAACCCGGCGGTCCGACCCAGGGGAGTTTGACAGCGCGGCGCCGGTGGCAATCGTGCGTTCCTACCGGCCGCCGAGCCTCGTGGCGAGGCTTTCAAATACCCGAGGCCGCAGACGTGGGAGGCGGACAGGTGGGCCCGTAGCCGTCTGCGCGACCTGGCCGCCACCGGTAGCGTCGTCTGAGGCGCGTAGATGGATCGCTATCGTGCCTCGCTCTTTACCGGATCTGCTTGATGAGCGGACGTAGTGAAGCGTCCGTCGAAGCACGTACGCGTTACGAGCGCACTGCTCATCTGAAGAAGGCGTCCAGGGCAGCGCTGCAGGAGATCCACCGGGGCGAACACCTCGCCGATCTGGGATCTGAGCTGGCCTGGCGACCGGTCTACGCTGGCACCGTTGCCTATTACGTTCAACCGCTCGGCGCCCCGAGCGGAAGCCTCGAAGCACGGTCTGTCGGACCGCTCTCCCCGCATAGAGAACGGACAACGCGATGGATTCGACCAGGACAGCACTTGAGGAACACTGGCGGGCATCGGAATGCGGGGATATCGAAGCCGAACACGCTATCTACACCGCGGACGCGATTCTCGACTACCCCCAATCAGGTGAACGTTTCCGAGGCCGCGCGACGATTGCGGCGCAACGTGGCGGGCACCCTGCCGATCGGCACTTCACGGTGCTACGGATTGTTGGCAGTGGGAATCTGTGGGTGAGCGAGTGCGTCATCACGTATGACGGCATGCCCACCTACTCAGTCAGCATTATGGAATTTGATCACGAGAAGGTGGTGCACGAGACGCAGTATTTCGCGGACAGCTTCGGTGCACCTGCATGGCGGACTGCACTCGCGGAGCCGATGCCGGGCAGGCATATCGACAGGGCATGATCCCCGGCCAGTAGGACGCGCTGTGGTCCGCTCTCATGCCGCCGCGAGTGCCGCCTCGCGTCCGTTGGGCAGACTGAGGGGGTGCGGGCGTGCTACATCGGATCGATGGGCAAGCCTTCCAATGAGGCGCTTCGACAGGATGAGCTGTGCAACCGCAACATGTGCGCGCTCGCCAAGAACTTCGTTGACGTCGGTTTCACCGTGCTTCTGGACACGGTCCTGGCCGATCGCTCGGAGCTGGACTTCTTCCTGGCTCTGTTGTCACCGAGACCCGTTACGCTCGTTGTCCTGGCGCCCGGAATCGACGTGTGCAAGCACCGAAACGCAACGCGGCACCCCGAAGATCGCTTCGACTTCGATGGATACGAACGGCTCGAAGTCGACATGAAGCGCGAGTTCGGCGACGCAGGTTGATGGTTCGATACGTCCACCTTGTCGCCCGCGAGACAGCGGAACGGCTCGTCGCCGACGCCACCGACCGGACTGCCCCTCTCGCCGCTGGCTGGCACGCATGGCTGAGGCGCCTGCACGACGTCTGACCGTGCCCGATTCGGCGTTTCGTGGGTTCGCCCTGGCGGAATTCAAGCGTCCCTGTCAAGGAAGGCTTCACGGCGCGCACTGAATGCCTTCAACACAGCTGCACTGTTCGCAGCGTGTTGCATGGTTGCCGCGGCCCGGGCCGCCGATGATGCCGCAGGAGAGTCCTCCAGACATGAACGGGATGACGACGTGCTTTCACTTCAGCTTGCGCTTCACACTGCTCAAGCTGATTGCGTAACGCGCTGCCAGGGCCGGCTTATTCATCCCAGACCTCCGGTCGGCCAACAGCCGGCCGACGACCTGGGATCCCAGACGATCTGCAACTCGCCACCGCCGATACGACGTCGCCCGCGTGCTGTATACGTCCATCGTCACCGCTATATGCGAGTGTCGGAGGATCTGCATGGCAACCCGGGGATATACGTCGAGTGCCGCAAGTAGGGACGCGCAGGTCCGTCGTGTGGCATCGGAGCTCAGGTTTCCGGGGCTTCTCATCTCGCGAGGCGCCCCGAGACGCTAGGCGCCTCCAGTTCAGGCCGCAAAGCCAGGCCGGCCCCGATTCAGCCCTTTGATGCACCGGAAAGTTGCGCCATAGGCCAGGGAGAGATACTTTCTTGCGCGACAGAGGCAAAAAAACTACGGTTATGTCGCAGAAGGAAGATGAGTAAGCAGCCGCCGGCGTCGTTCTTCCCTCCTCTCAACACCACGTCGGCGTCCACGACAGGATCAAGATCCGTTGGAAGGCAAGGAGCCCCCATGACAAGCTCAGCAACCATCCCGCACAGCGACATCGGGCTCCGTCGGGATGGGGTCGGCGACCGAGCCATAGTGTTCATGCACGGGTTTCTCGATGACCAGCACGTCTGGGACCCGGTCATCGCCGAACTAAGGGCATCTGAGTTCGAGATCGTGCGGTTGGACCTCGCCGGCTTCGGGGATCGCAGCGAGGCACCTGGGCCGTTCACGTTCGACCGGTTCGCTGCCGACCTGTCCGCCGTCGTCGACGTGGTGGACAAGCCGTTCGTCCTCGTCGGCCACAGCATGGCGGCGCCGATCGTCGAACTGGTCGCTGCGGGCCGTCCCGATCGCGCCTTAGGCCTGGCGCTGGTGTCCCCCATCCCCATGGCCGGGACCCGGTTGCCCGACGAGTCCTTCGAGTTGTTCCGATCGTTGGGCGAGCTCGGGGCGGCGGAGTATCGGGCGTTCCGCCGGCAAGTGGCGCCCTTGGCCCCCGAAGCCGAGCTGGAACGACTCGGCGCGGTCGCCGCGAAGTTCCGTCCCGAGGTCGTGCGGTCAGTGGCGGACGTGTGGAATAACGGCTACCCCGCCGGCGAGCGGCCCAGCGGGTTCACTGGGCCGATGCTGATCCTCCGCGGCACCGATGACCCGTTGCTCACGGCGGAGATCGTCGCCGCCCGAGTCGCGGAGCGGTTTGATCCGGCCAGGACGACGGTCACCGCGATCGAGAAATCAGGCCACTGGCCGCACATCGAGCATCCCGCTGTAGTGGCTGCCGAGATCAATCGCTTCCTCGTTGACAACCTCGCGACCGGAGCCACCGTCGCGGTCGCAAAGCACGGCTAAATCGATGGGCTGGCCCGCCACCGTCCGGTACGGGATCGACCCCGCGCCCGGCGGCCTGGCTCTAGTCCAAGACTTACTCAACACGGCCCCAGCCGGGCCAGGCCAACTAGACCTGCTCGATCGCGGCGAAACCGCGCTGAGCTGGTGGGACGAGGCCCGAACGAGTTGGGAGGTAGCCACCCGCCGAACCACCGCCGAGTTGGCGATCACCAAGACCGATCTCGACGGGCTCCGCACGTTCCGTGATGGCCTGCGGTTGGTGGTGACCGGGAACAACAGTGGCGACGCTGGCACCAGCGATCGGGAGGCGTGGTCGCCGGCGCCGGCATCGGTGGTGTTGCGGCTGGGCGACGACGGCCAGCTGCAGCTCGAGCCGCGAGACAAGGGTTGGCGCGCGATCGCCACGGTGGCCCTGATCGAGATCATGGAAGCCCAGCGCATCGACACCTGGCGGCGACTGAAGACCTGCGGGGAACCGCGCTGCCGTGCCGCGTTCTACGACCACTCGAAGAACAACAGCAAGGTGTGGCACGACGTGCACACATGCGGCAACGCCGTGAATCTGCGGGCCTACCGGACCCGGCAGCGGGTAGCCCGGTCGCACCCCTCAGAGACGACGTGACCACCTCGCCAACCGGCCGACAGGATGGAAAGTCGAACATGACGGCCGAGTCCGCCCACACCCCTGTGCGTTCGCACCTGACAGCCCCGACCCAGTTCGTCACCGGGAATGGGATTCGATACGCCTATCGGCGTTTCGGCGCCGAGAACCGGACGCCGCTGATTTTCCTGCAACACTTCCGCGGCATGGGCCGGGTCGCCGTGGCGTGACACCGTGCGCGATGAGGTGGGCGGTGACCGTGTACCGGCGTACGCCATACCGCCGTGCCAGGTCTGCGACTGAGGCCCCCCGGTTGTAGGCGAGAACGAGGTCGGCCTGCTGGTTGGAGTCGAGGCGTACCTGGACGTGACGCGGCCGTGACTCGTCTTCGTCGCAGCATTCCTCAACTGCGACAAACCGGACCTCACGGAGACGTTTTGGGGTGGGATGTCGGTTTAAATAGAGACGCAGCAGCTCCACAGAGAATGTTCTGTAAATGCAGGGGAACCATGCCTGGGACCGCAGCCCTGTGACCGGGACTCCGTTTCGTCGCAGTCTCCGGCCGCGGGCACGGCGGCGAGGACCCCCGCGCCGAGCAAGGTGCCGCGATGACCGTCGTTGGACCCCGCCATACGGTCGACGACCGACAGCACAGCCGCGTCAGGGGCCTCAGCCGAGATCCAGGCCAAGGCCCTCGGGCGACCTCGTGGCCAGCCCGGACAGCAGCTGCGGTCGCACCGGCCAGCATGGTTCCGGAGCGGGCAGAAGGAGATCAACAGGCGCAGATCGACCTAACTGAAGCCTCTGCGGTCTTGAGGGATTGCCAGGTGGGGCTCCGAATGCCATTGACCGGGCGGGGGTGCGCTGGTGGGCTGGGCGGGTGGCCGCGTCAACGGGTCTTGTCGGCCGTGACGGGTGAGTTGTCCCGCCTGCGGGCAGTCGTGGGCGGGGATGCGCGGCTGCTCCTGGTCATGGGCGACGCCGGGGTGGGCAAGACCCGGCTGGTCACTGAGGGGATGCGGCGGGTCGCGGTCGACGGCGTGGTGTCCATTTGGGGCGGATGCCTGCCGATGCGGGAGACGCTGCCGTTGCTGCCGGTGGCGGATGCGTTGGGCGAGCTGTGCCGGGTCGACGGCGGCGACCTGCTGGAGGCCGCGCTCGCCATGACTCCGCACTACGTCCGGGCCGAGGTGGAGCGGCTGCTGCCGCAGCTCGGGTCCGGCGCGGCGGAGTCGAGCGGCCGGGGAGAGTGGGCAGCGGGACCGGTTGTTCGCCGCGATCGCGGAGCTGCTGCGCGCGTGCGGCCCGGCGACGCCGCATTGGTCCTGGTCGTCGAGGACGTGCACTGGGCGGACACCGCGACCCTGGACTGCCTGACGTTTCTGACCCGGGCCGCGCCGCGATTCGGCGCTGACCGTGGTCGTGACGTGCCGTGTCGGACGAGGCGCCGCTGGAGCCGCACGTGGCCGAATGGCTGACGCACGTGCGCGGCGTCGCGGGTGTGGCCGAGGTTCGGCTTGGCCCGCTGACGCGTGATGAGATGGCCGAGCAGGTCGCCGGGTTGGCCGGTTCGCCGGTATCGGTGTCGGTGGTCGACGAGATGTACGCACGGGCCGAGGGGAATCCGTTCTTCACCGAGCAACTCGTGGCGGCCGCCGTCACCGGAGGGTGTGCTGGGCCTCGGGGTCGGGTTGCCGGCGCGGCTGGCGGAGCTGCTGGTGGCTCGGGCCGCTCGCTGCAGCGATACGGCCCGCACGGTGTTGTCGGCGCTGGCGGTGGCGGGCCGGCCGCTGGGTGAGGATGCTGCTCGGTGCGGTCAGCGGGCTGGATGTCGACGGATGTCCGCGGCGGGCTTCGGGAGCTGACCGCGGCGCGGCTGCTGGCCGACGGCGACGGCCGCGGCGCGCAGCGGCCGCGGCATGCCCTGCTGGCCGAGGCGGTGGCCGCCGAGCTGTTGCCGGGTGAGCGGGCCGTCTTCCACGAGCGCGTGGCGAGGGCGTTGCAGGCGCTCGGCGACGACACGTCGGCAGCGGAGGTTGCCGGGCACTGGGCCGCCGCCGGTCGCGCCGCGGAGGAACTGCCGGCCCGGGTGCACGCGGCCGAGGCCGCGGAGCGGGTGTTCGACTACGCCGAGGCGGCGCGGCACTGGCAGCGGGCCATCGAACTCTTTGCGCAGGTGCCCGACCCGGAGCAGCTCGCCGGCATGGACCTGCCCCAGATGTACCTGCGCGTGCCTTGACGCGCTCTGGGCAGTCGGCGACATAGCCGGTGGCGGTGTGCTCGCCGAGGAGGCGTACCGCCGCTTCGCCGACCATCCCGACCCGGCCGTCGCCGCGTCCGTGCACCTGCGCACCGCCTGTTCCGATTTGAGCGGTCGGCGACGGACGCGCGCCCGCTGCTCGAGCAGGCGCTGCGCCTGTTCGAGCAGGTGCCACCATCGGTCGACCACGCCAAGGCCTGGTTCTCCTACGCCGAGTTCCTCTCCTTGCCGAGGGCCAGTGGGACGCCCGGCGGGCGGCCCTCACCCGCGGGCTGGAGGTCGCCGAGGCGGCCGGCGCCACCGGCGTCGCCGCCGGCATCCAGCTGCACCTTGCGCACGACGCATGCCTGCGCGGCCAGGTCGCGGAGGGTTTCGCGATCGTCGAGCGGGCGCGGGCGCTGGCCGAAGCGTCCGGCGACGGCGAGGCGCTGGTGGAGGTCGCGGCCGACGAGAGCGACATTCTGCTCAAGACGGGCCGGTTCGACCGAGCGGCCGAGGCGGGGCTGCGCGGCGTGCAGGCCGGCCGCGAGAGCGGCCGAGAGGCCGACCTTGCCGCCGCCAATGCGGCCGAGGCGATGCTCGCCCGGGGCCGCACGGCCGAGGCGGCCGAGCTGATCGACCCGCTGACCGATGCGCCGCCGGCCAACCCAGATCACTACCCGGTGCACGGGCTGCGGGCCGAGATCGACCTGCTGCGCGGCGACGTCGAGGCCGCCGCCGGGCGGCTGCGGCAGATCAGGTCCGTTGTGGGCCGGATCAGCAACATCGACAATGCTGGCGAGATCGCGCGGCGGACCGCGGAGGTTGCGGTGTGGGCGGGCCGGCCCGCGGACGGCCTGGTCGAGGTGCGGGAGGTGCTGGCGAGGTACCAGTCCACGGACTGGACGATCCAGTGCGGGTGGCTGCTGGTTGTGGGCATGCGCGCCTGCGCCGAGCTGGTCGAGCAGGGCCGGGCCCGCCGCGACGAGTCTGCGACGCGGGCCGCCGTAGCCGCCGCCGGCGACCTGGCTGCGTGGGTGGACCGGACGGGCGGTGTCCCGTTCACCGACCATCCATACGTGGCGACGATTCCGGCCGCGCGGGCCAACTGGGAGGCCGAACGCAGCCGCCTCGTCCGGCGCAAGTGATCCGGCGGCGTGGCAGGCCGCGGCCGACGCTTGGGGTGCCCTCGGCTGCCCGCACCGCGCCGCCTACGCCTGGTGGCGCCACGCGGAGGCCCGGCTGCTCGCCGGCGACCCGTCCGCCGCGGTCGCCGACACGGTCCGGGACGCCGCCGCCGCGGCGGCCGGGCATGCCCCACTGCTGGCGGCGATCCGTGCGCTGGCCGAACGCGCCCACATCCCGCTCGCAACTGTGCCCGCCGACGGCCCGCCGGCGACCGTGGCGGCGACGCCGTACGGGCTGACCGAGCGCGAGCTGCTGGTGCTGCGCCTCTCGTGGCCGGTCGCAGCAATCGGGAGATCGGCGCGGAGTTGTTCATCAGCCGGAAGACGGCGAGCGTTCACGTGAGCAACATCCTGCGCAAGCTAGGCGTCTCGACGCGGGTGCAGGCGGCCGCCCTCGCCGAACGTGCCGGACTGGTGCGCATGTTCTAAGCCGAAGCCAGCAGATCGGGGCGACACAACGGGAATCCCGCGCCATCGTGCCGAGCTGGCTTATCAGCGGTCAGCGTGCGACGGAGGTGCGGTCGAGATTCAGTCCGCTCAGCGGGTTCAGCCAAGTGGCTTCGCCCCAGAACTGTTGATCAGTACGCCCGGCGGCGGGGCTGTAACCGGATGTGGAGACTCCTCCCGGCGGGTCGAGCGGGGCCGGTTGGGCCGACGCGTAGCCGGGAACGACCAGCGCGGCGGCGACGACCGCCGCGGCGAACAGGATGCGCGGTGTGTTCATGGGAGTTCTCCTTACGGCTGTCAATGCGCGTGGCTTGTTTCAGCACCGAGACTCCGGGTAAGGCCGGTGGCGGCACATCCGGCATCCGCCCATAAATCAGCGAGAAAAGTCCTTAGACCGACCCCAATTCGGCCTTAGCTGACCGACCGCGCCGAACCGTCGTCGATCAGCGGCATGCTCATACGCCAGTCAGGGGCAGCGTCTCGCGCGTCGGCAGGCATCGGGCCCCGATCGCCGCAGCGCCGTCCGCCACGACACTGCCGCCGGCCGATGCGCTGGGGGAGGACAGCCCGGCGGGTCGCGGCGAGGTGCTACTGCATGCCTCGGTCGGAGTCGGTCCTACCGACCTGGCGTCACTCGCGACCAGACCAGACGCACATCCCGCCCACGGCTGTCTGTACGCGGACAGCTCGCTTTCACGGCCGACGAAGCTCACGGATCCGGCTACGAGCCCAGCAGCTTCGGCCAGCCCCCGGTCCGCGTCGGCGGCGAGTGGATTGCGGAAGACTGACCCGAGCCGGCGCATGTTGACAAATCCTGGCCGCCGCGATCGGGGATTTGGGGTGCGGGCTAAAATAGATCCACTCCGATCGGAGCCGGTATGGTCAGAAGTGTCACCTGGTTCCTGGTCGTCGTTTTCTTGATATTTTTCGCGGCGACCTCACCGGAGGCTGCCGCAAACGCTACCCATGCCTTATGGGATCTTCTCGTTCGACTCTTCAATGGGCTTATCCGCGTTTGTGCAAAGCCTGGCGGGAGGCAGCTCTGCCGGGTGAGGTATTTCTGACTAACCTGGTGGCCCCCAGTCGCGTCGCGCGCCCGCGGCGAGGGCCCCAGGCAGGAGCGCCGCCGTCCTGTCCCAGATCAGTCGATCTACGGCGCGCGCCAGATCGAGCAACTTACGAGAGTGCCCGTTGAGGAGTCACATTCGCCTCCGTGGTCGCCGGTGACGACCGAGCGAGCGGCCGCCCGCCGAACGCCGTGGTGCGACGTCGAGACCGCCGGTGCCTTCGCGCAGGTGGTCGAGTTCGAGATCGACCACCTGGCGCAGGCGATGTGGCGGCCAGTTGGCCGGGTCGACGAGCGACTGGAACGACATTCCTTGGACGAGCGCGAACAGGCGCCCAGCTTCTGCCGCTGGATCGGTCGTCGACTTGATCCGCCCGTCGGCGGCGTCAGCTGTGATGAGGCGGGCGATGCGCTGGATGGCGGTGGTCGATCGGGAAGCCCAGATCCTGGTGAGCTCCTCGTCTCCGACGGACATGCCTTGGTAGACGAGCCACACCTTCCACTCGACGAGGGATTCGTCGTCCAGTGGTAGCAGGGCGTGTAGGCATCCTGCGAGCCGGTCGGCGGACTGTTCCTCGATCGCGCGCTCGACTCGGACACGTGACCGGGTCGCCATGGCTTGGTAGGTCTCTAGCACCAGTTCTCGCTTGCTGCGGAAATAGTGTGTAACGATCGTCGTGCTGGCGGCGAGACGCTCGGCAATCCGTTGGTTCGTTAGCGCACCGATGCCCTCGTCAGCGATCAGCTCGGCCGCCGCCAGCGTCAAACGACGTCGGCGGTCGTCGGAATCTACCTTGGCGGGCATTGTCCGATTGTCCGGCCGTCAGGCGTCGGGACCGCGACGACGCACCTGCACGGGCAGTTCTATGAGCCCGCGCACGATGAGGCTCGGTAGGTAGCGCAGTGGTCGGTCATGGACGACGTCGATGCGTTCCACATGCCGGGCCAGGGCCTGTACGGCGTGGCGTGCTTCCATCCGCGCGAGCACATTGCCGATGCAGGCATGGATACCCTGTCCGAAGGCCACGTGCCGTTGCGTGGTTGGGCGATCGGGATCGAAACGGTCGGGGTTGGGAAACATCGCCTCGTCCCGGTTCGCGGACAGGACCGACACGACCAGCGTCGCTCCGGCCGGAAGCGGACAACCACCCAGCGTCGTGTCGTGCCGGACGAGGCGGAAGACGGCCGCTGAGGGGCTGGCGAGGCGAACGGCCTCTTCCACGATCAGGTGCGCGCGCTGCGGCTCGGCCCGCACGCGCTCCCATTCCTCCGGTCGCGCATCGAGTTGCCAGACGATGTCGGCTAGCAGCCGCAGGCTGCTCTCGTTACCGGCCACCATGAGCTCACGCGTGAGGTTGACCTGTTCACCGATTCCGATCGCCTCCTCGTGAGGTGCGAACTCCTGGGTCGTGGCTTGGACGAGCACGCTGAGCAGGTCGTCTGAGGGATTGTCGCGGCGCCGCTCCAACTCGGTGGCGATCGCGCGCTGGAAGTCGAGCAGGTCCTGCTCGACTTGCGGCCAGCGGTCGGCGGGCAACTGCGCGCCGATCGTGGCGGTCGCCGCATCGGTCCACCGTCGGACGTCGTCGCGCCGCTCATCCGGCAGCCCGAGCACCCTGGAGATCGCCCACACCGGCAGCGGTCGGGTGAAGACCTCGATGAAATCCATCGGGCCGCCTTCGGGCAGTCCGTTGGCGATTTCCTCCGCGACGTCTGCGACGAGCGGCTCCATCCAAGCGAGCGCGCGCGGAGTGAAGGCTCGCTGCACCAGGCGCCGGTACCGGGTGTGCAGTGGCGGGTCGTTGAGCAGCAGCGTCGGTACGTAGGGGAAGCCCTGAGCCCGGATTTCGGCGACCTTTTCCGCGACCTCCGGGGGTGGTGGGGTGCGGCGGGTCACCTGGTTGGAGAAGCGGCTGGGATCCGTGAGCACCTCCCGCACCAGATCCATCGTCGTGACGATGTACCAGCCCGGTTCGACCAGTGTCTGCACGGGCGACGTCCGTCGCAGGGCGGCCAGTGTGGGGAAAGGGCACTGCTGGTATTCGTCGGTGAACGGGTCGAGTTTTGTCAGTCCGGAGGCTGAGGTCACTGCGTCGCTCCCTTTCGATCAGCCGCGCGCGACGAGGGCGAACTCGCCGAGCGCGGCGATGTGGGCACTGGGATCGGGGAGTTCGACCCGCGCCACGCCGTGGTAGTCAGCTCCCGTGCTCATCGTGCGGATGGACAGGATGGAGCCGCCCGACTCTTCCCACGCGGACGCCTGTTGCCGCCAGATGTCCCGCCCGAGTGAGTAATCGATCATGGTTTCCATGGGGAATCGGTCGGGGTCGCGCCCGCGTTCGGCCAGCAGCTCGCGCAGGTGGGCGGCGCGCTGGTGGGTGTGCGGACTTGCCGAGCCGAAGACGAAACCGTCGCCGGTTCGGGCGGCGCGCTGCAGCGAGGCTTCGGCGCCTCCGCCGAACCACAGCGGGATGTCGCCGCGCACTGGTCGAGGTGCGAGGCCGGCCCGGTCGATTAGGTGGAACTCTCCTCGGAAGTCGACCACGGGCTCGCGCCACAGCGCTCGAAGTACGTCGACCTGCTCGTCGAGGCGGCGGCCGCGGGCCTCGAACGATGCGCCGAGGCTCTCGTACTCGACGTAGTTCCACCCGGTACCGACCGCGAGCACCAGCCGGCCGCGGGAGAGGACGTCCACCTCTGCTGCCTGCTTGGCAACCAGCGCGGTCGGGCGTTGCGGCAGGACGAGCACAGCGACGGCGAGTTCGATGGTGCTCGTGCAGGCGGCGAGATATCCCAGCAGGACAAGCGGTTCGTGGAACGGGTCGCGCTCGGTGTACGGGCCGGTCAGGGGCGGTGTGCGGTCGGCGTGGACGGCGCCCAGGACGTGGTCGTACACGAGCAACCGACGGTAACCGAGTCCCTCCGCGGTCTGCGCGAAGTCGCGGATCACGGCCGGGTCGGTCCCGATCTGCGTCGTCGGGAAGACCGCACCGAGGTCCACGTCAGCTCGTCCTGGAAAGGACGCGGCGGGTCGCCGTGGCCAGCCGTTCGGCCGCAATCTGCACCGGCAGATCGTCCAGCTCGTCTGACATGACCTCGACCGAGACGGGCGCCGTCGTACCGGTTCCGTACGCCGTGCTGAGGAAGCCGGCGATGTCGAACTCGCCCTCGCCCGGTGCAGTGCGGTAGTGCGTGCACTCGGCCAGGTAGTCGTCGGTGACCGGCTTCATCGGGCCGTCGTCGATTTGGACGACCACGATCTCGTGGCCATTCAGCGCAGCCAGTTCCGCGCGCGGCCAAGCACCGCGCGTCGCGTGCCAGATGTCGAGGTTGAGCCCGCCGTTGGGCCGCCCGGCGGTACGGACGATCGCGACCGCGGAGCGGAGGTCCGCGATCGTGCTGCAGGCTTGCGGTTCCAACGCGACGAGCAACCCGTGGTCGGCCGCGCGGTCACAGAGCCCGGCGAAACCCTCGGTGGCCGCCTCTCGCGGTTCGCCGGTGAGCGCTCCTACGGCCATCACGTGCCGAGCACCGACCGCGTCCGCAAGTTCGAAGGCGAGTTGCTCGCGGTGCAGCCCGTCGGTGTTGCGTCGCTCCGGGGGGTCGTCCCAGCCCAGAACCGTCTCGATCTCGATCAGTTCAAACCCGTTGTCCCGCAGCACGGCGCGCAGGTCGGCGTCGGTCCATCCCGCCGAGCGAAGGTGGGCGTAGTCGCGGACGTGCATCCCGAAGCCGTCGAAGCCTGCCCCTCGCGCGGCGAGCACGCGCTCCCGAAAGCCGGCGGAGCGCAGGCTGCCGTTGGCGACGATGATCTGCGGTGCTGTGGACACGCTCATCGCGCCACCACGGCCCGATTGCCGTCGCGCCACAGGTAGACCTGCACCCGTTCGGCGATCCGCCAGCCCTGCGTTGTCCTGACCAGGCGGTCGGCATAGCTTCCGGCGATGAGGTAGGTATCTCCGCCCGGGGTTCCGGCGCGGACGTGCTGAGCCTGGAAGTAACAAATCGACGCAGCGTCGTGGCCGTCGACCTCGATGAGGATATTGCCGAGCAGGTGCTGCGAGGCGTCGAGCGGCTCGAGCGCTCCGCGTGCGCGTTCGATGATCCTGTCGATTCCCTCGATACGCCCGCCCGGATGGACGAATACCGGCTCGTCGGTGAAGCACCCGCGCAGCGCCGGCCAATCCTGCTGATCCAGTGCGAACGTGTACCTCGCGCAGAGATCGGCGATCTCTTGCTTGTCGACCAGTTCGGCAACGGCGGAGTTCATCAGGCATCCTTTCGCAGGAGCCGATTGCGGACGCGCGCCGCGACTTCGGCCTCGTACCCGGAGTCGCACGTGCGGTTCCACAACGGATCGGACAACGCGTCCTCGACGAGCCGGCGCCCGACATAGCCGGTGCCACCGAGGACCAGGGCCTTCACGTCGACTTCGGCGGGGCGTACTTCACGTGCCGGGAGATGTCACCGTAGAGATCGCCGACGACGGCACGTTCGGACCACCACCACCTCCCGTCGATGCGCATGAGGCGATCCTGGTAGCGGCCGCAGAAGATCGGCTGGAGCGGAAAGTCTGGCAGGGCCTGGAAGATGGTGACGTAGGCGTTGGCCTGGGCCGTGCCCGCCGACTCGTCGACGTCGACCACCACGTTGGTCGTCACGTGCTTCGTGCGGGTGAGGCCGTCGTAGAGCTGCACGTTGTCGTCGATCCACTTCCGGGCGGCCACGGCGCCCGGCTCCGCCTTGTGCCACGTGCCGTGCTCGAACAGCGCCGCGAACTCGTCGAACCGGCCGGTGTCGAACAGCTCCGCGTAGCGGAACATCATGTCGCTGATCTCTTTCACCGCGTCCGTCATCGCGCGCCTGCCGTCGACGCCTTGCCGGGATGGGTCGTCCATTCCTGCGCTTCCTGTATGACGACGCACTCGAAGTGCGCCAGCCCGCGCCCGCCGTCGCACGTCAGACGAGTGAAGTTCTCGGCCCATGCGTGATCGAACTCGAAGGCCTTGCCGTCTGCGTCGACGATGGTGGTCGGGTGGGAGACGTCCCAGACCTCTCCCTCAACGTGGTGGTCGCCGCGATACACCCCCTGGCCGAGTCCGTCGTCGAAGCCGCCGAAGTATCCGCCGCCCTGGGTGTAGACCCAGCCAAGGTCCTCGATCGCGTACGCGCGGACAACGCCGTCGGCGTCGGTCAGGCGCACCGTGCCGCCGCGGAGCCGGCGACTTCCGTCGTAGAAGTCGAGCTCGTGCGCGACATCCACGACCGGCACACTCCGGTCGGGATACAGGATCGCCCCCTTGCCGGACGCGCTTCGCCCGCTGGGGTCGACGAACCAGAACCCGCCGTGATCACGCATGTCGAACAGCACCCACTGCCGCACACCCGGCACGCGACGTTTCACACCGATAAGCGGCGCGCCGTACAGCCGCGGACCTCCGCGGCCGGCCTGGTAGCCCCACGAGTGATTCCGGAAGAAGGAGTCAGTTGCCGGGTTGAGCTGTACGCGGTCGCCGCCGACCCGCACCCACCCGTCGCACTTGCCGGTCACCTCGTACGTGATCCGCTCGCTGATTAGCCTCCCGTCGACGCGCGTCACTTCTGCCGGGTCCTCGTAGGGCAGCACCGTGCTGCGACACGTCACGTCCAGCGAGATGTCGTGCTCGTTGTCCTCGAGTACGAGTCGCACCGCCCGTAACGGCTCGACGATCTCCAGCCGCAGTGGGCCGACGGCCAGCGTTCCCATGTCCGGCCGGAGCCGTCGCGAAACACGGATGTTGTGCTGCTTGCCCGCGTGCCGGACACACACAAAGCCGTCCATCACGTCGTTGTTCTGGTAGAGCCGCAAGGTCGAGGCGAGCGCTACCTCACCGGCCATGTCGCTAAGACAGAGGTAATGCCCGTCGTTCCACGCCGGGTCGGTTCCCCCGACCCCGGCGAAGGTCGCCGTGATCTGGTGGTAGGGGTACTCATCCATTCCGAGCAGCACGTCGTCCTCTTTCCCGTGTGATCAGGCGTCCGGCAGTCCGAAATAGCGGCGCGCCTTCGTTCCGGCCACCTCTGCTGCCGCATCGATCACGAGGCACGCCCCGTTGATGTACCAAGCCTCGTCACTCGCCGCCTTCACGCTTTGCGGTATTTACATTGGCTCGTGTACACCGTACGTTGTACATGAGGTCGCGGGCCGAAATCAAGGCCCTCCTTGGGAGTCACCAGGCGGCTCGTCGAGCGCAACCAACGAGCGTCAGACAAGCAGTCGTAGGTCGGATCACGATGAGACTGCTCATTCGTCAGGGATCTTGCGGCTCATTTGTGACTTGCGGCATAGTTTGCGCCGGGCGTCCCACGGCCGCCCGAGTCGCCGTGGCGCGTAGGGGGAGTGACTCATGGGTCACGCACGGCGGACGATCACCATCCTGACGGCAGCAGTAACTGTCGCGCTCTCGCTGGCCGGCGTATCGACGGCGGACGCCGCACCGACGCCGAGTCCCGCGGCTGCGGCGAACGCATCGCAGAACGTCATCGTGGTACTGCGGGATCAGCTCGCGAGCACCCCGGCCAATAAGCACGACATGTCCCCGCGGCGTACGCGTGCCACTAGCGCCCAGGACGCCGTACTCGAGTCGGTTGACCGGTACAGCCCCGACGCGCGTCAAACACTTCGCGCTCGGTAACGCCTTCTCGGCAACGGTCAGTGAGGCGCAGGCGGCTGCGTTGGCGCAGGACCCGCAGGTGGCGTCCGTCATCCCGGATCGCACGGTCGCGATCGCGCAGCCCGCGACGGCCGCTTCCTCGACCACGAAGCCGGCGGCGGTCGCCCCGCCCGCGAACGCCAACGGTCCGTTCGCTTTGTGCCCGTCCGATCCGGCGCAGCCGTTGGTCGAGCCAGAGGCTCTGCAATCGATCCGCGCATTGACGACTGACGGCACTCCGAATGCCCAGCAGTTGGCCACCGGGTCGGGAGTCAAGGTGGCCTTCATTGCCGATAGCCTCGATCCGAACAACCCCGACTTCATCCGACCTAATGGCGAGCATGTCTTCGTCGACTACCAGGACTTCTCCGGCGCCGGCCCCAGCGCGCCGTCGGACGGACGCGAGGCATTTGGCGACGCATCGTCGATCGCCGCACAGGGAACGGTCGTCCACGATCTCTCACAGTTCGTGAATCAAGCGCACCCGCTGCCACCCGGCTGCAACATCAAGGTCGTAGGTGTGGCGCCCGGAGCCAGCCTGGTCGGGCTGGTATTCGCCAGCAACTCCTCGATCCTGCAGGCGATCGACTACGCCGTCGGCACCGACCACGTCGATGTCATCAACGAGTCGTTCGGCCTGAACGCCTACCCGGATATCAGCAGTCGCAACGCGTTGACCCTCTTCAACGACGCTGCGGTTGCCGCCGGTGTCACGGTAACCGTGTCCACTGGTGACGCCGGGATCACCAATACGATCGGCTCCCCGCCCGACCCGAACGTCATCCAGGTCGCGGGGACGACAGACAACCGCCTGTACGCGCAGACGAGCTACGCCGCTGCCAACTTCTCCAACAAGACCTGGACCAGCGACAACATTTCGGCATTGTCCTCATCTGGCTTCAGCCAGTTCGGACGGACCGTGGATATCGCGGCCCCGGGTGAAGGCAACTGGGCCGTGTGCCAGCCGGGCTTCTCCGGCTGCCTCAACTTCCAGTCACCACCGCAACCGACCGACCTACAGTCCTTCGGCGGGACGAGTGAATCCGCGCCGCTCACGGCGGGCGTCGCGGCGCTGGTCATCCAGGCCTACCGGTCGAACCACAACGGCGCGTCGCCGACTCCGGCTGTCGTCAAGCAGATCATCACCGGTACGGCAGCCGATCTCGGGCTGCCCGCCGACGAGCAGGGCGCCGGGCTGCTCGACGCCCGTGCTGCGACAGAGGCTGCGCTGACCTGGCCGGGCGGCGGCTCAGCTCCGGCGGGCGTGACGTCGAATCTGGTCACCGGCGACGACCAGTTGACGTTGACGGGCAAGCCGGGCTCCACCCAATCGGGAAAGATTTCGGTGACCAACGTCGGGACCAAGCCGCTGACCGTAGCGGCGGGAACTCGCGGGTATACAGCCCTGTCGGGGTCTCAGCAGACCGTCCCCTTCGACTCGACCACGCTTCCCACGTTCGTCTATTACAACGGCCAAACGTGGGCGTTCAAGGAGGTGACGTTCGACGTTCCGTCGGGGGCGCAACGCCTACTCGAACGCATGGCGTTCCAAGCCACCGGTCCGCTGGACATCATCCGGATGACGCTCCTCGACCCGTCCGGCAAGTTCATCGCCAACAGCCGACCGCAAGGCGGCACCGCGACAGCGAACTACGCCAACGTCGACGTGCGGAATCCGACGCCCGGACGTTGGACGGCAGTGCTGTACTCGTTCGCGGGTCCGTCCGGATACCACAGCGCACCGGTCATCCTGCGCACCGATACGCAACGGGCGACGCCGGCCGGTCAAGTCAGCCCGGCGACGTTCACGCTTGCGGCTGGAAAGAGCCGCACGGTCACCGTCTCGTTCCGGCTGCCGGCCGACAGTGGTGACACCGACTTCGCCGTGACGTTCGCCAGTTCTGATGGCCACCAGACGTCGGTCTCGGCGATCTTGCGCGCCCTGATAGACACCAAGGCTGGCGGCGCGTATTCCGGTGTCATCACCGGCGGCAACGCCCGCGCGGTTTCGCCAGCGCAAACGCTCAGCTATGCCTTCGACGTCCCAAAGAACAAGCAGGATCTGGACGTCTCATTGACGCTGGCGAGCGATCCGAACAACTTCGTCGATGTCGTGCTGATCGATCCGAACGGTGAGCTGGCCGATGTCGGCAGCAACCTCACACTTGATTCGACTGGCACCCTGAGCCCCGGCCTGAACGCCCAGTTGTTCGACGCCGACCCGTTGGCCGGTCGATGGCATCTGGTTGTGGTGGTGCAGAACCCGGTCAGCGGCGCCGAGATCTCCCAGGCCTTCCACGGGACGGTCAGCTTCGACAACCTGCAGACCCAGGCAACCGGCTTGCCCAATTCAGCGAACAAGGTACTGAAGGCCGGGCAACCGGTGACGGCGACGGTGCTCGTACGCAACACCGGGGTGCAGGCCATCGCGGTCGGTGCCGACCCACGATTGAACAAGGTGCAGACACTTCAGCCGGTGCCGATTCAGGGCAGCCTCACGTTCCCGCTGCCTTCAGACGGAACAGACGCGCCGGTGTACATCATCCCGCCCGACACGTCGAGCTTGACTGTTGCTGCTAGCAGCACGCTGCCCGCTCAAGTGGAGCTGCAGGGCTCTGCCGCCGGTTTCGACATCTTCGGCGACCTGCAGGCCGCGAAGGAAGGCAGCACCGTGTCGACCGCCACGGTATTCGAGAAGTCCGGGTTCATCAGCAAGGGAATCTGGTTCACCTCGGTCAACGAGCTCGGTCCGTTTACCGATGCCGGCGCGCCGGCAGGACAAACGACGATCACTGCGTCGATGCGTACCGCTGGTTTCGACCCAGCCGTGACGTCTTCGACGGATGACCCGTTCCGGATCGCGATCGACCCGACCGCAGACCTCCTCGGCAACCCAGTGCTCATTCCGCCGGGTCAGGTCGGAACCATCCAGGTGACGATCACGCCTCAGGGCAAGAAAGGCAGCGTAGTCCGCGGCCACCTGAATATCGTCACGCCGTCCACCTTGCCGACCGGGCCGCAGACCGGGCTTCCGTTCTACACGACCGGTGCGGTGATCAGCACGCTGCCCTACACCTACACGATCGGCTAGTCGCTCCCTGGACCTCGCCGGCTCGACTAACGGCTGCGTCCCCCCACCGCGACAGTCGCGGGCACATCGGGCCGGGCCGGCGAGGTCCCTTATTAGAGACGGTCGAGTGGCGAGAATCTGTCGCCGTTCCGGATACGGGTCGTTCCTCCGTGCTCGGGCATTCACGACCTATCGTGTCGCATCACCACGACTAATGGCTTACGGTGCAAAGTGTGGACGTGAGTGCCGCCGTTGAGCGCAGCGACGCCGACCTGCTCGCTGCGGTCCGCGCCGGCGACGACGCGGCATATGCCGAGTTATGGACCCGCCACCAAGCCGCAGCGCGCCGAATGGCCGCGCACGTCGCCGAGCCCGGCGACGTCGATGACCTGGTCAGTGAGAGCTACTACCGCGTATTGCGCGTAGTGAAGGCCGGAAGCGGACCGCAAGACGCGTTCCGGCCCTATCTGTTCAGCACGATGCGCCGGTTCGCCATCGACACGGCGCGGTCCTACCAGTCGCGGGTCACGCTCACCGACCAGGCGGCCGATCTGGAGGCGGAGCCGGCTCCCTCCGCTGCTGACGTCGCGGCAGTAAACGCCGAACAGCGTGCCGCCTGGCGGGCCTGGGCGTCACTGCCGGAGGCGAGTCGTGCGGTGCTGTGGCACGTGGTAGTGGAGCGCCAGACGCCGGCCGAGATTGCGCCGATCCTCGGCACCAGTCCCAACGGCGTCACGTTACGGGCCCGCCGGGCCAAGGAGCGACTGCGGCAAGCGTTCCTCCAACAGCACCTCGCGGCCACCGACAACCAGGAGTGTCGTGAAACGCGGCGCCTGCTCGGCCCCTACCTCCGCGATGCGTTGTCCAGTCGTGACCGAGCGGCCGTAGATGAGCACCTCGCGGGGTGCGAGCGATGCCGTGCCGTGCTGCTTGAGATCGATGACGTCAACAACACGCTGCGGGCAGCGATCGCCCCAGTCATCCTGGGCGGAGCGCTGGCGGCCGGCCACTATTTGTCCTCGACCGGCTCCGCGGGGCACGCGGCCGCATTCGGCGTGTCTCCGATCGGTAGTGGTGGTGCACCAGGCGGCGCCGGTGCGAAGTCAGGTGCGTCGCCCGCCGGTAGCCAGCGATTCTGGCCGAGCAGATCCAAGAGCGTGACGCTGGCTGTCGTCGCCGCCGCCGCGGTGATCGCTGCGTTGCTCGTCATACTCGGCGTCATCCGCGGCGCGCCGAACCAATCGCCGCACGCGGCACCGAACCCCTCCACGGCACCGTCCTCCCAGGGCGCGCATGGGCCCATCACGACCGGATCCGGAGAATCGTCGGTCGCTTCCAGCACGCCCGACGGCACCGTCGCGTCCGCTCCCGGATCGCGCGGGGCACCGCCGGCAGGCGGCGCACCGCCTCCGGGTCGAGCACAGCGGCCGGCCGCCGGATTGCCCCAAGGAGCCGTTGCGCCGGGCGGCGGCACGCGCCCAGCGGCAGCCGGACCCGCCGCGAATGCTGCCCCGCCAGCGGCGCAGCAATCTCCGGTGACGAGCGCGGCGCCGGCCGGCGCTGCGCCGGCCGCCGCGGCGCCGCCGCAGCCGAGCCCGTCACCGGTAACCGTTCGAGAAGCCGTCGCCGTCGCGATCCCGGACCCCGCGGCATCGGTGACCTTGACAGTGCCGACGCGCTGGACGATCGAAGCCGTTGACGCCGCGGGTATCGCAGTGACCGGCTGCACCGGCCTGCACACGACGACGGTGCACTGCCTCAATCTTGGGGTCGGCCGGACACTCGCAGTACACGTGCAAGGCATCCGAACGGCGAGCGCGATGTTGCACGTCACTACGGTCGGGCTGGGCGGCGGCGTACGCGACTACCCACTCTGAAATCGGCCCGATCACCCGCCATCGCCGAGTCGCGCGCGCACAGTCTGGTCAGGCTGGTACCCGCCGTCGTGTTTGGACGAGGTCGGCGACGCAGATCACGGTGGCGATGGAGAGGAAGGCGAGCGCGGCGACGACGCCGGCACGAAGTGCGTGGGCGTAACCGCCCCGGTCGAGGGCAGCGAAGAAGCTGGCGCCGATGATTGCCTGTCCGATTGCGATACCGATGCGCTGTGCGGTCTGCAGGACACCGCCGGCGGTGCTGCCGGCGACCGGGTCGATCCGCATGAGTGAGAGCGCCTGGTTGGGCGTGATGATTGCGCCGGATCCGGCGCCCATGAGGAACAGTCCGGGCGCTAGCGCCGCCGCGCCGTAGCCGGCCAGTACGGCCAGCGTGATCGCGCCGGCCGCGAAGGAGGCCAGCCCGACGAGCAGGAGGGGCCGCCCGACGCGGGTGACGAAGCGACCCGCCAGAGGCGCTCCGATCGCGCTGCCGAGAGCATACGCAGTGACGCCGAGTCCGGACTGCAGGGCCGTGTAACCGAGGCCGTCCTGGTAGTAAATGGCGAGCACGAGCGGTAGCCCGGCCATCGCCGGGAAGTACGCGAGCGCGAACAGCACCCCAGCGGCGTATGACGGTACGCGGAACAGCCGAAGATCGACGAGCGGATCCTTCTGCGTCCTGGTGAGCCGGCGCTCGCGGAGGAAGAAAACGATCAGTAGGACAACGGCCGGGATGATGAGCAGCGCCAGCCGCACGTCCCGTGCGCTGTCGTACTGAACGGCGGCGAACAGGACGCAGAACGTCGCTCCGCCCAGCAGCGCCGCTCCGGCAACATCGAGGCGGTGCCGGCCCTGGCGTCGATCCATGGGCAGCAGACGCCGGGCCAGCACGATCACGGCGACACCGACCGGGATGTTGACGAAGAACACCAGCCGCCACCCGACATGTGGGCCGCCGAGTGCGATCAGGGCGCCGCCGACGAGCGGACCGAGCGCCGTGCCCACCCCGACTGTCGTTCCCAGCACGCCGAAGGCCCTCCCTCGCTCGTCGCTGCGGAACAGCTGCTGCACCAGACCGGACACTTGCGGGTTGATCAGTCCGCCCGCCAGCCCCTGCAGCACCCGCGCCGCGATAAGCACCTCCGCGGTCGGTGCCAGCCCAGCGAGCATGCTGGTCGCGGCGAAGCTTCCGACGCCGACCTGAAACATCAGGCGGCGCCCGTGATCGTCCCCGAGCCGTCCGGACAACACGGGCACGAGGCCGAACGCGAGGGTGTACCCGCTCACTACCCACTGCAGTTGCGACGGCGACGCGCCGGTCGCCCGCCCGATCGAGGGCAACGCCACGTTCGTCACACTCACATCAAGCAAGGTCATGAACAGCGCCGAGCAACAAATGATCAGTGCGAGCCAGCGGCGGGGATCGGGTTCGTTCTCCGCCTCCGCCGCCACGAGTCGAGCCTAAGGATCGCGTGAACGCGCCGCTGAGCGGACAACGTCGAACCGGCTCACCGTGGACGAAGCTTGCCTGCCGCAGTCATATGGATTCCGTCCGGGCCGAATTGCAGCTGCCAATGCAGCGGGGAGACGTAGCGCGTTCCGCCAGCGCGCGGTCGATGGTCTTCTTGTCGGCGCCAGTACGCCCTGGCGCGTCGGTCGGCCGATCACGACGACGCGGGTGGTGGCCGGGATCTTCGCCAGCACCGCGCGTGCCGCCGCGCCGATACCCGACTGACCGGCGTCGTTGAGGCCACCCTCGCCGACGACCATCTGCGGATGGTCGGCCACCACTTGACGCACACGGAGAGGAAAGCTCTGGTTGCCGCAGTACCCGCCGTTGACGAACCCGGTGCGCCCGATGCCGCGCATCGTGAGGTTCCAGTGCTCCCGCCTGGCCATTGCCAGCGACCACTTCGGCCTGACTGCCTATCCAAACGACTCAGTGTTTCCGGTGTGGCAACCCGCTCGGATGGGTAGACCACCCGCATGGCTAGAAGAAATCCTCTCGAGGGCAAGAAGATTGCGTTCGTCGTCGCCAACGAGGGCATCGAACAGGTCGAGTTGACCGGTCCTTGGCAGGCTGTACAAGAGGCGGGCGGGACACCGGTGCTCATCGCCCCGGAATCAGGCACGGCGCAGGCATTCAACCATCTCGATAAAGCCGACAAGTTTCCCGTCGACGTGACGACCGGTTCCGCTGACCACACCGAGTACGCCGGTGTTGTCCTACCGGGCGGCGTCGCCAACCCTGACGAACTGCGCACCGATAGCGCAGCAGTCAAGTTTGTCGCCGACGCTGCCGCAGCTGGAACCCCCATCGCGGCGATCTGTCACGCCCCGTGGACCCTGATCGAGGCAGGTCTCGTCGCCGGCAAAACCCTGACGAGCTGGCCGAGCCTGGAAACGGATATCCGAAACGCCGGCGGACATTGGCAGGACAAGCAGGTCGTCACGAGTAGCGAGCGCGGCTGGATGCTGATCACCAGCCGCAAACCCGCCGACCTTGAAGCGTTCACCATGGCAATCGTCGAAGCCTTCTCCGGGTGATCGCGGTCACGGCGCGGGTTAGGGCTCTGCCGCGCTTGTCTACTTAGCCTCTGGGCATAGGGCGACGGCGACGAATGGCCGCACGTTCGCGCCGTCGAGCGATCGAGGTCGGCAAAACAGAGTCTCTTCGGACGGGGGCCGGATCGGTGGTGGGTGCTGCAATCCGTCATCGGTTCTACTGCAGGGTTCGACGGACCGCGATCGTGGGAAGACTGAAAAGGTGAGTGTCCACCGCGAGTCAGCAACGATCGCGGCCGGTCCGGACGCTGACGGACGGGGTTGGGTCGGCCGTTTGGATCGATTCCAGCGCCGCCATCCCGCGAGCGGTTTTCCACTGGCCGTCGTATACAAGTTCATCGATGACACGGGCATCTTCCTTGCCGCGCTGCTGACGTACTACGCCTTCATATCGCTCTTTCCTCTCCTGCTCCTGCTAACGACGATTCTCGGATTCGTGCTCGCCGGTAGTCCGGAGTTGCAACGGCACGTATTGGACTCGGCGGTGAGTCAGCTCCCTGTCGTCGGTGCCCAGCTGAATCATCCGGAACACATCGGCGGTGGCGCGACGGGTCTGGTGATCGGCGTGCTTGGCTCGTTGTACGGAGCGCTCGGAGTTGGTCAGGCGCTGCAGCACGCTATGAACACGATTTGGGCGGTGGCGAGAAACCTACGACCGAGTGCACTACACAGCCGTGGCCGGAGTTTGCTGCTGTTGGCCACGGCGGGCCTCGCTCTCATCGGCACCACAGTCCTTTCAGCTCTCAGCGGCAGCGGCGCAGGATCGCTCGGCACAGTGCTCAAGGTGTTCGTACTGCTCAGCTCGATGGCGGTCAACGCCTGCGTATTCGTCTTTGCTTTTCGGATTGCGACGGTGCGGAAGGTGTCGATCCGTGACGTGCTACCCGGCGCAGTTGCCGCGGCGATCGGTTGGCAGCTGCTTCAGTCGTTCGGCGTCGTCTACGTCAACCACGTTGTCAAAAAGGCGAGCGCGACGAACAGCGTCTTCGCCCTCGTGCTGGGCCTACTCGCCTTCCTCTACCTCACCTCGCTGGTAGTGGTCTTGTGTGCGGAGATCAACTCTGTCCGCGTCGACAAGCTTTATCCGCGGTCACTCCTGACCCCGTTCACCGACAATGTGAACCTCACCGCCGGCGACGTCAGCCAGTACGAGCAGCAAGCACAAGCGCAGCGGGCGAAGGGCTACGAGGACATCGACGTCACCTTTGACCCCGGCCGCCGCAGATGACTTAAGGTTTGGATCCGCGCTGCCGCCGGTTCCCCGTCGATGCGGCTGGACAGAGACCTACGAGCCGGTACTGTTTCTAGCCTCGCTAGGTCGGCGGAACAGACGGCGTGCCACTCGGGCCGACGGACCCGCTGGCATCCGGTGTCGAGGTTGGCGGTGGAGGCGATGCGGACGTCGGTGACGCGGAGGCAGACTGCGTTGGACCGGCGGAGGCCGACCGCGAAGGTGCGGTAGCGACAGCAGGTATGGATGAATCGCCTTGGCTTGACGCCTCTGGCCCGGCCGGTCCGTTTCCGGGCGTCGACGTGACCGTGCGAGTGGTTGGTAGCGAAGCTCTGGCCGAAGGTGAGACTCTCGCCGGTAATGGCCGCGCGGTGGGAACCGCCGGTGCACCCGTACGGCGGTGGGCTTCGGTAGCGGCACGACCAGTTGGCGACGCCGTCGACCATGGCCTGGGCGCCTGGGGGCGCACGGAAGGCCCTGTCGTCCCCCCCGGCGTGATTGGCGGCCGGTGTGATCGGCTAACAGCGCCCACGGCCAGAACGCTCATTGCCATGATTGCTGCCACAAGAGCCGTAAGAACGATCCACCGCGTACGTCGGAAACCCGATTTCTCGGTAGAGATCAGCTGTTCCGACCTCGGGGGTGCGGAATGGGCACGTTTGCCGTCGTGAGCGAATTCGCCTAGAAGCGTGTCATACGGCCGCACGACGATCGGGCTGGTCTGCCCGGCGCGGATGCATTGCAGCGCGGCGGCGACCTCCCTGGCGCGAGGCCGGGCATCGGGATGCTGGGCGGTCATCGCGGTGAGTAGTCGCACCCAATCCGGACCTAGCCGATCAGGGATTTGGGGTGGATGGTCGATCCGGGCGAGAGCGACCTCAAGGGCCTGACCAGCAAACGCGCGCGCTCCGGTGAGTGCCTCCAGAAGCACCAGACCCAGTGAGTAGATGTCACTCGACGGACGAACCGGTTGGCCAAGAGCTTGTTCCGGACTGAGGTAACTTGCGGTGCCTATCGTGACTCCGGTCACCGTGAGCGAACCCGCGTCCGGGCCGCGTGCAATGCCGAAGTCCGTGAGCTTGGCGGTCCACGAAGCTTCCTCGCACGGGTGTGGAGCCAGCATGATGTTGGCCGGCTTGATATCCCGATGCACAATGTCGCGATCGTGGACATAGCTGAGCGCTGCGGCGATCTGGGAGCCAAGCTCGGCCACCTCAACCGGATCGAGCGCCCCGTCCGCAATCCGTTGGACGAGCGTCGGCCCATTGATCAACTCCATGACCAGATAGGGACACGGCCGCGCAGCGTCCGTCGTGTCCATTCCCGCATCGAGGATGGTGATGAGGTTGACGTGCCGCAGAGAAGCGAGAATTCGGATCTCTCGCTCGGCCCGACGCTGTACCTCCCGACCGGTTGGGAAAACCTTGACAGCAACGCGCCGGTGCAGCAGCTCATCCTGTGCACAGAAAACGTCCGCCATGCCGCCGCGACCTAGCAGCGCAGCCACTCGATAGCGACCGGCGATGAGCCAGCCTCCGCTCGCCCCATCTTCGGCCGCACGCTCAGTTCGGCGGGATATTCGACGCGGAGTCTGCTCCTCGTCAGCAGGTTGCAGGCTTAGGTCGATCACGGTCGCGTTCAACACGTCTCGGTGCGCTTCATCATCACCACGCTGCCGAGGAGCCGTGCACCGCCGCCGGCGACCTTACGATCCGAACGAGACGAGTGCCAAGACAATGACCACAGCTAGCCCGATCCATGTCGATCGGCACAACAGCAATGCGCGGATCCACGGGACCTCCTGCTGGCCGGCGCAGCGATGCCTTAGGTATGCCCTCGATCGACCTTGACCAAACCCGTCGCACACGTCACGGCGCCACCCACCCCACATGTCATCGAAGCCGCATACGAACGCGCGTAGTGGGCCGCCATGGCCGCCTCGATCTGCCCCTGCTGATGAGCTCGGCTACGTCCAGATCGACCCTCGCGGCTCCGAACTGCTCTTCGGCGTAAAGGCACCGGCTGACCTCAGCACTTGGCTGCTATTGGCGTCAGCGTCGGACCTTTGCGTCCCACGAGATGAAAGACGCGACTGAGTTGGCGGTAAGGGTCTCGTCGGCTGGCTTCGAGTTCGACTGCGGCCGTGGCCGCTACCTGCTTTGAATCGCTTGGGTCTAACACGGCTCCACTGAATTCGAGCCAGTCGACAAACAGCCATACGCCGTACCAGCGCAGCGGCTCCACGCCGCGGCCGTGCAGGAGCTCGCTGAGTTCCTCCACCGTGTCTGCCCGGCTCGGCACCCCGAGCACCCCGATCTCGGTTCTGGCGTCGAACGAGGCCAGAGCGTCGTCCCACCGCCGTTCCAGGGCCGGGCGCACAGCCGCCGTTTTGGCGTTGCCCGTCATTATCGAGACGATGCCATCGGCGGCAGCGCACCGGCACAGCTGGTTGACCAGCGGTTCGGGCTGCTCCAGGTATCCGAGCACGCCATGGCACAGCACGGCAGCGAAGCGCCGGCCATTCACCGCCTCATCGGCATTCTCCCCGTCGGACTGCAAGAGCGTCACCCGTCGCTGGGCGTCAGCTGGCAGCCGCTGGAGTCGCTGGCGAGCCTTGTCCAGCATCGCCGGCGACGGATCAAGCAACGTCACGTCGTAGCCGGCGTGGGCCAGCGGAAACGATTGATGCCCGGCGCCACCGCCGACGTCGAGCACGGGCGCTGGAGGCGCTGGTAAATGCTCAAGCAACTGCCGGTGCATCACATAGGTGCGCACGTGCCCCTTCACTGAGGCATAAGCCTCATCGGCAAATTGGTCAGCCAAACCGGCCCAGGTGTCACCGCCCACCACACCAAGATACAAGTTGGTAGTTAGTTAGGGAGCTGTAATCCTGGCCATCAGCTGACCGCTGCCCAATGCCGACGCCGGGCCGCCACAACACTTGAAGAAACACCTGCCGCGCGAACATTTGACAATTACTCACAGATGAATTGGGAATCACACCTAGCAGAAGACAAATCCGAGCATCACGTACCTCCGTTCAACGGTGTGAGTTATTCCCGGAAGAAGCCGTCGGTCATTCGTCGCAGCCGCAGTTCTTACATGCGTGTCAGATCCGCAGCCCGTAATGAGAGGCTTACTGCACCTGCCTGGGTCAGTGCCGGTTACTCGGTGTCTTATTTCTTGTCGTCGCCCAGGCTGGGGTAGCGCTTCTTGACCGCTGCTCTAACCTTCTTCTGCTCGGCGGCGGAGCCGTGCTGCGCTACTCGAGCCAAGGCGTTACGGGCGTGCGCCTTGTCTGGGATCGGATACTTACGTTTGTCTGGGAGCGCGAACGACTTCTTGCTCAGCTTCTTTCGCTCCTTGGTACTGCTCAGGTCTTTGCTCATGAGACGATTCGTTCCCCGCCCAGCGAGCGATGTAACAGATACGCGCACTGCTGCTTTGCCTCGCGCAGCGGGACAGGCGGTGGCCCAGCCGGGCCAGGCACCGGGCCGACCAGGCGAGGAGAGAGGCCCATCTGCATTGCTCAGCGTCGTTTGGTCGGGCCGGGTTAACGGTGTGATGCCATGCCACTAGAGTTCACGAGACACGGGGAGCCGCGGTCTTAGTAGCTAAGCAACGGCCAGGGCCGCTTCCCGACATCCGCCCGCGTACGTTCCCGGTGCCAAAGACCTCCAGCAGAACAGAGGACCCGAGGTTGACCGTTGCCGCTCTGCCGCTATACGTCGCGCTTGGGGCGCAGGCCGTTAGCTGCCTGAACGAGCTCGACTGGGATCGCGTATGAGGACGTTGTTGAGCGTTCTCGGCAGCCTGATTGCCGTTGCCGGAACCGTCCCGTACGTCATTGAGACCATCCGCGGCAACACCAAGCCGCGAATTGTGACTTGGCTGACCTGGGCGCTGCTCACCGGCGTCGCCGGCGCAGCGTCGCTATCTGCCGGGCAACTTGGCGGCGCCGTGTTCGCATTGCTCGGCACCGTCGCCACCAGTGCGGTCGTGGTGGCGGGTCTGCGCTTCGGCGACCGCTCCTTCACGACACTTGATCTAGCCTGCCTCGCCGGTGTGTTGCTCGGCCTGCTGTTGTGGCTTTCGCTCGATAACCCGATCTTCGCGATATGGGCAGCCATACTGATCGACTTCGTAGGACTGGTCCCGACTCTCGTGCATGCCTGGAAGCAGCCGACGGCGGAGACCGCGAGCACATTTGTCTGCGTTGGCGTGGGCGGCCTCATCACATCGGCCGCGATCGCCAGCGGGGGTTCCTTCTCCGTCGCCGCGCTCGGCTACCCGCTCTATGCCGCTGTCTCCATGGCCAGCGTCGCCACCATCATCCTGATCCGGCGAAAGTCGGTGAAGCAAGAGCCGGGCGATCGGGTCGCCGATCCGCGGGACGACTTTCCTCGCCAACTGGCTGCCTCCCGGCCGGCCGGCGATATCCGTCGAATAGGAATCGCGCGGCCGAACCTGCGTCGGCTCGGCCCAATGACGTCTCGCCTAGTGCCGACGCCGACAGACGGTCAGACCGGTAACCGCCGGAGCGGTGGCTGGCGTCGAGCCAAGCGTTACACGGGACGGGTCCGTCGAACACGTCGAGTCAGGCCGCGACGTGCAGTCGTTCGCGGTCGGCGATGATCCGGATGCGACGCGTGATCATCCAGCCACGCCGGCCGCAAATGATGACGCTCCTCAATGTGTTGTTGCGCCTCGCAGTGTTACCGATCACTTGCGCGAAGTCAGCCCGGACCGTCTAGGCCGCGTCGCGTCGCTGCTCGATGATGGCGTCGGGCTGTGCTAAGTAGCCGCATGTTCGTAGCGTGTTGTTGTGGCAGAGATCCGCTTTGTTTTTGTCGACGTGTTCGCGCCGAGCCCACTCACCGGCAACCCGGTTGCGGTGGTGCCCGATGCGGACGGTCTCGATCTCGCTACGCTGCGCGCGATTGCCCGCGAGTTCAACCAGTCCGAGACGACGTTTCTGCTGCGCCCGACCGCTGCCCGGGCGGACTGGCGGCTGCGGTCATTCACTCCGATCGGCGCCGAGGTCTTCGGTGCCGGGCACAACGCCCTCGGTGCGTGGCTGTGGCTGGTCGCCGCCGGCCGGGTGCCCGCAGACCGGTCTCGCTTCATACAGCAGATCGGCGACGATCTGCTGCCAGTCGCGGTACACCGAGCACGGGGCCATCCGGACGTCGTGTCAATGGACCAGTCGCCGCCCGCATTCGGTAACACTGTCGACGACCCGGCCGATCTCGCCGCCGCGGTTGGCCTATCGGTGCTCGACCTTGTCGCTGATCGCCACGCTCAGGTCGTGTCCACCGGGGCCGGGCATCTACTCGTACCGGTACGCAACCGCGCGGCCGTCGACACCGCCGCACCGGACAACGCGCGACTCGCCGCCGTACTACAGCAGGTCGACGGCGAGGGCTGCTATCTCTACAGCCTTGACCCAGTCGACCCGTCGCATGCAGTCGCCTACGCCCGATTCTTCAACCCGACCATGGGCATCCACGAGGATCCCGCCACCGGCACCGCAGCCGGCCCGCTGGTGGCCCGACTTGTCGCCGAGGGCATCGTGCCGGACGGAACCACAGCAGTCATTGAGCAGGGGTACGCGCTTGGCCGACCCAGTCGGATCCAGGTCACCGTGTCCGGCCAACTGGTCCGCATCAGCGGATCAGGCCTGATCGTCGCTGACGGTTCACTGCATCTCCCGGGCGATCCGTAGGGCGTGCCGGACATCTGACCTCCGGTCGGCAGGCGGTAACAAGCTGGTGCGCGCGGTCGCGATCGCGGAGAGGACCCGGTACGAGCGCGGCAGTCCACGTCGATGCGTGATGCATGCTGTTCACCTGGCGTACTAGCCTGCGTTTGTGCTGGAGAACGTGCGCAGATACATCGACGAACTGCAAACCGACGGCTACGCGGTCGGGGAGGACCATGACGACGACCCCGAACTTATCGACCCGACCGGGCGCGCAGTCGACACGTGGCGGGAGAACTATCCGTACGACGAGCGCATGGACCGCAACGAGTATGACGAACAGAAGTACCTGCTCCAGGTCGAGTTGCTAAAGCTGCAGAACCACATCTTCGAGTCCGGCGATAAGCACGTCATCGTCTTCGAAGGCCGGGACGCCGCCGGAAAGGGCGGCACGATCAAACGCTTCATGGAGCACCTCAATCCGCGCTACGCCCGTGTCGTCGCCCTGACCAAGCCGTCGGACCGGGAACAGCGAGAGTGGTATTTCCAGCGCTACGTCAGCCACCTGCCGACCGGGGGAGAGATCGCGCTGTTCGACCGCAGTTGGTACAACCGTGCCGTGGTGGAGCGGGTGATGGGGTTCGCCACCGACGAGCAGTACGAACAGTTCATGAATCAGGTGCCGTTGTTCGAGGCGATGTTGGTCGAAAGCGGTATACACCTGACTAAGTTCTGGTTCTCGGTCACCCAGTCCGAGCAGCGGACCCGGTTCATCATCCGCCAGGTTGATCCGGTGCGGCAGTGGAAGCTGTCGCCGATCGACCTGTTATCGCTGGACAAGTGGGACGACTACACCCAGGCCAAGGAGGAGGTCTTCCGCCGCACCGACATCGACGTCGCACCGTGGACGACCGTGAAGTCCAACGATAAGAAGCGGGCGCGGGTCAACGCGATGCGCTATTTCCTATCTCGCTTCGACTACGAGGACAAGAACCCTGAGGTGGTCGGCACGCCGGATCCCCTGATCGTGCAGCGCGGCATCGAGGCCGTCGGCGACTGACACAAGAGCCGAAGGGCGGTCACGGCGAGAACTCTCGTGTCGCAGGCCAAGTGTCGGCAGCCGCCGATAGCTGTCGATGATCTTGGAGATATCGTCATTCCAGGGCAATGAGTCCAAGATCACGGCCCTGGACAGGCCAACGAGGACGAGTGCTGGCCTTACGCCAACGTCAGCGAGCCGGACGCGACGGGACTAGGCAGGCTTCTCACCGAGCAGGTCGAATGCGGCAACCCAAAGCGTGTATGGGTTGGCGCGGTCTCCGTGGATCGACATCATTCCGTCGATCAGATCGGGCGGGGAGGAGCTTCGAGCCAACGCAGCTTCGAAGTCGGCGATGTATTGGCGACTCTCCTCGATCTGGCGTTGCGCATCATCGTCTATTGCTTGAGGATGCCGGTGGCCAGCGATGATCGTGTCCGCGCCGAGGCGTGCGACCGCATCGAGCGCGCGTTTCCAGCTGGTCCTTGACTCCGGCGTGGACCCCCTGAGCCACATGTGGGTCTGGTTGTAAACCACATCGCCGGACACGACCAGGCCGAGGGCAGGTACGTGAACCACGCTGGACAGCTCGGAGTCTGTGGTTCCGACCGGGACCACGGTCGCGACTTGGTCTCCGATGGGGATGCTCGTGCCAGGCAGGGGTGCTGGGACGACGGGCGTCTCAGGCAGTTGGCCGGGGAAGAATGCGCTCCACACCTGCATATACCCGGGTGAGACCTGTTCCGCCATGGAACCGATAGATTCGGCTAGCGCGACCGGCTTGGCATTCGGGTACGTCTCCAGAACTGCCGGTAGGCCAAGCAGATGGTCCGCATGCGGGTGGGTGATGTAAATGTATTCGACTTCGCGCTCATGGGACCGGACCCACGTCGCGAGCGCGGCCGCCTCCGTCGTCGTGATGAGGCAGTCGACCAGCAACCCGCCGCCGTCATCACCCCAGATCAGGGTTGACGTGGACGGTGGCCACGTCGCCTGGCCGACCGCCTCCTCGAACCCCGGAATCTGGCTCGGAATCGGCTTGGGGTCCACAGAGAATACGTCGTAGTTCAGGCTCACCTTGTTACCTCGCCAGGCGTCTCGGATGTAGCTACCCATCGCTCGATTTGCGCAGTTGTCGGTGCCGTTCCTGCACCAGCCGCATAGTAGTGCTCGTCATCTGCCTCCTTGAGCACGCCCCTATGCAGGCGCGCTGATATCCGGGACCCTGTGGCTAGTCAGTTCGCGCGATAAACCGCTTGAGCTTGCCTGTGGCGGCGTGACGCGAGATCTGCGTGACAACGCCTACGGTGATGTCGGGATTCGATAGCCCAAACCGGCGCAGCGAGGAGACCAGCGCCGCAGTCACCGCGGAGACATCGGGTGATCCGACTACGAGCACGTCGGCCCCGTCCGCGGTCTGATGCACCTGATACTCCGAGATCAGCGGGTCAGTGCCCAGCACGTAGCGAAACGCGCTTGCCGGGACCGTTCGCTCGCCGTAGCGGAAGTCGTCGTCGCGCCGTCCGGCAATGTCGGCGACGCGCAGCATCGAACTGCCGCACGCGCAGCGTCCGGGCAGCAGCGTGACTTCGTCGCCGAGGTCATATCGAATGAACGGGAACGTCCGGCCGGCAAGCCCGGTCGCGAGCGTGCGCACAGCCGGCTCATCCGGGCCGACCGGGCGCCCGGCCGAATCGACCCGCTCAAGGATCACCTCGTCCTCGCAGATGTGAAGTCCATCGCCCTGGCCGCAGCCGACGGCCTGAACTCCGATCTCGGTCGAGCCCCAGAGGTTGTGGATCGGCGCACCCCAGGCAGTGCCGATTGCCTCGCGGTCCTCCTCGCTGAGCGGTTCGGAGTTGGTGCTCACGCGAACCGGCCGGATGTCGAGTTCACCCGCGATCGCGGCGCGGGCAAGACGTCCGATCACCGAGGCGTAGCCCACGAGATGGGTCGGCTGCGCGTCCGCCACGGCTCGCACCACCTGGTCGAACGGCGCCGCCGCCGGGATCACGACGCTCTCCATCAACGGTTCGGTGGCGACGTCGAACAACGGTGTGCTGGCGTGTGGTGGCTCACCGGCCTCGAGCACGGCCAGGCGCGTCGGGCGCGGCCTGATCCGGAAGCGCGCTCGGCCCGTACCTGCCACCGCCAGGCGAGACAGGCGAGGGTTACGAACTGCTCCCAGTCCCATACGTACACGCCGCGCACGCCACTCGAGCCGCCAGAGCTGAACACCTGGAGTTGCCCGGGCGTGTAGGAGAACCAGCGCTGCTGGGCCAGCACCCGCTCGGCGCCAGCGCGGTCGACATCGGGGATTGTGATGATCGTGTCCCAGTTCTCCTGGGCCTCCTGTTTGACCATGGGCGGCAGCCGGGCCAGGTCTTCGACGGTCGCCGTCGTCGGGTCGATGTCGGCCATCCGGGCAGCGTGGAACGGCGAGCGCTCGCGGGCGAACCCGAGCAACGATCGGAGTTTCGCCGTCCGATAGTTCTCGATTCGTTGCTGCGGCCAATCGAGCCGCGCCACGTGGTCCTCGAGTGAGGCTCGTACCGCATTGAGGTGGGCTGCGCGCAGCTGCTCGTAGGCCGCCTTCGGGTCCTCATGGGGCATTCGCACAGTGTGCCGCCTGCCCAGTGCGCGGTAAAGCAATCGCGTTTCGTCGCCACGGATGGCGGTGTCGCAGGGAGCTATGCTGCTACTGAAACAGTCGTGTCAGTGATTCGGGAGCTGGTCCGTGATGGGCGACACGGTGATCAGGCCGCTGGGGGAGCCGGGGGATCTGGGCTGGGTGGTGATGGCCCATGGCGAGCTGTATGCCACCGAGTTTGGCTGGAATACCGAGTTCGAGGCGTTGGTGGCACACATCGTGGCCGATTACGCTGCTGCCCACGATCCGGCTCGGGAGGGGGCGTGGATCGCCACGGTGGATGGGCGCCGCGTCGGTTGTGTCTTCCTGGTCTCGCGAGACGATGACACGGCCCAGCTGCGGATCTTGCTGGTTCATCCTGACGGCCGGGGCAGCGGGCTGGGCACTCGACTGGTCGAGCAGTGCATCCAGTTCGCCCGGCGGGTCGGGTACCCGCGGATGGTGCTGTGGACGAATGACCCGCTGGCGGCGGCCCGCAGGATCTACCTGGCGGCGGGCTTTCGACTGATCGACCAGCAGCAGCACCATAGCTTCGGTGTGGATCTGGTCGGTCAGAACTACGAGCTGGATCTGGGCCAGCCAGCGGGGACCGGAATAGCCGCGCCGGCGTCGTCGAATGAGCGGTCGGTGGACGCTGGGAGTCGTGGATGACGGCCGCGCCGCAGGACTCCGCCCGCAAGCGGCAGCTGCTGGACGCCGCCTACGACTATGTCATCGAACATGGGCTGACCGAGTTGTCGCTGCGGCCGCTGGCCGAGGCGATCGGATCTAGCCCGCGGGTATTGCTGTTCTTGTTCGGCAGCAAGGACGGTCTGGTGCAGGCCCTGCTGGCCCGGGCTCGCGCCGACGAACTGGCGATGTTGGCTGATGTGGAAACCGGCGGCGGATTGGCCGAGGTCGGTCAGCACGTGTGGCGCTGGCTGGCACACCCGGATCACCGGCGGCTGCTGACGTTGTGGGCTGACGGATACACCCGTTCCCTCGTGAATCCCGCGGGACCGTGGGCCGACTTCGCCCAGCGCACCGTACGGGACTGGCTGGATATTCTCGCCGCCGCGCAGCCCGCGCGGCGGCGTCGCACCGCTCGGGGGGCCGCCGAGCGGACCCTCGTGCTTGCCGTCCTTCGCGGCGCGCTCCTCGACCTGCTCGCCACCGGTGACCTGGCGCGCACCACCTCCGCAGTCACAGCGCACTTGACCGACGGCGCCGCCACGTCGGCACGGAGCAACTCGGATACAACAACCGCCGCCCGCGCTGCGCCTCGACAAGCCAACGGCAGCCACCGCGGCGACCGGCGCTGAATCCAATGTCATTTACGGTTGGCAGGCGAGCGAACGTCCGACCGCGCCACAAGGAGATCTGCCGGCTTACTCTGGTCGCGACCTGCTCTCTCGCCGTACCGAGACATCGACCGGATCGCCGTCGGTGAGGCCGAGCGCGCTACGCAGGTGCACCTCGCTGAAGATCTCGACCTGGTCGGGCGGATATCCGGGCTCCTCGGCCTGAAAGGCGAGGCCGCGGTACCGGTTCGCGATAATGACCGGGGCGAGGAAGTAACCTGCCTGCCCGCTACGCGCTTCCCAGTCCGGGCTGATCTCGGCGGCGGACACGTAGCGCCAGCTCGAGTCTCGCTCGAGCGGTCGCGGCCGGCGCACGTTGAGGGTGCCGGCCACGATCGGAAACCCGGCCAGTTCCTGCAACCGCGTCATGATGACACCGTCTGCCATGAGTCGCTTCCCGAGTCCGCGCCCGGGCTGCACGATCCCGCTAAGGTCACGCCGCCAGCCCTTCGTTTGCGACCCGACCAGCTCTCCGACGTCGACTCTGAGGGACGGCAGTGGCGCCCCGTCGACCGGTGATGCCGTCGTTCCGATCCGGGTTGCCCCCATCGCCAGGTAGAAGGGCTCGGCGAAGCGGTCGCTCTCGATGAGCAGTTCGGTGTAACCATGTATCTTCGCGCGCTCGATCGCGTCGTCCCACATCCGGCGTCCATACCCGCGTCCGAGCGCTCCTGGCTCGAGGTACATCCATTCGAGCCGCCCCCACGGCGGCGATCCAACAAGCCCGTAGAAGCCAATCGTCGTGCCCTCATGGTCGAGCACGTAGATGCGAGCCGAGCCGATCGTCTCCGAGTCGATCGTCAGCTCGGCGCGGGCGGCGTCGAGAAACGCCGGGTCGTAGCCCCAGTGCGACTTCGCGCGCACTGCGAGCTCCGTGAGCTCACCTCCTTCGTCGAGACGAGCGGGCCGGCTGAGGAGTGAGCTCTCCTCGATTCGATCGCGGGAGGCGCCCATCAGGCGGCGAGCTCAGGAGCCGATTCATCCGCGCCGGCGGCTGCAGTCGTTTCCTCAGCACGCGGATGAGGCACCACGGCGAGCACGGCGGCCGCGACCATCAGCTCCGCCGGGATCCAGCGGGTCAGGTTCATCCCGCCTGCATACGCTCGGGCACGGCCTCGAGCAAGCGTGAAGAGTGGGCTGAGCTGGCGTCTGCGCCGCCGGGCGAGGTCGCTCTCACTTTCGGCGCACAAGCCATAGCCGAAGATGAGGCAGTTGCCTCATGCCCCTACATCGCAGGATCCCTAGCGTCTCGATCGAACGGATCGATCGTCGGATCCGGCGAAATGAGGAGGCAGCATGCCGAACGCGTCACGCAGCAAGACCGAGCTGGTCGACCACGGGCTCGTTGAGGTCGGCTCGATCGAGCTCGGCGGTTACACCGTTGACTTCTTGACCGTCAAACAACCGGTCGACATGTCGCGGATGCTCAGCGGCTTACCCGGTGACGCGTGCCACTGCCCGCACTGGGGTGTTATCAACTCGGGCGGTATGACCGTGCGATACGCCGACGGCAGCGAGGACACCGTGACCGCCGGCGAAGCCTTTTACATGCCGCCAGGGCATGTCCCGACGTATGAGGTCGGCACCCAACTGACGCAGTTCAGCCCGACGGAGGAGCTGAAAGCGACAGAAGCGGCCATCATGCGCAACCTGCAGCAGCTCCAAGCGACTTGACGCTCCGTTCGGCGTACCGTCTGCGTATCGGATGAATGCAGATGCTGCGCCGGAGGTGGCGGCCCGTGGCTCGCACGCAGGCTCCGGGTGCCAGCGCCAGCGAGGTCCGCCTCGCCGAACTCGTGGCCGCCTTGTCGCTCGGGGTTGACCTCGGCTTCGGTCAGCCGATGGAACACGTGCTTCGTCAGTGCCAGATTTCGCTTCGGCTTGCCGAACTCCGCGGCATGAGCGATGAAGACCGGTTGGTCGTTTACTACACCGCGTTGCTCGTCAACGTCGGCTGCCACTCCGACGCGCACGAACAGGCCAAATGGTTCGGCGACGACATCACCCTGAAGTCATCGAAGTACACGTACGACATGCGCAGCGTGCGCGGCGCCGCTGCCAGCATGCGCCTTATCGGTGCGGGGAATCCGCCGTTGCATCGGTTCCGGGTCGGGCTGGAGTTCGCGATGCGTGGGCACCGCGACCTGGACGCAATGATCCTTACGCACTCGGAGATTGCGCAATCGCTGGCTCGCCAACTGAAGCTCGACGACACCGTGTGCAAGGCAGTCGGCGCCTCCTACGAACGATGGGACGGCAAGGGCTGGCCCGGCGTGCTGGCTGGCGAGCAGATTCCGTTGGCGGCCCGCCTAACTCAACTCGCCGAATACATCGAGGTTGCGCACCGCGTTGGTGGGACGGGCGCGGCCGTGGCGCTTGCGCGCAAGCGCTGCGGATCGCAATTCGATCCCGAACTGGCGACGTTCCTTTGTGCGCACGCTGACGAGCTGCTGTCCAATCTGGACGGAACCCGCACCTGGCAGGCAGTCGTCGATGCCGAACCTGCGCTCGGTATGCGGCTCATGGGCGACGACGTCGATGCGGCCCTGCTAGCGATCGCGGACTTCGTCGATCTGAAGTCGCCGTACACGTTGGGGCATGCGCGTGCGGTCGCCGAGCTCGTGACGGGGGCTGCCCCGCAGCTCGGTATGGCCGAAGACGAGAGCCGGATCCTCCGCCGCGCAGCGCTCGTCCATTGTCTCGGCCGGCTCGGTGTGTCGAACTCGATCTGGGACAAGCCTGGCCCGCTCGGGACGGGTGAATGGGAACGCATTCGCATGTACCCCTACCTGACAGAGCGCATCTTGCATCAGTCGGCGGCGCTTGCGCCGCTCGGTCAGATCGCGGTGCAACACCGTGAGCGGCTCGACGGATCGGGCTATCCACGCGGCCTGTCCGGCATCGCGATCTCCCGGCCCGCTCGGATTCTTGCCGCAGCCGACGCATACCAGTCCATGCGCGAGCCCCGACCGTATCGGGAGGCACGTACTCCCGACGATGCCGCACGAGAACTGCGCGATGAAGTGCGCGCAGGGCGGCTGGACGGACCGTCTGTCGAGGCGGTGCTCGCCGCAGCCGGGCATCGGCTGGCACGTCGACCGGACGGGCCGGCCCGGCTCACCGAACGCGAGGTGGATGTGCTCAGGCTGCTCGCGCGTGGATTCTCGAGCAAAGAGATTGCGGCGCGCCTGGTGATCGCACCGAAGACTGCGCGCAACCATACCGAACACATCTACGCCAAGATCGGCACCTCGAACCGTGCCGGAGCGAGCCTCTTCGCAGTGCGCCACGGCCTGCTCGCAGTCGACTGACGGTCAGGGCCGCCGGTCGGAATGCATCGTCCGTGGTTCTGGCAGCGAAGGATGCAAACGGTCAGTGGAGCTTGTTTAGCAGGTCAGGTAATGGTCAACCGCCGAGACGGCGGTATGCACGTGTTCCACGCCAACGCCCGTCTCCGCGGCACATCGTCGAGGAGTCGAGTTTCGGTCACTTCGTAAGGCCCTATAGCTTGCGGCCGTAGTGGGGGCTTGTGGTCAGGTGCCGTCCGTAGGAGGTCGTGATGGGGCTCCGGATGGCCGAGTGTGGTGGCCGACGTCCCGCGGCGGACGAACTCGCGTTCCTCAGGCCAGCAAGCCACGAACTGATCGCCGGTGGCATGTCGTATCGGATGACGGTGATCGCGTCGATGTCGACCGCGAATAGATGGAATCGACCCGGCTCCGGTTGCCAGCCGAGATTGTCCGCCACCGACGCGGCATAGCGGCGCTGCACTGCGTCGCCCGGCGCGGTGTGAACGGTGCCGCGCACCTTGTATTCGCCTTCCCCGCCGTCGCGGCTCGTGATCACGCTGTGCACCAGGACCCGCGGGTCACGAGCCAGGTCGACGGCCTTGGTCGAGTGCCACATCATGGCTAGCCACAAATTTCCGTCCATCACAAACGGCTCGACCGGGCTGATCCTGGGTGTACCGTCCCGGCGGATCGTCCCGACCAGCACGACGCCCGGGTCGAGCAGCCGATGGCGCCCAAGCTTGGCCAGGCGCGGTTGACTTCGCTCGATCTCCGACCAGCGCATGTCCCCTCCTTCGAAGCAAGGCCGTGTCTTCCTGCATACATCTGCCGACTGACATCTGGAGAGTGGCGTGGGGGACAAGGACTCCCAGGCGGGATACGCCGGCAGGATCGTCCCGCGGGCAGCCGGACGCCACAAGCCTCTCGGCGCGGGCCGCGGCTGCTAGCGTGCTTGCGTGGCCGTGGACGATGAGCTCCGCGCGACTGAGGAATGGGCGGTGTCGATCGGTATACCGAGGATTCCTGCCTCGGCCGGTGCGTTGGTCTGGGACCGCAAAGGCAGGCTGCTGATCCTCAAGCCAACCTACAAGGGCGGATGGACCATACCGGGCGGCATTATCGAGGCCGACGGCGAGACGCCGTGGGAAGCGTGTCGGCGAGAGACACGCGAGGAATGCGGGCTGGAGGTCCGGCACGGTCGCTTGGTGTGTGTGGATTTTCTGCGTCCGCGGCCGGGGCGACCAGGAGGGATGCGGTTTCTGTTTAGCTGTGGCACCTTCCGCGATTCGGCGCTCTCCGGCATCGTTCTGCAGAAGGAGGAGATATCGGCGTACCGGTTAGCCAGGGTCGACCGTGCTTTGCGGCGGTTGAGCGGGCCGGTGCGGCGCCGCGTTACCGCCGCGGTCAACAACCCCGGCAAGCTTCGGTATCTCGAGGACGGGCGTCCGGTTCGCTGACTGTCAAGGGCGCACGATCCTCAGAGCGTTGGGTCGGCGGGCGAATAGCGGTAACGAACCGATGACCTTTCTGTCCAACTCCGCAACGGCGTGCCAACATGTGCCCCGGTGATGAGAATGGACGAACCACTCGACGACGCGTCGACGGAGACAACACAGACACTGGCCGAGGAGCCACGCGCAGGCCAGCCCGTTGTGGTGGGCGAACGTGCCGTCGATCGGCCCAACGCCGGTCAGCCGCGCCCAGCCGGCGAAACTGGCTCGGTCGCCACCGCGGCCGCGGCGGCCGATGCTGGCGTGGTTGCCCCGGGGGCTGAAGCCTCCCCGCCCTCGTCGGAGCCGGAAAAACACCGGAAGCTGCTGTACGTCACACTTCCCGGCTGCTGGGGAGCGGTCATCCTCTCGTGCCTGTCTTTCACGCCGTCGTTGCTGCCGCGCACCGGCATCACTCAGGGCGCGGTCTGGGGCATCAGCGCGGCGATCGGCTACGGACTTGGAGTACTTGCCGCGTGGGTCTGGCGAGCGTTCGCCGACCGAGATGCGCGGCGAGCGCGTCGCCGGTCCTGGCTCATCTTTTTCATCGCCGCAGCGGTATTGCTCATCGTTTGCTTCGGGCTGGGGCAGTACTGGCAGCATCAGCTCCGCAAGCTGATGGATGTCACTGACTACAACTTGGCGTTCGTCGTTGCCTCACCGTTTGTCGCCGCGTTGGTCTTCTGCCTCATCCTGTTGGTCGGCCGTGCCGTTCGCGGGGTCTATCGGTGGGTCGTGAGGCTGCTCCAACGTTGGATCGGGCCGCGGGCCGCGAACGCGGTGGGCTGGATTGCGGTCGCTGGCGTGGCGTATCTGATCGTTAGTGGCCTGCTGCTCAACGGCGTTGTCAACCTCGCTAACGAGACGTTTTCGGTCCGCAACGGGATCACGCCCGAGGGGGTCGAACAGCCGACGACCGATCTGCGGTCGGGCGGACCAGGTTCTCTTGTGCCGTGGGATTCGCTCGGCCGGGAAGGTCGCAAGTTCACCGGTACCGGTCCGTCGGCAGTTGATATCGAGAAGTTCGGCGACAAGCCGGCTAAGGATCCGATCCGGGCCTACGCGGGACTGGAGTCATCCAGCGACACGGAGTCGCGAGCCGCCCTCGCGGTGGACGATCTCGACCACGCGGGGGGCTTCCAGCGAAAGAACCTGCTTGTTGTGACTACGACGGGCAGTGGCTGGGTCGATCCGGCATCGGTGAATACCTTCGAGTACCTGAGCGGCGGCGACTCGGCCATCGTAGCGATCCAGTATTCCTATCTGCCATCGTGGATCTCCTACTTGGTCGACCAGCGCAAAGCCCGCGAGGCGGGCCGTGACCTGTTCGATGCTGTCTACGATCGCTGGTCCAAATTGCCCCAGGCAGTACGTCCGAGGCTATTCGTTGGCGGGGAAAGCCTCGGATCGTTCGGCGGCGAGACTGCATTTAGTGGCGAATATGACCTGCGCAATCGCACCGCTGGAACGCTGTTCTCCGGCCCGCCCAACTTCAACACCTTGTTCCGCGAATTCAGCGACCATCGCGACGCCGGTAGCCCGGAGATCCAGCCCGTTTACAAAGACGGAAGGACCGTACGGTTCACGAATGATCCGAGTGCCGGGTATCCGCCGGCCGGCCGACCCTGGGACGGCAGCCGGGTTCTCTATTTGATGCACCCGTCCGATCCGATCGTGTGGTGGGGTCCGAGTCTCATACTCCAGGAGCCGGACTGGGTCAGCGAGCCTCCCGGCAAGGACGTGCTCGACTCCGTGATTTGGATCCCGTTAGTGACCTTTTGGCAGGTCACGGCCGATCTGCCGTTCGCCACCGGAGTTCCCGGCGGTCATGGCCACAAATACACGACCGAGTACGTCGACGCGTGGAATACGGTAATGCAGCCGTCCGGGATCACAGATAAGGACCTGGCAAACCTCAGGAACATCATCAGCGCCGAGCCGTGAGCGCGCTAGGCGTGGGCGTGAAATACCATCCGGCCGCTGCGGGGGCGACGCAGCCGCCGCGTCACTCGCCGCCGCAGTGAACCGCGTTCGTCGGTGCTGCGGATGCCCCACTCCTTGCTGACGGTCCACGGCGGGAACGTCGTGATTTGGGAGAACCCGGCGTCACGCAGCATCGCCTCTACCGCCAGCGGGTTGGGGCCGAAGTGGTTGCTGGCATCGCCGTTCAGCGACGCGCCGGCGTAGTAGGCGGCGGCGGGGATCGGTACGTCGAGCAGGTCTACTACGGTCTCCACGATGGCGACGCCGGTCGTGACCGAGCGCACCCGGCGCAGGTAGCCCACCGGATCCGGGGCGTGGTAAAGCACGCCGAGGAACAGCACCACGTCGAAGGTCGCGCCGAGCGTGTCCGGGCCGATGTCCTCCACCGGGATGTCACGCATCTGTACCTGGCTGCTCAGTGCGCGGCTGGCGAGCTCGAAGTTGCCGCGGGCGTCGCTGCCCGGCCAATTCCACACCCAGTGGTCGCTGGCTACCACTCGTGCAGCGCCGCGACGCTCGGCCTCGAAGGAGAAGAACCCGTCGTAGGCCCCGACGTCCAAGACGCTGCGGCCAGCCAGGTTGGGCAGGTGCAGGTACTCCCACTCCGCGGCGGTGTCCTTATGGCCCGGAGTGCGCACCCCGTTGCCCAGGTCGATGGTGTGAAACCAGGTGCGACTCGCAACCGCCCGGCGCAGCTCGGCGGCACCTGCCTCGACGTTCGGGTCCACGGTCATCGCTAGCATCCCGACCAATCACACCCAGCTTGAGAACCGGCCGAACCTAACATGCCCGGTCGGTCCGCCGATCGCCCTGACCTCCCGCATCCGCGATCCAACGAACTTGACAGCGTCGGCTCAGCCTGGGTTGGTTCGAGCCCAATGGCCGCAACAAGTGTTTCCTCAGCTATCGTTAGGAAAACCCTCGGTCCTGGAGGGCTCCAGAGGTGCACTGACGGTCGGGCAAGAGACGTTGGTCGGCCCGTGTTGAAGCCGGGGAATGCCGTGGAAGATCGGTATGACTTCGTGGTGGTGGGTGCCGGGTCTGCCGGGTGCGTGCTGGCGAACCGGCTCAGCGAGAACCCGGAGGTTCGGGTGCTGCTGTGCGAGGCGGGGCCGCCGGACCGGGCCCGTCAGATTCATATCCCGGCGGCGCTGACCACGTTGTTCCGCAGCGATGTCGATTGGGCGTATTTCACCGAGCCGCAGGAACAGCTCGACGACCGCCGGGTGTTCTGGCCTCGCGGCAAGACGCTGGGCGGTTCGTCGTCGATCAACGCGATGGTGTGGGCGCGGGGCGTGCGGGCCGACTATGACGAGTGGGGAGCGCTTGCCGGCTCGGCCTGGTCCTACGATGCGGTGTTGCCGTACTTCCGCCGAGCTGAGCACACTCGAGGCCGACGGTTTGCCCACACTGGTCGGGGCGGACCCATCACGGTAAGCCGACAACGCAGCCCGCGTCCGCTCACCGAGGCATACCTCGCCGCGGCGGCGCAGGTCGGCCTGTCTCGCAACGTGGTACCTAACGCCGACGATCAAGATGGCGTCATGCCGACCATGGTCACTCAGCGACGTGGCCGGCGGTGGAGCGCGGCCGACGGCTATCTGCGACCGGCATGTCGCCGGGACAACCTTTCCGTGCTCTGCGACGCCACCGTCACCCGCGTCGTCATCGACCAGGCCCGAGCGGTCGGCGTGGAATACCTGGTTAATGGACAACGAACCACGGTGCGAGCCGAGCGTGAGGTCATCCTGGCGGCCGGCGCAATTAACTCCCCGCAGCTGCTGATGCTCTCCGGCATCGGGCCGGTCGACCAGCTACGCGAACACGGCCTGCCGGTGGTGCACAACGCGGCGGAGGTTGGTCAGAATCTGCGCGACCACCTGGTGGCTGCGATCGTTTGGGACGCACCCGGCGGGGGCACGCTCGAGGAGGCACTCTCGATCCGCCAGCTAGCCGCATATGTCGTGTTCCGTCGCGGGATGCTGACCTCCAATCTCATGGAGGCATACGGATTCATCCGCAGCCGGCCCTCTTTGGCCGCGCCGGATGTCGAGTTGCTGTTCGCCCCCGTGGGCATGGTGGGAGAAGGCTTGGTACCACCACGGCCGCACGCGGTAACTCTCGGGGCAATCCTGCTGCGGCCGCGCAGCACCGGCTGCATTTCCCTCCGGTCGGCCGACCCGGCGGCCCCGCCGATCATCGATCCGGGCTACCTGCACGACCCCGACGGCGCTGACTACGCTGCACTCGCCGACGGGCTGCGGATGTGTATGCGGATCGCCGAGCAACCTGCATTAGCCGGGCTAGTCGGGGATATCGTTCAGCCGACCGGTGATGACGGACCCGATCTCGCCGACAGCGCCATCCGCCGCTATGCGCAGACCCTCTACCACCCGGTCGGCACCTGCCGCATGGGCAGCGACGCCGCCTCGGTAGTCGATTCGCATTTACGGGTGCGCGGCGTGCGGGCGCTACGCGTGGTCGACGCCTCGGTGATGCCGCAGATCATCCGCGGGCACACCCACGCCCCGACCGTCATGGTCGCCGAGCGCGCGGCCGACCTGCTCCGCCGAGAGAATCAGCTGAGCACTTGGCCTGGGTCTCGGGAGCGGTGAGCCGATGGTCAGTCCGCCCCGTCAGCGCCGCGTCCTAGTGGGGTGGTGGGATTGGTGAGCTGCCAGAAGGGGCTCGTCAGACCGACATCGTCGAGGAGGCGCTGTCTGGCACTGGTCGATTGCGGCGTCCAGTCCTCGTCGAGGCGATCTCGGTACCAAGGTTGTGCGAGTTGCCACAGTGTCAGGAGCGGCACCGACTCTGCAGGTGGGGGCATTTCGGTGCGACGGCAGTAGACACGAATGGAACTACAGGTGGCGACGACGTCGTCCCACCATTCTCGTGCCGGCCGAGGAATGAGTACGACAGCGTCCAGCGTGGGTGGGGTGGCCGGTCCGGCGACGTACCCGAGCTTGCGACCACAGCCGGCGCAGCAGGTGGTGATCTCCATCTGCCGATCGAGGGCCGCAGCGATCCCGAACGAGTCCCACGCGCAGCCGCCCCACCAGAACTGATCGCCCGCTCTGACGACGAATCCCATCGGGGCAGCCGAGAAGGGGTGCGCCATCCGAATCGCATCGCCGGCCGGAGTCAGCACGAGGGCGTGACGCTCGTGCAGTTCGTCCAGCGCGCGCAGCACCTTGGCCGGATCGACCTCGAGTTCGCCGGCGAGCTCGGCCGGCGACGGTGCGCGTCCTTGCTGAGCGAAGGTCTGGTAGACGAGGCGACGAACGGATTGTGCGGTGGCGGAAGCCCAGTCACTCACGTCGACCGTCCTTGACCCAGCTCATCGTTGCTGGTGTTCCTCATTTCCTTGGCTGATCACGATCGTGCCGTTGAGCACGCTATTGAGTCGCGAGCCAGGCGATGAGGAGGGCGACGCCGTTGGTCGCGATATGAGCCAGGATGGGTGCGATCAGGCTTCGCGATCGCAGCCTCAGCCACGAAAACACGAGACCGGCTGTGAACGTCGCAACAACGGTCCCGGTCACCACCAGTACTTGTCCGCCGAGGCTGTTGGAAGCGCCACTGACCGCGCGATTCTCCGACATCGTGTGCAAGGTCGGAGCGATATGCCACAGACCAAACAGCGCCGAGGTGATCAGGCTGGCGCGCCACGGACCCCAGAGTAGGAGTCCGGAGCCCAAGAGGACGCCGCGGAAGGCGAACTCCTCGGGGATCGCAGTTAGCAGGACGATCGAAATTGTCAATTCGTATATCAGACGGCCGCCGGAAATGTCGGCTCGCGAATCGTGCAGGAAGCCGTTCGTCCCCGGTATCACCGCAATCGCCACAAGCACGAGCAGGACGAGCCCGAGCGCACCGACGCCGTAACGCACGCCCTCGCGCACGTCCTCTCGCGCAAGTCCGAGGTCAGCCCTTGTTGCTTTGGCGCGCCACGCAATCAGCATCAGCGTTGCTGTGAGGAGACTGATGGATACCACAGTTGGGCCCAAGAGCCGGAACGCGCGCGCGATGTTGAACGCGGCGAGAAGGATGGTCGCTTGCCCGAAGCAGCGAGCGGCGATCACAAGCTCTTGGCCGGTTCGACTCGCGCCGAAGGCGACGTGCCACTGCTCGACCCGCGCCACCGCATCAGAGCAGTATCATCGACTGTCGCCCTCGATGCGGTCTCGCCGAGTAAGAAGCCTCGCGAAACGATGCGATTCGCACGTGTTCGCCAGGCTTCAGCCAATCCATCGTCTGCGCACGTACGGGCCTATCTGGGCCGGAGCATCTGGTGCGGTACTTCTCGGCGGTAGAGGCATTCGTGCCCGTCAAACTGCGCTTATCAGCAGAAGTGCGTGTGCATCGGAGGCGGCCGGCGCCGGACTCGGGCACGCTGGTAGCTGGTGGCCCAATCAGAAAGACCGGGTAGGCACATGCGGCGTGACGAGGGCGCTGGCACGGCCTCGCTAGCTCATGAGCACGGCCCCGAAGCCGTGACCATGTTCCGGCCGGGCTGGCGGGCCTCGGCGACGCTGGTCCGTGGGGCGTTCCGCACCCTGGTATTTGGGCAGGCGCTAGGCCAGCTCGGCGATGGTCTGACCCAGATCGCCTTTGCACAGCTGGTCGTTTTCGACATCGGCCGCGGCGCGTCGCCCGGGCGAATCGCGGGGATCCTGGCTGTCACCCTGCTGCCGTTCAGCCTGGTCGGCCCGCTGGGCGGAGTCTTGATCGACCGCTGGGACCGGCGGCGCACGCTGATCATCGCCTCGCTGTGTCGTGCTTTGCTGGCCGGCGTCGCGATCGCAGCGGCAGCATGGCGCTCCGAGGTGCTCGCATACGCCGGCGTCGTTCTTCTGCTCTCGTCCTCGCGGTTCGTGCTCGACGCGAAAGGTGCGGTGCTGCCGCGCACAGTCGAGGCCCGTGAACTGGTCCGGGCCAACGCGATCTCCGGGCTGATCGGCATGACGGCCGCGTTCATCGGCGCCGTCGGCGGAGCGATGTTCGTGTCCTGGTCGGACATGGCCGGGTTCCTGGCCGGCGCGGGTGCCTACATTGCGGCGAGCGCGTGCTTCGCGCGGCTGCCGGCGGTTGGCGGCGGGACAAGGACCGCCACCGTGGCAGCCGTAGTGGTCCAGCTGGCCCGCGAGCTGCGGGCGGGTGCGGCCGTGATCGTGCGGACGCCCGACCTGCGCCGTCCGCTCACGGCAGTGTCCCTACACCGCCTGCTGCTCGGTGCCGGATTCGTGTTGCTGGTGCTGGTAGCCGACCAGCGCTATCACCTCCAGGCGTCCGGGTACGGCCTGGCGATCGCGGTCACTGGTGCGGCCGCGGTGGTGGGGACCGTGAGCGCACCGTGGCTGTCGGGACGCTGGCCGCCCCCGGTGCTGCTGCCGCTGGCGTTCTTGCCTCCCGCCGCTGCCGTCGCTGTCGTCGGGTACGCGCCGTCGTTGGCAAGTCTGGTGTGCGCCGTCGCAGTCACTGCAGTGTCGTTCCAGTCGCTGAAGGTCATCGCCGACGCGCTCGTCGGTCGGAACTCGCCGGACGAAGTCCGCGGTCGGGTGTTCGCGATCTACGACGTGCTCTACAACGTGGCGTTCGTGCTCGCTGGCCTGTTGATGATCCCGCTCTGGCAGCTAGGCCGGGAGCAGGCGCTGGCGTGGTGGCTCGCTTCCGGATTCTTCGTTGGATGGCTGGTGATGGCCCGGATGACGCGGGTCTGGCCGTTCCGGCCCGGTCGTAGTGACCTGCGCAGGCCGGGCACGTGGTTGCGGCTGCGTCGCGCCGCGCCGCCACTCGTGCCCGGCAGATGGTGGATGCGTGGTGCAGCTCTCTTGTGCGGCGCCGTCGTCGTTATCGTCTTCCCGCGCCCTACGCTGTGGTGGGCAGCATGGTTCGTCCTTACCCCCTGGCTGATCGTGATCCGGCGCGCACCGAGCGCCCGAGAGGCTGTGGTGCGTGGCTGGTGGGCGGCGGTGGGATTCCTACTCATGGTCCACTACTGGCTGCTGCCGAGCACTACCGTGTTCCTGCCGGTGATCGCAGCGTTGCTCGGCCTTCTGTGGCTGCCCTGGGCAGCGCTCTCCTGGCGCCTGCTCTCCGGTGAGCTGACGCCGCGCCGCCTCGCGGCCGCGCTCGCCGTCGTTCCAGCCGGCTGGGTCCTCGTCGAATCGGCTCGCTCGTGGTCAGCACTCGGCGGGCCCTGGGGACTGCTCGGCGCTAGTCAATGGCGGGCGCCGCCATTGCTCGCCTCGGCAGCTCTCGGCGGCGTGTGGCTCGTCAGCTTTCTCGTTGTCGCTGCCAACGTCGCGGTGACCGCGCTGGTCGAGGCACCCAGGTGGCGGACGAAGGTGGCTGCGGCGGTCATCGTCGCCGCGGCGGTAGCGGTCGGCCCAATCTGGTTTGCGCTACAGCCCGCGCCTCGCGGTGCGGCAACCTTGTCCGTCGCCGTCGTCCAGGCCGGCGTGGTGCCGAGCCCCGCTCTGCGGCTCAGCGACGAAATCGCGGCTACCGATCAACTGCCGCCCGGTCGGTTCGGCCTGATCGTGTGGGGGGAAAGCAGCGTCGGCTCCGACCTGCTCACCCGCCCCGACCTGCAGCGCGAGCTCGAGGCCGTCGCGAGGCGAGTGGGCGCCGACTTGCTGGTCAACGTCGATGCGGCCACGCCAACCGGCGCGATAAGGAAGACCGCGGTACTTCTGGATGCCCACGCCATTCTTGGCACCTATCAGAAGATGCGCCTCGTGCCGTTCGGCGAGTACATCCCGATGCGGCCGCTACTTGGTTGGCTCGATTCGTTCACGCAAGCCGCCGCCGTCAATCGGGAGCGCGGTAAGCAGATCGTGGTCATGCGCGACGGCAATCTCAGCTTCGCGCCACTGATCTGTTTCGAGTCCGCGTTTCCCGACATGAGCCGCACCGCGGTTGACCGCGGCGCGCAGTTGCTTGTCTTCCAATCGGCGACCACCACGTTCCAGGGCACCTGGGCGCCCGACCAGCACGCCAGCCTCGCGGCGGTACGCGCGGCTGAATCCGGCCGGCCCGCCTTGCAAGCGACCCTGTCCGGAACGACTGCCGCGTTCGATGCGCAGGGTCGGCGCTTGCTCTGGCATCCGGCTGCGACAGGCACCGCCGTTGTTGATCTGCCTATCACCGCCGCGGACACGCCGTTCGACCGCTTCGGGGACTGGGTGCCTGCGACGTGCATCGTCGCCGTAGCCCTGGCCGTGCTTGTCATCTCGCTCGCCGACGTGCGGCCGGCTGGCCGCGTCGACCCAGGCCATCAGGCGGATTCGCTATCCGGAGCACGCACCTCTTGGCCGCGACGGCGGGTGAAGCGCGTCGCGTTCGTTCGCGCCGCGCGCAGATGACCGCGAGGTGGCAAGGATCGGTCCTGGCAATGTTCGATTCCGCAAGCGTTGTCTTGTTGCCTCTATTTGCGGTCACCTTAGGCGCCGCACGGCCAAGCCTGGGGATAGTGAATTCCAAGACTTCACCGATGTCTTTCGGGTGATATCGGGTCGAGGCGGGCGGGGCCGGTAGACTTCTCGGGACCGTTGGCTTCTGAGGGGGAAGATGACCTGACCGTCCCTAGTGTCGCCTCAATACCAGCGTGGCGGACCATCTAGCGGATAGCACTCATTCCTAGACTTGATCACGATCGTCGTGACAGTCCTTGCTGTTGTCATCGTCAAGGGCCGAAATTCATCCGAGCTCCTTCTGAGAAGGGTTGCCCGTGCGGCAATACGCAATAAGCTGGATTTCGATCGTTAAGACAACGAACGTTACCCAAGCGAAGAGAATCACAGATCACATGAACGACGTCGCGAGAAAAGGATGGCGAATGATCGGACAGCAAATGCGCGAAGCTGATCTTGGACCCAAGGGTGCACGGGAGACCGAGCTCTACTTTTTCTGGGAGCGCGAATACGATGACAATGACGTATATCAACAGCAGGGTAGTTGGTAGCCGAGCCGCCGAGGATCGGTCACCCCGCGGCGTCGACAGCTATGTCGTCAGACGTTCGCCAAGCAGTCTGGATTGAACACCCGACGCCGAGACCCAGGCCTCGTGACCAGGACGGCCAGGGCACGCGGGGGTCGCAGAGCCAACAGGCCGTTGCAATTCGGGCAGCGGTGCTCGGCGAACCGGTCCCGGCATTCGGCGCACCACGTGCACTCGAACGAGCAGATCCATACGTCCGGTGCGTCGGGAGCCAAGTCACGATCACAGCACTCGCAGTTAGGTCGCATATCGAGCATCGGCATCTCCGTTCAGTTGCGTGCGCGCTACCGGTGCCTGCTGAAGCGCCGTAGGCCACCGGCCTCATAACGACATGCCCTGCCGTACAGACCGGAACGACTACGTGCCCCCTTGCCCATCGTGGTCGCTGCGACGGGCAGGCGGCAAGATTTACCCCATGACTGAACTGACTGGCGTCGATGCCGCATTCGGATACGGCGACTCGATCCTCGTCGGCTCCCTGGTCCGGCTCCGCGGTGTGCTGGACGACGACCTGCCGACGCTGGCGAGGTGGGAGATGGATCCCGGGCGGATGACCACGCTGACGAGCTGGGTAGCTCCGCTGTCTGAGGCTTCGGCGAAGGAGCGAATCGCCAAGTGGAGTGCCAACGACAAGGACAACCTCGGCTTCGCCATCGAAACGCTCGAGGATCCGCCGGTGCTGGTAGGCAACATCGGGCTGTGGGGAGCCCGGCCCAAGGACCGGTGCGCGACGATCGGCATCGCGCTCGGCCGTGACCACATCGGCCGCGGCTACGGCACCGACGCGATGCGGGTGATCGTTGACTACGGCTTCCGCGAGCTGAGCCTGCACCGCATCCAGCTCGACGTCGCCCCCTTCAACCTGGCCGGCGTCCGCGCCTACGAGAAGGCGGGATTCGTCGAGGAGGGCCGGCGTCGTCAGTCCGTCTGGCACGACGGGCGGTGGTACGACGAGGTGATGATGTCAATCCTCGACCACGAGTGGGCAGCTCGCCGGACGTGAGCCGCCTCGACCGATGAAGCTCGGCCGCAGGTGCCATCCGGGTTGTAGAAGCCAGGCCCACTCGACCTGACGACGCTCAAGATCATCGGTTTCGCTGAGGCAGGTCCGGCGTTCTGGGGGGTGGTGGCTGTCTGGGTAGCCTGGATTTGCGCACCGATCAGCAGCCGTAGCCTGTCGGTTCGCCGCACTCGCGCTGATCATGTGAGGACTGTCGGAGGGCTCGGGCAAGCTGGCGCGCAGGCAGTGACAGGAGGAGGCACCGTGGCCGTCAGGTTCCAGCTCGTCATCGACTGCGCGAATCCCGACCTGCTCGCCCGCTTCTGGGCCGCTGCCCTGGGGTACGAGCTGGAACCGCCGCCGGACGGCTTCGCCTCATGGGACGACTACTGGCGCGACATGGGGGTGCCCGACGAGGACCTCGGGATCGGCGAGGACCGCATCGCCGACCCGGGCGGTGGCGGGCCGAGCATCTGGTTCCAGATCGTCCCGGAACGCAAGACGATCAAGAACCGGATCCATCTCGACATCCACGCCAGCGGCGGCCGCGGCGTTGCACTCAGCACCCGGCGGGAGCGTGTCGACGCCGAGGTCCGGCGGCTGACCGAGCTCGGAGCCACCGCCGTCCGCGTGCTGCAGGAGGACGGTCTCGACCACTACGGCGTAGCGATGACCGACCCCGAAGGCAACGAATTCGATGTCAACTGACGGCCTGTGGTGTCCTGAGACGCGCAGCGGCCTGACCGCCAACGCCCAGTCGCGAACGACCCCCGCGACGGCCTGACGATCATCACCCGACCAGCGGTACGCACCAACTTGAGCCTTAGTCAGGTCGAGGAGGACCGGCATCGCCAGTCCGTCTGGCAGGACGGGCGGTGGTACGAGGAGGTGACGATGTCAATCCTCGACACCAGTGGGCAGCTCGCCAGACGTGAGCCGCCTCAACCGATGAAGCTCAGCCGCAGGTGCCATCCGGGTTGTAGAAGCCTGGCCCATTCAACCCGGGGCCGGTGATCTGCGGCCGATTCGCCCCGCCACCGGGCGGGTAGGCCGTGTCGAACCATTGGACGAAGAACTCATCCAGGCGGGCGCTGCACGCGGCGCTGTGGTTCGGCAGCCAGGCGTGGAACCCGGCCTCGAGCTGCTTCTCGGTGATGCTCGAGAAGCGGTAGTCGCGCTGTATCTGTTGCAGCGCTCGTGGTGAAGTTCGCCTTGCCGAGGATCTGGCGCAACGCGATGTAGGCGGTCCCTGGCCGCGTGTAGGTGAAGCGGCTCGAGAACAGCGTGGCCGGCGTCGGGTCGGATGGGGCAGCGGTCCAGAGCCGGTTGTTGGCGTAGTTGGCGTTGAACTGATTGACCAGGCTCGCGTCGAACGCCGCGGCGCCGGCCGGAGTGTCCAGGCCGCCGGCTGCTGTCGCCGCGTTGCGGGCGTCGAACAGGTACTCGCCGAAGGTGGCCATGCCCTCCTTGAAGAAGGTCAGGTTGTAGTTGGCCTCCGACTGACGCTGTCACCCCACCACTGGTGCATGTTCTCGTGGTTGAAGGTGTCGAGGTCGATCTGACCACCCTGGAAGGTGATCATGGTCTGCATCTCCTCCTCGAACCCGGCTTCGGGAATGCCAACCAGTACGCCGTCCGAGGTGAACGGGAACGGACCGTTGAAGCGGGCTTGGAAGTCGGTGATGTCCTGCTGCTGGTTCATGATCGCGAGGTTGGCCTGCTTCTGTGCCGGGTCAATCCCGCTGCTTTGTGCCTCGTAGTAGCGAATGCCATCGCTCGCGTCACGCCAGGTCAGGTCGAATGCTCCGACGCTGTTCTCGACCAGGTAGCTCGCGATCGGAGCCGGCGAGTGCCAATGCCAGGTCGTCGAGCCGCCCGGGAAGTGAGCGTCCGGACGGTTGTGCACGCTGGAAAGAAGTTTGCCGTTGGCAATGGCGGTCTTTCCGGCGTTCACGGTGTCGTAGAAGTCATACGTCGGCTTGGCGCTCGGATGGTCGTTGAGTGGCATCCAGTCCTCGGTGCCGACCGGTTCGGTCGTGACGAACCCGCCGTCGCCGACTGGGGTGTCGTTGCGGAACCAGCCTTCGGTGGTGGCGTCGCCGTCGGTGTGCACGCCCGGGCGGCCGGTGTAGGACACCGTGACCTTGAAGACGGCGTTGGCCGGGATGTGCTGGAACGGCGTGATCACCAGCTTGTTCGCCGGGCACGGGTCGCCGTTCTGCGCGTTGACGTCGTCGCCGGTCACCTGCCGGCGTGCAGGCGGGCGGCAGCGGGTTGTTCTGCGGGCCCGCCGACCGGGTTGACCTGCGAGGCCTGGTGCGCCCGCGGGTCCGGGTCGTCCTGGCCGTTCGGGTCGCCGGGGTAGGTCGGCTGCACGAACTTGTACGACGCCGGGCGCCCGTGGACGACGACGGAGTCGATGGTCATGTCCGGGCCGCCGTTCGCGTCCACGCCGGTGCGCTCGAAGTCGAGGCTGAAGTCGGTCAGGCACTGGGTCGCCCGAACGGTGAGCACGACGTGGTTGCCAGGCAGGAACTGGTTCGACGGAGCGTCGTAGATCATGTGCACGTCGGTGTGCAGGCTCGTGTAGCCGCCGTTCCCGGTCTCCGGGTACACGTGGTCGCCGAAGTGCGAGAGCGTGCGCGCTCCGGATGAGCACTTCGGCGGACCATTCGGTTCAGGTGCCGCGGCGACGGTGGCCGGAGCGACTGCGAGGGCGGTGAGTGTCACGCCTGACGCGGCTGCGACCCAGAAACGGCTACGATTCATGATCAACCTCCGTCGGTTGCCTCCCGGGATCATCCCATTTCGGAGCCACCGTGTGGAGTCGTCAGTTTCAGCCGGTTCGAGGACGCGCATCGCCGACTTGGCAAGCCGCGTCGAGCGCGGTTGGTCGGCTGGCTCGGTTCAGGCCTCGGGTAGCTGGCGTGATCAGCATCCGATGCGCCGATCACGCCAGCGCTGGATTACAGCTATGGCGTTCGCGATGGTCCAGAGACCTCGACCGTGGGTTGCCGCGATGATGTAGCTCCCGTTCGGGCTCATCTGCAGGTCGTTGACCGAGGCGTTCGGCAGGTTAGTGCCGAGCCGAGTCCAGGTACCACCGTGCGATCCGGACGAGATCATTACGCCGATGTCGCTGGCCAGGACGAGACGACCGTCCGGAAGCTGCACGATGTCATCGCCTGGCGCATCCGGCAGGTTTCCGCTGATGTCCGTCCACGTCACGCCGCCGTCGTTCGACTCGAATACGTGACCCTCGCCTGCGGAGAACGTGTTGGTCCAGCGCCGGGAGAACCCGTTGAAGACCGCGTACACATGGTTGGCATGGTTCGGCTCGACGTAGAGGCCCTGGATGAATCGCAGCGGCACGTTCCCGTTCGGCGGAGCCGGGAGGTCTAGCTGGTGCACTGTCCCGCCGAAGTTCGTGAGGATCCCGCGGGCGAAGCCGGCCGAGTTGCACGGGCCGCACCACGCGGCGTACCAGGTGCCGTTCGAGCCCGCGATCTGAGTCGTCGAGTGTCCGGCGCCCGTGTCGCCGGCGATCTTCCAGTCGCACGCCGAGGCGCTACACGTCGTGCTCCATCCCTTGTCCTGGTTGTCCCATACGAACTCGCCGCCCGCGTACCAGTGCGTCGGGCTCGTTGCGTCTGGTTCAAATGGTGCGATGAAGCGAGGCAGCGGATCGCACGGGCTCGGTGTGTAGGTCAAGGCGGAGCAGGACGGCGAGATCTCGCGGAACGAGTTCGAGCCGGGCGCGCCACTGGAGACGCCGCCGTTCGTCGTCAGCGCCATGTCGAGGCCCACATACTCGACGACGGCCCGGTTGCCGTTCGTGTGATCGACGAGGGTGTCGCCACCGTCACCGCCGAACGGAGACACCATGGTCGACGCGCCAGGTGGAAGCAGCGACTCGCCGTTGTCCTGCAGGCCACCCCACAGCGCGTCGCCACCGGATACCGGGCCCGCATCGGCGTAGTAGTACTGCAGCGTGTTGAGCCCGTCGTTCAGGTGGGCGAAGTTCGACGTGCTATTCAGCCCGCGCTGGTAGACGCCGCCGTCGTTACCGACGTACACCTGTGCCGTTGCGATCGTGACCGCGTGCTGATCCGGATGGGTCGTGGGCGGGCAGCTGTCTAGACCGTTGGCGGCGCAGGGCAGGCCGAAGTTCCAGTACGGTCCGGCGGCGCGCCAGCTGACGCCACCGTTCGTGGTCTCGAAGACCTCTTCGAGCCCGAGGAACAGGTGGTTCGCGTTGGCGGGGTCGACGACCGAGGAACTGGTTGTACCAAGCCTGCACGCCGGGGTGGTAGCCCTTCGACTTGTTCTTCAGCGCCGACCCGCTGTTCTGCAGGTTCCGCCACTCGGCGATCTTGTTCCAGGGTCCGGCGAAGTTGCCGTTCGACGCGTATACGCCCTGCAGCTGGTGCCGCCTTGGTCGGTCTTCGCGTGGTTGAACATCGATGCCGACTGGACGAGCGCGTAGGCCTTGGCGCCGTCCGCCGACCACGCGATCGTCACCCGGCCGTGGTCTTTGTCGTTGACCGCACCGCCGACCACGACGCGGCGCGAATGTCTGGCCGCCGTTGTTCGACTGGAAGAACCCGTTGCAGTTCGAGCCCGCGCGCCAGCCGACGACGGCATCGACGACCTTACCGGCCGATCCTGGTTTCACCGCGACGTCGCTGACGAAGGCCGCGCCCTCGATGCCGCCCGACTGCGAGCAGGTGGCCGGCAAGCCGACACCCGCGGCTAACACCGACGTCCACGGGCCGGACCGGATCGTCGCCGAGTGCCGGAAGAGCCCTTGGCTCGTCGCGGCAAGCACAAAACCGTTGTCGTAGACGAGTCGGCCGATCGTGTGGTTGTTCAGCTCGTCGCCGCCGACGCGTGAGAAGTTGGCTCCGCCGTCGCTAGAGAACAGCACGCCTACTCCGGCGTAGGAGTCCGAGTTGGTGTTCGCCTCGCCCGTGCCGACCCAGAGCCCGTGGCTCGGGTCGACCGTAAGCGCGCCGATCGAAAGCGTCGGCGAGTCGTCGGTCAGCGGCTGCCAGGCGCCGGTTCCGACCTTCTTCCAGACCCCACCGTCGGCCGCGCCGGCGTAGAGGGTCGAGCCGTCGGCCGCGAGCGCGGTCATGCGCCCGGCCACACGCTGGGCCCCGCGATGATCGTCCGAGTCGCGGCCCATGCGCATTCAACGCGGCTACTGTCTCGGTTGGGACGCTTGATGGGTGAAGGGAGTCATGCAATGAGCAGGCGAGCAGCGCAGGCTGGCCGATGAACGTCAAGATTGACGGCGTGTCGGCGCGGACCAGGGCGGCGATCGACCTCGTCGAGGCACACAGCGCGCGGAACTACGCGCCGCTGCCCGTTGTGATCGCCGAAGCCGAGGGTGCGTGGGTCCGTGACGTCGACGGGCGTCGCTACCTTGACCTGCTCGCCGCGTACGGCGCGCTCAACTTTGGGCATCGCCACCCGCGACTCACCGCCGTCGCGCACGCGCAGCTCGACCGCCTCACGGTTACCAGCCGGGCTTTTCATAACGATCAGCTCGGCACGTTCTGCGCGGAGCTCGCCGAGCTCGCCGGCATGGATCTTGTGCTGCCGATGAACACCGGCGCCGAGGCTGTGGAAACCGCGATCAAGACCGCGCGCAAGTGGGGTTACCAGGTCAAGGGCATCCCCAACGACCAGGCCAAGATAGTGATCGCCGGCGGGAACTTCCACGGCCGGACCATTACGATCGTCAGCTTCTCCGAAGACTCGTTGGCGACGGCCGACTACGGCCCGTTTACGCCTGGGTTCGTTCGGATCCCGTTCGGCGACGCGGAAGCCCTGCGGGCGGTCATCGACGATCGGACCGCCGCCGTTCTTATCGAACCGATCCAGGGTGAGCGCGGCGTGATCATCCCGCCCGACGGATACTTGCAATCCGTGCGCGACGCCTGCACGGAGGCGAACGTGCTGATGATCGCCGATGAGATTCAGTCGGGGCTTGGCCGCACCGGGTATACCTTTGCCTGCGACCACGAGGGAGTGCGTCCGGACATCTACGTTCTGGGCAAGGCGCTCGGTGGGGGCGTGTTGCCGTTGTCCGCGGTCGTATCCAGACGCGACGTTCTCGGCGTGTTCCGGCCCGGCGAGCACGGAAGCACGTTCGGTGGGAACCCGCTCGCGTGCGCGATCGGCACCGAGGTGGTCCGGATGATGGCCACCGGTGAGTACCAGCAACGCGCGGCATTGATGGGCGAGCAGTTCGCCCGGATGCTGAAGGACCTGCCGTCTGACGCCATCGATGCGGTCCGCAGCCGCGGGCTGTGGGCGGGGATCGACCTCGCGCAGCGCGACGGCCGCGACGTCTGTGAAGGCCTGCTGAATCGGGGCGTGTTGGCCAAGGAGGCACATGACCGGACCATCCGGCTTGCCCCCCCTCTGGTCATCGACGCGACCGATCTCGAATGGGCGATGGGGCAGCTCGCCGAGGAGCTCAGCGAGGCCTGAGACGATGACGTCAGGACCGGACTCAGGTTTGCGGATGGTGATGACGTAGCGGAGGTCGACCGGGCTGTCGCGCCGACGGGTGGGAGTCTGAGCCACACCGCCGGCGCGACATCAAGCGGAACTCAGCAGAGCCCGGAGGGCACCGAGGTCACGCAGAGGTTGTGGGCGAAGACGTTGCCCGTACCACTACCGTCCCAGAAAATGTCGGGGTCGTTGCCCTTGACGACATTGGCCTTCACGACGTTCCCATTGGGCGTTGTCCCCCCGAACTGGGTGGAGTCGATAACGGCTACGCCACCGGTGACCGCGGAGGGACCGGACGGCTTGTTCCCGGTGATGACGTTGCCGGTGACGAGGTAGTTGTCCGGGCCGAAGAGCGCAATGCCTAGTCCCGACAGCGGCGGAGCTTCCTCGTTCGGCGGGCACGCCTTGCTGTTGTTACGCACCTTGTTGCCGAGCAGCCGCCAGTCGCCGGCCGACACGTCGTCGCCGGTCGATGTCATCGAGTTGGTGTCCAGACCGAGGATGCCGACACAGTTTCCGCTGACCTTGTTGCCGACCACCTGGCCGTGCCGGGAGTCGCGGAGGAAGATGCCGAAAGCGGACCCGACGGCCGTGTTGGCTGCAACGAGACCAGCGGCGTCCTCGGTGTCACCGATGTAGAAGCCGGCCTCCTCCGCATTGCTCGCGAAGTTGTTGACGAACGAGATGCCATGGGACTCGAAGGCAGCGACGCCGTACTCCCCGTCGTTTTCCGCGCGCACACCAGTAACGCTGAATCCGTTGGTCGCCTGGAACGCGAAGACCCCAAAGCCGTCGAATCCGCGGACGGTGAGATTGCTGATCGACACCTTCCCGCCAGGCGAGAGCGCGCAGATCCCGTTCGGCGCACAGTCGCTGGGCGCCCCACCCGGCTTGAGCACGGTGCCTGACCCGCTGCCTACGAGCCGAAGCGGTTTCGTGATGAGCACGGACTCATGAAACGTGCCGCGACCAATGACGACAGTGCCACCCGGCGGTGCGGCGTTCACGGCCGCCTGGATGCTCTGGCCGGGTCTGACAACGGGGGCGTGCGCACTCGCCGTCGCGGTGGTCGCGCCCAGAATCAAGCCTGCGATGGCCCCGATGGTGACGACGCCACGGATGACTCTCATACTTCTCCCCTCGTGAATATGGGATCGCCCCAGCGCGCGTCGTTTCCCCCTTCGCCCATCGAGCGGCCCCGCACGCTCGCCATAGCGATTGCGTGAACTCTAGGCCGTTGATGAGTGCTCTCCAAGGGACGGGGCCAACATCGCGGCATTCGCCGCTGTGCTGGGCTCATCGCGTGCGAACGTGATGTGGTCGGCCGATGACGCGGCGCCAAGGCCGGTCTCCCATCGAGCTCTCATCGATTGCACAGCTTATCGTCGGTGCACAGCCGATGCCGATCTCTATGCGGCCAAAGAGAACGGAGGATATTTGTCCGTGACCAGCAGGAAGGCATAAGCGATTACCCGCTGCACCCACCGCAGGACACCTTCCACGAAGTCGAACATGGCCCTCGGGTATCGCCCGGTAAACAAAATGGCGAACCAGGCGATGATGATGACGACAACGGCAGCGGCCCACAGAAACAGGAGCACGACCAGGTGCGGAATGACCAGCAGCCACTTCACCAGGGGAAGCCACCGGTTCAACTCCCGGCCGGCATCTGGGTAGCGGTAGTCCAGGTGGACAGCCTGGTGTTCATCGGTTGACGGATACCGATCATCCATGAGCGCGAGATAGACGACCACGCGAAGGGTGAACCGCTGGAGCTCCAAGTTCCAGTCGAACCACCATCGCGGGTACTTCCGCCGGAACAGGATCATCAAGAGCGGGCCCAAGAAGAGGAGGCCGCCCGCCCCGATCACGACGTATCGCGCGTTGGTGCCGTAGGCAGACTGGCCCCAGCCACCGGCCGCAATGACCGTCGCGCCGGACACGACCTGCAACACGATGAGGATAGGTATGACCGCGAAGATCCGAAGCAGCGTTGTCACCCGGTTGAGTGGCCGGTCCGGATAATCGACCGAGAATTGCACCGGATACGTTACCTGTGGTTGCGACATTTTGCCTCTCCCTTCGACTTTCAGCTCGGCACGCCGTCGAGCGATTTGCCTTCACCAGGCAGAGCGTTGATCGATTGGTACCACGAGTCAGAGCCTCGATCTACCGATAGCGTCCGGCGAACTGCGGATCGACCTGAACGTTGCCGAATCACAAGCGAGATGTGGCTGCTGTCGAGGCAGCGGTATTTCGCCTTGTAGCTGAGTTGCGGTCAGCTGCAAAAGCACGGCTGATCAGTCTAGTTTGCTGGTGTTTTGGCGGTGCTGCTCGTGGCGTGAGCAGCCGCACCGCGACCAGCAGATCGATCACCTCGGGAAGCTTGCGCAAGTCGAACCCGGTGCTTTCCGCGCGGAAACAGGCTGACCACCTCGTCGTGTCGCACCGCCAGCAGCCCGCCTGCGGCCCGGCCCACGGCGCGCCGAACCGCTGCTGTGCGTGCCACAGCGCTGGCTGGACTGCCAAGCTTCGCTAGCTCTCCGCGGAAATCAAGCGGAACCCTGCGCTGTCACGCCTGATGTGTCCAGCTACCGGGTCCGCAAAGTGAGTCCCAATGACCAGCGTGCCGGTGTCGGCGACCCGCTCGACGAGATCCGACCTCGAGGCGCGGGCCTGGTCAGGATTGAAGTCTGAGGCCGCTCCCCAGTGGGGATAGGCGATCTGACACGGGTGGTGCATTACGTCACCGGTGATCACCGCCGTCCGGCCACGTGACTCGATAACGACACTGACGTGATACGGCGTGTGACCGGGCGAGGGCACGAGACGCACGCCGTCGCTGACTACGTGATCGTCGGTGACCAGGTCGACCAACCCAGCGTCATGCACTGGCGCGACCGAATCGGCGAAGCCAGCGAGTTGATCTTCGATCTCATGCTCCGGTGACGCTTGCCAGTAGCCGAATTCATTGGCCGACATCACATAGCGAGCAGCCGGGAACGTGGGTTGCCAGACCCCGTCGACCAGTCGGGTGTGCCATCCGACGTGATCAAAGTGTAGATGAGTGTTCACTACGTAATCGACATCGCTCGGTTGCACGCCAGTGCTCGCGAGTCGGTCGAGGAAATCCGTATGTAGGTCGTTCCAGCCCGGGACCGCGGTCCGGTTCTTCTGGTTTCCGACTCCCGGATCAACGATGATCACCTTGCCGGCGATGAGTACCACGAACGCCTGCACCGATCCCTTGAGGCGACCGGTCTCATCTATGTAGCGCGGTGTCAACCACGAAGCGCGCGAGACGTCTGCCGGATCCAAGTCCGGAATCAGCCCCTGCAGCGCTGAGGTCGCATCCAACTCGCCGACGCGGATAACCGCGGCGTCACCGACCTCCCATCGCAGGATCTCCATGTCGGTACGATCCCACGTCCTGCACCCACTAAGGCGAGGCTCGGGCGACTTCCTTACGCACCTGAACCGAGCGGTTTATGAGCTCGCGCCAGTTGCCGTCACGGGGTGAGAAACCGGCCAGCGCCGAGTCACCCTCGGGTCGGGTATCTGGGCGAGGAACTCCGCTACCGAGGCGCCCGTTCGGCCCGTTGCCGGCGCTTCTGTGCCGCCATGCCGCCATGATCACATAGCGCTTGTCTGCAATATTGATCACCTGCAGGATGAGGTCGAGTACGGCGGGCGGAGGCCGGATGAGCGACCAGGACGAGATCGTCATCGGCGTCGACATGGGCACGACGAGCACGAAGTCAGTCGCTTATGACGTAGCCGGTCGGGTCGCGGCGTCACACTCGGTCGGATATTCATTGCACGAGCCGAGGCCGGGATACGCGGAGCAGGATCCCGATGCGATCCTCGCTGCGGTCGTTCAGACGATCGCAAGCGTTGCGTTGCAGTGTGACAGTCAGGTTCGGGCGTTGTCCTTCAGTTCCGCGATGCATAGCCTGATTGGCCTTGGTCAGGACGGTGACCCACTGACTCCCGTGGTCACCTGGGCCGACCAGCGCGCCAGCGGGCAAGCCGAAAGGCTGCGGGCCGCTTCCGGAGGGTTGGCGTTGCATCGGCGTACCGGCACCCCGCTACATCCCATGGCGCCGCTCCCCAAGCTCGTCTGGTTCCGAGAAGAGGAACCGGAGCTGGCAGCCCGAGTGCGGCACTGGGTCGGCATCAAGGATTACGTGCTGTGGAAATTGCTGAACGTCCTGGTCACCGACAACTCGATGGCTTCGAGCACCGGTCTTATGGACATCAACCGGTTGCAGTGGGATCCGGAGAGCCTGGACCTTGCCGGAATCTCGCCAGATCAGCTGCCGGAACTGGTCGGGACGGGGACGGTGGTCGCCGAGCTGCCGCCGGCCACGGCTAGCGCCCTTCAGCTGCCGACGGAGACATCAGTGATTGTCGGTGCGGGCGATGGTCCGTTGGCCAACCTTGGCCTGGGGGCGGTCCGTCCGGGCGTGGCGGCCTGCTCGATTGGGACCAGCGGGGCGCTGCGGGTGATGGTAGAGCGGCCAACCGTGGACGAGGAGGGGCGCGTTTTCTGCTACGCGCTGACCGATCAGCGGTGGGTGGTCGGTGGAGCCATCAACAACGGCGGTCTGGTGCTGGAATGGTGCGGTGACGCGCTGGCACCCGAGCTCGGCACCGGACGGGAAGATGAGCTGTTGCGGGAGGCGGGCACGGTTCCGGCCGGCGCCGAGGGGCTCATCATGTTGCCCTACCTGCACGGAGAGCGCGCTCCACACTGGAGCTCACTAGCCAGCGGCGCGTACATCGGGTTGCGCGCCGAACACCGCCGGCCCCATTTGATCCGCGCCGCACTGGAAGGCGTGTGCATGCAACTCGCCCTGGTGCTGGACTCGGTTCGAGCCGCCGGTAATGAGGTTCGGGAGATTCGCGCGACCGGCGGGTTCGCCCGAAGTGCGCTGTGGCGGCAAATGCTCGCCGATGTTCTCGGCACGCCGATCGGCTTCCCGACTGGATATGAAGGCTCTAGTTTCGGTGCGGCGTTGCTCGGCATGGACGCGCTTGGCCTCGTTCCGTCCATTGACGTCGCAGCCGACCTCGTGGAGATCAACGAAGTACTGACACCAGACCGGGCGGCGGAGCAGGTCTATGCCGGCCTACGGCCTACCTTCGACCAGCTCTACGACGAATTGGTCCCGGCGTTCCGCGCCTTGCTGCGACCCGGCTTGCCGCAGCAATAACGTCCCAACTCGGCCGACCGCCGGGAAGTCGCCGCACGCGCGCCACCGCCCGAACGTGGCCCGCCGAGCGTGACAGCCGTATGGGCCTCACGACAGGCGATCCGGGTGCAACATCTGCACCGATCGTGGTGCAGCCATAGATCGTATAGTGAGGCTGGCCAGTATCCGGGGGCAACCGTTCGAAGGTCGGTAACCCAATCGGCGAACGCGGGGCGTGCCATGGTCGAGACAACGAGTGCGCCGATGCCGACGGCAGCGCAGATCGGCGGACCGCACGTCGTCCTGACCGAAGAGCAGATCCGGACCTTCGTATACGACCAGCTCGCAGCCGTGTCGCTCGACGGCCGGAGCGTCTGCGTGATCGTGCCAGACGGTACCCGCAGCTGCCCGCTGCCCCTGCTGCTGTCAGGGATCCACAATGTGCTGCACGGACGGGTCCGCCGTCTCACCGTTCTGGTAGCCCTCGGCACACATGCCGCGATGAGCGAAGAGGCGCTCGCCGCGCACTTGGGCTATCCGGCCGGTGCCTTGGCCGATCGTTACCCGTCGACAACCGTGATCAACCACGCATGGTGGGATCCGTCGACGTTCGCGCAAGTGGGAATCATCGGCGCCGATCGGATCGCCGAACTATCACGTGGGATGCTGAATCACACCGCCCAGGTTCGGGTCAACCGCGCCGTGGTCGAACACGATGTCACGATTATCGTCAGTCCGGTATTCCCGCATGAGGTAGTCGGGTTCTCTGGTGGAAACAAATACCTTTTCCCCGGGATCTCGGGCCGCGAACTGATCGACCTCTCGCATTGGCTCGGCGCTCTGATAACGAGCGCGAAGATCATCGGTACTCGAGGAATCACCCCGGTGCGCGCGCTGATCGACGAGGCCGCCTCGATGGTCCCCGGTGAACGCTTCGTGCTGGGCATGGTGACCAAGTCCCGCACCCGAGACCTGCATGCGATGACGTTCGGCGACCCGTCCGCGGCGTGGACGGCCGCGGCGGATGTGTCGGCCGAAACGCACATCCGCTACGTCGACGCGCCGGTACGGCGGGTCCTGTCGCTGATTCCGACCAAGTACGACGACATGTGGACCGGTGCCAAAGGTTTCTACAAGGTAGAACCGATCGTCGCGGACGGCGGCCAGGTCGTGCTGTACGCCCCGCACATCCGAGAAATCAGCACGACCCATCCGGCGATCGAGCAGATTGGTTACCACTGCCGTGACTACTTCGTAAAGCAATGGGACCGGTTCCAGGACTTCCACTGGGGCGACCTGGCCCACTCCACCCATCTTCGTGGCGCGGGAACCTTCGACGAGGTCGACGGGGAACGCGATCGAGTGACCGTTACCCTCGCCACCGGCATTCCTGAAGATCGCACTCGGGCAATCAATCTTGATTATCTTGACCCCCGACAGGTGGATCCGACGGCTTGGGCGGCTGACCCGAACACACTCGTCGTCCCGGACGCCGGAGAGGATCTCTACCGCCTGCGTTGAGCCACCGGCCTTACCTGCGTCACGATTTCCGCGCCAACCGTCCCTGCGTGAGGGCAGCAGCATCCACCTCGTCCAGCGTCGTGACGACGAGGTCAGCGGCGGCGAGTAGCTCCGCGTCGTCGGCTCGGGCAATCCCGATCGCGCTCATGCCGCCACGCTTGGCCGCCTCGACGCCGGCCGCGGCGTCTTCCATCACTATCGCCTCAGTTGGCTCGACGCCGAGTTCGTGTGCGGCGGTGAGGAAGATCTCTGGGTCGGGCTTTCCTCGAGCGAAGTCGCGGCCCGACAGATCGACGTCGAAGTAGTCCAGCAAGGAAGTGCCCGGTTTCACGGTCGGTGCGGAAATGCCGTTCTCCTGCGCGAAGGTGTCCAGCCGGATCTTGCTCAGGAACGATGTCGCGTTCTTCGACGACGACGCGTCGGCAATCCGCAGGCCGGCCTCTTTGGTCGTGATGACGAAACGCAGCGCATCGGGATAGGCGGTGAAATCGCCCGCGTCGATGAGCCGAAGCACCATCTCCTGCTTGCGCTGCGCGTATTCTGTGACTCGCTTGTCGGCGTCCGGCACGTTGAAGTAGTCGAGCGCAGCACGCGCGCCGCTCATGCGCGGCTTGCCCGACACGTATTGCTCGTACACGCGGGCACCGAAGGCATCCGGCGACCACGTTGTCCTATCCCGGATGTCCTGCCAGTCGGATTCCATCAGCTCGCGGAGTGACTCCCGCCATGCCTTCTCGTGCGGTGAGTCGACCAGTACACCGTCGACGTCGAAAATCGCTCCCCGAAATCCGGGCATGGTGGCATCCCTACTGTGTGATTGGCGGACCCGTGCTGAGGTCGAATTCGGTGTGGTCGCCAGGACGCATCTCCCTGACCTCGTCGCGGACACTCAGCTGGAACGGTCGGTTGGCACCCTCGGGGTGCATGGTCAACTTGAGGCGGTCCCGAGTGAGCGACACGAGAATGCGGCGACGACGGAATTGCATGGGGAAGGACAGGCCGTCAAGCTGGCTCGGAAGCCGGGGGTCGAAATGCAGGACGCCGTCGCGCACTTGGGTGCCCGCGAAATAGCGCTGCACCAGATCGAGCGTCCCGGACATGACACCGGTGTGGATCCCTTCCTTGGTGGTGCCACCCTGAACGTCTTCGGCATCACTTTGCAGCGCGACCATGAACCGCTCCCAGGAGCTGTCCGGATCAAGTGCGGCCAGTACTCCAGCGTGGGTCACGAAGCTCAGTGTGGAACCGTGGGAAGTCCGCCGATCGTAATACTCGATGTTCCGCTTCGCCGTATCGTCGCGGTAGTCATAACCGAGGCGGTGGAAGATGCCGGCAAGCTCTTCATGAGAGAACAGGAAAAAGAGCATCACGGCGTCGGCCTGCTTGCTGACCTTGTAGCGGTTCGGGTCGTCGCCCTCAGCGCGAAGAATACGGTCTAGCCGCTGAATATTGCCGTGCTTCGCTCGATAGCCATCCCAGTCCAGTTCTTTGAGGTCCTCGTATCCCTCAAACTGGCTGATGATGCCGTCGTCGTGAACCGGGACGAACATTCGCCGGCTCATCTCCCGCCATTGAGTGAGCTCGTCGTCGTCGATATGCAACCGGGCCCGCAATGCCTCAGCGCGACTCGCCGGCAGCATACCCAGCAGGCTTGTCGCAATGTCACACAGCCAGGCCACCATGACGTTTGTGTAGGCGTTGTTGCGCAGCCCGCCCTCAGTCGCATCGGGATACTTCTCATGGAACTCGTCCGGGCCCATCACGCCATGAATCTCATAGCGCCGGCGTTGCGGGTTGTAGTGCGCGATGGATTCCCAGAAGCGGGCAATTTCCAGCATCATTTCCGCACCATACTCGGCCAGGAAAGCATGGTCATGCGTAGTCTGGAAGTAGTGCCAGATATTGTAGAAGATCGCCGCGTTGACGTGTCGTTGATTATGGCTGAGGTCAGGCTCCCACTGACCGGAGAGTGGATTGAGATGGGTGCTCTGGGTCTCCTCGGTACCCTCGCTGCCGCTCTGCCACGGGAACATCGCACCGCGATATCCTGCCTCGCGGGCCGCCGCGCGCGCCTCGCCCAGCCGGCGGTATCGATACATCAAAAGACCGCGCGTAATTTCTGGCAGCCGAACGTTGAAGAAGGGAAATGCGTAGATTTCGTCCCAGAAGATGTGACCTCGGTAGGCCTCCCCGTTGAGTCCGCGGGCGGGCAGGCCGGCGTCGAGATCCGCGGTATGAACGGAGCACACCTGCAGCATGTGGGCGATGTGCAGCCGGAGCAGCAGTTGCACGCGCTCGTTTCCGGACACCTGCACGTCGCAAACCTGCCAGAGTTCCTCCCATGCCGCACAATGTCGCTCGTAGGAGTCCGCAAAATCGGTGTGGCGAGCCGCTGAGGTCGCGGCCTTCATCAATGTGTCGCTGACCGCCGGGTCGCGGGAGATATAGAAGCTCACCATCTTCTCCACCCGCGTTGGCATTCCTTGTAGCACCTCGAAGGCCAGGACGCGCTGGATGTAGTCCTCCATTTGGTAGAGCGTTCGGCCAACGGTCAATTGCTGTTCATCACGGAATACCCGCGTCCGAGCGGCTTCGCTGATGTACAGATTTGATTGCCTGGTTTCGGACTTGAGGGCGATGACCTCGGGCCCGTACGTGCGTGGGGATGCCGGATTCAGGTGCCGCCCTTCCAGCTGCCGATACCTGGCTACTCCAGCATTGAGTACTCGGCCGTCGATCGCGGCAATGACCTCCACCTGTCCCGACCAATCGTCCGGCACAAGAATCCATTCGATCGCTGCGTGGTGGCGGTCGGCCATGCTTACGAACCGCCGGCTGTGCAGGGTCGTTTGCCGCCCACTCCGATCTCGAAAACGCATGAAGCGGCGAACGGTCGCGGTCCGGATGTCAAGCTCGTGCGAGTAGTCGAGCAGTTCCAGATCAGACAGCCGGACCGCGTCCTCCCCTTCGATCCGCAACTGGAGAACCAGCCAGTTCGGCATGTTGACAAGGTCTTCGTTCAACACCGGCAGACCGCCCAGAATCGTCGTCTCCCGGTTATAGCCGCCATGGACATACGTGCCTGGATAGTGCACGCCGTCGGCCGATTCCCACTCCACCGCGCCCCGGGTGCACAGGTAGCCGTTCCCCGTCGAGGTAAGGGCCTCGCGGAGTCCCTCAGCCGCCGGATCGAAGCCCTGATAACTAAAGAGGAAACCGTCCACGGCACCTCCTCCGTCGTTTGGGGCGGTCACACCACCACACTGACGTTGCCGCCATCATCGGCCGAAGGTCACGGCCCTTTGAATCATCATGCCCCAACCTTCAAGGTGTGGCCGCCCGTCGTCGGGCCAGAGATGCAAGAGGTCAACGGCTGGGTGGACGCAAACGACGTCGACTGTCAAGAATGGTCGCTGGCGGCCAGAACTAGCCGAGGTGACCGAGTATGACCAGCATCCTGGACAGCCCCCTTCCTGCCGGCGTTGCGGAGGCCGTCCGGAGAGTGCGCGCCTTGCTCACGGCAGCGCCGCTAGGCGTGGCATTCTCCGGCGGCGTCGACTCCTCGGTGCTGCTCGCCTTGGCGGTGCAAACGCTCGGCCCAGACCAGGTCGTCGCCATCCTCGGTGTCTCGCCCAGCCTGGGAACGGATGATCGGCAGACCGCACATAAGGTGGCCGCCGATATCGGTGCGCGCCTTGTCGAGGTGCATACCAGGGAAGGGGAAGCGAACGCATATCGCGTCAATGGACCGGATCGTTGCTTCCATTGCAAGACGGAGCTGTTCAGTCGCATCGCGCAGGATGTGGCTCCGGCCTATGGTCTGGCTGCGGTGGCCTACGGCGAGAACGCCGACGATGCGCGGCGGCCGGATCGACCTGGTTCTCGCGCGGCTGCCGACCACAAGGTGTTGCGGCCACTCGCGGACGCCGGACTAGACAAGGCGGCGGTGCGAGCCATCGCTCGGGCGTTGCGGCTGCCTAGTGCCGACAAGCCGGCCGCGCCGTGCCTGGCTTCCCGGATTCCACATTTTCAGGAGGTCACCGCGGCAAAGCTTGCTCAGGTCGAGACGGCCGAACGAGCGCTGCGGGGCCTGGGATTTCTCGAGTCGAGAGTGCGCCATCATGGCGAGGTGGCCCGCATCGAGCTTCCCGCTCACGATCTGACCCGGGCCGTATCTGAGGGGACCCGGCAGCAGGTGCACGCCGCGGTGATGGCAGCCGGCTTTCGGTTCGTCGCGGTCGACGTGCTGGGCATCCAATCTGGTGCATTCACGATGTCAGCACTGGCTGAGCAACCGTGACTGAGCGCTGGGAGCCCGACGAGGCGTTGACCGCCTATCTCGAACTAGATCACGACCGGGCGCGGCGACGGGGCTACCCAGAGGCGGTGTTCTGCCAGGGAAAGACCCCTGAGCAGGTCAGCGCTATTGCCCGTGCCATCCGAGCGTCCGGCACCATGACTCTGTTCACCCGGGCGAGCGCGGCAAACGCCAAGGCGATCCTGCTCGAACTCCCCGACGCCCGTCATGAAGACGTCGCCCACATAATTGCCTGGCCACCGCGGCCGCCGCCGGCGTGCGGCGGACAGGTCCTCGTCATTGCCGCCGGCACGTCAGACCTGGGAGTTGCCCGAGAGGCCCAGCTGACCGCGAGCTATCTCGGCCGGACGGCTGACCTGATTGTCGATGTCGGTATCGCCGGGTTGCAACGCATCCTGCGCCGGCTCGACCAGCTCCGGTCCGCCCGGGTCATCATCGTCGTCGCCGGAATGGACGGCGCACTGCCAGGGCTGGTGGCCGGGCTCGTCGCCGCGCCGGTGATCGCCGTGCCAACGTCGGTCGGATACGGCGCCGCGTTCGAGGGTATAGCGCCCTTGCTGACGATGCTCAACTCCTGTGCCCCCGGCGTTGCCGTTGTGAACATCGACAATGGGTACGGCGCGGGCCACATCGCCGCGCAGATCGCGGCGCCACACTAGTCAAGGCGCCGATGTGCCGGCCACGAGACCGGCCTGCGCCGCAGCGGCGATGGCTTGCTCGAGTACCCGTCGAACCGGGACGGCTCGCGCGACTGCGATCGCGGCCGCATCCTCGAATTCCGGCGTGGCGTGGATGATCTCGCCGTCGAGATATGCGACTTTGATGCGAACTTGGCCGTCCATCACCGACACCGGCACCGAGCCCCGCCGCAGCGCAGTCCGATGGACGGTGACCTCGCGGATGCCGCTCGTGCTGGTTAGCTCGAAGATCAGACGCCGCAGCGCGTCCCGCGCATCGGGGGAGGTCAAGACCGCGAGCGTGTGAGCGGGTCGGCCCTTTTTCATGACGATCGGCACCAGCCACGCATCTGCCGCGCCGGCGTCGAGAAGCGTGGCGAGCACGGTCGGCCAGACCCGGGGGTCCAGGTCGTCAACATTGGTCTCCAGGACCGACAAGATCGACTCAACGCCGGCGTCCGAGGGCCGATCCTGCCGCTCGCCCAACACCACCCGAACGACGTTCGGGCGGTCGCGAACATCCCGGCTCCCCGCCCCCACGCCCACGGCGTGCACCGTCATCGGCGGCAGGTCTGCTGGCTCATTCGACATGGCGGTGAGGAGCGCAACGCCCGTCGGCGTCGCCAACTCGCCCGCGCCACCGGAGAGCACCCGCCAACCGGACGCCAGCTCCAGCACCGCCGGTACCGGCACCGGAAGGGCACCATGCCCCGTGGTGACCCGCCCCGCGCCCAGGGCAATAGCGCTGCAAGACATCGACGTCACGTTCAGGAAGTCAAGCGCCGCGCAGACTCCGACAACGTCAGCGATCGAGTCCCAACTCCCCACTTCGTGGAAGTGGACCTCACTTGCCGGTATCCCGTGCACTCGACCTTCCGCATCGGCAAGCCGGAGGAACACCCGCCGGGCTCGCTCGCGGATCAGGTCAGGCAGGTCCGCCTCAGCAAGCAGTGTCTGAATATCGGCCCAGCCGCGATCAGGGTGATCCTTGGCCACCGACGTGACGTCGAGCTTGGTCGCGCGCAGGCCGGCGCGGGATACGACAGTGGCGACAAGGTCGACAGGCTCGGGCGTGACTGCGTTCACGGCACCCGACACTGCGTCGAGCGGCGCCCCCGCATCGATCAACGCGCCAAGCAACATGTCACCCGCGACCCCAGCGGTGGCATCGACCCACGCGTGTACGCCCACATCCGGCGTTGTCATTGCACCTACCGTAGACGCTGCGCCCTCGACAAACTGCTGGTCAGTTCCCTCGCGGATGGCTGGCTACATTCCTACTGGCTGCACGGTGCGGACGACGGTGGCCAGCATCTCGTTGTACTGCTCGGTGGTCAGGTCGGGATCGGTTATCGACGTGGCTAGGCGTGGGCGGGCGGGACTCGTCTGCCAGGCACTGCGCGGGAGAGTATTCCGCCGGCGTCGCCCAATCCGCGTCGGCCTGGTGGCCGGCAGTGGCCGCTCGAGTACCTCAGTCATGTGAATCTCCAATAATCCAAGGGAATTTGTGTCTTCCAGACTGGCCATCGAGGCTGCCGAATGGCATCGGCCAAGCGGGTGAGCGGCCGGCGGAGTGCGGTGTCCTCCGATCGGCTGACCACCGCCGGGCGGCGCCACCTAGGCGACCACCCGATCGGGCGTGTGGCGGCGAGGCTCTACTGCGGTCATTTCGCTAGCTCACCGAATGCATCCGGGCGCTGCCCACGTGCCGGAGGTGATCGAGCCGGGCCGCCCCAACGCGGCCGAGGCTTTGACTTACCAGTCCACGGCGACGTACTTGCTTTCGGTGAAGGCGAGCAGCCCTTCGGTGCCGCCTTCGCGGCCCAGCCCGCTCTCCTTCACGCCACCGAACGGTGCTGCCGGGTCCGACACCAGCCCTCGATTGAGGCCAACCATGCCCGCCTCGATTCGCTCGCTCACTCGAAGGCCACGGGCGAGATCCGCCGTATAGACATAGGAAACAAGGCCGTACTCGGTGCTGTTGGCGAGCGTGATCGCCTCGTCCTCGGTAGTGAAGGTAACGACCGGAGCAACTGGTCCGAATATCTCGGTCTGCAGGATCTCTGCGTCAGAGGGCACGTCAGACAGGACGGTTGGCGGGTAGAAGTACCCCTCGCCGTCCGGCACGGTTCCGCCGCTGCGCAGGGTCGCACCTTGCGAAACGGCATGGTCGACCAACTCGGCGACCTTGCGGCGAGCGGAGTCGTTGATCAGTGGGCCCACAGCGACATCCGCATCGGATCCGGGACCAACCTTCAACGCACTCATTGCCGCGGTGAGCCGCTTCGTGAACTCCTCGGCAATGGGCGCTTCGACGTAGAAGCGGTTGGCCGCCGTGCACGCCTCGCCGCCATTGCGCATCTTGGCGATCATGGCGCCGGCAATGGCCGCGTCGAGATCAGCGTCGGCGAAGACGACGAACGGCGCGTTTCCGCCCAGTTCCATCGAGCAGTTGACAACGTGTTCGGCGGCCTGCGCGAGCAGCGTGCGGCCTACCTCGGTGGAGCCCGTGAACGACAACTTCCGCACGCGGGGGTCGGCGAGCATCGCCGACACGACCGGGCCCGACCGGCGCGATGGGAGCACATTGACAACGCCCGCGGGCGCCCCGGCTTCCTCGAGGATCGAGGCGAGAGCAAGGGCCGTAAGCGGCGTCTCGCTGGCCGGCTTGAGGATCACGGTGCACCCGGCAGCGAGCGCTGGCCCGATCTTTCTGGAGGCCATAGCCGCCGGGAAGTTCCATGGGGTGACGAGAACTGCGATGCCGACCGGTTGGTGGATGACGAGGATCTTGTTGGTGCCGGCGGGCGCCGTGCGCACCTGCCCATCGATGCGTACGGCCTCTTCGCTGTACCACCGGAAGAACTCGGCCGAGTACAAAACCTCACCCCGCGCGTCGGGCAGTGCCTTGCCGTTCTCGGCGACAATGAGCGCGGCGAGCTGATCAGCCCGGTCCACCATCAGCTGGAAGGCGGTCCGCAGAATCTCCCCGCGACTGCGCGGCGGCGTCGCGGCCCAGTCCGCAGCCGCGGCATCCGCAGCGTCGACGCACGCGAGAGCGTCGGCTTCGGTGCCGTTTGCCACGTCGGCCAGCGTCTTGCCAGTGGCGGGGTCAATGACCGGGAATGTGCCGCCGTCGGATGCGGCTCGCAGCTTCCCGCCAATCAGGAGCTCAGTTGGCACACCTGCCACCCGGCTGTCGCTGGCGGCGCGGGTGGCGTCGCTGTCCGTCCCGGCCGGCGGCACCGCGCCGGCCGTGGTCTGTGTGGTCATGAGGTACAGCCTTTCCGTGGCGAAGGGCTCCGCGTATCTCCACTGTGCTCGTTGTGTGGTGTCAACGGTAGATAGTGGGCTGACCGGCAGGTCGGCGTCATTCGGTCGAGATGTCCACCATATGAGACAGGCCGGCTGGGGCGACCGCGACGACGGGTCGTGACCCGACTCAACCCACGCGTCGTACGTCCGTCTGCCTTTCAGCCGATGCGGCGGGAACAGCACGACACCGGTAGGACGCGTCGTCTTGCCGTCGATTCCGACGGCGGAAAACGCACCAATATTTCGCATATCCGAATCGGGGAATCCGGCCGCCACCATCTCGACCCGCGCTCATGTCTTGACGGACATGCCGCTGAGCATCACGCTTCGGACAGGACGTCAGCCGCGGTAGGAGCAGATCATGCACGCGAGCGGTGGAGTTCACGACCATGAGACCGGCGGAGTCATAGGCGAGCACGGTCACACTCACGGCCATTTGAAGCGCACTGTCGGGTTCTGGGGACTGATGTTCGTCTCGCTTGGGTCGATCATCGGTTCCGGGTGGCTGCTCAGCGCGCTGACCGCATCGGAAACGGCGGGCCCCGCGGCGATCCTGTCGTGGGCCCTGGCCGCGCTCATGCTCACGGTCTTGGCGCTGGTCTACGCCGAGCTCGGGGCGACGTATCCCGTCGCGGGTGGAACCGGACGATTCCCGTACTTTTCGCACGGACCGCTCGCCGGCTTCGTCGCTGGATGGTCGTCATGGCTGCAGGCGGTCCTGATCGCGCCGATCGAAGTGCTTGCGGCGATCGCGTACGCGAACAGCCTCACCTGGGTACAAGAAAACTTCAACATGATCTACCAGAGCGGCAGCAAGGAGGGGCTGCTGAACGGGTTGGGGCTCGTCGTGGCGACCATCGGCATGGCCCTGTTTACCGCCATGAACCTCGCCGGCGCGCACTTTATGGCCGAGAGCAACTCGATCGTCGTGATCTGGAAGACCGCCGTCCCGTTGCTCGCGATTATCGTGATCGCGGCGTCGTCGTTCCATTGGGGCAACTTCCACTCCGGCGAGGGTGGCTTCATGCCCTACGGAATTCACGGGGTTTTCGCGGCGCTTCCGCTGGGGGTCGTGTTCGCCCTGCAAGGCTTCGAACAAGCCGTGCAACTGGCCGGCGAGGCCCGCGACCCGAAGAAGGACATGTCACGCGCGATCATCGTGGCGATGGCCATCGGAGGCACCATCTATGTCCTGCTCCAGTTCGTGTTCATCGCCGCCGTCAATCCAGTCGACATCGCCCAGGGCTGGACCTCGCCGCTAGGCCCCAATGCCTCCGCCGATCAAGGCGCCTGGCACACGCTCGCGGTCGCCGTGGGTGCCGGCTGGCTGGCCGCGATCATCGTCATCGACGGCGTCGTCTCCCCGGCCGGAACTGGGATCGTCTATGTGGGCACCTCGGCCCGGCTGTCCTACGCCCTCGGCGAGGAACGGGAGATGCCGGCCGTGCTGGCTTCCGTCAACAAGAAGGGCACGCCGGTCGTGTCCATCCTTCTCGCCTTCGTGATCGGGCTCGCTGCCTTCGGGCCGTTCCCGTCGTGGAGCAAGCTGGTCAACGTGGTGACTGGAACGACCGCGATCATGTACGCGTTTGCCCCGATTTCGCTGGCTGCGCTGCGTAGGCGAGATCCTGATCGACCCCGAACATACGTGATGCCGCTGTCGAGCATTCTGACGCCGGCCGCGTTCTGTTTTGCGAGCCTGCTGCTGTACTGGGGCGGCTTCCAAACGTTGTGGAAGATCGACCTCGCGCTGATCCTTGGCGTGGTCCTCTTCGCGATCGGAGTGGCGGTAGTAAAGACCGACTGGCGGCATATGATCCGTCCGGCGCTGTGGATCCTGCCCTGGCTGGCCGGCATGACGCTTATCGCTGCCTTTGGCCGGTATACGAGCGAGTCCAACGGAGTGAGCGACCGCACCATCATCGGCAACTGGTGGGACCTGCTCATCATCATCGCCTTCAGCCTGGTGATCTTCTATTACGCCGTGAGCGTCGCGATCTCGACCGAGCGCGTGAAGGAACTCGTCGAGGTCGACCACGACCAGCTGGTTCTCGAACCCGAACTGGTCTAACGGATGGGCGACCTGCTGTCGCTCTTTCCGGCGGGCAGCACGGTTGACGCCGACGGCGGCCTGCTCGTAGCGGGGTGTCGGGCGACCGACCTGGCAGCCGAGTTCGAGACCCCGGTACTGGTCGTTTCCGAGCCGGCGTTGCGCGCGCGAGCCAGGGAATACGTCACGGAGTTCGCGGCCCGGTGGCCGGATTCACGCGTCGTGTTCGCGTCCAAGGCGTTCCCGTGCACCGCGGTGCAACGGGTGATGACCGAGGAAGGCCTGGGACTCGACGTCGCCGGAGGCGGCGAGATCATCACTGCGCTCAAAGCCGGCGCCGATCCGGCATTGCTCGTGCTGCACGGCAATGCGAAGACCGATGCCGAGATCGCCCTAGCTGTGGAACACCGAATCGGTCTGGTCGTCGTCGACAACAGCGACGACGTCGATCGGCTCGAGGCGACCGTCCCACCCGGGCGCCGGCAGGACGTCCTCGTACGCGTCATCCCCGGCGTCACCGCGGACACGCACGCGAGCGTGCTCACCGGCCATGCCGGATCGAAGTTTGGCCTCGCGCCCGCGGCCGCCGCCGATCTGATCAAGCGGATCGAGCACAGTCCGAGACTGCGGATGCGCGGGCTGCACGTCCACGTCGGTTCCCAGATCCTCGACGCCGAGCCGTTCGCGGCGTCGGTGCCTGCGGTGGCCGCCCTGGGCCAGTACGAGATATACGACCTCGGCGGTGGCCTCGGCGCCCGGTATACCTACGCGGACCACCCGCCGTCCGTGGCGGAGTATCTCGACGTGCTGGTTGGCGCCGCCCGGGCGCACCTGCCGGCTGGGGCACAACTGATCATCGAACCCGGTCGCAGCATGGTGGCCAGCGCCGCGTTCACTCTCTATCGCGTCGTTACCGTGAAGCGTGGATTGCTCACGTTCGTCGCGGTCGACGGTGGGATGGGCGACAACCTGGAGGTGGCGCTGTTTGGCCAGCAATTCGAGGCGGGGCTGGCCGATCGCATCGACGCCGCGGACGGGGAGCGCATCGCGCTGGTGGGACGACATTGCGAAAGCGGCGACGTGCTGATCGACAGTGTGCAGTTGCCGGATCCGCGCGTGGATGACCTGGTCGCCGTCCCAGTCACCGGTGCGTACTGCTTCACCATGTCCAACAACTACAACGGCAATCGACGGATACCCGTCGTCTTCGTTCGGGACGGACGCGCTCGGCTGGTGGTCCGCCGCGAGACTTGGGACGACCTGCTCCTTCGCGACGCCGACTGAATCGCCGGTAACGCCCGGGTGTGCGAGATCACGGTTGGATCGGCCCCGATCCGGGAGTGTGCCGACGGCGACTCACGTTGTAACAACAACAGAGTCCCGAGTAAGGAGCGATCGAAATGCGCGGCCCGCGCGACGCACATCAGAGTATTCGTGCCCGAATAACCCACACCGCAGCAGATGTGTCCTATGCACAACGTCGCTTCGCCGAACTCAACCGGCCGTGGGTAACTCGTCGCGTCACCGCCTAATCCCGATAACTCGTCTGTATCCGGCAATCTCCGCAAATACGGCAGCGCATCGCGGTATCACCGTCTGGCGTTAATCGAATGTCCTCCGATCGGGGGACATCGGATCAACCACACCAGGGGCCGCCCGGATGACTGCGCACGTTCCTCGTCCAGGGCAGGCTATTCACATCCAAGTAAATCCGAGCATCAATTTGAGAGGTACACCATGAACGAGTCACGCAACCGAACCGGACGGATCTTCGAGCGGCTGGTCGCGATCTGGCAGGACACCCGCTACGCCTCGCAGCGGCTCACCGCCATCAACCGGCCATGGATCGCCCAGCGGACGAATTAGTTCGAGCGGGCTCCGGCCTGAACTACATAGCTCCAATCGAGAGACCGACGGTTCCGTTGAACCGTCGGTCTTTTGGCGCCTGGGCCAATGGGGGCGCCTGAGCCCGGCGCAGGGCGCCAGTTCCCATTGGCGCAGGCTCTTAATTGTGGCGGCGAGTGTGCCCGGTCAGTTCGACAACAGCGGAACGAGCATCTCGGCGTCGGTCATCGCGCCGTGGTGGCCGACGAGGGCGGACGTTCGAGATTCGACCTTGCGGCGAACCACGGCGCTATCAGATACGGCGAGCGCGATCAGGTCACCGATCCGGCCCCGCGCTTGCTCGCTGACAACGGGGCCGAACCATCCCCGACTGATTGCGTCGTCTCGAGTAATGAGCTCGATCCGATTCCCGAGCGCCTGCGTCCAGCGCGAGCGGACGGCGTCGAGTTCGCCTTGCGCAACATGCAGATAGCGTGCTCGGGGTTCGCCGGCCAGGATTTCGACTCCTTCCTTGAGGAAGGGCTCGCTGTCGTAGTCGATCTTTGCATCCTCAGGCACGTCGAGCATGCCGTGATCTCCGGTGACGAGTAGACGCGTACGTGGAGGTAGCCGATCCGAGAGCATCCGCACCCCTCGATCGATCAGCTCTAACTGGGCCAGCCAGGCGTCGGATCGGGTGCCGCGGACGTGCCCGATCAGGTCGAGCTCCGAGCTGTAGCAATAAACGAGACCGCGTCGGTTACGGGCCGTATCGCCGACCAGTGTCGCGGTGTCTGCGGCGGTGAACGAAGCGATGTACTCCCCGCCTCGAAGCGCCGCTCGAGTCAGCCCGCTGTCGCGGAACAGGGGCGACGACACCACAGTCGCGCTGACCCCGGCCCGCGCGGCCCGCTCGAACGCCGTCTCTTCCGGCTGGGTGCGCTCGGGTGGTTGCTCATCGATCAGATCGCGGCCGGAGTACGCACCCCGCCAGGTCAGCCAGTTGACCGGCTCCGTGAGACCGTTCGCGCGGGTGGTGTAGCCGGTAATGCCGTGTCTTCCCGGCGGCACGCCCGTACCTAGCGAGGTGAGGCTCGCGGCGGTCGTCGTCGGAAATCCCGCGGTCAGCGGCCGAGCAGCGAGGCTCGACAGGAACGGCGCCTCGTCGCCGTGCGCACGCAGCAGCTGCCAGCCCAGGCCGTCGACGAGCAGGACAACAACGCACTCGGCCGGCTGGACGGCCAGCACATTGCGCTCGCCGGCAACACCCAACGCGGCCAGCGCGGAAGGCAGCACATCCGACAGGGAGGATTCCCCGTACCGGACAGGTCCGTTAGCTGATGACGCCGTGGTCACTCACCCGACTCTAGGGGGCGGTTGGACGCCTTACGTCGCGGTGGCAAGCGCGCGAACGACCGAGCGACGCTCATCGGGTAACCCCCCGTACGGGTGCAGTGTCGGACGGGCGAGCTAGCGTCAGCCTGGACGTCGGCGCAGGGCCGGCGCCTCCAACGAAGGAGTAGGAGAGATGGCCGGCCAGATCGTGCACATCGAAATCCCCGCCGACGACACCGCGACCGCGCGCCAATTCTGGGGCTCGCTCTTTGGGTGGGAGTTCACCTCGTACCCGGGACCGTCCGAATACCTCATGGCCCGCCTCAGTGACGAGCAGGGCGGTGCGATCACCAACATGGAGCCGGGCAAGCGCGGGCCCCGCGTGTACTTCAGCGTCGACGACATCAAGGACGGCGCAGCGAAGGTCAACGAGCTCGGCGGCAAAGCGAGCGAGGCGATGCCGGTTCCGAACATGGGCTGGTTTGCGACCTGCACCGACCCGCACGGCAACGAGTTCGGGCTATGGCAGAACGACGAGAGCGCACCGGAACCTAGCTGAGTCCAGTCTCTGGGTTACGGCACAAGCAACCCCGCAATTTGGGTCTCTCGCGTCGGATCCACATGGCTCGGCTGTGGATCCGACGCGAACCAGGCGGAACATCCGCCGCCGAATCCGCCGGACCAGGTGAAAGGCCTCGAGGCGCCGCCGTGGCTTGAGGCTGACCGGGCTATCCGCTGGCCAGAAGAAGTCACCGGCTACGCGTAGAGCCGCTCCGGAGTGATCAACACGGCAGTGCGTCGTTCGGCGGCCATCACGCGGTCGTAGGTATCCCAGTCCTCGTGTGTGCCGCCAGCGGCTGTGAAGATCTCGCGAAGCAGAAGCCGCAGCCGATCGGCGCCGATGCCCGGAAATGGGTCGTCCGGACCGACCAGTTCGACCGGGCCGTCGACGGCCGCCCATTCCCAGCCGGCGCGCAGGGTGACGGTAGCTCGCGGATGGGCCCGCAGAAGTGGCACCTTGCGCGCCCGGCCCACGGCGACCAGACCAACCACGGTCACACCGGTCACCGGATGGGCCAGGACGCCAACATTTCCGACCGACGCGTGCACCGATCCGTCCGGCAGTGCGATACCGATGACGGCGAGCCCGTGGTCGGCTGGGACCAGAGCGGCGAACGGGCCGATGTCGATCATGTGTGCTCTTCTCGTTGACGATCTCAGCTCAGCGACGGCGACGCTGCGGACTACCGGTGACGCCGCGAAATACTACGGACCCGAGCCGTTGACGGACCTGACAGTGCGCCGGTAGTCGCTGTGCCCGCCCTATCCTTGTTGACTCTGCTCGGCGGCGGCCTTCCTTCTGTTCGGCACTCAGACGCAATCGATACGGTGTCGGGCATACCCGGTGATGCCGAATGCCGACGCGAGTTGGTCAGCACGGCTACCGCCGGCGGATACGAGGAGAAGAGTCGCGATGGCTACCGTGGACGAAACTCGCGAGCGCACGGCACCGGCTGGCGAGCGCTGGTATGCGCTGGACCCGGACGACATCGCGTACCGGCTCGGGGTGGTTCCGGACTCCGGCCTGTCGCAGAGTGAGGCCGCAACGAGGCTTGCGGCTTACGGTCCGAACTCGCTGCCGGTGGAGCAGCCGCCGTCGCCGCTGCGCCGTTTCCTGGCCGAGTTCACGAGCTACATGCAACTGATCCTGGTCGGGGCGGCGGTCGTGTCGCTTCTGATCAAGCAGTGGACCACGGCCGTCGTCCTGGCCGTGATCTCGCTCTTCAACGCCCTGACCGGGCTACGCCAGGCGGGCAAGGCGGAGAGCGCGATGAATGCGCTGCAATCGATGATGCAGGCAACCGCGCGAGTGCGGCGCGACGGCGCCGAGGCCGTGATTCCGGCCGAGCAGCTGGTCGTCGGCGACGTCATATTGATCGCGGCGGGTGACGAGGTCCCGGCGGACGGGCGAATCGTCTCCTCCAGCGCGTTGCAGATCGATGAGTCGGCCCTGACCGGCGAGAGTGTTCCCGCGGCGAAGGAAGCCACGACGCTCTCGGCCAGCGACCTCGGCCCGGGTGAGCAGTCGAACATGGCATTCATGCACACCCCGGTCACGCACGGAAGCGCGCTGGTCATCGTTACGGCGACCGGGAGCGGTACCGAAGTCGGCAAGATCGCGCACATGCTTTCCGCGACCGCCAAGGAGGAAACCCCGCTCACGAAGCAGATGAACACGCTGACACTGTGGATCGTCGGTGCGGCGGGATTCACGATGATCGTGATGTTCGCCCTCGGCCTCAGCCGCGGGGAATCATGGACGACCTTGTTCAATTCAGCAGTCGCGCTCGCGATCGCGGCGATCCCACTCGCCCTGCCGATGGTCGTCCAGGTCGTGCTCTCGCTCGGCAGCGTTGAGCTCGCGAAGGAAAAGGCGATCGTCAAGGATCTGCCCTCGGTGGAGACGCTCGGCTTCACCTCGGCGATCAACTCTGACAAGACCGGCACGCTGACGATGAACCAGATGACGGCGGTCGAGGTGGTCGATCCGACCGACCGCTACGCGATCAGCGGCACGGGCTACAGCCTGGAGGGAAGGATCAGCCACCCGGCCGGCAAGACGGACACCATCGAGGCGGCGATCCTGCCGTACGTCATCGCGAGTGATGCGAAGCTCGTCGACGGCAAGGTCGTCGGCGATCCCACCGAGGGCGCTTTGCTGGTACTGGCCCACAAGGCGGGCGTGTACATCGACGAAACGCGCGAGCAGCTGCCCCGGCTCGCCACACTGCCGTTCGACCCTGGCTACAAGCTGATGGCCACCTTCAATCAAGCCAAGGACGCAGCGGGGAACGACATCGTGCGATGCTTCGTCAAGGGCGCCGCGCCGGCCGTAATGAGCCGTGCAGCGACGGCGCTGTCCAACGGCGTGACCATCCCCTGGGACGACACGATCAGGGTAGCGGGCCGAGCAGCACGTCGAGCGCATGGGGCAGCAGGGCCTGCGGGTCATGGCCGGTGCGTTTCGCGATCTGGAGGCCGCCAGCTTCAACCCGGACGGCGATCTGCTCGCCCTGGTCGAGGGATTGGAGATGACGAGCCTCGTCGGCATGGTCGATCCGCCTCGCGAAGAGTCGAAGGCGGCGGTGAGAGATGCGCAGGCGGCGCACATCCGGGTGCGGATGGTGACGGGCGATGACGTCGTCACCGGCGCGGCGATCGCCACCCAGCTGAACATCCCTGGGGAGGCAATCCTCGGCTCCGAGTTCGCCGCGCTGTCCGAACCGGAACGGCTCGAGCGAATCGAGAGTATCGGCGTCGTCGGTCGCGTCGCCCCCGAGCACAAGGTGCTCCTAGCTGAAACCCTCAAGAAAAAGGGCCACGTCGTGGCGATGACCGGCGATGGCGTCAATGACGCACCGGCCATCAAGGCGGCAGACATCGGCGTTGCCATGGGGAGCGGCACCGAGGTCGCGAAGAATGCCGGCCGCATGATCCTGTCCGACGACAACTTCGCGACGATCGTCTATGCGGTCGAGCAGGGCCGCAAGCTCTACGACAACCTCAACAAGTACATCCGGTTCGTCCTGCTCGAGCTCATCGCGTTCGTTCTCACCTTCCTCGGCGCGACCCTGCTCAACCTCGCCGCTGGCCAACCATTCACACCGGCTCAGATCCTGTGGATCAACTTCCTCGTCAACGCCCCGTTCGGTGTCGCCCTCGGCTTCGACAAGGAAACGCCCGGATTGATGAGGCGTCGGCCTCGTCCGCGCGGCGACTCGATTCTGACCACGGGGGTGGTCGTCACCTGCAGCCTCGTCGGGCTGTACATTGCCGTCGCAAACCTGGTGCTGATCGCGGTTGGCAATAACCATTACGGCAGCCTCGCGATCGGCCGGTCCATCGGACTGGTCGCGTTCTCGCTGATGCTCATAGTCGCTGCCTTCGAGGCACGAAGCGAGACCGAGACCGTGTTCTCCGTGGACACCTTCAACAGCTCGAGGATGAACCTGATCGCCCTGGCTGAAGTCGCCGGCGCATTCCTCATCACCCAAGCGGACTTCATGCAGCGACTGCTCGGTACCACCACCCTGACCGCCCGGCAGTGGGGCATGGGGCTGCTTGCGGCCGTCGTGCTGCTCCTCGGCTGGGAGCTTGGCAAGTGGATCGCCCGACGGATCCCCAGACATGAGCGGCACCGTACCGACGCGATGACGACGGCCGACGCTGGAGCCCGCGGAGGGCTCGAGACACGTATCAACGGGAGGTAACGGATGGCCAGCAAGCGGAAAAAGAAGCACAAGGACGATGCTCCGGCCCATGCGTCGCCCGCTGAGGCCCAGTTGTCAGCCGAGGCCGGAGCGGAGGCCGAGACGGGGCCGCCCCCGAAGATGAAGCGCAAGGAGTACGAGCGGGAGATGAGACTTCTGCATGGCGAGCTCGTCGCCTTGCAGGAGTGGGTCAAGGCGTCGGGGGCCAAGATCTGCATCGTGTTCGAGGGCCGGGATACCGCCGGCAAGGGCGGCACGATCAAGCGGATCACCGAGCGGGTGAGCCCGCGCGTGTTCCGGGTCAATGCCTTGGCCGCCCCCACCGAGCGCGAGAAATCGCAGATGTATATCCAGCGATACCTCCCGCACCTGCCCGCCGCCGGGGAGGTCGCGATATTCGACCGCAGCTGGTACAACCGGGCCGGCGTCGAGCGGGTGATGGGCTTCTGCACTCTGGCGGAGACCGAGCGGTTCCTCGAGCTGGTACCGGGCGTCGAGAAGGCCATGATCGATTCAGGAATCCACCTCCTCAAGTACTGGCTCGAAGTCAGCTCGGATGAACAAACTCGGCGCCTCGAGAGCCGCATCCATGATCCGCGAAAGATCTGGAAGCTATCCGACCTGGATTTGAAGTCCTACAGCCGCTGGTACGACTACTCCAGAGCTCGAGACGCGATGTTCGCCGCGACCGACACGGGCTGGGCGCCGTGGTTCGTCGCCCACACCGACGACAAGAAGCGCGGCCGGCTCAACATCATCAGCCATCTGCTCAGCCAGATCCCGTACAAACCACTTACCCCGCAGGACGTGAGCCTGCCCAGGCGACAGCGACGCGGCAACTACGTGGAACCTGAGCTGGCCGTCCGGTATATCCCGACGCCATTCGGATAACGCGCGTCACCCGTTCCGCCCGAGGACTCGAGGACCCCGCGCGTCTCCGGCAGCTGATCCCGGTAACGTTCCGGGGGTGCCGGCACGCTCAGCGAACCTCGCCGTAGGTGTGCTTCGTGTTTTCGTCGACGAGGCGGGCGAGTACGGCAACCTGTTGGGCATCGTCAACGGTGCGGCCGTTTCATCGGACCAACGGCAGCGGGTCGCGGCCCAGATCGGCTACTCCGAGACCGTTTTCGTGGACGACCCGGATAGCGGGCGGGTGCAGATCTTCACCCCGGCGATCGAGCTGCCGTTTGCCGGTCATCCGACTGTCGGCACCGCGTGGTGGCTGCGGCAGCAGGGCTACCCCGCCGAGCGACTGCTCACACCGGCCGGCCCGGTTGACGTCACTCATGACGAGACCCTCACCTGGATCCGGGCCCGGGCGGAATGGACCACACCGTTCGCGTGGCACGAGATGCCCGACCCGCAGGCAGTCGACGCAGCCGATCCGTCGGACTACCCCGGCGGCCCGCACTACGTGTGGGCTTGGATCGACCAGGCCGAAGGCAGGCTCCGGTCACGGATGTTCGCGCCTGACTTCGGGATCATCGAGGACGAGGCCACCGGCGCGGCCGCAATTGCGTTTACCGACCTGCAGAAACGGGATCTGAACATCACGCAAGGACGAGGATCCCGCATCTACACCAGATCGGAGGGCGGTGGCTGGGCGCACCTAGCCGGCCGAGTCGTCAGCGAGCCAGCCCGCACCATCGCCGCCGAGCCTGCTCGCTGACGGTGTCGTTCTCCGCGTTCCGGTGACTTAACCGGCAGCGCGCGGGCTTACGGCTAGGCGGATCTCAGATCCAGGACGGGAACCACATGTGCATGTGCCATTGGTCGTAGGTCAGCAGCCCTCCGCTGAACAGCGGCCACATCCAGGCAAAGTCGACGATCAGCAGCCCGAGATAGGCAGATATCCCGAATACGCCCCATTTCCGGCGACGCTCGGCGAGGATCCTTGCCCGATCAGATGCATCAACGACCGGTCGGGCGGCCGGCCCGAGGATGGCTCCGAGCCCCATGGTGACCCCAATGGCCAGGAACGGCACGAGCGGGGTCATGTAGAACAAGAACATCGTGCGCTTGGGGTCTTGCAACCAGACGACCCAGCCGGCCACGAACGCGACGAGAATCGCAGCCGCGCGCCAGTCCCGACTGGTAAGCCAGCGCCAGACCAGCCAGACGAGTGCCGGAATGAATGCCCACCACAGCACCGGCGTGCCGATGTCCAGAACGGCCCGCGAACAATCCGTCGCACCGCAGCCGCGAACGCCGTCGCCCTGATAGTAGAAGCTGACCGGTCGCCCGAGGATCAGCCAACTCCAGGGCTTGGACCCGTATGCATGCGGCGAATCGAGCCCCTCGTGGAATCGGTAGGCATTGAGGTGATAGTCGCCGAGCGACCGTATCCCCGCGGGCAGGAATCCCCAGTTGAACGGTATCCGGATGCCGAGGATGTCCAGACGGGTCGCGCTGGGATGTGAGTCCGCCCAATGCCGATTCCACGAGTTCTCCCCGGCAAACCAGCCCAACCAGGTGAACAGGTAAGCGGCGGTCGGCGCGACGACCAAGGAGCCGATGCCGGGCAACCAGGACTTGCGGGCTGCCCACCGCCACGATCGGGTGACGCCGGCCGACTTGAGCGCGCCCCGGTCCCACATCAGGGACAGCAGCGCGAACACGACGAAGAACGACAAGGCGCTCCATTTGGTTGCGCACGCGAGGCCGAGCAGGACGCCCCCGGCCAGGCGCCAGGGTCGCGGTCCCAACGTCGGTATGCCGTCCGACAGGTCAACGCCCTCGGCCAGCAAGCCGGCGAGCCGCGAGCGCATCTGCTCGCGGTCGAGAACCAGCGCCCCGAAGCCGGCCACGATGAACAGCTGCAAGAAGATATCGAGCAACGCGACGCGGGACTGCACGACCGAGAGCCCGTCCAAGGCGAGCAGCAGACCGGCGATGCCACCGAAAACGTTGGACCGGAACATCCGGCGCGCGATGCGGACCAACAGCAGCACGCTGACTATCCCGGCCAGCGCCGGGGCGAGACGCCAGCCGACCTCGTTGTTGCCGAAGATCGCCGACGTCCCGGCGATGAGCCATTTGCCCAGTGGCGGGTGCACCACGAACATGTAGCCGCGGTTGTCTTCGTACCCGTAGCGCAACAACTCCTGCGCCTCGGTCGCGTAGTAGATCTCGTCGAACATCTTGCCCTTGGGCCAGTCAAGAGCCCACAGCCGGGTCAGCGCCGCTATGCCGGTGACAGCGGCGGTGATGATCCAGCCGATGCGGGGGGAAGGATCGCGCCACCCGACCAGCTGCTCGGGAACCGGAGGACGGCCGGCCGCGGCCTCAGCAGACGTGGCCGCGTCGTCGGCGACGAGGTCGGCGGCCTTGACGCTCGCCTCCGCTGTCGCCGTCACGACCCCGATCGTAAGGTCTACGCCCGTGAGCCTGCGGCGGCGCGGACCGCAGCGAGCGAGGATCCAGGCGTGCCCCTCGCAGCCAGCGACAGGTGAGGGCGAAGGTGGCCGACGCGATACTTGGAGGTCGTCGGTGAGCGGAACCGGTGAGGCCGGACGGGTGATTCTGGCCGGAACGCCGCTCGGTAACGTGCGCGACGCTTCACCTCGGCTGGGTGACGCACTCGCCACGGCGGCCGTCATCGCCGCCGAGGACACTCGCCGGGTGCGCCGGCTGTGCGCGGATCTGGGCGTCACTCCGCGGGGCAGGGTTGTCTCCTTCTTCGACGGCAACGAGCAGCACCGCGTTCCCGGGTTGCTCGACGTACTCCGCGAAGGCCACGACGTCCTGGTGGTCACCGATGCCGGCATGCCATCGATCTCTGACCCTGGCTACCGGCTGGTGGCCGCCGCGGTGGCCAGCGGGGTTGCCGTCACGACCTTGCCTGGCCCGTCAGCGGTAACCGCCGCACTGGCCGTCTCTGGGCTACCTGTGCATCGGTTCTGTTTCGAAGGATTCTTGCCGCGCAAGGCGGGAGATCGTCGCCGGCTGCTCGACTCGTTGGCCGCCGAGCAGCGCACCATGGTGTTCTTCGAGGCGCCGCACCGCCTAGCTACGACACTCGCGGACTTGGCCGACGTGTTCGGTTCGGACCGGCCGGCGGCGGTGTGCCGCGAACTGACGAAGACCTACGAGCAGGTCCGGCGGGGCCCGCTCGGCGAGCTGGCCGTTTGGGCCCAGGACGAGGTGCGAGGTGAGATCACTTTGGTGGTGATGGGCGCCGTGCGTGATCCCGAGCAGATTCCGGCCGCTGATCTTGCCCGCGCCGTGGCGCTTCAAGAGGTATCGGGCGAGACGCGCAAGGCGGCCATCGCCGCCGTCGCCACCAGCCTGGGCGTTCCTCGACGGGTGGTCTATGACGCTGTCGTGGCGAGCAAGCAGCAGCCGTAAACCGGCGATGCCACGATCACTAGGCTTGATCCGTGAGTACTGACCATGTCCTTACCGCGGTCGCGTGGCCCTACGCGAACGGACCGCGGCACATCGGGCACGTTGCGGGCTTCGGCGTTCCGTCCGACGTGTTCAGCCGCTACCAGCGGATGGCCGGACATCGCGTGCTCATGGTCTCCGGTACCGATGAGCACGGCACGCCAATCCTGGTGCAGGCCGACCAGGAGGGAGTGACTCCGCGTCAAGCGGTTGATCGGTACAGCCGGATCATCGCCGAGGACCTACAGAAGCTCGGCCTGTCCTATGACCTGTTCACCCGGACCACCACGGCCAACCATTACGCGGTGGTGCAGGAGATGTTCCTCGGCCTGCTCAAGAACGGCTACGTCTTTCCCCAGGTTCAGCTCGGCGCGATCAGCCCGTCCACCGGCCGCACCCTGCCGGACCGTTACATCGAGGGAATCTGCCCGATCTGCGGCTATCCACATGCCCGTGGCGACCAGTGCGACAACTGCGGGAACCAACTCGACCCATCCGACCTGATCGAGCCGAGAAGCCGGATCAACGGCGAGACGCCACTGTTCGTCGAGACCGAGCAGTACTTCCTCGACCTCGGTGCCTTCACCGGCGTGCTGGGCGACTGGCTGCAGAAGCAGATGCACTGGCGACCGAACGTTCGCCGGTTCACCCTGAATCTGCTCAACGACCTCAGACCGCGAGCGATCACGCGAGATCTCGACTGGGGCGTGCCGGTACCGCTCGAGGGCTGGCGCGACCGTCCGGACAAGAAGCTGTACGTCTGGTTCGACGCGGTGATCGGCTACTTGTCGGCGTCCATCGAGTGGGCGGCGCGGACCGGCGACCCGGACGCCTGGCGACCGTTCTGGCAGTCTCCGGACGCTCGGGGCTACTACTTCATGGGCAAGGACAACATCGTCTTCCATGCCGAGATCTGGCCGGCGATCCTGTTCGGCTACTCCGGACGGGGTGACCGTGGTGGTACACCCGGGTCCTACGGCGCGTTGGAGGTGCCGTATGAGCTGGTGTCCAGCGAGTTCCTGCAGATGGAGGGGCGGAAGTTTTCCTCGTCGCGCAATGTGGTGATCTACGTCCGGGACATGCTGTCCCGCTACGACCCCGACGCGCTGCGCTACTACCTCGCTGTTGCCGGGCCGGAGACGCAGGACACGGACTTCACCTGGGCCGAATTCCTGCGCCGGAATAACGACGAACTTGTCGCGGGCTGGGGCAACCTGGTGAACCGCACGATCGCGATGACCGCAAAGAACCTCGGGGCTATCCCGGCTGCGGGCGCACTGGCCGATGCCGATCACGCGTTGCTGGCTACGACACGCACGGCGTTCGACACCGTCGGCGACCTGCTCTCCCGGTCTCGGCAGCGGGCCGCAATCATCGAGGCCATGCGCGTGGTAGGGGAGGCGAACAAGTACCTGTCGGAGACCGCGCCCTGGAAGCTTCGCACGGAGGATCCGGACCGGATGGCTACGGTGCTGCACGTCGCGCTGCAGGCGGTCGACGACTGCAAGACGCTGCTGACCCCGTTCCTGCCTTCGTCGTCCTCCCGGGTTCACGCGCAACTTGGCGGAACGGGTACCTGGGCCGGGATGCCTGATCTCGTTCCGGGCGAGGACCGGATCGTCGCGGGCGACGCGGCTGATTCCTCCTACAGCGTGCTGACCGGCGACTACGAGACTGCGGCTCGCTGGGAGTCGACGCCGATCGAGGTCGGTCGGCCGATCGCCCCGCCCACGCCGGTGTTCACCAAGCTGGATCCGTCGATCGTGGACGAGGAGCTGGCTCGGCTGGAAGCGGGGTCGTGACCGGGAGCCGGTCCGCGGGTCGGAGGCCGGGAAGTACCGCTCGTCAGGGGGTTCCTCCCTCGCCGCCCCCGCTCCCCGGCGCGGTCTTCGACGCTCATTGCCACCTGGACGCCATGGCCGAACGAGCGGGCGTCGAAGCGACGGCCGAGTATGTGGCTGCCGCACTTGGCCGGGCGGCGGCGGTGGGTGTCACGGCAGTGATCACGGTCGGCGACACGCTCGCGTCCGCGGCCTGGTGTGTCGAGGCGGCGAACGAGCACCCAGACGTATACGCGGCCGTTGCCGTCCATCCGACCGAGGTGACGGGTCTGACCGACGACGGGTACCAGGAGCTCGAACGACTCGCGGCCGACCCGCGCGTGGTGGCGATCGGGGAGACCGGGCTGGACTACTACTGGGACCGAACGTCGCCACCCCTGCAAGAAGAACACTTCCGGCGCCACATCGACCTGGCCAAGCGGACCGGTTTGCCGCTGATGATTCACGACCGGGACGCTCATGCCGACGTCCTGCGGGTGCTGCACGACGAGGGGGCGCCGGACCGGGTTGTGTTCCACGCGTTCTCGGGAGACGCGGCGATGGCTCGTACCTGCGTAGAGCATGGCTGGGCGCTCAGTTTCCCCGGAGTGGTGACGTTCACAAATGCGCCGTCGCTGCGAGCCGCTGCGGCGGCCACCCCACTTCCCCATATTCTTCTCGAAACGGACTCGCCGTTCCTCACTCCGCATCCGTTCCGCGGGCGCCCCAACGGCCCGTATCTGTTGCCCTACACCGCGCGCGCCGTCGCTGAGGCGACCGCGACCGGGATCGAGGAGCTTTGTGCGGCGGTCAGGGCCAACGGGAAGCGGATATTTAGGATAAATTCCGCATCTCATTGAGGAAATTACGGTCGCGGTATTTGGCAGGGGTCCCGCGGCGACGTTATGGTCCCGTGACCTTGTTTGTAGAGGGGGGGATGAACCACGGGGAGTGTTCCAATGCGTCGCAGCATCGTGTTCGGCTTGGTCGGACTTGTGGTTGTGGGCGTCGGAGCCGGGACGGCCGTTGCGCTGACCGGTGACGATCCCAAGACCGTCAGCCTGAAGGTCGACCAGGAGCAGAGCTCCGTGAAGACGAGGGCGCACACCGTGCAGGGCGTCCTCAGCAGTCGCAAGCTGGTGGTTGCCCAGCACGACGTCATCGCTCCGGCAGTCACTACGAAGGTTCGCAACGGTACGGAGATCGTCCTGAAGCGGGGCCGCCTGCTGCACTTGACGATCGACGGCGTAGAGCGCGAGGTGTGGACAACCGCCCCGACCGTTGCCGAAGCACTTGCGGAGCTTGGCTACAGCACGGACGACTTCTCCTCGGTGTCACGCGATAAGCGGTTGCCGTTGTCGCCGACCGAGATCGAGCTCCGAACCCCAAAGCAGGTCCGCGTCGTGCATGACGGGCGGAACGACAGCGTTACGACGACCGCTGCGACGGTCGGGCAGTTGCTCACCGATCTTCGGATTACCGTGAACGCGGCCGATCGATTGTCGGTACCGGTGAGCTCGAAGGTCGCCAACGGCTCGACCGTCAGGCTGCAGCGGGTGGTGACGAAGACGCTCGTTGAGCGGCACACGATCGGCTACTCGACAACGCAACGACAGGACGCCTCCCTGTATCGGGGCGAGACGAAGGTTGCCACGACCGGCAAGGCCGGCACCTCCGCGGTCACCTACCGGATGGTGTACGTCGACGGCAAGCTCACCGGTAAAACCCAGGTCGCGCGCACCGTCACTGCCTCTCCCGTCACGGCCGTTGTGAACGTGGGCACCAAGGCCCGGCCCGCGCCCGCGCCGGCGCCTGCACCGGCGCCGTCGCCGCGTCCGGCACCTTCGCCTGCGCCGGCGCCCGTGTCCGGCGGCGGTGGCCTGAACTGGGATGGCGTTGCCGCCTGCGAGTCTGGCGGGAACTGGTCGATCAACACCGGGAACGGCTACTACGGCGGGCTCCAGTTCGACATCAGCACATGGCTCAACAACGGCGGCGGGGCCTACGCCCCGCGCCCCGACCTGGCGTCGAAAGCCCAGCAGATTTCGGTCGCGACGGCTCTCTACCAGAAGGCCGGGTCGGCTCCCTGGCCGGTCTGCGGCCGATACCTCTGAGTAGTCGAACAACCGCTTTTTGGGGCTAGGCCCTGTCGTCACCAGCACGTTATGGTGCCGTGACCGGTCCGGTGGGGGATCAGGCCGAGAGGCCAGACGGGAGCTTCCTGGGTGCATCGGACCGTGAAGTACGGCCTGTATGCGGTCGTACTGGCGGGTGTCGTGGGCGCAACCTTCGCCTGGACCCATATCGACAAGACCATCCACCTGAAAGTCGACGGCGATGGCCGCGCGGTACACACCACGTCGGCCACCGTCCGCGGAACGCTCAGCGATGCCGGGTTAACCGCCGGCCCGCACGACATTGTCGCGCCACCGGTGAATGCGAAGGTGCGTAACGGCACTGACATCGTGCTCAAGCGCGGCCGGCTGCTCAAATTGTCGATCGATGGCAAGGAGGTCGATGTCTGGACTACGGCACCGACCGTGGCCGAGGCGCTGGCCGAACTCGGATACGACACGACAGACTTTTCCTCCGTATCGCGGGACAAACGGCTGCCGCTATCGCCGACCGATATCGAGCTGCGCACTCCGAAGACGGTGACCGTCAGGGCCGACGGGCGAACTCAGACCGCATTGACCACAGATGCGACCGTGGCCGACCTGCTCAAGGACCTAGGCATCTCATTAGGCGCGACGGACAAGATCTCCGTGCCGCTGTCGGCCGACCTCACTGACAACACTCACCGTCGTCATTCAGCGAGTCAAGAATGCCCGGGTGACCGAGCAGCATCAGGTGCCATTCCCGACGAAGACCGTCAACGATCCGACGCTGGCCAAGGGCGTCACCCGAATCATCTCTCGCGGTCAACCCGGCACATTGTCAGTCACCTACGCCATCGTTTATGTCGACGGCAAATTGGTCGGCAAGACCGAGGTATCTCGCAAACTGCTGCAAGCTCCGATCACGCAGCTGCAGCGCAACGGAACCAAGCCGCCGCCTGCATCAAGTACACCAAGTACCGGGTCGAGCAATCCGACTACCAGCACGCGGGCCGATTGTCGTCGATCCCAACTCGGCGCAGGGTATCGCCCAGAAGATGGTCGCCGCCCGCGGTTGGAGCGATAGCGATTTCTCCTGCCTGGTTACCATGTGGGACCACGAGAGTGGCTGGCGGGTGAACGCAACGAATCCCTACACCGGGGCGTATGGAATCCCCCAGGCGTTGCCGGGCAGCAAGATGGCCACGGTCGGTCCGGACTGGCAGACCAACCCAGCGACGCAGATCACCTGGGGCCTGAACTACATTCAGGGCCGGTACGGAACGCCCTGCAACGCCTGGGGCTTCTGGAATTCGCACTCGCCGGGCTGGTACTAACTACTTCAGAACGGCGAGCCCACGACTGCACCTGAGATGATCTTGGACTTACTGTAGCTATCTGACAGTAAGTCCAAGATCATCAAGCTTTGCGCGCTGGCTTTGGGCGATCGCGCTCGCGCCACGCCCTGGTCGGAGGGCGGCGGACACTAAAGTCCAGACGTGACCGGTTCCGGTACTGCCAACCAGCCGCAGGCCGAGCTGCTTGGCGTGGCGGATATTCGAGTTCTGGCCAACCGGCTTGGGCTGCGGCCGACGAAGGCGCTTGGGCAGAACTTCGTCCACGACGCGAACACGATCAGGCGTATCACCCGGATCGCTGACCTTGCTCCCGAGGACGTCGTGCTCGAAGTCGGGGCCCGGCCTCGGATCGCTCACCCTCGGGCTGCTCGACACGGGGGCGCGGGTGGTGGCCGTAGAGGTCGACCCGCGTCTCGCGGCCGCATTGCCGGACACGATCCGGCAGCGCGCACCCGGTTTGGCCAATGATTTAAAGGTGATCGCGGGCGATGCCCGAAAGCTGTACACGCCATTGGATCCGCCACCGACCGCGCTCGTTGCCAACCTGCCCTACAACGTCGCCGTCCCAGTGCTCCTGTATCTGTTGGAGCTATTGCCCTCGATAAGGCATGGCCTCGTGTTGTTGCAGGCCGAGGTCGCGGATCGGCTGGCTGCGCCGCCGGGCGGCCGGGCGTACGGCGGCCCGACCGTCAAGACAGCCTGGTACGCGCACGCGGAACGCGCGGGCGCTGTCCCACGCTCGGTCTTCTGGCCGGTGCCGAACGTCGACTCGGGCCTCGTGCGGCTGGTGCGAACCGAGCCGCCGACGTTGCCCGCAGAAGTCCACCGTGCGGACGTCTTCGCGGTCATCGACGCTGCCTTTGCCCAGCGGCGCAAGATGCTTCGGTCAGCGTTGGCCGCATGGGCCGGGTCCGCGACGGCGGCCGAATCCGTCCTGGTGCGCGCGCAGGTCGATCCACGGGCCCGCGCCGAGACGCTCGACGTGGCCGCGTTCGCACGGATCGCCTCAGCTCGTACGTGACGGTATGCAGATTCCGTTGCTAGAGCGACGGAAAATGCAAATTGATAGCGCGGCGGAGCAAGACCTGCTCAGCTGCGGCCGTCGAACAAGCTGGTCACCGACCCGTCCTCGAAAACCTCCTTTATCGCCCGGCCGATCATGGGGGCGATCGAGAGAACGGTGAGCTTGTCGAAGTCCTGCTCAGGGCGGATCGGCAGCGTGTTGGTGACAACCACCTCGGTGATACGGCTGTTCTTCAGGCGATCGGTCGCCGGCGGGGTCAGCTCGCCGTGCGTTGCCGCGACGATGACCTCCGCCGCACCCGCCTCGAACAGCACCTCCGACGCCTTCACGATCGTGCTGCCGGTGGCGATCATGTCGTCGATCAGCAGGCAGGTACGTCCGTCTACCTCGCCGACGACGCGGTTGGCCACTATCTCGTTGGGCACGCGCGGGTCCCGCGTCTTGTGGACGAACGCGATCGGGCTGCCACCAAACCGGTCCGACCACTGTTCGGCCATGCGCACCCGGCCGGTATCGGGCGAGACGACCGTGAACTCCTGCCCGCGATAGCGCTCTTTCACGTAGTCGGAAAGCAGGGGCAGCGCAAACAGGTGGTCGACCGGCCCGTCGAAAAAGCCCTGGATCTGCGCGGTGTGCAGGTCGATCGCCATGAGCCGATTCGCTCCCGCCGTCCGGAACAGGTCGGCCACTAACCGTGCGGATATCGGCTCGCGACCGCGGTGCTTCTTGTCTTGCCGGGCGTACGGATAAAACGGTAGGACGAGGGTGATGCGCTTGGCCGAAGCGCGTTTGAGGGCGTCGATCAGGATCAGCGTTTCCATGATCCAGTGATTGATCGGCGCCGTGAACGACTGAATAACGAAGGCGTCGCTGCCGCGCACCGACTCATCAGGTTTGATAAAGGTCTCGCCATTGGCGAATTCCATGGCGGTGGTCGAGGTGACAGTGACGCCCAGGTACCGCGCGATCTCGTCGGCGAGATCGGGATAGGCGCGCCCGGAGAGCAGCATCAGGCTCTTGCGGCCCGCGAGTTCGATAGTGCTCACCGGTCTAATCCATTCCTCGCCCGAGCGCAGCTTCGTCCCAGGCCAACGCTCAGTGTCTTCGCGGGGACCGCGCATCTGCACCCCACGCCTGGGACGATGCGATGCTCGCTCATGTCAATCCTCGATGTCGGCAGAGTCGGCGGTTTCTGTTGAGTTGGCGGGATTGATGTGATCGGTGGCTTCGGCGGCTCGTCGGGCCGCGTCGTCGGCAGCGGTGCCGGATCGGCGCTTCGCCACCCAGCCTGCCACGTTTTGCTGGCGAGCGCGCGCGATGCCGAGCGCTCCGGGCGGCACATCCTGGTCGATAACCGATCCGGCCGCCGTGTAGGCACCGTCGCCAACGCTGACTGGCGCCACGAACATGTTGTCCGCGCCGGTGCGGACGTAGCTGCCGATCGTGGAGTGATGTTTGCTCACGCCGTCGTAGTTGACGAAGACGGTTGCCGCCCCGATGTTGGTGTACTCGCCGATCGTGGCGTCGCCGACATAGGACAAGTGCGGCACCTTGGTGCCCGTGCCGATCTCGCTCGCTTTTACCTCGACGTAGGTACCGATCTTCACCCCGGCGGCCAGCTGCGCACCTGGACGCAGATAGGCGAACGGGCCGACTTCGCAGTTCACGCCGATGGTCGCCGAGTTGCATACGGCGCGGGAAACCCGACTGCGTTCACCTACGGAGGTGTCGGTCAACGTGACGTCCGGACCGATCGCCGCGCCGTCGTGGATGGCCGTGGCGCCGTGCAGATATACCGATGGGTGCAGGGTCACGTCCGGCGCAAGGCGCACGTCGGCGTCGATCCAGGTGGTCGCCGGATCGACCACCGTGACGCCGGCCCGCATGTGTGCGTCGAGCAGCCGACGGTTGTAGATCTGGTGGGCCGTGGCGAGCTGCACGCGATCGTTGACGCCGAGCGTGTCGCTCGCCGGTGCGGCCACCGCCGCGACATTTCGTCCGTCGCCGACCAAGATCGCCACGACGTCTGGCAGGTACTCCTCGCCCTGAGCGTTGTCGGTCGACAGGCGGCGGAGCGCGTCGCACAGCGCCGCGCTGTCGAACGCGTACATGCCAGCCGCGAACTCGCGAATGGCGAGTTCCTCGTCGGTAGCGTCCTTCTGCTCGACGATCCGCGTGACGCGGTCCCCATCGCGAATGACTCGGCCGTACCCGGTCGGGTCGTCGAGCACGCTCGTGAGCATGGTCGCGGCGGCGCCGCTGCGATGGTGCTCAGTGAGAAGGGCCAGCAGGTCAGTCGGCTGTAACAACGGGGTGTCCCCAGGCACCACGACGATCGTGCCGCCGCCCTCCTCTGGCGGCAAGGCGTCCATGGCGATCCGCACCGCGTGGCCCGTGCCGCGCTGCGGCTCCTGCACGACCGTGGTCACTGGCCAGCCAGCCGTAACAAGGTGGGCCTGGACGTCGTCGCGACCATGGCCGATCACCACGATCGTGCGCTCAGCGTCGAGCGGGGCGCTTGCGGCAAGTACGTGGCCGAGGAGCGATCGCCCGGCGAAACCGTGCAAAACCTTCGGGCGAGCTGACTTCATCCGGGTGCCCTCACCGGCGGCCAGGACCACGACCGCAAACGGCCGGCGAGGAATCGCCGAGGACGAAGCCACCCGAGTGCCGTAGGACGGATCGGTCACGCAGCGTCCTCCCCGGGTGCACGATCGGGCTGGTAAACCGGCACACCGAGCCTATCCCGACAGCTTGCTCGACCCAGCTTCCGGGGCCGCGGAAGGAAGGTGGCCGCGGGTCGGCTTGTGCTGGGGGACTCGGACTCGAACCGAGACTGCAAGGCTCCAAAGGCCTGCGGGCTGCCGATTACCCCATCCCCCATCTCGGGACGTGCCCAGCCTACCGACGACCGCCTGACGCTCGACTCGGCGCCGTGGCCGGCGGCCGAGCGCCTCGGCCACGCCGCCCAACAGCAGCCGGGCCGGCCGCCACGCGCAAGTCTCCCTGGCTGGCTACGGCGCCGTAAGTTACGGTGGCGTAACCCAAGTGAGAGGTGGTCGCCCATGACCCTGGTCGAACCTGCTTCATCGCCTCGGACCGTCACCCACGTCGGTCCAGCCTCTGCGCAGTCCAAGCCCGTTGTCGAGGGCACCAAGAAAAGCGGCGAGCAAATCGCCCTGTATGCGTTCGTCATCGTTCCCTTCCTCGCGGTGCTGGCCGCAGTGCCCGTGGCCTGGGGCTGGGGCCTGGGGTGGACGGACGTCGCGTTGTTCGCGGTGTTCTTCACCGTCTCCGGGTTCGGTATCACCGTCGGATACCACCGGTACCTCACCCACGGATCGTTCAAGGCCAATCGGCCGCTGCACATCGCGTTGGCCGTTGCGGGAGGCCTGGCTATCGAAGGCCCAGTGATCCGCTGGGTGGCCGACCACCGTCGTCATCACGCGTTCAGCGATCGGGAGGGCGATCCCCATTCCCCGTGGCGTTATGGGAACTCCATACCGGCGCTGATGAAAGGTTTCGGCTACGCCCACGTTGGGTGGCTGTTCGATGTCGAACACACCAATCGCGAGAAGTTCGCCCCCGATCTGCTCCGCGATCGGGACATTGTGCGGGTTGATCGGCTGTTCGTGCTGTGGACGGCCGTCTCGGTCCTTGGGCCGATGCTGCTCGGCGGCCTGATCACCTGGTCCTGGGCCGGCGCTCTGTCGGCATTGTTCTGGGCCTCGTTGGTGCGCATCTTCGTCGTGCACCACATCACCTGGTCGATCAACTCGGTGTGTCACACGATCGGCGAGCGGCCATTCGCCGCCCGTGACAAGAGCTCCAACTTCTGGCCGCTCGCCGTCATCAGCTTCGGGGAGAGTTGGCACAACACGCACCACGCCGATCCCACCGCGGCTCGGCACGGGGTGCTGCGTGGCCAGCTCGACCCGTCCGCGCGTCTGATCTGGATATTCGAGAAGCTGGGCTGGGCGAGCGATGTTCGGTGGCCGCGGCCCGAGCGGCTGGCCCGGCTGCGGGCCTGAGCGATCGCTAGGCCGACCGATGCCGCAGTCGTCTCCCATCACGCCCCTCTGGGTTCCGGGTCCCGGACAATGAGCCCTGGGGGCGGGCGAACGCGCGTTCGCATGACCGGCAAGGAACGGCGCGAGCAATTGCTCGACGTCGGCCGGTCACTGTTCGCGGAGAAGGGCTTCGAAGCGACGTCCATCGAGGAGATCGCCGCTCGGGCCGGGGTGAGCAAGCCGGTGGTATATGAACACTTCGGCGGCAAGGAAGGCCTGTACGCCGTCGTTGTGGATCGGGAGATGGAGGCGCTGCTCTCGCGGATCACCTCAGCGTTGACCGGGGGTCATGCGCGGGAGCTGGTGGAGCAAGCCGCCCTCGCATTGCTCACCTACATCGAAGAGGACACGGACGGATTTCGGGTCTTGACCAGGGACTCGCCGGTGGCCTCAGGCGCGGGAACGTTTTCCTCATTGCTGAACGACATTGCCAGCCAGGTCGAGCACATCCTGGGCCGGGAATTCAGCCGGCGCGGCCTGCAAACCAAGCTCGCCGGCATGTACGCGCAAATGCTCGTTGGCATGGTGGCGCTGACCGGGCAATGGTGGCTCGACGTCCGCAAGCCCGCCCGCGAGGAAGTAGCGGCACACCTGGTGAATCTCGGGTGGAATGGCTTGCGCGGGCTGGAGGCGAGACCCCAGCTGCAGACCCGGCGGCACTGACTGGACGCTGCCCCGCTATCGGACCAGACGAGCTCCGGGAACCGGGCCTTTCACGACCCGGGTGCTTCGGCAGACGCCCTCAGCGGCGAGTGCCGAAGCTAGCCGGGCCGCGGCCGCTGCGCTGTCGACGAGAAACAAGCACGTCGGCCCAGAGCCCGACACCATGGCGGCAAGAGCGCCGAGTTCTCGTCCAGCGGACAAGGTTCGCCGCAGCCTCGGGGAGAGGGACAGCGCGGGTTTCTGCAGGTCGTTGACCAGGGCGCCCGCGAGCTGTCGCACGTCGTTACGTCGAAGGGCATCCAGCACCGCGCGCGATCCGTTCGGATCGAGGGTCGGCGCGATGTCGCCGCGCATCCGATCAAGAGCGCGGTAAGCGTCGGGGGTGGCGATGCCGTGATCAGCAAACGCGAGGACGAAGTGAAATTCGCCGCTGGTCATGGCGGGCGACAGTCGTTCGCCCCGCCCGGTGCCGACGGCACAGCCGCCAGTGAGCGCGAAGGGCACGTCACTGCCCAGCTCGGCCGCGATCGCGGCAAGGTCGGGCCGGCTGGTGCCGGTTCGCCAGAGCTCCGCGCACGCAACGAGCGCCGCGGCCGCATCAGCAGAGCCGCCGGCGAGGCCGCCAGCGACGGGAATCCCCTTGCGGATGGTCAACCGCGCCGCCGGCGGAACGCCGGCATGCGTTGCGAGCAACGACGCGGCTTGCCAAGCGAGATTCTTTGTGCCAGCCGGCAGCGAACCGGCTCCCTCACCTTCGATCGACATGGCGAAGTCGTCGGCCGCTACGGCGACGAGCTCATCGAACAGGTCAACGGCCAAATAGACCGTCACGAGGTCATGGAAGCCGTCCGGTCGTCGCGCACCGACGCGAAGATGCAGGTTCACCTTCGCAGGGACGCGGACGCGCACCATGTCCGACACAAGCGGCCACCTTCCGGCGCGCGGATTTCGCCCTCCGCGTCGCCCGCCGGTAAGCTTATGGAGTTGCCCGGCGAGGGATTGCGACCCATCACATCGGTGGCGCGTCCGTGATCGACGCGGTGTCGTCGACGGCTCGTGTCCATCGCCGCGCGGCACCCGTTACCGGAATCGGTCCATTCGTGAGGAGTTCCTGCCGTGCCCGAAGTTCGTCTATCCGCCGAGCCGCGTACCGAGTTCGGCAAGGGTGGCGCCCGTCGCACCCGGCGCGCCGGCAAGATCCCCGCAGTGATCTATGGCCACGGCGCCGACCCTCGCCACATATCGCTTCAGGCCCGCGAGTTCGTGCAAGCGCTCAAGCACGGCGGGATGAACGTGCTCCTTACCGTAAGTGTCAACGGTGCCGATCAGCTCGTCATCCCGAAGGCGATCCAGCGCCACCCGATCAAGGGCATCTTCGAGCACGTCGACCTGCTCGAAGTACGTCGTGGCGAGAAGGTGACAATCGATGTCCCGCTGCAGATCGTCGGCGAGATCATGCGCGGCGGCCTGCTCGCTCAGGAGAACATGACCGTCAGCATCGAGGCGGAAGCGACGAACCTGCCCTCGGGTATCGAGGTGAACATCGAGGGAGTGGAGATCGGGTCGCACATCACGGCCGGGGATCTGGCGCTGCCCTCCGGGGCGACCCTCGCCGGTGACCCGGACCAGGTGCTGCTGCTCATCCAGGAGGCTCCGTCGGCCGAGGCGCTCGAGGCCGAGGCGGCAGAAGCGGCCAGCGAGCTGGGCATCGTCGAGGACAAGCCGGAGGCCGAGAGGGAGGCCGGCGCTCCGCCCGAAACACCGCCTGCGGCCGAGGAATAATCCGCTACCGACCAGCGACGTTGTTCAACCGGCGGCGCGGCATCGTGCGTCCTGAATCGCGTAACTCCGACCCGAGCGTGACGGAGCGCGCGCTCGTGGTTGGTCTCGGCAATCCCGGTCCGCGATATGCAGGCAACCGCCACAACGTCGGCTTCGCAGTGGTCGACCTGCTCGCTGCGCGCATGGGCGCACGGTTCAAGGCGCACCGCGGTCGCTCCGATGTGGTCGAGGGTCGTCTCGCCGGGCGGTCAGTCGTACTGGCCAAGCCAAAGTCGTACATGAACGAGTCGGGTGGCCCGATCGTCGCGATCTCTCGGTTCTTCAAGATTCCGCTGACCCGGCTGACCGTCGTGCATGACGACCTCGATCTGCCGTATGGCGCCCTGCGGATCAAACGAGGTGGCGGTGACGGCGGCCACAACGGCTTGCGCTCCGCTACCGCGGCGCTGGGCAGCAACGACTACCTCCGCGTCCGATTCGGCATCGGACGACCGCCCGGCCGGCAGGATCCGGCCGACTACGTGCTGCGCGACTTCACGGCCGCGGAGCGCAAGGAGCTGCCCTACCTCGTCGATCGGGCCGCCGACGCCGTCGAAGCGCTGCTTGCCGACGGTCTCGACGCCGCGCAGAACGCCTTCAACAGCTGACCTTCCCGCCACAAACCCTCCCGCCCCCACAAACCCTCCCCGTGAGATGATCTTGGACTTATCGTCGCTGGGTGGCAGTAAGTCCAAGATCATCACGATCTAGGCCCGGGCGACCGGCCTATTTCCGGCGTCGCGGGCGACGCGCTCACCCGAGCGCGTGCGCCAGCCCCGCAATGCCCGGCGCTGCACGATCTCGCGCCGACATGATCGTTACTCGCAGCGGCCAAGGAATACCGAGGCTCGGATCGTCGTACGCAATGGTCAGGTCCTCGGCAGGATCGTGAGGCCGGTCGATGCGGTAGCTGATGTCCGCGGGCTCGGTGAGCGCCTGGAATCCGTGGGCGCATCCCGCTGGGATGTACACGGATGCTTGCTCGTCCCCGGTGAGCGTGAACGACTCCCACTGCAGGTACGTGGGGGAATCTCGGCGTACATCGACAACCACATCGAAGATCGCCCCGGACGAGCAGCGCACCAGTTTTGACTCACCCTCACCTGTCCGTAAATGCAGGCCGCGAACGACGCCCTTGTGGGAGCGGGAAAGGCTGTCCTGCGAGAAGCCGGATGGATCGATGCCGGCCGCCCGCGCGACTTCGACGTCGAAGGTACGGCTGAAGAAGCCGCGTTCGTCGACATGCGGACTGGGCGTAAATACCAGAACGCCCGGTAGCGACGTCGTCTCGACTCTCACCTTTGCGATGATATGCGCGTGGCTGCGGGCAGCTCGAACGACGACGCACTGGCCCGATGCCGTGGCTGTGGACGTTTCGAAGCCGCCTCGGTGCTCGACCTAGGCAACGTCCCGGCGTCTGACTACTTCCCGTCAATCGACGATCCCGGCGAGGATCCCCGCTGGCCGCTGCAGTTGTACATGTGCCGGACGTGCACTCTCGTGCAGCTCGGCCCGAGTGCACACCCTGAACCGGAGGCGCCAAAGGCCATCGAGTCGGCGACAGCCCTGGCTCATGCCGCCGCCTCCGCCGCGCAGATCTTCGCGCTGGAGGGCATGCGGTCGGGGGATCGTGTGATTGAGATCGACAGCCACCACGGTGGGTCGTGGTTGGGTGGCTTCCGCGGGGCTGGGATGGTCGTGCGAGGACCCGAAGAGGTAGCGGAGTTGGTCGCGGACGTCCATGGCATTGCCCACGAGCCCGATCTCCGTGGCCCGCTCGCTGCGCACGTGCGGCGGCTCGTGCCTGGTGGCCGGCTGGTGATGGAGTTCCATCACCTGCTGCCGATGGTCGAGCAGGCGCAGATCGACACAGTGCGCCACGGACACTGGGTTTATCTATCGCTGAGGGCCCTGGCGCGGCTGCTGCCGTTGCACGGGCTGATGCCGGTGCGGGCCGTTCCGGTGGACGTGTTTGGTGGCAGCCTGCGTGTGACGGCCGCACGCGTCGATGATCATCCGCAGGTCGATGCGAGCGTGGCTGAAGTTCTGGAGGCCGAGCGACGAGCAGGCCTGGACAGGCTCGAGAGCCTGGTGACTTTCGGGCACGTTGGGTTGCGAACGGCCCGCGCGTTTGCCCGTCATTTGAGGGATGCTCGCGAACGGCGCCGGACAGTGGCGGGGTATGGCGCGCCGTCGAAGGCGCCTGTCCTGGTGGCAATCGCCGACGTCGGTGCGGATCTCCTCCCTTATACGGTGGATCTTGCGCCGGCCAAGCATGGGTGCCGACTGCCGGGCACCCGGATTCCGATCCTTGCCCCGGATGAGTTGCTCGCTCGGCAGCCAGATGAGGTCGTCATCCTGACCTGGGACATCGCGGACGAGATCGTCGACCAGCTGTCGCGCGCGTCTGACGGAACCAGCTGGCGGCCCGAGCTCTTCGTGCCTCTTCCGGAGCCGCGATACGTTTCCGGTACCGAGCCCTGACCGGCACGGAAGACGTACCCCGCCCCGAACGATCAACCGACCTGCCATGACAAGGATGGGACTCCGGAGCAATTCACGTTATGGCGCGATCGCCACTTTGTTCGCGGTGAAGCCCTCAGCGTATCGGACTCGGCATTCGATCCCGCGCAAACGCATGAGGCTGAAAAACGTCTCGCTCTGCCACCATTCGCGTCCTGCCTGCGAGGGAAAGCACTTCTCGAGCAGAGCGACCTTGCGGGCCGCGATCTCGTCGCTGATCGTCACATAGTGGCTCACTTTGCCCAGGTCACCGTCCCATTTCGGGATCTCGTAATGGAGCGTGAGCGAATCGCGCCATACGGTGGGAACCAGTTCACCGATCAGTCGGTGATCTTGATGGGCGTCGTCGGTACGTGGCGCGAATATCAGCTGTGGGCGAATGTTTGTCCGGATCTCGCTCAGTAATTCTTTGACACCCTCCCAGTAGGCGGGCAACCGCCCATCCGGGAACTTACCGAATCGCACGTCGACATCCGCACCGGGCAGGAACTCTCCCGCGGATGCTGTAGCTTCGGCGCGACGCTCGGGTGAGCCGGTCATGACGACCGCTACCACGTGCATCGCATGCGTGCCGGCGAGGCTGAGCAGTGTCCCGCCGCAGCCAATCTCGATGTCGTCGGGGTGCGCGCCGAGGCACAGTACCTCCAGCGGCCCATCAGGCAGCGATAGGCCAATCACGCGAATGTCCGGAACACGGGCTTTATGGGCCGGCCATCCAGCCAGGGCGTCGGATCGCCGGCGTCGAGTGCCTTGCAATAGATGCCGCAGGCATCGGCGACGACGTCGATCGTGCGATCGATGTCGTCGTCCGTCAGCGCCGTGCTGACGACGAAGGATGGCCCTAGCACGCCGCCCAGGATCAGCTGGCGCATGAACAGCGTGCGGTACTGCTGCGAGGGCCTCAAGTCCTCGTCGAGGGTTGCGAACACCAGGTTCTCCGGCCGTCCGCGAGTGATGAGGTGATCACCCACGCCGGCCGCCGAAGCAACTTCGGCAACTCCGTCCGCGAGGCGCTGGCCCAGCCGGCGTAATTGCGCCGGAACGTCCTCTTCCTGGTGTATCCGCATAACGGCGATTGCCGCGGCAAGGGCGTGCGTCTCGGCCCCGTGGGTCGTCGAGAGCAGAAATACCCGTTCGTGCTCGTGACGGATTCCGCCACGTTCCATGAGGTCACGGCGGCCAGCTAGCGCGGATACGGCGAAACCGTTGCCGAGCGCCTTTCCGAATGTCGATAGGTCAGGGGTGACTCCAAACAGTCCCTGAGCTCCGGAGGCGGAAAGGCGGAAGCCAGCGATCATCTCGTCGAAAATGAGCAGACTGCCATAGCGGTGCGTAAGGTCGAGCAGCCCGGTGAGGTACTCCTCCGGAGGATCGTGCTGCGTCGTGGCCTCGAGGATCAGGCAGGCAATTTGTCCGTCGAGCATCTGAAACAGGTCCTCGGTCACTGCCAAGTCACCGTAGGGAAAGGACACGGTTAGATCGCTGATTGCACCAGGAATGCCTGCTGCCATAGGAGTGGTTCCAATGAACCAGTCATCAGTTGAGAAGAACGGCTGATCGCCGCAAACCGCGACCAGCGGCCGCCCGGTGACCGCGCGAGCCAGGCGAACGGCCGCGGTTGTCACATCAGAGCCGTTCTTTGCAAACTTGACCATCTCGGCGCTACGAACCGTTTCGAGGAACAACTCAGCAGCCTCAAGCTCAACGATGCTCGGCCGAACGAAGTTCGAGCCCCGTTCGAGCTGCTCTCGCACGGCCGCAACTACCTCCGAACGAGCGTGACCGAGCGCCACCGAGCGCAGACCCGAACCGTATTCGATGTACTCGTTGCCATCGACGTCCCACACACGACCGCCGGATCCATGTGCGATCACGGGGGCCAGCCCCGTCTGGATACTGGTCCTCGCCCTTCGAGTATGTGTGCGCACCACCTGGTATCAGGTAGCTCAATCGTTCAGAAGCCGTCATGGAGCGCCGGTGTGTCCCATTACGCGCATTCTCCTCATTGTTCATAAGAACGGCCCTGCTCGCTCTTGGAGTGCCTCGAGAAAGGCATCAAGGTACGCCCGATCACGCATGTCCGGGCACAGTCGGTGCCAGGCCCGGGACCAGGGTCGGCATCGGCGGACTGTCCTCGTGGGTCCCCTTTCCGTTCCACAACATCCACGGGCTGTCGCCCGTGAAATAGCGACGCTCGAGCGCCGAACGTTCCTTCAATGTGTCCATCGGTGCCCAGAAGCCGTCATAAGGAATGGCCAGCATGCGGCCGTCTTTCGCTGCCCGCACGCAAGCATCCATGACAAGGTCCTCTCCTTCATTGAGGTAGTCGAAGATGTCCTGTCGAAGGACGAAGTATCCGCCGTTGATGCGCATGCTCATCTCGGCAACCGGCGTGAGGTTCGTGATCCGCGAACTGCCGTCGATGTCGAGAACGTGAAATGAGTCCTGCGGCTTCACGGCGAGGATGCTGCCAACGGCATCAGTTGCCGCAACTTGCTGGATGATATCGTCCATCGGTGCGTCCGTGAGAACGTCCCCGTAGTTGGCGAGGAACATCTCGTCGTCACCGAGATACTTGCGTATCCGGCGCAGACGCTCACCTATCGCAGTATCGAGACCGGTGTCGACAAAGGTGATCCGCCAATCACCGATGTCGCTGCTTAGCAACTCTATCCTCCGACCGGCCTCGCTGAGGACGAAATCATTCGACTCGGCCTCCCGGTAGTCGAGGAAGTAATCCTTGACTGCTTTCCCGCCGTAGCCGAGACAAAGGATAAATTCTCGATGTCCGAAGTGCGCGTAGTACCGCATCACATGCCAGAGAACGGGTCGATGGCCAATCGGCATCATCGGCTTTGGTGCCGAGTCCTCGGTCGGGCGCATGCGTAGACCCAATCCCCCGCAGAACAAGACGACCTTCATAGCTCCCCCTCCGTCGTTCGTCAGAACACGTCTAGCCTGGGTAGCGGGACGACGAGGTGTGCGCCCCAGTCGCGTGCGTACGCCAGCTGCTCGCTGATCTCAGTGCGTAGGTTCCATGGCAGGATCAGGATGTAGTCGGGCTTGACTTCCGCCAGCCGGTCCGGGTGATAGATCGGTATGTGAGTGCCCGGCAGGTACTTGCCCTGCTTGAACGGGTTCCGGTCGACCGTGAAGCCGAGCAGGTCGGATCTGATGCCGCAGTGGTTGAGCAGCGTGTTGCCTTTCCCGGGAGCTCCGTAGCCTGCGACCGATGCGCCCTTCCGGGATGCCCCGATGAGGAATTCCACAAGATCATCCCGGACCTGGGAGACAGCCGCCGTGAATCCGTCGTGGCCCTCGAGGGTGTGCAGGCCGGCAGCTCGTTCGTCGGCCAGAACTTTTTCCACCCGGGGGCTCGGCTTGGGCGCACTGGCGTTCGGCGTCGACCAGGTCCGTAACGATCCGCCGTGAGTGGGTAGTTCCTCAACATCGACTACGGTCAGCCCGGCCGTGGTCAGCGCACGTTGGGTTGTCAGCAGCGACAGATACGAGAAGTGCTCATGGTAGATCGTGTCGTATTCACGGTTCTCGACAAGCTTCAGTAGGTGTGGGATCTCGACGGTGACATAGCCAGTATCCGAGACGAGGGCGCGCAATCCGGCGGCGAAATCAACGATGTCCGGAACGTGCGCGAATACATTGTTGGCGACGACCAAGTCAGCCGGACCGTGGTCGGCCGCGATCTTGGCGCCCGACTCGGCGCCGAGGAAAGTAACTTCGGTGTCAATGCCCCTGGCGAGCGCTGCTTCTGCGACATTGGCGGCAGGCTCCACGCCGAGTGACCGGATGCCTAGCGCAACAGCGTGCTGTAGGAGGTAGCCGTCGTTGCTGGCGACCTCGACGACGAACGAATCGTTACCGAGGCCGAGGCGGTCAACCGCCGCAACGACGAACCGCCGCGCGTGCTCCACCCAGGAATCGCTGTACGAAGCGAAGTAGGCGTAATGACTGAAGATCTCGTCGGGCGTGAGATAAGCGGGCAGCTGTACGAGCAGGCAAACAGCACAGACGCGCACGTGCAGGGGATAGAACGTCTCGCCGTCGTCGAGCTCACCGCTGCTCAGGTAGCTCTCGCATGGCGGGGACATACCAAGGTCCACGAACGTGTGGGTCAGCGGAGCGCCGCACAGGCGGCAGCTAGGCGTGCTCATTGGCGCAACCGCAGGTCGTCGTCGAGATGTCCAGACTTGATCAGATCCTGGACGCGCATCAACCGGACGAACCTCGGCCCCTCGAAGTCCTCTAGGGTCAACTGCCGCTCAGACATGTCGCGAGCGAGTTCGTGAATGCCGTCGCGCACAGTCCAGGCAGGCTGAAATGCCGGCAGTAGCCGCTTGACCTTGCCGAAGTCGACGCGGTAGTCGCGCTTGTCCGGCCCGGCATGCGCCGCAAAGGTAACCGGTGCGCCAGTCACCTCCGCGACCTGCTCGGCAATCGTACGGATCTGCACGACATCCGCATCCCGCCCGACGTTGAACGACTGGTTGTGTATCGCCTCGCGCGGTGCTTCGAGCACGGCAAGAAAGGCCCGAGATATGTCCTCGACATGCACTAGCGGGCGCCACGGCGTGCCGTCGGACTGCAGTCGCACCTCGCCGCGCGTCAGGGCCGCGCCGGTGAGGTTGTTGACGACGATGTCCGCCCGTAGGCGCGGCGAAGACCCGTAGGCCGTTGCGTTGCGCAGATAGCTCGGACTGAAATCGTCGTCGGCCAACTTCGCTATGCCCGCTTCCGCGAGGACCTTGCTCTCGCCGTACGGCGTCACCGGGTTGAATGCGCTCCGCTCGTCGACCGCGGCGTCACCGGCTGCGCCGTACAGCGAGCATGATGACGAGAACAGATATCGCGGAACGCCAGCCTGCTTCGTGACCTCGGCAAGGTGGATCGCGCCTGCGGCATTGACCGAGAATGTGGCTGCGGGCCTGAGGTAGCCGACCGGGTCATTGGAAATCGCCGCCAGGTTAACTACGGCGTCCAGCCCCTCCAGTTCATCGGGCTTGACATCCCGAATGTCGCCGCGCCTGCGCTCGTACGGTGCCGGTGCCGGTCCGAAATCGCAAGACTCGTACCACTCGGCGTCGAGCCCGACCACGTTGTGACCATGCCCTTGCAGGAATGGCACGAGCACGGCGCCTATGTAGCCGCGATCCCCAGCAACCAGTATCCGCATCGTTCCCCCGGACGCATGTACTCCCATGGTGTCAGAGCCGCCATGCCGACCTCGAGCAGGCTGCTCAGGCAGCCACCGAGGACGATTCTCCTCTCGACGGCAGAGTCGCGCGCTTGAGCAGTTTCAGCGGCGTGCTCGCGTCGGTGCCGTTGCCGCCGCGAATGCCGACGGCCTCTCCGTAGCGAATGACGAAACCTATATCTTCGGTGGCACGAATCTCCTCATCTGGCTGGCGCTGAGCGGATTTCGGACACGCCCGAGTAGCACGTCAGTCGGCACTAAAGGCACGATCCGCGAATTTTACGTGGATTTATCTGATCTGCCCCTTGTGTCGAGTAGCTCGCGGAAGTAATCGACGGTTCGGACGAGACCCTCGTCGAGGTCGATCGTCGGCTTCCAGTCCAGCAACTCCTGAGCCTGCGCGATGTCGGGACGGCGCTGTATCGGATCGTCGGCGGGACGAGGTCGGTGCTCGATTGTGCCGTCGCCGACCAGCTCGATCACCTTCTGAGCCAGTTCGAGCATCGTGAACTCGTGTGGATTGCCGAGGTTGATCGGGCCGGTGACTTCAGAGGGGGTGTCCATCAGTCTGATTAGGGCCTCAACCATATCGTCGACATAGCAGAACGACCTGGTTTGCGTCCCGTCTCCGAAAACAGTTAGTGGCTGCTGACGCAAGGCCTGCACGATGAAGGTCGAGACGACCCTTCCGTCGTCGGGGCGCATCGCCGGGCCGAAGGTGTTGAAAATCCGAGCCACCTTGATCGGCATGCCATGCTGCCGCCGGTAATCGAAGAATAGTGTTTCGGCACAACGCTTGCCCTCGTCATAGCACGAACGCGAGCCGATCGGATTGACGTGCCCCCAGTAGGATTCCGGTTGCGGGTGTACCTGCGGGTCGCCATAGACCTCCGACGTGGAGGCCAGGAGGATGCGAGCGTGGGTCCGCTTTGCTAGTCCGAGCATATTGATTGACCCGTGCACGGATGTCTTGGTCGTTTGGACGGGGTCGCGCTGGTAGAAGATCGGCGAAGCTGGGCAGGCCAAGTGGTAGATCTGGTCGACCTCAACGTAGAGCGGGAACGTCACATCGTGGCGCATCATCTCGAACTGAGGATGCTCGATCAGATGCGCAACGTTGGCACGGGTGCCGGAGTAGTAGTTGTCGACTACCAGCACTTCATGCCCGACATCCAGCAGCTTCCGGCAGAGGTGCGATCCGATAAAGCCAGCGCCACCGGTGACCAGGATGCGTCGACGGGGTTCGAGGAGGGCGGATGCCATGCGCAAGATGGTGTCAGACCCGCGTTAGCTGTTGCCACGTCAGCGGGTTCGCGACGCCGGTGGGCGGCCAGCCAGCTGGCGAAGGCCCGCCGAGCGACTGGGTCCGCTTACATGGATGCGCGTTCCCCGTGGAAGCGTCGTGATGATCTGGACCGCGCCCACAAGTTCGAGCGGGGGGCTGACCAGCTCGACGCGGAGTTACGTGACCTGCTCCGCAACAACCAAGAGGCGTACGACACCCCTGGCCGCGGACTTCCGGATCCCGCTCAAGGTCGACCTGATCGAGCGACTCAAGGCACTAGCCTGAGGTGCGAGCATCAGCCCCGCATTGCCGGACCGGCGCGCATTGCCGATGGTACGATCGTGGCATCGCCGTTCATCGCTGGCTTGTACGCGCGGGCACCCAAGAACCCGGCCGTGCTGGGTCCGAACACCGTCTATTCAGCGCCGGCGACCGCATTCAATGACGTCGTCATCGGCACGAACGCCGCCTCAACTTCTGCGTATCGATCTTCCTCGACGACCAGGTCTGCGACGCCGGCCCGGGTTGGGACGGGCCGACGGGTGGCGGCACGCCGCACGGGTTGAGGTTCACTGCCGTGATCCCGGCGTTGCCTGGTCAGGGTTGGGTGACGGTGACGTGGGAGACTTGCAGGGTGGCGGGCAGGTTGGCGGGGGTGCCACCGACGCCGCCGGTCTGGATCTGGATGATCAGGAACATCGGTGTGGACGGGATGGTGTAGCCGTCCGCGGCGCTGTAGCTACAGCCGGTGGATTGCCCATCCACATCCATCCCGACATAGCCCGGCCGCCAAGTCACGGTGTAGGTGTGCCAGTTGGTATCGGTGCGGCTGCTGTAGTCGCAGTGTGGGAAGGACCCGTTTTGGGCCAGCGCCAGCTGGCACCAGTTCCCGCTGTAGCACTCGGTGGTGTCCATCTCTCGTAGGCCGCGGTCATCAGCTGCGGGCATGTGTCGTAGTCGACGTCCGCGGTGACCTTGTTGTCTGTTGGCACTGCCCGTCCATCAGCCAGATCGCCGGCCAGGTGCTGGTGTCCGGGCCCGGGAACCGGGCCCGGTAGGTCAGTGTGCCGTAGGTGAAGTCGAACGTGTTCCACTGAATGTCACCTGTCGCGTACGGCCAGCTCTGCGGCGCATGCCGCACACTGCCGTCGAGGTTGAAATCGCCGCATACCGTCGGCTTGGCGATCGCGGTGATGGTCAACCCGTCATCCACCGACACCTGCCCCGGCACGTTGCACTCGGTTTCTTGCTGCGAGTACTCCCCGTGCCGAGAGATCACCGTCCACGCCGAACTCAAACTCGTCCCGGCGAAGTCATCCGAGAAGATCACCTTTCCCGGTTGGCTAGTGGTAGGTGTGGGAGTCGGTGCGCCCTGCGGCGTCGAGGTATCCGACGACGGGGTGTCGGAGGTCGACGGGGACGCGGTGTCGCTTGGCGTCGCGGTGTCGCTCGGGGTTGTCGTGTCCGAGGGCGAGCCGGTGTCCGGCGGCGGCGCCGTATCCGACGGTCGAGCCGGTGTCGGTCGGCGCTGCCGTGTCCGAAGGTGGCGCCCCACCGTCGGCGGGCAGTACCTCGACGGCCGCCATGTTCCACCGGTCAGTTATCGGTCCGTAGGCATCGACGGTGACGGTGCTGCCGGCCGGGGTCATCTTCGCGTCCGCGTACTCGGTCGCAATACGTGTCACCGGTCAGCACGCCGACGTATTGGTCGACAAGGGTGACATCGTCTTCCAGCAGCCGAGCGATTGCGTGGTCCCAGTCGATCACCGGTCGCCCAGACCCACGCGTTATCGGCGGTCGTCGTCAACGAAACGGTCGGCGCCCCGCTCGGACCGCTCGCAGCCGCCACCGCGGTATCGACGCTGGTGGACGCGCCAGTGAAGCCGACCACGGTGATCGAACCTTGGTAGTTGCCGCTGGCTCGACGCGCGACGACATTGACATTGCGCAGCTGTCGGCAGCCGTTGCCTGCCAGATCTCCGACGTGCCAGCCTGGTCGTTGCTGCGCTCGCGCAGGGTCCAGTTCAGGCCCGCGCCGTCGACCGACGCGATTGATTGACTATCAGCCTGATCCGGACCGTCGGAATCGATGAACGCCGAGAAGCAGCTCGTCATCCGCATTGGTCGAAAAGTACGGCGAGACGATGCTCGATGCCCATAGCTGCTGGTGCACGGATACCTTGACGTCGATGCCGAACGATGCCACCGCGTCTGCGTGGGACAACTCCACGGCTGTGAAGCTGGCGAGCGCCGCGATAGTTGCCAAAGCGGCAGCAGTTGTGCGTCGACGTGTCCGTTGCGACAGATGACGTGTCACGTGTTCCCCCGGTACGTGTGCTCGAACATGCGGAATCGTGTCGCGGTATTTTTCGCTGTGACGACGTAACCGCCGTTGCCTGCGTTGAAACCGTCTGCGGGACCTGGTGGCCCGCAGCGATGCCGCCCTCCCCCGTGTGCACATGACCACTAGCCCATGCGACGTGGTCCGGACTGTCGACCGGGCCGAGTATCTGGCGTCTGACGACGATATGCAACCCGCCGATCGGTACTCGCGCAACGGCATCAGTCATGTCGGACGAGTAGCCGTGACGGGCGGTTGTCGGCACCTCGGTCAACCGGTCTGGTTCGCTCTATGAAGCCTGGCTATCCGCGCGCTCTGTGAATCACGCGCGCGCAACCGTCGCCGGAGTGGCTCTTCACGGTCTGGCCGACATCGTCTCCTGTTAATTCAGCGGCGCGGATGTCCATGAGGCTTGTCCTTTGTGTGTTGCGACCGTCACTGCATCAGGAATACCTGCCAGCGCTGCTGCGCGCCATCGGTCCACGGCTCGGGCCACTCGCGTTTCTCCCTGCCCGTCTCCTGGCCGGGCCACCCAGTACAGACCGTTCTGTCCGATCGCAAGATCCGGCGCAGATCGCCGCGACCTTGCCCCGCGGGCTGCCAAGCAGAAGGACGCCCCGCCCGGATGAACCCGGCCGTGGAGGCCGGCCCGGTGAGCTGAAGGATGTATGACGCCCACCGGCCGACTTCCCGCCCACTCTGCCCCTACAACATTTGAAAACGCTGACCTGGCACACGCCCGAGATCGGCGCAATATGTGCCTCGGCTGCGCGAATGGCGTGCCGATGACCCATTAGGCCGGTGTCGGTGCCAGCGGTACGCTCTCGGACCGGACGAGACGGGGAAACCAGACGAGACGGGGGAAATATGACGCATTACCCAGAGGAGCCGCAATGGACGCCGCCGACGCAGTAGTTGCCGCAGCAGGGCCTGAATGGGCCGCGCCGGGACCACCGTGTCGTTGCGTACCAGGTGGGCGAGATATACGCCTGACACGGCTGTCGTCGGCACGGTCCACGACGCGGACACTGCCGAGTTGCCGCAGTCGATGAGACCGGTCGATGAGTCGGTCGGGCAGGCCGGTTGATTTTGGGGAAGCGCTGCGGATGGCGTTAATCCGGCCGCGACCTTGCGGGCGCCGTTTCCTTGGTAATAACCCATCCGAAGGATGTCGATGTGGTAGCTCGTCGCTGGAGTATTGATCTTGAAGAACACAGGGTCGCCAACGTTGACGCTCATCGACGTCGCGAAACCCGGGATCGTCGAGTCGCCTACTCCGGACACCTGCCAGTCGCTGGTCCGTTCTCCGGGCACGGTGTTCTCGCACGCGATCATGCTGGTAACAGGAGGACCGCACGCATTCGCGGTCGCGCCTGAGCTCGTCGGCTCACCCGTGACGACAAGCAGCCCGATCGAGCAGGACGAATGCCGCGCCTACGACGATCCACTGCCGCAGGCGCAACGTTCGGACAGCAACACGGATCGATGTACACATTCAGACCACCCTTGACACCCACGCGACCCCAAAGACCGCGCTCCCCCGTTGGGCACCGTGCGGATCGACAGCCGACGCGGCTGGATGATCCCTGATGCTGGGCCCTGATAATAGGGCACGATCCAGGCGGGGGGCGGCAGGGCGAGCATGCCTTTGGCTGTCCGCTGCACACCGTTAGGCGGCGGTGTGGAGTGAAAACCCGCACTGGTGCGCCGGAAGCAGAAGAAGAATCCCAGAAACGACAAGACCGCCCGTCTCGTCCTCGGACGATCTTGGTTGGCGTCCGCGACGCGACGATGCAATGCCCGAAGCACCGGCCGATGTCGAGCGCAACTCAAGGATCCACGGGTGCAGACGGGATACGAATCCTGCGCAGGAGGTAACGCAGGACCTAAA
>CAWDGB010000002.1:0-406050 GCA_963801715.1 uncultured Actinomycetota bacterium | reverse complement strand
GGCCGCGCGAGGTCGTCGTCCACGGCGCGCAGAGCGGCGTCCGGCAGTCGGTCGGTGTCCCTGGTCGTGCCGTCAGTGATGAGGACTTCTGTCAGCGGGTGAGCCAGGGTCGCAGCCACGCGGTGAGCAAGGGCATGACGATCCAGGTTAGCGCCGCGACGTTGCAGACTGCGGTAACGGAGACGGCGGCCAGAAGCGGCAACTGGGGCGCGAGCGCCTCCCGGGCGAGCGTCACAAGCAGCGCAACGGGGATCAGGCCGGCGATTACGACGATGGCCTGCTTCCAGCGCCGGGGCGCGGGCTGGCTGCCGCCGCCGAACCAGCCGGCAAAGTCTCCGACCATGTTCAGCGTGCGCTGACCGCCGGTCAGCTCCGACATGGCGGCGAGGACGGAGTGCCGTTCTGGGGAGGCTAGCCACCGATCCAGGGCGGGACGGTCGGCGAAGGTCAAGATCGCCACCGTGTCGTTCTGGGCGGCGGGGCTCGGCGGGATGAGTTCGCTGCGCAGCAGGCCGCCGAGCTTTTGGGCCGCGGCGACACCCTGCCCGTGCAACGCCTGGTACGCGTCGTCGGCGCCCGGGCGCACCCGGACCGAGCTCACCAGGGTGACGCCGTCACGGCGCGGCTCGACGACGCGCTGCTGCACGGGTGGGGCGGTCAGCAACGCCCCGCTCTCCTCGATGAGGGCTAGGCGCTGAGGCGACACGAGCCAGCGATCCAGCGACGCCGCGTTGGTGAACCGGTAGGTGATCACGCACTCGTTGTCGTTGTAGGTCGGCGGGTGGACCCGGTAGTCGAGGAACCCCGGCGCCCGGCGGATCTGGCGCCGGAGTCGGCGCAGCCACCGGCGGAACTGCCGGGCCTCGCCGTTGTGCACACGCCGCGAGACCACGACCGTGGCCGGCCGGGGCGTGTCGCCAGCTGAAGCAGACATCGACGGTCCTCGACGGGGATCAGAACGCTGTTCCGGTAGGGACTCGGGCCGGTGGCGGGATGTCCTGCGGTTGCGACGCGGTGGCCGGACGCCGACGAACCACCGCGATCACGATCAGCAGCACGCCCAACGCCGCGAGCACGGCCGTCACGATCTCGAGGAGCAGCAGTTTGCTGCTTGCCGTGTCGGCGAGCCTGGCGGTGCTGTTGATGCTGTCCGGGGTGACGGCGGCGCTTACGTCGAGGACTGGCATGACGTCCACTCGCTGCCCGGCGACGTCCACGCCGACGGTGACCTGTTGGTGCAGGGTCTCGTCGATGGGCAGGCCGGTCTTGCGGTCGGCCCAGACGTTCAGCGTCGTCTGCGCCGCGTAGGCGAGCGGGACGGGGTCGGGCAGCTGTGCGAGGGAGGCGACCATCTTGGCCCGGACCGGCTCGGGAAGCTGTGGCGCGAGTGCGGCGAGGGTCTGTTTCGGCAGGGCGGGCGGGAGCGTTCGCAGCAAGCTCTGCTCCTTTATGGCGCCAGTCATGGTGGCGGTGTACGCGTACACCGAGCGGCCGCCGCGGCTGTCCTTGCCGACGTAGGTCACCGGGAAGCACTGCTGGGTGGAGGCGTCGTACACGGTGTAGGAGTTGTTCGGTTTCGGCTTCAGCGGGAACGCGACCGCCAGGCACCCGGTCGACGACTCGGCCGCGGTGCCGCTCGGCGCCGGGACGGTCCGCAAGGACTTCCGGTCCAGGGCGTAGGTGTGGCTTTCGGAGGAGGTGTTCCCGGCGACGCTCAGGTTCGTGTCATCGGTGACGACGGCGGTGTGCGCGGTGGTGCTGACCGCCTTGATGTGCCGGTCGATCGTGGTGGGCACATCCGTGAGGAACAGGTGCGCCGAGTCGCTGCTTTGCACCGCTTGGGCGTCGAGCCGGCTCGAGGTGCCGGTGTAGTGCAGCGTCACGTCGAGGCTGCCGGGAAGCCGGGTCAGGATCGGGACGGCGACGAGCTCCACGAGCAGAGCGGAAATGATGAGCGCGGCGCCGATCACCCCGAGGACGGTCGATGAACGTCGAAGCGGCATGTCGTTCCCCTTTCGAGGGTGGTAGCAGGTGAGCGGCGCAGCGATGCGCGGGTGCTGTCGGGTGGTGCCCGTGCGTGGGTAGTCGGGGCGCGGGTGGTGCGGTGAGCGTGAGGGGGCTGCGGGTCAGCGGGCGGTGGCGTGCTCCAGGCGGCCGCTGGGAGCGGTGAACGGCGGCACCGCGGAGCACAGTCTGGACAGGTCACGACTGGCGCGGAGCACGGTGCCGTCGGGGCGGACGACCGCGGCTCGCGCGTGACCGTTGCGCAGCCACTGGTGCAGGACGGACCCGTCACCGGCCGTGACAACGACGCCGCCGCGCTGCTCTACCTCGGCGCGCTGGGTGGTGTCCGGCTCGTCGGTCGTGACGAGCGCGAACCGGCCTGCCGCCGCGTCGTCGAAGCGGCGGCCGTCCCCGAGCGGGGCGTTCGGGCAGAGCCGGCCGGCCAGCGAGCGGCGCCGCGGCGGCCGCTGCACCAGACCGGAACGGTGCAGCGTCGGTGTTTCGCTGTTGAGGATGTGGTCCCTGACGCCGGGGAGCAGGTGCATCCGGGGTGCGAGGACGCGGCGCAGCAGGTTGCCCAGCTCGCCGCCCGCGGTCATCGCGGCGCCGACGAGCTTGGCCAGCCGGATCAGCGCGGTGACGTGGGGCTTGCGTTCGGCCTGGTAGGTGTCCAGGACGGTCGCGGGCAGCTCGCCGGCGAGCACGCCGGCGAGCTTCCAGGACAGGTTGGCGGCGTCGCGAACGCCGGCGCACAGGCCCTGGCCGATGAACGGCGGGGTGAGGTGGGCGGCGTCGCCGAGCAGGAAGACCCGCCGGTCCCGCCAGCGGTCGGCGACCTGGGCGCGGAAGGTGTACTCGGCCACCCGGCCGATTTCCAGCCGGTCCACCGGCAGGTTCCCGGTCCACGGGGCCAGCAGCGGATGCAGCCGGGCGATATCGCGGTAGTCTTCGGCGGTCTCGCCGGCGGCCAGCCGGAACTCCCAGCGGTAGCGGGTCGGCCCGATGCGCATGTAGGTAGCGGCCCGGACCGGGTCGCAGACCTGGTGCGCTCCCTCCCACTGGCCGAGGTTCGCGTCCGTCGCGACGTCGACGACGAGCCAGCGCTGTTCGAAGTTGAGGTCACGCATCGATGCGCCTATGACACCCCGCACGAGGCTGTTGGCGCCGTCGCAGCCGAGCACGTACTCCGCGGTGACGGTTTCCTCCACCCCGGTCGCCCGGTCGGTGACCTCGACCCGCACCGGTCCGGCGCCGTCGTGGATGACGTCGGTCACGTCGGCGTTGCCCCGGATCGTGACGGTGGGGTGGTGCGTGAGGTTGGTGCGCAGGAGGGCCTCCAGTTCCGGCTGGTCGTACATGTTCGCCTCGGGGTAGCCGTGCTTGCCCTCGGCGGTGCCACGCCGGAACTCGCCCAGCATGCGCATGTTCCGGTCGACGAGGCGCAGCCCCTCCAAGGGCCGGGAGATCGCGGCGAACTCCTCGCGCAGCCCGATCCGGGCCAGGACGCGGTAGATCTCGTCGTCCAGGTGCACGGCCCGCGGCTGCGGGTAGATCGACTCCCACCGGTCGAGGACCAGACATTCGACGCCGTACTGGCCGAGCAGGGTGGCGGCGGTGAGCCCGGTCGGGCCGGCGCCGATGATGACGACGGGCACAGTTGCGGTGCTCATGCGATGGCTCCGTTCAGCGCGGCGAGGTAGCCGGCGACGAGAACGCCGCAGACGATGACGGGCGCGTACTTGCGCGGCCCGTGTCCTTGCCGGACGTGGGTGATCAGGGCGCCGGCGAGCAGGAGCAGCAGCCCGGCCGCGGCTACGCCGCCGAGCAGCGGCACCGCGAGGCCCAGCGCGACACCGACGGCGCCGGCGACCTCCAGGAGGCCGATGCTGCGGTAGGCGTCGACGGAGAAGCCCGCCTCGGCGGCGAGGTGACGCATCGGCGGAAGCGCCATGATCTTGGCCGTGCCGAGCAGGGCGAAGATCAGGGTGACGAGTACTGCGAGGGTGATCGAGGCGTTCATGGGTTGTCCTTGGATGTTCAGTCGGAGCCGGGCGCGCTGTCGGTGGCCGGCACGTTGAGGTGCCAGCGCAGCGCGTACTGGTTGAGGACCGCGGTCACGGCTTCGGTGTCGGTGTCGTCGGTGACGGTGACTGTGGTGACGACGGAGCCGTCGTCGATCGCCGTGTCGACCTGTGTGCTGGGGAACCCGGCGAGGGCGTCGGCGACGGCGCGTCGGGTGGCGTCGGCGCGCAGCGCCAGCTTGTACGGCTTGCCGACCGCGGTCACCGGGATCGGGTCGAGCACGGTGACGGCTTTGGGTGCGGCGACGCGTTCGGCGACTCGGTCGGCCGCGAAGTCGCGCAGCTGGTCCCCGGTGACGGTTGCCCCGGGGGCGAGGGTGACGTAGGCGACCGGTACCTCCCCGGCGTGAACGTCGGGCCGGCCGACGGCGGCGGCCGCGGCGACCTTCGGGTGGGCGAGCAGCGCGTCCTCGATGATCGCGGGGTCGATGTTGTGACCGCCCCGGATGATCAAGTCTTTGGCCCGGCCGGTGAGGTAGATGAATCCGTCCTCATCGAGGCGGCCCAGGTCGCCGGTGTCCAGCCAGCCGTCGACTAGCTTGCCCATGCCGTCAAGGAGGTGGCTGTCCGCGTCGCGGCCGGTGACGTAGCCGGGGAACACGGTCGGGCCGCTGATCGCCAGCACGCCGACCTCGCCTGGTGGGACGTCTGTCCACTGCCCGTCTGACTCGATGTGGACGATGCGCACGCGCTGGTACGGCAGGCGCTGTCCAGCCGAGCCGGGCCGGGGCGCATCGGGGAAGCTGCGGGCGCTGGCGCAGGTGGCCTCGGTCAGGCCATACCCCTCGAGCAGGCGCAACCCGGTGTGCGCCTGGAAGGCATCCCGCACCGCGGCCGGCAGCGGCGAGGCGCCCACCATCGCAACGCGCAGGCTGTCGATGTGTGCGTCGACCGGGACCTGCGAAAGGGTGGCGTAGACCGTGGGGACGGCGCTCATCGCGGCTATCCGGTAGTGCTCGACGATCCGCCAGAATTGGCCGAACAGCGCGGGTTCGCGGTAGCCCAGCGGCCCGGCCCACACGACCTGCTGGCCCTTGTAGAGCGGGGCCAGCGTTGTGACGATCAGCGCATTCACGTGGAACAGCGGCAGCGCCGCGAACACTGCGGAGTCCGCGTCGAATAGCGAGTTCGCGGCCAGCATCCACGCGTCGGCGACCTCGTTGGCGTGCGTGTGCGCGGCCAGCTTCGGCGCCCCGGTGGTGCCGCCGGTGTGGAACAGGGCGGCCAGGTCGGAGCCGATCGGCGGCGAGCCGGCGAACGTCGCCGGGTCCTTGCTCGCGGCGAGGTGGCCGAGGTATTCGGTGCGCACGCCGGGTATCTCCGGCAGGGGTGTGGGCGCTGTCTCGGCGCCGGTGGGCCGCAGCACAAGGATGACGTCCAGTTCTGGTGCGAGTTCGCGCGCGCTGTCCCACACGTCCGAGGCCAGGTCGGGGCCGGCGGTGACGAGTACCCGGGCGCCGGAGCGGCGTAGCAGCTCGGCGAGGTGCGCCCGGGACAGGCCGCCGTTAAGCGGTGCGGCGATACCCGCCAGCTGCGCGGCCAGGGTCGCGGTGATCAGTTCGGCGCAGTTCGGGGACATCACCGCCACCGCGTCACCACGGCGCACGCCCAGGGCGTGCAGGGCGTTGGCGTAGCGGTGCACGTCGGCCAGCAACTCCCCGAAAGTGTGCCGCCTCGGCTCGGTCCAGCGGGCGGCCTCCGGCAGGACAGTGACCGCGGTCCGCTCGGGCCACAGCGTCGCGGCGCGGGTGAGCAGCGCGTAGCTGGTCTGCGGCAGTCCGCGGTCCTGCAGCGGCACCGCCTCGATCACTGACAGGTCGCCCGGGTTGGCGTAGCGGGGCCACAGCAGCTCGCTGGTCATCTTGGGTACCTCACGACCGTGCGTTGGGTGCCCAGGTCGATGGCGCGGTCGTCGGTGGCCACGCCGGCCTCGATGACGTCGCCGTCCTGCAGGTACTTGCGGTTTTTGGCCTGAGCCTGGAAGAACAGCCGCCACTTGGTTGCGGTCGGCAGGAACGCGGTGAGGATCTCGACGGGCTTGGGCGGTGCGCTCAGCGCGGTGCCGACGGGTGTGCCGGTGAGCAGCAGGTCGCCGGGATCCAGCCGCTGGAAGCGGGTCAGCGCGCGCAGCGCCTGGACCGGCTGGTAGATCATGTCCGCGACGGTCCTGTCTTGCCGTACCTCGCCGTTGACCGACAGCGTCAGCCGCAGATCGGTGAACCGCTTGAGCTCGTCGGCGTCCGGCAGCACGAGCGCCGGGCCGACCGGGGTGAACGTGGGGTAGGACTTGCTCTCGTAGAACTGGGTCTTGGGCAGTTGCACGTCGCGGGCGGAGACGTCGTTGGTGACCACCATGCCAGCGAAGTAGTCGGCGAGGTTGTCCTCGGTGATCTCGGTGCCGACCGGCATCTCGCGGCCGATCACCAGCCCGATCTCCACCTCGTAGTCCAGCAGCCGCACGTGCGCGGGCTTCACCACCTCGTCGAACGGGCCGCTGATCGAGCCGGAGGACTTGCGGAAGAACGTCAGCGGCACTGTGTCCGGGTTGAGTCCCGCGTCCTTCGCGTGCGAGGCGAAGTTCGTCATCTGGGCGACGACCCGACACGGCGCGGTAACCGGTGACACGAGGGCGAGGGAGTCGACCGGCACGGTGTCGCTGCTGACCGCCGCGGCGGAGATCGCCTCGCGGTCGCGCAGCAGTTGGGCCGTCGTCCCGGCCTTGGTGACGATCTTGACGGCGCCGTCGGGCGTGGCGACGTACCAGGCGTCTGCGGTGCGGAAGATGGTCGTGGTCATGAGCTGGCGACCTTGAGCAGGCCGCGCACGGCGGCGAAGTCGAACTCGTTGTCTTCACGCAGCGCCCGCAGAATCGTGCGCAGTTCGTGCACCGCCTGCGGCCCCGGCTTGATGCCGAGGAAGTCCTTGGTCGCCGGCGGCCCCCACTGGGCCAGGCCGGAGGCGGCCATCGGCGCCCAGCCTGGCTCGAGGGTGTTGTCGAACAGGTCGCCGTCGCTGTAGTGCTCGACCATGAACCCGTCCGGGTCGCGCCAGTAATCGAAGATCTGGCTGCCCTGGATGTGCCGGCCGATGCCCCACGAGTGCTGGTAGCCGTGCTCGCGCAGGTACTCCCCGCCGGCGGCCAGCGCGTCGAGGTCGGCGACCTGGTAGGCGGAGTGGACGTAGCGGGTGGGGCCCAGTGTCATCGCCAGCGTGTGGTGGTCGGTCGGGGTGGCACCGCGGTCGCAGCGGATAAAGCTCATCACCGGCCCGCGTTCGCGCTGCCCCGGGTAGTACAGGAAGTCGCTGACGATCAGGCCCAGATGCTGCAGGTACCAGTTCAGCGACTCCAGATACTTGGTGGTCTGCAACACCACGTGCCCGAGGCGCTGCACCTTCGCCGGCTCGCGCGGCGCCCGCTGCGTCGAGTTGGCCCGTGGGCTCGCGTGGCCGAAATTGAGCTCCAGTGGTTCCTGGCCAGGCAGTGCCGCCAGGTCGTGGGTGTCCGAGACGACGCGAACGGCAAGCCCGGTCGGGTCGGTCAACTCCACGCTCAGCCCGCCCACGCTCTCCGGCAGCTTCGTGGCGGTTGCACCGGTCGCCTCGGCCAGCCGCAGGACATCGGCGGAATCAGCCGCCCGGAACGCCGGGCCGACGAACCGCGACCGGCCCTGGCGGATCAGCACGCACGGCGCACCCGGGTCGGTACCCCGTAGCTGCAGCGCGTGCGAGGTCCGGAGCGCGGTGCTGAACCCGAAGGCGTGCGCGAACGCCTCGGCCCGGTCCAGGTTCGGCTTCTCGAACTCCAACCAGGCCAGGTCGTGCACCTTGACGACCGGGTTCTTTGCCCGCCCGGGGTGCTCGCCCGACAGTCCACCCTGCTCGCTGTGCAGACCGGTGTGCGGGTCGTGGTGGTCTTTCATCGATCGCCCCTCTCAGATGTCTGAAGATATTGTCAGTGATGAACATAGCGTCAGTCAAGAGTATTTGAAGATTTCTTCAGCGTTGACGTTTCGCTATACTTGGGATCTGGTCGGAAATCCGGCAGGAGAGGAGACCGTGATGACGGAGGAGTCAGAGCAGGCCCCGAACCGCCTCGAGCGGCGCAAGGCGCGCACCCGCGCCTCACTCGTGCGCGCCGCCCAAGGCTTCATCGCGGCCGGGAGAACGAACGTCCCGATCCAGGAGATCACCCAGGCCGCCGACGTCGGGATGGGCTCGTTCTACAACCACTTCGAGACGAAGGAGGAACTCTTCGACGCCGCCGTCGAAGACGCCCTCGACGCCTTCGGCGCCACCATGGACCAGCTCACCGCCGACATCGACGATCCCGCCCAGGTGTTCGCCCAGAGCTTCCGGCTCACCGGCCGGCTGCACCGCCGCAGGCCCGATCTCAGCAAGGTGCTGCTGCACAACGGCCTGGCGCTCACCGGTTCGGACAAGGGACTGGCGCCCCGCGCCCGCCGCGACATCCAAGCCGCCGCCCGCGCCGGCCGGTTCACCGTCCGCGACCCCGAACTCGCCCTCGCGATCGTGGCCGGTGCCGCGCTCTGCCTCGGCCAGCTGCTGCACGACCACCCGGAGCGCGATGACGCCCAGGCCGCCGACCAGGTCACCGAGGACCTGCTTCGGATGCTCGGCGTCGCCGCCGACGAGGCCCACGACATCAGCCGGCGCCCGCTGCCCAACCTCGACGCGCTACCGCAAAGCGACACGGCCGCATAGAGCGGCTCAGCCGATGATCGGCTGGCAGCCCGCGGTCATGGCGCCGTGCTTCCTTCGTGGACGTCGGCTGACCGAGGGCCCAACGAGCGACTGCAGTCCTGGACAAGTGGATCTTCGCGGCGACACATTGGGGACACACCAGGACCGCAAACAGCCCGAGCTAGCCAACACCGGCAAACGCTGAAAACCCTTATGCAGCAAGGGATTCCACAAATACCAACGCTGGCCAACGCCGCGCGATTCGCCTTTGCAAGGCGGGGGTTAGGGGTTCGAGTCCCCTCGTCTCCACCAGCCCGTTTACGTCGCGTGCCACGTCAGGACTCCCCTGAAGTCAGCCGATCGTCAGCAGCGAGCCCGTCGAAGACGCTGCGGACCCGCAGGTCGGCGTAGTCCCTGGCGTCGTGCGTGTACCGGTTCAGGGTCCTGCTGATCTGCTCATGGCCCATGAGCCGGCTGACCACGTTGATCGGCCCGCCGTCTGAGACCAGCCAAGTCGCGTAGCTGTGCCGCAGATCGTGGAAACGCAGGCCGGCAGGGAGCCCGGACCGCTCCACCGCCGGTGCCCACACACCTGCCGGCGAGTTGGACCGGCGAACCGGGGTGCCGCTGCGAGTGCCGAAGGCCAGGCCGATCGCTGGTTGTTCCCGGAGGTGAGTCCGGAGCGCTGCGACGACGAAGCCTGGCATCGGCACCGTTCGTCGACCGGCCCTGGTCTTCGGATACGGCCGCAGGTCCAGCCGGCCGGAGAGCTCGACCACGCGCTGTCCAACGTGCACCTCGGCGGCGTCCAGGTCGATCGAGTCCCACGAGAGGCCGCGCACTCGCCCCAGCGGAGACCGCAGCCGGCCGCCATGCAGACGATCGCCCAGTGCTCGACCGGCACCGCCGGCAGCAGCTTGCCGGCGAACTCGTCCCGGGTGATGGTCAGGATGGAGTCACCGGCCCGCCGGTTGCTCGGCAGCATCCGGCCGGTGCACGGGTTTGACCGCGAGGAGCTGCGATCGCACAGCGGCGGCCAGGATCAGCGACAGCACGTTGACCGCCTTTGCGACCGTCGGCCGGTGCCAGCCGGCCGGCCAGCTCGCGCACCCACCGCTGGGGCATGCTGCCACTCCCTCGGACAAGCAGCAAAGGAATCGCGCTCACCGCCTCGTCTCGTACCTGGTCAGGACCACGCCGCCGGGAAACGTCCGCGTCTCCACCAGGTTCAGGTTCACCCAGCTGTCCAGCGCGGTGAAGAACGGTGTGCCGCCGCCCACCAGCACCGGATGGGTGACGATCTCGTACTCGTCGACCAGCCCGGCCCGCATGGCCGCCCCAGCGAGCGTTGCGCCACCGACCCTCATCGGCTCGCCGTCGTCGGCCTTGAGTCGGGTGATCTCCGCTACAGCGTCGCCGGTGACCAGGCGGGTGTTCCAGTCGACCTTGTCGATCGTCGAGGAGAACACCACCTTCGGCGTGTCCCGCCAGTTCCGCGCGAACTCGATCTCCGCCGGGGTGGCGTCGGGCTGCTGGTCGCCGGTCGGCCAGTGGGAACTCATCACCTCCCACAGCTTGCGCCCGTACATCAACAGCCCGATCGTCAACTCCTGGTTGAGCCACCACTGAAACAGCTCGTCGCTCGGCCGGCTCCAGCCGAGGTCGTCGCCGGGCGCGGTGATGTAGCCGTCCAGGGTCAGGTTCATGCCGTAGATCAGTTTCCGCATGCCGCCATGCCTTTCTGCCAGTCGGTCTCGGGAGTCTAGATCGGCTCGGCGCAGGAAACTGATCAATCACGATTGGAAGCAGTTTCCAGCCCCATGTCATGTCAGGGACCGTACGAGCGCAGCAGCGCAGCGCGGGGCGAGTGTCGGGGCTCCGTGGATCAGCAGGAAGTCAGCACCAGGCACGACAGCCGTCCGTATGGGATGACACAGGCGACGTGAGCTGGGCGTGAACGAGGCACACGGTGCCGCCGGTCGAGACAGGCCGGTAGGAACAGCGAAGGTTGCAAGGCGGGGGTTAGGGGTTCGAGTCCCCTCGTCTCCACGCATCAGAGGTCCTGGGCCTACCCACGAACCGGCCGCTCACACCGAGCTTCGGCGCCGCTTGGCATTCGCTCGGCGGACTCAGGCACGGCTCACCGTCGGTGGTGGCTGGTGTCATCGCCTTCGGCGTGGAGGTGGGGGGCGTGATCCCGTCATCGATGGCAGGTAATTTGCGAATAGCACGCTTACCCGTCGTCGCGCGAGAATGTGGTGGATGGTGTCGGAGCTGTCGCGTCCTGGCTGGCGGTCCGCGGATCCGCCGCGACGGCCGGTGTTGTTTGTCAACCCGAGATCTGGCGGGGGCAAGGCCGCACGCGTTGGGGTTGCCGAGCGGGCACGCGAACGAGGGATTGAGACCGTCATCTTTGCGCCGGGCCAGAGCCTGGAAGCGCTGGTCGGGGAGGCCGTGGCCAATGGTGCGGACGCGCTAGGGGTTGCCGGTGGCGACGGGTCCCAGGCGGTCGTGGCGGCAGCGGCCGTCGCGCATGGGCTTCCGTTCGTGTGTGTGCCGGCCGGGACGCGCAACCACTTCGCTCTCGATCTCGGGGTGGATCCACAGGATGTGCTCGGCGCGCTCGACGCATTCACAGGCGGGATCGAGCGGCTGATCGACGTCGCGGACGTGAATGGCCGTCTGTTCCTCAACAACGTCTCGCTCGGTATCTACGGTGACGCCGTCCGGAGTCCCGCCTACCGCGATGCCAAGATGCGCACACTCCTGGAGACCGCCGAGAAGGTGCTCGGCCCACGCGCAGAGGTGCCAGCGCTGCGCCTGGTCGACGATCTGGGGCGGGAGCACCAGCATCTCGCGCTTGTGCTCGTGTCGAACAACCCCTACACGCTCGATCGCCCGCTGACCCCCGGGGCCCGTCCGGCGCTGGACAGCGGCCGACTCGGGATCATCGTCCTCGACGCCCCGGGCGCTGCCCCGCACCGCCCGGGGCCTGCCCCCCACCCTCCAGGGCGAGCGTGGAGTGCGCCACGTCTGGACGTCAGCGCGCTGCCACCGGTACACGCCGGGATTGATGGCGAGGCGATCGAGCTAAGCCCGCCGCTGCAGTTCACTATCCGGTCAAGGGCTCTGCGAGTCCGAATCTCCCCGCGCCATTAAGGCATGCCACTATCGGCGCCGTAATCGCCTGCCAGGCAAGCGCGTCCCCTGCGAGCGGGCTGATACGCCGAGAAGGTACAGGCCCGTCACGGCTGTCGGTTACACACGTTCGCAGCTCGCCCGCATGGAAGCCGTCATCGCGACCCAGGTGCTTGCCCGCCACGTCGAGGCGTTGACCGTCGTGTCGCCCGAGTCGTTGCGGTACAACGCCAGCTTCATGGTCCGCGGCCTGCAGCAGCTGCCGGTGCGGGTGGCTCACCGCGCGAAGGCGCAGTAGCGGCGTGGTGCCCGACCGTCCCCGCCCAGGACGGCCGAGAACGAACTCACCTGCCTGGTGATCGCGCAAACGAGGCAGCGAGCTCGGTGCGCGACCGGAAGCCGCGCTTGCGGAACACGCTGCTCAGGTGCCGCTCGACCGTCTTCGGGCTCAGGAACAAAGAGGCGCCGATCTCCCGGTTCGACAGGCCCCGCGCCGCCAGTAGTGCGACGCGCGTCTCCTGTGAAGTCAGCGGCACGTCGCCAGCAACAGGCCCACGTCGGGCCGTGGCCCCGGTCGCGGCCAGCTCTTGCGCCGCGACCGTCGACCAGTGCGTGAGCTCCATCGAGTCGAAGGCGTCGCGTGCGGCGCCGAGCTCGACGCGTGCGGCGACCCGCTGCCCGGCCCGTCGGAGACGGCCACCGTAGAGCAATCGGGTCCGCGCGGCCTCGAACGGGTCCGAGGCCGCGGCATGCGCCTGCATCGCGGCGTCGAATGCCTCCTGGGCACCGACCTCGCTGTCGGCGGTGATGGCCTGGCATCGGCGCAGGAGCGCGATCGACAGCGGTGGGGCAGCTGCGGGCGTGGCCTCGGCGTAGCGGGCAGTGAGTGAACGTGCGCCGTCCCACCTCCCAAGACCGACGTACGCCTCGACCAGCAACGGCGCGATACCGAGGGGCTCACCGCTTGCTCCCACGCCGCCGTCGATGGTGCGGCGCTGCTCGAGCAGCGAGACGACCTCGCCCAGGTCTCCGCGGCACAGCGCGCAGAACGCGGACGTGAGGGCCTGGTGGGCGGCCGCGCTCGTGGTGCCGGCCCGATCGGTGAGCGTCCGCGCCCGGATCAGGGACTCGCGGGCCTCGTCATGCAGGCCGCGCGCGGCGAGTTGCCAGGCCAGCATCTCCACCGCCACCGCACCGTCGGCGGCGTAGCCCAGATGGGCGGCAAGCTCGGCTGCCTCACCCGCGTCGGCGAACGCGCCGGCATGGTCTCCCACCCACGCCCTGCCGGCGGCCAGGAGCGCCAGGACCGGGACCAGCACCCCGATGGCTCCGCGGCGGCGAACCTCCGCCACCCGCGAGGCTCCGACGGCCACGGCGTCGCCGACCTCGCCGGTGAAGGCGGCGGCGAGCGCCATAAGCAGTAGTGCCCGGGCATCGTGACGCAGCGACCGAAGGTCCGCTAGCCGCTTGACCTCGGCGAGCCGCGGTCGGCCGGCATCGAAGTCACCGGTCAGTACGAGGGCCGCGCCGCCGGTGAAGTGGGCCAGCAACTGCTGCTCGGGGTCATCGCGGTCGGCCACGGCATCGATCCGCTGGGCACAGTCTGCTACCCCGGCAACGTCGTTGAGACGGAAGCGGGCGAGAGCCAGTTCCGTCAGCGCCCGTACGAGCGCAGGACCGTCGAGCAGGGTCGAAGCATCGTCGAGGTGCTCTACCGACCGAGGGATCGAGCCGGCGTACTGCTCCAGCATCCCCAGGCTGAACAGCACCTCTCCTCGGGCGCGGTCGGTTGCAGTACCGGTGAGCACCCTGTCCACCAGAGCCCGGACCCGCGCAACGTCCCCGGCCAGGAACGCATCGTGGGCGGCCAGGGCGAGCCACTGGGCCGCCAGGTCCGGGTCCGGGGTGATGTCGCAGGCGCGTTCCAGCGCGGCTGACGCGGCGGCGTAGCCCAGTCGGTGGCGGTCCGCGTCCGCGAGTTGCGCCAGCTGTTCGGCCACTTGGGCGTCCGGGCCGATCGTGGACTCGGCCTGGTGCCACACCCGGGCCCGGTCCCCGACCGGAGGCGCGGCGGCAAGCGCCGTATGCGCCGCAAGCCGCTGGTCGGCCGTGGCCAGCTCCAGCACGGCACTGCGCAGCAGCGGGTGCCGGAACCCGTAGCGGGCGCCGTGGCGGACCAGGACACCGCGCTCGCGCGCCTCGTCCAGCGCGACAGCCGGCTTGACTTCCATGCCGGTGAGGACCGAGGCGACGACGGCGGTGGCCGTCGCCGCTGCCCCGGACAACGCCAGGAGCAGCACCGCCTGGAACGCCGGAGGCGACAGATCGGCCAGCGTGGCCCGGTAAAGCGTGCGCAGCCGGTCGCCGGCCGGTAACGGATCGGGCAGGGGCGCTGCTCCGACCCGTTGTGCGTCGTCCAGCCGCTGCGACACCTCCAGCAGGGCGAGCGGGTTCCCCTGCGTGCCGGCCACCAGCCGTTCCAGCACCTTCGATGCGGTTCCCGACGGCAGGAGTGCCGCCGCGGCCGACGCGGACAGCCCACCGAGCCGGAGGACGGGCACGCCCTGCGTGAGCTCGGCCGGTACGTCGCCGGTGCGGGCCGCCAGGACGAACGCGACGGCATCGGGGCCCAGCCGGCGCGCGGCGAAGGCGATGGCGCCCAACGACTCGCGATCCAGCCACTGCAGGTCGTCGACGAGCACCAGGACCGGCCCGCGTTCGGCGGACGCGGCGAGCAACGAGAGCGTCGCCGCGGCTACCAGGAACCGGTCGGCTGCCGAAGACGCGGGCGACCAGCCGACCGCCGACCGCAGCGCGTCAGCCTGTGACCCAGGCACCTCGGGCAACAGGTAGCGGATCGGGCGCAACAGCTCCAGCAGCCCGGCATGGGCGAGTTGGGATTCGGACTCGGCGCCCTGTGCGGTCAGGCAGGTGAAGCCGTCGGCCAGTGAACGAGCTGCCTCGAGCAGCGTGGTCTTGCCCACCCCCGGCTCGCCCTCGACGAGCAACGCCGTGCACCGGCCCGCGACCGTCTCGGCCAGCAGCCTGCGGAGGTGCCCTAACTCCGTCTCCCGCCCCACTACCGCGGTCCCAGGTTTGAGGGTTTTGCCGGACGCGACCGAAACCGCCCCGATGCCATTGTCGACCGGAGTCACGTCGTCCGAAGGAGGCCCTGATGCGGACATCGACAACGATCGTAGAGAAGCTCGAGCGCTGGCTCGCCTCCCCAGGATGGGGGTACTACGCCATGTGGATCTTCGCACCGATGGCGTCCCCGCCCCTGGCGCGGCTCTCCGATCAATCGAGGCCGTCACCGGACCGGGTCCGGTGACGGGGGTGGAAAGGCCCGTGCCTGCGCTCGCGGGCGCCGACCACATCACCCTGACGGTCACCGACCTCGACCGCAGCGAACGGTTCTACACCGAGATCCTCGGACTCCTTCGACTGGCCGACTTCGGCCACGCTCGGATCCTGGTTCACCGGCAGACGTCGTTCGTGGTTGGACTGATCCGGCACGACGCCGCCGACGGCACACCGTTTACCGAGCTCAACACGGGGCTGGACCACGTCGGATTCGCAGCCTCGAGCCGCGACGAGCTCGTCGAGTGGGAAGGCCGGTTCGTGGCACACGGGGTCGAGCACACCCCGATCCGCGACATGGAATTGGGGTACCACCTGAACTTCCGGGACCCCGACAACATCGCTCTCGAGATCACCGTCTCGAACGACGTCGCCGCCCAGTGGTTCGCGGAGCTGCGGGAGCGGGAGATCCCCCGGCAGGAGATCGACACGCGCCTGCAGGAGTACCTGACGTCGCTCACGCCGGCGCCGACCGAATGACCGGGGCCGCCGGAACCCACCGGGTCGGGGGCGTCACTTAGGTCCAGGACGCCGGCCCAGCGGATGGGTCGCGGCAGGGCGGAAAGTACATGATCAAGCCGCACTCGCCGCCATCCACCGGAAAGCGACAGCGATACGTGCGATGGCCATGCACGCCAGGGGTGCAATCGCAGGGCGACCAGCTCACCAGCGTGCCGCGTGGCAGCAACGGATGTCCGGCGGGGCAGCGTTCCGGCGGAACTTCCTCGAGGTATCCGTCCCTCCGCAATTTCGAACGCATGTTCGACTGTGGACCATAACGGAGCGTGACGCAACAGCCCGGCCTTACGTGACACTGTGCGACGCGATGCGCGATTTCAGCGCGGCGGCCTTCCTGGTGGCGGAATCGGCCCGGGTGGGATCTCGTCGTAGCGCCAGGTGCGCTGCCGGTGCCGAGCGATCAGCAAGACCACGATGACAACGACCAGGCCGATGGACGTGACCCAGCCCAGCAGCTGCCCGAGCGGCATGATGGTTGGGCCACCGGGGTGATGGTGGTAGGTCAAGTGAGCGTGAATGGTCAAGGCCCAGTCGACAATGGCGAGCAGGGCCAGTACGGCGATCCAACGGGATAGGTGCTTGGACATCGGTCTCATTTCGACGGTACCGCCCGTTAGACGCCGAGCCGAGATCGGTCGCCCTCGGCCGGCCGGTCGGAGACATGAAGATCGGCGACGACCGGCCGATGATCGCTGGCGGCCCTGACATCAGGTGAATCGATGGCCGTCGTCTGAATGACGGTGATGCCCGGGCCGACGAACAGGGCATCGATACGGCGGGTCGGCGACTCGGTGCGGTTGGTCCGCGGATCACCGGTGCTGTGCACTGCAGCGGCGTCTGCTCCGCGAGCGGTGAGGTGCGCCCAGGTCGTCGAACCAGGCTCGTCGTTGACGTCGCCGGCAAGCATCATCGGCACGCCCGGCGGGCAAAACTCGTCGACGCCCCGATGCAGTTCGTCGATGTGACCAAGCCGCTCGGTTTCGACCCCACTGAGGTGGAACCCCGCGACGACGAGTCGAGAACCTCGGATGGTCAGGTCGGCCATGGCCAGTCCGCGGCGCTCGCGCCACCGGTATCGATGAAGCAGAAGGGCACGAGTTCCCCGCACCGTGATCGACGGGTCGCCCAGCAGGAGATTCGCCGCAGCGGACCGGCCGCCGGCGATCATCGCCATGCCGAGATCGTCCGCGAGGCGACGACAGAGCGTGGGGCCGAAGAGTAACCGAGGGGCCTCTTGCAGGCACACCACATCGGCGCGCATTGCTTCGATGACGCGCACTACGGATGCGCGGTCGTCGCGAAGAGATCGAATGTTGTAGGTCGCGATCCGAACTAACCCCACGGCTCTATCCTGCGCGACGATGATCCCGACGACCGCGCGGGTCGATCACCTTCGCGGCACGCGACGGCAGTCGAATCTGCTCGGTTCGGTGCCGGGCGGGCTGGAAGGATCATGATACAGAGGAGCTTCGTCATGGCTGGATTCGTGATCAGGGCAGCATCGGCGTCGGCATCGGTGCTCGCAGTTGCGTTCCTTGCCGGTTGTTCGTCAAGCGGTGGCGGAGGAGGTGCCGGAACGACATCGGCGTCCGCCGGTTCGGGAAGCTCCTCCGCCGTGACTGGTACGGCAGTCACGGCGGACGAGAAGGAGTACTCGATCACCTTGTCCACCCAGACGTTTACGGCCGGTCCCTACACCTTCACCGTGCACAACGCCGGCCAGACCGCGCACAATCTCACTGTCGAGGGGCCCGGTGTCGACAAGCAGGCCACATCCACAATTCAGCCAGGCCAGACGGCCAACCTCACGGTGACCTTCCAGAAAGGCAGCTATGAATTGTGGTGTTCCGTCGACGAGCACAAGGACCAGGGCATGGACCTGCACATCACGGTCGGCTGAGGCGAGATCCATCGGCGGGTTTCCACCAGTGATACGGGCGACGAAGCAAGGGCGGGAGCTTCGTCGCTGCATCCCCTCGCGCGGCCTCAAGCTGGGATTGGGTGAGATAGACGCAGCCACCGAGGTCCGCGCCGCGTAGGTCAGCACTCCGGAAGTCCGCGCCACGGACATCAGCCCCCACCAGGTCGGCCGCGCGGAGGTTGGCGCCGATGAGCAGCGCACCGCGCAGATTCGCCCCAACGAGGTCGGCGCCATGTAGATCGGCTCCCGCGAGATCGGGTGCGCCCTGGCTTCGACCGGGACCAAATCCATGTGGGCGGCGGTGGCGCTGCGCGTGCTGCCTGCCGGCCTCCTCTCGTACCAGTGCGCTCGCCCGGTCAAGCAAGACGTCGACGTCGCGACGACACGCGCGGATGTCCAGCGGCAGAAGGGCGTCCGGGCCTTGACCCGCGAGGCGTTCCATCTCGTCCCGAGCCTGGCGCAGCTCCGGGTGAAGCGAGCGGGCCGCGTCGAACGTCAACGCGTCAGCCAGATACCAGAGCAGCTCGTGCAGCGTCTGGACGATGGGAACGACGGCGAACATTCGCTGCGCGATCTCTGGATTCCGCCGCCAATCCTGGCCGGCGAACGTCGACCGGGTGATCTTCTGCCCGGCGCCGTAACAGTCGTAGGCGGCGCAACCGGGAAAGCCGCGCTCTCGCAACTGGCTGTGGATGCGGCATCGGAAGTCCGTCTGCAGATGAGGACAGGGCTCGCCGGCGGCCTTGTCGATCGCGAAGTCGGCCGACGCTCCGAATGGCAGGGCAACGCAACACAGCCCGGCACAGTTCTTGCAGTCCGGTCGAAGGTTCGAACGATCCTGGCTCACACCAGGCCTCCACTCGGGAGCCGAGCACCGTGGCGCGCGGGGCATGCGCGACCCGCTCGACACTATCGACCGGCGTTGAGAGCGACACTCGTGCAACCACGTAGTTGAACGCGCAGCTAGGATCCCCCTTCGAACATGCGCCGACGGAGGAGGCCGGCTTGCCCCGACTAGGCCTCGTCATCGCCAGCACTCGGCCTGGACGAGTTGGGCTGCCGGTCGCCGAGTGGTTCGCGTCCGTCGCTAGGGAGCACGGGGCATTCGAGATCGAGGTGCTCGACCTGGCCGAGATCGCATTGCCGTTCCTGGACGAACCGAATCATCCTCGGCTGCGCCGCTACACCCAGCCGCACACGTTCGCGTGGAGCGCACAGGTCGAGGCTTGCGATGCATTCGTCTTCGTCATGCCCGAATACAACTACGGGCTCAACGCACCTCTGAAGAACGCGATTGACTACCTGAACCACGAGTGGCGCTATAAGCCCGTTGGATTCTGTGCGTACGGCGGGATCGCCGGCGGCGCGCGCGCTGTTCAGATGGTGAAGCAGGTCATCACGACATTGCGGATGGTGCCGGTCGTAGACGCGGTGTTCATCCCGTTCGTCGCCAGCATCATCGACGAGGACGATCGGCTGCAGGCAACCGAAGTGATGATCGGTATGGCTCGAGCGATGCTGGACGAGCTGGTACGAGTGGAGGCTTCGCTGAAGCCGTTGCGCGGCTAGCCGGCGGGACAGGCCGACGAGGAGTTGAGTTGGTGCCAGACACGCTTGTGCACCTCGAGGTGGCCAACGCGATCGCGACGATCACGTTGGACTCCCAGCACAATCGCAACGCGCTGTCTGCTGCCCTGGTCGCACAGCTTCGAGATCATCTCGGGGCCGCGGCTCGTGACTCGAACGTTCGAGCCATCGTCTTGACCCATAGCGGCCCGACGTTCTGCTCAGGCGCGGATCTCGGCGAGATGACTCAAGGCGATCCAGCGGTGGGCACCCGCAACATGTTCGCCGTCATGCAGGCACTCGTCGATGCGGCCAAGCCGGTTCTGGGCCGTCTCACCGGAAGCGCCCGCGCCGGAGGCATCGGGCTGGTCGGTGCGTGCGACATCGCGTTGGCGAGCCCGGCGGTGACGTTCGCGTTCACCGAGGTCCGGCTCGGTCTCGCGCCCGCCATGATCTCGCTGACCACCCGAACGCGGCTGTCCGAACGTTCGGCGGCGCGCTACTACCTGACCGGTGAGATCTTCGATGCCGCGGAGGCTGCGAGGATCGGTCTACTCACCGAGGTCGTCGTCGACATGGACGATGCTATCGCGCGGTATCTCGACGCGCTGCGCCAGTGTTCACCGCAAGGCCTTGAAGCGACGAAGTCCATCAATGCCGGTCCCATGCGCAGCCTGCTCGCCAACGACGGGGACGCGATGATGGAGCTGTCTGCCCGGCTGTTCGCCTCCGAGGAGGCGCGGGAGGGCATGCAGGCCTTTCGTGAGCGGCGAATGCCCTGGTGGGCCAGATAGGCAGACCGGACAAACTCTCATCTAGTAGGCCTAGCGGGCGACATGTGGGAACAGTCGCCGCCGCCCAGACGGCGTTCGGCGTCGCGCTGCACAGCTACACCCACGACGGGCAGACCGTTCAGGCACCCACGGGCGATGCCAGCGTCCCGGACTCCCTGGGAAGCGCGATCCTCGCCGTCGGCGGCCTCGACACCACCAAGACCGCCGCTCACGTCGGAGCGCCCATCCCGCCCCACCAGCGTTCGCCAACGCGCGGCCGTGCTCGATCTACTACGGTCAGATCGACGCCAAGTTCCAGGCCGACTTCAAGACCCGACTGCCCAAGTTCCAGGGCGCGACGCTCCCGTACGCACCGTGCGGCTACACCGGCCCGCAGTTCCGGGCCGCCTACGAGAACAACTCCGCGCTGCACGGGTCGGGGGTAACCGTAGCCAGCACGCTCTGGTACAACTCGAGCACGATCACCTCGGACATCAACACGTATGCGACCAACCACGGCGACGGCGCCTACGCCCCGGGCCAGTTCAAGATTGTGTTGCCCCAGGGGGGCTTCAACATCGTTCCGGAATGTGACCCGTCCGGCGTGCAGGCGGAGCAGGCGCTGGACACCGAGGCCATGCACGCGATGGCGCCGAGCGCCAACATCCTGTACTACGCCTCCGCGAGCTGCTTCGACACCGACCTGATCGACACGCTGGCCAAGGTCGTCCGCCAGAACAAGGCGTCCATCGTGTCGAACTCGTGGGGCGAGCCCGAGGAAGATGAGAGTGCGGATTCGATCGCGGCCTTCCAAGGGATATTCGCCCGGGGCGCGTTGCAGGGCATCTCCTTCCTCTTCTCTTCCGGTGACAGCGGCGACGAGCTGGCGAACACCGGACTGAAGCAGACGGACTACCCGACCTCGGATCCCTTCGTCACGGCGGTCGGCGGGGCGCGCCTCGGTTCGCCTAACCTCGATCCTCGTGTGGCGACCGGCTGTCGGCGTCGCGGCGGCCGTTGCCGCCGCGACGCTCGCCGCCTGCGGTGGCCGGGCACCGGCGGTTGTGGATCCCACCGCTGTGCGGACGACCATCACCACCCGCACACCTACCCCGACGCCGCTCCCGACCGGCGCCATCGATGTGGGCCCGGTCAGTGCCGTCGCGGGAGACTGCCCGTACCTCGACGTGCCCACGGCACAAGACGAAGAAGGAAACCGGATCGGAGGCACCGTCGTACTTCGCGCCGGTGGCCGAACCGTCGGCTGCCGGTTCAGCTACTACTACGACGGCCACCCGGTGCTGGAGATCACCTCAGCGCGGTTTCGGTCGGCAACCCTCGCCTACAACGCGATGGTGCGGCTCGGCCAGTCCGGCACACACCAGATCCCGGTGCACGACCTGATCCCCGCAGTGGACGGTGTCCTCTACCAGACCGCCTTCAATCCGCCGGATGAGCGCCTCGACTGGGCGTGCTCGTTCGCGACCGGCGACACCGTGGTTACCGTCAAGACCGACCAGAAGAACGTGTCATTCAACGCGCGCAATATCGCGAAGACGATCGCCCCGAAGTTCTGACGCGATCAGCTCACCCGGCCTCGCCAGACGGCGCTTCGCCCGCCGCCGCGGTTGACCCGGACGACTTCGTGGTGGATCGCGCAGTCCGCTTGCGCGGCGAAGTCGACTTGGCCGCGGCCTTGTCGGCCGTGTTGGCGACGGTGTCCGAGAGGTCGGAGACCTTCTCCGCAGCGATATCGGTGACTGTTGCGGCCTGATCCGTCGCGGCGTTGGCAACCTCGCTGGCTGTCGCCGTGGCTTGCTCGGGCACGGATTGGCCCGGTTTTGCATCCGAGCCGTCCGTCGACGTGGCGTCAGTATGGCGGCGACCGAGCAACTGTTGGATCACCGCGAGCGTGGCCCCGGCCGCGAGCAGGGTGAACGCGATGGTCTTCACCGACTTCCGCTTCTTCTTCGGGAGCTCCTCGTCCCTCGAGACCAGGTTCGCTACCGATACGGTTAGCGGAGCGATGGCAGCCGCCGCTCGGCGCTCGGCCTGCGCTACCGATTCGGTCAGCGGAGCGATGGCGGCCGCCGCTCGGCGCTCGGCCTGCGCAGCCCGCCGGCGACGCTTTGCCGCCCTTACCCTCGACCGTCTGTCCGTCTTCCGGCGAGTCCGCCAGCTCTGTCGTGCGGCGGTGTCGAAGGCAGACGCGACGGAGTCCGATGCTTCGACAGTTCTCGCCTTCACCTTCTTGGCCGTATCGGCTGCCTTGCCCTTGGTGGCACTGCCCACCGCTTGCAGCGCATCGGACAATTCAGCGCCGGCAGATGTGCGGCTCACTGCAGCCCCCTTCGTCACCGTTGATCGACAATCATGGACTACCACACGCAGCTCCGGTACCGGCACCCGGGCGGTGGCCGCAGCGGTCTGAAGCGCGGCGTGGCAGGATCGAACGTGCGACCAATCTGTTCCCAACCCGTGGGAGTCCAATTCGTGTCCACGACCGCTACCGCCACTCTGCATACGACGGCTGGAGACATCCGAGTCAACCTCTTCGGCGATCAGGCGCCCAAGACCGTCCGCAACTTCACCGAGCTAGCGTTGGGCTCACGCGAGTGGACTCACCCCGCCACCCGTCAGAAGACGAGCGAACCTCTCTACGACGGCACGATCTTCCACCGGGTCATCCCCAACTTCATGATCCAAGGAGGTGACCCCCTCGGACAGGGTTACGGCGGTCCTGGCTACCAGTTCGGCGACGAGTTCCACCCGGAGCTGGCCTTCGATCGCCCGTATTTGCTCGCCATGGCCAACGCCGGTCCGGGCACGAACGGCTCGCAGTTCTTCATCACGGTCGTGCCCACTCCGCATCTCAACCGCAAACACACGATCTTCGGCGAGGTCGCTGACGCTGACAGCCGCACCGTCGTGAACCAGATCGCCAGCACCAAGACGGGGCGCAACGACCGCCCCGTCGACGACGTCACGATCAACTCCGTCGAAGTAACGCCGGTCAGCGGCCGCGCCGACGGAGGCTGAGCCGGCAAACGACTCGAGCGGAGTGTCCAACCGAGAGATGGCTGCCGCACCCGGGAGTGGACATCCGGACGCCAGCGGGGGCGTCCCGCCGGTGCATCCCCCGGCGTTCTGCTATCGGCATCCGATGCGCGAGACCCTGATTCGGTGCGTGCGGTGCAATCGCCCGATCTGCAGTGACTGCATGCGTCCCGCGGCGGTTGGGTTCCAATGTCCGGACGACGTGAAGCTCGGCCGCGCCACCCAGCGGCCGCTTCGAACATCGGTGGGCGCAGTGCGGCGCGGTAACCGCCCGTACGTCACCGGCGTCCTCGTGGCGCTGAACGTGGCCGTCTACGTGATCACCGCCGTCCAGTCCGTCTATGGATTCAATCGGCCGTCGCGGTCTGCACTGTTCGAGCAATGGCAGATGCTCCCGGCAGCCGTCGGTACCAGCGGTCAGTACTACCGGCTCCTGACGGCCACCTTCCTGCACGCGAACGTGCTGCACATCGTGACGAACATGCTCGCGCTGATCATCATCGGACCGTACTTGGAGCGGCTCCTCGGCTGGTGGCGTTACCTGTCGGTGTACCTGCTCGGAGCGCTCGGTGGGTCCGTGGCGATCTATCTGTTCGGGGCCCGTTTCGGTCCGGTCGTCGGCGCCTCCGGGGCGATCTTCGCGCTGTTCGCCGCTGCCCTCGTATTCGTCCGGGAGCTGAACCTGGATCCGCAGTGGTTGGTCGCCACGATCGTGCTGAACCTGGTCGTCACCTTCTCGGTGCCCGACGTGTCCCGGCTGGGCCACGTGGGCGGCTTCGTATGTGGTGGACTCGCCGCGTTGTCTATCGCAGGCAATCCACGAAAGCGCCGGTCGCTACCGACCCGCGTCCAAGTGGCCGGCTTGTCCGGCATCGCCGTCGTGCTCCTTGTCGCGGTGATCGGGGAAACGCTCACCTTTTGACGATCTGGTGTCACGTCGGCGGCGCGTACGACTGCACCACCGCCAGGACGTCACGCGGATCCGCACCGAGCGCCCATCGGCTCAGCACAACGAGATCGCCGCGGGCGTCGATCTCGAGCGTTCCGGTCGAGAGTCCGAAGCGTCGCCGCTCGTCCAGGCGCACCGTGTCCACCTCCGACCAGGCGTACGCGGCCCGCCGCGCCGGCGTGTGCACCCGGAGTCCGTCCGGGCCGACGGACAACCGCGGCCAGAACACCAGACCCACGATTCCGTATGCGGCAAGCACGACGGCGGCGCCACCAGCAAGCAGTCGACCGGCGGGATCGGTCGTGGCGATCGCGGCGCCGGCGGCCACGAGGGTGAGCGCCAGCCACAGGATCGCGAGCGCCCGATTCGGCCCGAACTGGTGGGCCGTCACCGGTTATCCACAATCCTGTCCCCAGCTGGGGATGGAACTACAAAGCTGTAATCCGAGTAGCCGGACGTCGTGCCGCTCAATGCCAGCGCACAGCCATCCCGAGGCCGATGATCATGAAGCCGAAACCGACGGCAAAATTCCACGCGCCGAGATCCTGCATGACCGGCACTGAGCTGCCGGCCAAGTAGTAGACGACGATCCAGGCCAAGCCGACGAGCAGGATGGCGGCCATCACGATCGGGTACCAGCGCGGCGAAGGTCGTACGGCGTGCCCGCTGGGCGCGAGCGTGCTCGTGCGCAGTGTCGGCTCGGTCTTCTTGCGCACCTTCGACTTGGGCACGGATTCTCCTACCACGCTCATGTGCGGCTAGCGTGAACAGCCGACGGACAATCACACACGATACCGCCGGGATATGTGGCCGGGCACGGCGACGAGGGAGCGCGTCCGATGAAGGGGTGGCGAGCAGCGCTGACCCCCACCGGCGTATGGCGGGTCATCGTGCCGATCGTGTGCCTCGTCGCGGGTCTGTTGTTCGCCACCAGCCACGAAGTGGCGCAGGGCCACGAGCTGCGGTCACCTGCGACGGCCGATCTCGCCGATCTGGTTCGGAACGCCGAACGTCAGGTCGATACCGAGTCCGCGACATTGCGCCAGCTGCAGGCCGAGGCGAAGGCTGCGACCGATGCCGCGGCGGCGGACGACACCCAGGTCGGCCGGCTGAAGACCGAGGAGGCGCCCCTGCTCGTCGCGGCCGGACGCGAGGCGGTATCCGGGCCGGGCATCCTCGTCGTGCTGGACGACGCGCCCACGGTCCCGGACGATCCGTCGGTTGACCCGAACCAGCTCGTCGTACACCAATCGGATCTACAGGCGGTCGTCAACGCGCTGTGGGCGGGGGGCGCCGACGCGGTCAGCGTCGCGGGGCAGCGGCTCATTGCCACCAGCGCGGTGCGGTGCGTCGGGAACACCCTGCTGCTCAACGGCCGGGTCTACTCGCCGCCGTACCAGATCGAGGCAATCGGTCTGGCCGACGCGATGTCCAAGGAGCTGGATCGTTCGCCCGGCGTGACGCTGTACCGCCAGGCCGCCTCGTACTACGGACTGGGGTACACGGTCGAATCCCAGCAGCGCCTGGATCTGCCGGCCTACGATGGCCCGTTGGCGCTGGACTACGCGAAGGCTGGATGACGATGACCGAGACGCGGCCCGGGGGAGCCGCTGACGATGGTCACGCTGCCAGCACCCTGACCATGCCCGGGCGCCACCGCGTTGCGCACGGCAGCGACCGGATCCGGTTCGTGATGCGCGGCGTCGGCCAGGCCCTGATCACCGCTGGTGTCATCGTGCTGCTCTTCGTCGTTTACGAGCTGTGGGTGACGAACATCTTCGCCCATCAGAAGCAGGTCCGCGTGCACACCGTTCTCGAACAGCAGTGGGCCCAGGGAGACGATCCACTTGTGGGCAGGTTGAACCTGCCAGGCTCCACGCAGTCGACGATCCCGGCTGGGCAGGGCATCGCCAACCTCTATGTGCCACGCCTCGGATCCGACTATCGGTTCACGATCGTGCAAGGCGTCGACGGCGCCTCCCTCGAGGAGGGCCCGGGCCATTATCCAACGACTCAGCTACCGGGGCAGGTGGGCAACTTCGCGGTGGCTGGGCACCGGGTCGGTAAGGGCGAGCCGTTCCTGAACCTCGATCAGCTTCGCGCTGGAGACGCCGTGGTGGTTGAGACCAAGTCCACCTGGTTCGTGTACCGGGTGTTGGGGGACGTGGCGACCGGCGATCCCGCGGTCGCGGGCGTTGACGGGGTTCCCGGTCGGCAGATCGTAGGCGCCAAGCGACGTCGCGGTGATCGATCCGGTGCCGGGTCGTCCCGGTGCGAGACCGACCGAGTCGCTGATGACGATGACTACCTGCCATCCCAAGTTCACCGCGAATCAGCGAATGATCGTGCACGCGGCGCTCTCCCGTGCCGTCGTTCGTAACGGAAACCAGCTGCCCAAGGAGCTGGTGGGAGGGACGATCTGAGCCGTGTACACCTGGATCTGGCGTCATCTGCCCGGGCGAATGGTCTGGAAGCTGCTACAGACGTTGGTACTCGTCATGGCCGTGTCCGCCCTGCTGCTATTCGTGATATTCCCCTGGCTCGAGCCGCATTTGCCCTTCGGCAACGTCACCGTGGACGGGCCGTGAACGAGCGTGCGTCGCGGGCAGGTGGGATGAGGATCCTCGTCGTCGACAACTACGACAGCTTCGTCTACAACCTGGTTCAGTACCTGGCCCAACTGGGGGCCGATGTGATCGTTCGCCGCAATGACGCGGTGTCACCCGCGGATCTTGCCGAGCTGGACGTCGACGGCGTGCTTATCTCACCCGGACCCGGTACCCCCCAGCAGGCCGGCCAGAGCATGCCGCTGGTCACCGCGTGTGCGACGACTGGCCTTCCGCTGTTCGGCGTGTGCCTCGGGCACCAGGCGATTGGTGCGGTGTTCGGCGCGCCGATCATTCGCGCACCCGAGCTGCTGCACGGCAAGACGAGCGAGATTCTGCACGACGGCACGGGCGTTCTCGCGGGGCTGCCGTCGCCGTTCACCGCAACGCGCTACCACTCGCTGGCCGTCGACGAGTCGGCCCTGCCCGAAGAGATCATCGTGACCGGCCGGTCTCGGTCCGGTGTCGTCATGGCGCTGCGGCACCGAATGCTGCCGATCGACGGCGTGCAGTTCCATCCCGAGTCCGTGCTCACTCACGGCGGTCATCGGATGGTTGCCAACTGGCTGGTCCGCTGCGGTGGCACTGTCGACAACGAGCGCGTGGCCCAGTTGTCCGACGGGGTGGATGCGCTCCGTTCGACCGCATTCGCTGACGTCTGAGGAACGACGCTCCTCTGGGGCTTCAGATGGTGGCCGGGCTATGCCGCAGCCCGTTCAGGTCAGACGGCCCGCCTGCTGGACTGCCAGACCTGGGCTATGAGCGGGACTCCCGGGCGGTAGGCCAGATGTATGTAGGACGGCGCTTCGAGCGCGATCAGGTCGGCGCGTTGTCCAACCGCGATCCGTCCGATGTCATCGCGTCGAAGTGCGGCCGCACCGCCCGCCGTCGCCGCGTGGACGGCCTCGCGCGGCGTCATGTGCATCTCGCGCACAGCCAGCGCGATGGCAAGCGGCATCGACGTCGAATAGGCCGAGCCGGGATTGCAGTCGGTGGCTATCGCGACCGTGGCACCGGCGTCCAGGAGCGCACGGGCGTCGGGGTACGGCGACCGAGTGGAGAACTCGACCAGGGGCAGCAACGTGGCCACCGTCGACCCGGCAGCCAGATCGTCCACGTCAGCCGGGGTCAGATGCGTGCAATGGTCGGCGCTTGCCGCGCCGAGCTCAACCGCCAGCCGTACGCCCGGGCCTGGCCCAAGCTGGTTGGCGTGCAGCCGGGCGCCCAACCCCGCTGCGAGTCCGGCCCGCAACACGAGGCGGCACTCATCGACGCTGAACGCTCCGTCTTCGCAGAACGCGTCGACCCACCGCGCGTGCGGAGCGCAGGCCGCGAGCATCGGTCCGCAGACGCTCGCGAGGTAGTCCTCCCGAGGGACCTGCGGCGGCACGACGTGCGCCCCGAGGAACGTGGTTTCAGTCGTGAACTCCCGGGCGAGCCGCAGGGAGCGTTGCTCCTCCGGCACATCAAGTCCGTATCCAGACTTGCACTCGAAAGTCGTGACGCCCGCGACGAGAAGCTCGCGCGCCAGCCGGGCCAGGTTGGCCCGCAGAACATCGTCCGACGCCCTCCGGGTAGCGGCCACCGTCGTCTGGATGCCGCCGGCGGCGTAGCGGGTCCCGACCATCCGCGCGGCAAACTCGCCCGCCCGGTCGCCGGCGAACACCAAATGGGCATGGGAGTCAACGAAGCCGGGCAGCACCGCCCGACCGTCGAGATCAGTTAGCTCATCGGTTGCCGGCGCCCCGGCCGACGGTCCGACCCACGCAATCCGGTCGTCGGACAGCACGATCGCGGCATCGGTCAGCTCACCGAGCTCCGGGTCCTGCGTAGCTAGCAGCCCGATGTTGGTGAGCAGAACGCTCATCCGGCTAGAGCGCGAGCGGCAGCCAGGAACTGGTCGTTCTCGTCGGGTGCCCCGATTGTCACCCGAACACCCTCACCGGCGAACGGCCGGACGATGACCTGCTGTTCCGCGCATCCCGTGGCCCAGTCGGCAGTGTGCTCACCCAGGGCAAGCCAAACGAAGTTTGCCTGGGTCGGCGGGACGGCGTACCCCATGCCGCGTAGCGCGTTCTCGACCCGGGCCCGCTCGGCGAGAACCGTGTCGACCCGCGTGAACAGCTCCTTCTCCGCTTCCGGATCCAGGCACGCAAGCGCGGCATCCTGGGCGACCCGGCTGACGGCGAACGGCACCTGCACCTGCTTCAGGGCAGCGGCCACCGCCTGGTCTCCCGCCAAGGCGTAACCCACCCGCAGCCCCGCGAGCCCGTACGCCTTGGAGAACGTACGCAACACCACCAGATTGGGATGATCGTCGAGAAGCGTCCGACCGTCCGGGACATCGGGATCGGTCACGAACTCGTGGTAGGCCTCGTCGACAACGACGAGCACGTGCTCCGGCACCGCAGCGAGGAACGCCTTCAGGTCGGCCCCCCGGACGGCCGTGCCGGTCGGGTTGTTGGGGTTGCACACGAAAACCAGCCGAGTGGCGTCGGTTACCGCGTCAGCCATCGCCGGGAGGTCGTGCACCTCGTCGCGCAGCGGCACCCGGACGTGCACCGCCCCGGCAATCGCCGCCACCACCGGATACGCCTCGAATGCCCGCCACCCGTAGACCACCTCGTCGCCGACCTGGGTGCTGATCTGGACAAGCTGCTGGCACAGCGAGACGGATCCACAGCCCACGACGACCTGCGTGACCGGCAGGTCGTAGCGCTCGGCGAGCGCCGCGGTCAGTTTGGCGGAGGTCGGGTCGGGATAACGGTTGGCCGCTCGCAGTGAGTCGGTCAGCCGAGCGACCACGTGCGGCAGGGCAGGGTAGGGCGTCTCGTTACTCGCGAGCTTGATCGCGTTCGGCACCGTGCGCCCCCCGACGTACCCGGGCAGCGTCGCCAACGCCTCGCGCAGCCGGACGGCCATGTCGGTCAGCCTCTCACAGGTTCCCGCGACGTTCTTGCTCGCGCTCGATCGCCTCGAACAGCGCTTTGAAGTTCCCCTTGCCGAAGCCCAGGGAGCCATGCCGTTCGATGAGTTCGTAGAACATCGTCGGCCGGTCACCGACCGGCTTGGTGAAGATCTGCAGCAGGTAGCCGTCCTCGTCGCGATCCACGAGGATCCGGCGCGACTTCAGTTCCTCGATAGGTACCCGCACGTGTCCGATCCGCGCTCGCAGCTCCGGATCGTCGTAGTAGGAGTCCGGCGTGTCGAGGAATTCGATGCCGCGGGCGCGCATCTCGTCGGCGGTGCGCAGGATGTCGTTGGTGGCCAGGGCAATGTGCTGGCAACCCGCGCCGGCGTAGTACTGCAAGTACTCGTCGATCTGACTCCGACGCTTCCCGATCGCCGGCTCGTTCAACGGGAACTTGACGCGGTGGTTGCCGTTCGCCACGACCTTCGACATCAACGCGGAGTATTCCGTGGCGATGTCGTCGCCGACGAATTCGGCCATGTTCACGAATCCCATGACTCGGTGGTAAAAGTCCACCCACCGGTCCATATGACCCAGCTCGACGTTGCCGACGCAGTGGTCGATGGCTTGGAACAGCCGCTGGCGCTTGCCGGACATGGCCGATGACCGCTCGACGTAGCCGGGCAGGTAAGCGCCCCGATAGCGGGAGCGGTCGACCAGGGTGTGTCGCGTGTCGCCATAGGCGGCGATGGCAGCGATCCGCACAGTCCCGTGATCGTCGCTGACGTCGTGCGGCTCCTCCAGGACCGTGGCTCCCGCTACCCGCGCGTGTGCGATGCACCGGTCGACGTCCGGCACTTCGAGCGCGAGATCGACGACTCCGTCACCGTGCCGCCGATGGTGGTCGAGGTATCGCCCGTCCGGGCCCATCCCGCCGAGGATGACGAAACGCGCCGAGCCGGACGTGAGGACGTAGCCGATGTGATCGCGATTGCCCGTCTCAGGCCCGGTGTATCCGACGAGATTCATGCCGAAGGCATGTTGGTAATAGTGCGCGCTTTGCGTGGCGTTGCCCGCGACGAACACCACGGCATCCATGCCGGTCACCGGAAAGGGGTCGGTCGACTCGTCGTAGTCAACGAGTCCGACGAGCTGCTTGAGACGCTCTACGGTCAGGTGCGCCGCGCGCTCCTCCGGGGTCAGATCGACAATGCTCGACATCTGCGCGCTCCTCTGCTACGCGGCCGTTACCGGCCACCGTGCGCTGGTCCAACCTGATACGCAACTGTGCGTCTCTAAGCCACACATGGTGCGCAGTATGACGAGCGTAACGCGGCAATCGGTGTACAAATATGCAGTAGATCAGCCGGTGATTGCATTAATGGCCGCGAGCAGGGCAAGCACCGCGAACAGGCCCGCCAGTCACCCGGTGCACGATGCGAACCGGCACGGGCCGAACCAGGAGTTTGCCCGCGCCGACCGCGATCACGGCGACCGACACCAGCGCGGTCCAGGCCCCTAGGGCCACCGCGACCGCCTCGCCCTGTCGGGCCACCAGACCCGCGGTGGCGATCTGGCTCGCGTCGCCCCATTCCGCGGCGAAGAGCACGCCGAACGAGGTGAGCGCGACTGGCCAGGCCGGTGTGGCCGACCGGGCGGCAGTCATCTCCTCGAATTCCGCATGCTCCGGCTCGGTGAGCGACTCCCGGATGAGCAGGATCGCCCCGATCGCGAACAACACCGCGACCGCCGCCTCGACGCCCCGCTCCGGAAGGAGGTACAGCAAGCGCCCGGCGATCGCCGCGATCACGCACTGCACCGCGAAGGCGGCGGCAACCCCGATGAGCACCGGTCGGTGGCGATAACGGGTGGCGAGCACGAGCGTGGCCACGAGGGTCTTATCGGGCAGCTCCACGAGCAGGACGACGCCGAACGCGAGCCCGAACGCAGTAAGGAAGTCGATCAGTCGACATTAACGAGCTTCCCGGTCGCGGCACTGGCCGTGTCCCGTAAAGAACTTCGTCGACGGACACTAGGCTCACATCCCGTGACGCGTGCCCGGCTACGGCTGGCATTTCTCGGCCCGGCCGGCACGTTCGCGCACGCCGCGTTGCGCACGCTCCCGGTCGCCGCAGGGGCTGACCTGCTCCCATGTACCACAGTGACGTTGGCCGTCGAGGCCGTGCGCGTCGGCAAGGTCGACGGCGCATTGGTTCCCATGGAGAACTCGGTCGAGGGTGCGGTTCCGGCCACGCTGGACGAACTCGCGGGCGGTGCGCCACTGGTCATCGCCGAGGAGACCTACCTGCCGGTGGTCTTCGATCTGCTCGCCAAGCCAGGGACCGCGCTCGCCGACGTGCAAACCCTCGCGACTCACCCGCACGCCGAGGCGCAAGTCAGGCGGTTCCTGCACGAGACATTGCCCACCGTCGAGGTGTCGCTCGTCTCCTCTACCGCGGCCGGAGCGCAAGCCGCCGCGGCCGGCGTATGCGACGCCGCGATCGCGCCGCCGGCTGCCGGCGAGCTCTATGAGCTCGTCACGTTGGCCCACGACATCGCTGACCACCGAGGGGCAGTCACTCGGTTCGTGCTGCTCACGCGTGCCGGCACGCCGCCGCCAGCATCCGGGAACGACCGCACCACGCTCGTCGCCTACCTTCGGGCGGATCACGCCGGCGCGCTACTGGAGATCCTGACCGAGTTCGCTTCCCGCGGCGTGAACCTGACCCGCATCGAGTCGCGCCCGACCAAGGAACGCATCGGGCAGTACTGCTTCTCGATCGACTGCGAGGGGCACGTCGCCGAGGAGCGGGTCGGGGACGCGCTGGCCGCACTGAAGCGGGTCTGTGCTGACGTCCGGTACCTCGGTTCCTATCCCCGCCGCGACGGTGCACTCGACGCGGTGTCGCGGGGCCGAACCGACGCTGACTTCGTCGGTTCCCGCGACTGGCTGGCGCGGGTTCGAGAGACGGGCCACGGCGGCTGACCGGTTGGCGCCGGCTTGGGTTGAGGGCTGCGCGGCTGAACCGTACTCAGAGATAGAGGCCGGTGTTGGACTCGACGCGCTTGGCCGCCACGGCGTGGATGTCCCGCTCGCGCAGGAGCAGGTAATCCTCGCCGGAGATCTCCACCTCGTGGCGATCATCCGGGCTGAACAGCACGTGGTCGCCAACTTCGACGGTGCGCACGTGGTTGCCCACCGCCAGTACCTCGGCCCAGATCAGCCGCTTGGATATCTGGGCGGTCGCCGGAATGAGAATCCCCCCGGATGAGCGGCGTTCACCCTCCTCGCGGGACATCCGGACCAGCACGCGGTCGTGCAGCATCTTGATTGGTAGCCGGTCGCCCACGAAGTACAGCCTAGTGGGACTGCCTGTCCGCACTTGCGCGCTCGCCACGCCCGGCGGCGATGATCTTGGAGTTAGCGTCGCTATTCGGCATCAAGTCCAAGATCACGACGGCCGGGGGCGACGAGCAGGGGTCGACGGGCAACTCGACGGCCAGGGGCGGCGAGCCACGGCACTCAGCCCCACCCGAGTTCGTGCAGCCGCTCCTCGTCGATGCCGAAATGGTGGCCGATCTCGTGGACCACGGTAATCGCAACCTCGCGCGCGACGTCGGCCTCGTCGTCGCACTGCGCCAGAATGGGCAGCCGGTAGATCGTGATCGTGTCGGGCAGCGCGAACGTGTAATCCGACAGCCGCTCGGTGAGCGCGGTGCCCCGGTAGATGCCGAGCAGCATTGGATCGTCGGGATCCTCGTCTGCGGTCTGCACGACCACGTTGTCCAGCATCCCGAGCAGTCGCTCCGGAATCGTGTCGAGCGCATCGTCGACGAGCACGTCGAAGCGAGACCGTGATACCGACAGCACCCATGCATTTTGCCAGCGACGGACCTGCAGCGCGCGGGTCAGTAACCTGGGCGCCGTGATCGATCTCCGCCTGGTCCGCGACGACCCTGACCGGGTCCGCGCGTCGCAGCGAGCCCGCGGTGAGGACGAGGCGGCGGTCGACGCGCTGCTCGCCGCGGATGACAAACGGCGGACGGCCGTCACCCGAGCGGACGCGCTACGAGCCGAGCAGAAGGCGATGGGCCGGGCAATCAGCCGAGCGACGCCAGCGGAGCGGCCACACCTGCTGACCAAGGCCCGCCATCTTGCTGACGAGGTCAAGTCCGCCGAGGCCGACGAGGTCGAGGCCGACGCCGCCTTGCGGCAGGCTCATCTGGCCATCGCGAACGTTGTCGAGGACGGCGTTCCGCCGGGCGACGAGCGGAACTCGATCACGCTCGAGACGGTTGGCACACCGCCACAGATCGAGCATCCGCGTGACCATATCGATATCGGCACCCGGCTGCACGCCATCGACACCGAACGCGGCGCCAAGGTCAGCGGGAGCCGGTTCTACTTCCTCACCGGCGTCGGGGCCCAGCTGGAGATCGCGCTGGTGAACCTGGCCATGGCGCAGGCCGCCGCGGCCGGCCTGACCCCGGTGATCGCGCCGGCACTCGTCAAGCCCGACGTGATGGAGGGCACCGGCTTTCTCGGGGCGCACGCGGCCGAGGTATACCGCCTGGCCACCGACGATCTGTACCTGGTTGGCACCAGCGAGGTAGCGCTCGCCGGCTATCACGCCGACGAGATCCTGGACATCGCGTCACTGCCCCGCCGCTACGCCGGCTTCTCGTCATGTTTCCGGCGGGAGGCCGGCTCGTACGGGAAGGACACCCACGGCATCATCCGGGTGCATTGGTTCGACAAGGTCGAGATGTTCTCCTACACCACGCTGGAGGCCGCCCGGGATGAGCATCAACAGTTGCTGGCGTGGGAACGGGAATTCCTCGATAAGTTGGAACTCGCCTACCGGGTGGTCGACATTGCCGCCGGGGATCTCGGTACGAGCGCGGCGCGTAAGTACGACATCGAAGCCTGGTTCCCGTCGCAGGGCACCTACCGCGAACTGACGTCGACGTCGAACTGCACGACGTTCCAGGCTCGGCGGCTCAACATCCGGACCCGCACCGCGAACGGAACGGCTCCGGTCGCCACCCTCAACGGAACGTTGTGTGCGGTTTCCCGGACGATTGCTTGCCTGCTCGACCATCATCAGCGCCCTGACGGCTCGGTCTACGTGCCCGAGGCGCTGCGCCCTTGGCTTGGCGGCCGAGAGCGCCTCGAGCCGTCGTGACGATCCGCTTGCTCGCAAGCGACCTGGACGGCACGTTGGTGCGATCGGACGGGAGCGTGAGCGACCGCACCCGAAACGCGTTGCGCCGGGCCACCGAGGCGGGGCTGGTCGTCGCGTTCGTCTCCGGGCGGCCGCCGCGCTGGTTGCACGAGATCGCCGACGCCGTCGACCATCGCGGCGTCGCGGTCGCCGCGAATGGCGCGGTCATCTACGACCTGCGCACCGAGACCGTGATCCGTGAGCATCCGCTCAGCCCCGAGTTACTCGCGGAGATCACCGAGGAGGTGCGGTCGGCCTTTCCGGCAGTGCGATTCGGCGTGGAGTACGGCCTGGATTTCGGCTACGAGCCGGGATACCGGCACGACTGGGAAATGAGTCCGAGCCACGACCGGCAGGGGAATCCGTTGCCCCCGCCGCGCATGGCAGACCTGGCCGAGATCATCAGGAAGCCGGCAGTCAAGCTACTCGCGAAGGACCTCACCGCCGACGCCGACGAGATGATGGTCGCCACCTCTCGGTTGCTGGCCGGACGGGCAACGGTTACCCACTCGTCCCGACTCGCATTGCTGGAGATCGCGGCCGCGGGCGTGACCAAGGCCACCGGCCTGGCCGAGGTTGCCGCGGGCCACGGAGTCCCAGCGGCCGATGTGGCGGCGATCGGTGACATGCCGAACGATGTCCCGATGCTGGAGTGGGCGGGCCACGCCTATGCGGTGAGCAACGCGCACCCGGCGGCCATCGCGGCGGCCGACAAGGTGCTCGGGCGTAATGACGACGATGCCGTCGCCGCGCTCATCGAGTCCTTGCTGGGTGAACGTGGAAAACGCTGACGCCCGGACTCAGAGATACTGGCCGGTGCCGTGCTCACCCTCCTCGCCGCTCGGGGGACGCCCGCCAAGCCGCGGGCCGGCGGGGCCACCCAGGAGCTGTCCGCCCGGGCCGACGACGACCTGGCCGCCGCCGCCAGGACCGGGCGGCAATGCGCGACGCATCTCCTCCAATTGGGCGCGGGCGGCCATCTGCTGCGCGAACAGTGCGGTCTGGATGCCGTGGAACACCCCCTCCAGCCAACCGACTAGCTGCGCTTGCGCAATGCGTAGCTCAGCCTCGGACGGAACGCCGGTGCCGAAGGGGAGGGTGAGTCGATCGAGCTCGTCGCGCAGCTCGGGCGACAAGCCCTGCTCCAGCTCTTTGATCGAGGATTCGTGGATTTCCCGTAACCGTTGGCGGCCGGCCTCGTCCAACGGTGCCGCCCGAACCTCCTCCAGCAACTGCTTGATCATCGTGCCGATCCGCATCACCTTGGCCGGCTGCTCGACCATGGCCGTAATGTCGTCGCCATCGTCGGAACCGCGAGAGACCTCAGGACTACCTGTGCCAGCGTCGATTACCTCGTCCGTTGGGCGTGTCGCGGCCGAATGCGACTCACGCGGGGGGTCATTCGCGGTGTACTCCGTCATGCGCTCCAGTCTGGTCATCCCGTGCCCGAGAGAGCAACGTGGCTGGACCGCCGTCGCCGACCTGACCACGTGGAGGGCTAAGGAGGTAACACGGGGAAATGAGCTTCGACGTGGCTCGGGTGCGCGGTTTGTACCCGACGCTCGGATCGGGCATCGTCCACCTCGAAGGTACGTATAGCGCGTTACAGCCCGAGTCGGTCGTGCGGGCGATCGTTGGCACGCTCCGCTCCGCGCCGGCGCAGCCGGGATCGCGGTCTGAACGCTCTCGACGGGCAGCCGTGTCAGTCGATGACGCGCGTCGAGCTATTGGCGACCTCGTCGGGGCGCCGGCCCAATCGGTGGTCATCGGCGGGAGCGTTTCGGCGTTGTTGACCTGGTTCGCGGCCGCCATATCCCGGACCTGGCAGCTGGGCGACGAGGTCGTGCTCAGCCGGCTGGACAGCGACGAGACAGTCCGGGTGTGGTCGACGGCGGCTCGCTTCGTGGGTGCGACCGTGCACTTCGCCGAGGCCGACGTGGAGACCGGCGAACTTCCGGACTGGCAGTACGAGTCCCTGGTCGGTCGCCACACCCGGCTGGTCACCGTGCCGCTCGCGAACCCGGTCACCGGCGCTGTACCAGACGTGAAGCGGATCACCGAAATCGCCCATGGTGTGGGAGCCCTGGTCGCCGTGGACGCGGGAGCGGCGGCAACGTCGCTCCCGCTCGACCTGACCGCATCTGGAGCGGATCTGCTGACCGTCCAGACGTCATCGTTCGGCGGACCCACGATGGCGGGGCTCGAGCATGGCCGTCGGTGTCCGGCACGAGATCGAGCGTCTTCCGGCCTCAGTGCGACGGACGCTGCCCTTGATCGGCCCGTTGCCGGTCGAGCTCCTGGACGGCGTCACCGCGGCGGTCGACCACCTGGCCGGGCTCGACGAAGCGGCAACCGGGTCCCGGCGGGAACGGCTGCTCACGTCGGTCACGTCGGCGCGGGGATATCAAGATCGGTTGTTCGAGCGGCTCGACATCATGCTGCGGCGGATTCCCGGGGTGACTCTCATCGGCGCACCGGTGCCACGGGTGCCAGTGTTCGCCTTCACGGTTACTGGGGCGCTGCCGAATCGGGTGGCCGACTTCCTGTATTCGCGCGGCCTGTCGGTCTGGACCGGCCCGCACGGCATGTCGGAACTCATGACGGCACTGGGGGTCGACGAATTGGGTGGTTCGGTGCACGTCGGACTGATGCCGCATACCACCCATGTCGAGGTCGACCAACTGGCTATCGCGCTCGATGATCTGCTCGGCAGCCGCCAATCACGGGTGCCGGCCTGACCGCGCGAACGAAACGACCTCGTCCAGTTCAGTGGAGGCTAATCCGGAGGACCTCGTAGCCGATCCATCCCCAGAACAACACAAACAGGATCATGCCGACGATAAGCATGATGTCCGCAGCCAGATCTGGGTGCGCCTTGCGGCGCCCCACCCGCGCATGCAGGACGGCCATGACCTATGGTCTGCCTGGTCTGACCAGAGCTCAATACCAGACGACGCAGCGTAGGCGAGTCGTTATCAATCAGTGATGATGGCGTCATGTGACACGGTCGGCTCCGCGCTCGCTCCGGTCCTCGCTCGCTGACGCTCGCTACGATCCTCACTCGCTGTCGCCTTCCGCGCGGGGCTGGCGTGCTACCGGACCTGCAGCACCACTTTTCCGATGTGCCTGCTCGATTCGACGAGCTCGTGGGCAGCAGCGGCATCCGCCAACGGCAGAACCCGGTCGATGACCGGCGCGACGTCGCCGGACTCGATCAGCGGCCACACGAAGCTTTCCGTGGCGGTGACGATGGCGGCCTTTTGCGCGATCGGACGCGCGCGCAACGAGGCCGCGCTCACGCTTGCGCGCTTCGCGAGGAGCGCGCCGAGGTCCAGCTCGCCAACCCGGCCGCCCTGCAGGCCGAGGACCACCAACCGGCCGCCGACCCGGAGCGAGGCCACATTGCGCGGCAGGTACGCGGCCCCGATGTTGTCGAGTATCACGTCGACGCCGCCGTCGGTCACGGCGGCGATCACCTCGGCGAAGTCCTGCTCGCGGTAGTTGATCGCAACGTCAGCGCCGAGCCGTCGCGCGACGTCGAGCTTGACGGCGGATCCGGCCGTGGTGATCACCCGGGCTCCGTAGTGATGGGCGAGCTGGATCGCGAGCGTTCCGATGCCGCTCGTTCCACCGTGCACCAGGAGCGTCTCGCCGGGCTGGAGGCGGCCAATGTCGAACACCATCGACCACACCGTGCACGCCGTTTCCGGAAGAGCGGCGGCGTCCCGCAGCGACATTCCCTGCGGCACGCGCATCAGCTGGCCCGCTGGTACGGCCACGCGCTCCGCGTATCCGCCGCCGGCCAACAGCGCGCACACCTGGTCGCCGACCCCCCAGCCGGTAACGCCCTGGCCGAGCGTCGCGATGACGCCGCTGCACTCGAGACCCGGATATGGCGACGCTCCGGGCGGCGGATCGTAGTGGCCCTGGCGCTGCATGAGGTCGGCCCGATTTACCGCGCTTGCGGTCACGTCGACGAGCACTTCGCCTGCGCCTGGTTGTGGATCCGGAACCTCCCGCACCTGGAGCACGTCGGGCGGCCCGGGATGGGTGATCACAGCGGCACGCACGCGGTGAACCCTAGAGGCTGATGCCTGCGCGCCGTTCGGTCCATCCGCCGACGGGCGGCAGTGGCAGAGTGAGCCCATGTCAGGCACGCCGCGCGTCACTGTCGGAATCGGCCCGGTGAGCGAGGCGGAGGTGGTGTCGGTCGCCCGGACTGAAGCCGGGGTGACGCTATCGGCCGAGGCGCTCTCGGCCATCGAGAAGTCGCGGGAGATCGTGGACGGGCTCGCCCACGACACCGAACCGCACTACGGCATCTCGACCGGCTTCGGGGCGCTCGCGACGACCTCGATCCCGACGGACCGGCGGGCGGCGCTGCAGCGATCCTTGATCCGGTCGCACGCGGCCGGGTCCGGCCCCGAGGTCGAGCGCGAAGTCGTCCGGGCCATGATGCTGCTCCGCTTGTCGACGCTGGCCACGGGCCGGACCGGCGTACGGCCACTGGTCGCCAATACGCTCGCGGCGCTGCTCGATTCCGGGATCACGCCCGTGGTGCGGGAGTTCGGCTCGCTGGGCTGCTCAGGAGATCTGGCGCCGCTCTCTCACGTGGCGCTCGCGCTTTTGGGTGAAGGCGAGGTGCGCGACCCCGAGGGCCGACTGCGCCCGGCCGCGGAGGTTCTCCTGGAGCACGACATCCGGCCGGTCGAGCTGGCGGAGAAGGAGGGGCTCGCGCTGATCAACGGCACCGACGGGATGCTGGGCCAGCTCATTCTGGCGTGTGCCGACCTCGACCTGCTGCTGCGCACCGCGGATCTCACCGCGGCGATGTCCGTGGAGGCGATGCTCGGCACTGCCGCCGTCTTCGCCGCCGATCTGCAGGCCCTGCGCCCGCAACCTGGTCAGTCCGTCGCGGCGGCCAACATGCGCGCCCTGCTCGCCGGCTCACCGATCATCGCCTCGCATGCCGGTCCGGACTGCACGTATGTGCAGGACGCCTACTCGATGCGTTGCGCGCCCCAGGTTTGCGGCGCGGCCCGAGACACGGTCGGGCACGCTCGGACCGTGGCCGGTTACGAGCTCGCTTCGGCCATAGACAACCCCGTGGTGACTCCGGCCGGTTCGGTCGAGTCGAACGGCAACTTCCACGGTGCCCCGGTTGGCTACGTGCTGGACTTCCTCGCCATACCCGTTGCCGACCTCGCGTCCATGAGCGAGCGTCGGACCGACCGGATGCTGGACGTGGCCCGCTCGCGCGGATTGCCGCCCTTCCTGGCCGCGGACGCCGGCGTCGACTCGGGGCACATGATCGCCCAGTACACGCAGGCTGCCGTGGTGTCGGAGCTGAAACGGTTGGCGGTGCCGGCATCGGTGGATTCGATCCCGTCGTCGGCCATGCAGGAGGACCACGTGTCGATGGGTTGGTCGGCGGCCCGAAAGCTCCGCCGAGCCATCGACGGGCTGGGTCGGGTCCTCGCCGTGGAGTTGCTTTCCGCGGCCCGAGCAATAGACCTGCGGGCACCGCTCGGTCCCGGGCCAGCGACGGGCGCCGTGATTGCGGCGCTGCGGCGGAGCGTCGACGGGCCGGGACCCGATCGTTTTCTCGCACCCGAGATCGAGGCCGCGGTGGCGTTCGTCCGATCCGGCGCGGCGCTGGCCGCGGCGGAGTCAGCGTTGCCGGCGCCGCTCGGCTGAGCGATCTGAATGCAGGGGAGACGCGTCTCGTGATGGAATCGTTCGAGCACCCGGTCGGAGGGGGCACGCGATGACTGGCCAGGAGACAACCGCAGGCGCACGGCCGGTCCAGGCGCCACGAGGCACGACGCCGACAACCGCCGCTGGGTGGCCAACCGAGGCCCCGTTGCGGATGTTGCAAAACAACCTGGACCCCGATGTGGCCGAACACCCGGATCAGCTCGTGGTATACGGCGGAACCGGGAAAGCTGCTCGTGACTGGCGAAGTTTCGACGCGATCGTCGGCACCCTCGCCGGCTTGCAGCGGGACGAGACCCTACTTGTGCAATCCGGGCGGCCGGTCGGCGTCCTGCGGACGCACGAGTGGGCGCCGCGGGTGCTCATCGCCAACTCGAATCTGGTGCCGGACTGGGCGACGTGGGAGGAGTTCCGGCGACTCGAGGCGCTTGGCCTGACGATGTACGGCCAGATGACCGCCGGCTCGTGGATCTACATCGGCACCCAGGGCATCCTCCAGGGCACCTACGAGACATTTGCCGCAGTAGCCGCCAAACGGTTCGAGGGCACGCTGGCCGGCACCATCACGCTGACCGGGGGCCTGGGCGGCATGGGCGGCGCGCAGCCGCTCGCGGTGACCATGAACGAGGGCGTCGCCATCTGCATCGATGTCGATCAATCACGGATCCGGCGCCGGATCGAACACCGCTACCTCGACGTATCGACTGACTCGATGGACGAGGCGTTGCGGCTCGCGATCGAGGCGCGGGACGCACGACGACCGCTCTCGATCGGGTTGCTCGGCAACGCGGCGTCGCTGGAGCCGCAGATGCTGGCGCATGACGCCCCCATCGACATCGTCACGGACCAGACGTCAGCGCACGACCCGTTGTCCTACCTGCCGATCGGCGTCGAGTTCGACGACTGGCACGACTACGCCGCCCGCAAACCGGAAGAGTTCACCGGGCGAGCTCGGGCGTCGATGGCCAGGCACGTGGAAGCCATGGTGGGCTTCCTGGACCGCGGCGCCGAGGTGTTCGACTATGGCAACTCGATCCGCGGCGAGGCCAAGCTCGCCGGCTATAACCGGGCGTTCGATTTCCCCGGGTTCGTGCCGGCCTATATCCGGCCGCTGTTCTGCGAAGGCAAGGGCCCGTTCCGCTGGGTCGCGCTGTCGGGGGATCCGGCGGACATAGCCCGGACCGACAAGGCGGTTCTCGACCTGTTCCCCGACAACTCGTCGCTGCGCCGCTGGATCACGATGGCCCAGGAGCGAGTGCATTACCAGGGCCTGCCTGCCCGGATCTGCTGGCTGGGCTACGGCGAGCGAGATCGCGCTGGTCTGGCCTTCAACGACTTGGTTGCCTCGGGCGCGATCAGCGCCCCGATCGTCATCGGCCGGGACCACCTCGACTGCGGCTCGGTGGCTTCGCCGTACCGAGAGACCGAGGCCATGGCTGACGGCTCGGACGCGATCGCCGACTGGCCGCTGCTGAACGCCATGGTCAACGTGGCGAGTGGGGCCACCTGGGTGTCGATCCACCACGGGGGCGGCGTCGGGATCGGTCGGTCCATTCATGCCGGGCAGGTGACCGTCGCAGACGGGACCGCGCTCGCCGCCGAAAAGCTCGAGCGGGTGCTCACCAACGATCCGGCGATGGGCGTGATCCGCCACGTCGATGCCGGCTACGATCGCGCGGCTGACGTTGCCTCCGACCGCGACGTCGCGATACCGATGCGGATCGGGGACGAAAACGCGGCTGAGGCGCGCAATTCCGTCCCGGATCGCTCAAGATAACGCCATGCATCTCGCCCACACGCCAGAAGCAAACCAGTTCCTCGCCGACAATCCGTTCGCACTGCTGATCGGCATGCTGCTCGATCAGCAGATACCGATCGAGAAGGCGTTCACGTCTCCGTACGAGTTGCAGCAGCGCCTCGGCCACGACCTGGATGTCCAGGAGATCGCCGAGTACGACCCGGTCGCGCTCGAGGAACTGTTTCGAACGCCGCCGGCGCTGCATCGATTCCCGGCGGCGATGGCAAAGCGCGTCCAATCGCTTGCCCAGGTGCTCGTCGAACGATTCGACGGCGACCCGGCGGCGGTATGGACCGGCGCTTCGGACGGCGCCGACCTGGTGCAACGAGTGGGCACGCTCCCCGGCTTCGGCGAGCAGAAGGCGCGCATCTTCGTCGCGTTGCTCGGCAAGCAGTTCGGCGTGCAGCCGCCAGGCTGGCGGGCGGCGGCCGGCGACTACGGCGCAGACGGCGCCTTCCGGTCGGTCGCCGATATCGTCGACGACGACTCGCTGTCGCAGGTGCGCGCCTTCAAGCAGCAGCTGAAGGCGGCCGCGAAGGCAAAGGAGGCTTGATTCGGCAGCCGGGCAGGCTTCCAGGGCAACACCCGAGGCCCGGCGTGCCTGCCAGCTGTCACACAGCCGACGGGGAGAGTATGCCCAGGACTCGTCGACGCGACTCGGGGAGGTATGGGCATATGGGCCTGGCGTGGTTTCTCGTCGTTGTCGCGGGGCTACTCGAGACGGGGTTCGCCGTCATGCTCAAACAGAGCAATGGGTTCACCCGGATCCTCCCCACCATTCTGTTTGCAGTGTTCGCCCTGGGTAGCTTCGGGTTGCTCACGATCGCACTGAAATGGCTGGAGGTCGGCCCCGCGTACGCCGTGTGGACGGGCATTGGCGCCGGCGGCACGGTGATTGTCGGGATGATATGGCTGAACGAGGCCGTGACCGTTCTCAAGATCGTGTCGGTCTCCCTCGTCCTGGTCGGTGTCATCGGCTTGCAGCTCAGCGGTGGCGCCCACTAATCCGTCGAGCTCCGGTCAAGCGCCGGGCCTCCGTACGCCGAGGGTGATTAACGGACCGGTCGACTAGTTGCGTCAGGCGACAGTTGACGGGCAAGTTGGGCCCGGCGTAGACAGAAGTCGACTGCACGGGTGGGTGAACATGGACGAGCACCGGCCACGGCTTCGGAGCGCTCGTCGCGTTCCTGGGTGTGAGTCTCGCGCTGCGCATTGCGTGGCAGCTGGCTCGGTATCGCTGATTCGGCACGTCTCGCCTGGGAGACTGGAAGGAGTTCCGTCACAACGAGGTGACCTGTCATGAGCGAGACCCGGACGTCTGACGCGTCGGCCAGTAACCTGGGCGCGCAAATCGACCTCGAGGCGTTCCGACGACGCTATCTGGCCCACGCCGCTCGCCAGCTGCCCGGCCGCACGAACCGGGAGCTGGCCGCGCTGGCGCGTGACCACCTCGAGTTGGGTGCCGTCCGGCCGATGGGCGAAACGCTGATCCAGTTGCACAGCATGGACGGCGACACGTCGGCCATCGACATCGTGACGGCGGACGCCCCGTTCCTGGTGGACTCCATCCGGGCCGAGTTCGATCGCGCCGGCCACGCGGTGAGCCGATTTCTGCACCCCCAGATCGTGGCCAGCCGGGACGCGGACGGGCGCCTCGAAATGGTCTACGACCTCGACGACAACGTCGAGGTACCGGAGGGCGCGATCATCGAGGCGTGGATGCACATCGAGACGGATCGTCTCGAGCCGGCCGAGGCCGAAAGTCTCATTGCCTCGCTTCGCCGAGTGCTCAACGACGTTCACCTCGCCGCCGCGGACGCTCCCGCGATGTACGCACTCATCCGCGAGCTGGCCGACCGTCTCACTGACGATCCTGGCGAGTTCGACCGCGAGGCAAGCATCGAGGCCGGCGAGCTGCTGCGATGGCTGGCTGACGGCAACTTCCTCATCTTGGGACATGTGGCCTACTCGGCGGCTGATCTCGCCGGGGCCGGCCCGGGCGTGTCCCATTCCCAGGCCAGCGGCGTGCTGCGTGGAGATACCCAGGTGTCCCCCTTGGAGGTGCTCCCGGCATTCCGTAGCGGCGCACCCTTGGTCATCTTCAAGTCGCCGCTGGTGTCAACCGTGCGTCGTTCGGCGCGCTATGACTGCGTGACTGTCGTCCCGCCGCCTACCGGCGGGGAAGGCCAGACCGTGCACGTCTTCCTCGGCCTGATCACCACGCTGGAAGACGGCATGGTGGCCCGAGTTCCCGTTGTGCGCAAGCGCATCGCGGAGATCCTGCTGCGCTCGGGAGTGCGAGCCAGCAGCCACACCGGACGCCAGCTGTTAGCGGCGTTACGAACATTGCCACGGGACGAACTGCTCGAGGCACCGACCGCAGATCTGCTGCGGCTCGCGCAGCTGGTCGTGGTGCGGGCTGAGCAGGGCGCCGTGGGCGTCTTCGCCCGGGTGCATCTCAACCGCGATTTCGTCAGCGTGCTCGTGTACTTTCCGGCGGATCGTTTCGGCCCGGAGACCCGCCGCCGGGTTGGAGAGGTGGTCCTCGCCCACTGGCCGGGCGAGGTCGTGGCCCGTGACGACCGGATCGTCGAGCTGGGCTTCGCTCGGATGCAGTTCCTGATCGCATTGCCGCCGAGCACCCCGGCCCCCTCGCCGGATCGTCGGCTTGTCGAATCAGAGGTAGCTCGGGTCACCCGCCGGTGGAGTGACGATCTGGCTGATCTGGTTGTGCTGGCGTCGGGTGAGGACGTCGGACAACGGCTGTTGCGCCGGTACGGGGGAGCGTTTCCCGAGGCATACAAGGAAGACTTCGCCGCGGGGACCGCGGTGCACGACCTCTCCCGGTTGGAGGCCCTCGACGACGAGGACGGCCTGTCGTTCGAGGCGTATACGCCGCCATCGGACGACGAGGCCGACCGTCGGCTCAAGGTATTCCGGACCGGCGAGCCATTGAGCCTGGCTCGAGCCCTGCCCATCTTCAGCCAGATGAACATCGAGGTGCTCGACGAGCGTCCCTACGAGATCGAGCGCTCCGACGGCAGCGTGGCCTGGATCTACGACTTCGGCCTGCGCCTACCGACAGTGCGTGACCTCGATACGTCGCGCGCGGAGAAGATCATCCACACCCTTCGTCTGCTGTGGAACGACGAGATCGAGCAAGACCGCTTCAACGCTCTGGTATTGGTCGCCGGTCTGACCTGGTGGCAGGCGAACGTATTGCGCGCCTATGCCAAATATCTGCGCCAAGCCGGGACGACGTTCAGCCAGGGTTACATCGAGCAGGCGCTCATCGAGAATCCCGGCATCGCCCGTCAATTGATCGAGCTCTTCGAGGCGCGCTTCGATCCGGCTCGTGCCGGCACGCCCCCGGTGCTGCTGCGGACCGACGATGGCCGAGACGACGGTCAGCGCGCGTCACTGGTCGAGGCCATTGAGTCAGATCTCGCTGCGGTGGCGAGCCTCGACCAGGACCGCATCCTTCGCTCGCTGCTGAACCTCATCACCGCGACCTTGCGCACGAATGCCTACCGTGCCCAGGGTCCGGCCAACTCGGACACCGTCGACTCGGCCGAGTCACAACGCAGCATGCTCGCCTTCAAGCTCGATCCCAGCCGTATTCCGAACTTGCCCGAGCCCCACCCTCGGTTCGAGATCTGGGTTTATTCGCCACGGTTGGAAGGCGTCCATCTGCGATACGGGCCCGTCGCCCGTGGCGGACTGCGCTGGTCCGACCGGCGCGAGGACTTCCGCACCGAGATACTGGGGCTGGTCAAGGCACAAATGGTCAAGAACGCAGTGATCGTGCCGGTGGGTGCGAAGGGTGGCTTCGTAGCCAAGCGACTGCCCGATCCCCAGCTCGACCGCGAGGGCTGGGCCGCCGAAGGAGAGGCCTGCTATCGCGCGTTCATCAGTTGCCTGCTCGAACTCACCGACAATCTGGTCATCGGCTCGGACGGCACGCGCCAGGTCGTACCGCCTCCGAACACACGACGCTACGACGGCGACGATCCTTACCTGGTCGTTGCGGCCGACAAGGGTACGGCGACGTTCTCCGATATCGCCAATGAGATCGCGAACGACTTCGGCTTCTGGCTGAGCGATGCGTTTGCTTCCGGTGGGTCCCGTGGTTATGACCACAAGGCAATGGGAATCACCGCACGGGGCGCGTGGGAATCGGTGAAGTTCCACTTCCGAGAACTCGGCGTGAACACAGATGAACAGGACTTCACGGTCATTGGCATCGGCGATATGTCCGGTGACGTCTTCGGCAACGGGATGCTGCTGTCCCGGCACATCAGGCTGGTGGCCGCCTTCGACCACCGGCATGTCTTCCTCGACCCGAACCCGGACGACGAGAGCTCCTTCGCCGAGCGGGATCGCTTGTTCCGGCTGCCGCAATCGAGCTGGGCGGACTATGACACCAACGTCATCTCGGCCGGGGGTGGCGTTTATCCGCGCACGCTCAAGTCCATACCGATCAGCGACGAGGTAGCTCAGGCGCTGCGGTTGCCGCCCGGCGTCACCACCATGACTCCGAACGAGCTGATCCATCACATCCTGCTCGCCCCGGTCGATCTGCTCTGGAACGGCGGGGTCGGCACGTTTGTCAAGGCATCCAGCGAGCCGCAGCTTGCGGCCGGCGATCGAGCCAATGACCCGGTTCGGGTGGACGGCGCCCAATTGCGCTGCCGAGTCGTCGGTGAGGGCGGCAATCTGGGCTTTACCCAGCTGGGCCGGATCGAGTACGCCCGGTCGGGCGGACGGATCAATAGCGACGCCATTGACAATTCCGCCGGAGTCAACACGTCCGACCATGAGGTGAATCTGAAGATCCTTCTCGATCGGGCCGTGGCCGCAGGGCAGCTTACGCGGGCACGAGCGCAATGAGCTGCTGCAGACGGTGCGCGACGACGTTGTCGAGGAGATCCTGCAAGACAACTACGAGGTGAACCTCCTGCTGGGCATGGCCCGTCGGCTGGGGCCTGCGATGGTCAACGTGCACGCCCGCTTCCTGAGGGCCTTGGAGGCGACTGACGGCTTGGATCGCCAGTTGGAGTTCCTCCCGTCCAACAAGGAGATCGCCGCACGAGAGGCCGCTGGAGAGGGGCTGACCTCGCCGGAGGTGGCGGTCCTGTCTGCCTATTCGAAGATCAGTCTGAAGCGGCGTATCGAGGACTCCACGCTGCCGGATGAGCCGTGGTTCCACCGCATCTTGTGCTCCTATTTCCCACCTCTGATCGTCGAGCGATTCGGCGACCAGATACGCGAGCACCCGTTGCGGCGGGAGATCATCACCACAATGCTCGTCAACAACATGATCAACCGCAGCGGCACGACGTTCGTCCACCGGGCGACCGAGGAAACTGGCGCTGACGCCGCGCAGATTGCGCGGGCGTACATAGTCGCCCGCGAGGTCTTCCAGCTGCCGCAGCTATGGGATGAGCTGAAGGCCCTCGACAATCAGGTGCCTATTGAAGCTCAGAAGGCGGCCTACCAAGAGTTACGCAGACTGGTCGACCGAGCCACCCGCTGGCTGGTCGAAGCGCGGTTCCCGATCGACGATGTCGCGGGTGAGATCGAGCGTTTCGGTCCCACAATCGAGCACCTGACGCCGCGTGTGCCGCAGCTGCTTCGCGGCGTCGAACGCGACAACATGGCCAAGGAGGTCGACCGGTTCGTCGAGCAGGGACTTCCGCGGGACCTTGCGACCCGGATTGGCGAGATGCTGACGGCATTTCAGCTTCTCGACGTCGTGGAGATCACCCGGAAGAGCGGTCGGCCGGCCGACGAGGTGGCCGAGGTGCAATTCGCACTGTCCGAGCTGTTCAGTGTCGATGTGCTGCTGACCAAGATCACCGAGCTGCCCCGAGATGACCGGTGGTCTGCCCTCGCTCGGGCATCCCTGCGGCACGACGTGTACGCCGCGTTGTCCGCGATCACATCGTCGGTGCTCGCCAGCACCGAGCCGGGCAAGCCAGCCACCGAGCGCGTGGCGGCCTGGCAGAAACGCAACGCCCAGCGCGTCGACCGGGCGCTGTCGATCATCGGCGACGCATTGCAACGCGACCGAGTGGACCTCGAGACGCTGTCGGTGGCCCTGCGAGTGATGCGCAGCGTTGCGGCGTAGGTCGCTGGTCAGCGGTCAGATTGGCCGGCGGCCCCGGCGGACTGCGGCCTCCTCGGCTGGAGCGACGCTCGCGCGCATTGTTGACGACGAACGCGGCACCTTGGCCCACACCGTCACCCGATCGGAATCGATGTCGACCCCCCAGCTCGAAGTGAGCGAGTCGACGATTGCCAGGCCACGCCCGCTGATGTCTTCCGGCCCTGAGCTCATCAGCCTCGGGTGGCTCAGGCCGCCGCCGTCAGTGACCCGGATCAGCACACCTTCGTCCTCGGTCGACCACGCCACGGCGAGCTCGTCACGGGGTAACGGCCGGCCGTGCCGGATCGCGTTTGTGATCAGCTCGGTGGCCACGAGCGCCGCGTCGTTCGTGACCTCGGCCGGCAGACCCTGACCCGCCAGATCGGCTGTCAAACCGGCGCGGACCTCCGCCGCACTGGCCGCCACCGCTCGGACGTGCATAAACACCACGAAACTAACCGCCTGCCTGGTCAGTCCTGCCCGACCTCCGTCGACATCGTCGCTAGGTTCGTGGCGAGTATGCCCAGAATGCCCGGCGCTTAAACCAGCCGCCGCTGCCCTCCGTGTCCGTCGAGCCAGTGGATCACATCGGCCGGCCGGTTGGTGATCACAGCGTCCACGCCAAGCCCAACCACGTAATCGATATCGGCCAAGCTGTCGACGGTCCACACGTAGACAAGATTGCCGCGCGCGTGGGCTCGCGCCACGTATCCAGGGTCGTCCACGAGCAGTTCCAGCCCAGGACCGGCGATGCCTACGCCGCCCGGTAGGCCGCCGTCGCGGCGCCCACGCATGAGCCGATCCATCAGGAGCACCGTTGGAAGTTCTGGGGCGAGCAGCCGCACTCGCCGCAGTGCGACCGGGGCGAAGCTCATCACGCTGACCCGCCCGTCCACGTGGGACGGGCGACGGCGCGCGGACGCGCGCTCGGTCACCTCCAACGGCCGACCCGCCCAGCCAAATCGCCGGAGTACGCGGACCAGCTCCTTCTCGACCAGCCCGGCGTACCTGGTCGGATGCTTCGTCTCGACCAGCAGGCGCACCTCGCGGCTGACATCCTTGACGAGCCCGAGCAACGTCTCCAATCTGAGCACGCCACCCGCCGTGTGCCGGTCCGGTGCTACTCCGGCGAGGTACGGCTCGTCGCGCAGCGTGCGGTCGGCCGCGTCGGGCCATTCGGCGGACAATGATTCAGCGTCGTACCACGAGGAGAAGTCGAGCGCGTCCAGCCGAGCTAGGTCCATCTCGCTGACTGGGCCCGCACCGTCCGAAGTGCGGTTGACGGTGCGGTCGTGCACGCAGACGAGGTGTCCGTCCTGCGTCAGCCGCACATCGCATTCGAGAGCGTCGGCGCCGGCCTCGATGGCGGCCTGGTAGGCAAGCTCGGTGTGTTCGGCGACGAGCCCGGATGCGCCGCGGTGCGCGGCCACCAGCGGTCGGGGTGGTGCAGTGCGAGGAGTCGGCGTGGTCCGGCGGTGTTCCGGTCTCACATCTTCCTATCGTGCCGCATCCGGTTTGGCTGGTCGCCGACGCTGCGGGCGGTCAGATGATCATGCCGATGGTGCCATCGGGCCCGACGATCGAGCGACCGGACTGCGCCCACGCCTCCATCCCACCGGTCAGGTTGACCGCGTCGTAGCCCTGGCGGCTGAGCCAGGCGGCCACCTGAGCCGACCGGGCACCGACGCGGCAGACCACGACGATGCGGCCGGTCCCGTCGAGCGCCCCCGAGTCGGCCAGGCCGGCCGGGAGTTGGCTGAGCGGAACATGGATCGCCTCGGCGGCGTGCCCGGCGACCCATTCCTCGTCTTCTCGGACGTCAAGCAACACCGTGTCAGGCGGCTCGCGGTCGAGGTCCGCGACCGACACCGATCGCACGTCGAACATCATCATTGATCGCTCATTTGAGTAGTTTGGACAGTCGTCGGTCGGCGAGTTCGCGCCCCTCCGTCTGGCAGGTCGGGCAGTATTGGAACGATTTGTCGGCAAAGGACACCTCACGGACGGTGTCTCCGCAGACCGGGCAGGGCAGGCCGGCTCGGGCGTGAACCTTCAAACCGCTGCGCTTCTCTCCCTTGAGAGTCGCGGCGCGCTGACCTACGGAGCGTTCGACCGCGTCGCGGAGCACGGTGCCCATCGCGGCGTGCAGGCGTTCAATCTCTTCGTCGGTGAGGTTGGCGGCGAGCTTGAACGGGGACATGCGAGCCGTGTGCAGGATCTCGTCGGAGTAGGCATTCCCGATCCCCGCGATCACGGCCTGATCGGTCAAGGCACCTTTGATCTGGGCCCGCTGACCGCGTAGCAAGTCGCGGAGCTGGCCGACGTCAATCGCGAGCGCGTCCGGACCGAGGCGGGCGATCCCGGGCACCTCGGCGGGATCCCGAACCACATACACGGCGAGCCGCTTCTGCGTGCCTGCCTCGGTGAGGTCGAAGCCGCTCTCCGGGCCGCCGTCGAACTCGGGAGCAAGATGCAGGCGTAGCGCGAGCGGACCCTTGCCCGGCCGTGGCGGCGCTGGGGGCACGTTGTCGCGCCACTGTAGCCAGCCGGCCCGGGCCAAGTGCACGATCAGATGCAGCCCATCGACGTCAAGGTCCAAGAACTTGCCGTGGCGGCCCACTCCGGTCACGGTCAGCCCGAATAACGCCGACACCGGCGGGTCGAACGTCTTGACCGCGCTGAACGCCGCGACGTCGACGCGAGCAACAACCCGTCCTACTGCCCGCTCACGGAGAAATGCGGCGAGCGCTTCGACTTCCGGTAGTTCAGGCACAGGTCGAGGGTACGGGTCGCGGCGACGAACGGACGGTTCGCTGCTCCCCCTTTACGCTGTTCTTGATGAGCCGGGGGGTTCGTGGCGTAGTGCGCCGTCGATGGTTACGCGGCGGACTGCTCGCCACCGGGGTGATCGTGGTCGCCTGGCTCGTCGCCTGCTATCTGATCGTCGTCGACCCCACGGTCAACCGCGCGACTCGCGCCGATGCCGTCGTCGTGCTCGGTCCGCCCACGAAGGATGGCCGGCTGGAGACCGGCCTCACATTGATCAATCAAGGTTATGCCAGCAACCTCGTCATCTCGCTCAACTCACCTAAGCAGCGGCAGGCCCGCCAGGTTTGTGAAGCTCCCCCAGCCGGAGTGTCGGTTACCTGCTTCACCCCTAACCCGGCAACCACGCAAGGTGAGGCGCAGCACATTCGACGGCTAGCCGCGGCGCAGCACTGGAATACGATCATCGTGGTCACCTCGACCTACCACGTATCGCGGGCGAGGATGATCATCCGGCGGTGCTTCGACGGCACGCTGGAAGTGGTCGCCGCGCGAGCGCACATCTCGCTGCTGGACTGGGCCTATCAGTTCGCTTACCAAACCGGCGGGTACCTCAAGGCGGCGATCAGCCGGGGCTGCTGAGCGCGACTCCTATCCTGTTGCACGTTGATCACGCGTCCTCAGTCGTGATCTACGGACTATTGCCCTGGGGTATCGGTAAGTCCAAGATCATCAGGCGAGAGAACTCGCCCGCCAGCCCGTCAGCCCATACCCGAGCCCGTCAGCGAGACGTAACCTGAAGGCATGACGCAGTGGGGCCTGGACACGCTCTTCAATCCGGGCAAACGTCACATGGACGAGGAGAAGCGCCGGCTCCAGTCCACCCGCCAGCAGATCGGCGACGCGTCAGGTGGCAAGCGCATCGATCTGGAGTCCGGGAAGGTCACGATCCGTCGGCCGAGCTCGACCGACGAGGAGACCGACAGCGCGGACGAGGGGGCTGCGGCTCCCATCGCCGACGCCAACCAGCCCGGCGAGGCATCGTCCGACGCTGACCTCGAAGTCATGGCGGCGCCCGCCGAGGGCCGCCCCGCTGAGGCGGACCGGCTCTAAGTCTCGGGAATCGCTCGCGAGCGCGATGTCCGTTCCCGGACCCGGACGGGCGCCGAGCGCGGCCGACGGCTCGGTGAGGCCGGCCAGGAACCGGCCGGCGAGGCCCGGTGCGTGACGGACGAGAAGCGAACCAGCTAGACACCTGGCCAACAATCCGGACAGCTGCCGAGCACCGCGTTGATCAGCGCCCGGATCCTGCCCCAAGCCGGCCAGCTGCGAAGTCAGCTGCGATACGGTCCCATCGAGCGCCCGGTCGGCGCCGGCCGTTGTCGCCAGCTCGGCCAGCAAGGCCGCGACCGACGCTGGTTCCCGGGTGGCCGCGCGGACCACGTCGAGCGCGATGACGTTGCCGGAGCCCTCCCAAATCGAGTTCAGCGGTGATTCCCGGTAGAGGCGGGGCAGCCCGCTCTCCTCCACGTACCCGTTGCCGCCGAGGCATTCGAGGGCCTCGGCGACGACCGTTACCGTGCGCTTGCACACCCAGAACTTCGCCGCTGGAACGGCCAGTCGGGCCAACGCCCGCTCGTCGTCGTCAACCGTTCGGGCCAGCCGGACGAACAGCGCTGTTGCCGCGGCCGATTCCACGCAGAGATCGGCCAGCACCTCTCGCATGAGAGGCGCGTCGATCAGCCCGGACCCGAACGCGCGCCGATGCCGCGCATGGTGCACGGCTTGCACGACGGCGGCTCGTTGCCCGGCCGCACTGCCGATGACGCAGTCCAGGCGGGTCATGGTGACCATGTCGAGGATCGTGCGCAGGCCGTCGCCGACGTCTCCGACGAGGTAGCCGTGGGTTCCGTCGAACTCGATCTCTGCCGAGGCATTGGATCGGTTGCCGAGCTTGTCCTTGAGCCGTTGGATCGCGAATGGATTGCGCGCGCCGTCGGATAGCACCCGTGGCACCAGGAAGCACGACAGGCCACCGGGTGCTTGGGCGAGCACGAGGAACAGGTCGCACATCGGCGCTGAGCAGAACCATTTGTGCCCGGTGAGGAGGTAGTGGCCATCGGCCGGCACGGCTCGGGTGGTATTCGACCGGACGTCGGAGCCGCCTTGCTTCTCGGTCATCGCCATGCCGGCGAGCAGCCCGGATTTGGTGAGTGGCGGGCGCAACCCAGGGTCGTAGGTCGTCGAAGTGAGCCCGGCCTCGAATTCGGCGGCCAGGTCAGGCGCATGCCGGAGGGCGGGCAGCACCGAGTAGGTCATCGAGATCGGGCAACCGTGACCGGCCTCGACTTGAGACCACAGGTAGAACCCAGTAGCGCGCACAACGTGCCGGCCGCGGGTCCAGGGCGTGGCGTGCAGCCCGTGCCCCACCGCTACTCGCAGCAGTTCGTGCCAGGCGGGATGGAACTCGACCTCGTCGATGCGGTGGCCGAACCGGTCATGCGTGCGCAGCTCGGGTGGGTAGCTGTTCGCGAGCCGTCCCCACTCTGCGGCCTGCGCCGTCCCCGCCTGGGCGCCAAGTTGATCCAATTGCTGGGCCTCGCCCGGCTCGAAGCCCGCTGTCATCAGGAGCGCGTCCGTCGTGAACCGGTTCACGTCCGGCAACGGCGGTGGCACGTTCTCGACTTCGTGCGTCGACATGGGCCTCAGTGTGCACAGGCGACAAAGACACACCGCGTGGCGGACAGATCTCAGCGCCACGCGGTGTGGGTCAAGGACCTCCAAGCCAGTTGGTGGAGGAGTCGAGCGTCAGTTGGTGGAGGAGCCGAGGGTCACCTCGACCGTGTTGGTCTTGCCGTCTCGGGTGTAGGTGAGCGTCACCTTGTCGTTCGGAGCGTGTGACCGAACGGCGGCGATCAGCCCGTCGGCATCTTCGATGCGCTGCTGACCGACCTTGGTGATCACGTCACCGGCTCGCAAGCCGGCTTTCGCCGCCGGGGTGCCGCTCTGCACGCTGCTGAGCGACGCTCCCAGCGTGCTGTTCGTCGACTGACCGTTGCTCGACGCGTTGACCTGGACGCCGATCACGGCGTGGGTGGCCTTGCCGGTGCTGATCAGCTCGTTCGCGATGCGGCTGGCCTCGTCGGACGGGATTGCGAATCCGATACCGATGCTGCCGGACTGCTGGCTCTGACCCGGAATTTGCAGGCCACCCGAGTTGGCCGTGGCGATCGCGGCATTGATGCCGACGACGTTGCCGTTGAGGTCGACGAGGGGTCCGCCGGAGTTGCCAGGGTTGATCGCCGCGTCGGTCTGCACGGCGTTGAACACCGACTGGTCATTGTCCCCGGCACGCACCGGCCGCGCGGTATTGCTCACGATGCCCGAGGTGACAGTGTTCGACAGGCCGAGCGGTGCGCCGACCGCAACGACGGCCTGGCCCACGACCAGGTTGCTGGACTTGGCGAACGTAGCCGCGGTCAGGTTGGACAGTCCGTCCACCTTGATGACGGCGAGGTCGTCCGGCTCGTCCGTGCCGATGATCTTGGCGGTTGCCTGCTGACCGTCGTCGGTGAGGACCTGGATGCTGCCACCATTCCCAGCGACGGACACGACGTGGTTGTTGGTCAGGATGTAGCCGTCGCTGCGGATGACGACGCCGGTTCCGGTACCGGATTCCTGCGACCCCGATACCGAGATGGTGACGACGCTGGGCTGGATCTTCGCGGCGGCCCCGGCGACCGTTCCGTCCGTCTTGGCGTTGACCGGCGCGCTCGCGGTCGTAGTGCTCAGGCTCGAGACAACGGTGCCATTGCTGTTGTTGTCGTCAACGAGAGCGACGGTGCCCGCGCCCACGCCGGCCCCGACTAGGGCGGCTGTGACGGCGGCGACGAAGATCGTGCGCATCTGGCGGTGTTTCGGCGGTTTCGTCGCCGGCGGCGCGTATGGACCGAATGCCGGCGAGGACGGGGGGAGTGGCTCGGTGTGGAAGCTGGGCTGCTGATAGCCGGCGTAGGGGTGACCCGCCTCGGACGCCGAGTAGTCCGGAGCCGATGAGTAGCCCGACGCCTGCGGGTAGGACGGCTGCTCGGCGGACGGAGGCTGGTCGGGCGAAGAGAAGGCGGGTTCGGATGGAACGTCGGTCCGGGGGGCCTGCCCGGTAGGTTGGTCAGACTGCAGCGGAAACTCGGCCGGCCGCTCCGGCTGCGGGGCGTCGGCGTGGTTGCTCTCGGTCATGACTATCAGCATGCCCGGAATCGCTGTGAAGATTCTGGGTGAATTCTGTGTGCCAGCTACGACTCGCCAATGGGATGGTGCAGGTGGCAGCTGACCTTTACCTGCGTGTCGGCGACGGGTAGCAACTGCGGGACGACGCGGGGGACAAACGTGATGGCCACCGCGCCGCCGTTCGCGCGCATCTCCCGCACGCTCTGCCAGAACGGTTCATCCGGATTGGCCGCGCGCGCTACCTCCAGTAGCTCGAGCAGCTCTTGTGCGGACCCGGAGCCCGGGCGAACTTCTGCGGCTCGGTCCGAGCGCTCGACGGCAGAGAGCTGATCGACATTGCCGACCAGGCGTGACTCCCGAGCGAACTCCTCCGGGGTGACCGAAGTCCAGCGCTGCTCGAAAACCATGCCCAGGTCACGAGCCTCCCAGCCGCAGTACGGGAGCACGGACGGGCACCGAGGGTGGAACGGGCAGCCGGCCGGCGGGCGTACCGCATCCGGAACCTCGCCCCGAGGAAGGTCGCGCGCGACTCCACGTGATGGGTCCGGATCAGGAATGGCGCGCAGCAAGGCCTGCGTGTAGGGGTGCCGTGGGTGATCGAAGATCTCTGCGGTAGGCCCAGTCTCGACGATCTTGCCCAAGTACATGATCGCGATGCGGTTGGCGAAGAACCGTGCGCTGGCCAGATCGTGGGTGATGTAGACGAAAGTAAGGCCGAGATCCCGGCGTAGCTCGTCGAGCAATCCCAGGATCTTCGCCCGGACGCTCATGTCGAGCATCGAGATCGGTTCGTCGGCCACCAGCAATTCCGGCCCCAGGGCAATCGCTCGGGCGATGACGGCTCGCTGCTTCTGGCCGCCGGACAGCTCGGACGGATACTTCGGGGTGAACCGGCCGGCCGGAGCGAGCCCGACTCGCTCGAGAGCCGCATCCACCGCTTCGGGGCGATCGTTCTTGTGCAGTCCGTGAATGCGCAGGACATCGCTGATCGCCCGACCGATGGTCATCGATGGGTTCAGTGAGGCGTGCGGGTCCTGGAAGACCATCTGGAGCTTGCGGCGGAGCGGGCGCAGCCGCGACTCCGACAGGCCTGTCAGTTCCTGGCCGCGGTAGCGGATGCTTCCGGAGCTCGGCCGGACGAGTCCGAGCAACGCACGGCCGAGGGTCGACTTGCCAGAACCGGACTCGCCGACGACGCCGAGCACCTCGCCCGGTGCGAGATCGAAGTCGACTCCGTCAATGGCGTGCACCATGCCGGACGAGCCGCCGAGAAGGCGAGCCGCAGCGTTGGTCCGGAGCGCGTATGCAACCCGCAGGTCGCGAACGCTGATCAGCGGTTCGCCCGGGACGAGTTCGTCCACCGTCGTCGGCTCAGGCTTCGTCGGCAACAGCCACCTCCGCTCGGCGCAACGGTTGCCGGTCAGCGACGGGAGGTGATCGCTGAGCAGCCAACAGTCCGCGACGTGACCCGACTCGCCGAACTGCGGGGGCTGGCGGGTTGCACAAACGTGCATGGCGTGCGGGCAGCGCGGGTGGAACCGGCACGCGGGTGGCGGATCGACCAGATCCGGCGGCGCGCCGGGGATGGAGTGCAAGATCTGGGTGGTGAGCGAGATCGTCGAGCGCAGCAGCTCCTGCGTGTACGGATGGCGCGGTTCGGCGAAAATCTCGCGCACCGGACCCTGTTCGACGATCTTGCCGGCGTACATCACCGCAACCCGGTCACAGGCCTCCGCGATAATCCCCAGGTTGTGCGTGATGAGCAGGATGGCGGCGGAGTAACGCACGCGGATGTCGGCGAGAATGCGCAGGATCTGCGCCTCGACCAGCACATCCAGGGCCGTCGTGGGCTCGTCCGCGACGATGAACTTGGGTCGCAGCGCGAGTGCCAGCGCGATCATGATCCGTTGCCGCATGCCACCGGAGAACTCATGCGGATAGTTCCGATAGCGGGTCGGCGGGATGCCCAGGGCGCGTAGCGCTTCCAGCGCGCGGTCGCGGGCCTCACGGCGGGAGAGATCAGGTTCGTGCACCTTCAATTCCTCAGTGAAGTGGTCGCTTATCCGCATTAGGGGATCCAGCCGGGTCATCGGCTCCTGGAAGATCAACCCCATTCCGGCGCCACGTAACCTGTCCCGCTCTTTGGGAGGCAGCCGCAGCAGATCGGTGCCGGCAAAGACCAGCTCACCGTCGATGGCCGCCCCGCGCGGGAGCAAGCCCATCAGACCGCGGCCCAGGGTCGACTTGCCGCAGCCCGACTCACCGACGAGTCCCAGCACCTCGCCCGGGCGCAGCGCGAAGCTCACTCCATCGACCGCCTGGACCGGCCCCTTCGTGCCCGCGTACCAAATTCGCAGGTCGCTCACTCGCAGAATGTCCTCGCTGTCACGCGGACCTGTCGGCACCGCCTCTATCTCGATCGCGCTGACGGCTGCTTCGTGGTCGTCCCGCGAGCGTTTTCGACGCTGCTCGTTCACGATGCGGCGTCCGCATCCGCTCGGCGCCTCGGCAGCACCACTCGCGGGAGCCGAGTGGTTCGCAATACCGGGTTCAGGACGTCATTGAGGCTCTCGCCGACGAGCGTTACGCCGAGCACGATCAGCACGATGGCGAGCCCAGGGAACAGGCCCGTCCACCAGATGCCCGCGGCGGTATCCGGCACCGCCTTGCTCACGTCATAGCCCCACTCGGCCGCAGACGATGGCTCGATGCCGAAACCGAGGAAACCCAGACCGGCCAGGGTGAGGATCGCGTCGCCGGCATTGAGCGTGGCGATGATCGGCACGGTTTGCACGACATTGGCGAAGACGTAGCGCACCATGACGACCCGCGGCGGGGCGCCGAGCGCCCGCGCCGCTTCGGCGTAGGGCTCCTCGCGGGCGGCGACGGTCGCGTTGCGAACGACCCGGAAGTACTGCGGCACGTACACCACGGTGATAGCGACGGCGGCCGAGGCGATCCCGCCCGTCGCGCTGCTCTGGCCACTGGCGATGGCAATCGAGATCACGATCGCGAGCAGCAGGGTCGGGAACGCGAACAGCGCGTCGGTGATGAGCACCAGCGCCCGGTCGAGCCAGCCGCCGCGGTAGCCGGATATCAACCCGAGCGGCACCCCTACGACGATCGACAAGGAGACGGCCAGCACGATGACCTCGAGCGCGGTCCGGGCGCCGTAGACGACCCGGGAGAACACGTCGGTGCCGCTGACCGTCGTGCCGAACCAGTGTTGCGCCGACGGAGGCGCCAGGGTCGGGAAGTCGACGCCGTTGGCGGATGCCTGGTTGAACCCGTACGGGGCAATCAACCCGGCAAAGACGGCCACGACCACGAAGAACAGCACCAGCAGCACCCCGGCCAGGAGCATGCCCCGCTGGAACCCGGCCGTCGCCCGCAGCGCCGCCAGCCCGGGGATGCGAGTCAGCCGCCGCTCGATGACGGCTTCGGTCTGCGCGCTCTCGGGAAGCGCGGTAGTCATCAGTACCTCACTCGCGGGTCGATGACGGCCGCGATGACGTCGATTACGAAGCTGATGATGGCGACGATGATCGCGACCGCGGTGACGATCCCCTGCACGGCGAGGTAGTCCCGCTGCACGATGTAGTCGGTGAGCGCGTTGCCGAGGCCCTGCCACTCGAAGGTCCGCTCGGTGAGTACGGCGCCGCCGAGAAGTACGGCAATCTGCAGTCCCATGACAGTGACGACCGGAATCATCGCGTTCCGGAAGGCATGCTTACGCATCACGCGCCGCTCCGGAACGCCCCGAGCCCGGGCCGCCTCGACGTAGTCCGATCGCATTGTCTGTAACAGGTTCACTCGGACCAGCCGGAGGAAGACGCCAGCGGTTAGTAGGCCAAGGGTCAGCGCGGGCAGCACGGCGTGCTTGAGCACGTCGATGACGTAGCTGGAGTCGCCGTACAGGATGGCGTCGATGAGGAAGATGTTCGTCTTCGGCGACACGTTCTGGATGGCGAGTTCGACGTTTGTGCTGGCCCGCCCGGAGGCCGGTAGCCAGCCGAGCTTGATCGAGAACAGCAATTTGAGCAACAACCCGAAGAAGAACACCGGCGTCGCGTACGCGAGTACCGCGAAGAGTCGCAGTCCAACATCTGGCGGCCGATCCCGATAGCGGGCGGCCACACGACCGAGCGGGATGCCGACGGCAAGCGCGACGATCAGCGCCCAGAAGGTCAGCTCGAGGGTCGCCGCGCCTTTGGTGATGATCACCGTGCTGACCGCTTGGTTGTCGGTCAGCGTGTGACCGAAGTCGCCGTGCAGCACGCCGACCAGGTAATCCCAGTACTGGCTCAGGATCGGGCGATCCAGTCCCGCGTTGTGCCGGCGGATCGCGATCTCTTGAGGCGGGAGCCGCCCGCCGAACGCCGACTCGATCGGATCCCCGATCACCCGCATGACGAAGAACACCAGGGTGATCAGGATCCACACCATGGGGATGACGAGCAGCAGCCGAGTAATCAGATAAGTGCGCAGGGACCCGGATGAGCTCTTCGTGGTGGTGGCCATGATCGAGCGGCTCCCGTCAGCTGGACGACGTCGCGGACGACGGAGCGGGCGAGCGATTTACCGCCCGCCTGCTCCGTGACCGTACCCGTCGCTCAGCTCTTGCTGAACAGCCACATCCGGAACAGGAACGCCGGGTCCAGGGTGTCCTGGACGCCATTGACGTTCGATCGCACGGCGGCGACCTGCTGCCCCTCGAGCAGGGGCAGGTACGGCAGCTCGCCGGTGGCGAGCTTGTTCTGGATGTTGGCCAGCGCGGCCGTACGGGCGCCGCCCGGGGTGGTGGCCTCGGTGGAGAGGTCCTTGGCGAGACCGTCCGTGTCACACGGCCGGTTGGTGGCCTTCGGATCGCAGTAGTGCGCGTGGACGAAGTTGTCCTCGACCAGGAACGGGGTCAGGTAGTTGTCCGCGTCCGGGAAGTCGGGGAACCAGCCGAGCTGGTAGATCGGGTAGCTGTCCTTGACCCGCTCCTTGTTGTACGTCGTGTACTCGGTGGCGGCCAGGTTCACCTTGAACAGCCCGGTCGCTTCCAGCTGTCGCTTGATCTCGCCGTACTCCTCGTCCGACGCAGGTCCGTAGTGGTCGGTCGTGTAGTCGATGTTCAGCGCGACCGGCGTCGACAGGCCGGCGTTCTTGAGCTCGGCCGCTGCCTTCGACTTGTCCGGAGCAGAGCCGAACGCGTCCTTGAACGCGTCGACATGGGACGGAACCCCATCGGGCACCATCGAGTACGCCGGCTTGTACGTGCCCTTGTACACCTTGTCGGAGAGCGACTGCCGGTCGACCGAGTAGGCCATTGCCCGTCGGACCGCGCGCTTCTGCGCGTCGCTGTTGCCCGGCATCGTCTTGAAGTTGAAGACGATGTACCGCAGTTCGCCGCCCGGACCGGTGAGCACCTTCACGCCATTCGCGCTGCGCAGGCTGTCGATGTCGGTCGGCGTCAAGCTGCGCCACGCCACGTCGATGGCGCCGCTCTGCACGTCGAGCTTCAGGTTGGACGCGGTGGTGTAGTACTTCAGAGCGATCTTGGACGTCTGGGGCTTGTACGGACCGCCGTAGTTCGGGTTCGCCTCGAACTGGACCAGCTGGTTCTTGCTGTAGCTGGCGATCTTGTACGGGCCCGAGCCGACGGTTTGCTCATCCGGCAGCAGCTTGTCCGCCGGGAAGACCTTGCTGTCGACGATCGGCCCAGCGGCCGTGCCGAGGATGTAGGGCCAGGTCTGGTCGTTACCCGCCTTGAGGGTGAACACGACCGTGCTGTCGTCCGGGGCTGCCACCGAGGCCATGTTGCCGAGCAGGGACGCCGGACCGTTGGGGTCGTTGATCTTGACAACCCGCTGGAAGCTGAAGGCCGCGTCCTTGGCGGTGACCGGGTCCCCGTTGCTGAACTTGAGGCCGGACTTCATCTTGCACGTGTATTCGGTGGGTTTGGTGAACGAGCAGCTCTGCGCCGCGTCCGGCTGCGGCGTTTGCGCCTTGGCCGGGATGCTCATGAGGAATTGGTAGGTCTGGATCTCCACGAGCAGCGAGCCGTTGTCGTACGAACCCGCGGGGTCGATCGCCGTGACCTTGTCGGTCGTCCCAACCGTGATCGGGCCGCCGCCACCTGCGCCGCTCGCGCTACCACCACCGCCGCTACTGCTTTTCTTGCCGGCGCCACACGCGCTGACCGTCAGCGCGAGGGCGGTTACTCCGATGAGCACGCCGTACGTGCGCCGAAACCGCATACCTCTCGTCTCCGTTCTGACTCGCGCAGGCCGCAGTGCCTGCACCGTCGATCCCCTGCGGCGAATGCCGCTCATGAGCCCGGGACTCTACCGACCCCGGGCGTCGACCGGACCGCCTCGAAGATTACGAATGAGCGGCAGTCGCTGAATCGACCGGGCCGCGACCAGCTCCCGACGCCTCGAGCGGCCGCTCGAACGGCCCAGGACATGCCCATCCGGACCTGGCAGGCTGGGCCCCATGACCGTGCCGACAGCCGAACTCACCGCAGCGGTGTCGCGCTATGCCGAGCGATTCCACGCCGTTGCCGGCAGCGCTCATCACGTAGCGTCACCACTCGGCGGCTGGCTGGTGCTAGCTCTGGCCGCGCCGGCCGCGGCGGGCGAGAATCGGGCGCTGCTCGATGAAGTCCTGGGGGTTCCGGTCGATCTGGCCGCGGAAGCGGCCGATCGGTTGCTCGACGAGCCGCACCCGGTCGTGGCGAGCGCCGTCGCGGCGTGGCATCAGCGCGCCGCTGAGACGAATGCGTTACGGGGCTGGCTTGCCGGTCTCCCCGACGCGGTCGAGCGCGGCGACGTTCCGACCCAGGCCATGGCCGATGCCTGGGCTCGCGACCGGACAAAAGGCATGATCGAGGCGTTCCCCATCAGGATCACGCCGCTCGTCGTCCTTGTCCTGGCGTCGGCCCTCGCGACGAAGGTGTCCTGGCAACGCCCGTTCGAGGTCGTGCCGGCCGTGGCCCTGGGGGACAGCCCGTGGGCGACTGCGCTGCAGCGCGTGCTGCGCAGCCCGGAGTCCGGTCACGATTGCTACATCGCGCAGACCGATCGCGCCGGGCGAGTCGCTGTCCACACGGCCCGTGACGAGCTCGGCCTGGCCGTGACGTCCGTCATCGCCGCCACCGAAGTGGCGACCGCGGACGTACTGGCTGCCGCGCACGAGGCAGCGGCCGGAACGACCGCCCGCACGTCGCTCTTCGACCTGCCGCTCGGTGATGCGCCGCTGTGGACCATTGCCGAAGCGCCATCCCACCGGGGCGGTCGGCAGGAGGACTGCGTGGCCGTGCTGCCGGCGTGGTCGGCTCGGTCGCGACCACGAGCTGGCTGGGGTGGCTGGTCTCGGGTTCGACGAGGCGGCTGGAGCGCTGATCGCGCTCTTGCCGAAAGGGGACTGGGATTACGACGCGCGGCAGTCCGCGTATGCCCGCTACTCCCGCGAGGGATTCGAGGCCGCGGCGGTCACTACCCTCGGCGTTCGGCTGGCCGCGGCATTCGGTGGCGACGGCGTCAAGCGAACCGCGACATTGCGATTCGGCCATCCCTACGCCGTCGTCGCCACCGTTGAGTCGGACGAGAGTCCGTGGGACGGCCTGCCGGTGTTCTCCGCGTGGGTGGCCGAGCCCGAGAACGCCGAGGCCGACTGACCCTCGTCGACTTGGTCAGCCGGCGAGCAGGACGTCGAGCGTTCGGGGGCCGTGTACGCCCTCGACCCGGCGCAGCTCGATGTCGCTCGTCGCGCTCGGGCCACTGATCCAGGTCTGCGGTCGGGCCGGATCCAGGGCCGCGATGCCGTCCGGTACCAGGGCCACCACCTGCTGGGCTCGGACGATGACGAGGTGATAGTCCGGAACCAGCGTGAGAGCGCGCCGGCCCTGGCCCGCGCCGTGATCCAGCACGACTGTGCCGGTCTCGGCGATTGCGACGGCGCAGCTGGTGATCACTCCGTCGACAGTGTCGAGCTCTTGCGTGGTCAACGGCGGATCGTCGCGCAGCAGCTCGGCCTCCGGCTCCCAGTCGACCGGGAAGCCGGCCGGCACCACGACCCGACGCGCCCCGCGGTGGCGCAGGGCGGCTGTCACCTGCGCCGCAACGTCGCCGGGACCGGTCCGGATGACGGTCGCGCCGTACTCGCGGACGCGGGCCGCGAACAGGTCCAGATCGGCGTCGGCGGTGCCCGCGGTGCGGTACTCACGGGCTGGCGGTGGCGGTTGTGGCCGGTCGGCGAGGGCCAGCCGCACCCGAGCGAGTATCTCGTCCCGAGCGCCGGTCATCGCTGACCCTCGCGCGTCCACCAATCGCGGAAAGTCTCTCGCGGTGGCTCGGGCAGGTCGCGCGCGGCGACCCACGCTGACAGCGGCGGCGGCAGAGCCCGGCGCCGAGCCGCCAAGCGGCCCAACCGGCCCGCGCGCAGCGCTCGGGTCCAGCGCTGCGAGTCCGCCATCGTCCATGCAGCCGCGGCCATGACGGACCGCTCCGGAGACGGCAGCCGACGCCGCGCGCTCTCGACCGCCTCCGCACGCAGGTGGACGAGCATCGTCGGGATGTCGATGGCCACCGGGCACACGTCGTAGCAGGCGCCGCACAGGGACGACGCGAAGGGCAGGCTCGAGTTGGCCGCCACCCCGGTCAGCTGCGGTGACAGGACGGCACCGATCGGACCTGGGTACACCGAGCCGTATGCGTGCCCGCCGGTCCGCGCGTAGACCGGGCAGACGTTCAGGCAGGCCGAGCAGCGGATGCATCGCAGCGCCGCCCGGCCCTGCTGGTCCGCGAGAGTGGCCGTTCGGCCGTTGTCCAGCAATATCAGGTGAAACTCCTGCCCCTCGATCGACCCAGACCACATCGACGTATAGGGGTTCATCCGCTCACCGGTCGACGATCGCGGTAACAGCTGCAGGAACACCTCGAGATCGCGCCAGCGTGGTACCAGCTTTTCCAGCCCCATGACCGTGATCAGCATCCGGGGAAGCGTGACGCACATCCGGCCGTTTCCCTCGGACTCGACCACGACCAGCGTTCCGGTTTCGGCGACTGCGAAATTGGCGCCGCTGATCGCGACGTCAGCGGTCAGGAACTTTTGCCGCAGGTATTTTCGGGCGGCTTCGGCCAATGCGGCTGGGCTGTCGGTCAGATCAGCGTCGACGCCGGGCATCTCGCGACGGAAGATGTCACGGATCTCGGCCCGGTTGCGATGGATCGCCGGCACCAGGATGTGGCTCGGCGTGTCGTGCCCGAGCTGGACGATGAGCTCGGCCAGGTCGGTTTCCCAAGCGGTGATTCCGGCGCCGGAGAGCGCGTCGTTGAGACCGATCTCCTGGGTCGCCATCGACTTCACTTTGACGACCTCGGACGCGCCGGCTCGGCGCACCAGGTCGATGGCAATCCGGTTCGCTTCGACGGCGTCCCGCGCCCAGTGCACCGTGCCGCCGCGGGCGGTGACCTCCGTCTCGAGCTGGACGAGGTACTGGTCGAGATGAGCGAGCACGTCGTCCTTGATCGCCGCGCCAGCTGCTCGCAGCTCGGGCCAGTCGGGCAGCTCGTCGACGACCTCCGCCCGCTTGGCCTGAATGGTGGCCGTCGCAGCGCCGACGTTGCGGCGTAGTTGAGCATTGTTGACCGCTTCCCGGGCAGCGACTGGGAACGATCTTGTACCGCGCAGCTGGCCAACCCCGGCCGGCGCCCTTGGCAGGTCAGCGTCCATCACGGCGCCTCGTCCGTTGCCGCCAGGATCTCGGCCAAATGCATGGTGCGCACTCCGGTGTTCAGCCGCGATAGGCCGCCGCCGATATGCATCAGGCACGAGGCGTCGTTCGCCGTGCAGATCTCCGCTCCGGTATCGAGCACCGCGCTCATCTTGTCCGCCAGCATCGCCGTCGACACGTCGGGGTTCTTCAGCGCGAAGGTTCCGCCGAAACCGCAACAGGATTGCGCGTCCGGCAGCGGCACCAGGTCGATCCCGCGAACGGCCCGTAGCAGTTGCAGCGGACGTTCCCCGACCTTGAGCGCGCGCAGCGAGTGGCACGCCGGGTGATACGTGACCCGGTGCGGAAAGTAAGCGCCGACGTCGGTGATCTCCAGCACGTCGACGAGAAACTCCGACAGCTCGAAGGTATGGCGCCCCACAACCTTGGCCGCCTCCGCCAGCTGCGAAGTCACCGACATCCCGTGCCGTCGTTTCGTGCTGATGGCGGATCGATGCCGTGCACGAGCCGCTCGGAACCACGATGGCGTCGTAATCGAGAAAGGTCTGGACATGGTTGCGGATCAGCGGGAGGGCTTCTCGGGGATAGCCGGTGTTGACGAGCAGCTGCCCGCAGCAGGTCTGGCTCATCGGGACCACGACCTCGTGCCCCAAGCGTCGCAACAGGCGGACCGTGGCCTTGCCCACGTCTGGGAAGAGGCCGTCCACGAGGCACGTGACGAACAGCGCGACCCGCATGCAATCGACCCTACGGTGGCCCAGATGAACAAATAACGTCGACACAGGGGTATCAGCGGGGGGAGTGTGATGTCCTAGTCGAGAGCAACCGACTGGGGAGGCACATGACCACCAACGAGTACGGCGCGATCGCGGTGGCGAACGACGCGGTAGTCGCGGCGCGCGATATCACCCGGGTATATGGCGAGGGTGACACGGCCGTGTCAGCCCTCCGCGGCATTACCGTCGACATACCGGTGGGGCAGCTCACCGCCGTCGTGGGTCCGTCCGGGTCCGGCAAGTCAACCCTCATGCACATCCTGGCTGGGCTGGATCGGCCGACGTCCGGTTCCGTGGAGATCGATCACACCGAGATCACTACTCTGGGTGATGCAGCGCTCACCAAGCTTCGCCGGCGCCACATCGGCTTCGTCTTCCAGTTCTTCAACTTGTTGCCGATGCTCACCGCGCGAGAAAACATCCTGCTCCCGCTCACCATCGCCGGGACCAAGCCGGAGGATGGCTGGTTCGAGGAGCTCATCGATCGGGTCGGGCTGTCCGATCGGCTCTCGCACCGACCGGCCGAACTGTCCGGTGGCCAGCAGCAGCGCGTCGCCATCGCGCGCGCCCTGGTCTCTCGGCCGACCGTGGTCTTCGCCGACGAGCCAACCGGCAACCTCGACTCCCGATCAAGTGCCGACATCTTGGAGTTGATGCGGTCGTCCGTCGACGTATATGGCCAGACGACAGTCATGGTGACGCACGACGCCCAGGCCGCGGCGATGGCCGATCAGGTGCTCCTCCTGGCGGACGGCCTGCATCGTCGAGGCACTGCCCCGGTCGACCGCGCACGAGATACGCGCCGCGGTCGAGGAGTTGGAGTACCGGTGATCAAGTTCGCGGTGCGCGGACTGTTGGCCCGCAAGCTCCGGACAATTCTCACCGCGCTCGGCGTCGTGCTCGGAGTTGCTCTGGTGAGCGGTACGTACGTGCTCACCGACTCGATCTCGACGGCATTCGACTCGATCTTCAAGCAGACCTACAAGAACACGGACGTCGCGGTCACGGGCAAGCCGGCATTTTCAGCGGGCGACCAAGGAAACGGCACGAACGGGGCACCCTCGTTCGACGAGTCCGTGCTCAAGCGGATCACGGCCCTGCCCGAGGTAAATTCGGCCGTCGGCCAGGTCCAGGGTGACGCCCACCTGATCGGTCACGACGGTAAAGCGATCACCTTCGGCGGGGCGCCCAATCTCGGATTCAGCGTCGACCCGACGAAGCCGGAATTCAACACGCTCACCCTGGTGTCCGGAGCCTGGCCGCAGCCCGGGGAGGTCGTCATAGATCGCGGCACTGCGGACAAGAAGAACTTCGCGGTCGGCCAGCGCATCGGAGTGCAGTCCCGTGGGCCGGTGCGCGAGTTTCGCATCTCCGGGTTGGTGAACTTCGGCGCTGTGTCGTCCATTGGCGGTGCCACGATCGCCGGATTCGACCTGAACACGGCGCAGACCCTGTTCGATAAGCGGGGCCAGCTCGATCAGATTCTGGTTGCGGCCAAGCCCGGCGTGTCCCCGAAGCAACTGGAGAGTCAGGTCGCGAAGGTCATCCCCCCGGGAACGCAGGTCCGCACCGGCAGCGAGCAGGCGGCCAAGAACGCCGAGGACACCACCGGCTTCATCTCGTTCCTGCAGACCTTCTTGCTTGCCTTCGGGGGCATCGCGCTGTTCGTCGGCTCGTTCGTGATCGCGAATTCGTTGTCGATCACGATCGCGCAACGCACCCGCGAGTTCGCAACCCTCCGCACGCTCGGAGCATCCCGGCGTCAGGTGTTGCGAAGCGTCATCCTCGAGTCCGTGATCATGGGTGTGCTCGCGTCGGTCAGCGGCCTGTTGCTGGGGCTGCTGCTGGCCATTGGACTGTTCAAGCTCTTCGATTCGTTCGGCGTGACGCTGCCGAACAACGGTCTGGTATTCCAAACCCGCACGATCGTCGTCGCTCTCGCCGTGGGCATAGTGATCACCGTGCTCGCGAGCCTTCGGCCGGCACTGCGGGCGACGCGGGTGCCCCCTATTGCCGCCGTTCGGGAAGGGGCCACGCTGCCGCCGGGCCGTTTCCACCGGTACCGCGGCATCGGCGCAGCGCTGGTGATCGCGCTCGGTTTTGCCGGCATCATCGTCGGACTGTTCGTGTCGGGCCTCAACACAGCGCAGGTCCTGATCTTCATGCTCGGCGGCGCGCTGCTGGTATTCATCGGCGTCGCGCTGTTCTCGTCGCGGTTGGTCCGCCCGCTGGCCGCCGCCGCGAACCCGGTTGCCCGCTGGTCCGTCGTCATTCTCTCCGCCCTGATTTGGCCGTTCTTCACATTGCCGTACTGGCTGCTCCGCTACGGGGCGTGGGGCCCGGGCTCGACCGGACGGCGGGTCGGTGCATTCGTACTCGGTGCTGTGCTGAACCCGTTGATACTGGTGATCGTCGTGGTGATGGCCGCTAGACGGCGGTTCACCTCGTGGGAGCCGGACTGGCCGGTCGGATTCCCCGGAGTCGTGACGGAACGGGCGACCACCGACCTCGGCGCTCAGAACAGCGAGCGCGACCCGCAGCGAACGGCCGCGACGGCGGCCGCGTTGATGATCGGCTTGGCATTGGTGACGCTCATGGCCACGTTTGCCGCCGGCATCATCAAGCCGTTCGAGGATGCCGTCGACCAGATCTTCATCGCGGACTACGCCATCACCGCGCAGAACAACTTCGACCCCCTGCCGCCGAGCGTCGCGGCTGCAGCGGCTACCGCACCAGGCGCCGAGGTCGTATCCGGTGTACGGGGCGACGCGGGTCGGGTCTTCGGCTCGACGGTTCAGGTGACCGGGGTCGACAAGCAGGCCGGGCAGGTGCTGGCGGTTGACTGGGCGAAGGGTTCGCAAGCCGTGTTCGCCGAACTCGGTGCGACCGGAGCGTTCGTCGAGGAGAAGTACGCGAAAAGCCATCACCTCGACATCGGATCACCTGTGTCTGTTCAGGTGCCGAGCGGCAAGACGGCAAATCTGAAGATCATGGGAATCTTCAAGAGTCCGCCGGGCGGCTCGCCCTTCGGTGCCGTGACGATGTCGACTCCGACGTTCGACCGGTACTATTCGCAGCCCCTGAATGTCTACACGTTCGCAAAGATGAACGGCGGGGTGACCAGCCAGAACACCCAGGCCCTCGACAACTCGTTGAAGGACTTCCCGAACGCCAAGGCGTCGACCCGCAGCCAGTTCAAGAAGGACCAGGTGAGCGGGCTGCAGAACATACTGAACATCCTCTACGTGTTGCTGGCGTTGTCGGTGGTGGTCAGCCTGTTCGGGATCGTCAACACGCTCGTCCTCACGGTATTCGAGCGGACCCGCGAGATCGGCATGCTGCGGGCGATCGGACTGACCCGGCGTCAGACCCGCCAAATGATCAGGCAAGAAAGTGTCATCACCGCATTGATCGGTGCGGTGATCGGGATAGTTCTCGGATTGGTGCTGGCCGGTCTGCTGACCTCCCGGCTGGACTTCACCAGCTTCGTGGTGCCGGTACCACAGCTGATCATCTTCCTGGTGATCGCGATCATTGTGGGCCTCTTCGCCGCGATCTTCCCGGCTCGGCGGGCGGCCCGACTCAATCCACTCGACGCGTTGGCCTACGAGTAACAGCCACGGGCGAGCCGTCTGCGGCTCGCCCGGCCGGCTATTCCAACAGACCCTGTCGCATGGCTTCCGCGACGGCGGCGGCCCGGTCGGATACGCCGAGCTTCTCGTACAGCCGCTGAGTGTGCGTCTTGACGGTGCTCGCTCCGATGAACAACTCCTGCGCGACTTGCGGGATAGACAGGCCGCGCGCGAAGCCGCGCAGGACCTGTTGTTCCCGCTCGCTCAGCACGGGCGCGTTCGAGGACGCCCGCAGCCGGATCTGACTGGCAAGCGCTCCGGCCAGCTCGGCCGGTACCACGGTGTGCCCCGCTGCGACCCGCATCACCGCATCGACGATCTCGCCGCGCCGGGCGTCTTTCGACAGGTAGCCAGCGGCGCCCTCTTCGAGGGCCCGGAACACTACGGCGCTGTCGGTGACCGCGGACAGCAGCAGTACCCGTGTTGGCAGATGGTCACGCACCACCGCGTGCACGACCGCCACCCCGTCCATCTCCGGCATTTGGTAGTCGACGACGGCAACGGCCGGTTCCTCACGGCGAATGACGTCGAGTGCTTCCCGCCCGTTCTCCGCCTCGCCGACAACGTCCACCCGGCCGCTGTTGGTCAGCCCGCGGATCACGCCATCGCGAAAGAACGGGTGGTCGTCGACGACGACGACCGTCACCCGCGGGTCAGACATCTGCACGCGCACATGCTAGTCGTGTGCCACGCTGAAGGACCGGCCGCGCAGCGGGGAGGAGCCATGAGACCTTTTGCTTTGGGGTTCTTTCGGTCGTTGAGCCCTGAGGTGCGCCCGATAGTGGTAGAGCACGCCCTGCGGGGTATCTCGCTTCAGGTCTGGCTCCGCGGCGCCCTGGTCGTCTTCGTACTGTTCACGCTCGGGCTCGTCCCGCCTTCGACCGGTGGGGTTACCTGCTGGGTGATCGCCATCCTGTACGCGCTGGTCGCGGCCGGCGTCGCCGTATGGATTCGCCAGGGCGGCGACGGTCCCGTCCGCTACGCCTGGCTTGCGCTGTATATCGACGTCGCCGCGCTCAGCGCGCTGTCCATGTTTACCGGAGTGGTAGCGCCGGACGACTGGACGGCCGACACACTGCAGCGTGGCTTTTTCGTCATCCCGCTGTTGGCTGCCGTCCAGTTACGGCCCTGGGTCTGCCTGAGCGTCGTCGCCCCGACGACGGTGTGCTATCTGGTCTTATGCATCGTGACGCAGGGCGCGAACGGCGAGCCTTCACAGGCGCTGATCATGCGGTCGTTCGTCATTGCCTGCCTATCGGCCGCTGCCGTGTGGCTCTCCGCGATCCAGCGCTCCCGCGTGCTGACGATAGGTCAGCTCGCGGCGGACCGATCGAGCCTGCTGGCTGAGCTGATGGGCATCGAGGAGCGTGAGCGGCGCAGCCTGGCCGAGCACCTGCACGACGGCGCGCTGCAGTACATCCTCGGGGCGCGGCTCGATCTCGAGGATCTGCGCGAGGGAGATTCCCGCGATGCGCTGGACCGTCTTGACCGGGCATTGGCCGAGTCGTCGAGATTGCTGCGCAGCACCGTTACCGAACTGCATCCCGCCGTGTTGGAGCAGTCGGGCTTGCCGCAAGCGTTAGAGAGCCTGCTCGCCGCGGCCGCGCCGCGGGCCGGCCTGACGGCTTCACTCGACGTCGAGGATTGGCCGGCCGAGGCTCGCACGCCGATCGACATGCTGCTGTTCACGTCCGCCCGAGAGCTCGTGACGAACGTGGTGAAGCATGCCAACGCGAGCCGGGTCGACCTGCGCCTCGCCTTGCGCGGCGACCGGGCCGAGTTGGTGGTGGCTGACGACGGTGTGGGTGTGGCCGACGGTGTGTTGGCCGCCCGGCTCGCCGAAGGGCACATCGGGCTGGAGTCATATCGGGTGCGCCTCGAGGCGGCGGACGGGCACTTGCACCTGATGCCGGGCTCGACGGGGGGCACGGTCGCGACTGTCGACGTGCCCGTGCAAAGTCCGGTCGCGGCCGCCCTCGCCTGACGCCCGTCAGATTCGGGACGCTTCGAGTCGTCCAGCCGACAATTCCGTCCCCGGGTCAGCTACGGTGCGCACCCTGCGACCCTCGTCTGCCCGAACCAGGGCGACCCCGGCCACGATCGCCAGACCGCCCACCAGCTGCACGCTGGTCGGCAGCTCGCCAAGCAGGGCCCAGGCGACCAGCACGGCGAAGACCACCTCGGTCAGCCCAACGAAAGACGACAGCCGAGCGCCCAGCCGACGGGCTGCGCTGATGCCGGCGACGTAAGAGAATGCGGCGGCCACGAGCGACAAACCCAGCACTGGAACGAGCCAGCTAGTGCGATGGCCGGCAAACTCGACGGTGCCGAACGTTGCGTGCATCGGCAACGCTCCGGCGGCGCCGAGGGCCAGCAGTGCGGCGGCGCCGACCGCCATCCCGCCGCCTGCGACCGTTATCGGAGGCAGGTTGTTGTCGTTGCGTGCGGACGCCACGAAGAAGACGGCCAGTCCGATGGCGGCGCCGAGGCCCCACAGCACGCCGACCGGATCGAGGTGGTTGTCGCCGAACAGGTCGAGGATGAGCGCCAGCCCACCGAGAGCTATCGCCGAGCCGATGGCGGTGAGCCGGTGCGGACGCTGGCCGTGCCGTAACCACATCCAGCCGACTACGAGCACGGTGCCCAGGTATTCGAGCAGCAGGGCCACGCCCACCGACAGGTGATCGACCGCGTTGAAGAAGCACAGCTGGGCACCCGCGACGGCGACCAGGCCGTATCCCGCAAGGCCGACGGCGTTGCGTCGCAGCGATGACCAACGGCCGCGCATTGCGACGAGGGCCGGGATGGCGATCACTACGGCAGCCACGCTGATTCGGGCGGCGACCGCAGCGCCAGGCGTCCAGCCTGCGTCGATGAGCGAATGCGCGAACGAACCCGACGTGCTGAACGTCGCCGCGGACGCGATGGCCAAGACGAGACCGGTGTGGTGCCCGTGCATCGAAGGCCCCTGTCATTAGTCAAGTGAATGTATGCTGATGACATCACGGAACGCTAGTGGAGCGCGTGACAGGAGTCAACTTGATTTTTGCTCATGACACCGAGGTCGCGCTGGCTGCCGCAGCGGCGCTGGTCAACACCGACGACGGAGACGACGAGCACCTACCCGACATCGCAGCGCTGGACGAATTCGTTCGCGCCTGGGGGTGGACAGGTGATCGCCAGCGGGACGAAGCGGAGCTGCGCGCCGTACGCGAGCTCCGACCGCGGCTGCGGCGGCTGTGGGAGGTCGACGAGCCGGCCGTCGTCGAGATCATCAACGGCCTGCTGCGCGAGGCCAGCGCGCTGCCCCAACTCGTCCGGCACGACGAATGGGACTACCACCTGCACGCGACGCCGTCCGACGCCCCACTTGCCACTCGGATGGCAGTCGAGGCCGCCATGGCGTTCGTGGATATCGTGCGTGGCAAGGAGTTGACCCGGCTGCGGACCTGCGCGTTTCCGACCTGCTCAAACGTGGTGATCGACCTGTCCAAGAACCGGTCGAAGCGCTTCTGCGAGGCGGGCTGTGGCAATCGGGCCGCCGTCGCCGCCTACCGCGCCCGCAAGGCGGCCGCCGGCGTCTGAGGGCCACAGAGCGCATTCAGTCTGCATATTCAGTCGTTCTCGCAAGCACCGATCGTCGAGCTGATCTCAGCGAGCGATGCCGCATACGGATGGTGAAGGGTGGTCACGTGACGGGATGGAACAGCCAGCATGTGCGTCACGTCGGTGAGATGCTCAAGCAAGGCCGGAATCCGATCGCCCGGGTCTACGAAAGCATCGGATCGGATTGCTTCCTGGCCATCGCACCCGGCTGGCTGAATCTGGGGCTGTGGGACGGTCCAGGCTCGGAGGATGAGGCTCCGCAAGCCTGCCACCGGCTGGTGGAGACGACGGCGGCGGAGCTGCCGGCCGGTGGTGTGATCGTTGATATCGGCAACGGGCTTGGTGCTGCGGACCCAGTGATCGCGCAGCTACTTCACCCGCGTCGGCTCGTCGCGGTCAACATTGCCGAGTGGCAGCTCGCGGCCGGCCGGGATCGGCTCGCCGCCGCTGCTGCTGCGCCGGTCGTGGGCGACGCGGTCCGGTTGCCGTTCGCCGATGGCACGGCTGACGGGATAATCAGCGTGGAGGCCGCCTTCCACTTCCGGTCGCGAAGGGCGTTCTTCGATGAGTGCTACCGGGTTCTTCGTCCCGGCGGCGTCTTGAGCATCACCGACATTGCGACCGAACGGTGGCCGCGCGATCCCGTCGAACTCATCTGTGGCGTGACTGCGCTGCGGGTGTTTGGCATGCGCCGGAACGCAGCGATGACGGCCGAACAGATCACCGGGGCAGCGCGCGCGGCTGGTCTGGTGGACGTGGAGGCAACGGCATGTGGCGACCGCGTAATCGCCCCGGCGCTTCGGTTGACGGCCGCGCGGCTATCGTCCGCTCCGGCTGCGCCGACGGGGCACCGAATAGCTGCCAGGGTGCTGCTGTGGCAAGTAGAACTGCTGTGGCGAGGAGGGATCATCGACTACTTGCTGCTGCGCGCGGTGCGGCCCTGACCCGGGCCCCTGGCCGAGACAACTGGGCGTTGACCGAACCTTGACTACGACAGAACTCGGGCATGCACGATCACCGGCCCGTACACCTGCCGATTCCTCGTCGGCAGGCAGGCGCGAGTGCGGGCCGGTGCTCAGCTTCCCGCCGTGCCGTACCTGCTAATCGCCGATGCCTGTTTCCGCTGGCGACTCCTTGCCTGGCCAGCGCCCTGTCAGCCGCTCGAATTCCTTGGCGCCCGCGCGGTCGACCAACGCCTTGACCACGCCGAAGACGATGCCGTGCAGGGCAGCGGCAGGCAGGATGTCGACCCAGCCCTTGGCCTTATCGGTCACCTCCGGGACATCGCCTTTGCCAGTTAAGGCGCGCCAGATTCGTCCAAAGAGCATGCTGGCCAGCATTCCGCCGGCCACGCTGGCGATTATCCCGATCGGCTTGTACATCACCTTGATAATTGTCCGATCGAAAAATCCGGCCATCCGGTCTTGTTCCGGAGCTACGTCATTCATGACAGCGATTATTTGGCCCCGCACGGTCGGCCGTCCAGCCCGTGGGCCGCTTCAAGCCGCACATCGGCGGGTGCCGCGACGCCACCGGGACGCTGGTGATCTCAAAATACGAAATCGTAGGCGGCGGCGGGGCCTTGGTCGGTGTTCGGTCTCGGTGCGACCACAGGACATCGTCCTATCGGGGGACCTGCCCTCACCCGTTGCGTCGGCCGGGCGGCCGACTGCGAATCGTGGCTGCCGCCGGCAACCTGTCAGTCAGCCGGCGAGACCACTGGCTACCCACGGACCTGGAGGACGGCAATTGGACCAGAACACTCACGAGCGAGTCACCACCGCGAGTGCAAGCTCACGGTCGGAAGCCGCGATGCCGGTCGCACGAACGCGCTGCCCGGCGGATCCGCGTATGAGTATCGCGGAGAACAACGAGGCGCTGGCTCTCTACCTGCGGTTGCGCCGGTCCCTCGTCGGACTATGAGGAGGCGCACCAAGGAACCGGCCGGAACGGAGTAGTGGTCGGCAAGAATTGCGATCTTGGACGTCGCAGGCAGTGATTCGCTGGCCTACGTGAGTGGGCAAAGGGGGGAGTTGAACTCCGTCCCCACTACCCGCATCCAGGTGCACTGATCGGCATCTAGGCCTGTAACTACTGGGATTTCGCGTGGGCCGCCCAGCCCGAGACGCATCAGACGGCATCCAGATACACCATCGGCGGTATCGCGGCGGGTATCACGAAACCTCGATCAACCTTGGCGCCGGCGGCCGGTGTGCCGACCACCTAACCGGGGCCTTGGCCGGAAACCCGAGTCCGGCCATGCTCGCGGCGCTCTTCGTGGTGCATCAGCGATCTCGGCCCGTCGTACATCGTGACTGCCGTGGCTGCCGCCCCCTACAACGACTCCCACGGACCCGAGTCGTCGTATTCTTCCTGGAGCGGCGGCGATTGCCAATGGGATCGCGGGCATCAGCCGCCGCTGCGAGGGCTGGCGGCGTCCGTTCCTCCCTCAGAAGGTGTAGGTCTGTCGGTCGAACGTCCTACCGAGTGAATCGGTCGGTGTGACCGTCACTTGCGAACCGGCAACGGTCACCAACAGGAAGTGGAATACCTGCGCTGTTGAGGTCGGCGCCACTGCCGACCCGCACTTGCTCCCCGCGTTCTTGCTGTAGCTCCATCCGATGCCGAATGCGTCATAGGAGCCACATCCCTTGGCGCCGATCGGTTCCAAGGTCGCACCGCCGCCACCGGTCACATACGACACGAAGCCCTCTCCGGGTTGTGGGAGGTTGCGCTCGTACATGTGCGCATGGCCGTTGAAGACCAGCTTCACACCGTTCGCGCCAAGCAACTGTGCCACGCTGCCTGACCCGTGCATCCAAGGGTCGGTCGTCTCGGTGGCGTTGTCCGAGTACATCGGAAAATGGAGCACCGCAAACTTGATCGCGCCTGGATGTGCAGCTAGATCGTTGGCCAACCACTGGTACTCCGCGCAGGTCGCGCACCAGTGGTAGTCGTGGTCGTTCTTGTAGATGTCAGCCGTGCCGACATTTCCGTTCGACCAAGTGGCATCTAGCACGTAGATCCGAGACGGGCCTGCGTCGAAGGCGTACCAAGCCGACGGGTAGTTGGCCGAGGCCGTGCCGTTCAGGCAGCAGTACGTCTCCATCTGGTACCGCCCGCCCGACAGTACCGGCGCCGTCGGCTGCGGCCATACATTCAAGAACGTGGCCGTACGCCCATGGTTGCCCAGGGCGTTGAACATCGGGGTTACGTCCCCGACGTTCTTGTAGAAGGTTGGCCCGAAGACTGTGCTGCCGGTCTGGAACAGGTCTCCGTAGTTGGTCTGGCTACCGCTGTTGTATGCGGTGTCACCTGCCCCGAGCATGAAGCGCGCGCCGCTGGCCGCAATGCGCGTCATCAGGTTCGCCTGGTTCGGATTCTGGCCGTTGGCATCCACCGAGCCCCAGTCGCCGATTACGGCGAATGAGAACGGGGCCGAAGAGCCTGCCGCCACCTGACTCCAGAACTGCGGTGAAGGGTCGTTGCCGAGCAGGTCAACGAGATTTCCGCTGAGCTGGCCAAGCCACACCCGGTAGCAATACCTCGTGTTCGAAAGCAGGCCGGAAATCTTGGCCTTCCATTGGTATTCAGCCCTTGACCCCACGGTGATGCTCGTTTTGGAGCCGTTGGCCCGGTGGGCGGTACAGGCTTCACTGCCGGCTGCGCCGTAGGTGGCATATCCGGTCGTCTGGGACTGATCTGTCGCCCAGTTCAGCGTTGCGCCGGTACTAACGACGTCGGTGAGGTACGGGTACCGGGTCAGCTGAGGTTGCGAGGCCTGCGCCGGTGCTGCGATTACAGCGATCGCGGTAGCGACCGCTACAGCAGTGATCACTGCCGCCCATCTGGGTAACCCGACTCTGATCCCTCCCATGGTTGGCTCCCCCTATGGATTCAATTGTCAGATAAGAGCGGCTCTACGCATGGATGCCCCCGATCAGTGCGTGGCGCTTGTTATCGCAATGTGGGAAGAGGAATACACTACGTCGAGCCGTCATGCCATTTGCGCTCTACTACATTGAACACTGAGCGTACGGGTCTAAACAAGAGCCGCAGCCGACGCGTCAGCGACCCGCGCGACGAGCAAGCTCGGCCACCCGGGGTCCGGGATCGGCCAGGTGTGGGACGGCCCCGCGCCCTTTGAGCCGCCGGTAGACAATCAGGCTGACCTGGTCAGGGCGGCAGGTGTTGAGGTTGTCGCGGATGAACTGTTCGAAGAACCGATGATGTGCGCCCCGGCCCTCGTCGGCGAGCCGTCGACACGGTCATGGGCCGTCCCCGAGTTCGGCGTGGACAACGGCTATCGCCTGCGGGATCACCACGACGTAGCGCTCGGGTGGCACGTCGATGGCGAGTAGCGGCATACCTTCGGACAACATTTTGCAGTAGGCGGGGATCTCCTCGGTCTCTACGATCTTGCCCCGAACCGCATAGCGCCCGGCGACCGTGCCACGGTGAATAACACGTCCGGGGGCTCGCAAATGTTGCGCTGCGTGGGTGGGCAAGGGGGGAGTTGAACCCCCACGTCCTTACGGACACACGGACCTGAACCGTGCGCGTCTGCCATTCCGCCACTTGCCCGCGGCTACCCGCGATCTGGCCGCGGCAGTCCGCAAGATTAGCATGCCCGGCCCACCGGCTCGGTCTCGCTGACCGGCTCGGTCTCGCTCACAGCCGGGGGCAAGTACCATCGGGCGAACGCGCCGCATCGATGCGGCGGCGCGAGCATGCCATGAGAAATGTGCCGGACGGCCACGAGAGAGCAGGACGGAGGCCGCGATGAGCCTTGCGCAGCGCTTCGAGCGACGCCTCGAGAGTGTCGTCGGCTCGGCGTTCGCACGGGTGTTCAAGGGCCAGGTGGAGCCGGTCGAGATTGCGACCGCGCTTCAGCGGGAGGCCACGGACAAGCGCAATGTCATGGGCACGGGCGAGGTGCTGGCACCCAACCGGTATCGGGTGACGTTGTCGCCGTCCGACTACGAGCGACTCGTGCCGTGGGAGTCTCAGCTCACCAACTCGCTGGCCGAATTGGTGCAGGAGCACCTGGATCAGAACGGTTGGCGCACGATCGGCGACGTCGAGGTCTACCTCGCCCGGGACGATGCACTGCACACGGGCGTTTTTGGCGTGGCGTCACGTATGGAGTCCAACGCTCCGCCACGCCGGCGGCCCTACGAGTCGCTGTCGTTGCCGGCCGTTCCCGGCGTGCCCCCCGGTGCGTACGCGCCCCCGGCCCCGGCCGGTATGCCGCCGATGGGTGTTCCGGTGCCGGGCCGGGGGCCCGGACCAGGCATGCCGCCGCCGGGCATGCCGCCGCCCGGAGCGCGGCCTGGCATGCCGTCCGGACAGCAGGTCGGCGCGCCCAGCGTTCCGCCGCAGCCCGGGGCATATCGTCCGCCGCCCGGCGCTGCACCCCGCCGCGCCTCGGCGGCCGTCGTTGTCGATGGCACGAACCGTCGCTTCGATCTGCAGATGGGGCGCAACCTGATCGGGCGCGGCACCGACGCTGATCTCCAGCTACTCGACCAAGGCGTTTCCCGACGCCATGCCGAAGTCCAGTGGGACGGCAGCTTCGCGACCGTATACGACCTGGGATCCACCAACGGCACCAGTGTCAACGGCCACGACGTGGCGAGCCATGTCCTTCGGCACGGCGACGTCATCCGACTAGGGCATACGAAGCTGGTCTTCCAGCAGGAGCACGTGTGAACTCTCCGCTGGCCCTCCAGCTCATGAGGTTTGGCTTCCTCGTCCTGCTGTGGCTGTTCGTGCTCGCCGCGGTCCGCGTTGTGCGCAGCGATCTGCGTTCCGCTGGGCAGCAGCGGGTAGGGCTCCCACCTCCGGCGCGCCGCCGCGGCCACGCGACGTCGCCTGGCCCTGCTCCGACGCCCCGTCGCGGACCATCGCAGCTCATCGTGACGGCTGGCGGCCTCGCCGGTACGCGCATCGGGCTCACCGGGGCGCCAGTACTGCTCGGCCGGGCTAATGACTCCACCCTCGTTCTCACCGACGACTACGCCAGCACCAGGCACGCGCGGATCAGCCTGCAAGACGGGGTGTGGTTCGTCGAGGACCTGGGCTCGACGAACGGCACGTATCTGGGCCAACGCAAAGTCGATAGCCCGATGCCCCTGGAGATCGGCGTTCCGGTACGCATCGGGAAGACGGTGCTGGAACTGCGATGACGCTGACCCTGCGTTACGCAGTGCGCTCGGACCGTGGGCTGGTTCGCGGCAACAACGAGGACGCGGTTTATGCCGGCCCCCGGTTGCTCGCGATCGCCGACGGCATGGGCGGCCATGCGGCTGGCGAGGTCGCGAGCAAGCTGGTCATCGGCTCCTTGGAGCGACTCGACGAGGATCGGCCTCTCGGCGACATGCTCTACGCGCTGCGCAATGCCGTCGAGGAGGCCAATCACGATCTGGCCGGGGCCATCGCGGGCGACAAGAAACTCGAAGGGATGGGTACCACTCTTACCGCGCTACGTTTCACCGGGCGCCAGGTGGGTCTGGTGCACGTCGGGGATTCGCGGGCGTACCTGCTCCGCAACGGCCACCTGACCCAGATCACGCATGACGACACCTATGTACAGTCGCTCGTCGACTCCGGCCGGTTGACGGCAGAAGAGGCATCGCATCACCCACGCAAGTCAGTGATCCTGCGCGCACTCATGGGTTCCGACGTGGAGCCGGACGTCTCGATCCGCGAAGCACGAGCCCACGACCGGTACCTGCTTTGCACCGACGGGCTGTCCGACGTCGTCACGGCGGCCACCATTGAGGAGGCGCTCGCCGAGGGCGAGCCGCAAGAGGCTGCGGACCGGCTCGTCGACCTGGCCCTTCGAGGCGGCGGGCCGGACAACGTGACCTGCATCGTCGCCGACGTGGTCAATACCGAGTACGGCGACGACCTGCCCGTGATCGGTGGCGCGTTCGTAGATCCGGCGTCCGCGTCAGACGGCGACGGCGGCAGCCCCGCCGAGCGCGCCGCCCGAATGACCCGGCGGGCCACCGAACGACTCCGCCTGCCAATTCACCCACGACGTCGTCGATGGAAGCCGCTCGTCGTGACCATTGTGGTGCTCGCCCTCCTCATCGGTGGAGCGGCCGCCTTCTACTCCTGGACCCAGACGCAGTACTTCGTGGGCAAGGACGGCAATGAGGTCGCCATTTTCCGAGGCGTCAACGCCCAGTTCGGTCCGATCAAATTCTTCGAAGTGCAGGAGAACACCGACCTGAAGCTGGCAGACCTAACCGCGGCAGCACGCAGTCAGGTCATCTCCGGCATCACCGCGAGCGACCTCGCGAAGGCCCAGCGGATCAGGTCCAACCTGCTCGATCAGCTGCTGCCACCCTGTCGCGCTGATAGCCCGAGCGCCCCACCCAGTACGGCGCCGACAACGCCCAGCACCCGACGCGTCCCAGCGCCTCGTCCGACCCCACCGGCCATCCCAACACCCAGTCCGTCCGTTACGCCCGTACCGGGCGTGGACTGCCGGAAGGTGTGAGCCCATGACCGCGGCCCGGGCGACTCCAACGGCAACCGCCGCCCCACCGACCCGACGCCGCGCAGAACTCGGGCTGCTGCTGCTTGCCGTGCTCATAGTCGTCGCTGCTGAGGCGGCGGTCCAAGGGGCCCGCAACGGACATGTCAGCCTGAACCTGCTCACCTTCGCCGGGGTGACACTCCTGGCCGGACTGGCAGCCCACCTCGTCATTCGGTGGGTGGCACCCTACGCGGATCCAGTACTGATGCCCTGCGCGATCCTGCTCAACGGCCTCGGCCTCGTCATGATCGATCGACTCGACCATGGACTGGCCATACAGGCGCAAGACAACGGAGGCCGCGTGCCGGACGCCGCTGCGCCGACCCAGGTGTGGTGGACCGGCCTCGGCATCCTGCTGTTCATCGCAATCCTGCTGATTGTGCGCGATCATCGTGTGCTCGCGCGTTATGCGTACACGCTGGCGCTGGTTGGGCTCTTCCTCTTGATCCTGCCTGCTGTACTGCCGGCCCGCTTCTCGGAGATCAACGGGGCGCGTATCTGGATCTTGGTCGCCGGTTTCTCGATCCAACCGGCTGAGTTCGCCAAGATCCTGCTGACCATTTTCGCGGCGGCCTATCTCGTTACCAAGCGGGATGTGCTGTCTCTCGCCGGTCGCCGCGTCCTCGGCATCGACCTTCCGCGCGGACGAGACTTCGGTCCGTTGCTCCTCGCCTGGCTGATCTGCCTCGCGGTCCTCATCCGCGGTCATGATCTCGGGACGTCGTTGCTGTTCTTCGGAGTGTTCGTGGTGCTGCTCTATGTCGCGACCGAGCGCATCAGTTGGGTCATCGTCGGGACGTTGTTGTTCGCCGGTGGTGCATATCTGTCCTATCAGCTTTTCGCCAACGTCCGGACGCGGGTCTCGGTGTGGCTCGACGTTTTTCATTACACCGATGGCGTCGGCTATCAGGTCAGCCAGTCTCTGTTCGGGCTGGGGACGGGCGGGATGTTCGGCACCGGCCTCGGTGTGGGCCATCCAGAGATCGTGCCGCTGCCCGCGACCGACTTCATCCTCACCTCGTTCGGGGAGGAGTTGGGACTGTTCGGGCTGGTTGCCTTGCTAGTCATATATGTGCTGTTCGTCGAACGCGGCTTTGCGGCCGGGCTGGCCGTCCGGGACACGTTCGGCAAGTTGCTCGCGACCGGACTCTCCTTCCTGATCGGGCTGCAGCTGTTCGTCGTCGCGGCCGGGGTTAGCCGGCTGCTCCCAGAGACCGGCTTGACCACACCGTTCCTGTCCTACGGCGGCTCGTCGCTGCTGGCCAACTACGCGCTGCTCGCGCTCTTGCTGCGTATCTCCGACGCTGCTCGCCGGCCGTCGCCGCAGCGGCCGGTCACGTCGACCCCGCCACCGCGCCCGGCTGAGGTGGTTCCGGCATGAACAAGCACATCCGTCGGGTGGCCATCGCGGTCGGCGTGCTCATGGTCGCGCTGTTCCTGAACCTCAACTTCGTCCAGGTGGTCAAGGGCGACGACTATCGGAACAATTCGGCCAATCGCCGGGTAATCCTCACCGAGTATGCGTCGCCGCGCGGCCAGATCGTCGTGGACGGCAAGGCCGTGGCCGAATCGGTCGCGACGACCGACGAGCTGAAGTACGTCCGCAAGTACCCGAGCGGACCGGTGTACGCGCCGCTGACCGGCTACTACTCGCTCGTCTACGACAAGAGCGAGCTGGAGAAGGCAGAGGACCAGGTGCTGTCCGGGAGCGATCCCCGCATGTTCGGGTCTCGCATCGCTGACATCCTCACCGGCCGGAGCCTCAAGGGCGGCAGCATAAACCTGACGATCAACAACGCTGCCCAGCAGGCGGCTTTTCAAGGTCTCGGCAACCGCCGCGGGGCGGTCGTGGCGCTGGATCCGACGACCGGCGCGATCCTGGCCGCCGCCAGCTCACCGTCGTACGACCCGAGCACGCTCAGCTCGCACAACACCCAGGCTATCCAACAGTCATGGCAGGCCCTGCTTGGCGACAAGAATCAGCCGCTGCTGAACCGCGCGTTGAACCAGACTTACCCGCCCGGCTCGATCTTCAAGGTCGTCGTGTCGGCGGCCGCGCTCAAGGCCGGCAAGAAGCCGTCCGACCGTATCCCGGCGCCCGATGTGCTGAAGTTGCCCGGAACCGCAACCGCCACGATGCACAACTTCAACGACGAGCGATGTGGCGACGGAAAGACCGACACTCTCGACCACGCGCTCACGATCTCGTGCAACACTGCCTTCGGTCAGCTCGGCATCGACCTCGGCCAGCAGCAGGTCGAGGCCGAGGCCGAGCTGTTCGGGATGAACAACGAGCCCCGCACCGTGCCGATCCCGGTCGCCCCCTCCACCATGGGTGCGGTCGACAACGACGCGAACCTCGCGCAGGCGTCAATTGGGCAGTTCAACGTTCAGATGACGCCACTGCAGGCCGCAATGTTGTCGGCCGCCGTCGCGAATAACGGAACGCTCATGAAGCCCTACGTCGTGCAACAGGAACGCGCTCCGGATCTGTCCGTCCTGAAGACGGCGGTACCCGAGCAGCTCGACAGCGTCCTGGATTCGAATCAGACCGGCGAGCTGCAGTCGATGATGGAGAACGTCGTTACCAAGGGCACCGGAACGGCAGCGCAGATCCCGGGCGTCAAGGTCGGTGGCAAGACCGGCACCGCCGACAACGGACCGGTCGATGCCAACGGAAAATACGTCAATGCCCCCCACGCGTGGTTCACCGGGTTCGCGCTCGACGCGACGCATCCCATTGCAATCGCGGTAGTGCTGGAGAACGCAGGGGTCACCGGCAGCGAGAGCGCCGGCGGCACCGCAGCGGCTCCGCTGGCGAAGATGGTCATGCAGGCCTACCTCGCCGACACGCGGGGCCGCTGAGCAGACGATGAGAGACATGCACGCGACACTGGATGAGGTTCTTTCATGACGACGCCACGCCAGGTTGGGAGCCGGTACGAGCTCGGCGAGCTCATCGGCTATGGCGGTATGGCCGAGGTCCATCGCGGGCGGGACGCTCGTCTTAGCCGCGACGTGGCCATCAAGATGCTGCGCGCCGATCTTGCGCGCGATCCCTCGTTCCTCAATCGGTTCCGTCGTGAGGCGCAGTCCGCGGCCGGCCTGAACCACCCGGCGATCGTGGCCGTCTACGACACCGGCCAGGACCACGCCGGCTTGGGTTCGGATGCGGCGGACGTGCCGTACATCGTCATGGAGTTCGTCGAGGGCCAGACGTTGCGGGACGTGCTCAAGGTCGAGGGGCGGCTGCCCCCGCGGCGGGCCATGGAAATCGTCGCTGAGGTCTGCGGCGCCCTGGACTTCAGCCATCGCAACGGCATCGTGCATCGCGACATCAAGCCGGCGAACATCATGATCACCCGCGCCGGTGCGGTCAAAGTCATGGACTTCGGTATCGCCCGGGCCATAGCGGACAACTCGGCGACGGTCACCCAGACGGCCGCCGTGATCGGCACCGCGCAATATTTGTCGCCCGAGCAGGCGCGGGGCGAGACGGTGGACGCGCGATCGGATGTGTACTCGACCGGTTGTGTGCTCTACGAACTGGTCACCGGTCATCCACCGTTTACCGGCGACTCTCCGGTCGCGGTTGCTTACCAGCACGTTCGGGAGAACCCGGTCGTGCCCTCGTCGGAGAACCCGGCAATCCCGCGTTCGCTCGACTCCATCATTATGAAGGCGCTCGCCAAGAACCCGATGAATCGCTACCAGTCAGCGGGGGAGATGCGCACCGATTTGCTGCGCGCGCTGGCCGACCGTCCGGTCGAGGCGGAGGCGGTGCTGACGGACGCCGAGCGGACCCAGTACATCTCGAAGGTGCCGCCGGGGGCGGTGCCGCCGGGCGCAGTCGTGCCAATGTCCGAGGACGGCGACGACGAGGATGACGGTGAGGGCAAGAGACGCGCGTGGCTGTGGGCCGCCCTTGTCGCCGCGCTGCTACTTGTCATCGGCGGCGGCGCCTGGGCGATCTGGGCGCTCAGCGGCTCGGACTCGCCCAAGAAGCAGGCGGTGCCGAACGTCATCGGAATGAATCCGGCCCAGGCGAACGCCGCGATCGCGTCACGAAAGTTCACGCCGCCCACCGGGACGCCGCAGACGGCGTCCAAGTGCGGTGTGAACCCTGATACGCAGCCCATCGCGAGTCCTACCGCGGGCACCGTGTGCACCCAGTCGCCCCCGCCGAACTCCCAGCAGAACGAGGGCACCACGATCACGTACACGGTCTACAGGGCGCCGACGGTGCAGGTACCCAACGTTTCGGGGAAGCAGTTCGCCGACGCGAGCAATGACCTGATCGGGCAGGGTCTCAAGGTGACCCGCAAGGACGTTCCTAGCGGGCAGGCCGCGGGAGTCGTCACCGATCAGAACCCGAAAGCATTCACCACCGTCGCACCGGGCGCGCCGGTCACCCTCTCGGTATCGATCGGCAAGCTGCCGATCCCCGACGTCACCAACCAGAAGTTCGCCGACGCGGTCCGCAACCTCAACAATGCCAGTTGGAGCGTCAACCCGACCCCGATCATCGTGCCGACAACCGACCAAGCCAAGGACGGTCTGGTCGCCGGCGAGAGCCCAGCGCAGGGCACCCTGTTCCCCCAGAGCCAGCAGATCACCTTGTCGGTGTACGCGTTCCAGCCACCGCCAAGCCCGACTCCGACTCCGACCCCGACTCCATCTCCGTCGCAGTCGTCGGCATCGTCAGCACCCTCCTCAGCGCCCACGTCGGCATCGTCGTCAAGGTCGCGGGGCGGTGGGAATGGCCCGGCCGGGTAACCGCCGGGAGCGACATCAGGCAAGTCGATCCTTGTCGCTACGAGCAACGGGGAGGATGACCGTTGCCCGCAGGCCCGGCTGGTTATCCGCGAGGCTTACCGTGCCGCCGTGCGCCCGAACTACATCGCGCACAATGGGCAGGCCGAGCCCGGTGCCTCCGGTGTCCCGCGATCGAGACTCGTGGGTCCGGTAGAAGCGATCGAAAACGCGTTCCCGCTCATCCTCCGGAATTCCCGGACCGTCGTCTCGGATCACCAGCTCGGCCGTGCCGTTTCCGTTGACGGCGATGTCGACGGTCACCTCGGTGCGGGCGTATCGCACGGCGTTGTCGAGCAGGTTCACGACGACTCGGCGAAGCGCCTCCGGATCCCCGTCGACAGATACGGCGTCGGTGGATGAGCGCACCGGAACGCGGGCATCCAGATAGTCCTCGGCGACCTCGGTGACCAGCTGGTCGAGGGCAATTGGCTCCCGCCGGCGCAGCACCCCGCCGGCCTCATCGGATCGGGCCAACGCCAGTAGATCTTTCACGAGATGGTCGAGCCGATCGACGTCGGAGAGCACTTCGTCGAGCATGCCGGGCCAGTCCTCCGCTGGGCCGACCCGCTGCGCGACCTCGAGCTGGAGGCGCAAAGAGGCGAGCGGCGACCGTAGCTCGTGCGCCGCATCACCGACGAAGGTGCGCTGCCGCTTCGTGGCCGCGTCGATCCGGTCGAGCATCGCGTTGAGCGTGACGGCCAGGCGGTAGATCTCGTCGTGTGCGTCAGGCACGGGGAGTCGTTGGTCGGCAAGGCCGGCCGCCGTGATCTCCTGGGCCCCTTTGCGCAGTCCGGCCACTGGACGTAAGGCACGACCGACGATGAAATACGTCGCCATGCCCATCGCGAGCAGCACCAGGGGGCAGCCAATGAGGGCGGCGTCCCGCAAGATGCGAATGCTGTTCTCGACGCCGGCAAGGCCGGACGCGACCAGGACGGTTTCCCCGCCGGCGGGAACGGCCAGGACACGCAGCTCTTGATTGGTATTTCCGCGTTCGGCCGGGATGTCGATCGCCTGCCCGCGCTCCGCCGCCGCCAGCTCGTCGGGAGTCAACAGGGGCTTGACCCGATCGGCGGTTCCGGATGCGGCGGCGACCGCACCGTTTTTGTCGAGCACCTGGATCTGCACGCCGGCCGCGGCGACGACGTTGGTCGGCCTGATCCCGGTGACCCGGGTCGCGGCAACCGCCTGGCCGGTCTTGATCGCTTGCGAGTCCAGCGATCGGATCAGGGACGCACGTTGCAGCACGAGGAGCAAGACCGCGCCGGTGATCACGGCGAACGCGAACAATGTCGTCGCGACGATGGTGATCCGCGCGCGAAGCGACTGCCCCCGCCATAGATGGGACAGCCAGCGCACCGCTACTCCCGGGACTCAGCCGCCGTCCGCGGCGAGCCGGTAGCCGGCGCCCCGGACAGTCTGCACGCTGTGCCGGCCGAACGGAGTGTCGATCTTCCGGCGCAGATAACCGGCATAGACCTCGACGACGTTCGCGTCCCCGTCGTAGTGCGCGTCCCACACGTGATGCAGGATGTCGGCCTTAGAAACGGCCTCGCCCTTGCGCCGCAGGAGGAACTCGAGCAAAGAGAATTCGCGAGGGGTGAGGTCGATCGGCTGTCCGTCGCGGGTGACCGTGTGTGCTGACGGATCGAGTACGAGGTCCCCGGCCGAGAGCGACGCCGGGCGGGGGGTCACGCCCCGGCGGAGCAGGGCCCGCAGCCTGGCGAGCAAGACGACGAATGAGAACGGCTTAGTGAGGTAGTCGTCGGCGCCGAGGTCGAGGGCGTCTGCCTCGTCGTACTCACCATCCTTGGCGGTCAGCATGAGAATCGGCACCCAGTTCTCCGCCGCCCGCAGCTGCTCGATGATGCGGTAACCGGACAGCCCGGGCAGCATGATGTCGAGCAGCACGGCATCGTAGGACGTTTCGGACGCTGCGTGCAGGCCATCGGGCCCGGTGTGCGCCACATCGACGGTGAACCCCTCCGCCGTAAGCCCGCGCTGCAGGGCAGAGGCCAGCCGAACCTCGTCCTCCACGATCAGCAGCCGCACGGTCCACCTCCTCGATCACTCGCCGCGCATGTCGGCTACACCCTGCCACCTAGGGCAGATCGGCCGCTCAGCAACGCTCAGCCACGTCACAGTGCGCAACGGGCATTCTTCTCGTTGTGAGTGTCAGCACAATCTTCTCTCGCCACCGGCTGCTCCGGTGGGTCGTTCCGCTCGGCGTGGCCGGTGTGGTCGGCCTCGTTGCTGGTGGCGCGTTTTCCGCTCAGGCCGCCGACAAGCTCGAGCCGCGGACGGCGGCCCAGCTGCTCGCGGATCTGCAGACCAGTCACGTCAACGGCTTCTATGGCACGGTGGTCCAGCGCTCCGACTTGGGTTTGCCGGAGCTGCCGAGTATCGGAGGGGCGTCAAGTACCGGATCGCTCGCCGATTTGCTCACTGGTTCGCACACCGCCCGCGTTTGGTATGCCGGGCCGACCAAGCAGCGCATCGCCCTCATGGACACGGTGAACGAGACCGATGTTTTCCGGGCCGGCGATCAGGTGTGGCAGTGGTCTAGTGCGACCAAGACCGCGACCCACACCGAGCTCCCGGCAGACTCGGCGAGACACGATCCGGCGGGGCCGACACTGACGCCGGATCAGGTCGCGCAGCGGGCCCTCGCTGCGCTGGATCCGACGACAATCGTCCAGACGGACAACAACAGGACGGTTGCCGGCCGGGCCGCATACGAGCTGGTGCTCGTGCCCCGTGCCACGGGGTCGCGGATCGGCGCAGTGCACATCGCAATCGACGGCCAGTACAAGGTGCCGCTCGGCGTCCAGGTGTACCCGCGTGGCGCCGACCCGTCGAAGGCGATTGACGTGTCGTTCACCGACATCAACTTCGCGGTGCCGGGCGACGACAATTTCCGATTTACCCCACCCAAGGGTGCGACGGTCAAGGAGCAGCCCCTAGCTATGGGCGGCGCGAAGCTCGGTGAGCAAGCGGCCGGAGCGGCGCTGAATCCGCAGGTCATCGGAACCGGCTGGACCTCGATCCTGGCCGTGCATGCGGCGGGCCTGGTACCAGGCTTCGGTTCGAGGCCGGCATCCGGGCCGTCGATGCAGCAGTTCCTGAATGCGTTGACGCCGGTGAGCGGAGCGTGGGGTTCCGGTCGGCTCCTCGACTCCAAGCTCGTAAGCATCCTGATTACAAACGACGGGCGGGTGTTCGCTGGCGCGGTGGATCCATCAGCGCTCTACGCTGCGGCCGCAACGCACAAGTAGGCCGCCCTATGGCGCTCACGGAGCTGACGGTCAGTGCGGATCTGACTTCCCCCGATCAGGCCGTGCTGACCGTCTCGTCGGCGGGGTTGACGAAGCGGTTCCGCGGCGGTCAAGTCGCCGTGGACCGCCTTGATCTTGCCGTGCCGACGGGCGCGGTGTACGGCTTCCTGGGCCCGAACGGGTCCGGGAAGACCACCACGATCCGCATGCTGCTCGGGTTGATTTATCCCACGGCCGGCTCGCACGCGCTGCTCGGTCAGGCAATGCCCGCGCACGCGGCGGCCGTGCTACCGCGAGTGGGCGCCCTCGTAGAGGGCCCAGCATTCCACCCCTACATGTCGGGTCAGGCCAACCTGCGTCGGCTCGACGCCGCCGACCGCACCGCAGACGCGCGAACTGCGCGGCGGCGAATCGGCGGCGCGCTGGAGCGCGTCGGGCTAACTGCCGCGGCCGGTAAGCGATACCGCAACTACTCGCTCGGTATGCGGCAGCGGCTGGGCATCGCGGCGGCGCTGCTGAAGCCGCGCGACCTGCTCGTGCTGGACGAGCCGACAAACGGCCTCGATCCGCAGGGCACCCGCGAGGTGCGGCACCTGATCAGCCAACTCGGGACCGACGGGGTCACCGTCTTGGTGTCCTCCCATCTGCTCAGCGAGGTCGAACAGGTCTGCACCCATGTCGGCGTGATGAGCGTCGGGCGAATGGTGTGGCAAGGGTCGCTGAACGACCTGGCCGCTCAGCAACGAGTGCGAGTGCGCGTCGAAACCGTCGAACCGGCAGCGGCCGCGGACGTGCTCCGTAGGTTGGGCTTGGACGAGGTCACGGTCACGGACGGCGAGGCGTCCGCCGTGCTGGGCGAGGCGAAGCCGGAGCGAGTGGCTGCCGCGCTCGTGACGGCCGGCGTCGGGTTGCGCGGCTTCGTCGTCGAGCGCCCGCGGCTGGAAGATGTGTTCGTCGGCCTGACCGGGGAGGGCTTCGATGTCTCGGGCTGATGTCGTCGATCTGTCTCCGCGCGTCGGAGTGCCGAGCGCAGCCCGGCAGCGCCCGCGCGGTTGGAGTGGCCGGTTTCTCCGCTCCGAGATCGGCATGGTGTTCCGGCGCCGGCGCAACCAGGCAATTCTCGTCGTCCTGGGCCTCATCCCCATCGTCATCGCGATCGCTGTCAAGATCACGTCCCGCACGGGACGTGGGGGCGGCGACGGAGGGGCATTCTTCAGCAGCATCACCGACAACGGGATCTTCGTTGGATTATCTGCCCTCCTGGTGGTGCTGCCACTCTTCCTGCCGATGGCGCTATCGGTGGTATCTGGAGACGCAGTGTCCGGTGAAGCGAACCTCGGGACTCTGCGTTACCTGCTCGCACTACCCGTGGGGCGTACCCGGCTCCTTGGCGTGAAGTATGTTGCGATCGTCATTTGGGCGTTCTCCTGCGCGCTCGTGGTCGCGGTGGCCGGCCTGCTCATCGGGCTAGTGCTGTTTCCCCGGGGCGACGTCACTCTGCTCTCCGGCATCGCCGTGTCCTATCCCGCGGCGGTGTGGCGCTTGGTGCTCGTCGTTTGCTACGTGACCGTCATGATGGCCGTGATCGGCGCGATTGGGCTGTTCGTGTCGACCCTTACCGAGGTCCCGGTCGCGGCGATGGCGACGACGCTGGCACTCACTATCACCAGCCAGGTCCTTGACGCGATCCCGCAGCTGTCCGCCATTCACGCCTGGCTGCCCAGCCACTATTGGCTGCGCTTCGCTGACTTCATGCGGGATCCGCTCGCGTTCGATCAGATCCGCACCGGCCTACTGGCCGCCGTGGTGTACATCGTGATCTTTGGTGCCCTGGCCTGGGCGCGGTTCAGCAATAAGGACGTGTCGAGCTAGGTTCCTGGGGTGACCGGTCGCAGCTACTGTAAGTAGCCCTCGACCTCGTCCGGCGGACGCTCACGCGCGACATCCGGATCCTCGCCAGCGTCCTCACGGGCCCGGCGCTGCCGTAGCAGGTCCCACGCCTGGTCAAGCTGGCGCTCCAGGGCGTCGAGCCGGCTTCGGTCGGCGCCCGTCAGCCCGCCGGCCTGGTGGCGCAGACGCTTTTCCTCCGCGACGAGCTCATGGATCTGATCGAGTATTGCGTTGTCGTCCATGGCGTCATTGTTCCCGGTCGCTGCATCGACGCCGAGTCGGGCTTGGTGGCAACCGTCGCCTCGGGCTATCCGGTCGGTGTGAGCTTCGTGGAAGAACTGCCGTACTTCTGCTTCCACGTCTCGAAGTCCCACGTGCTGAGGAAGTCCTGCGCTGCTGCCACGCCCTTGCTGTAAAGGTTGGCCTTTTCCTGCTCGCTCAACCGGAAGTCGGTGGAGTTCACTCCGGATGTGTCGACGAACACCGTCCTCGAGGTCACGGAGTCCAAGTCGACATAGAGCTGGTCGTGCGCAGACACCATCGTCGAGATGAGAGCCTTGCCCAGCGATAGCACGCCGTTTGTCGCATTCCAGCCTTGCTGCTGGATGGACAACCGCGCGGAAAGCTTGATTCCGAACGTGGGGTGGTCGTCGTCATCGAACAACGAGACCGGGAAGTTGGAGAGCATCCCGCCGTCGGTGAGGACGAGTTCCTTGTGCCCGTCGGCGAGGACTGGGTCGACCGGGATGTGCCACGGCTGGAAGAAGAACGGAATGGACGCCGAGGCCCGAACCGCGTCCGCGACGGGTTGCGTATCAGGATCTTCTCCGTTGAGCGTCTGGTAGTCCCAGGGCAGCCGCAGCATCCGGCCGCGCGAGATATCTGAGATGACGACGACCAGCTTGTAGCGCTGTTCGATCGGAGTGCTGGCGTCGATGCCCGGCATATGAAGGTCGCCCCAAGTTCGTACCGGGTGCGGCGCATTTGCCAACGTGTCCGCGATCCAGTCGTGCAGCTTGCGACCGCGGTAGATGCCTTGGCGTCGCAGCACGTCGATCCCTTGACCGAGCTTGCCCAAGTGGCCAAGGATGCCTTCATCGAGGAAGTCGGCGAAGTTCGTCGATGTCATGAGCTTCTGGAGATCGTCGGTGATCCCGGCGGCCACGAACGACGCAACGATGGCGCCCGCGGAGGTCCCCGCCACCCGACTGAATTCGTACTGTTTGGCGAGCGCCTCGATCGCCCCGGCGAGTCCGGCGCCCTTGACGCCGCCACCCTCCAACACCAGATCAGCCGTGTTCACGCTAACCCCCGATGCTCGTATTCGTCCTGTGGATGGGAAGAGCTGTGTTCACCACGTTTGATACGTGTCCTTTGGTGCAGGTCTGCCGGACCCGAGCGAGTCACTCAGCCGGGTACGTCTCGTAGGTGTAGGCCGCCTCGGTCGGCACAATGATTTTGCCCAGAGGTACCAGGGATACCGGAATCAGCTTGAAGCAGGCAAGACCGAGCGGGATCCCGATGATCGTGATGCAGAGGGCAACGCCGGCAATCGCGTTCCCGATGGCCAGCCAGATCCCTGCGACGATCAGCCAGATGATATTGCCGATCACCGAGGGTGTCCCGGCGCGTGGATTGTGGATGATTGTTCGGCCGAACGGCCACAGCGCGTAGTTGGCGATCCGGAATGATGCGATGCCGAACGGGATCGTGATGATCAGGATGAAGCAGATGATGCCGGCAACGGCGTAGCCGATTGCCAGCCACAGGCCGGCGAGCACCAACCAGATCACGTTGAGCACGACCCTCACGTTCCCCAGTATGGGGGACGTCGCTAAAGGACCTCCCGGTCCGCGTGGGGGAGCGGATCGACGTGTCGGTTGGCCGGTCAGGGGTGGGCGCCACGCTCATGGGCGGCGTGGCTCGCAGGTTCGAGCTGGAAGGTGGAGTGTTCGACATCGAAGTGCCCGGTCAGGCACTCCTGCAACGTGTCGAGCAGCTGGGGGGCGTGGTTGTCGGTGAAGCACGAGTTGTCGATGACGACGTGCGCGGACAGGGTCGGCAGGTCCGAGGTGAGGGTCCACACGTGCAGGTCGTGCACGTCATGGACATGCTCGTCCTCCAGCAGATGGGCCCGGATGTCATCGAGGTCGACGCCTTCGGGGGCGGCTTCCAGTAGCACTCGGCCGGAGTCGCGCAGCAGCCCCCACGCTGCCCGGAGCATCAATCCGACCACCACGAGTGAGGCGATCGAGTCGGCCTGGACAAATCCGGTCGTGAGGATGACGATGCCGGCGATCACCGTGCCGAGGAAACCGTAGAGGTCGGTCACGATGTGCTTGAATGCGCCTTCGATATTGAGGCTGGACCGATTCGCCTTCGTGAGCGACCACGCAGCGAGGATGTTGACGCCCACCCCGATGATCGCAACGACGAGGACGGGTCCGCCGTCGACATGCGGCGGATGGATCAGCCGGCGGATCGCCTCGAACGCGATGATCCCGGACACGACGAGCAGCGTGATGCCGTTAGCGGCGGCGGACAGGATCTCGGCTCGCTTCCAGCCGAACGTCCAAGCGCCGGTTGCTGGGCGAGCCGCCAGACTGATCGCCCACAGGGATACCGCGATGGCGCCGACGTCGGAGAGCATGTGTCCCGAGTCCGACAGCAACGCCAGCGACCCGGCCATGAGGGCGACGACGACCTCGAAAAGCATGAAGGCCGCTAGCAATATCAGCGCGATGATCAAGTAACGGCGGTCGGCGTCGGCGCCGACACCATGTTGGTGTGACCGTTTGCCCTGCGCGGCCTGACCGTGGTCGCGGTCGTGCTCGTCGCCGTGCCCGAGGTCGTGGCTATGTCCAGTGGTAGCCGTCATGCTCGGTGACCTCGACCACGGTTCGAGGTTCGACGAGTAGGGGAAGCCGGAGATACCAGGTCGCGGACTGTGCCGGTGTGTTGCGTGTGGGTTAGGCCGAGGGCCAGCAACGTTTGCACATGATCGTCGTCCAATCGGTAGTACGCCATTCGGCCGCGACGGCTGACGGCCACGACCCGATAGGCCCGCAGCAGTCGCAACGCGTGACTGACCGCGGACTCCGTCATACCCGTCGCCGCAGCGAGATCGCCGACGCAGAGTTCGCCGGCGTTGAGCAGGCTGGCCAGCAGCCGCAGTCGGCCCGGCTCGCCGAGCAGGGCGAATACCTGAGCGCACTCGTTGATCGTTGTTTCGGAAGGCATTCCGCTACGCGCTGCCGCGACCTTGCTCCGGTCCACCAGCCGGAGGCCGGGGTTGTCGGCCATCGATTTGCTCACGCGCCACCTCACGGACATCTGCATGACTGTTCAGACATGAAGGTACTGGCTTCGATTCACTGACGTCACTGAAGTCGCTGGCCAGGCACTAGCGTCGGCACCGTGCACATCGTCTTGATTCCCGGTTTCTGGCTCGATGGCTCGTCGTGGGACGGGATCGTTCCTGCTCTCCAACAGGTGGGACATCGCCCGCAGCCCCTCACGCTGCCCGGCATGGAGTCGAGAGACGCCCACCGCTCTGGGATCTCGCTGCGCGATCATGTCGACGCAGTTGTCGCGGTCATCGATTCCGTTGACCCGGCCGCCGGCGAGGTCGTGCTCGTCGGGCATTCCGGCGGCGGCGCCGTCGCCCACGCCGCGGTCGACGCCCGGCCCGACCGGGTCGCCCGCATCGTCTATGTCGACAGTTGGCCCACTGGTGACGGCGGCGTGATCAACGATGAGTTGCCAGTCGAGGACGGCGAGATTCCGCTGCCGGATTGGTCGCACTTCGAAAAGGAAGACCTCGTCGACCTGACGGACGAGCTACGGGCGGCGTTTCGCGCGCGGGCCATACCGACGCCCGAAAGGGTCGCACGAGACCACCAGCAACTGTCCGACGAACGCCGTTACGCGGTACCGGTCACCGTTATCGCGTGCGCATTTCCGAGTGCGCAGCTGCGGGACTGGATGTCCCAGGGCGAAGACGCACTGCAAGAGCTCGCGAAGATCCGCACCGTCGACTACATCGACCTGCCCACGGGCCACTGGCCGCAATTCACTCGGCCTGAGGAGCTTGGGCGGGCCATCCTCGCGGCTGTTAGCTGGCCATCCGAATACTGATCACGTCGACCTCCTTGTCGACCAATAGTCTGTGCAGCTCGCTCAGGTCGCATTCACGAACCAGGTGGAACCGAAAGACGGTCCCACGCCCGACGGCAGAACATTCGCCTCCCGGCGCGAGGCATGCGCGGGCTGCCGGTCCCAACACAGTCCGCACTCGGAGGTCGTAACGCACCCGAGCTTTCTCCGGCGTAGCCAGTGGTGAGGCGCTCACTTAGCTCGCCCCGACTTCGGTCCGACCTCGATGTCCGGTGCAGTTCGAATTTCGAGGAGCTCCAGACCCAGATTGCGTAGCCGCTGCAGTACTCCGTGCAGCCCGGCCTGATCGAGTGGCTCCGTTCTCATGATGGTGTGGGCCGGCTCTTCGGTCAGGCCGGCGGCGCCGAGTTCCGCTAAGACGTCCGACGGGATTGGACCTCGTACGCGAACCTCCCAGGTTTGAGCGGCCATAGGTCCTCCCTGAACTCGGTTAACCCTGGATCCACTTACTGTTCACCTAAGTGTTCACCGGCAAGGTGTCGATGTCTTCAGCCGCTATGGATGACCGAGTGTCCTTCGGGAAGGTCCCATCGTCTCCTCGCACGCACGGTCCGGGAGCACCCTCTTGGGATGCTCATCCGTCCTCAGCGTCTGTCCTCAGACGATCGCGAGCTCCCGCGCTCGGCGTACGGCCTCGTTGCGTCGGCTGACCGCCAGCTTCCGCAGGATGCTCCGGACATGAGTTCGCACGGTGTTGACCGAGACGAACATCGCTGCCCCGATCTCCTCGGTCGACAACAGTTCGGACATGAGGCGCAGCACTTCGATCTCTCGCTCACTGAGCGGCTCAGTGGCGACGAGGTTGGCGGACGGCGCGCCCGTCGATCCGTCATCGCCGGCGGACGCGGGACGTAGCTTTACTACCTTCGACGCGGCGGGGCGGAGCCAGCTGGCCGACGCACTCAGCGTGGCATTCGCGCGCAGCAGCCGTCGAAGCTGCGTCGTCGAATCCATAAACGGTCGTCGCATTCGCTCTGGCTCGGCGAGCTGCAACGCTTGCTGCACGGCGGCCACGGCGAGCGTCACCTCACCGCGCTCAAGGTGCCTGTACGCCCTATCGATCCAGGCTTCTACCACCGCGTCCAACGGTGCCTCTGGGTCCCCCACGACGTCCCGTGGCCCGGACTGTGACGCGCCACCGAGAACGGTGGCGCGACTCCGAACGACTTCGGCTCGCGGAGAATGCGGATCCGGTAGCGAGTCAATGACCGCGATGGCCTGATCGGGTCGTCCTTTCGCGAGGTGAAGGGCCGCGACTTCTAACAGCTCCCGCTCGCGCACCCAGGACGGCGAGTCGACATTGGCAACGAGCTGTCCAATCGCGTTCTCCACCAACTCGAGGTCGCGACGTGATCTGTGAATCCGAGCCTGAAGCACCGCGAGTAACGGATACACGAATAGCGCTTCGTAATCGGCGACGCTCGCATGGGCCCGAGCCTCCCAACGCCGAGCCTCCGTATGGCGGAACTCCTCACAGCTCACCCAGGCCAGGGCGAGGGACGCGGCGGCCGGCCGTCGCTCACGGGACAACCCGCAATCGTCGGCCAATCCTTCAGCGGCCTGGGCTAGCTCATTGGCCCGCCGCAGGCGCCCCCGGAGTGCCTCGACGACGGCGAGGTCACCAAGGCACTGTCGCTTCAGGCGACCACAACCGGCAGCGTCAGCGGCTGCGACGGCTGCCTTCAGTGCCTCCGCTGCCTCATTACCGCCCTCGTCCACCAGCAATGCGGTTGCCCGGGCAGCCAGCACGATGGCTGACAGCGCTGTTCCGGTCGCTTGCTGCTGCCAGGGTGATTGGCTTAGCAACTCGAGCGCATGGTCGGCAATCCGCGTCGCCCTGGCGTGGTCCGGCCCGACTGCGGCGACCGCGGTTAGCACAACCGCGGCCGACAGCCGCAAGGCGACGGTGTCCGCAACCCCCTCCTGCTCCACGAGGCGGTTCACGTGTTCGATGTCCCCCGCACGAACGGACTGTCCGCCGCGGAACAGCCAGGCTGTCCGTAATACCGCCGCATGCGGTCCGGGCAGATCAGCCGGCATCGAATCGAGGAACGACGCGTAGGGGCTGTTGTCGTGCGCGAGTAGCGAACCGACAGCGAGCCCGCCGATGAGCAGAGAGGTCGCGTACCGCCAGTCACCGCTCGCCACAGCGTGTTCGACGGCCGGGACATACTGGCCGGCGGTCGCAAACCATTGCGCACATCGACGATGCAACTCCGGGACGTCCTCTGGTGATTCATAGGTCAGCTGGGCCTTCAGCAGCTCGCGAAACAGTGGATGCACGCGGTAGGCGCCACCGAAGTCTGGTGGGCGCTCTACGAAGGCGTTGGAGCGGACAAGTGTCGCCAGCGTCCGTCGCCCGTCGCCGCGATCGGTCAGTCGGTCGACCAGATCGGGCAGCAGTTGCGGGGCGACGCTGGTCCGTAGCAGAAAATCGCGCACGCGCGGAGGCTGTGCGTCTAGGACCTCGGCGAACAAGAACTCCGCAACACTCCCGTCGTCTCTCGCCAACGATTCGACAAGCGTCTTCGGGTCCGCTCCCTGCTTCAGGGATGCTGCGGCCAGCCGCAGTCCAGCCGCCCAACCTTCGGTCTGCTCGGTGAGCGAAGCGACAACATCCCGGGATGCCTTCGCCCCGAGACTTGACAAAAGTGAGTGGGCTTCAGCGACGGTGAAGGCCAGCACGTCCTGCCTGATCTCCGTCATCGAGTCGGTTACTCGGTACTTATGCAGCGGAAGTTGCGGGTCCGCACGTCCGCACATAACCAACCGGAACTGGGGATGGGCATGACGGAGCAGGAAGTCCAATCCAGCTGTGACATCTCGACTCACCAATCGGTCCGCCCCGTCCAGGACGAGCACCACCGGGAGGGGATGGTCGAGGAGGTCGGCCGCTAGGCGTATGAAAAAGGAGTTCGGAACCACCTCGCCGAGCGGCGGTCGGTTCGCATGCCGAAGGTTGACTCCTGACCGAACGATCGTCTCCGCGACATAGGACCAGAACACCTCGGAGCGTTCGCAGGCGTCATGGACCGTAAGCCACGCGACCGGCCAAGAAAGGTTATGAGCCTCGGCCCAGGACGCGGCCAGCACGGTCTTCCCGGCACCGGCCGGAGCGCTCACGAGCACCAGCGACTTCTCCCGCACGCCGCAGGTCAGGCGATCCTGTAGCCGGGCTCTGATGATCGGTCTACTCGGCAGCTGGGGTGGCTCGAAGGTCGATGTGAGAACCGGGTCGCCGGACCCGGATTTGCCCTCTCGCACATTGTCGGCCACCAGCGACTCGGAACCGGAGATCGTGGGCATCTGGTTTGGCCCCCCCAATGTGTGACGGCCGCACCGCTGCGGTCCGGCTATGTCGAGCCCGCTGCCGGACCGATGCACGCTGCGGCGTGCTGCCCAGTGCAGTCCACGGCATTCGCCGTGGCGTCGGGAAGCGAGGTCGCCTAATGCTCGATGTGCGTAGCTGGATCCTGGAGCCCGATACCGACCCTAGCTCGCGGCCGCTCGAAGAGCTTCCCCTAAATAGGCTGATCCGAATTGGTGCTTATTTCGCTTACGCCGAACTTTCTTCCCCGCGCGCCGGCTAATCTCGTCCGGAATGTGTGATGCAGGCTAACTGACAGCGTCAATTCATCGATCCGAGCAATACCGAACGTAGTACGTCGAGGTGCGATTTATTGACTGCCAGCAGGGCCCTCCTGTACTTGGTTGGCAAACGGCGCCGAGAAACGTCATTGTGCTATGTGGTCAGGTCCGTCATCAGCCGGCCGGGTCGTACCAGGTGTCACCGGCGGGCAGGAGCCCGTCGGCTTCCTTAAGTACCCCCGCTCCCGCGCGGGTACTTGAGTACCCGGAACCACGTCACCGAGAATCGTATCCACAACGCGCCAGGCGGCCTCGACCGCATCCTGCCGTGCGAACGAGATATGTATCCGGCGTCCACGACGAGGTTGTCCAGATCGTGGGCTTTGCTGTGGGTCGATCAACCGGAGTTTGTGCATTCCCAAATCGCCGAGCATTCCTTCCAATTTGCGCATCAGCCGCTCGACGCCCGCCACGTTGTTGTTCTGGTCCAAGGACAGCGGTACCTGCGGTTGACGAATACCTTGGTCGAGTCCCAGTTGGCTCGCTCGCGGGGAGATAGTCACCCCAGCCGAGGAGGAGGACCCGCCTGCCGTGGGCGCGAGTCTATGGGCGAGTGTGCCCCGCCTGCGCCGGAGCCGATGACGATGACCTCCTAGTGCTGACCGTCGGCCACGAGCGCTCATTCAGGACTCTGGTGCTCCTCGAGCACGTCCCGGCTAACGAGTCTCTCAGCAGCTTCTTGCCGATCCCAATGCACCCTGCACTGAGAAATGCGGGCGCGCGTCATCCCGGGTGGATGAGCACGCCTCCGCACTGACCCCGGGAGCACTTGTAAAGATCCCGTCAGCTCGGTACCGGACTGCGCGACCGCTCGCTCGCGGCTCATCTACCATCCGTTGCGAGTGATCCTGGCGACCGATGCCGTGAGGCACGCTCGGCGGAAACTGCTGGAACTCGACGCGCGTATGGCTCTGGGAGGAGCATCAGATGAGCCGGCTGGACCTTGCTCGTATCCAGTTTGCGATGACTTTGACAAATCGCCTCGAGTTCGTACCTGGTTCGATCGATCTAGCAGCTAACACCAATAGCGACGTCTTCCCTTACTGGACAGTTTGGGACACGTCTGCGGCGGCAACCGGGGCTGATGCCATCCCGGCTGCACCGCTATGAAGGCCCTCGATCCGCGGTTGCTGCGCCATGCCGCAGCGAGCCGACGATATCTGGCTATCTCCTCGTTGGTCGCGGTGACTTCGGGCTTGCTGGTCATCGTCGCTGCCTTCGCCATCAGCGAGTTAGTCGTACTGGCCTTCCAGGATCGAGCGGGGCTCGTTGACATGCGGGGTCCGCTGATCGTCCTTGGTCTCGCCGTCCTCGGCCGCGCGTTGCTGGCCTGGGCCGGGCAGGTCGCGGCCCACCGCGCGGCAGCCGACGTCAAGTCCCAGCTGCGACGGGAGTTGCTCAGGCACACCATCAGGCTCGGTCCTTCGTGGTTGGCTCGCCAACAGGTGGGTGAGCTGGCCACGCTGGCAACCTATGGCGCGGATGCGATCGACGACTACTTTGCGCAGTACCTGCCGGCGCTCATTACGGCTGCCTTCCTGCCGGCCGCCGTTGTCGTCGTTGTGCTGAGCCAGGATGCTCTGGCCGGCGTGATAATTCTCGCCACCCTGTCGCTCATCCCATTGTTCGGCGGGCTGATCGGGCGGGGCACCGCACAGGCGACGCGCCGTCAATGGCGAACGTTGGCCGTCCTTGGCGGGCACTTCCTCGACGTCGTCCAAGGCCTGCCCACCCTGCTGCTGTTCGGTCGAGCAAAGGGTCAGATCGAAGCGATTCGCCGGCGGGCTGATGAGCATCGGCGAGCGACCATGAGAACCCTGCGACTCACGTTCCTCTCCTCCGCCGCGCTCGAGTTCATCGCCACGATCTCGGTAGCCGTTGTCGCCGTGTCGATCGGCCTGCGGCTGCTGCACGGGGCGATCGATCTCCGCACTGGCCTGGTCGTGTTGATTCTTGCGCCCGAGGCATATGCGCCACTGCGGCAGGTCGCCGCGCAGTTCCATGCCAGCGCGGCCGGCGTCGCTGCGGCCGAGTCGATCTTTGCTGTGATCGAGTCGGCTACTCCGACAGCCACACCACGCTCAGGGGCCACGAGCGTCGTCGATGCGGCTGGCACCACGCTGAGCATCGAAGGGTTGGGCGTGCAATACGACCGCGAGCGCCCGGCGCTCGAGTGCGCCGACCTCGTGGTGCACCCCGGAGAATACGTGGGTGTCGCCGGCCCGAGCGGCTGCGGAAAGACCACTCTGCTGTGGGTGCTGCTCCGGTTCGTGGCGCCGACCACGGGCCGCGTCATCCTCGACGGGCCTGAGGGACAGATCGACCTCGACGATGTCGATCCGGATACGTGGCGATCACAGCTGGCCTGGGTGCCGCAAGAACCCTGGCTCGCTCCGGCGAGCATCGCCGACAATGTCTTGCTGGCTCGGCCGGACGCGGAGCCGGAGGCGGTCGCCCGGGCACTGCACCGAGCGAATGCCACCGAGTTCGTGAACGATCTCCCGGACGGACCGGCCACGATCGTCGGCGAGAACGGCTTTGGCCTGTCAGCCGGGCAGCGGCAGCGGATCGCGCTCGCCCGCGCGTTCCTGCGGGATGCCCCGCTGGTGCTGCTCGACGAGCCGACGGCGCATCTCGATGCGACTAACGAGGCCGCCGTGGCTGACGCCATACGACGACTCGCCCGCAGTCGTACGGTCATTGCGGTGGCTCACCGACCAGCCCTGCTGGCGGACTGCGATCGCATCGTCCGGCTGGGCTCACCGCTTGCGACGGCCTCGACATGATCACCGAGTCCGATCGTGTCGACCGGCCTATCGCCAGGCTCATCGAAGCCAGTCGTCCCGTGTCCGGACGGCTGGGCCTTGGCATTCTGGCCAGCGCGGCGGCACTCGGTGCTGGCGTTGGCTTGACCGCCACCGCTGCTTGGCTCATCGCTCGGGCCTCGCAGATGCCGCCGGTGATCACCCTGTGGATCGCGATAGCCGGAGTGCGTTTCTTCGGCATCGCGCGCCCGGTTTTCCGATACGTCGGCCGGCTCATCTCGCATGACGCGGCCTTTCGCGTCGTGGCCGAATTCCGCACCAAGGTCTACGAACGGCTTATCCCGTTGACGCCGTCTCGTCTCGGCCGGCGGCACCGCGGCCAGATCCTCGCCGGATTGGTGTCCGACGTCGACGCGGTTCAGGAGTTCGATCTGCGGGTACTCGAACCCGGCGCTGTCGCCGCGCTGGTGTCCGCAGGTTGCGTTGCCTTGGCGGTGGCGATTCTTCCGTCCGCCGGAGCGGTGCTAGCCGCGGGCTTCGTCGTCGCTGGGATCGTGGCCCCGCTGATGGCCGCGGCGGCGCTGCAACGAGCCACGGTCAGCCTCGCACCGGTCCGGGCCGCGCTATCGGCCGCGGTCGTCGATGTACTACGCGGAGCGCCGGATCTGATTGCGGTGGGCGCGACCGAACAGAAGCTTGCGGAGATCGATCGGCTGGACGCGGAGCTGACGCGAATGGCCCGCCGGGCGGCCTGGGCCACCGGCGTAGGCACCGGCGTGGCGATGCTTGCCGCAGGCGCGTCGGTGTGGGGATCAGCGGTGGTCGCGCCGTCCGCCGTGCACGACGGCCGGTTGGCCGGTGTCATGGTGGCCGTCATCGTGCTCCTGCCGCTCGCCGCGTTCGAGGCACTCGTGCCGTTGCCGCAGGCGGCTGTGCTTGTGACGAGGGTGCGCAGCGCTGCTCGACGACTGTTCGGATTGCTCGACGAGACGCCCGCGGTGACCGAGCCGGACAGCCCGTTGCCCGTGCCCGCAGGCCCGTACACGATCGAGCTGCGTCAGGCCTCGGCTCGGTGGACGGCTCGCGAGGCTCGCGTTCTTGACGACCTCGATCTCAGCCTGCGACCCGGTCAACACGTCGCAATCACCGGCATGTCCGGCGCCGGAAAGTCGACACTGGCCGCTCTGTTGCTCCGGTTCCTCGATCCCGAGGATCGGGGCACGGTGCTGCTCAACGGCATCGATGTGCTCGACCTTGCCGCCGACGATGTTCGGCGCGTCATCGGTTGCGTCGCTGGCGACGCGCACATATTCGCGTCGGATCTGCGGGAAAATCTCCGGCTCGCGAAGCCCGAGGCATCCGATAAGGAGCTGGTCGACGCGCTTTATCGCGTGCGGCTCGGTCAGTGGTACGCGGCGCTCCCGGCTGGGCTCGCGACGCCTTTGGGCGAGGGCGGGGCCCTGATTTCGGGAGGCGAGCGCCGCCGGATCGCATTGGCTCGGGCATTGCTCGCCGATCAGCCGATACTCGTGCTCGACGAACCGACTGAGGGTCTGGATCGGCCGACCGCAATGGCGTTGGTGGCCGACCTTCTGGACACAGCCTCAGACCGCGCCGTCCTGATGCTGACCCACCGCGATGAAGGGCTCGATCTCGTCGATCGCAGCTACCGTCTCGTCGACGGACGTCTTGTCGCTTCCGGGGACACCTCGCTCCCGGGGTATCTCGCTTTAGCTGCACCGTCGGGGCTGGCAGAGGTCATCCAACCGGGGTGATGTTGCCTGCCCCGGCTCCGGCACTGTTGGCGATAGCCTTCGACTTCGTCGGCCCGAATCGACCGGCGCGACCTCACACCGCAAGGATCACACATGGACGACTATCCGCTTATTGCTGATCATGGTCTGATCGGCGACCTGCAGACCGCTGCGCTGGTGACGACGGACGGTTCGATCGACTGGTTCTGCGCTCCTCGTTTCGACTCGCCCAGCGTGTTCGGTGCGCTGCTCGATCACCGGCTTGGCGGCCGGTACCGGATACGGCCCAGCGTCGATGCGTTCAGCTCGCAGCAGATGTATCTGCCGGATACGGCCATTCTGATCACCCGGTTTCTGACGCCGGAGGGGATCGGCGAGGTCGTGGATTTCATGCCGGTGAGCGGTGACGTGGCCACGGATCGGCACCGCCTGGTGCGGCTGGTGCGGTGTGTGCGGGGCCGGATGACGTTCGAGATCGACATAGCGCCGAGGTTCGACTATGGGCGTCAGCGGCATGAGCTGCATCTGACTGACAGTGGTGTGGTCTTCAAGTCTGCTGATTTTTCGATGACGCTGCATATTGTGCACGAGCCGGATGACGCTCGGCTGGGTCAGGTGACGAGCACCGAGGGCGGTGATGTGCATGCGGAGCTGGCCCTGGAGGCCGGTCAGCTGCGTGGGCTGGTGTTGGATACGGGCAGTGACGAGCCGCCGCGGGTGTTTCGGGTCGCGGAGGCGCAAAGGCTGCATGAGGAGACGGAGCGGTTCTGGAAGTCGTGGCTGGCTCAGTCGACCTATACCGGCCGGTGGCGGGAGGCGCTGCAGCGCTCGGCGGTCACGTTGAAGTTGATGACCTATGCGCCCACCGGTGCGCTGGTCGCGGCGCCGACGGCGGGGCTGCCTGAGCAGGTCGGCGGGGAGCGTAACTGGGACTACCGGTTCACCTGGGTCCGGGATGCGTCGTTCTCGATCTACGCCCTGATGGGTATGGGGTTCACCGATGAGGCCAGGGCGTTTGCGCAGTGGATGCTGGCCCGGGTGCAGGAGCGGCGTGGTGCGAAAACGCCGCTGAACCTGATGTATCGCATTGACGGGTCCGCTGATCTGACCGAGGAGATCCTCGAGCACTGGGAGGGTTATCGCGGTTCGTACCCGGTGCGGATCGGTAATGGCGCGGCCGAGCAGTTGCAGTTGGACATCTTCGGTGAAGCGATGGACAGTGTCTATTTCGGGGATCGCCGCGGCTTGCAGGCCGGCCACGCGGGCTGGGCAGCGATCAGCGATCTTCTCGGCTGGCTGGCCGACAACTGGGATCAGCCGGAGGCCGGCATCTGGGAGACCCGCGGTGGTCCGAAAGACTTCACGTATGGCCGGGTGATGTCCTGGGTGGCGTTTGATCGCGGGATCCGGCTCGCCACCGAGCATGGTCGTCCGGCGCCGTTGGACCGCTGGATCAGCCAGCGAGACGCCCTTTACGACCAGGTGATGCAACGCGGCTGGAACGCCGACCGGGGCGCATTCGTGCAGCAATACGACGACACGGTGCTGGACTCCTCGCTATTGCGCATGGCGCGCGTCGGGTTCATCGCACCGCAAGACCCCATGTGGCTGTCCACGCTTCGCGCCATGGACACCGAGCTGGTATCCGACAGCCTCGTCTACCGCTACAACCCGAGTGCCTCACCCGACGGTCTGCGCGGCTCGGAGGGCACCTTCTCGTTGTGCACTTTCATGTACGTCGACGCGTTGGCCGGCGCCGGACGCCTGGAAGACGCCCGACTGACCTTCGAGAAGATGCTGACCTACGCCAACCATCTCGGGCTGTTTTCCGAAGAGATCGGCGACACCGGCGAGCAACTAGGTAACTTCCCGCAAGCGTTCACGCATTTGGCGCTGATCGACTCGGCGCTGACCCTGAACGCAAAACTCGATAAGGCGGCCGGCCGCTAGCGGCGGGTTCGCGCTGACTATGGGCGGATCAGTGGTGGTATGAGACGTTCGTACGTCCTTCCCGTGGCATTGGGCTCGTGAGGCTCTCCAAGTAGTCGACCGCCGTGCGGATGTTGAGCAGGAGGTAGTCGGCGAGATCCATAGAGACGCCGTTACGTACCACGATGCGCTGAACGGTGAGGTCGCTGAGGTTGTCGGGCATCGGGTAGGCCGGCACTTGCCAGCCTTTCTCGCGCAATTGGTTACTGAGATCGTGCAGGTCCCACATGCCGTTGCAGTTCGGGCCAAGTCGCCACGCGAAGACGGGCAGGTCCGAGCCATCGCTCAGCAGCTCGAACGGCCCCATGTCGGCGATCGCGCGGGACAGGTGCAGCGCCACGTCCTGGCTGGCCTGTTGCACCCGCCGGTAGCCCTCGAACCCTAACCGCAGGAAGTTGTAGTACTGCAGCAGTACCTGGGCACCAGGACGAGAGAAGTTGAGCGCGAGCGTGGGCATTTCTCCGCCGAGGTACGACACTCGAAAGATCAGATCGTCGGGTAGCACGTCCGCCGTCCGCCAGACGACCCAACCGACGCCGGGGTAGACCAGACCGTACTTGTGGCCTGAGGTACTGATCGAATGCACCCGCGGCAGCTGGAAATCCCAGATCAGATCGGGTCTGAGGAACGGCGCGACAAAGGCTCCGGATGCCCCGTCGACATGGATCGGGATGTCCAGGCCGGTCCGAGCCTGCAAGGCGTCCAACGCGCCGGCGATGGCCTGCACCGGCTCGTATACACCGACATATGTCTGGCCGAGGATCGCGACGACTCCGATGGTGTTCTCGTCGACGTACTTGTCGATCTGGTAGCCATCAAGCGTTGGATGGTCGTCGGTGACCGGGATGTAGCGAGGCTCCACCTCCCAATAGTTGGCGAACTTCTCCCACACGACCTGGACGGCGCTGCTCATCACCAGGTTCGGTCGGTCGGTTGGCTTTCCGTCGCTTCGTCTAGCTTGTTGCCACCGGCGCTTCAGGGCGAGGCCGCCCAGCATGCAGGCTTCGGAAGATCCGATGGCCGACGTGCCGATGGTGTGCTCGGGATCAGGCGCATGCCACAGATCGGCGAGCATCCGCCAGCACCGCTCCTCAATGATGGCGGTCAGCGGGTACTCGTCCTTGTCGATCATGTTCTTGTCGAACGTGTCGCTGTACAGCTTGGACGCCGTCGGTTCCATCCACGTCGTGACGAACGTCGCGAGGTTCAAGCGGGCGTTGCCGTCCAGCATCGCTTCGTCGTGAACGATCTGGTATGCGGTCTCGGGCAGCATGCTGTCGGCGGGCAGCACGAAGCGCGGCACTGAGAGATCCTCCGAGCGCCGAGCGAAGAGCGGGTTGACAGACAGCGAGTCCGGAAGAGACGAAGCCAGCTTCTGGGGCTGCATACGAACCACGATGTCTCCCTGCTCCATACCTGGGCTTACCGACGGGCGGGAGTGTCACGACGTGACTGCGGCTCCCGTCCGGAAACGTACAAACGATCTCATGGGACCGTATCGTCCCTGGCGGATGAGCTGGCTTGGGGGACTGACAGTTGCCGGCACGACCTTGAGTCCGTTACCGAGTCGCTATCCCGCCTGGCCGACATGGCATGCGTGCGATGAGCGCAGGTCCCCGATCAGAGTCGGTCGGCCAATTTCGTGAGCATCGTCATGTTGCGGGCCGTGGTGGGATTGTCGGGCAGCGCACCTTTCCATTGCTTCGGACCGAGCGTGGTCTCAGTTGACCGGGAACGGATGAGCCAATGCACGTCGCGGCCGTGTACGACCACCTCGTCGTGATCGTTGGATAGCCCTTCGACGGCTCGCTTCTCGGTAGCGGTCAGCCGGGTCAGCGGAAGGAGGCCGAAGTGGGTGTGCCCGGGCGTAATAGCGCCGAACGGCTTGAACGTGACCAACGCCCGGACCTGTTCAGCCGTACGAACGAACGTCGTGAGCTCGAAGCCGAACACCTTCTCCAGCCGCGCACGGATTGCCGCCTCATGATCGGACGCCGGTCCGGTCGCGCTGAAGAGCAGATTCCCACTGTTCACGTAACTGCTTACGTTCGCGAAGCCGAGCCCGTCCAACGCCTGCCTCGCGGCGGCCATGGCCACCGTTCGCTTCCCGACGTTTACGGCGCGGAGAAACGCCACGAAGCGAGCCATACAGCTATGACAGCACACCTGGTAGCACACCCGTCGGATCGACTGACCGTGGCCGGACCCGGACACCTGATCCATCTTGTGTGAAAGTCGATCATCATCGATGGGTGCAGGTGGCAGCGCAGATCGTGAGCGGTGGGCCCGTTTTCCGCAGGCGGTAGTTCGGATTGCGAGGAGTGTCGTCGCGCTGGTTCATCGGCGACAATCGATTCTCCATCCGTCGCGGTGGATCGCGGCGCAATGCCCGTTTGGAGGTCTCTCATGGCCGGCGAAGGACGACCCGACGTGGGTCCCCAGTCGATACGGGGGATGCTGAAAAAGGGCAAGTCGTTGCGATCGTCGTTGCCGCGCAGCGGGCACGCCGAACTGTCGCTGCCGGATCGGGATCCGGTCCGGCTCATCGCCGCGCAGAACGAGAGCCGGCTGGCCGATCTGGTTCCGGTACGCGTTGGTCGGATGCTGCAATCTCCCTTCGCGTACTACCGCGGCACGGCCGCCGTGATGGCCCACGACCTAGCGGCAGCTGCGGTGACTGGGCAGCGAGTTGTGTGTTGCGGCGACGCGCATATCTCCAATTTCGGACTGTTTGCATCGCCGGAACGCCGCCTGCTGTTCGACCTCAATGATTTTGACGAGGCGTCGACCGCGCCCTGGGAATGGGACGTGAAGCGGTTGGCGGCAAGCGTTGTGATCGGCGGGCGGGACATCGGATTGACCGAGACCGACTGCTTCGAGTCGGCCACGAGTGCCGTGTCGTCCTACCGGATGATGTTGCGCGAGCTCTTTTCCAGAACCGCGCTCGAACGGTACTTCTTCCAGGTCGAGACCGACATGCTCGAGAAATTGGCGTCGCCGGAAAGACGCACGGTCCTCTCGCGAACGGTCAAGAAGGCGCGCCGCCGCACGTCCGACCAGGTGCTGGACAAACTCGTCATGGTCGATGACCACGGGCGGCAAGTGATCAAGGACGATCCACCGATCGCCCAGCATGTGGGCAGCGTCGAACTCGATGCGCTGCGCCATCTGTTCGAGCAGTACTACCGAACGATGCGGCCGGACACCGCGCTGCTGCTGTCACAGTTCCGGCTAGTCGATTTCATCCTGCGCGTCGTCGGAGTGGGATCAGTCGGTACCCGCTGCTTCGTCCTGCTGTTCGTTGGACCCGCGGACGAGCCACTGTTCCTGCAAGCCAAGGAGGCTCCGCCCTCCGTGCTCGAATCTCACGGTCGCCAACCGCTTCTGATCGGCGATCGCCAGTCACGGGTGAGCCAGGGCGAGCGGGTTGTGACCGGGCAACAGGTCCTGCAGGCTCAGTCCGATCCGTTCTTGGGTTGGGTCGAATCATCGGATGAAGGCAGTGGCGAGCGAACCGACTACTACCTGCGCCAGTTCCGCGACATGAAGGGATCGGTCGACCTCACCACGTTGACGGGACCGGAGTTCCAGGACTATGGGCGGCTGTGCGCCGGGGTGCTGGGCAGAGCACATTCTCAGAGCCCGGGCGGGGCAATCATCCGGGGATATCTCGGACGCTCTGACCAATTCGAGCTGGCGGTCGCCCGCTGGGCAGTGCAGTACGCGGATCAGGCCGAGCGGGACTTCAACGATCTGCAATCAGCGGTGCAGCACGGCAAGCTACCCGCCGAATACGGCGTGTGACGAAGACCCGGGAGCCTTTGCGGGACAGGGCCGACGAGGTGCATCGCCTGGTGAGGCTGTGACCGAACGGCGTAAAAGGCACGGGCGGCCCACAGCAAAGCGAAGTACCGTGGGCGCATGTTGGTTGTGCTGTTGGTGGTTATCGCCGTCTTGCTGCTCGTGCCGCTCGTTGGTGCGGCGCTCTGGGCCGTGGTTACTGCCGCGATCCTCGGCCTGATCATCGGCGGGTTGGCACGCCTCGTGCTTCCCGGTCGTCAAACCATCGGTCTCGGGATGACCGTGCTGCTTGGCTGGGTTGGCTCGCTCGTCGGTGGTTTGATCGGATATCGCGTCCTTCACACCGGGAGCTTGCTCACGGTTCTGCTCGAGATCGCAGCCGCAGCACTGATCATCGCGGCGTACGCCCGGATGTCCCCTCGCGCGACGATTGGCAGCGGCCGGAGCGTGCGTTGGTAGTAGCGCGGCCGTGCTGCGCTACGGCGTAGCCAGGTCTAGCTCGCGCGCCGCCCGGGCGGCATCGCGGCGACTCGCCACCCCGAGCTTGCCGAGTACGCGCGAGACGTGGTGCTCGACCGTCCGGTCCGAGACGAATAGTTGGGCGGCGATCTCGCCGTTCGTCAAGCCGTTGGCAACCAACCGCAGGACCTCAACCTCTCGCGACGTCAGACCAGCGGGGTTTGCCCGCGTCGACGCGCGCACCCCCCGGGGCACTCGCTCACCCAATGACCGCAACCGTTCGGCGGCGAGTGTGGCCGCCGGGCGCGCGCCAAGACGGTCGAGGATGTCGAACGCTTCCGACAGCGCCGTCGGCGAACCGACCTCGACCAACGCCAACGCCTGTTCGTACGGTCGTCCGGCGGTACGCCAGGCGTCAGCGGCCTCCAGCCAACGACCATCGATCTGCAGCGCCAGTTCCGGAGCGGCCCCGGCCGGCACGTTCGGACCGTCGCCCAGCCGCGCGGCCCACGACGCCAGCTGGCTGCGATCCTGTCGGGTGATGGGTGCTTCGATGCGGTCGAGGATCGCCTGAATCGATCTGCGGACGCCGTCCGGATCTCCGTGCAGCCACGCTTGCTCAGCCAGCGCGAAGGCCACCGGAGCGATCCGCTGGACTTCCCCGGTGGCCTCCGCCAGCCCCAGCGCCTCTCGCAAGACGGCATTGGCATCAGCCTCGCCGCGCCGCATCCTGATCGTCCCGATCACGGTCAGTGCGGGGATGCGTCCTACGGTCATCGTCCCGGTTTGTTCCAGCACGCCCAGCGCGTCAGCCATCGCGTCGTCCCAGTGACCACGCTTCATCTCTGACTCTGCCAGCACGCCGCTCAGGCACACAGACCGCAACAGGAGATCGTGATCGTCGGTGTACTGAAGCCCCTCCGCGATGACGGCATCCGAGCGGTCGAAGCGGTGGTTGTCGGCGAGAAAGGTCGCGAGGTTCGCGTAGGCCCGCCCGGCGAGGTGTCCGAGGCCGTGCGCCAATGCGATATCCAACGCTTGCTCGATGGACGCGAGACCGTCGTCGACCTGGCCCTCGGTGGCGAGCGAGCAGCCCAATGTGTTGAGCGCGTCGGACTCGGCGTTGGCGTCATCCACTTCTTGGGCAATGTCAAGGGCCCGTCGAAGCATCGCGAGAGCCTGATGCCGGTCCGCTAACTCCATCTCGGAGGCGCCGGCGCTTGCGAGGGCTCGAGCCAACTCGATCGTCGGTCCGTGTCGTTCGAGAATCTCGACGGCTTGCAATGCGTGCTGGTAGGCCAACTTGCCCTGCCCGAGATTCCACGCGATGTGGTCGACCGTGATATGCGCTGCGCCAATTCGTATCTGGTCATCGACTTCGTTCCATAGTCGCAGTGACTCCTCGGCCGCTTCCAAGGCCTCGTCCATCTGGTCGATCACCATGCATTCCTCGGCGAGTGCCTCAAAAAGCGCAGCCCGCTCGTTGGCCGGACGAGCCGATGCAAACCGCAACGCGGTTCGGTAGTGGTGGGCCGATTCGCGATGCGATCCGAGGTCGCTCGCGCGTCGACCCGCCTCCAGGCTGTAGCGGAACGCCGACTCGCCCTCGTTGGCCGCGGCTGCATGGCTGGCCAGGCGCGCGACATCGACATCTCGTCGGTGCTCAAGACTTCGCAAGATGGCTCGGTTCACGGACGCCCGGCGGATAGGGGGGATCTCGTAAGCGATCGTCGCGCGCGACAACTCGTGCCGGAAGCCGAGTTCCTCGCCGAAGGTCATCAACATTCCGCTGCCGATGCAGTCGTCGATGCCGTCGGCATCGGTATCACTTGCTTCGACGAGAACGTCGGCGTCGAAGCGGATGCCCAGCTGAGAGGCCAGGTCGAGAACCCGGCGTCCGCTCGAGGACAGCCGCGCGGCCCGCGCCAAAACCACGTCACGAACGGTGGCCGGCCGGCTGGAACCCGCCGCCAACACTTCGGTGACAAAGAACGCATTTCCCGATGTCTGGCGAAATACCTCTTCGGCATCGAGGCCAGAACCCGCGACCATGGTCGCCACGCCGGACTGGGTCAGCGGGACCACCGGCACCCGCCGCGCTGCGCTCAGGCGACTGAGCTCACCGATCAAGCGGGTCAGCGCTCCGTTCGAGCTGATCTCATCGTCACGGTACGTGGCGACCACCATCGCCGGGATCCGATCCAGACGGCGCCCGGCGTAGAACAAGAAGTCGGCTGTCGCATCGTCAGCCCAATGCAGATCCTCGACGAGCACCACGGTCGACTGTTGCTCCAACGCGACGAGAATCGCGGCGAAAAGCTCATCGCGTGGCAACGCGGAGTCGACCTCCAGCTGCGCCGCGATCTCGATCACCGGCCCGAGTGGTCGCGGCGTCGACAGTCCATCGCAGGATCCGGCGGCAATACGGACGGCCACCTCATCCAGGAACGCCGAGACGAGCGCCGACTTGCCGGCACCCGCCTCACCGCCGACCAGCGCGAGCGTGCCTGACCCTGTTCTGATGTCCTCGAGGTACGTCGACAGCGTCGCGAGCTCCGACTCGCGCTCGATCAAGTGCATGACCGTGACGGTAGGAAGCGCGACGACTGCGGTCAATGGATTGCGCCCAATATGCGGGCTGCGGGCCCGCAATGTAGGGGAGTTCGCGGATGTCGATCCGCCTGTCGCACTTCATACCGTGTCCGAGCCGGCCTTGAGTGCGCTGCGACGATCAATGCCAGCCGCGATGCGGAATCGGACCACGATCGGCCGAGGTGCGCCACAAGAACCGGTCACGAGTCCAGGCAGCCGTAGGTGCTTGGACAGCGCATGCAGTCGTCCGAAGGAGAATCAGTGGAGATCCTGATCGTGGGCACTATCACGGTTGATGCGGAACGCCGGGACGCTCTGCTCGCGGCAATCCGTCCGCTCGTGCAGAAGACGCGCCAGGAAGAGCCGGGTTGCCTGGACTATGCCTTCACCGCGGACACCGTCGATGACGACCGCGTTGTCGTCATGGAGCGTTGGCGGGACGAGAGCACACTCGCGGCGCACTTCATGCATCCGAACTTTCTTGCGACGAAGAACACGCTGCATGATTCCGGGTCAGAGAAGTCGGTAATTCGCAAGTATCGGGTTGATGTCAGCGAACCGGTCCGGGACAGCGAGAACCGATACCGGGCCGATTTCTTCACCATCGCCCAATAGTGCTGCTGACACTGCTCGGGCTAGCTAATGATCTTGGACATGCCGTCACTCCAGGGCAGCATCCCGGACTTGGCGATGATGATCTTGGACTAATCGTCGCCAGAAGGCATTAAGTCCAAGATCACGACCATGGCGCGGGCTGATCACGACCACCGCAGGGCTGATCACGGCAGCAACGATTACGGAGGGCCGCAATTGCGGAGGGCGTGGGATTCGAACCCACGAGGACGCTTCCGCGCCCTAGCGGTTTTCAAGACCGCCGCACTCGGCCACTATGCGAGCCCTCCAGATGCCCGAAGGTACCGAACTTGTCCGGCTGTGGCTCGGACCCTCTTCCGCGCCAGAGCATGCCGCCAGCAATTCGCCAGCACTCGCTTCATGGCGGCGCTGACCATACTGCCCAGAGTGACGACGTAGGCACCTCCAGTGCCACCACCGCGACGTGGTCTTGACCGGGTGGCCTCACGACCGGTTGGGCTCAGTGAGCGGAAGCCTGCACTACCTGGGAATGCGGCGGCTCAGTACGGCCGTATCGCCCGCCGACCCCAGAGGGAGTCGTTGTATGCCTGCCGACTCAAGATCTCGCGCAACTCGTGGGTTGCGCCGTCGGGATGCCGGTCGAGCGTGGCAAACAGATCGTCCCGCTCGGCGGTTGTTCGGTAACAGGCCAGCTCGCGTTCAAGCTGCTTGCGGCGTTCCCGCGCTGCCCGCCTCGTTGTGCGATTGGCGCGCAGAAAAATCAACCACGCCGAAAGTCTCGTTCGGACGATCCGGCCCGAAGCTGCCTCAGTCACGGCCGCCTACCCGCACGTGTTGCTCGGTCCCGAGCAGCACGTTACACCGGGCTGACCGGCGGAGCGAGCGGGATCAGGCGCGACGGCAGCGGCTCAGGTCCTCCCGAGCAAGTCAGGGCGCAGCGGGGATACCGACCATGCGCGGTCGACGGCGTCCCGCAGCGCTGTGTACGACGCCACGAGTTCCCGTCGCTCCGTCGCAAGCACTGGATCGTCGAGTTGGCAACCGCCCAATACCCAGGCATCCGAGAGCTGCATCGCCTCGACCCGGTGTTGGGCGGCTGGCATCATCGGCGCCCGATCGGTGCGGTACACGTACGAGTAGAGGTCGACGAGCGCTTCAATGATGTCCTCTTCAGTCGCGCCGGACTCACGTTGGTGCACGCGATGGACGCGCCACCACTCGACCTCGCGGTACGCGGCTTCGTCCGGATCCAGCTGCAGGCCGTTGTCTTGGACGAGAGCGTAGAAGCGCCGCATGAAGTCGCGGGCTGCGTCGGGATCGTTATCGGGGTAGGGGGACCACACCTGGTTCGCGCGCAGCACCCACCACGCGCCGGCGAGGGTGTCGCGCCGAGACATGTGGAAGCCCGATGCGACCATCCCGACGGAGGCTCGCAGAAAGGTGAGCCATTCGTGCCGGTAGTAGGACACCCACGCGTTGGTTTCATGCTGGCCGACGGCGACGGGGTCGAATCGGTGTAGGCCGCGTCGCCCGGATAGATAGCGCATGGCATCCTCCAGCAGGTCGAGCTTGCACTGTATTCGACGCCGGCACCGTGATTGGCTCCACCACCCGGGCAGGAAGCAGAAAGGGACACCATGGACGACCCGATCGCCGAGGTTGCCGCGCGACTTCAGGAGCGTACGCACGCGGTACCACCGCAATACTTGGCGTTTCTGCAGACCTATCGGCGGACGACGCTTGCTGTCGGGAAGGCCGTCGACGATGCCATGTTCGAGGATCCGGCCTGGGTACAGACCTGGGATGTCGCATTCGCGGAGCTCTACCTCGACGCACTGGACGCAGAACTCGAAGGCCGCACCCCTGACGTACCGCGGCCGTGGCGACTTGCCTTCGACGCGCCGGCTGACCTCCCGCCCTTGCGTCGGGTCTTGCTCGGTGTCAACGCCCACGTCAACTATGACCTGCCGCAGGCGTTACTCGCCGTCATCAGCATCGACGACTTCGCCGATCCGGTACTGCTGGCCCGACGGCAACGCGACCATGAGCGCATCGACGGGGTGCTTGCCGCGCGGGTGGCGGCCGAGGATGAGGTACTCGCGTCCAGCGGCCGATCACTCGTCGACCGGGTGCTCGCCCCGCTGAATCGGCTGAGCTCGCAGCGATTTCTCCGAGAGGCACGCCAGAAGGTGTGGCTGAATACCTGGCAACTGCACGAGGCTCGGTTGGACGGACGGGACACGTATGACCGCAGGTTGGCGGAGTTGGAGGTCCTCAGCGCGGCGCGCATCGCTGACCTGCTTGCTCCGGGTCAGGTCCTGCTCCGGCTCGCCGTAGCCGGTTTCGGCGTCACGCTGCCACCACCCTGAGCCTCGCAATATCGGCGTGCCCAGCCAGGACGTGGGCATAGCCCACTGGCCGTGACCCGGCTTCAGGGGCCACTGGCCGTGACCCAGCTGAGGGTGATCGGGGCAAACTCGCTACGCCAGCTACATTGCGGACGTGCAAATTCTGATCACGGGAGGCGCGGGGTTTGTCGGGAGCACGATCGCTTCGGCATGCGAGGACGCCGGCCATCACCCGGTGCTTATCGACGATCTGAGTCGGGGCGCCCGGGCGTTCACGATCGGGCGGACGTTCTATGAGGGCGACGTGGCCGACGGAGATCTGCTGCGCCGCGTGTTCGCCGACCACCCCGGCATTGCCGCAGTCGTCCATTGCGCGGGATCGATCGTGATCCCCGAATCGGTCGAGCGGCCGCTGCACTACTACCGCAACAACGTGACCAAGACCATCGACCTGGTCGAGAATCTGCACGCCCTCGGCTGCACGCGCCTGCTCTTCAGTTCGTCGGCGTCGATCTACGCGCCGAGCCCAGACCTGGTGGTCCACGAGAGTTCGCCGATCTTGCCGACCAGTCCGTACGCCCGAACCAAGGCGATGGCCGAGAACGTGCTGCGCGATGCGGCTGTCACTGGCCTTGTCCGCGCTGTCGCCTTGCGGTACTTCAATCCGGTTGGAGCGGATCCCAAATTGCGCTCCGGGCTGCAGGTGACACACCCGACGCACGCGTGGGGCCGGCTCATCGCGGCCAACGAGACCGGTGGATCGTTCACGATCACCGGCGTTGACTGGCCGACGCGTGACGGCTCGGCAATACGGGACTTCGTGCATGTCTGGGATGTCGCCCGTGCCCACGTGGAGGTGCTGGAGCAGTTCGACCGGGTCGTCGGAAACGGATTCGAAGCGATCAACGTTGGCACCGGAACCGGCACGACGATCCGCGAACTCGTCGCGGCGTTCGAGGTCGCCGCCGGTGCATCTCTCGACCTGAACGAAGGCCCGGCCCGGCCGGGCGACGCGGTGGGCTGCTACGCGTCCGTCGACAAGGCGGCGACCCTGCTGGGCTGGCGAGCGAAACGGTCTGTCAGTCAAGCGTTCCGCGACGGTCTGGCCTGGGCCCGGATCCGCGCGGACCGGCTGGCCGAAGCCGACGGGCGGGGCTCAGCGGATCAGCGGCTCGCGCGGTACCAGTCGATGTAGCGGCGCAGCCCCTCGTCGAAGGTCGTCGTGGCTCGCCAGCCCAGTAGCTCGGCGGCCTTTGCTGCCGAGACTTCTCGACCCCGGAAGTCGCCGGGCCGAGCTTCCAGGAACTCCACCTCGATCGGACCCAGAATCTCGGCAATGGACTCGGTGATCCGGCGCACCGAGATCGGTTCGCTGCCTTCGAGGTTGAAGGTCTGATCCTTGCCCTGGTCAGCGAGGCAGCGCACGTGGGCGTCGGCGAGATCCTCGACATAGACGTAGTTCCGAAACTGCAAACCGTCACCGTTGATCGTGATGGTCTCGCCCGCCAACGCCTTGCGGACGAACATGGGTATGACGAGTGCGTCGCGCATCCGCGGGCCGAACGGGATGCCGTATCGCAAGATCGTGAACGGCACGCCGTAAAGCTCCGAGTAGCTGTGTACGACGAGCTCGCTCGCCAGCTTGCTGGACGTGTACAAGTGCCCGCTACTCGGCAGGTGGAACGGCGAGTCCTCGGTCAACGGCTCGTCGCCCGTGGCGCCGCCGTAGACCCAGACCGTGCTGGCCAGAACCGTCCGGCCGATGTCGTTCCGGCGGGCAGCCTCCCAGATGTGGGTCGTACCCAGCACGTTGCTGCGCACCGCATCGACCGGCGCGTCGTACACGTCGTTGACGTTGGACACCGCGGCCAGGTGGAACAACGCGTCGCATCCGGCGGTTGCCTCGACGGTCGATTCCAAGTCGGTGATGTCGATTTCACGATGGGTGGCGTCCTGTCGATGCGGGGCGATCGGGTCGAGGACGAGCACCTCGTGCCCAGCGGCGATGAGCCGATCGACGACGTGACCTCCGATGAACCCGGCGCCGCCGGTGACCCCGACTTGCATCAGCTGGCAATTCTCGTTACGCGCGGCATCGCTCTGAGTACCTGCGCAAGGCTGTCGAGCACGTACTCCACCTCCGCGTCGGTCATGTCGGAGTGGATGGGCAAACAGATCTGGCGGGCACAGACATCCTCGGCGACCGGAAGCGAACCCGTACGCTAGATGTGCGAATACCGGCTCGCGGTGCAGTGGGGTCGCATAGACCTCGCCGCTCGGTGACACCCCCAGCTCACGCAAGCCGGCCTTGATCGCGACGCGGTCGACGTCTCGGTCGAGCAGGGCGACGTACTTGTAGTAGTTGGAAACGGCCTGATCCGGAACGAGCACCGGCGTGATCCGGTCCAGCTCAAGTAGGGCCGCGTCGTACCGTTTGGCGATCGACGCGCGCGTCGCGATGAATTCCTCGAGCCTTCGTAGGTGTACCGAGGCGATGGCCGCGTGTACCTCACTCATTCGCCAGGCATAGCCGAGGCGGATGTGCTCACCGCCTAGGAAGCCGGCCTTGCCTTGGTCACGGTAAACGACCGCCTCCTCGAGGAGACGGTCGTCGGCAGTGACGATCATGCCCCCTTCCCCGGCGGTGATCACCTTCGTCGGGTAGAAGGAAAAAGTACCGGCGACCCCGAAGGTCCCGGCCGATCGTCCGCCGAGCGAACAACCGTGGGCATGGGCAGCGTCCTCCACGAGGAACAGACCGCGGCGATCGCATAGCTCGCGGATCGCAACAACATCGGGGGAGACGATGCCGCCGACATGCACGATGATCACGCCGGCCGTCTGGGGGGTGAGCGCCGCCTCGACGGTCTCGACGGTGAGTGCGAGGGTTGATTCGGCGATATCCGCGAAGCGGGGTGTGGCCCCGGCGTGGAGGACTGCGGCCGCAGTCGCGAAGAACGTGTTGGCCGGGACGACGACCTCACGCCCAGCGACGCCGAGCACCCGCAGGGTGATCTCCAGGGCGCTGGTCCCACTGCTGACCGCCACAGCATGCGGAGACTGGTGACGGGCGGCAAAGCTGGCCTCGAGCTCGCGGGTACGTGCACCGAGCGTCAGTGAGCCCGTTTGGAGCGACTCGTCGATCAATCCCAGAATCTCGGCTCGGTCCTCGGGGGAGAACACCAAGCGGGCGGCGGGGATATTCAACGGGCTCCTCGGTCGGACTCGGCCGGGCGGGCCAGCGGACGGAATGCCTTGGCGACGCTACCGTGTCCAACTTCCGACTGACCGGCGGACACCCGATATGTCGCACCAGTCACCGTGATGCGCGGGTTGCCGGCAAGGTGCCACAGACCGAGCACCGCGACGACGAGCGCGACGACGATCGCAATCGTCTCGTTGCCCTCGAACGAGATGTGCTCTCCAAACAGCCACACCCCAGCGACACACGCCGCCACCGGCTCGACCACAGCGACTATCGGAAGTGACATGTTCAGGTTGCCGGACTGATAGAGGCTTTGCACGAGTAGCACGGCTGGCACGCCCGCTGCCATCAACGCCCAGAACGACCAATGCCCGAACAGCGGGCCGCCGTGCCGCAGCGCCTGGGAGAACTGCTTGGTAAGTACGGCCACGAAGGCGTTCGAGAGCCCGGCGGCGAGTCCGAGCAGGGCCGCCCGCCGACGGCCGAACTGGCGCCTGGCCGTCAAGGCCAATGCGCCCACGATGGTGACCGTGATGCTCCCGGTCAGCCACCACGCCAAGGTGTGCGGGGATTCGGAGCCCTGTCCGTCGGGCGTGGCAAAGATCAGGAACACTGCGAGACCGGCCACAACGGCGACGACAGCGGCCCACTCAGCGGGATGCAGCGCCTCTCGGGTTCGAATCGCGACCAGCACCAACGCGAACACGAGCGTGGTCGCCATGAGCGGCTGCACCACGACCAGGGAGCCGTGACGAAGCGCCCAGATTTGCAGCACCAGACCCGCGACACTGGCCACGACGCCGATCAGCCAGAGCGGTCGACGGGCCAGCCGAACGAGCAAGCCGACCTTCAGCGCATGGTCGTAGTGCACCTCGGCGGCGGCTCGCTCCTGCAAGGCGACCGACGCGCCAAAGGCCAGCGCGGCACCGAGCGCAAGGAGGAAGATCATCCAACCGCCCCGGAGTGGTGTTCTCGGGCCGCGCTAGTTAAGAGGCAGCTGTGGTCGATCGCGTAATAGTCCCAGTGATCGTCGCTATACACCAGTCGAATACCGGCTGTGTCCTTCGAACATCCCCGACCGGATGCCGCCATGCGGGCCAGCAGCTGGGGCTCGTTGGTGTGCACGTGGCCCGGTAGCTGATGAAACACCAGCACTTCATCGACGCGCCGTTCTAGCAAAAAGTCCGAATAGTCACGTTCAGAAGCGAACATACCGCCCCAGATGCTCTCGGGGAAGAACTCTGAATCCAACCGGGCGCCGGCTCGGATCAACTGATACATGCCGACCTTGCCGTCCGAAGTCCGTAGCAGGCGGTAGGTGAGTCCGGGCCGGAACTGAGAACTTGCCGAGAAGCGGGCCATGGCCTGGTCCGGCTCGCGCCCGAGCGATGACCAGGAGTAACCGGCATCTAACGGCGCCAGCAACGCGACGTTGGCCACCAGAGCGATGCCGGTGAGCGCGGTCGGCCACCAGCGAGCGCCCCGACGCCCGAGCGTCATCGCGAGAATCGGCGGTACGAACAGGACGAGCCGGATGCAGACCGTTCCGGCGAACTGCCAGGCCTTCGTCAGCCACGAGGTCTCGGTGAACACCGGCGAGTTGATCACCGGCCAGATCGCCGGCGCCGCCATCGCCACTGAGATGAGATAGCAGCCGAGCAACGCCCGGCGGTGCGGCTCCCACCGCAACCGGACGAGCACGAGGATGGCGGCGATCGGCAACACCACCGCGACGTGGGTCAGTTGGGCTAGACCGACGGCCAGCACCGCCCACAACCGCCGGTCACGGCGCCAGAAGCCGATGCCAAGCATCAACAGCGCGCTGCCCCACAGGAACGGCAACTGCCCGGACAGGGGTGCGAGGACCAGAATCGGATTGATCAGGACCAGGACCGCCCACCACGGCCGGCGTGCCTCCGGGAATGCCCAGAAGGTAGCGGCGATCACCCCGAGCACGCCGAGGACCAATACGAAAGTGACGGCCCACTCACCAAGCAACGGCCAGAGCAGCGCGGCCACCAGCCACGGCAGCGCTCCGTATGGAAAGGTCAGTGCCGCACCGTGCCCGATGATGGGCATACGCCATGGAATGCCGTGGCCGTGCCACAGTTGGCTGTTGATCCACCACGCGTGGGCGTAGTTGATGAGGCTGTCATGGGTGACGACGATCCGGTGGCGCGCGAGGAGCGCCAGGATGACGACCCACGCGCCGGCGACGATCCACAGCGCATATCGCCCCGCTCGCTCCAGAGCGCCGGGTGGAGCACTGGACTCGGAAGTAGGGTCGCCGTTCGTGCCGGTTAGCGCCGCCACAACGACCTTCATCCGGGTCCTGATCGGGATCGGGTCAGCTGCCGTTGTCCTGCCTGCACTCGCCATTGCCGGTGATGGGGGCGGCGCCGCGACATTGGGCACGGCCGTACCCGGCGTGGCCGTCGCGGTGCTGAGCGCGGCGCTCGTGCTTCGGTTGCGTCGCCAGCCGCCCAGCCTGCTGGGCGGCGTGATCGTGGCCCTCGCCTCCTGGCTGCTATCACAGACTGGCCAGGGTGCGATCGATTGGTTTCTCGCCGCATTGCTGGGGCTTGGCGTGGCCCTGGCCTGGCCGGCCCCGGACCGACGTCCACGATTGGATGACCCAGCGCTGCTGCTCGGATTCGCCGGTACCATCGCGCTGCTGGTCGGCTTCGCGGCCCTGTCCGGCCCCGACTCGGCGTGGGCGTGGGGATCGCTGGCGGGATTCGCCCTGGTGGTCGTGGCGGGCGTGCTGCGGCGGGACCGCGAGCCGGATACTGACCGGCGAGGGTGGCTCGTGCCCGTCGCCGGCCTCGCCGCCGCGCTGCTCCTGGGCGCCTGGATTGGCGCCAATTCGCCGTCGGTGTCCTGGTTCGGGCCGATGATCTCGCACGGACCACGAGATCGGCCCGACGTGGCGATCACCTTTGACGACGGCCCCAATGCCGATGCCACGCTGGCCATCGCCCATATTCTCGATGCCTACGGCGCCAAGGGGACGTTCTTCAGCGTCGGTAAGGCAGTGGTGGCGCGCCCGGACATCAGTCGGGCGTTGCTCGCGGACGGGCAACTGCTCGCTAACCACTCCTACTTGCACGATTCGGTTCGCTGGCTCGATCCGCGGTATCCGGAGCTGACCCGAGCGGAGCTTGCGATCCATCGTGAAACGGGAGTATGCCCGACCTTCTACCGGCCCCCGCATGGTCAGCACACGCCGTTCGTGGCCTATGCCGTGCACACGAATCACATGCGGATGGTCGGATGGGATGTGTCGGCAGGCGACTGGGCCACGTCGAATCCGCGGACCATCGCCGATCGGGTCCTCCGCAAGGTCCGCGCAGGTTCGATCATCGACGTGCATGACGGCTTGGACGGGCGGGTGAATGTCGATCGCCGCGTGCTGGTGCAGGCGATGCCGTTGATTCTCGACGGACTGCGGGCCCGCGGCCTTCGGGTTGTCCGGCTGGATCGGCTGCTCGGGATAAACGGGTACCGCGTCGGCTGCTGAGTCGAAGGCTGATGTCGGGTCGATCACGGTTCGGCGGCGTTCCCACGGTGCTCGGCTACCGACAACGTGGACACCGCCGTCGCCAGTGGACGGCGTACCCGGCCACCAAAACGAGCCCGTCCCCGGGCTGCGCGGCGGGCGGCCACCACGATCATCACCGCGTCGATCACTGCGTCGCTCATCTTCGTCCGTGACCGGAACACCGGCACCCGCAGCAGCACGTCGTTGCGAACCGTGTAGCCGAGGCGGCACAGCACAACGGCGACTTCGACCGTCTCGCTGTAGCGGTAGCCCCGATAGAAGCGCAACGCATCGGCCAAGGCCGCAGCTCGGAACACGCGATAGCCGGACTCGACGTCAGGCAGCGGCGCTTTCGCCCACCACGTTGCCCATCGGCTCAGTATGGCGTTGCCAACCCGCTTGTACGGCGGGTAGTCGGACAGGTCGCGACGAGCGAGCACGGCGTCGGCGTGCTCCTCGACGGCCACCCGGACGAGCCCGTCGAGCGAGTGCGGGTCGTGCTGGCCGTCAGCGTCGACGGTGCACACCAGTGTGTCTGCGGGCAGGTCGCCGGATCGAACTCGCGCCGCTATCCGGGAAAATGCGAGGTAGTACGCCGCCGACATCCCGCGGTTGACATCGATCGTGAGCAGCTCAGCGTGCGGGTGGGCCGGCAGCCACCTTTGCACGAGTTCTCTCGTCCGGTCGGTCGAGCCGTCGTCGACGATGACCAGTTCGTGAACCAGACCGGAGAGCCGGTCGAGCACCTCGATCACCGTGGGCTCCTCGTTGTAGGCGGGAACCACGGCGACGAGGCGCGGAGCCGATGGTGCTCGGCCCTCCCGACTCGACTCGACGGGCAGATCCACCATCGCACTCCCTAAAACACTCGGCCGGCTTCACCCGTCGCCAGCAGCAGGCCTCCGGGCTGGCCCTAGCGTAGCGAAATGCCGTGACGGCGATGTCCGGCGAATGCGCCGCGCACACAGCCTCGTGTGCTTTCCTTACCGCCGTGACGGGCCTTCCGGGCGGCGATGGGGCAACGCGAAGTCGGGCGCCAGAGGCGCCGCGAGGTCATATCGCAGACGGACCACCAGCCGGATAGCCGTCATGGACATCGACTCGATCTCGGTCATCGACGGCTGGTTTCCCACCGTCGTCGTCGTCCTGACCATCGTCGGCCTGCTGGCGAGTCTGGGCTGGCGCTCGACCCGAACGCGACGGCGCCGGGGCGGCGTCACGTCTTCCGACGAATGGTCCGCGCCGGAGGTGCGCCGGCGACCGGCGTGGCGGTGGCAGTTACTACTAGGCATTCCGATCGCGCTTGCGTTGGTCGCACTGGCGGCGCTCGTCGACGATGGGGTTTCGCTTATTCCGTACCAATTCCCGAACTCGTTCTACGCGTGGTTTGCCGTCATTCCGTTGGCGCTCGCCTTCTGCGCCATCGGGTGGCGTGGCGCACCGTGGTGGCGCCGCGTGACATCGGTGATTGCCGTGGCCTTGGCGTGCGTATTCGCCTTCACCTTGGTGAATGAGCACTACCAGTACTACCCGAACATCGGCGCGCTGCTCGGTAAGGAGGCCCAGTACCAGGTCAGCGATGCGCAGCTCACCCAGGCGCAAGCCGACTACCGCAAAACGAAGAAGATTCCCAGTCATGGTTTCACGATCAGCGAACCGATACCCGGAACGGAGTCCGGGTTCCACGGCCGCGCCGCGTACATCTGGCTGCCACCCGCCTGGGTGGAGTCGCCCACGCCGAGGCTGCCCGTGGTTGAGCTGTTGCACGGATCTCCTGGCGCGCCCGAGGACTGGACTCGGGCCGGGTTTGCCGACCAGACGGCGCAAGCGTATGCGCTCGCGCATGATGGCAGGGCGCCGATTGTGGTGATGCCCGACGTGAACGGCAGCGAGCTGGGGGACACCGAATGCGTCGACAGCAGCCTGGGCCACGTCGAAACATATCTCACGGTTGATGTCCCCGCATACGTCCGCAAGACATTCCATGCCACGACTGCCGCGCGATCGATTGCTGTGGCGGGCAATTCCGCCGGCGGGATGTGTGCGTTGATGCTCACCTTGCGCCATCCCGACATATATGTCGCCTTCGGCGACTACGCCGGGCTGACCAGCCCGACGGTGAGCCTGGGCGTTGATCCCAACAAGACGACGGCGGCGCTCTTCTCCGGAAATCGCGATGAGTACAACGAGCACGATCCGTTGTGGCTGTTGAAAAACAAGAAGTTCTCCGATGTCGCCGGCTGGTTCGAAGTCGGGCTGAGCGACTCGGATCCGCTTGCGGCACAGCGCACGCTGGTGCCGCTGGCTCGCGCCGCCGGTGTGCTGACATGCGCGAAGGAGATACCAGGCCAGCACGACTACACCTTTGCCGCGCAGGCGTTCCGGGATTCCTACCCGTGGCTTTCGTATCGCTTGAAGAGCGGCCCCGAGCCGCCGATTGCGGTGCCCATCTGCAGTTCCTGAGCGGCTACGCTGCATCCGTGCGTCATCCGTCCTGCACACGGTGACCATGACAACCCGGCGGTGCCACCGTGAACGACCATGTGATCGTGTGCGGGCTGCGCCACGTCGGGCTGCGCTTGATCGAGCAGTTGCACGGCGCCGGTGAGCAGGTCGTCGTCATCGACGACCGCCACGATGTGCGGCTCATACGACTTGTGCGTGATTGGGGGGTCCGGCTGGTCGAGGGCAGCGCCCGCCGGCCCGACACGCTGCTGCGCGCCGGAGTGGAGACGGCAGCTGCCCTGGTATGCGCCGAGAACGAGGACCTCGACAACCTGGACGTCGCCTTGCTCGCCCGCCGGATCCGACCGGACCTGCGAGTGGTCCTACACCTCACCAACCCAGCCGTCGGCAGGGCGCTTACGCGGGTGACGGGTCCTGGCAGCGTGCTGGACGTGCCGAGTCTGGCCGCGCCAAGCTTCGTGGAGGCGTGTCTGGCCCGCCGTCGGCACCGGCTCACCATCGCCGGCGAGGACTTCACGGTCGTCGAGCTGCCCGCGACCGCCGAAGGCACGATCCGATCGATGGCACCGAGCGTGGTGCCGATCGCGCTCATCCCGTCGGACGGCGGAGACATGCTGATCTGCCCGAGTCGTGACGTCTCCGTGCGCCCTGGAGACCTGGTGGCGGTGGTTGGACGGGAACCGGACCTTCGTACCTTGCGGCCCGAGATCGACGAGGAAGAGGTGACCGCGCATCCGCGAACGAATCGGCTTCGGGTCGTATGGCGATACGTGGCCAGCTTCGCCGAGGAGACCCGAAAGCCGCTCCGCCTGGTCGTGGTCGGGCTGATCGCCGTCGCTGCGATCTCGGTGCTGCTGTTGATGGCGGGCTACGCCGGCGTGACCGGTCGTCGCATGGGACTGATCGATTCGTTCTATTTCACAACGGAAACCTTGACGACGACCGGGTTCGGCGATTTCTCGTTCGCCGCTCAATCGCCGTGGCTGCGGGTCTGGTCCATTTTTCTGATGATCTTCGGCGCGACGCTGGTGACCATCACCTATGCGTTGCTCACCGACCTGCTGGTCAGCCGTCGCATTGCGCGTTCCTTCGGACAGAAGCACCTCACCGACTTGCGCGACCACGTGATCGTGGTGGGCTTGGGTTTGGTGGGGCTCCGCGTGGTCGAGGCGCTCGTCGACCTCGGCCAATCGGTAATCGTCCTCGAGGCCGACGAGGACAATCGGCATCTCGGGCTGGCCGACTCGATGGGCGTTCCGGTTGTGATCGGTGACTCGACGGTGACAAGCAATCTGGAGGCGGTGAATCTGTCGGCCGCGCGCGGGGTGGCTGTTGCGACGAGCAACGACCTGGCCAACATCGAGACCGGTCTTGCCATCCACGATCTGCTTGGCGAGCGGCGGGACGAGATCCCCATCGTGCTCCGCATCTTCGATCGGCAGCTCGCTCACACCGTCGAGACAAGTCTGGGCTTCCGGTACGTCCGATCGCCATCGGAGCTGTCGTCGCCGTGGTTCGTCGGGGCCGCCTTGGGTCTAGACGTGCTCAACACGTTCTACGTGGAGCACCAGCCCTTCATGTTGGGCCGGCTGATCGTAAGCGAGACCGGCGGCCTGGTCGGGCGGACGGTGCGCGACCTGTCCGCGCGCATCCGTCTCGTGGCGATCACCCGGATGGGATCATCGGTTGACGCTTGAATATCCGGCGGATGTCGACGATTCCTTCGGCGCCGGAGATCAGGCCTATCTCATCGGGCCATACGAGGACCTGCTCATCGTCCTACGGCGGAACCGGGCGCGCGACGCGAGTCGGGCCGCGACACAAGCCGTTGATCACGATGGTCACATCACGAGTGAGTGATCGGGGCGACCACGGCCGCCAGTTCGGCTACCCGGCGACTCGCCATGACGTCCTCGAGCAGCATCGGCGCGCCGTCCGGACCGGTCAGTGGCACCCGCCAGTTCGGGTACTCGTCGATCGTGCCAGGCTGGTTCTGCCCGCGCCGATCGCCGACAGCATCAGTGAGTGCCACGCATAGCAATCTGGACGGGGTCCACGTCAAGTAGCGATGCAAGGCCAGCACGACGGCCTGGGCATCATCGGCGTCTTCGGACTGGAGCGCCTGCCGGGATGTCAAGTTGGTCAGCCAGGCCTCTCGTTCCGCCTCGTCGGCCGCGAGCTCCTCGGCGAGCGACCGGGTCAGCAGCCCGAGCGAGTCTCGCAGCCGGACATGATCACCTGCCAGGTAGCCGGCGCTGGGTGGCAGATCATGCGTGGTCACCGATGCCAGGCAGTATTCCCGCCACCATTCCGGCCGTAACGGTGCCCCGCCTGCGTGCCACTCGAATTCGAACCACAGGATCGAGGTCCCGAGGATGCCCCGCTCGCGCAGATAATCCCGCACCCATGGCTCGACCGTGCCAAGATCCTCACCGACGACTATCGCATGAGCACGATGCGCCTCCAGGGCGAGAACGCCGATCATGGCCTCGTGGTCGTAGCGAACGTACGTCCCCGCTGCCGGTGACATCCCGGCCGGGATCCACCAAAGGCGGAACAACCCGATGATGTGATCGATCCGGATCCCGCCGGAATGACGCAGCACAGTCGAAAGGACGTCACGCACCGGGCGATAGGCCAATTCGGCCAGGCGATCGGGCCGCCACGGTGGCTGAGTCCAATCTTGCCCAGCCTGGTTGAACGTATCCGCTGGAGCCCCGACGGTTATGCCCTGCGCGAACACATCCTGAAGCCGCCAGCTGTCGGCGCCGTTCGGATGTACCCCGACCGCGAGATCGTGCATGATCCCGAGCATCATCCCGGCTCGAACGGTGGCCGCCTGCGTGCCGGCGAGTTGCTCGTCCAGCACCCACTGCAGCCAGCGGTGAAAGTCCACCCGGTCGGCATGGTTCGCACGGAATGCCTCGACCGCGGGCGAGCGCGGGTGCGCCAGGTCAACCGGCCAGGCCCGCCAGTCGGGCCCGTGCACCTCCGCGATCGCACACCAGGTAGCAAAGTCGGTCAGCCCGTCACCCTCGTCGCGTACGTATGCGCGATACGCAGCTTGCCGGCCGCCATTGCGGGGAACGTCGTGAACCAAGCGCAGCGCTGCGCGCTTGGCCGCCCACACGGTGTCGCGGTCGATGCGGTCGACGTCGCCAAGAGCAGCCTGAAGATCGGCCCGCAGCTGTGCTACGCGCTCGCGAGCTGTGGCGTCGAGATATGCGTACTCCGGCACGAGCTCGACTCGGAGGTATACCGGATTCGCGAACCGTCGGCTGGTGGGCAGGTAGGGCGACGGTTGCATGGGCGCGACCGGCTCGGCGGCGTGCAGTGGGTTGACCAGCACGAATCCGGCGTCGTGCTCGGCGGCCGACCAGGTCGCTAGATCCGCAAGGTCGGCCAGGTCACCGATGCACCAGGACCGGCGTGACCGCACGCTGTACAGCTGCGTCGCCAGGCCCCAGGTTCGCCGATCACCCACGTGCTCGGGGAAGCCCAGCCAGCCGGGGGTGACGATCAACGTTGCGGCTGCTTCCGCGCTGCCTGAGCGAGCCCGCACGGTGTGGTATCCAAGCGGCAGATCGCCCGGTATCTCGAAGGATGCTTCGCCGACGAGCCGCCCGTCGACGTCTTGGGGCGGCGACCAATTTTCTAGCTGGCGCAGACCGTACCGAGACGGGCCGGTTTCCAGGTCGATCCAGATCTCGACCGGGTCCCCGTGTGTGACGTGCACGTCGATGGTGGGTGTCCAACCGGCGCGGCAGGTGATGACGGGGGGAAGTATGCGCCGCCATGCGGCAAGGTGCCGCTCGGCCAATGCCATCTCAGCCGCTCCCGGTGTCGCGGCGTCCACGCCTAGCGCCGCCAGCACACTGCGGATCGTCTCGGCCGAGACGAGTATGTGGCGGCCCTGCCAATCCCAGAATTCGGTCGCGATGCCGTAGGCATCGGCTAGCTGGCGCAGCGTCGCGTCAAGGTGGTCCACCGGGCATGCCTCACCATGTCGAAGACAGACTCTCAATCCGACGCAAAGTTTGACGTATCGCCGTCGCCCCGGAGGCGGCGGTCGAGCCGATGCTGTCAGCTCCCGTGGCCGCGGGGGACCGCGGTGAGCAGAACCGTCGAGTCTTCTAGCGCGAGCAGCGAGTGACGCGCGGGCGGGATGACAAGCAGGTCTCCGGTTCGGGCCTGCCAGACGTCGCCGTCGGCGGAAAGCTCAACCCGGCCGGATAGGACGAGCACGGTTGTCTCGCCGGGGTTCTCGTGGTCGTCCAGGCGGGCGTCCTGGAGCAGCGCGATGACGGTCTGGCGCATCGTGCGTTCGTGGCCGCCGAACACGGTGGTGGCCGATCGGGAAGACGTCGAGCGTCCCGCCACGACGAGTTGCTCGCGGGCGAGCGCGGTCAGCGACAGCTTGTACATCCCGTCTGCCTCCCAGTGCGCACCACCGTCACAGAGGATATGCCGCGGGGTCGTCCAGGTAGGCCGTCCGGCAGCCTGTGCCGCAGAAATAGATCGTGCCGTCCGGGCCGTCCACGTGCGGGGAGGTGTCGACGGCGGCCACCGTCATGCCGCACACCGGATCGCGGCTGGTCACCTCGTTCGCGGGTTCCCGGGCCAATTGGCCTTCGTCGTGGGGGGACTCATGCTGCGTCGAAACGATCTCCGCCAAGATCGACAGCGCTACCTCGGCCGGCGTACGCGCCCCGATGTCGAATCCGGCGGGCGTGTGAACCTGCTTACGAAGGTCGTCATCGACGTCCAGGGCATCGAGGACCGCCGGGCCGCGAACCCGGCTGGCTACCAGCCCGACATAGCCGATGCCGGCTTGCAACGCCCGCGTGAGTACGGTCGGCTCGTCGTTGCCGTGCGACGCGACGACGACGCCGACCGTGCCCACGGGAAGTGGATCGTCCGGGCTGCCGAGTAAGCGGATCTGCTGGCCGAACACCCGGTCGGCTCGGACGAGCGCAGCGGCTATCGGAGCTTGTCCGTAGACGACGACGACCGGCAGCGGACGGGACGGTTCGAGAAAGACGTCGAGCGTCCCCCCGGAGAGACACGAATTGTGCACGACCACCACACCCGGCTCCTGGGCCATGTCCAGCAGCGGCGTGATACGTACCATCCGAGTGTCACCGGACGTCAGGGCCTCGAGGGCCTGGGCTCGAACCGTCGCTTCGGCGCATTCGCCCCCGACGAACCCGTCCAGCTCGCCGTCAGACAGCACCAGCGCCGAGTCTCCCGGCTTGGCACTGGTCGGCCGCTCCGCGCGGACCACTGTGGCCCACACGAAGGGCGTCCCGGCCGCGGCGAGCGCGGCCGCCCGCGTGGCGAGGTCGCTGCGGGTCGGCATGGAGTCAGTCCGTGATCGCCAGGTCGGTGCGGAACGGCCGGCCGCGCATGGCCCGCCAAACCTGGGCCGAGGTGAGCGGCATGTCCACATGCCTGACGTGGTACGGCTTGAGCGCGTCCATGACGGCATTGACAACGGCGGCCGGCGAACCCACGGTGGCCGATTCGCCTACCCCTTTCGCCCCGAGTGGGTGATGCGGCGATGGCGTCACTGTCTCCCCGAGCTCCCAGCTCGGGCATTCCAGCGCCGTGGGCAACTGGTAGTCCATGAACGAACCACCGAGGCAGTTGCCGTCCTCGTCGAACGCGATGACCTCCATCAACGCCATGCCGATCCCGTCAGCCAGTCCGCCGTGGATCTGACCCTCGACGATCATCGGGTTGATGCGTGTGCCGCAGTCGTCCACCGCGATGAACCGCCGCACCTTGACCGCACCGGTACCTGCGTCCACGTCCACCACGGCGATATACGCGCCATAGGGGTAGGTCAGGTTCGGAGGGTCGTAGACGCATTGGGCGTCCAGGTGACCCTCCACGCCTTCAGGCAGCTCGAGCGAGCCATGCGCGGCGAGCGCAACGTCCTGGATCGTCTTCGCCACCGACGGATCGCCCTTGATCGAGAACGTGCCGCGGTTCCACTCCAGGTCGTCGGGCGAGGCCTCGAGCATCGCCGCGGCGATGATCTTGGCCTTGTCGACGACTCGCTTGGCGGCAACGGCTACCGCCGCCCCGGATACCGGTGTTGACCGGCTGCCGTACGTGCCCAGTCCGAACGGGGTGTTATCCGTGTCTCCGTGGACCACCTCGATGTCGTCGGACGGGATTCCGGTGACCTCCGAGACGATCTGGGCGAACGTGGTCTCGTGCCCTTGGCCCTGACTTTGCACCGATAGCCGCACGACGGCCTTGCCGGTCGGGTGGACCCGCACTTCCGCGCCGTCCGCCATGCCCAGGCCGAGAATGTCCATGTGCTTGCGGGGACCGGCGCCCACGGTCTCGGTGAAGAAGCTGACCCCGATGCCCATGAGTTCGCCCCGAGCCCGCTTCTCGGCCTGTTCGGCGCGCAGCTGCTGGTAGCCCGCGAGGTCCATCGCCGCGCGCAGCGTCTTCGGGTAGTCGCCGGAGTCGTACTCCCATCCAGTGGGCGACAAATAGGGGAATTGCTCCGGGCGGAGCAGGTTCTTCATCCGCAGCTCGGCGGGATCCATGCCGAGCTCGTCGGCGAGGCAGTCGACGATTCGCTCGACGAGGTACACCGCCTCCGTCACCCGGAAGGAGCAGGCGTAGGCCACGCCACCTGGCGCCTTGTTGGTGTAGACGCCCTTCACCGCGCAATGCGCAGCCGGATAGTCATAGCTGCCGGTGAAGACATGGAAGAAGCCGGCCGGGAACTTCGTGGGCTGCGCCGTGTTGTTGAACGCGCCGTGATCGGCGAGGACGTTGACGCGCAGGCCGAGGATCTTGCCGTCCCGCGTCGCCGCGATCTCGCCCCGCATGTGGTAGTCGCGGGCGAACGAGGTCGACATCAGATTCTCGGCGCGGTCCTCCACCCACTTGACGGGCTTGCCGGTGACGATCGACCCGACCACGGCGAGCACGTAGCCCGGGTAGATGCCGACCTTGTTGCCGAAGCCGCCGCCGATGTCCGGGCTGATCACGCGGATCTTGTGTTCCGGCAGGCCGGCGACGATCGCGTAGAGCGTCCGGTGGGCATGCGGGGCCTGGGTGTTGCACCAGATGGTGAGCTTGCCGGTGACCTTGTCCATGTCGGCGACAGCCCCGCACGTCTCCAGCGGCGCCGGATGGACGCGCGGATACAGCACGTCTTGAGTGACCACGACATCGGCGTGCTCGAACGCGGCCTCGGTCGCCGCCGCGTCGCCGGCCTCCCAGTCGAAGATGTGGTTGTCGGACTTGCCGTCGATGTCGTCGCGGATCACCGGCGCGTCCGGGTCCAACGCCTTCGTCGCATCGACAACCGCGGGTAATACGTCGTAGTCGACGTCGATCAGCGCGAGGGCGTCGCGCGCGGTGTAACGGTCTTCGGCGACGACGAATGCCACCTCTTGCCCTTGGAATCGGACCTTGTCCGTCGCGAGGACCGCGACGACGTCATGAGAGAGCGACGGAATCCACGCGAGCTTCAAAGTGTCCAGCAGCGCGCCGGTGATAACGGCTTTCACCTTGGGGTGGGCCTCGGCGGCGGACGTGTCGATTGACACGACCCGCGCGTGCGCATGAGGGCTCCGCAGCACGGCGCCATACAGCATGCCGGGCAGCTTTACGTCATCGATGTACAGCCCGCGGCCACGTAGGAATCGCGCATCCTCCTTGCGGATTCTCCGGCCGAAGCCGACTGTGGCCTCCTCGCGAGCCGCTGTTGTCGTCATGTCGGTACCGCCTCGGTCGTCGCGGCTGCGGCAGGCCGCGGATGGGTAGCCGCCCACCGGATCGCGCGCACGATGTTTTCGTAGCCAGTACACCGGCACAGCTGCCCGGAAATTGCCTCGCGGATCTCAGCGGGCGTCGGATCGGGATTCTCGTCGAGCAGCGCCCGCGCGGTGATCATCATGCCCGGGGTGCAGAAACCGCACTGCAGCCCGTGTTCGTTCATAAATCCTTGCTGGACCGGGTCGAGTTCCCCGTCGCGTTCGAGGCCCTCGACGGTGCGCACGGTGCGGCCGTCGGCCATCGCGGCGAGGACAGTGCAGCTCTTCACCGGAACTCCGTCCATTGACACCACGCATACTCCGCAATTGGATGTGTCGCACCCCCAGTGCGTCCCGGTCAGCCCGAGCTCGTCGCGGAGGAAATGCACCAATAGCAGCCGGGGTTCGATCTCGCGAGTGACTGGCTGCTCGTTGACAGTCATCTGCACCTGCATCACTAGGCCTCCTGTCCGCGGCAGCGCGCAATGGCGGTGCGCAGCACCCGTCGGGTCAACTCGCCGGTCAGCGCCTGCTTGTAGTCAGCGGGACCTCGTTGGTCAGTAGCCGGCCGACACTCTGCGGCGGCGCGCTCGCCCGCCACGTCTATCGTCTCGTCGTCTGCCTGTCGGCCCCGGATCGCATCCTCGGTCGCGGCGGCAACGGAGTGCGGAGCTCCCACTGCGGCGAGGCCGATCCCGACCTCGGAGATCGCCTCTCCATCGAGCCATACGACGGCGCCCGCTGACGCGACCGCCCAGTCGCCCGCCCGTCGCTCGACTTTCGTGTACGCGCTGCCTGCGCCCGGCCGAATCGGAATGCGAACCTCGGTGAGAATCTCCGCGGGTGCTAGCACTGTCTCGTACGGACCGGTAGTGAGCTCGCGCAATGGCACCACCCGCTCGCCGCTGGACCCGCGCACGACGCATTCGGCGCGAAGGGCACCCAAAGCGGCGGAGAGGTCCTCGGCGGGATCCGCGTGACACAGCGACCCTCCAACGGTTCCCCGATTGCGTACCACAGGGTCGGCGATCACCCGTTCGGCCTCATGCAGCATTCGGTACTGCTCGCCAACGACTGCGGACGCAAGAAGATCCGCGTGCCGCACCATCGCGCCGATACGCAGCACGTCGCCCTCAACCCAGATGCGAGTTAGGTCAGTGAGGTCGTTGATGTCGATGAGCATTTCAAAAGATGCGAGGCCAAGCTTCATCATCGGCAGCAGGCTGTGGCCCCCAGCCACGAGCCGGGCGTCCTCGCCGTGTTCCTCCAGGAGTGCGATCGCATCGTCCACACTGCGGGCTCGCGCGTAGTCAAACGGCGCTGGTACTTGCATCCTGGCGTCCTATCTGGCCATCCCCCACCGCGTACACGGCCGGCCTCACTGCTCGGTTCGGACCTGTTGCGGCCGCCCGGAGCGTCGTCGACGGGGGGTTCGCGCGACGCTCTGGCTGACCGACCCGCTCTGGTGGGCGCAACAGCAGCCACAGCTGGATGTCAGCGTGGTCATAGCACCGGACGTCGGTGCGAGCACGACCATCGCACCGAGGGCGGCTGCGGCCACGATGTTCCGGCGCTGTCCAAGCACGAAGCACCACCTCGAGGGGAATTTCATCATCATCCCGATGTGGTTGTGTCTGCAACGTGGATCTGTGCCGGCTACGGGCCGCCCAGGAAAGGTGACGCGAGGTAGCCACTAGTCGCCGCGATGACGCCAGCCTGGAAACGGCTCGAGGCCCCCACCTTGGCCATGTAGTCCGCGATGTGTCGACGACAGGTGCGGACGGATATGGACAGCCGCCGCGAGATGGCCTCGTCCTTCTCACCATCGGCCAGCATGCGCAGGATGGCCGTCTGCGTCTGTGCGAGCTGGATGTCCTGCTGCATGGAGGTTGGCTCCGCAAGCGGCATCGAATCCGCCCACAACTGCTCGAAGCTCACGACCAACCAGGCCACCAGGCTGGGATCACGGACGACCGCCATCTGCTCGTCGGGCCCGCGTTGGCCAGGAACGGTCAGCAGGGCGACCGTGCGGTCGACGATAATTGCCCGGGCGGGAATGCATTCGGCCAGCCGGACCAGGGCGCCAAGCTCTACGAGCTGGTGGAGGTATCGCTGCGTAACCCGGTCGCGCACCGCTCGCTGGTGGTAAATGGTCCGCCGGCTGACAGCCCGTTCCCCGGTGGCCACGGCGGCGGCGAGCCGCGACCGGGCGTCTAGGCGGCTCGGAACGCGGCCGGGCGAGATTGACAGCAGTTCCTCGCTACAGGACTCCACGTAGTGCGCGGTGACGCTGCCCAGGGCGCTAGCGCCGGTGATGCGCTCAATGGAGGACTGAGCGCCGACATCACGCGCGCCTAGCGCAGCGTCGTTCATCGTCCCCCCCGGACGGTCCGCGGCCGCCTGGGGGCGTCCGAAGCGTGCGGCGGACCGGTGCCAAAGAGTATGGGGGTTCGAGGCCCGGTCGTCACGCGGATCGACGAAGCGGGCTACGGCTGCGCCGCGCCGCTCGCAGGAGAACACTGGGACGGGTCGTGACCTGCGTTTCCGAACGTTGCCAGGACTCCGACGTCGTCTGGATGCGGACGCCGGAGTACGGCGCCGCGGCGGCGGCCGAGGAGGTGATCGGCGAAGCGTCGCCGACTCCGCCCGGGCGGTGGCGTCTGGGGCGGATCGTTCGGTGGGCGCTAGCCGGTGCGGCGGTCATCGCGACGGTGTCGGTCGGGGCAGTCCGAGATGTAGGTGTGCCCGCGCCCGGCCCGGTCGCAGCGGGCCCGGTCGCCGCGCCTGCTGCAGTCGCCGAGGGTCATTACGCGGTGCCGGTCGGCGCGCACCACGTGATCGCGATGGCGGCGACCGACGCGGCGATCTACGCGCTGACCGCCGAGCCGGCGCAGCTCACTCGGCAGGACGGAACTCACGCGCCTGCTCGGGTGACCGCGCCACTCGGCGCGACGGACCTGCTGGTCGATCGTTCAACCGGCCGGCTATGGGTGTTTGCCGCTGCGGACGGCGACGGAGCGACCGCATCGTCCTACGACCTGGACACCCTGACGCAGTTGTCGGTCGTGCGACTGCCCAGCCAGGTCAACTCAGCCGCCGTGCTTGGCGACGTGATCTGGCTCGGCACCGATGGCGGCGTCTACGTGCTCCGAGGCGGCGCCACTGCAGCGGCGCTCGTGTCCCACGCCTGGCGGGACGTTGTGTCCGTCGTCGCCGAACCCGCTCACAACCGGCTCCTTGCCGTGACCATCGCAATGCCAGCCCAGCTGTTGAGCATCACGCCATCCGGCACGATCCGGAGTATCGCGGAGCTCCCCACCGGCCGGTCATCGCTCGCGATCGTGGATGGTGCAGTGTGGGTCGCCGGATTCGGCCCGGCCCAGCATGTGTTCCGCATCGACCCGGATGCCCGGAGTGTGGGTCCGCCACTCGAGGTCGATCGCGCCGTGGGCGCCGGTGCCACCGTCTCACCAGGACAGCACGTCGTGTGGGTCAGTAATGCCGCCGGAGTGTCCTGCCTCGACGCTCGAACCGGGGCGACGCTCGCTCGCTGGCCGGGCCTGAGTGGCCCGATCGCGGCTCGCCGAGGGATCCTGTACTCCATGGGCACGTCCGGCCTCGCGCAGCACGTCATCCCCCGTGGCTGCCCGGGCTGAAGGGGCACATGTGAGGGGTGTGGTGGATAGCCGAACGGACCGCGGTCCGGACTCGGACATCGTGTGGCTCGCGGCCGCGGACCCGAGTGCGGGGCCCGTCGAGGAGCTTCCCGGCCCGGTCGATCTGTCAGGGGTGGGCGAGCTGCGGCGTCGCCGGCTCGGGTGGGCAGCGGTAGGGCTGGCGGTGGCGATGCTGATGGCCGTGACGGTCATACGCGTCACAGCCGGGGGCCGATCCGATCGTCCGGTGACTGCCGCACCGACGCCGGCCGTGCTGCCAAGCCCGACCGTGTCGCAACTTCCAGCTCCACAGCTGCCCCAGAATCAACTGTTGGCCATGGTGGCGACCGGTACTGGGCTGTACGTACTCTCGGCCAACCCACCCCAGCTGGCGTTGCGCGACCCCCATGGGGCGCCTCGCGTGGTCCGGGCCCCGCGGAGTGGCTTCGCGCTGGTCGATGATCCGGCTAAGCATCTGGTCTGGGTTCTTGGGCGGCGAGAGGACTCTCGGCTCGGCAACGGCATACGACAGTCGCACCCTCGCGCGGCGAGGACGCGTCACCATTCCGAGCTGGGTCAACGCGGCCGCCCCGCTCGGCGGCCGGCTGTGGCTGGCCTCAGACGCGGGCGTCTACGTCGTCTCGGGACCCACCGGCCGCCCCGTGCTAGTGCCCGGCTCGTACCGCTACACGTACGACATCGCAGCCGATCCGTCGCGTGATCGGGTGCTCGCGGTCACGACCGGATTGCCGGGCCAGACCTACGGGATCGATATCACCAACCTCTATGTCGGGCGCGACGATCTGGTAACGACGGGCCGATCGTCAGTCGCCGTCGTCGACGGCATGGCCTGGGCCGGCGGCTTCGGTGCCGGGCGGCACATCTGGCTCATCAGTGGGCCGGACCGGCAATCGGCGCTGGCTGTGGAACGCAAGGTGGGGTCGGGTGTCGTCGTGTGGCCGGGACGGCATGTCCTGTGGATCGCCTACGGCTCCGGAGGGGTGTCGTGCCTCGATCCACGGACCGGAGCTGAGCTGGCGAGCTGGCCGGAACTCATGGGCCCGATAACGTCGACCGACGGGGTCCTGTACGCCACGGCGTCCACGGGCTTCCTTGCGTCAACGAGCATTGTCACGAAGCGACTGCCACCTCGCTGCCCGGGCTGACCCCGCTAGGCCCAACTCAGCCAAGCGCGTTCGCAACGATGGAGCGTGCTTCGTCCTGGATCTGAGCCAGATGTTCCGGCCCGCGGAAGGACTCGGCGTAGAGCTTGTAGACGTCCTCGGTGCCCGACGGACGTGCGGCGAACCAGCCTGACTCGCTGACCACCTTCAGCCCGCCGATGGGTGCCCCGTTGCCGGGCGCCGTCGTCAGCTTGGCAAGGATCTTCTCGCCCGCCAGCTCGTCGGCGGTGACCTGTTCGGGCGACAACCGGCCGAGTACAGCCTTCTGCTCGCGGGTGGCGGGTGAATCGATGCGGGCGTAGGCCGGTTCGCCGTAGCTAGCCGTCAGTGCGCGGTAGTGCGCCGAGGGCGTCTGACCGGTTGCCGCGGTGATCTCCGACGCCAGCAGGCACATGATGATCCCATCCTTATCGGTGGTCCACACCGATCCATCCTGCTGGAGGAACGAGGCGCCCGCGCTCTCCTCGCCGCCGAACGCGACGGATCCATCGCGCAGCCCGGGCACGAACCATTTGAAGCCGACCGGCACCTCCAAGAGCGGCCGCGCGAGTCCTTCGGCAACCTTGTCGATCATCGACGAGCTGACGAGCGTCTTGCCGACCGATGTGTGAGCCGGCCACGACGTGCGTCGTTCGTAGAGATACTGGATGGCCACGGCGAGGTAGTGGTTCGGGTTCATCAGTCCGCCGTCGGGTGTGACGATGCCGTGCCGGTCGGCGTCGGTGTCGTTGCCGGTCGCGATGTCGAAGTCGTGCTGCCGCGCGATGAGTGAGGCCATTGCGTACCGGGACGAGCAGTCCATGCGGATCTTGCCGTCCCAGTCGAGGGTCATGAACCGGAACGTGGGGTCGACGTCAGGATTGACGACGGTCAGGTCGAGGCCGTAGCGCGACCCGATCTCGCCCCAGTAGGCGACGCTCGCCCCGCCGAGCGGATCGGCGCCGATGCGCAGCCCGGACGAGCGGATTGCGTCAAGGTCGAGCACGCTGGAAAGCGCACCGACGTACTCGTCCAGGTAGTCGTAACGCCGCGTCGTTTCAGCGCCCCGCGCCTGGGCCGATGGAACCCGTCGTACCCCCCGGCATCCGTCGGCGAGCAACTCGTTGGCACGGTTCTGAACCGAGCCGGTGATATCGGTGCCGGCCGGTCCTCCGTCCGGAGGGTTGTACTTGAAGCCGCCATCGGACGGCGGATTGTGCGATGGCGTCACCACGACACCGTCGGCAAGGCCCGCCGACCGATCGGCGTTGTATGCGAGGATCGCGCGCGACAGGGCCGGGGTGGGTGTGTATCCGTCTCGGGAGTCGATGAGAACGGTGACATTGTTCGCGGCGAACACCTCGAGGGCGGACGTCGTCGCCGGTTCGGTCAGTGCGTGGGTGTCGCCGCCGAGGAACAGCGGGCCATTGATGCCTTGTCCCGCGCGGTACTCGCATATCGCCTGACTCGTAGCGATGATGTGGTCCTCGTTGAACGTCGTGGTGAGCGACGACCCCCGGTGTCCTGACGTGCCGAAGCTGACCCGCTGTTCCGGTATCGCCGGATCGGGATGCAGATCGTAATAAGCCGCGATGAGCGCGCTGACGTCGATCAAATCCTCGGGGGCCGCCGGCTGTCCGGCGCGCGGGCTGGTCATAACGCGATCTTGGCACTCGCGCAGCCGGTCGGAACAGACCGTCGTCGCGGTCTGGCCGATCGGGGCAGCGGCCACCTGCGACGCTCGTGGGCCGGTCTTCCTGCTCGCTCTCCGATGATCTCGGAGTTGAGGCCACCTGGAGTCGATAAGTCCAAGATCATCTCGGCGCAACTCGGCCGAGGTTCCAGTAACCCTTCAGGTACATGGCGGCGTCCTCGAGGCCATACTCGCGGAGGCGCGGGCGGAGGGCGACCATGGCGCGGCTTTCACCGAGCAGATACCCATGGCCGGTGCCCGGTCTCGGCGGCAGGCCGGCCAATCCCGTCGACAGCATGTCCGGCTGGCCCGGTTGGGCGCCCTCGCGATGAATCCAGTGCGTCTCGAGCTCACCGCCGTGCGGGCGGCACAAGGTCAGTTCGTCGGTGGCATCGCCGACCTCGAGCATGGCGATGGCCGCTTGCTCGCGCGGTAGGGCCTCGACCAGTTCGGCGATGGCGGGCAGCGCCGACTCGTCGCCGACGAACAGGTGCCAATCTGCGTCGGTCAGCTCCAGCCGGCCGCGGGGACCAACGAAGGCAACCGAGTCGCCCGGCTGGGCGTTCGCGGCCCACCGGGCGCCGGGACTGTGCGCGGTGTCATGCAACAACGCGTCCAGGTCGAATTCACCGGCGCCTGGACGGGCGTGGCGGATCGTGTATCGGCGCTTGACGCGCCGCCCGGTGTCGTCGGTCAGCAGCAGTTCGACGTCCTGGGCCGGTCTCGGGCACAAGCCGCGCAGTGTTGGAGCGGATACGGTCAGCCGACGCATCCGAGGCGTGAGGTCGCGCACCGCGACCACGGTCGCGCTGTGCTGCGGGGTGCGTCGGATCGTGCTCACCGGTTCACGGTATTCGTCGGCGATCCGTGGCCGGTGCCGCCCGGTTAGCTGCTCGGTGGGCGCACGCTCAGGCCGATTTCGGGGGACGATGGTGATGTGACCATCAGCGTGTTCGACCTGTTCTCCGTAGGCATCGGCCCATCCAGCTCGCACACTGTCGGGCCGATGCGGGCGGCGCGCATCTTCGCCACCGCATTGCTGGACGACGGGGTGCTCGATCAGGTGCACCGTGTGCGCGCCGAGCTCTACGGCTCGCTGGGTGCCACTGGCCACGGCCACGGTAGCGATCGGGCCGTGATCATGGGCCTGCTCGGCGAGGCGCCGGAGACGGTCGACACCGCTACGCTCCTGAGCCGGGCAGCCGAGGTGCGCGAGCAGGGCCGGATCGCGCTTCTCGGCAAGCACGATGTCGCGTTCAGCGACGACGACCTGGTGCTGCATCGGCGGACCTCGTTGCCGTTCCACCCGAACGGGCTGCGCTTCGTCGCCCTCGACCGCGACGACGCTGTGCTGCGAGAGCGGGTCTACTACTCGGTCGGCGGCGGGTTCGTTGTCGATGAGTCGGCCGCCGGGGCCGACCGCATCAAGTCGGACAACACCCAGGTGCGCTACCCGTTCACCACCGGGGCGGAGTTGCTGGACCGATGCGCTGAATCGGGGCTGCCGATCAGCGGCGTGATGTTGGCGAACGAGACCAGCTGGCGAACCGCCGACGATATTCGTTCGGGCTTGCTCAGCATCTGGGGCGTCATGCAGGAATGTGTGCATAACGGTTGGTCGCATGACGGCACTTTGCCGGGCGGCCTGCGGGTGCGGCGGCGGGCGCCGGAGCTCTACCAACGGTTGTGCCAGGAGCCGTACTCGACAGATCCGTTGCGAGTCATCGACTGGGTCGACTTGTTCGCACTGGCGGTGAACGAGGAGAACGCCGCTGGGGGTCGCGTGGTGACCGCACCGACCAACGGCGCCGCCGGGGTACTGCCCGCGGTACTGCACTACTACGCGCGCTTCGTGCCGGGCGCATCGGACGACGGTGTGGTCGAGTTCTTACTCACCGCCGGCGCTATCGGCGTGCTCTACAAGGAGAACGCCTCGATCTCCGGAGCCGAGGTCGGCTGCCAGGGCGAGGTCGGCTCGGCCTGCTCGATGGCGGCCGGTGCGTTGTGCGAGGTAATGGGTGGAACTCCAGATCAGGTCGAGAACGCAGCTGAAATCGGCATGGAGCACAACCTCGGCCTGACCTGCGACCCGGTAGGCGGTCTGGTACAGGTGCCGTGCATCGAACGGAATGCCATGGCCGCGGTGAAGGCGATCAATGCCGCGCGGATCGCGCTTCGAGGCGACGGCATCCACATCGTCAGCCTGGACAAAGTGATCAAGACGATGCGCGAGACCGGCGCCGACATGAAGGTCAAGTACAAGGAGACCGCACGCGGTGGTCTGGCGGTCAACGTCATCGAGTGCTGAGACCGAATGGGCCCGCCCGCATCCTCGAAAGAAGCGACGGGCGGGCCCGGTCGTGCTTGATTAGGCGGGAGCCAGGGCCTCCGCGGGACTCGTCGCCACGTCCGTCTTCTTGACGTTGATCATCACCGCGGAGACGACGACTGCCACGAGCGCGAAGATTGCGGCCGTCAGGAAGCCCTGACCCGAAGCGTGCGCTTGCACAACGTTGTACGCGTGCATGGCCGCGGGGTCAGTCACCGCAGCGAGTGACGGTGGTCGGCCGCTTGTCGAGCTGGCTGCCAGCTCGGCGAAGTGCTGCCGCGAGCCCGGCGGGAGGTTGGCCACCTCGTTCTTGAACGAGTTGCGCGACGCCGTAGCCGCCACAGTCGCCAGCACCGACAGGCCGATCGATCCACCCACCTGCTGGCCGACATTCAGAAGCGCCGATGCGAGTCCGGCGTCGGTCGGCGCGACCTTCGACACGGCGGTGCTGGTTAGCGGCACGAAGACCAACGACAGTCCGGCGGCCATGATCATCATCGCGGGGAACAGGCCGCCCCAGTACGTGGTGGTTGCGGTGACCCGCGAGAACAGGAACAGCGCGATCGTCGCCAATGCGACGCCACCGGTGATCAGGATCTTCGGACCGGATCTCGGCATGATCTGGCTCGCGAAACCGGATCCGATAACGATCACCGCGCAGAACGGCAGGAACGCGACACCGGCCTTCAGCGCGGAGTAGCCGAGGACACCCTGGACGAAGAAGGTCAGGAAGTAGAACATCCCGAACATCGCCGCGCCGATGATGAGCATCACCAGATACGAGCCGGACCGGCTCCGGTTAGCGAAGATGCGCAACGGCATCATCGCGTTCGGCGTGTATGCCTCCCAGGCGACGAAGGCGCCCAGGAGTATCACCGACAACGTCAGGGTCCCGACTGTGATCGAGTTGCTCCAGCCGTCGTGCGCCGCGTGGATGAAGCCGTACACCAGGCCAACCATGCCGGCCACCGACAGCAACGCACCCGGTATGTCGAATCGGCCGGAGAGCCGCTCGGACGAGTGGATGTAGAGATAGCCACCGATCATGAGCGCGACACCGATCGGCACATTGACGAACAGCACCCACCGCCAGTCGAGGTACTCGGTCAGTATCCCGCCCGCGAGCAGTCCCATGGCAGCACCAGCCGCTGACACTCCCGCATACACCGCGAAGGCACGATTACGCTCCCTGCCTTCAGCGAATGAGGTTGTTATCAGCGACAGCGCGGTCGGTGCCGCGATGGCGCCGCCGATGCCCTGAATGACTCGCCCGACCAGCAGCATCTGGAACGACATCGACAGCCCGCCGAGCAGGCTGCCCAGCGAGAACAGCCCGAGACCGAAGATGAACATCTGCCTCCGGCCCAGGATGTCGCCCGCCCGACCACCGAGCAGCAGCAGGCCGCCGAACGCCAGGGTGTAGGCGTTGATGGCCCAGGTCATGTCGGTCTGACTGCGATCGAAGTACTTGGCCATCGATGGCAGCGCGATGTTCACGATGGTCGCGTCGAGCACCACCATGAGTTGTGCTCCTGCGATCAGCAGCAGCAGCAGGCCAGGATGCGTCTGCCGACGAGCGCCGTTCGTGGGGCGTTCGATCGTCGACGAAGCACGTGTTTGCTCAGTGCCTGTCACGGATTCTCCATCCAAGTCGTTCGAGTACGGCGAGCCGGAGCGCGGTAATTCACAGCCACCATCGTGCCGATAAGCTACGCTCACGTCTCTTACTGGCGTAAGATAGACCTCTGATATTTAGATACGCAACCGTGTCTTATCTATTCCTCGGCGTGTCGCTTGAGGTTGACGTCAGGAGCAGCATGGAGGAAGGGTCTGACAACGATGCTCGCCGCGCCAACTGATTTCCGCACCGCCACAGGCGCCGCTGTGGACGGAGAGCCGTCACCAGCGCACCGGCGCCGTGGTGCCGTGCTCGAAGACGCGATCGTCGACGCGGTCTTTGCCGAGCTGAGCGAGGTTGGATACGCCGCGTTCACCATCGAGTCAGTGGCGGCCCGTGCGCAGACGGGCAAAGCGAGCATTTATCGGCGATGGCCCACCAAGCAAGATCTCGTCCTGACCGCCTTCTGCCACCGCTTCGGCTCACCGGAGACGTTCGTCGACGACGCCGTGGCCGACGCGACGACGCGGGACGTCTTCGTCGCGATCGGTCGCCGCATCATCGAAATATGTGAGTCGGCCGGCGAGGCGATCCGCGCCGTCGCCTGCGAGGTGACCCGCTCCCCGGACCTCGCGACCGCCATCGACTCGCAGGTGCACTGCGAGAAGCGGCTCGCCGCGGTTCGGGTCCTCGAGCGTGGCGTAGCGCGTGGCGAGGTTCGGCCTGACGCTGTTGATCCGATGTTCGCCGAAATCCTTCCGGCGATGCTCATGCAACAGATGATCTTGTTCAATCGGCAAGTTGACGACGAGATGTTGCTCGCGATCGTCGACCGGGTGTTGATGCCGCTGATTCGCGCTGACTGAGCATTGGCGAAGTATCTCGATTCGTCTTCGGTCTACGCGCGCATCTGGCTCGACTGGGGCCGTCCTTACGGAACAGTCGGTTCTTGGACGATGTCCGTGGTTGGCCGCCCCTCGCGACACCTTGTACGCTGACCGCTCGGTGGACATCGGCGCTCACGCGGCCGCCGAAGGCCGCTTGGGAGGCTTCGCCTAGTCTGGTCTATGGCGCCGCACTGCTAATGCGGTTGGGGGCTCAACCCCCTCCCGGGTTCGAATCCCGGAGCCTCCGCCCGCTGGCTTCTGGCGGTCGACCAGACGCACGGAAAAGGATTCACAGGAAGTTGTTTCCGCTACAACTTGACAGGCGGCGGTTTTCTCCGCAAGTGTGTTCTCCGTTAGAACTCGGACGTGGCGGCCGTTCGGGCTCGGGGGACTCGAACGGTCGCCACGGTTCCTATATGAGGTCCTCTGACGGTGTCGTCAGAGCGTAGGCGGGCTATACCGCGTCCGGGAGAGGCGGGTTGTCTCCGCCGCGGCGCCGGTCGGGAAGATCGGGTGAGCGCTCCGTGCGCACGATCTCGTCGCGGCCTTCAGTGACCGCCCCGGGGTACGCGTTGGCGAGGGCCTGACCCACGACGTCCAGCTGCGAAAACTCAGCCTCGGAGAGCGCGCCGAGAAGATGAATGCGCAACTGCTCCCGATACATGGCCTCGCTGCGCTTCGCGAGTCGTAGCCCCTCCTCGGTCAACTCGGCGTAGACCACCCGCCGATCACCCGCCGAATTCCGACGATCGATGAGGCCCTCGCGGGCCATCCGATCGGCGAGCTTTGTGAATCCGCCACCTGTCATCGACAGCTCCACAGCGAGCCGGCCCATGGGCAGACGATGGCCATCAGCGGCCAACAGGACGTGCAACACGGTGAACCATTGCGCCGGAACTCCCGCCGCCTCCACCGACTGCAATATGCGGTTCTGCGTACGAATCAAGCTGTCGACAATCAGACCCCAGGACGTAACTAGCTCGTCGTCGGTCAGGATCGTCGTTCCGTCATCTGCGTCACCGGACATCGAGTCCAGGCTAGCGGTGTTAGGTAAGGGAACTCGACGGGCAACGAAGGGCTGTAGACTCTTGCCCCGCACAAGCGCCCGTAGCTCAACGGATAGAGCACTTGACTACGGATCAAGAGGTTGGGGGTTCGAATCCCTTCGGGCGCGCCCGAAAGCCCCCCGTATTCATTGGCCTCCAGTCGTTCTTTCTCTACTCAGCTCATAGACATCGGCGCCGTTAGTCCGCAAAAAGTCCGCACGATCTTGAGCCGAGGTGCGCGCCGCGTCCCATCGCATCGGCCACAGCGCCGGCTACCGCGAGGGCTACGACGAGGCCCGCCGAGCGTTCCTGATCGGCCAGGCGGTGCGCGAGCGGCGCCTCGCCCTCGGCCTGTCCCAGACTGAACTCGCCAACCGCGCCAGCATGACCCAACCCGCCCTGTCCCGCCTCGAGGCCGGCGGCGCCGTACCCACCATCCCCGTGCTCGATCGCATCGCCGCCGCCCTCGACGCCGAGCTGATCGTCACTCTGACCCCGCACGCAGCCTGACAAGCGGCGGCGGTACGCACAGCGCGCCCGCCATGCCCTCAGCGGGCGATGCATGAACTGGAAGCGCTGGACAGGTATGCAGAAAGGTCACGTGGCGCCGCCTTCGACCATCGCCGCGAAGCCTGCAGCCAGCCCACCCCCAGCCGTCTGTCCGCTCGGCGAGATGCTGACCACGGTGCTCGAGCCGCTCAGATCGATCGTTCAGCGCGGCGGAGCGCCGAGGTGCGCATTGCTACTGTCCAGCGGATGCGTAGCGTCACGAAAGCACGGGTGCGGCCGCGCTGCAGTCTGGATCGCAACGTATGGGCCGGTACGGCGCGCGCCCGACGGTAGGACTCTGCCTCCCGCAGCAAACGCTTGATTCGATGGTCGGCTTCGGTTTGGGCGAAGAGTTCGGGGAGCATGTTGATCACCTCCCTTGCGTCGGTGTCGCCGGAGATCGTTCGACAGGTTCGCGATACACGTGTGCGTCGCCGTCCAGGACGACGGGCGCCATCGCTGTTGGTGACCGTCGTACGGACCCGGCGACAACGGCGTTGAGGAGGCCGGACGTCACGCCACCGTGCACGATGAGCGCGCCGAACCGGGTGCGGGCGGCGAGCTCCTCGTCGTAGTGCAGCGGATTGCGGTCTCCAGTCAGCTCGGTGAACAGTTCGATGTCGCGGCGTGACACGGTGCGGCTGCGCCGGGCGCTGCTACCGACTGCCGGCATCATCGTGGTGAGCCTCACGGTCACTCGGTCGCGACCTCGATGCTGACCGGCACCTGGTTGGTGATGACGTCGAATACTGCCGAGCGGGCCCGGGACTGCTCGACGATCTCGCGCAGCGTCTCGGCCGGGGCGTCGCCCTTGACCGTGAACCGCACGGCGATGTTCTGGTAGCCGTTGCGGACGTCCGGGTTGAGGCCGAGGATGCCGTTGAGGTCGATGTCGCCGGACACGGTGGAATGCACTTCGGTGAGCTGAACGCCGCGGGCGGCGGCGATGTTGGCCAGCCCCGCGGTCAGGCAGGCGGCCAGCGCGTGCAGCACGTACTCGACCGGGGTGGGCCCGTTGTCGCGGCCGACGAGCACGGCCGGGTGGTCGGCGTCGAAGTGGAAGCTCCGTTCGTGGGTACGCTCCTCGCCGACTCCGTAGAAGCCGTCGATGGTGCTGCGGTTGTGGGTTCCGCGCAGCCACTGGTTGCGGGCCCGGAACTGGAATCGGGCTGCCTCGGGTGCGGCCTTGACCGCGTCGAGGGTGGCGAACAGCGTGGCGGTGTCGACGCCGTTGCGGGTCGACTCGTTGACGGTGCTGGTCATTGCGGTTCTCCTTCTGGTCTGCGCCGTCTGTGGCGCGTTGGCGGTTATGCGGTGGCGAGCTGGTGCTCGTCGGGAACCATGGGTGACCGGGCCGCCAATTCGGCAGCCTCGGCGTCGAGGGCGCGGGCGAGCGTCTTCTGCAGCGCGACGAACTCCGCAGGTGGCGGGTAGCCGGCCAGCGCGACGGTCAGCTCGAAGACCGCGCGCAACGCGCTGTCGCGCTGGCGCTGGTATCCGGCGAGCGCTGTGTCCGGATCGACCTCGCCTCGCAGCGCCTGGTGCAGTGCGGTCGCGAGCAGTTCGGCGTCCCGGTATGCGTCGGACAGGCCGTGGCCGGTGACCGCGTCGCGGTGGTAGCCGGCGTCGCCGACCAGGGCCCAGCCCGGACCGTGGGCCCGGCGCAGGTAGTTCGGCGTGCGCAGCATGCCCGTGACCGGTGACGTGCGGCGTCCGGTGCGCAGGCGCGCGGCCAATTCGGGCGCGGTTCGACGCAGGTACGCGGTGAAGGCGTCCTCGCGGGAGGCAGCCGTGCGGCGCGCCTCGCGGGCGTCCTCGGTCGGGCTGCAGATCCAGATGCAGGCTTCGCCGTGGTGCGTGGGGAAGACCCCGGTGAGTGCCCGGTCGGCGACGATCAGTTCGATGCCCGGCCAGGGCAGGCCTGCGAAGTACGCGTACTGCACGGCGCCGGGAGCTCCCCGGTCCTCGATGACCTCGGCGCCCACCGCGCGAGCCACCCGCGAGCCGAGCCCGTCCGCGCCGACGACGTACCGGGCGGCGAGGTCGACCGGCGCACCGCCGCGGTCGTGTCCGTACACCCCGATGGCTCGACCGGCATCGTCGAGGTGCACGCCCTCGACGGTGACCCCGAAACGCACATCGGCGCCGGCCGCGGCCGCGGCGTCTGCCACGAGTGTGTCGAGAATGTAGCGACGCGGCGCGACGAGCAGATCGACCCCGGCGCTGTGTCTTCACCGCGCGGGTGACCGACTCGCTCGGGGTGGTGAACGTGACCTGGCGCAGGGCCGGGGCCCCGCTGCTCAGGACCGCGTCGAGCAGTCCCCAGCGGCGCAGTTGCACCACGCCGGGCCGGGCGATCTGATGCGTCGACAGCGTGTCGCTCGGCAAGGCGTTCCGGTCGACCAGGACGACGTCGTATCCCTGCCTGGCCAGCAGGAGCGCGGTGGCCGCGCCGGCGGCTCGGGCCCCGACGACCACGACGTCGTGAGTGTGGCGTAGCGACTGCATGGCAAGTTTGTACGGCGGCGGCGACACCCTTCGGATCCGTCGCCGGTACCGACATCGGGCGCAGAAGATACCGAGATCGGGCGTCGATCGGCGTTGCTACCGAGACGCCGATGCGACAATCCGGGGGTGAGCCGAGGGGCGATCCTCGAACGCGAGCGGGAGCTCGAGGCACTCGGCGCTGCGGCCGGGGAGGCCACGGCCGGAGATGGCTCGGTCGTGCTCATCGTCGGAGAGGCCGGGATCGGCAAGTCGAGCCTGGTGGACGCCGTGGGGTCGGTCCTCCCGGCCGGGACGCGCCTGCTCATCGGCTACTGCGACGATCTCGCCACGCCACGAGTGCTGGGCCCACTGCGGGACCTGACGGGCAGCGTGGGCAGCGCGCTCACGCACGCGCTCGAGTCCGCCGACCGGCAGTCGGGTCAGCGACGCCCTGCGGGCCGAGCTGGACCGGCCGGAGCAGCCGACCGTACTGGTTGTCGAGGACGTTCACTGGGCCGACGAGGCGACCCTGGACGTGCTGAGGTTCCTGGTACGGCGGATCGTCAGCCTGCCGGCCGTGCTGGTGCTGACCTACCGGGACGTCGAACTGGCCAGCGGCCATCCGCTGCAGCAACTGCTCGGCCTGGCCGCCCGTACGCCGCGGCTGCGGCGGTTGACGCCGGCGCGTCTGTCCGCCGAAGCCGTCCGTCAGCTAGGTGCGCACACCGGGATGGACAGCGAGCAGGTGTTCGCGGTCACCTCCGGCAACCCGTTCTTCGTCGCGGAGGTATTCGCGTCCGGCGACGTCGGCGGCGTGCCGCACACCGTTGCAGAGGCGGTACGGGCCAGGCTCGGCGACCTCGACGGGCCCACCCGGGACGCCGTCGAGCAGCTTGCGGTGATCCCTTCCGCGGCCGAGCGATGGCTCGTTGAGGCGGTCGTGCCCGGTGGTCTCGCCTCGCTCACTGTGGCCGAACGGCGCGGCGTGCTGAACGTCTCCCCGACGCGGGTCGCGTTCGCGCACGAGCTGGCCCGCCGAGCCGTCGTCGACTCCATGCCGGCCGCCCGACGGGTGACCTGCAACCAGGCCGTGCTCGCGGCGCTGCTCGATCGCCGGGAGGGCGTCGACCTGTCGCGGATCGTCCACCACGCCGCGCAGGCCGGCGCCGACGACGTGATCGTCCAGCACGGCCCCGCGGCCGCCCGGGAGGCCGCCGCAGCCGGATCGCACCGCGAGGCCGTCGCGCACTACCGGCTGGTGCTCGATCACCGCCACGTGTTCCCGCCCGACGTGCAGGCCGATCTCCTGGATGAGTACGCGGTCGAGTGCCACACCGTCGGGCTCTCCGACCTCGGCGTCCCGGCGCAGGAGGACGCCGTCCGGCTGCGCCGCACGCTCGGCGATCCGCGCAAGTTAGGGCTGAGCCTTCGGTGGCTGTCGCGGATCCACTGGTGGGCAGGCTCCCGCGCGCAGGCCGAGGCGAGCGGCGCGGAGGCGATCGAGGTCCTCGAATCCGCAGGCGATCAGCCGAGCCCTGGCACTGGCGCTGAGCAATCAGTCCCAACTGCACATGTTGGCCGGGCGTCGGGCCGATTGCGTCGCGGTCGGCCGGCGCGCCGTGGCAATGGCGCGCGACCTCGGCGACGCCGCCCTGTTGTCGCACGCACTGAACAACGTCGGTACCGCGTTGTGGGACGACGGCATGCCTGAGGGTCAAGCCATGCTGGAGGAGAGCCTTGCGGTGGCCCTCGAGGCCGGCGAGGTCGAGCACGCCTGCCGCGCGTACGTCAACATCGTCTGGCACCTCATCGACGTTCTTCGGTTCGCCGAGGCAGACGGCATCCTCGACGACGCCATCGAGCTGGCGGACGAGGCCGAGTTCGACGGCTTCCGCCGATACCTTCAGCTGACTCGGAGCATGGTGTACCTGGCGCTCGGCTGGTGGGACGAGGCCGAGCGCGAGATTCGATGGGCGGTCGACGCCGAGCCGATCATCCGCTGTCCCGGCTCTCGTCGTGCTCGGCACCGATCCAGGCTCGGCGGGGCCAGGACGGCGCCGCAGCTGCTGGAACAGGCCTGGACGCTCGCCCTGCAACTCGGAGAGGCGCAACGCACCGGACCCGCGGCGGCGGCCCTGCTCGAGGCAGCGTGGCTGCGCGGCGACGCTTCCCGTGTCGCGTCCGTCGTGGCGCCGGCATACGAAGACGTGCGCCGCTTCGGTCGCCTGTCAGCGGCAGCCGAGCTCGGATACCGGATGCGCGCCGCGGGCCGGGCCGTGCCGATCAACGACTCCGAGCATCCCTACACGCTGCTGGCGCACGGGCAATGGCGGGAGGCAGCCGAGGCGTGGGGACGCGCCGGCTGCCCGTACGAGCAGGCGCTCGCTCGCGCCCAGAGCCCCGACCCCGCAGACCTGCTGGCTGCTCTCGCCGCGCTCGACGCCCTTGGCGCCGAGCCGCTGGCGCGCAAGGTCCGGCTTCGGCTGAGAGAGCTCGGCGTCAGCCGCATCCCGCGTGGCCGCGTCCAAGCAACACGAGACAATCCCGCCGGACTCACCGAGCGGCAGACCGACGTGATCCGGTTGCTTTCCGAAGGGCTGACCAACGCCGAGATCGCGGCGCGGCTGGTGCTGTCCGTCCGCACCGTAGACACGCATGTCGGCGCCATCCTGAACAAGCTCGACGCAAAGACGCGGCGCGACGCCGCAGTCCGCGCGAGAGCCCTGGGATTGCTGGACGCTCAGGCAGGCCGGCCACCGACCCCTCCTGGCCCGGCCGGACCAACCCACGGATCAGTCAGTAGGGCCGCAAATCTGGGGGCAGAGCGGCCGGCCTCTACAGGCGACGCATTACACGGCGGCAGCGCCTTGCCGCGGTGATCCGCGGTAAGCCAAATGAGTGTGCGGCGCGAGCTCGGTGACTGTGGAGCCACGATCACCACTAGAGCGAAGCGTCCCGCAGCCAATCTGGTTCACCGACCCGGAGTAAGACTAACCTCGCGTTCGGGACGGTGATCCGTCGATGACCGACTTCGACGCGCGGCGTCGCGCGTATGTGAACCGGGCCGCCACGAACGGCCAACCCTGCGGCTACACCTGGCAGGGGACGACCTGCACGGTTGTCGGCGCGCACTTCTGCGAGCAGCGCGACGCCCGGGTCGTGTGGTTCCTCACTGAGCTGACACCGGTGCAGCAGGATGCGTACGTCGAGCGTCTCTTCGATGATGAGAGCGTGACCGAGGCGGCGGTCGTCGAAGAGGCCGACGTGGTGGCGCTACTCGAGGCGCACCTGCGTGGCGACGAGGCAGCTATCGACAACCTGATCGACGCCACGAACGAATACGACTTGCTCGCGGCAACGGTGGGTTTCCTGGTCGCGGCGTTCGGCGAGGAACAGCTCGCCGCCGTATTGAGCGAGTGGCACCGCCAACGTCGGACCACGTGAGCTGGTGTCAGGCGGTGTAGCGACGGGAGCGTCCGCACGGTCTGCTGCTGGTGGATTGCCCTGGCCTGAGCAAGCGATCCGGGCTCCGTTGCTGACGTTGGGATCTGCCGCGGTCATCGCCGGATGGCGAGGCGTCGTGGGTGTCGCCGAGAGCGATCAGCAGCGCTGTCAGCGCGGCTGTCGAGCGGGGCGACACCGTTGCCGTTATCGGTGATGGAGCCGTGGGCCTGTGCGCGGTCATCGCCGCCAAACGTCTCGGCGCCGAGCGCATCATCGCCCTGAGCCGCAACCCCACCCGCCAAACCCTCGCCTGCGAGTTCGGCGCGACCGACATCCTCGCCGAACGCGGCGATGAAGCCATCGCAAAGATCCTGGAATTCACCGGCGGCCTCGGCGTCGACGCCGCCCTCGAGTGCGTCGGCACCGGCCAGTCGATGAGCACCGCCTTCGGCATTGCGCGCGTCGGCTCGGTCGTCGGCGCCATCGGCGTCCCACACGACGCTCAGGTGCCCATCGACACCGTCATCTTTCGTAACATCGGATTGCGCGGCGGAGTCTCACCCGCACGGCGGTACATCCCCGAACTGCTTCCTGACGTCCTCGAAGGCCGCATCAACCCAGGACGCGTCTTCGACTACATCACCGACCTCGACGGCATCGGCGATGCATACACCGCCATGAACGAACGCCGTGCGATCTAGGCTCTCCTAAGAATCGGCGTCCAACGCACAGAATTGTGCCGGGTTCCTGAGGACGGCTGAGGCCGCGACATCACGACGCCCGCGCGGCCACCGTGCCCGGTCGCTTCGAGCGATCTTGCTCACTGCCATGCGCTGCCGCGCCCCCCGATGGATAAGGGTCCGCCGCCTGAGATCCTGGACTCCGACCCGATTAGCGCTGCAGGAGGAACACGTGGCAGGCGGTGTCACGCCGTTCGAGGTTCACGTTCCACAGCACGAGTTGGATGACCTGCGTGCACGGTTGGCCCGTACCCGGTGGCTCGACGAGTTCCCGGGCAGTGGCTGGTCGTACGGGACGAGCCGGCGCTACCTCGAAGGGCTGTGCGAGTACTGGCGAACCGAATTTGACTGGCGGGCGTGTGAGGCGCGGTTGAATGCGTTTGGGCAGGTCGCGATGGACGTGGACGGGCAACGCGTCCATGCCATTCACGCCAGGTCGCCTGAGGCGGGGGCGCTGCCACTGCTGCTGGTGCATGGTTGGCCAGGCTCCGTGTTTGAGTTCGAGAAAGTCATCGAGTCGCTGCGCGACCCGCTGCGGCACGGCGGTGACGCGTCCGACGCATTCCACGTTGTGTGCCCCTCAATCCCGGGCTACGGATTCTCCGGGCCCACGGTCGGTCCGGGCTGGAACGTGCGACGCATCTCAGCGGCATTTGCCTTGCTGATGCAGCGGCTGGGATATCACCGGTACGGCGCCGCCGGCGGAGATTGGGGCGCCATCATCACCACCGATCTTCTTCGGTCGGGAGCGGGCTCGGGCGTGTGCGGGTTGTACTTGACGATGCCGCTGGGCGAGAGTCCGGCGGAGACGAACGATCTCGAATCTGGGCTGAGCGACACCGAGCGGCAGGGCCTAAGCGACTGGGCTGCGCACCAAGCCGCGGGTACGGTCATCCATCTGCCGCTGAACACCACCCGTCCACACACCATGGCGTTTGCTATGAATGACTCGCCGGCCGGGTTGGCCGCGTGGCTAGTGGATATGTACCGCTCGTTCAGTGATTGCGGCGGCGACGTCGAGCACAGCTTTACCAAGGATGAGCTGCTTGCGAACGTGACTACCTACTGGGTGACGAAGACGATCGCGTCGGCGGCCCGCCTCTACGCTGAGTGGGCCGAGCAGAAACAGACCTCACCTCGGCCGTCCCGCGTGGACGTGCCCACTGGGTGCGCGATCTACCCCCGCGACGTACGCCGAGTCCCCAGATCATGGGCCGAACGGCTGTACACCATCACGCAGTGGAACGAGATGCCGGCCGGAGGCCACTTTCCCGCCCTGGAGCAGCCGGAACTCTTCGTTGCTGACCTGAGAGCGTTCTTTCGGCAGCTGCGCGGCGATCATCGTTAGGACCCTGCGCTGATGGGGCGCCGTAGCCGACCCGGTTTGCCATCCGCAATAACCGCCAGCGGTAGCAGCCGGCCAACGCCCAGCGGATCGGACGCGGGCCACTGCACGTGACGCGGCCGTGGATGACAGGACCCGGTCACTGCAGTAGGCCGACGTGATTTGGGTTACTTCCTTGATGGATCTGTGCCATCTTGACCTGCACTTCGCGCCTGACGGACGAAGCGTGGCTACCGGGTCCGTGGTCGAGTAGCGCCCGAATTGTCGCCACGTTGCTGTGCAGGGCATGAGACTGCGATCCCGGCCGGACAGCGCGCTCGTGGCAGAGCTGTCATTGCGCCGCTACCCTGGTCGTTTGGGTCCCGCGGCATCCCTCCCGCCGCGGGACCCTCCTAGTTGTTCACCCAACGCGGCCCGGTTACGCCAGGGTGACAGCTCGGGCGAGGACGGTCAGGCGTATGACAGCGAAGCGGCAAACCCACCGCCCGCCGTGATCAGCCGAGCTCAAGCATTCGAGCGCATTCGCGCGCCACTTGCAACTCGGCGAGGTCGAGCGGTTGACGAAGCCATCGGGACCGCGCTCTGAAATATTTGGCACGATTCACGCAAGTGTCCGGCGTGCCGGCGTGGCCCGCTGCACAAAGAGGCTGCGCCGACGTCATGGCTTGGCGCATAGGCCGGTGTCGTTGTGCGCCAGCACAACTAGTCGACTGGCGATTGGTGCTCGCGCCCATCGTGGTGCTGGTCTTGCGGGACCGACGATAGTTAGGTCATCCCCGACCGCCGCGTACTAGGGACTTCTGATGAACATCGCCGCCAGCCTCGCCCGCAGTGCAGCCGACAATCCCGACCGGGTCGCGATCCGCCTCGGTGACCAGACAACTAGGTACCGCGAACTCGACGGCCAGAGCGCTCGCGTCGCTGGATTACTGGCTGCCCGCGGTATCGCGCCGGGGACAGCCATCGGCATCATGCTGCCCAACGTCCCTGAGTTCGCCTCCGTCTACTACGGAGTACTGCGCGCCGGTGCTGTGGTGGTTCCGATGAACCCGCTGCTCAAGGCGCGCGAAGTCGCCTATTATCTCGGCGATTCCGGCGCGCCGGTGATCTTCGCCTGGCACGTCGCGGCACCCGAGGTCGAGATTGGCGCCAAGGAAGGTGGCGCCGAATCGATTCTCGTCGACCCGGCCTCCTTCCCGGACCTGCTTGCGACCGCGACTCCGGCGCCGCAGGTCGTCGACCGCGCGGCCGACGACACGGCGGTCATCCTCTACACGTCCGGCACGACGGGGCAGCCCAAGGGTGCGGAACTTACCCACTCAAATCTGATCAATAACGTCGAAGTCGCCGCCGAGATCTTCCAGGTCGGCCCGGAGGACGTCATCTTCGGCGGGCTGCCGCTGTTCCACTCATTCGGGCAGACGTGCACACTCAACGCCGCGATCTTGATGGGTGCCTCGCTCACGGTGCTGCCGCGCTTCGACGCGGCTAAGGCCTTGGGGCTGCTGGCCAACCAACAGGTCACCATATTCGCTGGTGTCCCGACCATGTTCAGCGCGCTTCTTCACGTGCCGGACCGCGCAGACTACGACGTGTCGGCGCTGCGCCTGAGCGTGTCTGGCGGTGCGGCGATGCCGGTCGAGGTGCTGCGTCAGTTCGAGGACGCGTTCGACTGCATCGTGCTCGAGGGATACGGCCTGTCGGAGACGTCGCCGGTAGCGTCGTTCAACCACCCGGACCGGGAGCGCAAGCCGGGCTCGATCGGCACGCCGATCCGGGGTGTGGAGATGCGCGTCGTTGACGCGTCCGGCGCCGAGCTTCCGCAGGGCGAGGTCGGTGAGATCGCGATCCGCGGCCACAACATCATGAAGGGCTACTGGAACAAGCCGGAGGCGACCGCCGAGGCCGTCTCGGCTGACGGCTGGTTCCGCACCGGCGACATCGGGCGCGTGGACGAGGACGGGTACTTCTACATCGTCGACCGAAAGAAGGACTTGATCATCCGCGGCGGATACAACATCTACCCGCGGGAGATCGAGGAAGTGCTGTATGAGCATCCCGGCATTGCCGAGGCTGCGGTCATCGGCATGCCGCACCCCGAGCTGGGCGAGGAGGTCGGCGCGGCAGTCGTGCTCAAGCCGGGTGCGACAGTGACGCCGGACGAGCTGCGCACCTACGTCAAGTCGCAGGTCGCCGCGTACAAGTACCCGAGGCGGGTGTGGATCGTCGACGCCTTGCCCAAGGGGCCCACCGGGAAGATTCTCAAGCGCGAGATCACCGTGCCGGATGCGGAGGCTGCTGGATGACCACATCGACGACTCCTTCGGTCACGCCGGAACAGGCGGCCGATCTGGCGGATCAGGCCGCTCCCCTTGACGCGCTGCTCATCGACGCGGCGCTCGGGCCGGTGCGCCGATTTGCACCAGACTTGTCGACCGCCAAGCTGGGCGTCGCACTGATCCGCAAACCCCGTACCACGGCTCGGCGGCTGGGTACTCTCGTTGCCGAGACGGGACGCATCGCGATCGGTACGTCGACGCTGGCGCCCTCAAGGCGCGATCGTCGCTTCGCCGACGAGGCATGGACGCGCAACCCTCTGCTGCGGCGCATCGTCCAGGCTTATCTTGCTGGTGCGCAGACCGCGGACGAACTTGTCGCCGATGCAGATCTTGACTGGCGGGACGACCAGCGGACGCGATTCCTCACCGAAAACCTCGTCGAGGCCGTCTCGCCCAGCAACGTTCCGCTAGTGAACCCCGCATCGGCCAAGGCAGCCGTTGACAGCGCCGGGTTGAACTTCGTCCGCGGCGGCGCCCGGTTCGCGCGCGATCTAGCGTCGCCACCGCGCATCCCGGAGATGGTCGACCAATCGCCGTTCGAGGTAGGCCGCAACATCGCCACGACGCCGGGGGCTGTCGTGCTGCGCACGGATGTGTTTGAGCTGATCCAGTACACGTCGCAGACCGAGCAGGTGCGCGAGGTGCCACTGCTGATCGTGCCTCCGACGATCAACAAGTACTACGCCCTCGACATGGCGGCGAACCGCAGCCTGGTCGAGTTCCTCGTCGGTGAGGGCCAGCAGGTGTTCGTGATGTCCTGGCGCAACCCGGACGCCCGGTATGCGCAGTGGGACTTCGAGACCTACGTTCAAGCCGTCCTCGACGCGCTCGATGCTGTCGAGCGGGTGACGGGAGCCGACCGTACTGCGCTCACCGGCGTCTGCTCCGGCGGCATCCTCGCGAGTATCGCTGCCGCCTACCTCGCGGCGACTGGACGGCAGGACCGCCTGGCTGCTTTCGCCCTTGCCGTCACGGTGATCGACAATGCGCGGGCCGGCCTGGCATCGGCGCTCGGCAACCGGCGCCTGGCCCACGCGGCCAAAGCGGCATCCCGACGCCGCGGTTACCTCGACGGTCGGTCACTCGCCGAGGTGTTCGCGTGGCTGCGTCCGGGCGACCTGATCTGGAATTACTGGGTCAACAACTACCTGCTGGGCAAGAAGCCGCCCGCCTTCGACATCCTGTTCTGGAACGCCGACACGACGCGGATGCCAGCCGGCCTGCATGCCGACTTCGTCGACCTAGCCATGGACAACCAGCTCGTGACGGGCGGGGCGCTCACCGTGCTCGGCGTGCCGATCGACCTTTCCCGCATCGACACCGATACCTACATAGTGGCCGGCATTGCCGATCACATCACTCCGTGGCAGAGCTGCTATCACACCACGCAGCTGCTTGGCGGTAGCTCACGTTTCATCCTGTCAACGAGTGGACACATTGCGGCACTGGTCAATCCGCCGGGCAACCCCAAGGCCAGCTACCAGGTGAACAAGGAGAATCCCGCCGACCCGGCCGAGTGGCTCATGACCGCCGAGACCCGGCAGGGCACCTGGTGGACCGACGTGTCGGCCTGGCTAGCCGAGCGCTGCGGCCCGACCCGGCCGGCACCCGAACAGCTTGGCGGCGGCGGCCTGCGCCCGTTGGTCGAGGCGCCCGGCACCTACGTCTTCGACAGCTGAAGGAGCAGCAGATGTACGAGACGATCGGCCGCTCGCGCGGCACCGACTTCTTCCGCATCGCCGACCAGCTCACTGCCGAGGAGCGGGCCTACTGGCGAACCACCCGCGATTTCGTCGACGACGAAGTGCTGCCCGTCATCAACGACTATTGGGAGCGGGCCGAGTTTCCCCGAGCGCTTGTGGAGAAGCTCGGCAAGCTGGGGATCGTCGGCGACGGCATCGAGGGCTACGGCTGCCCACCGATGAGCCCGATCGCCTGCGGTCTCATCCACATGGAACTCAATCGCGGTGACGGTAGCGTCGGTACGTTCCTCGGAGTGCAGGCTGGACTGGCCATGCAGTCGATTGCGATGCTCGGCTCCGAGGATCAAAAAGAGCGCTGGCTGCCGGTAATGGCTCAGCTCGGCAAGATCGGCGCTTTCGCCCTCACCGAGCCGACCCACGGGTCGGACTCGGTCGCGCTGGAAACCACCGCCCACCGCGACGGCGATACCTGGACGATCAACGGCGCCAAGAAGTGGATCGGCAACGGCTCGATCGCCGACGTTATCGTCGTTTGGGCCCGCGATGTGGCGGACCGTCAGGTAAAAGGTTTCCTCGTTGAGCAAGGCACTCCGGGCTATCTTGCCCGCAAGATCGAAGGGAAGGGCTCGTTACGGTCGGTGTGGCAGGCGGAGATCGAACTGACCAACGTCCAGGTCGACGAGGTAAACCGGCTGCCCGGCGCGAACAGTTTCAAGGACACTGGCCGGGTGCTCGCGGGCACCCGGAATTCAGTCGCGTGGGGCGCCCTTGGGCATGCCACTGCCGCATACGAGATCGCCGCCCAGTACTGCAGCGAGCGTAAGCAGTTCGGCAAGCCGCTGGTCAGCTTCCAGATCGTGCAGGACAAGCTGGTCAAGATGCTCGCCGAGGTGTGCTCGATGCAGCTGTACTGCCTTCGGCTCGGCCGGCTGATCGAGGAGGGCAAGCTCACTGACACCATCGCCGCCATCGCGAAGATGAACAACACTCGCAAGGCCCGCCAGGTTGTGGCCGAGGCGCGCGATCTGCTCGGCGGTAACGGCATACTCCTCGACTTCCACGTCATACGGCATATGGCCGACATCGAGGCGCTGCACACCTACGAAGGCACCGAGACCATTCAGACCCTCATAGTGGGAAGAGATATCACCGGTGTCGGTGCCTTCGCGTGAGATCCAGTTCGTCGATGTGGCCGGCATGCGGTTGCGCACAGCGATCTCCGGCAGCCGTAACGATCGGCTCCCGCTATTGCTGATAAGTGGCATCGGTGCGAGCCTCGACATCGCCGTCCCGTTCGAGCGCGAGCTGAACCTCCTCGGCGTGCAGACGATCAGCTACGACGCTCCTGGCGTCGGCCAGTCCGCCCCGTACGCGTGGCCCCGACGAATGCGAGGCGTGGCTCGCACGGCTGAGCGGCTCCTGGATGCGCTCGGCCTGGAAACCGTCGACGTGTTCGGCGTCTCCCTCGGCGGCGTCGTGGCCCAGCAGTTCGCCCACCAGGCACCACAGCGCGTTCGTCGGCTCGTCCTCGCTGCTACCGGTCCAGGGCTCGGCGGGGTTCCCGGATCACCGCGGGTGCTCTGGGCGCTGGCCACTCCGCGGCGCTATTACCAGCCCGATTACTACCGCCGCATCGCCGCAGACGTCTACGGCGGGGCCGCTCGCCGTGACCCAGACGCCCTGTTGCATGGCTCGGTGGCTCGGTTCGTGCATCAGCCGAGCATGCGCGGCTACGCAGCTCAGATGTATGCCCTCGCCGGCTGGACGAGCGTGCCCTGGTTACGCTGCCTGCGCCAACCGACACTCATCCTGGCCGGCGACGATGATCCGATCGTCCCGGTCGTCAACGGTCGCATCCTCGGCCGCCTCATCCCTGATGCCAGGGTTCGGGTGATTCCAGGTGGTGGTCACCTTTTCGTGCTCGAGCAGCCGGCTGCGATAGCCGAGTGGGTTACCGATTTCCTGCTCCCCCCGACCACGAGTCCGGAGACCGGTCGCGCCGCCTAAGTAAGTTCGTGCACGCGGGAACGCCTCGCTGATCTTGGCGCTCCGGCGATAAACGTTGCCCACCTCACCCGACGAGCTTCAGGACGCGTTAGCGAGCGCGAGGATCGCCGCGGTGATCTCGTCGGGCGTGCCGGTCGCATCGATGACCTTGGCCAACCCTTCGTCGCGGTAGTAGGCGAGCAGCGGTGCGGTTGCCTCGTCGAAGACTCGCAACCGGTGCCGGATCACCTGCTCGGTATCGTCCGTACGCCCCTGGGCACGGGCCCGATCGAGGAGGCGCGCTACGAGAACGTCATCCGGGGCGTCCAGATAGATGACGAGATCCGGGCGCGCCTGAGCGCGTTCAGCAAGCTTGCGGGCCTCCTGCGCCTGCGGGACGGAGCGTGGGAAACCGTCAAGCACGTACCCGCCGTGAAGCGATGCGTCCAGTGCGCGCGGAACGACCAGCTGCATGACCAGATCGTCGGGGGCCAGCTCACCGCGGTCCAAGTGCTGCTTCAACTTCTCGCCAAGCGGCGTGCCAGCTGCCACCTCGCCTCGCAGGATGTCACCGACCGCGATGTGCTCGACCCCGAGAGCAAGCGCGACGCGAGCGCCTTGGGTGCCCTTCCCAGAGCCGGGGGGTCCGATCAGCAGGATGTTCATGCGTGTCTCCGGGTGCTCGCTGGGGCACGAGGTTCCAACGTGTCGGCCTCGGAATCTCAATGAGACCACGTAACTCGGCCAGAGGTGACGGCTGCCGTCATCATTCTGGGGCGCAGCGTGTCACAGCTTCGTGCTCGCCGCACGGATTCCGCCGCAATCTTGTGCGCCGCTCTCCAGCGTCACAGAGAACCCGCAACCGACGGTCCCCAGCCGGGGGGAGCAGTGGGTACCTCGGTTGCGAGCTCCCTGTATGTCCGATCCGCGACGGCCGTTGGCGCGGTCGGAAGAACCCAACGAGGAGATAGCGCCGCCAGCGCGCGATGTGTTACACCCTGGCGGGGCCGAGCACCGCAACCGACGCGTAACGAGGTCATTTCTCCACGCTCCGTGCAATAACACGACCGTCACGGTGTGTAAATGACATGACTACGATGCGGCGACGAGCTGTGGACAGACCGGTCTCTCACCGGCGCGAACAGCCGCTGTGATGCGTGAAAGGTCCGATATTTACCGCGGTTCAAGGGTTGGCAGACCACCGGGCAATGTGAGAACCTAGTTAAGCCAATAGCCGGATGGACTCGCCGCACCGAGGGGGCCGCGAGTCCATCCGCCTGTATCTGGGGCCGACGCGGCGTCGGGGCGAGCCGCGTCCCCGGGGGGAAGAAGCGACTCGCCCCTGTACCCCTATGTTTCCCATCTGCAGTGATGCCCAAACCTGAGCCCCAAACTGCCAACATTTGTATCGCAACGAAGGCGACAACCTGGGACGCCGGTCGCCGGCCGAACGAGAGGCTTCGCTCATGATATCTCGCGCCGGAGGTCGTGGTGCCGGTGTGACTGGTGGTGCGACGCATACCCATCGGCTGGATCTCGACAACGCGTCGATCCGGGAGTGGGACGCGATCGTTATTACCGCGGACGTGGACCGCGGGATCGTCCTGGATCGGTCTGCGTTCTATCCAGGCGGCGGTGGGCAACCTCCGGACGAAGGTGTGCTGCTCTGGGGTGGAGTGCGCACGCGCATCGTTGGAACCCGCAAGCTGGACGACTACTACCTGATTCCAGCAGAGGACGATCCGGTGCCGTCCCCCGGAACTGCGGTTCGTGGTGCGCTGGACGATGCCCGGCGCACAGCGCTGATGCGAACTCACTCCGGGCTGCATGTCCTCACCGGTGTTGTCTTTCGAGACTTCGGCGCGTTGGTGACGGGCGGCAGCATGGAGCCCCTGGCAGCACGGATGGACTTCGACCTGGCTGAGGTACCGGCTGACTTCAAGGATCGGGTGGCTGCGGCGTGTAACGCCGAGATAGGCCAGGATCGGCGGATCGAGGTGTCGGTCCTCCCGCGGGAAGAAGCCTTCGCGATCCCGGACATCATCCGTACTGCCACGAACCTGCTGCCGCCAGACATCGAGGTAGTGCGGATCGTCGACATCGTTGGCCTGGATGCGCAGGCCGACGGAGGCACGCATGTCGCCTCGACAGCCATGATCGGCCGACTCGAGGTCGTCAAGATGGAAAGCAAGGGCCGCGGGTTTCGCCGACTGCGGGTACGAATCGAATGATCAGGTGACCTCGGCTTCCGCACGAAAGGTCACGGTCGGCGAACGGGCTCGATGGCAGGCGGCACGCTCGCGCGTAGTCGCCGGATGTCCGAGGGCGTTACCCGGCAGCAGCCACCGACGAGCCGCGCTCCCGCGTCGAGCCACGCGCGGACGTCCGCCTGTTCGAATGCAGATTCGCCTGTCCACCGCCGCCGGGTGGCGTCCCAGGTCTCGCCGCTATTCGGATAGACGACAACCGGCTTGCCACTCGCCGAGCCCGCCGACTGGACCAGCGATAGCGCATCGGCCGGGTCGACGCAGTTCACGCCGACGGCGATCACGGTGTCGCAATCCCTGGCCATGACGAACGCCTCGCTGGCCGGCTCGCCCGCTCGCGTCCGGGTACCGGAGCAGCTCAGCGACAGCCACGCCGGCGTATCGATCGCGTCCAACTCGGCAAGCACGGCCTCCACCTCGGCGAGGCAGGGAATCGTCTCGACGGCGAGCACATCAGCGCCCGACGCGGCAAGCGCCAAGATCCGGGGCCGGTGAAATCGCCGCAATTCGGCGACCGATACTCGATAGTCCCCGCGGTACTCGGAGCCGTCCGCCAGGACCGCCCCGTAGGGACCGATCGACGCCGCAACCCAGCGATTCGCGACTCCGTCGGTCGCAACGCGAGCCAGCTCGACGCTGCGGTGCAGCATGGCCTCACCGTCGACGCCCAGGTCCGCGAATCCGGTCAGCGACACCTGGTAGCTCGCGCTGATAGCCACTTGGGCCCCGGCGGTGAAGAACTCCCGGTGCGCGGCCTGGATTGCGGCGGGGTCGTCGACGAGCAGGCGCGCCGACCACAGCTCTGACGACAGATCGGCCCCCTGTCGCTCCAGCTCGGTAGCGAGGCCGCCGTCCAGGACAATGGGTCCTGCCTGCAAGGCGTCGACGAATCCAGGCACCCGTCCAGTCTCTCTCGGATGCCTCGGCACATTGCGGTCGCTTTGCCCGGCGCATGCGAATTGAGATGCGTCGAGGTCGTTGCCCTGGCGACGTTCCTCTCGGCAATGGCAGAGTGCATGCGTGGCGGCCGGGCCTTCCTGGGATCAAGCCGATGCCGTCCGCGTTCGCGCCCGGTGCAACGAGCTAGTCGCGCTCTTACCGCAAACCGTCGTCGAGGATGCCTACGGCCATACCAGCTATTTGTTGGGAAAGAAGCGATACGCCTGGCTCCTCGTCGATCATCACGGCGACGGTCGGCTTGCTCTGTGGGTCAAGGCGCCCAAAGGCGAGCAGGCCGCACTGGTTGGCGCGGACGCCAAGCGGTATTTCGTGCCGCCGTATCTGGGTCCGAGCGGTTGGGTCGGGGTGCAGCTCGACGACGCGTCAGATCCGGACTGGGAGGAGGTTGCGGCGCTGCTGGAGCAGGCCTGGCGAACGAACGCGGGGAAGCGGCTGCTCGCGGCCTTCGACGCCGAGCGCGGTTGAGACCCGGTCGGCTCACCACGGCGGCCGAAGCGAGATCACCTCGAACCCGGTCGCGTACTTGCAGCCGAGCCGAGGGCCGAACATCCGCGCCACCGACTCCAGGATCTCGTCGGCCGATGGCCAGCTGCCGCCCAGTCCGGCCAAGTACTGGGCATGCGCCTCGAGGGACCGCACGCCGGCTGCGAGGTAGTCGTCGATATTGACAGCGTGCTGGCCCTTCGGTGAGCCGCTGACGAGCACCGTGTGCACGCCGCCCCATGGCTCGAGGCCCTGGCCAAGCAGATCACGAAACACCCACCGATTGCCGGCATCCCGAACAGCGTCGAGAACCGCACGACCGACCGCGATGTGATCCGCCTGATTGAGCATTCCCGGCCCGAACGAGTCCTGGAAGTTGCCGGTGATCACGATCTCGGGCTTGTGCCGCCGCACTGCCGCGGCAAAGTCGTGCCGAAGCGGCAAGCCGTACTCCAGCACACCGTCGGGAAAATCGAGAAACTCGACCGTGTCCACGCCGACGATGCGGGCTGAGTCGCGTTCTTCCTGCTCGCGAAGCGGTCCCGCTTCTTCCGGGACCATGCCGTCGATTCCGGCCTCGCCGCGCGTGGCGAGCAGGTAGACGATGCGTTTGCCCTGCGCTGTCCATCGGGCGATCGCGGAGGCCGAGCCGAACTCGAGGTCGTCGGGATGAGCGACGACGGCCAGTGCTGACGACCAGTTCTCATCAACCGGCTCGAGCGGCGTGTTCGGCATCTCCATTGGTGCCTCCTGGATCATCTCGACGTTGAATTCGTACCCTAACGTTGTGGTTGGCGGAGCGTCAGCCGATTACCCCAGTCGGGGAGATACTTGCCCGATGGCCGAATGGATCTATTTCCTGCATCCGCCTCGTGAGAACTTCGCCGCAACAATGACCGACGAGGAGCGGGCGGTGTGGTCTGCTCATTTCGACCGATTCACCAGACTGCTGGCCGACGGCACGATCATCTTGGTCGGGCCCACACTCGGTCCGATCAATACCGGAATCTCGATCTTCGAAGCCCCGGACGAGGCGGCGGCGCAGCGCCTCGTCGAGGAGGATCCGGTCGTCGCGGGCGGGTATGCACGGGCCGAATTACGCCCGTTCCGTGTGTCTCTGCTCCGCGGCCGGGACTGAAGAGCAGCACGCGAACCTAGCCGAAGCGCCCTGAGATGTAGTCCTCGGTTCGCTTGTCTGTCGGGTTGGAGAAGATCTTCTCCGTGTCGTCCATCTCGACCAGCTGTCCCGGGCGCCCGGTCGCAGAAAGGTTGAAGAACGCAGTCCGTTCGCTGACCCGGGCCGCCTGCTGCATGTTGTGCGTGACGATGACGATCGTGTACGTCTCTTTGAGCGTCTGAATGAGGTCTTCGATCGCGAGCGTCGAGATCGGATCGAGCGAAGAGCATGGCTCGTCCATCAGCAGTACTTGCGGTTCCACCGCGATCGCCCGGGCGATGCACAGCCGCTGCTGCTGGCCACCGGACAGGCCGGCGCCTGGCCGCTTGAGGCGGTCCTTGACCTCTTCCCAGAGGTTCGCGCCGCGCAGCGATCGTTCGACGACGTCGTTGAGCTGGCCTTTGTTCTTTCGGCCGGCTTGTAGTTTCAGTCCGGACGCGACGTTGTCGTAGACCGACATGGTCGGGAACGGGTTCGGCCGCTGGAAGACCATGCCGATGGTGCGCCGGACGTCGACGGGATCCACCCCGTCGGCATAGATGTTGTCGCCGTCGAGCTGTACTTCGCCTTCTACGCGCGCCCCGGCGATGACCTCGTGCAGCCGGTTGATGGTTCGTAACACGGTGGACTTCCCGCACCCGGACGGGCCGATGAACGCGGTGACGCTGCGCGGCGCGATCGTGAAGTTGCAGTCGCTGACGGCGAGGAACTTGCCGTAGTAGATGTTGAGGTTCTTGCCATCGATGCGCTTGGCCATGACTCTGCGCCGCTTTCCGTTTATCGGTTGACCTTGCTGAACCGCCCGATGAGGCGGGCGATCAGGTTCAGGGCCATGACGATGATGATCAGGGTGAGCGCCGCTCCCCACATCCGGTCCGCGGCGTAGTGGATGGTGACGGCCTTTCCGTGCAGGAGTACGTGCGTGTTGCCGAGGTTGCCGACCTGGTCGTAGATCATGCCCGGTAGTGAGCCCTGGAATCCGTTGAACAGGTTGCCGTTGGTGTCCTGGGTGTAGCCGACCAATATCAGCAGTGGTGCGGTCTCGCCGGCCACCCGGGCGACGCCGAGCACGATGCCGGTGATGATCCCGGTCATCGCTGTCGGCACCACGATCCGCACGATCGTCTTCCATTTCGGCACCCCGAGCGCGTAGGACGCTTCGCGCAGTTCGTTGGGAACGAGTTTGAGCATCTCCTCGGTGGTGCGCACGATGACCGGGATCATCAGCATCACCAGGGCGAGTGAGACCAGCCAGCCGGCCCGCTGACCGTGGAAGGTCGTGACAAACACCGCGTAGATGAACAGCGCTGCGACGATCGACGGGATGCCGGTCAGAATGTCGACCATGAACGTGGTGGCGCGGGCCAACGGACCGCGGCCGTATTCGACCAGGTAGATGCCGACCATCAAGGCGATGGGAATCGAGATGATCGAGCACAGCAATACCTGCAGAAAGGTGCCGAGAATGGCGTGATAGGCCCCGCCGCCCGGGTCGCGATATGTGATCCCCCGTTGGCTTTGGGTGAACCAACCGTTGCGGGTGATTGCGTGCAAGCCCTTGCTGAGCACGGTCCAGAGCATCCACACCAGCGGGATCAGCGCGACCCCGAAGGCCAACGTGACCAGGACCGTGGCAAGGTTGTTCTTCGCGGTCCGGAGCCGGTGGTTCTGCCCGGGGGCGAGAGATGTCACGCTCATGCGAACTCCTTGCGCCGGGTGACGACGCCGCGGGCGGCCGCGTTGACGGCGAACGTGAGAACGAACAGGACCAGGCCGGCCGCGATGTACGCCCCAGTTTGCGTGGGGTTGTTGAACTCGGCGGCGTTGTTCGCGATCTTGGAGGCGAATGTCTCGCCGCCGTTGAAGATTGAGAACGTGAACGGCGATCCGACGCCCGACTTGGACAGGATCAGGGTGATCGCGATCGTCTCGCCGAGTGCCCGACCCAGACCGAGCATCGAGCCGGCGATGACGCCCGGGCGGCCGTAGGGCAGGACCGCTAAGCGGATCATCTCCCACCGGGTCGAGCCCAGCGCCCAGGCTGCCTCGACGTTCTGCCGCGGTGTCCGGTCGAACACGTCGCGGCTGATCGCGGTGATGATCGGCAGGATCATTATCGCGAGCACGAGGCCGCCGTTGAAGATCGTGCCCTCCTCGACATTCTTGTCTTGGAACAGCGGCCCGGGTATGTGGTAGAGCGCCCGTTGCACCGGCGCCAGCTTCGGGGCCAGCACCGTGATGCCCCAGATGCCGTAGATGATCGACGGGATCGCGGCGAGCAGGTCCACCACATAGGCCACCGGCCGGGCCAGTCGCCTCGGCGCGTACTGCGTGATGAACAGCGCGATACCGATCGCGATCGGCACGGCGATCAGCATGGCCAGCAGCGAAATCACCACGGTGACCCAGAGCAGGTCGAGCACGCCGAACCGAAGCGTCGCACCTTCGACGCTCCACTCCCGGGAGAACAGGAAGTTGACCTGGTCATCGGCGATGGCCGGTATCGCGCGGGCGATCAGGAAGATCGCGACCAGCAGGATCAGTAGGACGATGAACAGCCCCGACCCCGACGCAAGGGCCGCGAACACCCGGTCGCCGATCCGGCTCCGCCCGCGGCCGCCGGAAACCGACCCCGCTCCGAAGACCGGCGCTTCCCCCTCCAGCGTGCCGATGCCCGACGGTTCCGCCGAGCCGATCGGCAACGCCGAATCGAGCCCACGCTCCGCCCAATCGATCGACTCACCGCCGATCGACGGCGGCGGCAGCGGGTCAGCCATGCGGCCCGGGTTGCCCTCGGGCGGTCGTGCCGCCTCACCGCCCGACTCGTCGCCCGAGCCGCGATGCGTCACCGTCTCCCGATCCGCCATCGGTCTAGTTCACCTCCTGTGACAAAGCGCCCCGCCGGGCTGCCACCGGTCACACCGGGCGCCCGGCGGAGCGTCTCCATTCGTCGGCTATCTAGAGGCAGCGCTGCCGCGTCAGCTGATCTTGGCGACGAGTGCCTGAACCTGGGTGCCGATGTCCGCCGGCAGCGGCGCGTAGCCCAGATCGGCCAGCCCGTTCTGCCCCTCGGTCGAGGTGTACGTGAAGAACGACTTGACCAGCGCACCGATCTTCGCGTCGGAGTACTTCTCGCAGATCAGCTCGTACGTCACCCCGGTGATCGGGTACGCACCGGCGACCTTCGTGGCGTAGTTCAACTTCAGCGTGATCTGGGCACCGCTAGCGTCGACCGTCGCCGCGCTGACCGCCTTGCCCGCCGTGTCAGCGTTCATCTCCACGGCGCCGCCGCCGTTGTTGATCTTCGCGCTGTTCAGGCCACCGCTCACCACGAACGACCACTCCAGGTACCCGACGCCGCCATCGACCGACTTCACGCCCTGCTGCACACCGTCGTTGCCCTTCTTGCCCTGACCGACCTTGCCCGACCAGTTCTTGCTCGGCGTCGCGGTGTACACCGTTGGCGCCGACGCGGCCAGATAGTTCTCGAAGTTCTGTGTGGTGCCCGATGCGTCCGAGCGGAAAAAGACGGTGATCTTCGTGGCCGGCAGGTTCGCGCCTGAGTTAAGCCCCGTTATCGCCGGGTCATTCCATGACGTGATCGACCCTTGGAAGATCTTCGCGACCACATCCGGGGTCAACGTCAAATCCGTGACGCCCTTGACGTTGAACGCGACCCCGATCGGAATCGTCACCATCGGCAGATTGAACGCCGTCCCACCACATCGCTTGTTTGCCGCGGCGACCTCACCCTTCGACGAGCTGAGGGCGGCGTCCGAGCCGCCGAAATCAACCTGGCCGCCATTAAATTGCTGCACACCCGCGCCCGAACCAGTCGCGTTGTAGGCGATCGTCGAGCCGCTGCACTTCGCCTGGTACTTCTGAATCCACTCACTGATCACGTTCTTCTGCGCCGTCGAGCCCTCCCCCTTCAAAGACCCCGTCGCGCAGCTCACCGCGGCAGCGCTCGATGACCCCCCCGCCGACGTCGTGCCATTGCCAGCCGCCGCCGTCGTGTTGCCACTCGAATTACCGCTCGAACCGCACGCTGTCAGTGCGACGACGCCTGCAATCACGCCGGCGGCGATGACCCCGGCCCGGGAGAGCTTCACAGAAAACCCTTTCGTTATGAGGGACGCACCGGCTCGAAAGGTAGGCGGGTCAGATGGCGCGCCGGGATGGGTCCGGTAAACGGAAGGTGAACGGCCGTCCCCCGGCAAGGCGCCGAGAAGATGTCGCGACGAAGCGGGCTAGGCCCGCTCGGGTCCGGTCAGTGTAAGCGAGTATTGGACGTCTCGGTCGTACCGGTGGAATCCGAACCGCTCGTATAGGGCCAGGGCTTTCTGGTTGTCATCTTCGACGTAGAGCAGCACCTCCGGTGCGCCCCGGCCGGCGAGATACCGAAGGCCCGCCGTCAGCAGGGCCGGTCCCAGATGCATGCCCTGCGCCGCCGGGTCGACGCCCAGCACGTACACCTCGCCGAGCCCGTCTGGGTGCAGCTTTGTCCAATGGAAGCCGATCACGGCGCCGGCGCGTTCGGCGAGCAGAAAGCCGGCCGGATCGAACCACGGTTCGGCCTCTCGGGCCGCGAGGTCACGCAGGGTCCACCGTCCCTGTTCCGGGTGGGTCGCGAACGCCGCCGCGTTGACGGCGAGCCACGTCTCTTCGTCCTGTCCAGGGACGAACGTTCGGATGCGCACGCCCGGCGGTGGGTCGACGTCTGGGACATCGGACAGCGATCGGCGCAGCTGCCAGAGCGTGCGTACCTTCTCATAGCCGCGGTCTTCGGCGATGCGAGCAACGGCGCTGCGCTGGCCGTGTGACCACAACAACAGCGGCGCGGTCATGGCCGTGGCCTCCGCCGCCGCCAGCAGTGCGTCAATGGCCTCCGGACTGCCGACAGCAGTGACCTCGGTTCCGTCGAGCTGGGCGTAACCAGTCACCTGCCCGTTGTCCACGCTGAGGAGGTGAACCAGACCAGATTCCTGCTCGCCGAGTCGGGAGAGCGCCTGGTCGTTGAGCGGTGGCGCACCGTCACTCGCCTCCAGGCGGTCCGTCATTGCCCGCACGGATGTTTGCTGGGCGGGACCTAGGTGGTCCAGCGCATTCACGGTCGGCACGGCCGCGGAGCCTACGCGGCCTTACCGTGGCACGAGGCCGACCCAGTGGGCTGTATGCGGTTGCCAACGAAGGCGCAGGCCGGTCTCGCGCGCGAGGCGATGACATACCAGCGCGAGAGCCATGGCTGGGGCTAGCCCCGCGAGGAGCATTCCGGCTCGAGGCCCGAGGTGTTGATCGATGTAGCCGAGCAGCGGTCCGCCGACTGCACCGGATCCAATGAAGACCAGCAGGTAGACGCCCATCACCCGGCCACGGATCGCATCAGCGGCGGCCAGTTGCACGGTGGAGTTGGCCGCGGTCAGGAACATCAGCGTCGCGGCGCCCACGGGCACGAGCGCGGCGGTATACATCAGCTCGGTCGGAGCGGCGGCGGCGATCATCTCGGTGACGGCCAGCACGCCGGCGGTCGCGGCGAGGGCGCGCAGCCGCGTGCGGGTCCGACGGGCTGAGACGAGAGCGCCGGCAAGGGAGCCGAAGGCGACGACTGAGCTGAGCAAGCCGTAGCCGCTGGGTCCGGAGTCGAAAACCGAGTTCGCGAAGGCGGCCAAGGTGACGGGCAAGTTCATCGTGAACAATCCGAAGCATCCGACGAGCACGATCGGCCACCGCATGGCCGGCCGGCTGGCAACGTACCGAACCCCGTCGCGGAGCTGGGTGCCGACCGCAGCCTTGGCTGGCAGCGTGAATGAGCTCGCTTTCCCGGATGCGGCAGAGCATGATCATCGGCGCGGCGTAGGAGATCGCATTTATGGCGAAGGAGTATCCGGGTCCGACGGCGTTGATCAGCACGCCACTGACGGCCGGTCCGACGAGCGCACCAAGCTGGAAGACCGACGCGTTCAGGCTGATCGCGTTGCGGAGGTGATCGGGTCCCACCATCTCGTTCACGAACGACTGGCGGGTCGGATTGTCCAGTGCGGTGACCAAGCCAAGTCCGAATGCGATGACGAAGACGTGCCACGCCTGCACCCGGCCGGTGAGAGTCAGCGCGGCCAACGTGGCGCCCATCGTTGCCATCCCGACCTGGGTAGCCAGGAGGATGCGCCGCTTGGGGTATCGGTCGGCGATGAGGCCGCCGGCCAGGCCGAACATCAGCGTAGGCACGAATTGGAGGGCGGTCGTGATGCCGACGTCGGTGGCGCTGCCGGTGAGGCTCAGCACCAACCAGTCTTGCGCGATGCGTTGCATCCAGGTGCCGGTGTTGGACACCACCTGACCGGATGCAAACAGCCTGAAGTTCCGGGTGTGCAGTGAGCTGAAAGTTGACGGATGGCGATGGACTTCGTCAGGTGCGTGGGTTTCGGGTGGTGATTCGGCGGATTCGGGATCGGCGGTCGTGGCGTCGCGAGTCAACGGGCATCCCATGCTGGTTACGTGTCGGTCTCCGTATAACTCTGGTGCTTTCCGGCTTATTTCAAAAGAAAATCGACTATATTACTGTTATTTGTATTCGTGATATCTCGGGGGCGGAGAGGCAGACGACGCGATGTACGAGCCAGAACAGTTGCGAACGTTTCTCGCCGTGGCCGAGTCGCTGAGCTTCACCCAGGCGGCGGCGCGCCTGGAGATCGGCCAGCCCACGGTGAGCCAACATGTCCGCAAGCTCGAAGCGAGCGTGGGCCGCCGGCTGTTCGTCCGCGATACCCACACCGTGAGACTCACCGCGGACGGCGACGCGCTGGCCGAGTTCGCGCGCACGATCTTGGCCGCCCACCAGCGGGCGGAGAGCTACTTCAGCGGATCGGGCCTGTCGGGGCGGCTACGGTTCGGGGTCGCGGACGACCTGGCGTTGACCCCATTGCCGCGCATCCTGCGCGACTTTCGCCGCCTCTACCCACGCATCGACCTGGAGCTCACCGTGGCGCAGAGCGCGAGCTTGGAACGCCGGGCCGAGTCGGGCCACCTCGACGTCGCGTTCGTCAAGCGCATGACTGGGGCCACCCACGGGCAGCTGGTCCGCCGGGATCGGCTGGCGTGGGTCGCCGTGGAGGACGCCCACCTCGACCCGACCCGCCCCATTCCGCTCGTGGTCTATCAAGCGCCGAGCGTGACCCGTTCGCTGGGCGTTCAGGCGCTGGAACGGGTCGGCCGAAGCTATCGGATCACCTGCACCATTCGGGGGGTCAATGGCCTACTGGCCGCGACCCGCGCTGGACTAGGGGTGGCGATCTTCGCGCAAACCCTCACTCCGGATGACCTCGTCGAGCTGCCGGCGGCAGCCCAGTTGCCCGAGCTCGGGGAAGTGGAACTGGTGCTGCTCACCGGCCCACAGGCCCCCACCGAAGCGGCGAACGCGTTGATCACGGCGATCATGAGCCGAGCCTGGGTGCGCACTCGCACGGCCGCATGACCGGCCCGACGTCCCCGACGAGTCGGTGCGGGGCGTGGGCGGGCTCAGCGAATGATGATGTCGGTCTGGTCAAGCGCGTCCTCGGCGACGCGACGCTCCATCGCGTCCGAACCGGCGTCGGAGGTCGCCGCCGGGCGGACGAATTTGTAGCCGACGTTGCGCACGGTTCCGATGAACGCCTCGTGCTCGGGACCGAGCTTTGCCCGTAACCGACGCACGTGGACGTCGACGGTTCGAGTGCCTCCGAAGTAGTCGTATCCCCACACCTCCTGCACGAGGTGCGAACGGGAGAACACCCGGCCCGGGTGCTGGGCCAGGAACTTCAATAGCTCGAACTCCTTGTAGGTAAGGTCGAGAGGCCGACCTTCCAGGCGGGCGCTGTACGTCGTCTCGTCGATCGACAGGGCCCCGATGTTGACGTGCTCCGGCGTAGCATCCGCGGTCCGGGCCTTGCGGTCGACCGCGAGGCGCAGCCGGGCGTCCAACTCGGCCGGGCCGGCGGTGTCGAGGAGGATGTCGTCCACGGCCCAGTCGGCCGACAGCGCAACGAGCCCGCCTTCGGTCAGCACGGCGACGACCGGGACGGGCATGCCCACAGCCGCGAGCACACGAGTGAACGCACGGGCCCCGACGAGGTCCCGGCGAGCGTCGACGAGAACGACGTCCCCGGTCGGGTGATCGACCAGCGCGGCGGCGTCGAGCGGCAGGACGGTGACACCGTGCTGCAGCAGCCCGAGGGCGGGAAGGACCTCTGCGGTGGGCTGCACCGCGGCCGTCATCAGGATGAGATCCATATGCGTCTCCAAGGGCGGTATGTGGATCTGCAGGTCTCCGGCGGGAGCCTCGGGTGAGGCCGCGGTGCCTCGGCAACAGTAGGCTAACAACGACAACCATGGGAGCAGGCAAACCAGGTTGAACCATACCAACGCCGATCCTTCGCAGCTCGTCATGTTCACCACAGCGGACGGCGTCGCCCTGTCCGCGCGGTATTGGCCGCCGGCAAGGGAGACGGATCTCACCCAGCCTGCGTACCTGGTCGGACATGGCTTTACGGGCTCTGCGGACCAGGGCTCGGTCCGACGCATTTGTTATCGGCTCGCGCAACTGCGGCGGGTTGTTCTGGCTATCGACTTCCGCGGGCATGGCCGGTCACGTGGCCGCTCCACCCTCGGATCCGCCGAGGTGCATGATCTGGCCGCCGGCGCGGCGTTCCTTCGCGACAATGGCGTACCGACATTGGCCGTTCTTGGCTGGTCGATGGGCGGCTCGATCGCGCTGCGTTACGCGGGGCTCGGTGGCGATGCCGACGCCATCGTGAGCATCAGCTCGCCCGGATACTGGTTCGAGCGGGGGACCAGTCCAATGCGGCTCATCCACTGGGCGGTCGAAACCCGGATCGGGCGCGTGGCGACCCGCATCGCCACGCGTACCCGGCTCGGCGACCAGTGGGTCGAGCCTCCGGAGTCGCCGGTCGAGGTCGTCGGGCGCATCGCGCCAACACCACTCCTCATCGTGCACGGCGAGCAGGACACCTTCTTTCCGCGTCGCCATGCCGAAGTACTCGCGGCAGCTGCTCCGCATGCCGACCTGTGGGTGGAGGCGGACATGGGCCATGCCGAGACATCGACGTCGGAGGCGTTGATCGATCGGATCGACGACTGGGTGCGATCTGCCGTCATTTCGTGACATTCCAGTGCCATGCGCGAACTGACGGTCTGGAACGATAAGCCGAATGAGCGCCCAGCCGTTGCCTGAGCAGCCCACGCAGGTGCTGCCCGCGCTCTCCGGTCGTGCGCCGCGCAGGTTCGCGACGGAGAACTTGCTCGCCGCGGTAGTCACCGTCGTTGTCGCCGGTGGCTTGGCCGTGCTGGCAAACGCCGGTCCGGGACAACTCGTCCTCGGAGTGGCGATCGTCCAGGGCGTCCTGATCGTGGCGTGGGTGTTCGGCACGGACATGCCGGGTCGGATCGGTGCGTTGATCATCGCCGTGCTGGCCGCTGTCGCATCGGATGCGGTGATGTCAGCGTGGCCACACAGTCAGCTCGGACCGCTGATCGGAGTGCTCGGCCTCGCCGTTCCCGCGATGTTCGTGCATCAGCTGGCTCGCGGCGTAGTGCGCTCCCGTGTCGTCGAGTCGTTGTCCGCTGTGGCGGTCGTGGTCGTGGCGACAGTGGCGCTATCGGCGCTGATTCAGCTCCGACACGAAACGGACGCCCGGGTGGCGAGCACCGCAATCGCGGCGGCGGGCGCCGCACTGGCGGCCGGCTTGGTCATCGACGCTGTGGTGCCCGGCCTGCGGTTCGAACCCGAGGTGCCGCGTGGCCTGGGCGGGGTGATCGCGAGCCTCGTGGTCGGCGGCATCGTAGGCTTCGTCCGACTGCACGGAACGGTCGAGTTCTCCACCGGGCGAGCCGTCCTTCTCGGAGCGGCCCTCGGTGCCATCGTGGGGCTCCTCGGGGTCGGCTTCTCATACGTCACACATACGCTGCAGACGTCGTCCACCCCCGGTCGCGTGTTTCGTCCCGTGCTGGCGGCCGTGCTGCCGCTCGCCGTGCTTGCTCCGGTTGCCTACGTGCTCGCCCTGGCCATCCAGGCGTAGGGACGAGGGGCTTATCACGTGAGTCGGGGTGTCAAGATCCTGCTCGGCGTATTGCTCACGCTCGTCGTCCTGCTCATCGTTGCTGACCGAGTTGGCCTGCTCGTCGCGGAACGCTCCGCTGAATCGAAGCTCGGCAGTTACGCGCAGTTCGTGGACAAACCCAACGTCGCCATTCACGGCGTCCCGTTTCTCACCCAGGCGATTCGTGGTGATTATGACGACATTCAGATCACCAGCGGCGCAGTGCGGCTCGATCAGATAACCGGCACAAACCTCGACGTCCATCTGCGCGGTGCGCATATCCCGCTGGGTGACCTCATCGGCGGATCGGTCAAGCAAATACCGGTCGACAAGGTCGACGGCACCGTCGTCGTGCCGTACGACGCACTGATCGCCCGGAGCGGCGTTCCGGGCCTGCACCTGTCCTCTGAAGGCTCGCAGGTCGTTGCCACTGGACGGGTCACGCTCCCGGGCACATCGCTCAGCGTCGACATCACCGCGAAGGGCACCCTGGACGTCACGGACGGCAAGGTCAGGTTGAATGTCTCCGACGTGACGGCGAACGGGGCGACGCTGCCGAGTGCGATCACCGACCAGGTGGCGACACTGGTCAGCAACGCCATCAACCTGCCTACCCTGCCGTTTCAGCTCACGACCGCCCGAGTGACCGCAGATCCGGCTGGCGCCCGAATCACTGCGACTGCTACCGGTGTAGTGCTCAAGTCGGGACAGTAGGTCCGCTGCCACATGCCGAGATTTCGCGCGACAGGCGGATGACGGTTACCCTGCACCCATGGGCATCGCGCTCCGCGCTGTGAGCACCGCGCTCACTTCCCGCCGCACGGTCGACCTGTGCCGTGTGGGCAGCTGCCTGTGTCACCTGTACTGATCGGGTGAGTTCGCCCGCGCCGACTTCGTCGGCGGCGACGGCAATCGACCCAATCTGCCGGCCGTGATCGAGTCGCGGCACTCCACCGCGTGTCCAACTGGACGCAAACCACATATCCATCCGTTCGAGGAGATTGCATGAGCCGCGAGGACGTGCTCGTCTCGGCCGACTGGGCCGAGCAGAACCTAACCACCCCCGGAGTGGCGTTCGTCGAGGTCGACGAAGACACTTCCGCCTATGACGGCGGTCACATCGCCGGTGCCGTCAAGCTGGACTGGAAGTCGGACCTGCAGGACCAGGTCCGCCGGGACTTCATCAGCAAGGAGCAGTTCGAGAAGCTGCTCGGCGAACGCGGCATCGGCAACGACGACACCGTGGTGCTGTACGGCGGTAACAACAACTGGTTCGCGGCCTACGCGTATTGGTATTTCAAGCTGTACGGGCACCAGAACGCGAAGCTGCTCGATGGCGGTCGAAAGAAGTGGGAGCTCGACGGGCGGGAGCTGTCCAAGGAGACCGTCGAGCGGGCGCCGACGACGTACAAGGCCGCGGACCAGGACACTTCCATCCGCGCCTTCCGCGACGAGACCATTGCCGCGATCGGCCGCAAGAACCTGGTCGATGTCCGGTCCCCGGACGAGTTCGCCGGCCGCCTCCTGGCCCCCGCCCATCTCCCGCAGGAGCAGGCCCAGCGGGCTGGGCACATCCCGACCGCTATCAACATCCCGTGGAGCAAGGCGGCCAACGAGGACGGCACATTCAAGTCCGACGCCGAGCTACGTGCTCTCTACACCGACGCCGGCCTCGAAGACGGGAAGGACACGATCGCGTACTGCCGTATCGGCGAGCGGTCCAGCCACACCTGGTTCGCCTTGCACGAGCTGCTTGGCCACCAGAACGTCAAGAACTACGACGGATCCTGGACCGAGTACGGCTCGCTCGTCGGAGTCCCGATCGAGAAGGACGTCTGACCATGTGCGGAGCGCCAGCCCAAAGCCCGGTCCTGCCGCCGCACGTCGATGTCAGCAAGGAGACGGTGATCTACGGCGTCGTAAGCAAGAACGACGCTCCCGTGCCGGCCGCTTACGTGCGGCTGCTCGACAGCACCGGTGAGTTCACCGCCGAGGTCGTGACAAGCGCGACCGGTGACTACCGCTTCTTTGCCGCTCCCGGAGCTTGGACCCTGTCCGTGCTGCATCGGGACGGTGCCGCGCGCACGCCGATCAGCGCGGACGGCCCGGGCCTGGTCGAGGTGCCCCTCGTTCTGACCTGAGCAAGATTCAGTAGACGAGTGCCTGCGCCTGATCACGCAGGCACTCGGCGACAAACGTGGCCGCCCCAGCGATGCGCACGCCGGCGATGACATCCTGCTCCGTGATGTTTCGTCGCGCCGCACATTGGGTGCATACCGTCAGTGTGCCGCCGGAGATAAGCGCGTCGCGCAGGTCGGCCAGCGGGGCCGAATGCGGCAGCTCGAACCGTTCGGCTCGTCCCGGCAACGCCAGCCAGGCGGCCTCCCCGGTCAGCCAGAGTGATACCGCAGCGCCAGACGCCACAGCGGTCGCCGCCACCGTGAACGCCTGCGCGCACCGTTCCGAATCCTCGACACCCGCCGTGGATTTCACGACCAATGATCGCGGGACCTGCTCGCTCATCTGACTATCCTGCACCTATGGAGCTGGCCTATCTCGTCGTGCTCGTCGCGGCGTTCGTGGCGATCGGCGTCATGTCCGGCTACATCCTCTACAAGCTGTTCGCTGGCCAGCGGTGACCATCCCGATTCCCATCGACACCTCGGACCTTCGGGCGGGCGCTCCGCTGCACGACCGACTGCTCGCCCTGCTGCCACTGGTCGGGGAATGGGTGGGCGAGGGCATGGGCGTCGTCGCGTCCAGCGGAGAAGAGTTCCGATTTGGTCAGCAGTTGAGTTTTGCCCATGATGGCAGACCATTTCTTGCCTACGAATCGCGTAGCTGGCTCCTAGACAGCGACGGTGCCGTGATCCGCGCGGCCATGCGCGAATCGGGGTTCTGGCGGCCCGGGCCCGGCGAGGACGATCTCGAGGTGCAACTCGTCAACGCCGCGGGACTGTCTGAGCTGTTGACCGGCGTGGCCGGCGGCTTGCGCTGGGAGCTCACAACCCAGGTCGTCGTGCCGACACCCACCGCACGGCAGGTCGCCGGCGAGCGACGCCTTTACGCACTCCGAGACGAATCGCTGGCCTACGCGACGGAGCTTGCGCTGCCGGGCTCCGACTTCGCTCCGCACCTCAACGCGGCGCTACGCAGATCCTGAGCGTGGTCGAGTGCGCTTGCTCGGCCGATTCGCACCGATCGAGTGTCACATGTCTCGGTCGGGATTGGTCATAGCAGTGGAGACCAATCCAGACGATGGGACAAGGAGTGCGAAGAATGAAGATTGCAGTTGCAGGCGCAACGGGCCGGGTCGGCCGCCATGTCGTTGACATCCTCGGTACTAGTGGTCACGATGTCGTCCCGATCTCCCGCTCACACGGCGTGGACGTCATCAGCGGCGAGGGTCTCACGGCAGCCCTTGCCGGCGCGGAGTGTGTCATTGACGTCGCTACCGGCCCGTCGCCCGATCAGCAGGAGGCCACCGAGTTCTTCACCACTGCGACTGCGAATTTGCAGAAGGTGGGCGAGCACGCGGGCGTGCGACGGATCGTGGTCGTGTCAATCATCGGGACTGACCGGCTCACCGGCGGTTATAACGCCGCAAAGCTCGTCCAGGAGCAGGCGATGCGATCCGGCCCAATTCCGGTGGGCATCCTGCGTGCCTCGCAGTTCCACGAGTTCGTCGAGCAGCTGGTGCAGTGGGGTACTCAGGGCGACGTGAGCTATTTGCCGAAGGCGCGCTTTCAGCCGGTCGCCGCTCGTACGGTCGCGCACGCGCTCGCCGACCAGGCGACAGACCCGGACTGGGCGCCGCAGTCGGATGATGCGCCGATTCCCGAGATTGCCGGCCCGCGCGAAGAAACCTTCATCGACATTGCGAGGCTGTACGTCGCGCACCGCGATGTCCCACTACGGATCCAGGCTCTGAGCAACCCGGCCTGGGCTGACCAGGACACCAAGCTCACGGAGGCTGGTGCGCTGCTGCCGAGTCCGCACGCCACCCTCGCCGGCCCAACGTTCCAGGAGTGGCTCGAGTCCACCTCCTGACCGCTGCCGGAGTCCGGCGCTGGATCGATCGTGATCTTGGACTTAGTGCGTTCCGGCGCGCGTAAGTCCAAGATCATCGCCAAATTGCTGCCGGTCAGGCTGGGGCCGACGGCTCGGACGTGCTGCCGCTGCCAGCTTCGGGGCCGTCGTCTTTGTGAGCGGTCTCCCGTTTGGCCCGCGCCCGCCGTCGACCTTCGTGCATCGCCTGGACGCGTGCGATGGGGATCTCCCGACCTTCCGCGATCAAGTCAGCGGGGAGCGGCTGCGCCTCCGGCATGAGTTCCTGCCAAGGATCGCGTCCCGCTACTAGGCGGGGCACCGTGTGGATCGTGAACTCGCGGGGGTTGACACCGTCGAGGTCGTCCCACGCCAACGGGTACGAGACCGGAACACCCTGGCGTATGCGCGGGCTATAGGCGGTCACGACGGTTGCACCGCCGGCGCGCGTCGAGTCGAGGAAGACCTTTCCGTTGCGTTCTTCGCGGACGAAGGCCGTGGTTGCGACCGTTGGATCGAGGCGCTCGGCTCGCGCAGCAAGCGCTCGAGTCGCGGCGGCAACCTCTTCGGTCGTCGCCGACGTGATGGGCACGAATACATGCAGGCCCTTGGCGCCGCTGGTCTTGACGGCGCCCGCCAGTCCTGCCGCCGCCAGCGCCTGACGAGCCAACTGGGTAGCCGTCACAGCGAGCGCGAATGCGTCGGTGTCCGGTGGGTCAATGTCGAGCACGAGATACGTCGGGCGGTCCCACTCGCCGACTCGGAACAGCGTCGGGTGATACTCCACGGCTCGTTGATTGGCGAACCAGAGCAACGTCTTGCGGTCGTTGCACAGCGCGTAGGAGACCTCTCGCTTCGAGGACTCGGCCCACAACGGCACTTTCGGAACCCACGATGGGGTGTACTTGGGGAGGTTCTTCTGCATGAACGGCGCCTGACCGCGCAGAACCCGTATCACCGACAACGGCCGGTTCGTCAATCCCGGGATCATTCGTTCGCTGACAGCGTCGAGGTACTCGACGAGATCCCGCTTCGTCGCGTCGGCGCCCTCGAACAACTGTTGATCGAGGTTCGTCAACCCGACCCCGTCACGCACCTCGTCCTTGCTCATCGCTTTATCCTGCACCTGGCTGCGCATTTCCCCGCCATACCGGTCCGGGCCAGCGTTGTGCATCGGCGGCCAATTCGGGTCAGCGATGATGTCGAGATCGAGTGGCTGGCTCCGTCCTGGGTGTGGAGGCGGCACGATGGCCGCCACGTACACACGGGTGAACATGCCGAAATATCTGTTGCTCAAGCACTACAGGAGCGGTCCGGAGCAGATGCCGAACTGTGTGCCGATGAGCGATTGGACTGAGGACGAGATGACCGCGCACATCGCCTTTCAGCGCGAGGTCGGACGGATGCTCAGCGAACGTGGTGAACCGGTTGACGCATAAGGTGTCAGCCCGGATGGCGCGTACGTGCGTTATGGCGGCCCGGTCGTCGCGCCGGTCGTGACCGACGGACCGTTCCGGAAGCGAAGGAGCTCGTTGCTGGCTGGTTTCTCGTGGACGTCGACTCCGGGGCGCGAGCGCACGAAATCGCAGCCGACGTCTCGTCGGCGCGGCAGCTGAGCATTGTGCCCAGGCGGCGGCCGCAACTCGCAGCACGGCCGAACGGGACCATCTCACCAGGCAGGCCGCGCGACTCCGCGGTGCTAGCCGATAGCAGCGATCGTTGGCCGGATGGCGTAGGAGCGGGTGGTTGAGCCCGCTGCCCGATAAGAGCCGGATGAGAACTTCCCCGTAGGCGGGCACAACGGCCGCCCCCACGGAGTTATATGCGTGAACTTGCGTCCGCACTGCATGGGGGACGACACCAATGACAGCAACGATTAGTCCGGCATCCCGGCGGGATACGTTGGCAGCACGACTCGCCGCGTTGCGGGCCGAGCGAGATCAGGCGCTGGCCGAGACGATCCCTATCGGCGACGGCGACGTGGCTGATAGAGCCACCAACGTCAACGGGCACGTGCGCTTGGCCATGCTCGAAGAGCGCATCGCCACCGTTGAGGATGAACTGGCCGCTTTCCGCGAGACCAGCAACCGCTCGTCCGAGGGTGGTGTCAACGTCGGGGACATAGTGACCATCGACTTGGGTGATGGGCCCGAGACGTTTCTGCTCGGCTCGGTCGACGAGGCGACCGACAGTTTTGATGTCATCACGCCGAGCAGCCCACTCGGGAAAGCGTTGCTGGGCGCCCGCGTCAGCTCCTCGGTGTCTTACCGGACTCGACCCGGCCGCACGCTCAGCGCGCGGATCATCGCAGTCAGCTGAGGTTGACCGGAGCCGCTGAACTGGCCACGGTGTGGTCTCGTGGCGAATCTCGCGCTCGGCTGAAGGCCCACGGCGGTGCTGTGCAGTGGCAGGACATGAAACGACCCCCGAGTCTGTCCGCCGTGGCGGGTCGGCTGGACAAGGCCGACGGCTCGGGGGCCGGGTAGCTGTCGGGTATTGCCGCCGCCTTCCGGCGGACCGCACTACCGCATGTCCGTTGTCATCGAGCGGCTAGCGGACAGCCACCTCACGAGTCCACAAAGTACACAACTGTCGGACCACCTCCTTCCTCGTGTACCGGTTACGGTACGGGCGCAGCCACTCCCCGGCAACGCTGAATCGCTGGGCAACGACGTGTCACCTCCCGGCGGGCGGGAAACCGGCCAATCGGGCGACCTCGGCGAGCACCGGAAGATCCCGGCTGCGCCCCTTGCCGTCGAGTTCGATCACGTCCACCGGACCGCGGACGCTACTGACGAGCCACACAGTGTCAGCAGCGTGTAGGTCGTCCACCCGAGCTGTGACGGTCTCGGTGGTCCAGCCAGCGGCGGCGGCCCGATCGAAGAGCAATTGCTGGGTGGTGCCGGGAAGGATTCCGGTAGGGCCGACCGGCGTCGTACGCAGGGTTGCTTCAGTGGCCCACACCACCGAGGCCGTCGGTGCCTCCAGAACAACGCCGTCCGCGCTGACGAAGATTGCGTCGTCCGCGCCGCGGCGCTCCGCCTCGCGTATCGCGGCCATATTCACGGCGTAGGACAGCGTCTTCACTCCACCCAGCAACCACGGTGCCTCGGCGAAGGCAGCTCCGGTGAAGCCGCGGTCCAGCGTGATCACGCGCACTCCATCCCGGCGTTGTTGCCATACCGACTCGGCCAGGGGACGCACAGTAAGCAACCCGGTCGGTACGCCGTCCGCTGAGCCACGCGTCAGGACGAGCTTGAGCCCGTACTCGCCCGGCGTACGGCACGCGTCGAGTGCGGCATCGATGAGCCCGTGCCAGGGCGCCTCGTCGAAGGGGATGTCGAGCGCCGCCGCGGAGCGCTGCATCCGGGCTAGGTGGGCCGGCAGCTTGTCGACCGAACTGCGGCCGGCGGCGTCGGTCCTGATCCGGCAACCTTCGAAGCATCCGTCTCCGCGGTCGATGCCACTGTCGTCCGCACGCACTACCGCGCGATCCGGATCGACGAGTCCTTCCCCAAGAACGCCCAAGACGAGAACGGTCACCGGGCACAGGGTAGAGGAGAGCCGGACGACAGCGCCGAGATCGGTCCGCGCCTACGATTGACGTGATGCCAGTTGACTCCGACCTCGCCACCCGGTTACGGGCGCGCGGCCTCCGCATGACGCCGAAGCGAGACGACGTCCTCCAAGCCGTGCGCCGGCTCCGGCATGCGACCCCGGAACAGATCAGTGCGGCCGTGCCCGACATTGACGTCACCACGGTCTACCGAACGCTCGAGCTGCTCGAAGAGATCGGACTCGTATGCCACACCCACCTAGGCCACGGCGCCCCGTCGTTCCGGCCGGCTGACGACGATCACGTGCACGTGGTCTGCCACACCTGTGGCCGCGTGGTCGACGCTCCGCAGGATCTGACGGACGCGCTTGCCGCCCGATTGGAGCGAGAGCAGGGATTCGTCCTCGACCGCGCGCACTTCACGGTCTTCGGCCGGTGCCAAGGTTGCGTCGCCAGCCCACCGCACGGGCCCGAGCAGTACCGGGTTCGTGATCATGTCTCGGCCGGCCGACTATGAGTCCGAGCGGGCCCACCGCCGTAGCAGCTGTCGGGGTAGATGCCGGAATCGCCTGGCACTACGGCGACCCGATGCGCGAGCAGCGGCTTCTCGAGACAGCGGTCGGCGTGGTCGACCGCAGCAACCGGCCGGTACTCGTGGTTTCCGGTCCGGACCGGCTCCCCTGGCTGCATTCCATCTGCTCGCAGCACGTCAGCAACTTGTCCGACGGTCAGTCCACCGAGGCGCTGGTCTTGTCGCCACACGGACATGTCGAGCAGCACTGGCAGCTCACCGAGCGCAACGGCATGGTGTGGGTGGACGTCGAGCCGGGCATGGCCGATGACGCTCTGGCCTACCTGCAGAAGATGCGCTTCCTCAAGCGGGTAGAGCCCAGCGATGTCTCCGACGAATGGGCGGTGGTCGGGCTGGTCGGGCCGGCCGTCGATGCCGTGCTGCTAGCCGCCGGATACGACCCGCCGGTGGCCGGTGCGACCGATGTGCCAGGTGACGGCTTCGCCCGCCGGACACCGTGGGGCGACGTCGACCTCGTGGTCTCGAGGGAACGGCTGGCCGACGAAATCGCCGGTCTGGTCGCCGCCGGTGCGGCGCCCGCCGGACTGTGGGCCTACGAGGCGAAGCGGGTCGAGGCTCGCCGGCCACGGCTGCGGTTCGAAACCGACCATCGGACGATCCCGCACGAGGTGGGCTGGATCGGCACGGCGGTACATCTCGACAAGGGCTGCTATCGGGGCCAGGAGACGGTGGCGCGCGTGCAGAATCTGGGCCGGCCCCCGCGTCGGCTCGTGCTCGTGCACTTGGCGGGCGAGTCCGATGTGTTGCCGGACGTGGGTACATCGGTCGAGCACGGGGGCCGGTCAGTTGGGTTTCTGGGAACGGCCGTGCAGCACCATGAGCTTGGGCCCGTGGCCTTGGCCGTGATCAAGCGGTCGATCCCTGACGACGCCCAGCTGACTGTGGCTGGATCCTTGGCCGCCATCGCCTGACCCCCTGGATAGGGCTTGGCTCTAAACCTTGGCCAGTTGCTCGTCGCGTTCGGCCGGCTCGGGCACGGGCAGCAGCTGATCGTCGGGCGGCTCGACCGAGACACGCGGTGTTATGCGAGAAAGCCAGGAAGGGTAGTACCAGTTCCACCGGCCGAGCAGGTGCATGACCGAGGGCACGAGCACGGTTCGCAGGATGAAGGCGTCGATGAAGATCGCGCTGGCGAGGCCGAGGCCGATCAGCTTGACAACGCGGTTGTCGCCGAGCACGAATCCGCCAAACACTGCGATCATGATGAGCGCCGCCGCCGTGATTATGCCGCCGGTTTCCCGCTGACCGACCGTGATCGCACGCCGGTTGTCGTGGCTGTGTACCCACTCCTCGTGCATGCGGCTGACCAGGAATACCTGGTAGTCCATCGACAGGCCGAACAGGATCGCGAAGAACAACACCGGCGCGAATGCCTCGATAGGGCCGCCTCGGCCGATGCCCAACATCTCGGAGCCCCAACCCCATTGGAAGATCGCCACGATAAAACCGAAGGACGCCGCGGCGGCGAACAGGTTCATGATCGCGGCCGTGAGAGGTATCAGCAGGCTTCGGAAAGCGATCATGAGCAACAGGAACGACAGCAGCACCACGGCACCTATGAACAAAGGCATCTTGCTCGAAAGCACGTGGGTGAAGTCGGTGTAGACCGCGGTCTGACCGTAGACATAGACGTGATCCGGCGTACCCCGGTAGACGGATGGCAGCACGTCGTTACGCAAAGTCTTGACCAGTTGGGTGGTCTTAGCGTCCTGAGGCGACGTGATCGACTTGATCGACACCACAGTGATGCGATCGGTCAGCGGCTTCGGTGGCACGAATACGCTGCTCGGATCCACATTGGGCACGTTCTTGACCGCTCCTGCGACCTGTTCCGCGGTTTGTTGCACTTGAGGGCCACTGACAACCAGGGTGAGTGTCGAGTTGTAGCCGACGCCGAAGCCCTGCGCGATCAGGTCGTAGCCCTTGCGAGTCGTGGTACCGGCCGGGTCGTTGCCTTGATCCGCATGGCCCATCCGCATCGAGAAGAATGGAATTGCCAGTGCGATGATGAGTGCAGTGGCGAGCGCGCCGAGCAACGCCTTGCGCCGGGCCACGAGATCAGACCATCGGGTCCAGAATCCGATGCGCTGTGAAGGCGCGTAGGTGCCGCCCCGAATCGCGCGACGCTGCTTTCGAGGCAGCACGGACAGGCCGAGAAAGCTCAGCAGCGCAGGCAACAAGGTGAGTGACGCGACCATGGTCAAGCCGACCGCTACGGCAACTCCGATAGCCATCCCGTAGAAGAAGCTCACACCGAGCGCGATGAGCCCGAGCATCGCGATGCACACCGTGGTGCCGGCGAACAAAACAGCCCGCCCGGACGTATTGACGGCGAGCGTTATCGAGTCCGGCACGCTCATCCCGTTCAGCAGGTTGCGGCGGTGCCTCGTGACGATGAAGAGGGCATAGTCGATCCCTACGCCGATCACCATCAGCTGCGCCAGCTCTGGTGTCACAGTGGACACGTCCATGACGTGGCTCAGCAGCGCAATTACACCCAGCCCGCTGACCAATGCCGCGACCGCGCTGGCGAGCGGCAGCGCAACTGCACCGACCGTCCGGAAGACGATAGCGAGGATGATGAACGCGGCAATGAAGCCCAGCATCTCTGGGGATATCCCGCCGCCCGATGATCCCCTTTGCCCCGCGAAGGCGTCACCGGTGAACTCAACCTCGAGGCCGTTGCTGTTGAGCTTGTGAAGCGTGTCGTATACGCGATTGATGGCCTGCTGGTCGAATGAACCGCCGCCGGCAAAGGTGATATTGACAAGCGCGATTCGGGGGTCCTTCGGGGCGATAAGCCGATGGTTCGCTGAAGCCGCTTGCAAGGTTCCTGTGCCAACGCAGTTAATGCCGCCCCACGGGGTTGCTATCTCGAGGACCTTGGATCCAGGTTCGCACAAACCTTCCAGAGCCGCCACGATCCGGGCCGGAGGCGATGTGAGGTCGCCATTGTTGACGTGCAAGACCATGTTGCCGTCGATGCCGTTCTGGCTGTCCAAGCCGCTGTTCCGTAGCAGCGTCGAGACCGTCTCGGTTTCCGTGCCGGGAAGCTTGAACTCGTCCTTGTAGTTGGCGCCGCCGAACGACCCGGCGATGACTTGGGTACCGACGATGAACACCAGCCAGCCCGCGATGACCCACCAACGGTGTCGGATGGCGAATTGAGCGAGGTTGCGCACTGACATTCTCCCGACGCCGTAACGGGTCCGAGGTGCGAGCTTGCCTTGGCGGCGCGGTTCGGCGCGCCTCATTCTCAGGGGCCTGACAGGCGTCCACAGCAAGTCCTCACTTGGGGCAGCTCAAATTGTTGAACCGTTGACTACGCGCATTCGTATCTAGCTAGACACCCCATGTCGGCCTTAGCGGACGACTATCGACTAGGAGCGCGATGCCCGCCGCTCATTACCTCACCCGCCGGACCGTGCTCTGCGCGGGCGGCGCGGGAGCTGCCGGCCTGTGTGCGTTCGTGCTGACGGGATGTAGCTCCGGCTCGTCGTCATCGGCGACAACCTCCGCCCCACCGTCAACCGGCAGCGCCTCGGCTGAAAGCTCGACGAGTTCGGGCGGCTCGACATCGGCCGGCGGCGAAACGTCCGCTTCCTCGGGCGGCGGTGGCGAGCAGGTAGCCAAGCTCAGCGATATTCCGGTCGGCGGTTCGATCTCGGCGACGCTCGACGGCAAGCCGATCATCGTGGCTCAGCCGAGCACCGGCAAGGTCGTCGCGTTCACCGCGATTTGCACGCACCAGGGCTGCACGGTCAATCCGGATGGCGCCGTCCTCAGGTGCCCATGTCATGCATCGACGTACGACGCGTTCACCGGCAAGAACACCAGTGGACCCGCTCAAGGCCCGTTGGCCGCCATCCCGGTCACCGTGTCCGGCGGAGCGGTCCTGGCCAGCGCATGAGCCGCTAGCGGTTTGCTTGCATTTGCTAGCGTGTGCGCCGCACACTAGATGGGTGGATGTCGACGGCTCGGGCGAGCCGAGCCGACGGGGAACCGGCATCGGCGCCTTCATCCGCGAACAACGGGAAATCGCGCAGGTCTCGCTGCGCCAGCTGGCGAAGGTCGCTGGCGTATCCAATCCTTATCTGTCACAGATCGAGCGCGGGTTGCGCAAGCCGAGCGCCGACATCCTGCAGCAGATCGCTCGGGGCCTGCAGATATCGGCGGAGCAGCTCTACATTCGCGCTGGGTTTCTCGAGACGCGGCACGGTGATCCGGAGCTAGTGGCCGCCATCCTCGCCGATACCGGCCTTGCCGAGCGACAAAAGCAGGCCCTCATCGACATTTACGAGGCATTTCGCCGCGAAAACGCACAGCGCACCGACGAGCGGGCCGGCACGAGCCCGCCCGCCGAGCCGGCGAAAAGCGGGAACGGACCCAAATAACGCCGTAGCCGGCCGGCTGTCTGTACCTAACGACCGGTGCAGCACAGTTCCGGTCGCTAGGCTTTTGGCATGCAGGTGCTGTACGAGACGCAGCTGTGGGTGGATCGCATCCTGTTCTGGGGGCTCGTGGCCCTGCGCGCCTGGGCAGTTGCGGACTGCGCGGTGCGTAAGGCCGCTGCGTTTCCCGCTGCGAACAAACTCACCAAACCGGCCTGGCTGGCCATCCTGATCGTCGGCGGCGTACTCGGTTCGTTGTTCTCCTACCCGCTGAATCTGCTGTCTCTCGCGTCGGTAGTCGCGGCCGTCGTGTATCTCGCCGATGTGCGACCCGCCGTTCGCGAGGTGTCCGGCGGGAGCCGCTGGTAGCGCGGTGCCAGTCGTCGCAGCGGATCAGTCTCGCGGCGGCCGGGTCTTCGTCCGATGATTCGTGGGCCTCGCGTGGCGGCTGTGCGGCTCGGACGTGCCACTCCAGGGTGGCATGCTCGATGATGGGCTCGGTGCCGGTGGGGTGAGCGTCGCGTTGTTCCGCGCTGGTCGGAGCGAACTCGCTTGCCCGGCCGGCGAAGTCGCTGGGCCGGCCGGCGAACTTGTGGGCGCGGCCGGCGAACTCGTTGGCCGGCTCGGGGTCGGGTAGTACGCGACGTTTGATCCCTGAGTCGGTTGCGCCGGGCTGGGAGGACCATCCGATTGACCGGTCCCCGCGGCCGCCTGACCCGACGGGGGTGGGGGCGCCTGCGGTGCGGGGTGTTTGGCGCTATCCAGGCTCGCTAGGACGACGGTGATGAGCCCGGCGACGAGGATGCACGCGATGACTGCAGTGGAGACGACGGTGGCCGTTTGTCGGACGACCCCGCGCAGCTGTACGTGATCGGCAACAGCACCCAGTCTGCGATGTTTAGCCACGCCGTTCCCATCAGGCAGCCCCCGTATTGGCCGCTGCGCAGCATAGCGAGGGTCTCTCGCCAGTCGATTACAGCCCCGGTCGCCCTAGCACTGCGGGGGCTGGGTAGCCCGGCTGGGCCTTCAGGCCCGTCGGTCGGCGGCGAGCCGGTCAGGATTGGTCTGCCTGCGCCCCGCCGGGCGGCACGTCTGGTGAGCCGCTGCGGCGGTGGCCGGGTGGCGTTTCGCGGGGCCGGAAGATCGGCGGCCCGACGGGGTGGCTCCTCGCCGGGCCGGTCGGATAGGGATCAGCGCGGAGCAGCGTCTGGCAATAGGCGGTGACCTTGCCCTTGCCGCCCGCGGCCGTCACGAGAGCGCGGAAGGCCGGGTTGTCGATCACCTTTCCGTCCGCACCTCCTATTGCGAAGTACACGATGCACAGGCCGCGCAGCGCGGGCGACGGTGAGGCCGAGGGGTGCGATGCCGAGGGGTGCGCGCCGGCACCACCAGCCGGCGCGGGCGGCGCCGCGGGGGCGGTGGCGGCGTGACTCGGGGGCGGTGCGGTCGTGGTGGCCGCTTTCGGCGTGGGCGTTCCGTCGTGACTCGGCGCGGCTACCGGTGTGCTGGCAGGCGTGGCGTGGTGGGCGGGTTCGGTCTGGGTGTGGGCCGTGGCGGCGAGCGCGACGCCACCGGTGGCCGCTGCCGCGAGCGCGGCGACGATCCCCAGCTTCGCGGCGAGCAATTTCTCGGGCATCCGCTTGCGCACGGTCGGACCGGGCGCGGCTGCCGGTTCCAGGCGCGCGGCCTGGAACCGGATCATCGCGGCCGGTTCGCCGGCTAGCTCACCGGAATCCGCTGGGCCTCGCGCCGCCGCGATGATGTGGGCGAGCTCCGACTGCTCATGCGCGGTCCCCGTCAGTATCTTCTCGGCGTACGCACGGCTCCGCGGCCCTGCTTGGTGTGTACTCATCTCACCGTCTCAGCGTCGAAGGGACGCGATGTGTCACTCGACCCGTCGATGAGGATGCCGGTGTTCTGTTCGGCAAGCCGGCGCAGTCCGCGGTAGGCGGCGGTGCGTACCGCTCCGGCCCGTTTACCCAGGACCCGGCCGGCGGCGTTGGCGTCGAGTCCGACCACCGCCCGCAGCATCACCGCTTCCGCCTGGTCTCGCGGTAGTGCGGCGATAAGTCGCAGGGCGGCCGCGGTAGACAACGATTCGAGGGCCAGCCCGGCCGTGTCGTCCCGGGCTGGCAACGCCATCAGTTCGTCGAGCGTGGTAACGGCAACCGGTCGCCTGGCCCGGGCGCGCAGATAATCCATGGCCCGGTGCCGGCCGATCGTCGCAGTCCAGGCCCGAAACCCGTCTCCGTCGCCTTGAAATCCGCTGAGGTCGCGGCATACCTGAGCCCAGGTTTCGGACGCCACATCTTCGGCATCCGCCCCGACGAGCACCGTGAGATAGCGGAGCAGGCCGGGCTGCACCGCCCGATACACCTGCGTGAACGCCGCATCGTCGCCTTTTTGCGCTGCCGCGACAGCGCGAGTCAACGGTGTGTCGAGGTCGCCGGCGGCGTGGCGTGCCGGGCTCACCCGGGCAGCGCCGACGGCTGCCGAACGGTTCGCGCGATCGAATGTCTACCCGTCTGAGGGATCTGCGGAGTTCGCGAGATCGTCCGACAAGCACAACACCGCTGCACCATCGCCTCCGGCTAGCTGTCCCTCGGCTATCGCTCGCGCCGGTAACGGCGACGTTCGCCTGCAACACCGCGCTATGCCGACTTTGTAGTTCATACCGGACGCCTGTCACGCCCAGGTCATGACCATACGGGCTGCTCTATCGGGCGAGGGAACCGGTCTGATTACGCGGTATCGGCGTGTCGAAGCCGGCCCACGAGCCCGGATCGCAGTCCTTTCGGCATGGCTGCTGCCTCGGGCGGTTTACCGGGCGTCCTTCAACTTGCAATCCTCGACGGGCTTGCGTGCGTAAGGTCTGGCCGTTTGGGGGACCCATTGGGGCATGTCACGTTCGTTCACGGGATCGGTAACAAGCCCGAGCCGAGCGTGCTCCTCGAGCATTGGCGGGTGGCGCTTCTCGACGACGATGGGATCGACCTGGCATCCCTCGGCGTGTCCTCGTCGCTGGTCTACTGGGCGGACGTTCTCTATCCGCAGCCCCTGGTCGAAGCGTCGGGCGACGAGTCGGCCGAGCTGGAACTGGCTCCCATGGTCGACACGGCCCCGAGCGACATGAGCTGGCTCGAGTCGCTGCCGCCGCAGGAACGCGCCTTCGTCGAGCGCCTCGGGATCGAGGTCGGCCTGGCTACCGTGGTGCCCACCCCTGGCCACGATCTCGAGGCGATCGTCGCTGATTCACCACTCGAGGCGGTACCGCTTCCGGCGGGGCTGAAGCGGCGACTCATGCGGGCATTCCTGCGCGACGTGCACCACTATCTGTATGACGTCGAGTTCAGTCCGCGAAACGGTGAGTCGTTTCGGGTCCGCCGAGACGTGCGCGCTCGTACCGTAGCCGCGTTGGCGAACGTTCGTGCGGTGTCTAGCCCACACGTCGTGATCGGGCACAGCCTCGGGAGCGTGGTGGCGTACGACGTGCTGGTCAACTGCCCGGACACCCCGCTGGTCGACGGGATGATCACAGTCGGGAGCCCGCTCGGGCTCAGTGAGGTCCAGGGCGCGCTCACTCCGCCGTACACCCGCAACGATGCCTGGCCCGAGCGGTGCCTCGCGGACGGACGATGGGTCGATGTCGTACCTGGCACCGCGTCGGCTGTTCTCCATGCGCTGCGCCGAGCGCTGGAAGGGGAGAGCTGACGAGGGCAATTTTCTGTGATCGTTACGGGCCGCCCATCACTGACAGCCCTTAGCTCCCCGGCGGTTCAGGCTCCGACCTCCGAGCGCGCTGCGAGGTTCGGGAGGTGGCCGACCTGGTAGCCGGTCTGACCAGCCACCGGTGAGAACAATCGGCCCGGCCGCGGTTGCTTCGTGACAAAGGCGTGCCGCGCGGCGGCGAAGTCATTTCGACTGTGGTAGACGTCCTGGATCATCTCGCATAGTTCGGCGGCGCGATAGGAATCAAGCGGCCGGCGCCGCTCGTCCTGCTCGCGCCGGACCTGTTTCGCTACGAGCAGCCGGTTGTATTCCGGGCTTGTTCCAAGCGCTGTCGCGTACGCCACGACCGCGTCCTCGAAGTTGCCCGGGGACGCTGGAAGCATCTCGTCGGCCAAGCCGAGCCTGGCCGCCTCGGCCGCGTCGATGGGAAGACATTGCTCAGTCAGCTGCTGGGTCATGGCGCTGCCCACTCGGCGAGGCAACACGTATGTCCAGTATTCCGAACCGTATAGGCCCATCGTTCGGTAGTGCGGATTGAGCACGACGCCGTCACGAACTAGCACGCGATCCGCGCCGAGCGCGAGCATGACCCCACCCGCCCCGGCATTCCCGCCGACGGCAGCGACGATGATCTGATCGGTACAGGTGATGATCTCGCGACAGACATCGTCGATTGCGTTGATGTTGTGCCACGTCTCTCGGCGCGGGTCTTCCGCCGCTTCGATGACGCCGAGATGAATGCCGTTAGAAAAAGTGTCACCTCCGCGAATGACGAGTACGCGGGTGTTCTGCGCCGCGGCCCGCCGTATGGTGCTCGCCAGGCGGCGGCAGTCATTCGACGACATGGCCCCGTTGTAGAAGTCGAAGGACACCACTCCCACGCAGCCGAATCGTTCGTAGGAGATCTCTCGGAACGCGGCTTCGCGGTTGTGCGCGCCGATCAACTCGGGTACGCCGCCGAGATGGTCCGACAACCCGATCGATGCCGGGAGCTTGATCGACCGATCGCGCGGAGCGTCGGCCAGTCGCACCTGACCAACCCAGATCGTGCCATCGCCGGTCCGGACCAGCACCGCGCCGTGCTGGCGCGCGGCGATCGTGCCGGGCACACCCGCGAGTCCATTCGGTCCCGGCAGCGCGTCGTAAACGAAGACGTCCTGGCCACCCAGGGTCGTGCGCACGCCGGGCGAACCGTCAGCGGCTCGCACCCGCCGGACGATATCCACGGTCGGATCCGACCATGCGAACGCTCGGTCGACCTGCCGCATGGTGGCGCGAGCGCGACCGCGCACGGCGGTCGACCATTCGTCGGCCCGAGCTGGAACGAAGGCGGGATCGGTCGCCTTCGCGACGAGCTCTGGCACCAGATCAACAGCTGCGTCCGCGACCGGACCGTTGTACAGGCTGCTTTTCCGCGGCCCGGCCGGAACCGGAAACGTGCGGGTTGCCCATACCGGGCCGTCATCGAGTTCGCGAACCGCCTGCAGCGCCGTGACGCCCCACGTCGTCACACCATCGCTGATCGCCCAGTCCAGGGAGGACGCCCCCCGATCGCCGATCGGGCCGGGATGAATGATGATCGTGCGATAACGCATCCATAGATCGTCCGGAACGCGCTCGCGAAGGAACGGGCACACGATGAGGGCAGGATCGAATGTGAGCGCGGCCGCCCGGACCGCGTCCATGTCCGAGCTCAGTTCCACCCGTACGTCGTGACCGGCTGCGCGCAGATCAAGCCACACTCGCTGGGTCAGTCCGTTGAAGGACGAGCAGAGCAGCATGACTCGCATTGTTTTTCCCGTGCTGTGGTTCATGGTTCCCATGTGCTGTGGAGTCGCGGCAATGGCAGCAGATACATCTTGCTGCGAGCTCTTCGGCCAGTTCGGAATCCCGAACCTCGTTGACCGGACGCTTTGCGATCTGGCATACCCTCAGGCCGTGAGCGAAGGCGTATTGCCTGACCCGGAGTCAGCCTTCGGTCGGCGCGTCGCCGAGCGGCTCGAAACCGAGCCGGTCGTCTGGATCATTACCGTGGCAGCTGACGGCACTCCTCAACCCAATCCGGTCTGGTTCGTCTGGCAGCCTCCTTCGACCGTCTTGATCTACAGCCGGGCAAAGGCTCATCGCCTCGAGCACCTCGATCGCCGGCCTCGGGTGGCGTTGCATTTTGACGGAAACGTCCGCGGGGGGAACGTCGTGGTGCTTACCGGAGACGCGACTATCGCCCTGGAGGAACCTCTGCCGCACGCGCACCCGGGCTACCTCGCGAAGTATCGCGCGTCGATGATCCGGGTGAGCGGTAGTCCGCAGGCGTTTAGCGAGGCGTATCCCGTCCCCGTACGGATCGTGATCGACCGAGTACGTGGATTCTGACCCCGCTGCTCGGGCCGATGGCTTCTCGCCCGTCACCGCTGAATTTCGACGAGCAGAACCCGCACGTACGTGGGGAGCGCGATCAGGACCGCCCCGCAGGCAAGCAACGCGCTCCGGGCTGCGATTTCGACGCCGATCGCCTGGTGGGGCAGTCTGGGTGCGAGCAGGACCACTGCTACGACCAGGATGGTTGAGCAACAAGCCCAGGGCGCCGGCCGCTCGATCCGGTAGCTGCGGAAACTCAAGGATCCGCTTCAGGTTGATCGAGACGGCTACGAAAAGTAGGCCGGTCAGCGTCGCGGGTGCGCCGGCCGAAGCGACGGCGAAGTTCGCCCAGTCAGCCAGCTGGTATGCGCTCCCAGCGGGATTGTCGCGACTCGTCGGCGGTCGTTGCGATGCAGCCTTCTCCCCGGAGCACGGTAATCCCGACGAACCGGTCGAATCTCACCGTTGAGACTTGGTTGACTTGGCCTTCGGTTTGGCACGCTTGGGCGCCTTCGGCGGCAGGGCGGCGACCTGGGTCATCGCTGTGCGCACCCAGCTGGCGGCAAGCTTCGGTTGCGTCGACCAGCTCTGCGGCAAGGCGAGGTAACCGCCCATTGGCCGCTCGGGCGGCCCGTACGGTCCGGTGCCTTGAATCCCAGCCAGCTCTTCTCGGCTGGCGTCGTCGATGAGCCGGACACCGACCATTGATCCGAACAGGCCCGCGAACATGTTGCCATTAACGAAGGCCCCGAGGTTGCCGAACATCGGCTTGAGTTCCACGCGCGGATCGTCCGGGACGATCGAGCGAAGGAAGTCCTTGTCCTGCTCAGTTGGTTTCGGGATTTGCATGTGGCGCCCCCCAACGAACATTCGGCCCCGGCTGCTGAGCCGTACCAAGGCCGGACACCGAGATCCAATCATGTATCACGAGATCGTGGCGCATCGGGCGGTCGCCGTAGGGTTCATCTCATGAGCGAACCGATCATGGCCGAGCGCCGTCATAGTGCGACGTTGTGATGCGCGTCGACGAGCTCCGATCGCTCAGCCTGTTCGAGGGTCTCAATGACGATCAGCTCGCCGAGCTGATCGAAGGCGGTGCCGAGGTTCGAGTCGAGCCCGGTGTCGAACTGTTCCGAGAAGGCGAGCACGCTGACTTCTGGTGGGTGCTTCTCGACGGCGCTATCGACCTGGTGCGGCGCATCGACCGGGAGGACACCGTCGTCGCGCGGATGGATGCGCCCGGACGCTGGGCAGGCGGATTCCGGGCGTGGGACGAGCAGGGCGTGTACCTCGCGACGGGACGCGGAGTCACCGCCGGGCGGGTGCTCCGCGTGCCGGCGGGAGTCCTCCGTGAGCGTTCCAACGAGTGGTTCCCGTTTGCTGCGCACCTGGTCGAGGGGCTCTACCACACCGCGCGCTTGATCGAGTCGACGGCGCGGCAGCGCGAGTCTCTCGTCACACTTGGCACGCTTGCGGCCGGCCTCGCACACGAGCTCAACAATCCCGCCTCAGCTGCGACCCGGGCCGCCGGCGAACTCGAAGCCGCAACTCAAACGTTGCTCGCCTCCGCCGAACGGCTGATTCGCGACGGCATTCCGGCCGAGCGATTCGCGGCCCTCGATGCGCTGCGCCGCGAGATCGAGCAGCGGACGGCGCCGCAGAATCCGATCAAGGTCGCGGATCAGGAGGATGCCTTGTCGTCGTGGCTCGTCGGGCACGGCGTAGCGAGGGAGTGGACTATCGCCCAGTCGCTCGCCGCCGCCGGGGTCGATGTCGCCTGGTGTGAGCGGGCAGCGACCGTACTGACGGAGTCTGCGCTCGAGCCCGGCCTGGAGTGGGTGGCCAGTGCGTTGTCGGTTGCGTCGCTGCTTTCAGAGGTCAAGGAGTCGACTCGGCGCGTTTCGACGCTCGTAGCCGCGCTCAGGTCCTATTCGCAGATGGACCGTGCGGCGATTCAGCTGGTCGATATCAGGGATGGCATCGAGAGCACGTTGGCGGTGCTCGGGCACAGGCTCACGGACCGCATCTCGGTGGTGCGGGACTATGGCGACGTGCCCCGGATCGAGGCCCACGCCGGCGAGCTCAACCAGGTATGGACAAAGGTCATCGAGAACGCCTTGGATGCGATGGCCGATGCCGGTACTGGAACGCTTCGCATACGGACGCGAGCCGACGGCGCGTACCTCGCCGTCGAGATCAGCGACACGGGAGTCGGGATGTCATCTGCAGTCGCGGCCCGAGCTTTCGATGCGTTCTACACGACGAAGGAGGTCGGGAAGGGCACCGGGCTCGGCCTCGACATCGCTCGACGGATTGTGGAGAGGGCACACGGCGGCACGATCTCTATCGATTCCCGGCCTGGCGAGACGGTGCTGCGGATTGGGATACCGGTCGCGCAGGTGCCCCCTAGTAAGGCTGACTGACTGGCTGCGTGTCGACGAATCGGCTTGACGCATTCACGTAAGGTGCGGACATGGCACAGATGAGCATGAATCGAGTCATTCATAGCGCCCTTCGGCGTGATCTCGCGCGATTTGACACGGCTCTTGGGGCATTCGTCGAGGGCGATTCGCGGCGGGCCGAGCAACTGTGGACCGCCTGGGTGAACTTCGACGATCAGCTCACGACCCACCACGTCGGCGAGCACGAGATTGTGTGGCCGACGCTCCGACAGCTCGGCATGCAAGAAGACCTGATCACGCAGTGGGATCACGAGCACGAGCAGCTAGCGGAAGGGCTGCGCACCACGGGTGATGCGATGCGGGAGTTGCGCCGCTCGCCCAGCGCGGCGAATGCCAAGTCGGCGAGTGACGCGATGGCGAAACTCAGCGAGGTGGCCAGCACGCACCTCGACCACGAGGAAGCCGACCTCGAGCCCTTCTACCTCGCCCGGAAAGACACCCCTGAGATCAAGGCGATGAATCGGAAGTTCGCTCGGGTGAAGCCGCCGATCGCGGGCACATTCTTCGCATGGTTGCAGGATGGGGCGTCTGCCGATGCCGTGGCCGGTCTGAAGCAGAACGTTCCACCGCCGGTCGTGGCGGTCCTGACCACCCTGTTCGGGCGGTCGTACCGTCGAACGATCGCGCCGGTGTGGGCAGTCTATGCGTGAGAATCCATAGCTCTTATTCGTGAGAACCTATGAGTCATGATCTTGGACTTATTGCTCTTGGGCGGCCATAAGTCCAAGATCATCAGTATAGGTTGACGGCGAACGGGGGTTGGCCGATGGACGCGATTGTGAACTCGTTGCGGGCTGACGAGCTGGATCTGCTGCGGGAAACGGAGCCCACTCGTATGCGCGAGTTGGACGAGGATGCCCTACTCGACCTTCATGGTCGGGTGCGGCGTGCACGTACCAAGTACATGAAGTCATATCGGCGGCAGGCCAGCGCCCGTATTGCCAATGTTGGCGCCCGGGGTGCAGCGCGGCCCCAGAATCGCCGCAACGCCGAGAAGGCAGAGGTGTTCGAGATCGCGTTGGCCCGGGTCAGCAAGCAGGTCGATGTGGTAGCGCGGCGCGCGGCTGCGAAATTGAAATCTGAACGCCTAGCGGCCGCCCGCGCCGCATCGAAAGCGCCAGCGACGACATCGGACGGAAAACGCGCTGCATCACGCAGGAGGACGGCCGCCACCGGGGCTGGCTCATCGGGTCGTCGGCGCGCGGCTGCCAAGACCACCGGTGGCTTAAAGCGGGACGCATCCAGCCGCGCGGCCGGGGCTCGACGGCAGGCCGCCCGCGACAGCCGCTAGCGGCTGAGGTCGTTCCCCTTTCCACAACCGCCGGGCCGCGCTCTTGTGCGTTGTCCCACCGCGAGCGCAGGATCGGGTGGTCATAACGTTCATATCGAGGAGATCAGTCATGCCGCAGCCAGTCGTCCATTTCGAGCTTCCCGTCGACGACGTCGAGCGAGCGCAGACCTTCTATCGCGAGGCGTTCGGATGGAACGTCATGCCGCTGCCCGACATGGGCTACACGTTGCTCGGCACCGCGACGGCGACAGACGAGATGGGCCGGCCTACGACATCCGGAGAGATCAACGGCGGCATGTTTGCCCGAACCGAGGATCTGACTCAGCCCGTGATCACGATCGCCGTCGATGACATCGACGCCGCGCTGACGAAGGTTGAGCAATGCGGCGGGAAGACGCTGCGTGGCCGCCAACCGGTCGGGGACATGGGCTTCGTTGGCTATTTCTCCGACAGTGAGGGAACAGTCGTCGGACTCTGGCAGAACGCCGGGTAGGCGAGGGCCGCAATCGAGATCGGCGGCCCGCATCGACGCGGAACAATCCGGGCATCTCGCCGATGGGCTGAACGGCGCGCCGGCCAGAAAATCTCCCGGCCCGTCACATTGTGCCGGTTCGTTTCGACAGACAGAGTGAACGCGCTCAATGCGACGATTGAAGGAGGAACCGTGCCGGTACAGGTAACCACGATCATGCTGGGAGTCGAGGATCTGGATCGCGCCAAGAAGTTCTACGGTGAAGGCCTAGGTTGCGCGATCGATCAGGACTACCCCAACTTCGTGTCGTTAAACCTTGGCGAGGGGTCGTCGTCGCTGGCGCTCTACCAGCGGGAGGCAGCGGCAGCAGACGCCGGGGTGCCCTCCGAGGGATCCGGATTCCGCGGGGTCTCGTTTCATTACATCGTCTCGTCGGAAGAGGCCGTGGACGACGTGATGGGCAAGGCCCTGGCGGCTGGCGGCGATCTCGTTAAGGAGGCGGCGGCCGTGCAGTGGGGATACTTCGGATATTTCAGCGACCCGGATGGTTACCTGTGGAAGGTCGCCGCCGGATAGCGCGCGGTCGGACAGTCAGACAATCGCAGCGCTGGGTTCCCGGCGACGGCGACGTAGCCGGGTCACCGAACATCACGACGAGTGCCAGCACGACCGACAGTGCGGCTACCACGACGAACGTCCACATCGGGGAACCGGTGTGGACGATCGTCTGTACTGGCGGTGCCGCCGGGGACAACGGCGCCGGGGTGAAGACATCGTCCGGCGCCGGCCGAGCGCCCGCGTTGCCGAGGGCGCCGATGCTCTCACGCGAGAGTGTCCCGAGAGAGCCAGACGCGGTCCAGCAAAGGGATTCCGTCGATCATGATGGGATCCGGGTAGCCGGTCGCCGGCGTGAAGGCGTCCCGGTCCACGGAGAGCAGCCGGAAACCCACCCGCTGGTAGAAGCGCAGATTGCCGGTGTCCGCAGCGGCGGTCGAGACCAGCATCCGCAGCCAGCCCTCAGCGGCGCACTGCAGAAGCGCGGACCTGACGAGAGCGCGGCCGAGCCCGGTGCGTCGCTCTTCGGGCACGACGGCCAGGCTCTTCAGCTCAATCTCCCCTGGCGCAGTGGTCGGCACGACCTGCAGATGACCGAGTACTTCGGCCCCTCGCCGAGCTACCAAGACGCGCCCCAATTCGAGGTACTGATCCAACTGGCTCGCTGAATCCTCGGCGAACTCGAACAGCGGCCGTAGGGACGCCCGTAGTCCTGTGTGCCACTCGATCTGTGTATCGTCCCGTTCCCCGACCCCGGCCTCCGACGATGCTGCGGCGATCACGACCCGGTACCCATCAGGGTCGAGGAACGTCTGCCCGAACCGATTCCAATATGGATTCGGGGACTCGACGGCGTGGACGCCCGCGGCGACGAGACTCACGCCGAGCGCCCGAACCTCGTCCACCGTGCCCATGTAGAGGACCAGAAGATCTTCTTCGGTACCGCCGCTCGGTGCGACCGGACCGGCCGTGAGCTCGAGCTCACCGCCACCCGGCAACGCGAAGAAGACACCTGCGTATCCGTCGTGATCCTCGAAGCCGCCCCGTGGCCGCAGCCCGAGAAGGTCCCGGTAGAACGCGCTCGATGCAGCGAGATCACGGGCGGGCCGGGCCACCCGAGCGCCAGTCCACGCCGGCGGATGCGCGACTGCGCGCGGACTCGACATCCTGACCTCCGCCGACCCTGCACCGGCCATTGGCTGTAGCTGTGGTGGTTCGATGAGATTGGCGAATCAGGCCGTCGGCGCGAGAAGGCCACCCCTGGCGTAGATGGCCCAGGGCAGGTTCCAGTCGCCGTAGCCGTCCCATACCGGCAACACCTGGGAGGAGCCGGTGTTGATCCAGCTGACTGGGTCTCCGATCTGTGACCACTTGTAGTACCACTCGGCGTCGGCGGGAGCCATGTTGGTGCAGCCGTGTGACAGGTTGGCTTGCCCGAGCTGCCCATTCCAGTACGCGTCGTGCAAGAACTCCCCGTCGTAGGTGACCCGCACCGACCAGGGCACCTCGATGCTGTAGTAGGCCTCGCCGGGAGAGCTGACCATCAATTGCGGGTTGGCCTTCGAGATGACGACGGCCGTGCCGAGGTAGGTGGGTGTCTTCGCTGCTCCGAGCGAGATCTTGAAGGTACGGATGAGGGCACCGTCCTGGTAGACGTACATCTTGTCGATACCCGGCTTGCCGTTGATCTTCACGATCTGCGCCGCGCCGGTTTTCATCGTCAAGGTCAGGTTGTCGGCGAATACCAGGCCGCGGCCGGCCCAGAGCCCGGCTATCGGCATGTTGACGTGAATGGTTGCGTGCGCCGGCCAATAGGCGGCCAGCCGGTAATGGGCCTCCAGGGCGTCGGCGGGCTGCGACGAGCGCTCCCAGTACCAGGCTCCGTGCGCGGGAGTGCCGTTTACGGTCACCGTCACGACCTTGTTGAACACCGAAGCATCGGTTGGGGCAACCGAGAAGAAGGCGATGATCGGCATGGCCACGCCGATAGCGTTGCCCGTCTCCTTGGGCCAGGCTGACCTGCACCGGTGTGCCCGACCCGCGTCGCGGCGGCGGCGGCGTGGTGACCGTCGGGGAGTGGCGCGAAGGTGACGTCGCCGACGGCGTTCCCGGTGATGGAGTCACCGTGACCGTGGTTGTGACAACCGAACCGCTCGGACCGGTGGTACTGCAGGCGGTGAGGAGCAGTCCGGCAACGGCTATGGCGGCGACGAGCGAGCCAGCAGTTCGGAGCCTCACCTGTCGGAGGGTATATATCCCGGCCTGAGGATTACCGAAGCCACGACGGTGCGGCATGTCACATCCTCGACACCGCGTGGGCCGGGCGCCGCGGCGCTCAGACTCGGAGTCGAGCTTTGACTGCTCCCGATGCGACGGCGGCGGCCAGCGCGGCGTGGTCGCGTTCGTTCTGTTCAGCGTAAGTTTCGGCGAAGTCGGCTATCGCGTTGTCGAATCGGTTCGACTTGCCGAGGTACGCCGCGATTGCGAAGCGGTCACCGGATCGGGCGTGCGCGCGCGCTAGCGTCCAGCCGCACAGACGCGCATATCGATTGAAGCTGACGGCATCCATCTGCTCGAGCTCGGCAGATGCCTTCCAGTCGCGCAATTGCCGCATGTAGAAGTCAGCCTCCGAGCCGCGAAGGGTGGGAGCGCGAACCCAGCCGAGGAAAATGTCGCTGGCCGCCTGCATCAGATGCTGCCCGGACACGACCCGCTCGCCCTGGTTGATGTACTGCGAGTCGCCGGCATATGCCGCCAGGACAGATTCCTGGGCCTGCTTGGCTTGCAGCAGCAACGCGTCGTTGCCGAACCCCGACTCCAGGAGCAGGATCCACGCCATCGTCCCGACGCTCCCCACCCCGACGACCTTGTGCGCGATGTCGGTCAGGCTGAATTGGTCGAGCAGGTGGCGGCGATCGGACTGCAGCGTGTCGCGGTACGTGCTGAGCAGGCCGACGATCATGCTCCGCAGCGCCACCGGGTCGACCTGCGGGGCGTACCTCGAGAGCTCGTCGATCGGCACAATCAGCGGCGGGTCGTTGATGATCTGCCGCCGCCCTGCGGTTGTCGTGACGAGTTTGCCGACCGCCTGCAAACGGTCGCGGGTGTGCGCCTTCGCCACAATAGCGTCGGTACCGTCGAACCTGGTCCGATTACGCTTTCGCGCGCTCTCGTTGAGCCCGGACCTGAACTGCGCCAAGACGCTTTCGACGTCGATGTGCATATGCCAGACGGTCAATATCGGTAGTCCGGCGAACTCGAGCATCGAAGTCCGGTAGCTCTCGACTGCCGTCAAGGCGATCCTGCGGCAGTCCTTCCTTCGGAAGCCGGCGTCTCGGCCGGCGACCACAAAGCTCGCAACGAGGCGCTTGACATCCCACTCAAACGGTCCGGGCAGGGTCTCGTCGAAGTCGTTGATGTCGAAGACCAGACGCCGCTCCGGCGAAGCATAGGCGCCGAAGTTCGACAGGTGGGCATCTCCGCACAGCTGTGTCCGCAGTCCGGGCGTCGGCGTCGTGGCCAGGTCGTCGGCCATGACGATTGCGGCGCCGCGATAGAACGTGAATGGCGACACAATCATCCGGCCATGGCGAATCGGCACGAGCTCCGGTACCCGGGTCTCCGCTTGCCGCAGGAGGAGTGCCACCGGATCCCGCGAGGGTGCCGGTCGGAAGTCGGCATGAGCTTCCAGCGGCACCCTCGCTCGGGCCGACCTTCCCCCACGCGACTCGTTCTTTCGGACTCGGGCGGTCGGTGCGTCTGGCCTGCTCGTCCGCCGCGGCAGCTGCTTCCGTCGTCTCGGCCATCGAGCCTGCCTCTCTCTGTGATCATCTGTTTGTATCTTCCGCTGCTATCACGACGGAGTGTGCATACGAACAGCTGGCACCGCGCGTATTTCCGTTATCGGCGGGTGCAGGTGAGGTGGGTGACGCCGCTGGGGCTGCTTACGGGCTCGACATCGAAGCGGCGCTCGATTCCCTCCAGCCCGTCCCAGAGGCGAACTCCGCGTCCCAACACGACGGGGACGACGACGATATGCACGTGATCGATCAGATCTGCGGCTAAGAACTCGCGGACGGTTGACGGGCCTCCGCCGATACGAATGTCCTGGCCGCCCGCTGCCCGGCGCGCTACGTCCAGGGCCTTGGCCGGGCTCGTATCGATGAAATGGAATGTCGTACCACCATCCATCTCGATGGTGGGGCGGAGGTGATGGGTGAGGATGAAGACCGGCGTGTGATAGACCGGGTTGTCCCCCCACCACCCCCGCCACTCATCGTCGGACCATGGGCCGCGCTGCGGACCGAATTTGTTTCTGCCCATGATCTCCGCCCCGATGCCCGGGCCCCACTTGCTGGCGAACGTCTCGTCGATGCCGGTGCTTCCACCGGACTTTCCCTGCATGGCGTGATGTGTTCGGGTGGCAAAGAACCACTCCATCAGTCGGCTTTGCGCGTGCCCGAACGGCGCGTCAAGGCTTTGTGCCTCGCCGGTGCCAAATCCGTCGAGAGAGATCGAGAAGTTGTGAACCCGCACTTTCGACATGACGAACCTCCTGGAGTCGCGTGATTGGCTCATGGCGAAAGATTCGCCGGCCGCGGCACGGTCAGCCACGCGTCCTCGGTGCGAAGGGCCGCGAACCGCAGCGCCATCACCGGCCTGGGCCCGCATCAGCAGACCAGCGGTCACCGGCAACCTCCAACCCGTCGCCTCGGGCCGCTCGGCACGTTGCGACTCAATGTAGACGACCGCTGCGACGGAAACTGGGCGCCCCTTTCGCAACCCGGGACTGAATCGTCGCTCCCTGCCCGCCGAACGTCTGGGCGTCGCGCGTTGACGATTACCGAGCTAACCGGTGATAACGTCGCGAGGTGAGCGTCGATGGCGCGGTGATCGAGGGGTCCCGCGATGACGGCTGACGGTTTGCCGGCGTTGGATCCGTTCTCGGATGACTTTCAGCAGGCTCCGTTCGTCTGGTACGCGCGGCTGCGTGAACACGCGCCCGTGTACCGGGTGCCAGGTCACGAGTGGTACATGATCACCACAATGGAGTTGGTCCGCGAGGCACTTCGCGATCCACTGACGTTTTCGAACGCTGTCGAAGTCGGTCGTCGCAGTGCGCCGCCGCCAGAGGTCGCGACTGAAGTTGCCGCGATCCGGGCGCAGGGCATGCCCTACGTTCCAGCGCTGGGGCTGAACGACCCGCCCGTGCACACCCGGTACCGCCGGCTCGTGAACCGTGCGTTCACTCCGCGGGCGCTGGCTTCGATGGAGCCGCTGGTGCAGGCGACGGCTGACGAGCTGGTCGGCACGCTGCCAGCTGGTGAGGTCACCGATCTGATCGATGCGGTGGCTCGCCCATTGCCGATCTATGCGATCCTGCGCATTCTCGGCCTGTCTGATGACCGCCGCGAGGACATCGTGCGGTGGTCGGACGCCGCTACTGCCTCGCTCGGTGCGACGCTCACACCGCAGCGTTGGATCGAGGTGGAACGGGACGTCCTGGACTTCCAGCGGGCCATCAGCGTGGAGTTGGATCTGCGGCGACAGCAACCCAGGGCGGATTTGCTCAGCGCGCTCGTACAGGGCGCTGAGGACGCGCCCGACGGTTACCCGCCGCTTGGCAACAAGGAGCTTGTCTGGCTGGTCCGCGAGCTGCTCGTCGCCGGCAACGAGACGACGACCCGCACGATCGCCGAGATTGTCCTCAGCCTGGACGGTGATCCGCAGATGTGGCGTCGCATCCGCCAGGAATCGGACTACGTCGCCAAGGTGATCGAGGAGGGACTGCGGCTGTCGAGCCCGGCGATCGGGATGTTTCGAAGGGTCACCCGGGACACCGAGCTTGGCGGGGTGCCGCTGCCGCAGGGAACGAGCGTGTTCCTGGTATACGGCTCGGCCAACCGAGACCAGCAGCTGTACCCCGATCCGGAAGAGTTGCGCCCAGATCGGCCGAACCTACGAGACCATGTCGCCTTCGGCCACGGCATCCATGTCTGCGTGGGCGCCGGCCTGGCCCGCATGGAAGCCGGTGCCGTTCTCCGGTCGATGGCCGAACAGCTCGATGACATCCGGGTTGTCGACAAGGCAGAACTGCGGTATCTGCCCAGCTACTTTCTGCACGGACTGCGAACCCTTCCCGCTGTCGTACAGCGACACTAGTTGGCGCGATTCGTTATCCGCCGAGCACAGATGAATAGCAGGCGATAGTGGCGTCTAGGTCGGATGGAAATATTTCGCAGCGAAGTGTGGCGGTCATTGGCCCAATGCCGGTCCGAAATCGACGTCCATGGTCTCGAGTGTCGCGCCCCAAGCTGGCCCGAAAAGGCGGACCTTAGGCGGGCCCGTAGTTGAGGTGCACGACCCCATTGGTGTAGACGTCCGAGTCGTTGAGGGTGAGCTTCGTAGTGGGGCTTTCGCTCGGGAAAAGCGCCTTCTTGTCGCCGCCGACGACGACCGGGTAAACGAAGAGGTGGAGTTCATCTACGAGCCCGTCAGCGAGCAGCGCGCGGACCAGCGTGCCGCTGCCGCTGATGTAGATATTGCCGGACTCCTTCGCCTTCAGGTCGCGGATAGCGTCGGCGTTGTACGGGCCGAGGACGGTGGAGTTATGCCAGATCGACTCGGCGTCCTGCAGGGTCGAGCTGACGACATATTTCGGCGTGTCGTTGAAGAAGGACGCACCCGGATCGTCGTCGACGGTGCGGGTCGACCAGGCCGGCGCGAACATCTCGAAAGTCGTACGGCCGAGCAAGATAGCGGTGGACGAGCCCGTGACCGCGCCGATGGTCTCGCCCATCTTCGGGTCGAAGCCGAAGTCCGCCGTCCAGGTCGGATTGTCGAAGACGCCGTCCAGTGCGTAGAACTCATGCACGCCGATCTTGCCCATGCCACCTCCACTGTCTCGACACAAACGGCCTTATGAGGCCTCTGCGTACCGTAGAGACGGCCACCTGGGCACGGCAACGCAATTGCTAGGCGGCGCGGGTACGCCGACGCGTGATCCGGCTACCGAGTCCGCGACCGGCTCGGCGGGTCATCGGCACGCGCCGAGCTCACGATCAGTAACCACCGGACGAGGACATGGCCCCGGACGCTGTGCTCTCGATCGGCGCCCCGGACGGCGCCAAGATCCACCAGAGCGCGCCGGACTGGTTCGAGCCTTGCCCCTTGACATCACCCGGGTTGCTGTCCGCTGCGTAGAAGTACAGGGGGTGACCCGCGTACGTGACCTGTGCGGCGCCGTTCGTTCCGGTGATGGTGCTCAGCTTGCTAGCGGTCACGCCGGGACCGGCGGTGGCTTTGCCGTCCAGTGGCGGCCAAAACGACAGGCAGCTTCCGGTGCACGTCGATTTGGAGGAGGTGTCGGACGCGAACATGTATAGCGTCTTCCCGGAGCCGTCGGTGAGATACGTGCCCAGCGGTCCGGATCGGGTCGCGACGGTGATCGACGACGTGCCGCCGCTGGCCGCGTTCGTCCCGCCGCCGCCTGCCGCGGCCGTCGTACCACTGCCGGAGCCGCCAGAGCTCGAGCACGCGGAGAGAATCAGACCGGCGGCTAGCGCCGCCCCGACTGTCCAACTCCGCGCCCTAGCTACGAACACACGTGTGACCATCGCACTCATTCCTTTCGAACCACACCGCGTACATCGGTGGCGGGCGTGGTACCGCTAGTTACGTCGCCGACGTCGGGACGGTTCACCCCTACTTAGGACTCTCTCAGCAGGCGCGTTTCGGGGACTATCGATGACGGGCCGTTGGGTTCGGTGACGCGGCCGCTAAGGTGGCACGGCGTGGCCGCTGAGAACGTCTCACCGCGGCTGGCGAACCTGCTGGCTGTCACCGATGCCGGACTCACCGGGTTGGACATCGACGAGCTCCTGACCGAGGTGCTCGAGCGGCTCCGCGGAATCCTCGACGCGGACACCGCTGCCGTGCTCCTGCATGCGGAGGGCACAGACGATCTCGTCGCGCGGGCGGCGCGGGGGTTGGAAGAAGAGGTGCGGCAGGGCGTCCGAGTTCCGATTGGTGTGGGTTTCGCTGGGCGGATCGCCGCCCGCCGCCAGCCCGTCCGGCTGGAGCGGGTGGACGAGACCACGGTCGCTAATCCGATCCTGTGGGAGAAGGGCATCCAGCGCATGCTGGGGGTGCCACTCGTGCTCGGCGAGAGGCTGCTCGGCGTGCTGCATGTTGGGCGGCTTGCCCCACGTGACTTCACCGTTGACGACGAGGAGTTGCTGCAGGTCGCCGCCGAACGCGTGGCGGCCGCCATGCAAATCCGCCAGTACGCGGTCGAGGCCGCGGCCGCGGGGCTGCTCGAACGCAGCCTGCTGCCCGTCCAGCTGCCCCAAGTGCGCGGACTGCAGCTCGCCGCACGGTACGTACCGGCCGAGAACCGGGCCATCGGCGGTGACTGGTACGACGCGTTCGTGTTGCCCGATGGCGCACTGTGGGTCGTCACCGGAGACGTTGCCGGGCACGGGTTGCACGCGGCGGTGGTGATGGGCCGGGTAAAGAGCGCCCTGCGCGCCTACGCACTCCTCGGCGAAGGCCCGGCGCATGTGCTGGAGCTGACCGACCGCAAGGTCGAGCACTTCGAATTCGGCGCCATGGTCACCATAGTGTGTGCCCGCGCGCATCCTCCGTTTGCTGAGTGGACGATCTGCTCAGCCGGGCACCTGCCTCCGGTAGTGGCAGCGCCCGGGGTGCCGACATCCTTGGCCGCCGTTCCGCCGGGCCCACCACTGGGGACCATACGGAAAGCGTCGAGAGAAGAGGTGCGCGTCGAAATGTTGCCTGGTGCGCTGCTTCTGTTGTACACCGACGGACTTGTCGAACGTCGGGATGAGGTCATCGACGTCGGGCTGCAACGGCTGCAGGACGCGGTGCGCCCGGCTCATCCCGAGATGGTCTCGCGGGAGGTCATGCAGCATCTTGTCGGACTCGACACTCCGCTCGACGACATCGCGCTGCTGGCCCTCAGGCGGGATCCGTCATTTGTCGGCAGCGGCGCGCCGTCTGCAGCGGTTTCTACCGCGGAGGTGCGGGTACGCGAGTTCCCCGTCGACTCGGACTCCACGCGGGCCGCGCGCCGATTCGCCGTTGAGGCGGCCGGACCGTTGCCGCCGGCGGCACGAGACACGCTGGAACTGCTGGTCTCGGAACTCGCCAGCAACGCGGTTGTGCACGGCGAGACCCCTTTCCGGCTGGCGGTCGCACGCCACACCTCGACTGTGATCGTCGAAGTCTCCGACACGGGCACCGGCGAGGTGTCGGTCCAGGACCCCGCCGCTTCCGATCCGCATGGCCGCGGCCTGCGCGTCGTCGCCAAGCTCGCCCAATCGTGGGGCGTGCACAACAACGGACCGCGCCCCGGCAAGACCGTGTGGTTTCGCCTCGATGTCTCTGGTGATGCACCCTCCGCGTCAACTGCCCTAGAGTCCAGCCCATGACCGCGCCGCCCGAGCAGCCAGCTGCGGCGATGCTGCGCCTCTTCGGAGACATCGACCTAGCGACCGCGGACGACGTCGTCGCGCGGGGCGCCAACCTGCTGACCCACAGCCCGCCCGGGGTGTCGCTGATCGTCGATCTCGGGGAGGTGACCTTCCTGGACTCCTCCGGTCTCAGCGCACTTGTGCGATTGCGCCGCGCCGCCGAGGCCCGAGGCAGTCAGCTGCTGCTCCGCGACGTGCCCGAGCGGGTCGCCGTGCTCCTGGATCTATCTGGGCTCGCCGAATACTTCCCCACATCGAATTGACGCCGAGCCGGCCGCGCCGGCGCGGGACGTCCTTGCCCGGGCGTCAAGACGATATTCGAGAGGATCCGATGGCACATTCGATCGTGTGGAACCAAGTGAGCCGGGACGATGTGGTGCGCGCGATAGCGGAGTACGACCGGCTCGGCGCCCAGCAGTTCTTCGCCGAGCATGGTTTCGCCCCGGCCTCGACGTACGAGCTGATCTGGGAGGAGCGCCACTACCCGCCCAAGGCAATCTTGGGCACGGCGTACGAGTTCGCCACCGGGCAACGGCTTGCCTCCGCTGACTTCGAGGGCGGCAAGGCAGGCGCGGTCAGGGTGCTCGGAAATCTGGGATTCACCGTGCATCACCTATGACAGCCATGGCCTGACGGCGTTGCCGAAGACGGCGCGACAGCGGCGGTTCGGCGATGGGTTTTCGCGGGTGACCCTCTGGGCACGGGACCCGGCAACCGGCCTAGCCTCAAGCACGACATGCGCCGTTCGGAGGTGTCGATGGAATCAAGCTCAGCCATCCCAGAGCGGGCCTTGTTGGAGCAGCTGCGTCGCCGCCGCACCGAGCTGTTCGAGTCGATCAGCGCGGTGGAACGCGCGTTGGCCGCGCCGGCGCCCGGGCTCGAGGCGCGCTGGGCGGAACGTGTCCGGAGTGCGCTCGTTGAGCTTTCCGCCGACTTCGGTGCGCACATCGACGTCACGGAGGGTCCCGACGGGCTGTACCGCGAGCTGCTCCAGACCGCGCCGCGGCTGTCCGGTGCGGTCGCTCGCCTGATCCGCGAACACGCTCTGATCAAAGACCTGCTGGACAACCTGACAGCGTGCGTTGGCGAACCGGGCATCACTACGGATGTCGACAAAGTTCGTGACCGTGGCACGGCGTTGCTCGGAAGGCTCCTCCGCCACCGGCAGCGCGGGTCCGATCTCATCTACCAGGCCTACACCGTGGACATCGGCGGCGAGACCTGATCGGCCTCGTCGGGTCCGTCGCCGATCAAGTAATCGCCGACGGCGACAGGTCGGGCGGTGGCCCGGCAACCTCCGTGAAGTCGATTCGCTTGACCGCGTCCCGAGGGATCACGGTGATCGTGGCGGGACTGGAGTAGAAGCCGAGGTATTGGTCGACGGTGAGGCGACGCATGACTTCCTCCGCGAACGAGGCCAGATCGGCGCCGAATCGGGCGTACGGACCGTGCATCGGCCACAGGTCAGCGGAGTTGACCCCCACCGTTGTCTGTTGAACGAGGTGAAGCGTGACATGCATCCGGGGTGCGGCATCGGTCATGAGGGCATCATCCGGGCATTCGCGGTTCGACGACTAGGCCCGCAGCCTCACCGTACGTGCGGGACGCTGTCCGGTTAGTGCTCCTAGAGGGAGACTCCAGCTCGTAGACACCGCGAGTGTCTGGGGCTTTGGCGAGCGTCCATCGTTCCGCGACGCGTGGCCGCGAACATACTTGCCGATGCACCGGCCGAGGTCGCAGACAGCGTCTGCGATCCCTCGGCTGGCGCAACGACCCTGAGCGTGGTGCTACTGCGGGCTAGCCTGCGTGCCCGCGCAGCTGAGGAGAGGTCAGACGACGCGAACGTTCTCCGCCTGCGGCCCTTTCTGGCCTTGCGTGGTGTCGAACTCGACCCGCTGGTCGTCCTCAAGGCTCTTGTACCCGTCGCCGCTGATCGCGGAGAAGTGAACGAAGACGTCCTTGCTGCCGTCGTCGGGGGCGATGAACCCGAAACCCTTCTCGCTGTTGAACCACTTCACAGTGCCCTGTGCCATTGCTGTTCTCCTTCGGTGGAGCTGGGCGCGCGCACACCGTGTACGCAGCGCTGGTCTTGCGGATGACGGCTCTCGGCGAAAGCGGAAAGGCGACAACGCAACTGCAACAATCCCGCGTCGCACATTCAGCCGAAGAAGGAAATGCTGACAACCAGCGTCTAGGGTAGCAGAGTCAACGTCGCCCTCAACTCTCGTGGGCCTCGCTGCCGATTACGGCTGGTCCGGTGGCGCGCCGGACCGGACCGATCAATCACGCCTTGCTCGCGGCGAGATGCGCCGCCCGCAGCGGTCCGCCGAGTGTGTGCAGATAGCGCAGCGCGCACGCGTAGGAGGCGAACAGGCCGGTCTCGGTATATGGGATCCGGTGCTGCGCGCAGTAGGTCCGCACCAGTCGCTGAGCCTTGCGCAGATTAGTTCGGGGCATGCTCGGGAACAGGTGGTGCTCGACCTGATAGTTCAGTCCGCCGAGCAGCTGATCGACGAACCAGCCGCCGCGCACATTACGTGATGTGACGACCTGGCGGCGCAGGTAATCGAGTTTCTGCTCCGCGCCGATGATCGGCATGCCCTTGTGGTTCGGCGCAAACGAGCAGCCCATGTAGAGACCGAACACCGCCTGATGCACGGCGACGAACGCCACCGCCAGAACTGGTGACAACGCCCACAGCACCACACCGAAGTAGGCCAGCACATGCGCCGACAACAGCAACAGCTCGGTGCGCCGCAGCCTCCCACCACGTGCGCGGAACAGCCAGCGCACGCTGGCGACGTGCAGGTTCAAACCCTCCAGGGTGAGCATCGGGAAGAACAACACCGCTTGGTTGCGGGCGATCGCTCGCGGCAGCCGACCGGCTCGATTCGCGGCCTGGGCAGTTGTGAAGGCGAACACGCCTTCGCCGATGTCCGGATCATGATCTTCCTTATTCGGATTGGCGTGGTGACGGCTGTGCTTGTCGATCCACCAACCGATGCTCAACCCGGTCAGCAGATTGCCCGCCAGCAACCCGACCATCGTATTGCCGGTACGGGTCGCCGCGATCTGCTGATGGCCGCCGTCGTGTCCAAGAAACGCGACCTGGGTGGAGGCCACACCCAGCAGCGCAGCTGGCACGAGCACCAACCACGACTGGCCGATCGCCACAAGCGCCCACCAGCACGCGAGGAAGAACAAGACGGTCGCCGCGATCCGCAGGCCGTAACGCCACGGCGTGCGGTCCAATAGCCGCGCAGCGCGCACCTGACGGCTCAATCCGGCATAGTCACTGCCGCGCTGATCAGCAAGTACAGCCGTCACGCACACACTCCCAAAGGGTCGACCGACCTGCTGGGAACGCGCGCCGGATACACAATGAGACTACACGGCGCGAGTAAGACCCCGTCGGCCGGCGCGACACTTCACGCACGCTGAGCACTGCCGCCGCCACCCCTCCGCGGAGGCGAAGTCCGGATGCCTTTGCGGCGCTGACCACCGAGTCGTGTGCAGCATTCCTAGGCGTCGAACGCGTCCAATGTCGTTGCGTGGATGGCCTGTACCGGCAAGCACGCTGGTCCCGTCGGCGCTACTTGCTGTGTTTGGTGGGTGGCAATTTCGCTTGACGATCGATCCTCGATGCGTCGGTTCCGGCTTTTGCCGTCTTGAGCTTCACTGGCTGCTTGACCTTGCGGATCGCGCGTCCGCGCTTGCTATTTCCCGCCACGGCTGTTCCTCTCTCGAAACTGTCGGCGCCGAACCTCAGCGCGACGAGGCGCGTCATCGAGTGTCTCGATCGGTCGGTGCGCTCGTTCGGCTAACCGGCAAGCCCGGTTGTCAGCCAACCCTCATCGGCTAGCTCGAAGGTCAGGCTCGGGCAACGGAATAAGGCCGTGCAGCGTCGGTACGCCGTGTACCAGAACCGTTGATGGCGCCGCCAGACCGTCTTCGACCAGCCGCCGCGCCGCGGGAAGGACGATCAACGGACTGACCCCGAACCGGCGCGCGAAATCTCCGATCGTCACCGGCCTGCGCCGGCCCGCCCCAGACGCGAGCACCTGCAGGATGTGCTGGTCGATGTTCATGGACTCGGACTCCTTCGCCCAGTCCCAGCACGTTCCGGATACGTACCGCGGGCGAACCACGGCGCCGTTTGTCCGCGCCAGGACACTGGTAATCCGTTGACCGGATCCGTAGACATTCGCCGAGGGCGAGGCTGACTCGGATGCCAACGATGAGGAGCCCAGCGGTAACAAGGACTCTACGCCCAAGGGAGCATGGGTGATGGTCACGCTTTGGCCTTGTCCGCGGCCCGCGATGCCGTACCGGCTACGCGAGTACGACGCCGGGTGACCGGTCCAAAACGGAGGGGTCGTCTCCAGGTGTGGCGAACCCGTCATCACCTTGTCGGAATCTGAATCCGTCGGCCATGAGACGCACGCGGCATTGCTGCCCGTCCTCGTCCACCGGGCAGTCTGGCACCGTCGTTCCCAGTGCTCTACCGTCTGGCTATGGTCGACGTGTTCGAGTGGTGGAAGAACCTCCCCGAGCAGACTCAGCAAGCTCTACTCGTCGACCCGGCCGGCGCCGTCCCAGTGGAATACGCCAGCTCCATGCGGGCGTCTGGTGGCACGGTCGTCGAGGATGCGTGGGAGGAAGAGCGGGATGGGCAGACGTTTCTGCGGCCGCCCTATTCGACCATGGTTGCGTTGGAGGCAGCGCGTAAGACCTGGCGAGCGGCGAGCGACGCGTACGAAGACGCGGTGCGGGCCGACACCGACACGTCCTCCGATGAGAGCATCGCCGGTAGGGAGCGGCTCACGAATCTCGATCAGGCCCAGGAGGATGCGCACGAATACTTGTGCCGTGCGTCCGAAGCGCTGGCTGCTGCCGGAGAGGGAAATCTGACCGTCCTGCCGCTTAATCGCTGAACCGCGCCCGTCGCCGTGCGAACGGTGGCGTGCGGAATAAGCGCCGGGATGGCGCGCTAAGGGTCTGACAACCGTGCCACGGCGCACCGGAGTCTGAATCCCTGGCGTCGCCACCGCTCCCGCTTAAGTGCAGGACACGCCCAGGCAGTTCGGCGGGGGCGTGTTGCCGTGCGCGATGTTGCCGCCGCCGTCAACGGTGCCGTCGACAGCGGAGATTCCGTGGTCTCGGTTGGAGTTGGCCACGTTGGCTGTCAGGACGTTGCCGGTCGAGTCTCCGGGCTGGTCTTCGAACACTCCGATGCCCACACCGCGGTTCGCGTTCGCCACGTTGCCACGCACCGTGTTGCCCGTCACGGCGGACAGGACGATGCCACCGCCCTCACCGGGACCGCCCTGGTTCGCATTGGACACGTTGGCGACAATGACGTTGTCGTTCGCGCCGCCGCCGACCACGAGTCCGACCTCAGCGTTACGACTTGTATCGTTGTTGGCGATGCGGTTACCGGTGGAACCGTTCTGGCCGCCTTCCAGGTCGATGCCCACACCGTTGCCGCCGGCACGGTTTGCGATCACCTGGCTGTTCAGCAGGTCGAACATGAACAGGCCACTTTCGCCGTTGCCGGTCAGGGCGTTGCCCTCGATCCGGGCACCGGAGACTGATCCGACGACCAGCCCGTTGCTCACGTTGTTCCCGGCGTGGTTCCCGGCGAGGAGGGTGCCATCGGACCCGAAGTTCACCTCGATTCCCTGGTTCTGGTTCCCATCGAGCGTATTGCCGATGACGCGGGTTCTGGTCGAGTCGAGGACGAACACGCCGTTCCAAGCGTTGTTGGCGATGCGGTTCCCGCTGACCGTGGTCCCCGCCGAGAACAACACGTCCACACCGTCGGACTGGAACGCCGACACGTCATTCGTCACCGTGCTCGCGGTCACCGAGGTGTTCGGTGAGTTCTTGACCAGCACCCCGGCCGAGGCGTCATTTTCACCACCCCCGGCACCGATCTTGCGGATCGTCAAGTTGCTCACCGCGCTGCGCGGCGCGCCGCGCAGACCCACTCCGTTGAGGAAGAAGTTCGCGATCGTCCCGTTCTGGATGCGAACCCTCCGGTGACCGTCGTCGGCGATGCCCTCGCTCCCGGCCGCATTCACGCCGCTGATCGAGTGCCCCGCGAGGTCGACCGTGATGTTGTCCGCACCGATCACCAAGCCGTCACCGGAGCAGCCGACCAGGCCGTTCGCCAGTCGAGTGCTGGAGGTGAGCGTCTGTCCGCACGTCACCACCGTCGAAGCTGGAGCCGCCTCCGCAGCGACCGGCACGGCCCAGGCCGCCAAGGTCAGACTCGTGACGGAGAAGAAGGCAGTCACAAGCTTTCTACGCACGACGATCACCCCCCGTGATCGGTAAAACCAGGCGCTGACGCGCTCAGGAGTGTTGTACCCCTCCGGGTGAGCCCGGCGCTAGTGCCGGACACCGCGCTACGGATCGACGGCGCAGATGACATCGCGACACGGGCTGGGCGGTGATGCTCCTATCGGTGTCAAAGCCGCGTGAACCGGACGGGGCGGGGTCGGCGTGCCTCCACGGACTGAGCGGCCACGGCCCCGTCCGGGCCGCGCGCGTCAGCTCGTCGTCCACGGACGGAGCTTCTCGGGGTTGCGTATCACCCAGATGTGCTTGATCCGATCGCCGACGACGTCGAACGCGAACACCGTCACGGTGACGCCGTCTTGCTGAGCCACCAGGCCGGGCTGGCCGTTGACGGTGCGCTCGTAGAGCGTCATGTTGCTCGTCGCCCGGTTGGCCAGTTCGATCCAGGCGCGCGCGATCTGCTCGCCGCCTTCGATGGGGCGCAGGAAGGTCAGGGCGAGCCCGCCGCCGTCGGCGGTCGCCGTGGCGTCGGGGTCAAGCAGGCCGATGAGAGCGTTGATGTCCTTGGCCTGCCAGGCTCGTTTGAAGGCGCGGACGAGTCTCGGCACGCTGGGCGGTCGGAGTCGCGGGAGCCTGCGCGGCACGAAGGCGACGGCGGGCCGAGGAGGCCAGCTGGCGGCAGGCCGCCGGGGTGCGGCCGACGATCTCGCCCACTTCGGCGAACGGGTACCGGAAGACGTCGTGCAGGATGAACGCGACGCGCTCGGCCGGTGTCATCGATTCGAGCACGACGAGGAACGCCATGCTGACCGACTCGTCGAGGGTGACCCGATCAGCCGGGTCAGCGGTGGCCTCGGGCCGCCCGGTGAGCCTGTCCGGCAGCGGCTCGGGGATCCATTCGCCGACGTAGCGTTCCCGCCGCGCCCGGGCCGAACCGAGCAGGTTGAGGCAGATGCGGCTGGCGACAGTCGTCAGCCAGGCGCCGGGCGATTCGATGGCTTCCTGCTGTGGCCGAGACATGGCATACCAGCGGGCGTAGGTCTCCTGCACGACGTCCTCGGCCTCGGCCAGCGAGCCGAGCAGCCGGTAGCCGAGATTGATCAACTGACGCCGCTCGCTCATGACCGCGTCCACGCCCGGGCCGTCTCCGCGCTCGGATCGGGTGCTCATCGTGTCGCCGGCCTTCCCTCGCTCGCTGTTGCCCTCACCAGTTCGACACAACAGCCCACCGAAGTGTGAGGTGACGCGCCGACCTCACATTGCGCTCGGCTGTCGTGTCGAACTGCTGAGACGAACCAGCGACCCGCCAGCCAGGAGACACCATGACTATCCCGATGCCGACCACATCGTTTGCCGAACCCGTGACCGCGCAGCGCCTGCACCGAGCGGCCGCCGCGCTGACGGCGCACGGCTTCACCGTCGAGATCCTCGACGACGCCGCCGCAGCACGCGCCCGCATCAAGGATCTGATTCCCGAGGGCGCCAGCGTCTTCACCGGAGCCAGCGAGACCCTCCGCCTGTCCGGCATCGACGAGGACATCAACGCCAGCGGGCGATACGACGCCATCAGGGCACGCGGCCAGACCATGGACCGCGCCACCCAACTTGCCGAGATCTGGCGGCTGATATCCACCCCCGACGTCATCGTGGGCAGCGTCCACGCGGTCACCGAAACCGGCTCCCTCCTGATCGCCTCGGCCAGCGGAAGCCAGCTTCCCGGGTATGCCGGCGGCTCCCGCCGCGCGATCTGGGTCGTCGGCGCGCAGAAGGTGGTGCCCGACCTGAGCACCGCGCTGCGCCGCGTCGAAGAGCACTGCCTCCCGCTGGAAAGCGACCGCGCCATGAAGGTCTACGGAACGCCCAGTGCCATCAACCGCCTGCTCATCCTCAACGCGGAACTCGAACCCGGGCGCGGCATCGTCCTGCTGCTCCGCGAAGCCATCGGATTTTGAACCGCCACGAGCCGTAGCGCATACCGGCCTGCCGGCCCTCATGGTCCACACGGTCCACATGCACAGGCCAGCAAATCGGGAGTTGTAGCTGTGTGGGCCCCGAGGGACTCGAACCCTCAACCTACGGATTAAAAGTCCGATCCTAGGGATTGTTGGCAGTTTTTGGTGATCATGGAGAAGTGTTTGCAGGCCCCAGTTTTATTGGCCTGCAGGGCGTTGGCGTGCGATGGCTGATCGCGGCTCGCAACGACTGTTTGCGGAATTCTTGCGGACTTTTTGCGGACCGACGGAGATCAACTAGTGGATCAAGATTAGAAGGTGATCTTCAAGGCGACACCCGCACCTCCCGCTCCGTACTTCGGTCCGGGCGCGGGCACCCGCCCTATGGTCCGTAGTCGGGCTCAATGCGGTTCCGAAGTCGGTATCAGTTGATGTTGAGCCCGCGTCGGGCGTGGCGGGCAGAATGGCGGATCGGCCGACTCGGGAGAGGGACAGGCTTCAAGCGTCGGCGTCGTTCTCGTCGCGCAGCCGCTGGGACAGCCAGTCCGCATAGGACCTGGATTCATCCGGGCCGGCTTCCACACCGCCGGGCAGGGGCTGGGCGAACACGAGACCGGCGGTCGCATCGAGTTCGCTGCGGAGTTGTTCGGCGGCCCGGTGGCCTCGAATCCCAGGGTCCACCAGTTCTGGCCGCGCGTGTGGATCTCGGTGAGTTCCACCTCGCACCGCGGCTCCTGGCCTAGCAGCGGGTCTCGAGACACGGCCGGCCCGCTGGCCCGTGAGAATCGGCTGATGCGCCGCACCTTGCGTACCGGCATCCAGCTGGCCGGGCGGCCGCTGCCCTGGCTGAGCGGGCTAAGGGGAAACGACCATTTCTGTCAGGACTGGATGCGGCCGCTGATGAGGCCGACGAACTGGCAGCGGCGTGGCGGTCCGCAGGCATCGAGCTTCACTCACCGCAGGACACAGAATGGGGGCAACACGAAGGCGCCGTTGTCGACCCCAACCAGATCCGCGAGATGGGCCGGGACCACCTTACTGGTGAGCAGCGCGAGTTCGGTGCGGCGTTCCTCGGCGGGCGCGGCTGGGGCCTCGGGACATCGGTAGTGCTGCGCGGGCCATGCGCCGGCGCGACCGGCTGGGACGGTGGGCTCGGCACATCGTTCCTGGTGCATCCGGCGCGCGACCTCGCCGTGATCGTGCTGACCCAGCGGCTGTTCGAGACCCGCAGCCGCCCGCCGTCCACACCGACCTGCAAGCTGCCGCCCTCACCGCGGCCGAGTAACAATCACAGCCCGAGATCCTTGTCGGGCGTGCAGATGATCACCTGCTCGACCGTGGATCGGATCCTGGCTAGTGGGGTGTCTTCTTGCCGGCGCTCATCCAGGCGGCGACCCACGCGGCGAGACCGAGCACGAGTGCGGCGACGCCGTGTTTGGTGTGGTGGTGGTTGCTGCCGGCTTGGTGCCCGGGGAAGAAGGAGGGCAGCTGGTCGGCGGTCTGGGTGAGGTAGAACGCGGCGATGACGATCAACGCGAGGCCGAGTACGGCGAGCAGCACGGTGACGGCGACTGGCGCGTTGCGGGTCGATGATGAGCTGGGCATCGTGTTTGCTCCTTTGGTCGCCCGACGTTCCGTCTCTGTTAGGGGGTCAGGCGAAGCGGATGAGGCAGATGCCGCCGACGACCAGGCTGTAGACGGCGAATGGGGTGAGGGTGCGGGTTTCGAAGTAGCGGGTCAGGTAGCGCACCGACAGGTAGGCGGCCACCCCGGCGACGAGTGCGCCGACGAGGACTTGGCCGTGGATGTGCGCTCCGGCCGACCCGGCGAGGGAGGGCAGTTTCAGCAGCCCGGCGGCGAGGATGACGGGGGTGGCGAGCAGGAAGGAGAACCGGGCGGCGTCGCGGTGGGACAGGCCGCGGGCCAGCCCGCCGACCATCGCGATGCCGGACCGGCTGATGCCGGCCAGCAGGGCGAAGGTTTGGAAGAAGCCGATCACGCCTGCTTCGCGATAGTGCAGGGTGGCCAGGCTGCGGGCGCGGACAGCGACGGCGGTGCGCGCGCCGGCGGGAGCGGCGGATGTGGGAGGCGCGGTGGTCTGGTTCGTCGTCGGTGGGCGCGGCGCGGCGAAGGTGTTCACCGGCGAGCAGGATCAGCCCGTTGATCATGAGGAAGATCGCGGCGGCGACGGGTTTGGCGAACAGGATGCGGAAGGTGTGTTCGAACAGCACCCCGGTGAGACCGACCGGGATGGTGGCGATGATCAGCAGCCAGGCCAGGCGTTCGTCCGAGTCGGTGGTGACGATCCGCCGCGCGCTGAGACTGGGCCGCAGGGTGCGCAGGAAGCCGCGGATGATCCGGGCCCAGTCGTGCCGGAAGAAGATCAGCAGCGCGACCGCGGTGGCTACGTGCAGGGCGACGATGAACGCCAGGTACGGACTCGTGCCGCTGGTGGAGCTGGCCGATTCGGTGACCAGGTGCTGCCAGTCGCCGCCGATGAGCGCCGGCAGGAGCACCGAGTGGCCGAGGCTGGAGACCGGGAACAGTTCGGTGACCCCTTGCAGCAGGCCGATGACGATGGCCTGCAGGTAGGTGAGCATGGGCGGACTGCCTCCTGGTATGGGCGGATGGGCCGGGTGGGCGGTGGTTAGGACTCGTCAGGGTGGTCAGGGTGGTTGGGCTGGTCAGAGTGGTCGGGTGTGGTGTCGGGTTCGCGCCGGCGGCGGCGGATCAGCACGACGAGGAGGGCGAGGATGAGGATGGCGAGCAGGGCGGCGCTGGCCCGGCCGGCGATCTTCTCCACTTTCTGGTAGCTGGCGCCGGCGAGGTAGCCGAGCAGCGTGAAGCCGACCGCCCAGATCAGTCCGCCGGCGGCGTTGAAGGCCAGGAACCGGCGGTAGGGCATCCGGGCGGTGCCGGCCAGGCCGGGCATCACGGCGCGCAGGAACGCGGTGAACCGGGCCAGGAACACCGCCCGTCCGCCTGTGGCGCGCAGCGTCTGCTGGGCGCGCGCCAGGCCCTGCTGACGCCGGGCGAAGACCCGGGTGCCCAGCAGCCGGGTGCCGAAGTGTCGGCCGACCTCGTACCCGACGCTGTCCCCGAGGATCGCCGCCGCCACGGCGACCGCCGCGATCCCCGCCAACGCCACTTGCTGGCGGTGGGCGAGCACCCCGCCGAGCAGCGCCGCGGTCTCCCCGGGCAGCACGAACCCGACGAACAACGCCGCCTCGCTGAACACCAGCGCGCCGACCAGCGCGTAGGCGGGTGGTCCGTGCAGGTTGAGGATGGGGTCGACGACGGTGCTGACGAGGCTCACGACCCCCCTTTCCGCCTACAGGTTTGTAGGAGAGTACACCTACAGTACTGTAGGGCCAGCGAGGGTGGCGTTGCCGGGAAATTCCCTCCCTTTCCGGTGGCCCGCCCTCGCCCGCGGGGTTCATCGCGTGATCGGGTCAACGGTGCGGGTGGGGCGGAGGAGCGGCATGGCGAGTGGGCGGCGGGAGCCGGGCGGGCTGGAGGCGGAGGTGTTAGCCGCCTTGTGGGCCGCCGACGCCCCCCTAACGGCAGGTGAGGTCGTCGACGCGCTGGGCGATGGGCTGGCCTACAACACGGTGCAGACCATCCTGACCCGGCTGCATCACAAGGGTGCGGTCCGCCGGCAGCTGACCGGCCGGGCCCACGCCTACACTCCGGTGTTGGACGAGGCGGGGCTGGCCGCCCGCCGGATGCGGGCCATGCTCGACCGCGGCGGTGACCACGCCGCGATCCTGACCCGGTTCGTGGGCACGCTCAGCCCGGATGAGGAGCGCACCCTGACCCAGCTGCTGCACCCACCCGGCCAGCCCGACAGCCCTGGGGGTGAGTGAGTGGAGCCGTACCTGCCGCTGCTGCTCGCGGCGCTGTTCGGCGCCCTCGCCCCGATCATCGCCCGACGTCTCCCCCCACCGATCGCCACCTGGCTGCTCAGCATCGGTGGACTCGTCGCCGCAGCCGGGTCGATCGCGGTCCTCGGGTTCCTCGCGTTCACGTTGCTGGGCCGGGCTCCGTTGCTGGCCACCGCAAGGCCACTGGTCCCCGGCCGCGTTGCGGCACGCCGATCCGGTCGTCGTCCCGGTCGAGGTCGCCGCGACGCTCGCGCTGGCCGCTGTCACGGTGCGCGTCGCCGCCGTCGCCCTGCGCCGCAGCCGTGCCTTGCTGGACGCCCATCGGTTGGCCGCCGCGCTGCCCGCACGCGGCGCGGACCTAACGGTCATCGCCGACCCGGTCCCGTGCGCGTACGCGGTGCCCGGCCGGCCCGGCCGCATCGTCGCCTCGGTCGGGCTGCTGCGCGGACTGGACGCCGCGCAGCGCCGCGCCGTGTTGGCCCACGAACGCTCCCACCTGCGGCACCACCACCACGCCCACCACACCACCGTGCGGCTGGCCGCCGCGGCCAACCCGCTGCTGCGGGCGCTACCGGCCGCGGTGACGCTGGCCACCGAACGGTGGGCCGACGAGGACGCTGCACGCATCGCACGGCGCGACACCGTCGCCCAGGCGCTGATCAACGCGGCGAGCACGACCCGTCACGGCGCCTCGATACCGGTGGTGGTGCTGGCCGCGGCGACCGAGCAGATCGCCGCCCGAGTCCACGCCCTGCGGGCCCCGGCGCCGCGGCCATCGGGATGGCGCATCGCCGCGCTAGTGACGCTGCTGGTCATCACCGCAGCCAGCACCCTGCTGGCCGGGCACGACACCGAGCGGCTGTTCGAGTTCGCGAAGCACGCCTACGTCGCCGTGCATCACTCGCGCTGACCGGGCCGCTAACCCCGCCGCGGCTCGTCGTCGGCGAGAACGCGCCGGCGCTCTGGGTGCGATGCAGCGTGGTGGTTCATCACGACGCTGCCGTCACCGGCTGGAAAGTAGCCCCTTGCAGCGCACCCGGCGGTTGATCGCGAAACGTAACGTCCGTAACATAACAGTGTGACGAACGAAGCAGCACGATCGGGGCTGGTTGCTCATCAGCGCCTCCACCGCCGGAGGAGCGGCCACGCTGCGGGTGCAGGTGTGGCGCAAGCTGCGGTCGTTGGGTGCGTTGTACCTGCAGCAGTCGGTGTGTCTGCTGCCGGCCCGGCCGGCGGTGGTGCGCGAGGTCCGGCGGCTGGCCGACCGGATCCGCCGCCAGGGCGGCACCGTCCGCGTCCTGTCGATGACCTTCGCGGACTCGGCCGATGAACACGCGGTGATCGCCGAGCTCAACGCCGCCCGCGACGCCGAATACGCCGAGGTCCTGGAACGGCTGCCGGAGCTGCGGAAGGAACTGGCCGACGAACACGCTCGCGGGAACGTCACCTACGCCGAGGTCGAGGAGTCCGAAGCCGACCTGGAGCGATTCCGCACGTGGCTGGCCAAGATCGCCGCCCGCGACTACTTCGTCGCGCCCGGCGGCCAGGCCGCCCGCGACGCCGTCGAGGAGGCCGCAGCCGAGCTGGCCGCGTTCGAGGACGCCGCACTGCGCGCTGAAGCACCGGAACCCGCCCCTGCCGGTGAAACGCCGGCGGTTGAGGGTGGCGGACCGGCGATGACCGGGTCGTTCTGGTGGGATCTGCTCTTGGGCATGGCCGCCGCCCTGCTGCTGGCCTGGATCGCCCTGGTGATCGGGCTGGTCCATCGCCCGGCCGCGAGGTGGGCTGCTGCGCGAGGCGCTGCGTCTGCTGCCGGATGTGCTGCGCCTGGTTCGCCGGCTCGCCACCGACCCGACACTGCCCCGCGGGGTCCGCATCCGGCTCGGGTTGCTGCTGGCCTACCTCGCGTGCCCGATCGACCTGATCCCCGACTTCATCCCGGTCCTGGGATACGCGGACGACGCGATCATCGTCACCGCCGTGCTGCGCGGCGTCGTCCGCCGCGCCGGCATCGACGCGGTTCGCGCCCACTGGCCCGGCACCGACGATGGATTCGCCGCGATCGCCCGGCTCACCGGGCTGCGCCGCGTCACACCGTGACCCGTTCCAGGGTCGGCTGTCTCCGCGACGATGTTCGGCCGGAATCGGCGCACCTCGAAACGGCCGCGGATACAACTCGCAGCCGATCGAGTGTTGCCGTGGTGAGCAGGTGAATGGTGGCGCAATCGAGGAACGTGTCCGGTGGGAGGTCGAAATCCGTTCAGATCATGAAGACTGGCACCACCGGCTACCGGCTCGCGCACGCCCGGCAACGCGCGCCCGCGCAGCCGGCGGCGCTGACGCTCCTCGCGCGCGCTCGCCTGGTCGTTTCAGTCGTGCACCGGCGCGCCGCTGACCTGATGATCGGCGTGGAACAACGCCTCGGTCAGCAGCGACCGGACGTGCCCGCCGCGCAGCCGATACACCACCCGCTGGCCGTCGCGGCGGCCTTCGACCAGCCCGGCGAAGCGCAGCTTGGACAGATGCTGGCTGGCCACCGTCGGGCGGCAGCCAGCGACCGCGGCGAGGCTGGCCACGTCGAGCTGGGCATCCCGCAACGCCCACAGCATCCGCACCCTGGTCGGGTCGGACAGCAACGCGAACGCGGTCACCGCAGCGCCGACCTGGGACTCGCTGAGCTGATCGGCATGCTGCGGCGCAGCCCGGCCGGCGGTGGAGCGAGGGCGTGGCACGCCACCGATCATAACGGCTGTCACAACATATTCGCAGATTCGCACATCTTGGTAGCCTTGCCTGGCGACACCGCTGCGACGGAAAGGGCCCGGTGATGGGTCACCAACTCCGCCCCCACCACGACGACCAGCACGACGAGCACGGCCACGACCATGACGACCAGCACGAGCAGGACCACGATCACGGGTCTGGCTGGGCGCGCGTGGTGCACCCGGTCACGCGAGCTGTTCGGCGGGCACTCCCACGATTCGGCCGATCAGGTCGATGACGCGCTGGAATCCGACGCGGCCGGTCGCCGGGCGCTGCTGATCAGCCTGGCCGGCCTGCTGGCCACCGCCGGCCGTGCAAGCGATCGTCGTGGTCATCTCGGGGTCGGTCGCGCTGCTCGGCGACACGCTGCACAACGTCGCCGACGCGCTGACCGCCGTGCCGCTGCTGATCGCGTTCCGGCTGGCCCGGCGCCCGGCGAACACCCGCTACACCTACGGCTACGGCCGCGCCGAAGACCTCGCCGGGCTGTTCGTCATCGCCATGATCACCCTGTCCGCGGTGCTGGCCGGCTACGAGGCCATCGACGCGACTGATCCACCCGCGCCCGGTGCACGCACCTGTGGGCGGTCGCCGCCGCGGCGGTCGTCGGGTTCGCCGGCAACGAGATCGTCGCCCGCTACCGCATCACGCGTCGGGCGGCGCATCGGCTCGGCCGCGCTGGTCGCCGACGGGCTGCACGCCCGCACCGACGGCTTCACCAGCCTCGCCGTGCTGCTCGGCGCGATCGGGGTCGGACTCGGCTGGCCCCGGGCCGACCCCGTCATCGGCCTGCTCATCACCGTCGCGATCCTCGGGGTGCTGCGCTCGGCCGTCGCGCCAGGTCGGCGCCCGGCTCATGGACGCCGTCGACCCGGACCTGGTCGAGCAAGCCACCGCCGCCGTCGCCGACGTCGACGGCATCCGTCACGTCGACCAGCTCCGGATCCGCTGGATCGGGCACACCCTGCGCGCCGAAGCCGACATCACCGTCGACCCCGACCTCAGCCTGACCAGCGCGCACGACATCGCCCACCACGCCGAAGCCCACCTGCTCGACCGACGTCCCGCGCCTGACCGCCGCCACCATCCACGCCAACCCCGCCGGAGCCCACCCGTGACCCCCGCGGCGGCTTCGGTGGCACTGCTGCGCCGCGGCCGCCAACTCGAAGCCGCCACCCTCGCCTGGAACGTCATCGGCATCGCCGTCCTCGCCGTCGCCGCGCTGCGCGCGCACTCGGTCGCCCTCGCCGGCTTCGGGCTCGACTCACTCATCGAGATCGGCGCCAGCACCGTCGTGCTCTGGGAACTGTCCGGCACCGGCGAAGCCAGGCAACGCACGGCACTACGCCTGATCGCGGGCGCGTTCCTCGCCCTCGCCGCCTACCTCACCATCCAGACCGCGGTCGTGCTGGCCACCGGCCACCACCCGCACCACAGCCCACTCGGCATCGCCTGGACCGCCGTCACCGCCATCGCCATGTTCACCCTCGCCTACGGCAAAAACCGCACCGGCCAAGCCCTCGGAAACCCCGTCCTCACCACCGAAAGCCGAATCACCGTCATCGACGGCCTACTCGCCTGCGCAGTCCTTCTCGGCCTGCTGCTCAACGCGCTACTCGACTGGTGGTGGGCCGACCCCGCCGCCGGGCTCGTCATCGTCTACTACGCACTACGCGAAGCCCACACAATCGCCAGCCACGACTAACCACACGACCCAGTCCCGCACAACCCGGGCCAGATGAAGCCGTCACGGCGGGGCCGGTTCGGATTGACATAGCCACACGGCTGTCTATGGATTGCGATGTGGCCGATGTTGTGGTCCGCCGTCTTCGCCAGCGGGCCATTCTGTCTCCGGCCGGTCATCCGTGCCGAGACAACGCGTGGGTTGCGGGCCAGACGTCCTCCGGTCCTAACCCGAGACGATTAGTCACAGCGCGGCCGGGACGAGGATGTGGTCGACTCAGTTCGTGGCGGCCTTGGTTGATGCGCGACTAGTCCTTCCCGCGAGCATGAGCGGTGCCAGGTTCCACAATCGCTGCGCGTCGCCATAGTCCGGTCGGTCGAAGCCGGTCGTGCCTATCTCTGAACCGGGCGGGCGAGCAGGATCTGGGTGGTGGCGGCTGGGACGGTGTCGTTCAGATCGCGGTCGCGATCAGCCGGACGGGCTGCCGGTCAGGCCGGCGGCTGGGGCCGAAGTGGCAGGCGACGTAAGCGGATCTGGCTGTTCATGATGACCGCGATAGCGCCGGCGTCGAGGTCGTCCGCGATGTCAGCCAGATTCAGCAGGAGCACCGCGGCTTGATCCTCCGCCTTGCGGCCGGCGCGACGGAAGAGCACGACGCTGGGCAGGCTCGCGTTCGACGTCGCGAGCGACTCACCGAAGTCGGTGTCCATGGAGACCAGCACCCGCGACTCCGCGACGGCGGCAGCCATGACCGCTTCGTCCGGCGCTCCGAGCAGCTCGCGCTCCTGGACGTGTACGCAGTCGTGCCCGGCATCTCGCAACAGCGGGGCGAGCCGAGTGCTGAGGCACTCGTCGAGAAGAAACCTCAAGCAGGCATCCGGAGCGGAAGGTGTCGCTCGTCGACGGCCGCGGCGGCGAACTCGAGGGCGGCCCGAACGTCGTCGCGGGTGAGCTGCGGATATTCGGCCACCACATCGTCCGGTGTCAGGCCCTCGGCGATCAGACCGACGATCGTGGCAACCGGAATTCGCGTGCCGGCGATGCACGGCACGCCACCCATCACGCGGTGATCAGTCACCACTCGATCAGCTGCCACAAGGAAAGCGTAACGCCGGAGCGTTCGGCGACGGTGTCAGTCGGCTTTCGTTGACTGGCGTTGGCTGTTCTTGCAGGGTTCGGAGCTGACAGATCGTCGTGGTACACCGAGATCGTCACGCGGCTCGGAGGCGATCACATGGCCAACATTGCGAAGCGTCCGGACGGGCGCTGGCGGGCTCGATACCGCGACAGCGCCGGCAGGGAGCACTCGCGCCACTTCAAGCGAAAGGTGGACGCCCAGCGATGGCTCGACGAGGTGACGACGGCCGTCACGACCGGCATGTACGTCGACCCCGGCCGGTCGCGCATCACCGTCGGGGAGTGGTCGCGACGATGGCTCGAGACGAAGGTCGACCTGAAGCCGTCGACCAGGGCGCGCTACGAAGGTCTGCTCCGCGTCAACGTGCTCCCGCGCTGGGGTGAAATCCGGCTGGCCGACGTCACCCACGAGGGGGTCGCCGCGTGGATCGCCGACCTGACCGCATCGGGCCTGTCGGCGGCGACCGTCCGTCAGGCCCATCGCGTTCTGTCGCTGACGTTCTCGCTCGCGGTGCGCGACGGTCGGCTCGCGCGCAATCCGGCCGACCACGTCCCGCTCCCGCGCGCGGCGAAGCACGAGAAGGTCTTCCTGACCGTCGACCAGGTCGAGCAGCTGGCCGACGCAGCCGGCGAATACCGCCTGGTGATCCTCTTCCTCGCCTACACCGGCCTGCGCTTCGGCGAGCTGTCCGCGCTGCGCGTCCGACGCCTCGACCTGATGCGCCGCCGCGCCGAGATCGTCGAGGCGGTGGCCGAAGTCGGTGGCCGCGCAGTGTTCAGCACGCCGAAGTCCCACCAGGTGCGCAGCGTCCCGATCCCGCGGTTCCTCGTCGACGAACTCGCACAGCACGTCGCCGGCCAGAACCCCGACGACTTCGTGTTCACGTCGCCGCGCGGCGGCCTGCTGCGCTTGCAGAACTTCCGGCACACTGTCTTCGACCGCGCCGCGCGCACGGCGGGCCTGGACAGACTCACCCCGCACGGCCTGCGGCACACCGCGGCGTCGCTGGCCATCACGAGCGGCGCCGACGTCAAGGTCGTCGAGCAGATGCTCGGGCATGCGAGCGCGACGATGACGCTCGATCTGTACGGCCACCTCTACGGCGATCGGCTCGACGAAGTGGCCGACCGGATGGACGCATTGCGGACCGCGCGCGGACTTTCTGCGGACTTTTTGCGGACTGAACCGCAGTTGATCATGTTCCCGGAACTCGACCGAGACGCTGCAGCCCAGTAAATCCGGGCCCTGCAGCCTGTGGGCCCCGAGGGACTCGAACCCTCAACCTACGGATTAAAAGTCCGCAGCTCTGCCTATTGAGCTAGAGGCCCCGCATCATGAGTGTTCCAGACCTTGCGTTGCGCGAACGAGCGAGGTGCCGGCGCGATCGCCGGGCAGCTACAGGGGCAGCGACGCATGAATCCGGCCGGGCTCGGCCTCGGCCCATACAGGAGCGGCTGGCCGGGCGCTCCGACTGAGCGACGGCGTAATCTGGCCGTTCGTGCCGACCCGCCTGGACGCGCTGACGACGCTGCGCCTCGGCGGCCCTATCCGCCGGATCGAACATGCCAGAACGACCTGCGAACTCGTCGATGCGGTACGAAGCGCCGACGCGGCCGGCGAGCCGCTTCTGATCGTCGGCGGGGGCAGCAACCTGGTCGCAGCGGACGCGGGTTGGGACGGCGTGGTAGTGCTCGTCGAATCAACCGGCGTTGACGTGCAAGATCAGGACGACGCGGTGTGCCTGACCGTCCGAGCCGGCGTGGAGTGGGATGAGCTAGTCGCTCAATCGGTCGCCACGGGCTGGTCCGGGTTGGCGGCCATGTCAGGTATCCCGGGCCTCACCGGGGCGACGCCGGTCCAGAACGTCGGCGCCTACGGGAGCGAGGTCGCCGACTCGATCGTCGAGCTGCAGGTTCTGGACCGGAACGGCGGTGAGATTCGCCCCTTCGCCCCCCAGGAATGCGGATTCGCCTTCCGAACAAGCGCCTTCAAACACACTGACCGTTTCGTGGTGCTCGAGGTCACGTTCCGGCTGCACCGATCGCCTAACTCGGCACCAGTGCGATATGCCGAGCTGGCCCGTCGGCTGGGCATCGAGCAGGGCCGTGCGGCGTCGTCGGCCGCGGTCCGCGAGGTCGTCCTCGATCTGCGTCGGAGCAAGGGCATGCTGCTCGACGCCTCGGATCACGACACCTGGAGCGTTGGCTCGTTCTTCGTGAACCCGGTTGTCGCCCCCCGCCTCGCGCCGCGCGACTGCCCACAATGGATCGTGGACGGTCAGGTGAAGCTGTCTGCCGGGTGGCTGATCGAGAACGCCGGATTCCCCCGGGGCTACGGCCTGGACCGGGGGGGTGGGCGAGTGGCTATCTCGACCAAGCACGCACTGGCGCTCACCAATCGCGGGGGCGCGACGACAACCGAATTGCTCGACCTGGCCGCGGAGATCCGGGCTGGCGTCGAACGCCAGTTCGGCATTCGGCTCCGGCCGGAGGCGCACCTCAAGGGCGTCACCTTTTGACCGGTTGGCGCCGCGACGCCGCACCTGCACGGTCAGGCATGATCGGTCGGGGGCGAACGACTCCTACTTCCGGAAGGAAGGCCGTGATCCGTCGGGTAGCGATGCTGAGCGTTCACACCTCTCCGCTCGACGCACCGGGTGGCGGCGACGCCGGCGGCATGAACGTTTACATACTGGAGACGTCGCGCCGGCTCGCCGACGCGGGCATCGCGGTCGAGGTGTTCACCCGCGCCACCTCGAGTGACCAGCCGCCGCGTGTCGAAGCCCATCCCGGCGTCCTCGTGCGGCACGTCGCGGCCGGGCCGTTCGAAGGCCTGTGCAAGGAGGATCTGCCCGCCCAACTGTGCGCATTTGCCGCTGCGGTGCTCCGGGCGGAGGCGCGGCACGAACCGGGGTGGTATGACGTGATCCACTCGCACTATTGGCTCAGCGGCCAGGTGGGCTGGCTGGCGCGTGACCGGTGGGGTGTGCCCCTCGTACACGCTGCGCACACGCTCGGACGGGTCAAGAACGCGGCGCTGGCCGAGGACGACACCCCCGAGCCGTTCTCCCGCATCGCGGGTGAACAACAGGTGGTGGCCGAGGCGGACCGTTTGGTGGCCTCCACCGATGGTGAGGCGCGGGACCTGATCCGCTGGTACGGGGCCGATCCTTCGCGGATCTCGGTCATTCCACCCGGGGTGGATCTGGTCACGTTCGCGCCCGCCCCGGGCGCGCGCGAGCGGCTGGGGATCGCGCCTGACGACCTGGTCGTGACGTTCGTCGGCCGCATCCAGCCGCTCAAGGCCCCCGATCTGGTGCTGCGCGCCGCTGCCGTGCTTCGCGACACGGATCCGGACCTCGGACGCCGCCTCCGGGTGCTCGTACTCGGGGCACCGAGCGGATCGGGCCTCGCCCATCCGGACTGGCTTCCCGAACTGGCTTCGCAGCTCGGACTGGTCGACCGAGTGTCGTTCGCGCCCCCCGTCGATCGCGCCACGCTCGCTGACTACTACCGCGCTTCCGACCTGACCATCGTGCCTAGCTTCAACGAGTCGTTCGGGTTGGTGGCGCTCGAATCGGAGGCGTGCGGTACACCCGTCGTGGCCGCGCGGGTCGGTGGGCTGCCCACATCGGTTGCCGACGGCGTCTCCGGACTGCTCGTGGATGGTCACGACCCGGATCAGTGGGCGCGCGTCATCGGCGACCTGCTGCGCGATTCCGCCCGTCGACGTCAGCTAGGCCATGGCGCACGCCGCTACGCCGAGGGATTCTCCTGGCGGCGCACCACGGATGGATTGCTACGGGCCTATCGGCGCGCCATCGACACGTTCGAGATAACGCTCCCAGAAGCGGTCGGCGACTGACCATGGACGAACAGCGAGTCGAGGTCGTCGAACAGGCACTGCGGGACGCTGGCATCGAGTTCGAGCGGCCCGGCCCCGACGTCTTCGTAGCCGCCCTGCCTGGCGAACGGCGTCTCAAAACGGCCTGCTGGCTCAGGGTCGGCGAGCACGCGCTCACCGTGGAAGCGTTCGTGATGCGGCACCCCGAGGAGAACCAGGAGCAGGTATACGCATACCTGCTGCGGCACAACGCGCGCACCTATGCCGTGAGCTGGTCGATCGACGACCAGGGTGATGTGTATCTGACGGGTCACGTGCCGCTTGTGGCGATCACGCCGGTGGAGCTCGACCGGATCCTCGGTGCGGTCCTCGAGTACGCCGACAGCGCGTTCAACGCCCTGCTCCGGCTCGGCTTCGGGTCGTCGATCAAGCGAGAGTGGCAATGGCGGGTGAAACGCGGTGAGTCGCTAGCGAATCTGGCGGCGTTCGCTGAATTTGCGCGGCGCGACGACCGCTGACGGCCCGCGTGCTAGTGCCATCGGTGGCATATTCCGTTGCGCTGGCCACGGTATGCGCATACGTTTCGAATGGAAGCGATACGCTCGCGTAGCGTAATTGGGGAACGGTGGACGAGAAGACCATTCAAAACCGTCGCTGGGCGATCCTGGGCGTGCTGGTGATCTGCCTGCTGGTTGTCATCCTCGACAACACGATCTTGAACGTCGCGCTCAAGACCATCCAGCAAGATCTCGACGCCTCGCAGAGCCAAATGCAGTGGGCGGTCGACGCCTACGCGTTGGTGTTCGCCGGCCTGCTCATCACGTGGGGGGTGCTGGGCGATCGCTTTGGGCGCAAGAAGGTGCTGCTGATTGGCATGGTGCTGTTCGGCGCGACGTCGGCGTTGTGTTCGTTCGCGTCCTCGCCCGGGACGTTGATCCTGTTCCGAGCGTTGATGGGTGTTGGCGCCGCCGCGGTGCAGCCGCAGACTCTGTCGATCATCCAGAACGTGTTCGAGCCGAAGGAACGCGCCAAGGCAATCGGTATCTGGGCCGGAGCGTCCGGCATGGCCATCGCCCTGGGCCCGATCGCCGGTGGCGCGCTGATCAAGTACTTCTGGTGGGGATCTGTCTTCCTGGTCAACGTTCCGATTGTCGTCGTCGGCGTGATCGCCATCCTGATCCTGGTGCCCGACTCGAAGAATCCGCGACCGCAGCGACTTGATCCGGTGGGTGTCCTGCTGTCGATCGTTGCCCTCGTGGTGCTGGTGTTCGGCATCATCCAGGGCGGCAACACGAACGACTGGTTGGCCTGGGACTCGCTGGGTGCGATCGTGCTCGGGCTATCGTTGCTCGCCCTCTTCGTGTACACGCAGAGGCGCAGCACGCACCCGACCATTGACGTCAACCTGTTCCACAACCGGTACTTCTCCGCCGGGACAATCTCCATCGGCTTGACGTTCTTCGCCCTCATGGGATCGACGTTCTACTTGGCCTACTTCCTCCAGGCCGTGCGCGGATATACGGCCCTGGCTGCCGGCGTCGCGCTGATTGCGGTCGCCGCAGGAGTCATGATCGCGGCGCCGCTGTCCGCCCGGCTGTCGGCGCGGTTCGGGCCACGAGTGGTCGCCGGTGCCGGCCTGACGATCTTCGGCACGGCGATGCTGTCCTACGCGTTCGCGACCCGCACCGAGCCGCAATGGATTATCGAGATCCAGATGTACGCGATGGGTGCCGGCATGGGCCTCACGATGACGCCGGCCACCAACTCCATCATGAGCGCCGTACCGCGCGAGAAAGCCGGAGCCGGCGCCGCCGTGAACAACACTGTCCGCCAGGTCGCTGGGGCGTTGGGCGTAGCGATCCTCGGCTCGTTGCTCGCCGTGGTCTTCCGGAACCAGCTCGGCTCCGATCGTCCGGCGCAGCTCGCCGCGAGTCTGGATCGACCGGCCGCGGTGGTCTCCCGGATGCCGGCCTCAGCCCGGGTGGCAACCAATGTGCGCAAGGATTCGAGTGAATCGATCGGCGGCGCGCTGGAGTTCGCGGGGAAGGCCGGAAGCGCACTGCAGCAGCGGGCCGGCGGCCCGGCAGCGGCGACCGTTACCGCACAGCAGACGGCCGCGCTGCGGGCCCGCGCCCAGACCGCCATCGGCGGCTTTGTCGAGGAGAGCAAGGACGCCTTCATCGTCGCCATGCGCGTTACTTCCGGTGTCGCGGGGGTGTTCGGGCTCGTCGGTTCGGTCGTTGCCTTCTCTTTCCTGCCTGGGCGGCGAGAATTCGCCGAGTATGCGGGTGGTGGAGCCGTCGCGCCCGCCGCCGACGAGCCCGCGCTGGCTCGCTGATGACCACACCGCTGGCTGGGGAGCGCAGGCCCGGCGGAGCGCGCCCGGCCGCGCAGCGCCGGCCGGGCCGGCCGCGCCGGGAGGATGTCGGTGAGAAGATCCTCGATGCGACGATCGAGGAGCTCGAGGAGCACGGCTACCGGGCGGTGAGCATCGAAGCGGTCGCTGCCCGAGCCGGCGTGGCCAAGACGACTGTGTATCGGCGCTGGCCGAGCAAGGACGAGCTCGTGTTCGACGCGATCAGCAAGCTGAAAGGCCCGATTCCGGAGGTCCCCGGCAAGGGATTGCGCGAGGACCTGATGTACCTCATGGAGCGGATGCGCCGGAACTGGGTGAACAGCCGGCACGGTCGGGTCATGCGCCAGCTCTCCGCTGAGGGCAGCCGGAACCCCCAGCTATATCAGGCATTTCGCGATCGTCTCGTTGCGCCACGGCAAGCGGTGATGTCGGCCGTACTCCGGAAAGGCGTCGAGGACGGCGAGATCCGGGCCGACGTAGACCTGCAATGGGTCAGCGACCTGCTGGTCGCTCCGGTGATGGTCGCCGTGCTGACCCACCGGCTGCACGTCAGCCGAGCCCAGCTGGAGTTCACGATCGACAGCGTCCTTCGCGGCATCGCGCCGTAACACTTTGGCAGGATGAGTTGAATGACCGCCACCCTCGTATTACTTCGCCACGGCGAGAGCGACTGGAACCAGCAGAACCTGTTCACCGGATGGGTCGACGTCGACCTCAGTCCAAGGGGAGTGGCCGAAGCCGAGCGGGGCGGTGACCTGCTCGTTCAGCATGACCTGCTTCCGGACGTCATCCACACGTCCGTGCTGCGACGGGCCATTCGCACCGCGGAGATCACCTTGAGCGTTGCTGATCGGATGTGGATTCCGGTCCGCCGATCCTGGCGCCTCAACGAGCGGCACTACGGGGCGTTGCAGGGGAAGGGCAAGGCCGTGATCCGCGCCGAGTTCGGTGACGAACAGTTCATGCTCTGGCGCCGGTCCTACGACGTGCCGCCGCCGCCCCTTCCCGAAGATGACCGGTTCAGCCAGGTCGGTGACCCGCGTTACGCGGACTTGCTCGACGCCGTGCCCAGAACTGAGTGCTTAGCGGACGTCGTCGTCCGGATGCTGCCGTACTGGTATGACGTGATCGTTCCGGATCTGCGGCACGGCCTGGTGCTCATTGCGGCGCACGGCAACTCGCTGCGTGCGCTGATCAAGCACCTCGACGGTCTGTCCGATGAGGCTGTCGTGTCCCTCAACGTGCCGACCGGTATTCCGCTGCGATACGAGCTCGACGAACGGACATTGAGTCCGCTGAGGCCGGCCGAGTACCTCGATCCGGAGGCTGCCATCGCGGCGATCGCTGCCGTCGCCAGCCAAGGTCAGGCGTCAAACGCCTGACGCAGCGCCGAAGTCCCACTCAGCCGCTGAACTGGGTGAGCCCGCTGCCGAGCGGCTCGGGCATGTGGCCCGTGACGATGTACACGACGTGGCGCGCGACGGCCACGGCGTGGTCGGCGTACCGCTCGTAGTAGCGGCCGAGCAGCGTCATGTCGATCGCCGCCTCCATCCCGTGGGTCCAATTGGGCGAGAGCAGCAGCGTGAACAGCTTCCGATGCAGGGCGTCCATCGAGTCGTCCTCGGCCTCGATCGCCTGGGCGAGCGCGACATCGCGGCCTTTGATGACGGCGCCAACTTTGTCCACGAGCGAGTAGGCAACCGAACCCATTTGCGAGATGACGTCCCGTACCTCGTCGGGCACCGCGATTTCCGGGAACCTCATCCGGGCGACCTTGGCGACATGCAGGGCGAGATCCCCCATCCGCTCCAGATCGGTTACCAGGTGGGTCGTCGCGATGATCACGCGTAGATCCGTGGCCACCGGCTGCTGCAGAGCGATGATCTGGAAGGTGCGGTCGTTGAGTTCCTCGCGCAGCGCGTCGATGTGCGGGTCTTCGGAGATGACCCGCTCGGCGCCCGCGAGGTCACCGTCGAGCAGTGCGTTAGTGGCTCGCTCCATTGCGTCCTGGACCAGTTGGGTCATGGCCTCGAGCTTGTTGCCGATCTCGTCCAGCTCGTCGTGGTAGATATCGCGCATCTGATGTCGATTCCCCTCGGGTTCCTCGTTCGAGAGCCTAGTTGCCCGGGTCGAATCGTGGTTGTGCCGGCATGAACGTGTGCCGTACAGCAGGTGAACTCCGCGCGTCGGGCGGCTCCGCACGTCGGTGAATGAGGCCGTGCGCGCTCATCAACAGCACAACTAGGGGGTACCTCACGCTTACCATCTGAGTGTGCCGGTCCTGGTGATTTGTGCGGTGGTCGTCGCGCTTGGTGGCGGACTCACCATTGGCTATCTTCTCGCGGCGCACCGCCGGGCGCCGGTGGCCGCGGCGCCGGAGCGACCGGCGTCACCGGTACCGGCATTGTCGGCAGCGGTAATCGACGCCCTCGGCACCGGAGTAGTCGTCTTGGACCGGGACGAGCGCCTCCGGTTGGTGAATCCCGCCGCGCGGCGCATGGGTGTCCTCTCCGGCGACCGGTTAGATGTGCCCGATCTCGTCGAGCTGACCCGGACCGTGATCCACGAGGCCCGTTCCACCCACGCCGAGATCAGGCTGCCGGCCGGTCGACTCGGTCGGGAGCCGATCGCCGTGGCCGCGGCCGCGATTCCGTTACGCGACCCAGTGCAGCCAGCTCGCGTCGGTTCGGTGGCTCTGCTGATCGAGGACGTCACCGAGGCGCATCGGCTCGAGGCCGTACGGCGAGACTTCGTCGCGAACGTGTCCCACGAGCTGAAGACACCGGTGGGGGCGCTGACCTTGCTGGCCGAAGCCGTACAGGACGCTGCCCATGATCCGGAGGCCGTCGCGCGATTCGCCAAGAGCATGCAGCGGGAGGGCACCCGCCTGGGCCAGCTCGTCGGTGAGCTGATCGATCTCTCCCGGTTGCAGGGCGCCGACCCACTGCCCGGGTCGAACCTCGTCCAGGTCGCGGGCGTCATCGCCGAGGCTTGCGACCGGGCCCGTCTCGTGGCGGAGCGGCATGCCATCACCGTCGTTCGGCGAGCGCCGGCTGACCTGTGGGTGCGCGGCAACGAGAACCAGCTCGTCACCGCTGTGCGCAACCTGATCGATAACGCCATCACGTACAGCCCGCCGGGCACCCGAGTGGCCGTTTACGCCCGAGTCGCCGATGGCGACGATGACGCCGCCGTCGAGATCTCGGTGAGCGATCAGGGCATCGGCATCGCGGAAGCCGATCAGGCCCGAGTCTTCGAGCGTTTCTACCGGGTCGACCCGGCGCGCTCACGTTCCACCGGGGGCACCGGCCTTGGCTTGGCTATCGTCAAACACGTGGCCACCAACCATGGCGGCGACGTCTCCGTCTGGAGCTCCGAAGGCGAGGGCTCGACGTTCACCGTTCGACTACCGCTCGTTCATCCGGACACGGCATCGTCGTCATGGCCGCCTCCGCTACCCGCACCGGCGGCTGCGCCGATGGTGAGAGGAACCGTCCCCTGATGACCCGGGTGCTCGTCGTCGAAGATGAAGAGTCGTTCTCCGACGCCCTTTCCTACATGCTCCGGCGGGAGGGCTACGAGGTCGCGGTGGCCGGTAGCGGCGTTGATGCGCTCGCCATGTTCGATCGCAATGGCGCCGACCTGGTGCTGCTTGACCTGATGCTTCCCGGCCTTTCCGGAACCGAGGTGTGCCGTGCGCTGCGTCAACGCTCGCGCGTCCCGATCATCATCGTCACCGCCCGCGACAGCGAGGTCGACAAGGTTGTCGGGCTCGAACTCGGTGCGGACGACTACGTGACCAAGCCGTTCTCCTCGCGGGAATTGGTGGCCCGCATCCGCGCGGTCCTGCGCCGCGGAGTGGACGCCGACGTCCTGGTCGGCAGCATCGTGGAAGCCGGGCCGGTGCGGATGGACGTCGAACGGCACACGGTGAGCGTTGACGGACGGGCGGTGTCGCTGCCGCTGAAGGAGTTCGACCTGCTCGAGGTGTTGCTACGCAACGCTGGTCGGGTACTCACGCGCGGTCAGCTCATCGACCGGGTCTGGGGAGCCGACTACGTGGGGGACACGAAGACGCTCGACGTCCACGTCAAGCGGCTTCGGGGCAAGATCGAACCGGATCCGGCGAACCCCAAGTACTTGGTGACCGTTCGTGGGCTGGGTTACAAGTTCGACTTCTGACGCGCAGCCGTCGTCGCGGGATGCTCGGCGAGCAGGCCTTGCTCGAGTCGGGCAGTACACAGCCGAGCCAGCTCGTCGTAGCACTTCTCCCCGATGAGCGCGATCAGCTCGGCCGAATAGGAGACATAGAGCGGTTCGCCACCGATGTGTGCGTCCGGCGAGCTCGTGCAGTACCAGGCCAGGTCGTGACCGCCTTCGCCCCATCCGCGCCGGTCGAACTCGGTGACTGTGGATTGGAGAATGCGCGACCCGTCGGGCCGTTCCACCCACTCCTGGGACCGCCGTATCGGAAGCTGCCAGCACACTTCTGGCTTCGTCTGTGTCGGGTGCCGCCCGGTGCGCAGCGCGAAGGCATGAAGCGCGCAGCCGACGCCACCGGCAAATCCCTCCCGGTTGGCAAAGATGCATGCGCCATCGACGATTCTGGTGCGTCGACGGTTCGGATCGTCACCGACACTGTCGTCCTCGAAGATCTCCAGCTTGCCGGTCTTCGTGATTCCCACATCGCGCAGCTGCCAATCCGCCGCGGTGAGTTGGTGGGCAAATTGTCGAACGCGTTTCTCGTCGGCCCGATCGGAGAAGAAGGCGCCATGGCTGCAACACCCGACGCTGGCACCGCCCTTTTCGACCCCGTGACAGCCACGACCGAAGATGCAGGTCCATCGCGAACACAGCCAGGTTAGGTCGGCCCGAATGACGTGTTCCGCATCGTCGGGATCGACGAACTCGATCCATTCTCGCGTGAAGTCGAGTGGAACCTCGGGCGCCACAAGGGGCAAGCGCTTAGGCACGCATCGAGCCTACGAGACAACGTCGCCGGTCGGCGGCTGGACCCGTCGCCGGTCGACAGTTTCTGTCCGCGGAGAGCCTCGGCCAGTCGCTGCGTATGCGACGCGATCCGAGCGATCTATAGGCTTCCGCTATGCGGCTGGGGGTTCTGGACGTCGGGTCCAACACCGTCCATCTGCTGGTCGTCGACGCCCATCGTGGGGCGCAGCCCACCCCGCAGCACACCCGCAAGAGCGTGCTTCGGCTGTGGGAGCATCTCCGCAAGCGTGGCGATCTTGACCTCGCGGGCGCCGACGCTTTGGTCGGAGCGGCCATCGGGGCCGTCCGGGAAGCCAAGGAACTGAATTGCGACGACCTCCTTGCCTTCGCCACATCCGCGGTGCGAGACGCACATAACTCGGCCGAGGTGCTCGACCGGGTGCGCACGGAGGCGGGCGTAGATCTGCAGGTGCTATCCGGTGACGACGAGGCCCGGCTGACCTTCCTGGCTGTTCGGCGCTGGTTCGGGTGGAGCGCCGGCGCGCTGATTTGCCTCGACATCGGCGGTGGATCGCTGGAGTTGTCGGCCGGATCGGACGAGCAGCCGGCGGTCGCACTCTCCGTCCCGCTCGGCGCCGGACGGCTCACCCGGGAGTGGTTCAGCGCTGATCCCCCGCCTAAATCTGAGGTGGCTGCGCTGCGGGCGTATGCCGACGATGCGCTAGCCGGCCCGACCAAGGCTCTGCTTGCCTCCGGCCCACCGGATCAAGTGGTAGGCACGAGCAAGACATTTCGTACGCTCGCCCGGCTGGCCGGTGCCGCGCCGTCGTCCGCGGGTCCGCGGGTGCGGCGCACGCTGAGCCGCACCAGGCTGCGGCAGGTAACGGGACTCATCTCGCGGATGTCGTCGGCGGATCTGTCCGATCTCGACGGGGTCAGCTCGGCCCGCGCACATCAGACCCTGGCCGGCGCCATCATCGCGGCGGCGGCGATGGACGCGCTTGGCGTCACCCAGCTCGACCTGTGTCCATGGGCGCTACGGGAGGGCGTGATCCTCCGGCGCCTCGACCAGCTGGAGGGCCTGTGACACCTACGGACGCGCCGCACGCCTGGCACTCGGCGCAGGCGCTGGTCGGGTTGTCGACCGCGTCGGTATTCCCCGAGTCGACGGCGTTCGCCTTCGAGACCGCGAGTGAGCTGGGTTACGACGGCGTCGAGGTCATGGTGTGGACAGACCCAGTCAGTCAGGACCCGCACGCGCTGCGGCGCCTGTCTGAGCAGCACGGCGTGCCGATCCTCGCCGTGCACGCCCCCTGCCTGGTGATTACGCAGCGGGTCTGGTCGGCCGACCCGTGGATCAAGCTGCGCCGCGCCCAGTTCGCGGCTGAGATGCTCGGTGCGCAGACCGTCGTCGTCCATCCGCCGTTCCGGTGGCAGCGTGAGTACTCGCGGCGCTTCCATGCCGGCCTCGACGCAATGGCCTCGGAGACGTCGGTGCGGTTCGCCGTAGAGAACATGTTCCCGTTGCGGGTTCGCGGCCGAGAGGTGTCCGCGTACACGCCCACCTGGGACGTGGCAGCCGACTCAGAGCCGTACCGGGCCTACACGCTCGACATCTCCCACGCGGCGGTATCGCAGTCTGATGTGCTCGCCATGCTGGACGTCATGGGCAAGCGGATGGCTCACCTGCACGTCGGGGACGGCACCGGTATCGGCCGGGACGAGCACCTGGTGCCCGGCCGCGGGACCCAGCCGTGCGCTGCGGTGCTGGAGCGGATCACCGCCTCGGGATACGACGGCCATGTCATCGTCGAGGTGAACACTCGCCGGGCGGTCGACCGGATCGTCCGCGAGTCCGACCTGGCCGAGGCTCTCGCCTTCTGCCGTCTCCATCTCCTCGCGCCGCCAGCCCAGGTAGCCCCACCCCCCGGATGACCCGCCCAGTGGGGCGCCCGATGATCTTGGTTCAGCGAAGCGTGGGGCTCAGGAATGCCGGCGCCGCTGGAACCAGCGATGCTTGGCCTCGGAACCGTTGGGCTCGGGGCCGACGACGACGGGCAGGCCTGCCGCCGCCCAGGCCTTGGTGCCGCCCGCGATGAAGAACGCGGTACGACCGGCGAGGTCGAGCAGGTCTGCCGCTCGCCCGGCGCGGCCGCCCATTCCGCAGGCGGTCAGGATGGGCCGATCGGGCAGTTTGCGTGCGCCTAGTGGGAGGGTGTCGAGCGGCACGTTGAGCGCGCCGGCAATATGTCCTTGGGCGTATTCGGACGGCGACCGCACGTCGATGACCGTGTCGCCGGCGCGCCACATTTCCTGCGCGGTCGAGACGTCGACATGTTCCGCAGCCACGGGGTCACAGTAGATCTCAGGTCAGGCGAGATGCGCGGTGACGACGAGGTTGTCGAGGTAGTTGTGGTTCGCGGCATCGAACTCGCCGGTGCAGGTGATCAACCGTAGGACCGAGAGCGGCGTCGGCCCGTACACGGCCTCAGTCGGGAATCGGTCCTTGGGAAACCGCTGACTCGTATCGACGACGAAATGCAGTGTCTTGCCGGACTGCGTCGTGATGTAAACGTCGGCACCGGCGCGCAGATCGCGCAGTCGGAAGAAGACCGCTGGTCCGTTGCGGGAATCCACATGCCCGGCAATCACCGCAGGTCCCGGATCCCCGGGCCGCACGCCGCCGGCGTACCAGCCGGCCTCTGCCCATTCGGTCGGCGTCTGGAGGGTGTTGTCGGCCTGCAGGCTGAGCGGCTGGAGCGGGCTGTCGACTCCGATCGACGGGATCGCGACTCGGGCGGGAGGGGACATGCTTGCGGCAGGCGTGTGATCGGTGTGCGCGGGCCCGGTAGGGCCGCCGGGTATGGGAGGGATCCGGCCCACGTCCGATCGGTTCGACCGGCCAAGCGCTGACGATGCCGAGGGTGCCATGCTGGCGGGTCCCGGTGCCGGGTCCGAGCTGACCGACCGGGCACCGTCGGATCGGGTCATCCCGACAATCAGCCCAGCGGTGATGCAGACGAGAAGCACGGCACCAGCCGTCATGAGCGGCCGCGACAGCGACCGCTCATGACGACCGTGCCGACCCGTCATCGCTCGACGCGCACCGTCCGTATTCCGCGCCGCGCGAGGATGAGACCGACAAGCAGCGCGGTGGCGATGGTGCCGCCGACCAGTCCGCCCATCGGCAGCCAGGACCAGAGACCGCTGTTCGCGGTGCCGCCACCACCTGCGGGAACCGCGCCGGTCGGCGCTACCGCCGCGCCGGCCGCGTCGGTGATCGTTCGGGTTTCCAGTCCACTGCCCTTGGCGTCAAGGACGACGATCGAATTGACGCTTGCCGACTTGACCGGGACGGTGGCGGTCGCTGTCAGTGAGGCCGCGCCGCCTGTCGCGGTGACCGTCACGGGCCAGGTGCCGGCCTTCACGGTCGAATATGCAGTCGCGGTCGCGAACGGGACGTCAGAGGCCACCGTGGGACCGTTCTGGGCCTGGATTGTCGCCTGGGGCGCCCGGCTGGCCGCTTGGATGACGCGAACCCGACCGTCACCCGAGGGTGGTGGGTTGAGCTCGTCATGCAGCACGATCCCGTGCAGCTGAGCGTTCATTCCGACCGCGGCGGCCGTGTAGGCGTTGTCGGCCTGCGCGTTGAGCGTCCAGCTCAATGCCGCCGGTGTCGAGGCTGAAGCACCATGCGGCCGCATAGACACCGCGTAGACGCCGGCCGGCAGCCGGTTGTAGGGGCTCACGTCCCCGTAGCCGACACCGGACAGCCACAGCGTAGAGGTGCCGCCGGCCAGCGAGGTGAGGTACACGTCCACCCCCGGTGTATCCGGCGAGAAGTGCCCGCCGCGGACTATCGCATAGCCCGGCGCGGTCGCCGAAGCGGACGGCGCTAGCGCCACGGCAGCGGGACCGAGCAATGCCGCCGCAGCGACGAGCAAAGCGGCCCGTACCGATGAACGTCTCATGCATGACCTCCCGTGGTGATCAGCTCAGCGTCGGTTGGGGTGTGAGCGTCACACCCCAGCTGAGTTGGGTGAGTTGGACGTTGTGCTGGGTCGGCGACGAAATGCGATCGGGCCGGTATCCCGCGGGCAGCGTAGCGATGATGCCGGGCAGGACGGACGGTGGGATGGACAGCAGGATGGTTCGGGCTGGCGTGCCTGCGGCGTTCTCGGGCTGGTCGACCACCACGGCGACGACGGCGACATTGGTCCGGGCGGCGAGGAGCCCTATCACCACAGACGCGCGCAGGTCCAGGCCGCCGGTGGACACCAGTGTCGACCACGCGGCCGGGATGGTGACCCGAGGATTGCGCAGCAGCTCCTGCCCGGCGAGCCGCCGATTCGTCGCGTCGTCCTGTCGCTGTGCCTGCACAGACAGGACGTCCGGATTGCTGGTGCCGAATACCATGCGCGCTTCGACGGTCTGGGTACCGGTACCGAAGACTGCGACCGGAATCGACGCGGCGAGCTCCGCATTGAGCTCCGGAGCCGAGGCCGCCCGAGCCCGAGTCTGGGGCGTCGAGATGATGATGCTGTCGGCGTGCCAGTCCGAGGCGCCGGGATAGCTGGGCGCCGTGTGTGCCGCGGCGAAGCCCGCACTCCGCAGTCCACCGACGAGATTCGGGTCGGCGCTGATCCGCTGGTTACGCGCGATATTCGCCTTCAGCCACGCCCGAGCATCGACGATCGTTGCCGGTTCGATCGGGGCAGCTGGCCTGGTCGGCCCGGCCGACGGTGCGGTCGGGGCTCGGCTGACTGTCGTCGGGGCGGCGCGGGCGCTGCTGGATTGCCGTGCCGGCTGCGATGACCCGGAGGTCACCGCGATCCCGGTGCCAATGCCCACGGCGGCCACGAGTGCCGCGATGCCGCCCGCGACGAGCACGCGCCGGCTGGGGCGCTTGCGCGCCGCGGCTGCTGTCGTCGGCTGTGGTTCGGCCTGCGGCTCTGCTTCGGCCGTGGTCACAGAGGCCGCCGGCGCTGCCTCGACCGTGGAGACGACAGCCTCGGGTTCTGCCTCCGGCTCAGGCTCCGCTTCACGCGCTACCGAGGCCTCGGGCGCTGCCTCGGCCTCGGGCGCTACCGAGGCCATGGGCTCTGGCTCAGGCCTCGGCTCTGGCTCGGCCTCGGGCTCTGCCTCCGCCTCAAGCGCTACCGAGGCCTCGGGCTCTGTCTCCGCCTCGGACGCTACCGAGGCCTCGGGCTCTGTCTCCGCCTCGGACGCTACCGAGGCCTCGGGCTCTGGTTCCGGCTGTCGTTCGGCTTCGGCAACGACGGCTTCAGGTTCGGCTGCGACCGGCTGCGAGTCGGTGTCGGCGGTCGGTTCAATGTCCGCCTCGTCGATGGCGGCGTCCGCGGTTGGTTCGATGTCAGCTTCGTCCACGTCCGCCTGGGCGACAGCGGCGCCGGCCGAGACCACGGCAGCTTTCGCGTCGACATCGGCATCCGGCTCGAGCTGAGCGTTCGGTTCGGGCGGAGCGGGTGGCGGAGGTGCCGGGTCGGGTGGTGGTTGTTCCTCGTTGCCTTCGGTCGGCGGGGACTCCGGACCGGGGCGGAAGGCTGCTGCGAAAGCAGCCGCGAGACCAGCCTCCCGATCCGAAGCCGGATCAGGCGCGCCGGCGTCCGCAACGCCGGGCGCGCTCGTAGCTTCATCCGGTATCTCGTTCTCGCGGCGGCGCCAGAACCGCCAGCCTGGCGACTTCGGTTGCCGGGATCCGCCGGAATCGCCGCCCGGCTCCGACGGGGTCGGGGGCTGGTCGGCTGCAATCCATCGCGGCGGCGGACCGGGCGGTGGTGCCGGCAGCCCTGACGATCCAGCGATCCGGCCGACGATGCGCGGCTCACTCGAGACGAAGCGCCGACTGGGTGGGCGGGCGGTTGGCGGCGCGCTGTCCCCCTCGTTCGCCTTCGCTAGTCGCGATTCGGGATCGCCGGCCAGATGATGCGTCTCCAGCGACGGATTGGCCGGGTCAACTCGCCGTGACATCGGCTGCATCGAGTGTGTGCGCGTATGCCGCCGCGGCGACTTCTGGGCCACGGCAGCGCTCGGCATCGAAGATGACGACCATTCCGCCGGTCTGCTCCTCATGACGGTCCCCCGAAAGCCCGACTGGCGACACGAACTGCAACTTGATCAGTTCGAAGCGCGACGCCCAGTCGGTTTCATACCCACGGCGCATCAGACCGTACCCCCGTCGGCCGAACTTTTCCTCTCGGGCTAGCTACCCTGCAGGGCATGCTGCGTTCGGTGATCCTGTCGGCCGCTCGGAATCGGCGGATCGAGCACCTCGTGTCGACTGCGCCGGTATCCCGCAGCGTCGTCAGGCGATTTCTGGGCGGTGCGGACACCGACGCCGCCGTTGCGGGGGCTGGGCGGCTGATCACGGGCGGCTTGACGGTCAGCCTCGATCACCTTGGCGAGGATACAACTGACCTGGCTCACGCCGAATCCGTGACGACGGCGTATCTCGAGCTATTGACGGCGCTGCATCGCGAGGGCCTAGCCGAGCTCGTCGGCCCGCTGACGCCTCGCGCGGAGGTCAGTGTCAAACTCAGCGCAGTCGGCCAGGCACTGCCCGGAGACGGCGAGAAGATCGCGCTCGAGCATGCGCGGCGGATCTGCGCAGCGGCCCGGGCCGTCGACGCAGCGGTGACGCTGGACATGGAGGACCACACGACGACCGACTCGACATTGGCGATCCTGACCGAGTTGCGGGCTGACTTCCCGGAGACGGGGGCGGTCGTGCAGTCCTACCTGCACCGTACCGAGGGCGACTGTCGAGATCTGGCGAGCACCAACAGCAGAGTTCGATTGTGCAAGGGCGCCTACGTGGAGCCGCCGTCCGTGGCATATCGCACGCGGGACGAGGTTGATCGTTCCTACGTGCGCTGCATGAACGTCCTGCTCCACGGCGCTGGATACCCGATGTTCGCCACCCATGACCCGCGTCTGATCGAGATCGCGGCGGCCCGCGCCCGGTACTACCGGAGGACCAAGGATCAATTCGAATTCCAAATGCTCTACGGCATCCGGCCGGACGAGCAGCGCCGACTGGCGCGCAACGGTCACACCGTCCGGGTGTACGTGCCGTACGGCCGCGAATGGTACGGGTATCTCATGCGGCGGTTGGCCGAGCGGCCGAGCAACGTGACGTTCTTCCTACGCTCGCTTGTTACGAAGGGCTAAGGACTTTAGGCATGACTGGCAGGCTGGCGATTCTCGGGGGCGGCAAGATCGGCGAGGCGCTGCTGTCCGGGCTCCTCCGTGGTGGCACGCTGCGCGTCGACGACATCGTCGTCGTGGAGAAACACGAGCCTCGCGCGGCGGAGCTGCGCGACAAGTACGGCGTTGCGACTGTGGATGTGGCGAAAGCCGCCGCGCACGCCGACACGATCCTGATCGCAGTCAAACCTCAGGATATTGCCGCCCTGCTGGCTGAGCTAGACGACCATGTCGGGTCCCGCCACACCGTGGTCTCCGTCGCGGCCGGAATCACGACAACGCGCATCGAGGGCGCGCTGCCAAAGGAGGTGGCTGTCGTGCGCTGCATGCCGAACACGCCAGCTCTGGTCGACCAGGCGATCACCGCGATCAGCCCGGGGCAGCACGCAGACGATGATCACCTTGCCGTCGCCGAGCGCCTGCTTTCTGCCGTGGGGCGGGTGGTGCGCGTTCCGGAGTCGCAGCTCGACGCGGTAACCGCCCTGTCCGGTTCCGGTCCCGCGTATTTTTTCTTTCTCGTGGAAGCGATGATCGACGCGGGGATCCTGCTCGGGTTACCCCGTGCCTTGGCCGCCGAGCTGATCGTGCAAACCGCCATCGGTTCGTCGATCATGCTTCGCGATTCGGGAGAGCATCCGGTCCAGTTGCGAGAAGCGGTGACCAGTCCGGGCGGGACGACGATTGCGGCCATCCGTGAACTGGAGAACCACGGGGTTCGGGCGGCGTTGCTCGCGGCTATCGAGGCGGCGTGTGTCCGCAGCCGCGAGCTGGGCGCCGCATCCGCCTAGCGTCCTGTGCGGGGGCTTCCCGCCGCCGGGCAACACTCCTCTGGAACATCTATCGCTTCCGCCCCATCGGTACCGCTACTCTCACAGGCAGCACGTGCGTGTCTTGCTCGTCGGTGGGGAAGCCGACGCCGCGACACGTGCGGAAGGTACTGGTGACGTATGAGCACGTCCAAGGAGCGTGGTTCCGCGCGTACCGGCCGTAAACGGTCCGAATCTACGACCAAGCCCACTCCACCCCGACGCGTCAAGAAATCCGAGGCATCCTCGTCCGCACGGCCGACAGCCGTGGACGATGCGGGGCTGTCCGAGGTCCGGTTCCTCACGGTGGCCGAGGTCGCCTCGGTGATGCGGGTATCCAAGATGACCGTCTATCGACTCGTGCACGGCGGGGAACTGCCTGCTGTTCGAGTCGGCCGATCCTTCCGGGTGCCCGACCAGGCCGTGCACGACTACCTGCGGGCCGCGTTTATCGAAGCCGGCTGACGAGGCACATAGCGCGCCTCGCCGTGGCGGGTAGGCTGACCGAGGTCCATCGACGCCCGGCGACCTGGTCTCGGGCCACTCACCACAACAGCCCAGCTACGCCGCTGGGCATTGACGAGGTTGCTCCATGGGTTCTGTGATCAAGAAGCGCCGTAAGCGGATGGCGAAGAAGAAGCACCGGAAGCTGCTCAAGCGCACCCGAGTTCAGCGCCGCAATAAGAAGTAGCCCGGCTTGTCCTGGCGCGGCCACGGAACACCGCCGGTCAATGTCTGTGTGCGGTATCTGGTCACGTGGGCGTAACCCCGGCCACGCAGGCCCGCCCGTAAACTGGAGACCGCAGGTATTTTGTCGGCCCCGAGGGGGGACATGCCGCGAGTCGTCCTCGTCACCGGCGTGAGAGGCTACCTCGGCAGCCGCCTGTGCGGGCAGCTGTCGGCCGACCCGTCGGTCGACCGAATCGTCGGCGTCGATACCGCTCCTCCGACAGGGGCTGATCTAGCCCGCCTTGGCCGCGCGGAGTTCGTCCGAGCCGACATCCGCAATCCGCTCATTGCTCGGGTGATTGCGCACGCCAACGTGGACACGGTCGTGCATGCCTCAGTCACCGCGACTCCGCGGGGCGCGGGTGGGCGTGCTCCGATGAAGGAACTCAACGTCATCGGGACAATGCAGCTGCTCGCCGCTTGCCAGAAGTCGGAGGCGGTGCGGCGCCTGGTCGTGAAGTCCACGACCGCGGTCTACGGCTCGAGCCCGCGCGATCCAGCGGTGTTCACCGAGGACACCGAAGCACGTGACCTGCCGCGATCTGGCTACGCGAAGGATGCCGTCGAGGTCGAGGGCTACGTTCGCGGATTCAGCCGGCGTCGTCCGGACATCTGCGTAACGATGCTGCGTTTCGCCAACTTCATCGGACCGACCATCGAGACGCCGCTCACCCGCTATCTTGCGCTACCAATCGTTCCCACCGGCCTGGGACATGACGCCCGGCTACAACTGCTGCACGAAGACGATGCGGTCGAAGTGCTCCGGATGGCGACAATGTCTGACCGGCCGGGCGTGTTCAACGTCGCTGGTGAGGGCGCGCTGCTGCTCTCCCAGGCCATCCGGCGGGCGGGGCACCTGAGTATCCCCGTACCGGCCTTCGGTGCGCAGTTCGCCAGCCGGTTCGTTCGTCGACGCGGCGTTGACTTCTCCCCGGAACAGCTGCAGTTCCTGAACTTTGGCCGGGTGGTGGACGTGACCAAGCTGCACCAGGACTTTGCGTACCGCCCGCAGTACCCCACCGCCGGAGCGTTTGAGGCCTTCGTGTCCGGGCGGCCGGTCCGGCCGGTGATTTCGGCCAATGCCGTGCGCCGCGGCGAGGAGCTTCTGTTGCAGACACTCCGAGTGCCCGCAGCTGCGGCAACCGGAGTTGCTGGCCGTGGATGAGTCGCCCGCACTACGGCTGGTTTCGTCCAAGTCGAATCCGGGCGACTCAGCGAGCGAACCCCGCAGACCGGAGGCGCGGCGCCGCCGGTCTGCCGCGGCGCGGCCGGTCGAACCCCCGCCGGCCGAGGCACCGCTTGCCGAGCCTCCGCCGGCCGAGTCGCGCTCGGTCGAGACGGCATCGGCCACCCCTGGTCCGGCCGCGGATCGTGAGCCCGAAGGTGCCGAGCGAGCGGGCCCGGATCCCCCGCCTCAGCCCAGCGTCGATCCCGGACTCGGCGAGACGACCGCCGGGGTAGAACCGCCCGAGCAGCCGGCCGGTTCGCCGCCGTCGGTCTGGCAGCGACAGCTCGCGATTGCACTCGACTTCTGGCGGCGCCGGCTCACGGGTGAGTACGAGGTCGACGATTTCGGTTTCGACCCGGACCTCACCGCGAACGTGTTGGTGCCGCTGCTGCGGCCGGTCTACCGCACCTGGTTTCGCACCGAGGTCATCGGGATCCACAACCTGCCACGAGAGGGCGGCGCTCTTCTCGTCGCAAACCACGCCGGCGGCCTGTGGGCCATCGACGGTGCGATGACGGCGATTGCCGTGCATGAGACACATCCGGATCACCGGTATCTCCGCATGCTCGGAGCGGACCTGGTGTTCACGACGCCGGTGCTCGGCCCACTGGCCCGCAAGACTGGCAGCACGCTCGCGTGCAACGCCGACGCCCAGCGCCTACTCAATCAGGGGGAACTGGTCGGCGTCTGGCCGGAGGGCTTCAAGGGCATCGGCAAGCCGTTCAGTGAGCGGTACAAGCTCCAGCGGTTCGGTCGCGGCGGTTTCGTGTCGGCCGCACTGCGTACCGGCGTGCCGATCATTCCGGTCTCCATCGTCGGGTCGGAAGAGGTTTATCCCGTCCTAGGCAACGCGAAGACCCTGGCACGCGTCCTGAATCTGCCGTACTTCCCGCTCACGCCGACCTTCCCGTGGTTGGGCCCGCTCGGAGTGCTGCCGTTGCCGGTGAAGTGGTACATCGAGTTCGGCGAGCCGATTCCTACGGCCGATTACGGGGCGCAGGGCGTGGACGATCCGATGCTCGTGTTCGAGCTGACCGATCGAGTTCGCGAGATCATCCAGAGCACGCTGTACCGGCTGCTCATGCAGCGCCGGTCCGTCTGGCGCTGACCGCCAGCCGCGCCTTGTTCGGCCCACGGGCCGCCGCCCGCCGCCGGTTGGACACCTGCGGATGCTGACGGCGGCGGATCGTCACGGCCGCTGTGACCCCGCCAGCGAGTGCGGATGCGCCCACCGCGACCGGAACACCGACCTTCAACGCTTTCCGTCCGGTGCGGAAATCCCGAATCTCCCAATCCCGATCGCGCGCTTCGGCCCGCAGCGCGGAATCGGGGTTCACCGCCACGGCAGTGCCGACCAGGCTGAGCATCGGCATGTCGTTGATCGAATCCGAGTAGGCGGTGCATTGTGCGAGATCGAGCCCTTCTCGGGCGGCGAGCTCCTGGACGGCGTTGGCCTTGGCCGCGCCGTGCAGCACGTCACCGACAAGCAATCCGGTGTACTTGCCGTCGCTGGTCTCCGCGACGGTGCCGAGCGCGCCCGACAGGCCCAACCGGTCGGCGATGATCTGGGCGAGCTCTTGTGGGGTCGCGGTCACCAACCAGACTTGTCGACCTGCGGCGAGGTGGGCGCGGGCGAGGGCGTGCGTACCGGACCAGATCTTGTCGGCCATGGTCTCGTCGTAGATCTCTTCGCCCAGTGCGACGACATCGGTCACTTTCTTGCCGGCAACGAACGCCAACGCCGAATCCCGCGTCGCATGCATGTCGCCCTTCGACTCGCCCCGGGTGCGAAGCTTGGCCTGACGCACCGTGAAGCGGACGAGATCGTGCCAATCGAAGAACTTGCGCGCGGCCAAGCCCTTTGCGAAGTGAAAGATTGAGGCGCCGACCATCATGGTGTTGTCGACGTCGAAGAACGCAGCGCCGCGCGGCTGCTGTGGAGGTACCTGCGCTTCCGGGTACTCGATTCCACCGATTTCCGGGTCCGGACGGGCACCCGCCACGGCTGACCTCCCGCGCGCATGAATTAAGGTGCACAGCCTACCGGGGTGTAGGACCCGGATCGGAGGTAGCGATGACCGCGGAGACCGGCCGCGCGCAGGCTGAGTATCCGGTGATGGGGATCTCGGAGCTCGTGCGACGGTGGCGGGCCGAACGTCCGGAGCAACGCGCCCTGATCGACGGCGCAACCGTGCTGACCTGGGCCGAACTGGACGCGGCGACTACGCGGGCCGCGGTCGGGCTCCTCGCGGCTGGGCTTTCCGTCGGCGACCGGGTCGCCGTCCAGGTGAGCTCCGGCGCGCCGTTCAGCGCCCTGTACCTCGGTGCACTGCGGGCCGGGTTGATCGCGGTGCCGGTCAACCCCGCCTATACGACGCCGGAGCTTCGCTACGTGCTGTCCGACTGCGGCGCGGCGCTCCTGGTCACCGACTCGGTCGCCGCATTGGGCGAGCGCGAGAGCTTGCCGGTGGCCCGGGTCATCGCGGCTACGCGCGAGGCTGGTGACGATGGGTCCACGCTCGGCGACTTGCTGGCTGAGGGTAACGGCCCAGATCCGGCCGGCGACCGCCACGGCCCCGAGACCGCCGTCGTCCTGTACACCAGCGGCACCAGTGGTCGCCCACGCGGCGCGATGCTCTCGGCCGCCGCCCTGCTCGCCAACCTCGAGCAGATGGCCGCCGTGCAGCCGCCGCTCATGCGCGGCGACGATGTCGGGTACGTGCCGGTGCCGCTGTTTCATATCTTCGGGCTCAACGTTGGCCTTGGCATGACTTTGCACGCCGGTGCGACGGTCGTGCTCGCCGGCCGATTCGATCCGGGCGAGACGCTGGCCACCATGGCCGAGCGGGGGGTGACCGTCGTGATCGGGGCGCCGGGAATGTTCACCGCGTGGCTTGCACATCCCGACTTCCAGCGTGGATTCGCAACCGTCCGGTTCGCATTGTCCGGATCGGCCCCGCTCGCGCCCGCGCTCGTCGAACGCTATGCCCAGGAGGGTGTTGTTCTCTTCGAGGGATACGGCCTCACCGAGTGCGCCCCGGCCGTCACCCTGAATGCGGGAGACGCGAAGCCTGGGTCGATCGGGCGGCCACTTCCCGGTGTCGAGGTCGAGCTGCGCGATCCAGACGGTGAGCCGATTACCGACGACGACCCGGGCCAGCTGATCGTCCGCGGGCCCAATCTGTTCTCCGGGTACTGGCCGGATGGCGCCGACGGGCCGGACGACAACGGTTGGTTCGCCACCGGTGACATCGGATTGTGGGACGAGGACGGGGAATTACTCCTCGTCGGTCGTACCACCGAACTCGTGGTGGTGAACGGGTTCAACGTCTACCCGGCCGAGGTCGAGGCTGCGCTGGCGATACAGCCCGGCGTCGCGGAAGTTGCCGTGCTTGGTGTGGACGACGACGAAACCGGCGAGACGGTGCTCGCGTACGTCGTGCCCGCGGCCGGCGCGCAGCTGGATCCGGACACGATCCTCTCCGAAGCTGCGACATCATTGGCCCGGTTCAAGCTGCCTCGCCGGATCGAGATCGTCGACGCCCTACCCCACACCGTCACCGGCAAGGTCATGAAATGGCGGCTACGCCCGGCGAGGTCTGCCGATGCCAGCAGCTGACCACCATGTCACCCTCGTCACCCGCAGCGGCTGTCACCTGTGCGAGGACGCGGAGGCACTGCTGCGCCGGCTGTCGGGAGAGGTCGGCTTCGGCTATACCGAGATAGACGTCGACGCCGACCCGGCTCGGCAGGCCGAATACTCCGACCGGGTGCCGGTCATCCTCATCGACGGTCGGGAGCACGGGTACTGGCGGGTCGAGGAGGCGCGCTTTCGAGCCGCGGTCAGCAGGTAAGGCTCTGCTTCGCCGACTACCCTAGGGTCGGACGAGAGGAGCCGAGGTGAGTTCCCGAGGTAGCGGGTTCGGCGGTCAACCGAACATGCAGCAGCTGATGAAGCGCGCCCAGAAGATGCAACAGGAACTGGAGGCCGCCCAGGCCGAGCTCGCCGAAGCGCGGGTCACGGGCAGCGCGGGGGGTGGACTCGTCACGGCCACCGTCACTGGCTCTGGCGAACTCATCGCGATCACCATCTCGCCGACGGTGATCGATCCGGACGATATCGAGACCTTGCAGGACCTGGTCGTCGCCGCGATACGCGACGCCAACCGTGCAGCCGGTGAGTTGGCCGGGGAGAAGATGGGCCCCCTGACCGGTGGGGCCGGCGGACTCGGCGGCCTGGGCCTGCCCGGCTTCTGACGGCCGGAATCACGCTGTGTACGAAGGCGCCGTCCAGGATCTGATCGACGAGCTCGGCCGGCTGCCCGGCATCGGGCCCAAGAGCGCGCAACGGATTGCCTTTCATCTGCTCGCCGCCGACCCGGTCGACGTCGAGCGGCTCGCCGCGACCCTGCAACGGGTCAAGGCCGAAGTGCGGTTCTGCCGTACTTGCGGGAATGTAGCGGAGTCGGAGGAGTGCCGGATCTGCCGTGATCCGCGGCGGGACGCAACGATCATCTGCGTCGTCGAGGAGCCGAAGGACGTCGTGGCCGTCGAGCGGACTCGCGAGTTCCGCGGCCGCTACCACGTCCTGGGCGGGGCGATCAGCCCGATCGACGGAGTGGGTCCGGACGACCTTCGGGTGCGGGAGCTGATGGTGCGGCTGCGGGACGGCACTGTGAAGGAGCTGATTCTCGCCACCGACCCCAACCTGGAAGGGGAGGCCACCGCGACCTACCTGGCCAGGCTCGTCATGCCGATGGGTCTCATCGTCACCCGGCTGGCGAGCGGGTTGCCGGTGGGCGGTGATCTCGAGTATGCGGACGAGGTGACCCTCGGCCGAGCCTTCACCGGGCGGCGGCGGGTCGAGTGACAACCGTGATGGCCTCACGAAGGACCCTGTTCTGGGTTGCGGTCTGTGCGGCGTGCGTGCTGACGCTCGCCGGGACAGTCGTGGCCGTGACCGGGTACTTCACATCCGCCGGTCCTGGTCGGGTGGTGCGCAACTACTTCGCGGCGTTGTCACGTGGAGACGCACGCGCGGCCCTGGGCTACGGCGCTCTGCCGGATGGGCCCCGTGAGCTGCTGACCGGGCCGGTATTGCGCGCCCAGCAGCAGGTGGGCCGGATCAGTCCGGTATCGATCATTGCCGTCGATCAAGACCACGAAACGGCAACGGTCAGCGTCCACTACGCGATCACATTCGCGAGCGACACCTCCGTCGTCGACGACGACGTGACGGTGATCAAGCACGGCCGGTCGTGGCGATTGACGAAAACCGCAGTTCCGGTCGATCTGACGCTAAAGACCGCGCAACACCGGGCTTCGGTGGCCGGCGCGGTCGTCCCGGCCGGCCGACCGTTGGTATTCCCTGGGGCGGTGCCCATCGCGTTCGACGCGCCGGCTCTACAGCTCGCCGACCCCCAGCGAATCGTTCGCTTCGAGGACTCGAAGCGGCCGGCACTGGAGGTCACGGTGACCTCGGTCGGACAGAAGATGGTGTCTGATGCCGTGGCCGTCGCGCTTCGCAACTGCCTTGGCAGCGCGGATCCAGATCCGTTGTGCCCGATGCCGACGGGCGGCCGGGCCGTTCCGGGCACGGTACGCGGAGCCATCGACGACGAGATCCAGGACGTGAGGGTGACGGTCGCGCCCGATGCCGACGGCCGCATCGAGGTGACCGGCCAGGTGCCGGTCACCGGCAGCTACGCAGCAATTGACGTTCGACAACCAGCGCGCGGCCAAGCAGGTGAACCGCTACCCGCTTGCCATCCGAGCACATGCGTCTGCGCTCACGCCTAACGAGATCGTCTGGGACGTGCCGTGATGCGAGTCGCCCGGCTTAGCGTGATCATTGCCCTGTGTGCCGGGCTGGGCCTGGTCGCGCCTGGCTCGGCGGCGGCGGCACCGGGTCCGCCGATGGCGCCGGAGTGGTGGTTCGACGCCTGGAACGTGCCGGCGCTCTGGGCGGCGGGTGCGCGTGGCCAGGGCGTCACCATCGCCGAGATCGATACCGGCGTTAATGCGGCGCTTCCCGAGCTGACTGGAAAAATTCTGCCGGGCAAGGATTTCGGCGGCGCGGCGGGGGACGGCCGCACAGACCGGGATCAGGACATGTTCGGGCACGGGACGGCCATGGCGTCGATCATGGTGGCCCGGCCAACCCTGCTCGACATCACCGGTTTGGCGCCGGACGCCCGGGTGCTGCCGATTGCCGTCCCTATCCAAGGGACCTCGGACGCCAGCGTCAGTGATCACGTTCCCGACGCGATCCGGTGGGCCGCAAATCAGCACGCCAAGGTCATCAGCATGTCGTTGGGCGGCCGTCGGGACCCGGTCCAGGACACCGTCCCGTGTCCGCCCGATGAGCAGAGCGCGATCGACTACGCGGTCGCCCGCGGCGCGATCGTGGTTGCCGCGGGGGGCAACTCTGGTCAGATCCGCAGTCCGGTCGAGGACCCGGGCGTCTGCTTGGGAGTGGTGTCCGTCGGTGCCGTCGACTCGCACGGAATCGTGCCCCCGTTCTCCTCACGCCACCCCTACCTGACGCTCGTCGCTCCTGGCGTAGGCATCGCCTCGCTCGGGCGCGTTCCCGGAGCTGCCTACCTCGGAGACGGCACCAGTCAGGCGACGGCGATCACGTCGGCCGCGCTGGCTCTCGTCTGGTCGAAGTACCCGTCACTGACGGGCCGACAGATCGTCACCCGGGTCCTCGCCACGCTCAACCATCGTGCCCCGACGCACGACCCCGCCTATGGCTATGGCTCGCTGGCAGTCGGCCGGGCCATTCGCGCGGCGGTACCAGCTAATGCCGCCAACCCGGTGTACGACGCGCTGACGCCGTTCCTGGACCGCGAGCAGGCCCGGGCGGCAGCGGCCAGCAGCGAGCCTGCGCCGCAGCCGGCGGCCACGACCAACGCGCCGCCGGGGAAGTTCGAGGAGGGCGCCGAGCCGGGCACCTTCACCGGGCCGGTGCTGGCCGGGACTGTGGCAGCCCTGGTCGGCATCGCCATTCTCGCCATGCTGGGCGGGATGGCTTTGGCGTCGCGTCGCGAACGGCCCAGTCCAATCCCGGTGGCTCCGCCGCCCCCGCGTGGCCGACGGACTCGACCGGGGTGAGCCCGCCCGAGTGGCAGGACATCACGGGGCCGATCTGGCCCTTTGCCCCGCCACCCGATCGGCGGATCGGCTGATCGTTACCCGCGCTCGCGCACGTATCGGTTCAGCGCGCTGACGACACCGCGCAATGACGCCTGCACGATCGATTCGCTGATGCCGACGCCCCACTGCACCTTGTCGCCCACCTCGATCTCGAGATAAGCCGCGGCTTCCGCGTCCCGACCTGACGTGAGTGCGTGCTCCGCGTAGTCGAGGACGCGGATCGGCGTGCCGCCAAGACCCACGTCGATGTCGGACATCGCGGCGCAGAAGGCCGCGATCGGACCGTTGCCCACCCCGACCAGCTCGTACACCGTGCCGAATGCCTTGACGGTGCTGGCGATCCGCTCGATGCTTTCGTCGCTCGTCGAGGAGAACTTGATCAGCTCGAACGCGCCCGGGGCCAGGTACTCCTCGGTGAAGATCTGCCACATCTGCGCGGCGTCGACCTCGCCGCCCGCACCCTCGGTGTGCCGTTGGATGACCTGGCTGAACTCGATCTGGAGCCGCCGCGGCAGGTCGAGCTTGTTCTCCATCTTCATCAGGTAGGCAACGCCGCCCTTGCCGGACTGCGAGTTCACCCGAATGACCGCCTCGTACGACCGGCCGACGTCCTTCGGGTCGATCGGCAAGTACGGCATCTGCCACGGCATCTCGCGGAGGGGCTTCCCGGCCTCCGCGGCGGCGCGCTCCAGCGCGTCGAAGCCCTTCTTGATCGCGTCCTGGTGCGATCCGGAGAACGACGTGTAGACCAGGTCCCCGACGTAGGGATGCCGTTCGTGCACGCCGATGCGGTTGCAGTACTCCACGGTTCGACGGATCTCGTCGATATCGCTGAAGTCGATCTGCGGGTCGATGCCCTGGCTATAGAGGTTCAGACCCAGTGTCACCAAGTCGACGTTGCCCGACCGCTCGCCGTTGCCGAACAGGCATCCTTCGACTCGGTCCGCTCCGGCCAGCATCGCCAGTTCCGCGTCGGCGACAGCCGTGCCACGGTCGTTGTGCGTGTGCACGGACAAGGCGACGTGCTCGCGCCGCGGGAGGTTCCGGCTCATCCATTCGATCTGGTCGGCGTAGACGTTTGGCGTGCTGCGCTCGACGGTGCACGGCAGGTTGAGGATGATCTCCCGGTCCGGTCCGGGCTGCCACACGTCCATTACCGCTTCGCAGATGTCCAGCGCGAAGTCGGCCTCCGTGTCCATGAAGATTTCTGGTGAGTACTCGTAACCGAAGTCCGTGTCCGGAAGATACGTCTCGGCGAACTTGAGTACCGCCTGCGTGCCCTGGGTGGCGACCGTCCGGCATTCGGGCCGGCCGTCGCCGGGCCAGCCGAACACGACGCGCCGGAACATCGGGGCGGCTGCGTTGTAGAGATGGACGCTGGCCTTCCTGGCGCCGACCAGCGACTGCACAGTCCGCTCGATCAGTTCCTCGCGAGCTTGAGTCAGCACGGAGATGCGCACGTCGTCAGGTACCCGGTCGGTCTCGATGAGCTCCCGGACGAAGTCGAAATCGGTCTGACTCGCGGCCGGAAAGCCGACCTCGATCTCCTTGTAGCCCAGGCGAACGACGAGGTCGAACATGGCCCGTTTCCGGCTGCTGTTCATCGGGTCGATCAGGGCTTGATTGCCGTCGCGCAGATCGGTGGACAGCCACCGCGGGGCCGCGGTGATGGTGCGGTTCGGCCACTGGCGATCGGGCAGATGGACGGTGGGGAACGGCCGGTACCGGTGGCAGGGCATTCCCGAAGGCTGTTGGGCATTCATGATGAGCTGCTCCTGGGAGGTTCAGTAGGTTGAACGGCCGGCGCAGCAGAGCGGCCCGCGACGAGGGGCCGACCGGAGTGACTACCGGGCCTCGCCGCGGCCGCGAAGAAGCAGCGCGCGCATCATGACCTCGACAGGTTACTGCATGCTCGCCGGGTCGCGCGAATACCATCGGTGAGCCTGCACCGAGGACTGACGAAGGAGTCCGATGCCGCACACCGTTGCCGCTGAGCTTGTCGGCAACGTCGCCCAGGTGATGGTGTCGGTGGGCGACTTCGTGACACCAACGGACACGCTCGTCATCCTGGAGTCGATGAAGATGGAAATCCCAGTGTTGGCCGAAGTTACGGGCACGGTCGGCGAGGTGGCCGTTTCGGTCGGGGACGTCATCACCGAGGGCGACGTCATCGCCGTCATCGAGATCGGAGGCTCGTGATGGTCAGCCAGGAACGCGTCCTCCGGACCTCCATTCCAGGCCCCCGCTCGCTCGAGCTGCAGGCCCGCAAGCTGGCCGCGGTGTCGGCCGGCATCGGCACGATCCTGCCGATCTACGTGGAGCAGGCGAGCGGCGGCATCGTCCTCGACGTCGACGGCAACCAGCTGATCGACTTCGGGTCCGGCATTGCCGTGGTGTCGGTCGGCAACGCCGCGCCCCGAGTGGTCTCGGCCGTCCAGGAGCAGGTCGCGGACTTCACCCACACCTGCTTCATGGTCACGCCCTACGAGGAGTACCTGAAGGTCGCCGAGGCCCTCAACGAGCTCACGCCGGGTGTGCACGAGAAGCGCTCCGCGTTGTTCAACTCCGGAGCCGAAGCGGTAGAGAATGCGGTCAAGATCGCCCGCCACTACACGGGTCGGCCGGCCGTGGTCGCCTTCGACCACGCCTATCACGGCCGCACCAACCTGACGATGGCGCTGACCGCCAAGAACATGCCGTACAAGCATCGGTTCGGCCCGTTCGCCGGTGAGGTCTATCGGGCACCCATGGCGTATCCGTTCCGCTGGCCCGGCGGGTCGGCGCGGTGTACCGCCGAGGCATTCGGGGTCTTCGCCGACCACGCGCACTCCCAGGTCGGCGAATCGAACATCGCCGCGGTCATTATCGAGCCGATCCAGGGTGAGGGCGGGTTCGTCGTGCCGCCGACCGGGTTCCTGCCTCAGCTCGCGGCATGGTGCGCCGAACACGGCATCGTGCTAATCGCCGACGAGATCCAGACTGGGTTCTGCCGCACCGGCGACTGGTTTGCCTGCTCGCACGAGGATGTCGTGCCGGACCTGATCACTACCGCCAAGGGCATCGCTGGCGGCCTGCCGCTCGCCGGAGTCACGGGCCGCGCCGAGATCATGGACGCGGTCCACAGCGGTGGCCTCGGCGGCACCTACGGCGGCAACCCGGTCGCCTGCGCCGCCGCGCTGGCAGCGATCGAGACGATGCGGGCCGATGACCTGTGCGCGGCGGCGCGGCGGATCGAGTCCGTCATGCGGCCCCGACTGGAGGCGCTCGCCGCTAAGTACGACGTTATCGGCGACGTCCGCGGCCGCGGCGCCATGCTCGCCACGGAGCTTGTCACCGGTGGCGGTTCCCTCGAGCCGAATCCTCAGCTCACGTCCGCGGTGTCGGCGGCTTGTCACCGGGAGGGGCTGATCACGCTCACCGCGGGGACCTATGGCAACGTGCTGCGCTTCCTGCCGCCGCTCGTCATCGGCGACGCGCTCCTGACCGAAGGGCTTGACCTGCTGGAGTCGGCGTTCGCGGCCGCCGTTCATGGCCACCCGAGCGCACCGCCCGAGCTGCCCGAGTTGTCGGACGGGCTCGAGGTCACCGATACCGCCGACACCGACTAGCCGCGCCCAGCCGCGATCTGACTCTCCCGTCCAGATGATCTTGACCGGCCATCCAGATCTTGGACTTAGTGCCATGGAGTGAAGAAAAGAGCCGCCGCGATCACGAGAACGTCGAGGCGCGCACCTGTAGCCGGTCCGCAGGTAGCAAGAACCAGTGCTGGTCGAGGCACCGCACCTTCACGTGCGTGATGGTCCTGCCGCCGCAATCCAGCTGCGCCGACCACTCAGCTGCGGCCGGCGCCTGACATTGCGGGCACTGCAAGGTATCGACAACCACAGTCCGGCTGGCCGTCTGGTGTTCTGATTCCCTGTTCATTGTCTCCCCCGACGAGGTCGGCTACCCGGGCCATGCCGGGTGGATGTCTGCGGCCCGGTCGTGCCGGGGTGATATCTGCAGTGGAGGCAGCTTCTTGGCCCCTGATACGACCCGGCGCAATGTCACGGGACGGACCTAGCCAAGCCGGCCGACCGCACTGATCGCGAAATCGACCTCGCGGAGGCCGGTATCCTGCTTGTCGGCAGCAACGTGTTCGGAAGGGGCAGTAGTGGGGCTCGTCGTGCAAAAGTACGGCGGCTCATCCGTTGCCGATGCCGAACGCATCAAGCGGGTCGCTGAGCGGATAGTGGCCACCCGACGCGAAGGCCACGACGTCGTGGTCGTCGTCTCGGCGATGGGTGACACGACCGACGAGTTGATCGAGTTAGCCGAACAGATCGTTCCGGTCCCCGGTGGCCGGGAGTTCGACATGTTGCTCACCGCGGGCGAACGCATCTCAATGGCGCTACTCGCGATGGCCATCAATTCCTTGGGCTATACAGCGCAGTCGTTCACGGGCTCCCAGGCCGGCGTGCTCACGACGTCCGTCCACGGCAAGGCGCGCATCGTCAACATCACGCCCGGACGGGTCGAGGAATCGCTGGCCGACGGGAACGTGGCAATCGTCGCGGGGTTCCAGGGTTTCTCGAAGGAGACCATGGACATCACCACATTGGGCCGGGGCGGGTCGGACACCACGGCGGTGGCGCTGGCTGCCGCGCTCTCGGCGAATGTGTGCGAGATCTACACGGACGTCGACGGCGTATACACCGCAGACCCGCGCATCGTGCCCAATGCACGACGACTGGGCCGGATCACATACGAAGAGATGCTCGAATTGGCCGCGTGCGGTGCAAAGATCCTGCACTTGCGGTCAGTCGAGTACGGACGCAGCTACGGCGTGCCGATGCACGTCCGCTCGTCGTTCTCTACCAACCGGGGCACGCTGGTGACCGGATCGATCGAGGAGCATGCGGTGGAGCAAGCGATTATCACCGGCGTCGCCCACGACCGCAGCGAGGCGAAGGTGACCGTCGTCGGCGTCCCAGACAAGCCGGGGCAGGTAGCCGCATTGCTCCGCGAGCTCGCTGCGGCCGAGACCAATATCGACATGATCGTCCAGAATGTTTCGACTCACGGAACGGGCCGCGCGGACGTCTCGTTCACGATCCCGACGTCCGATGGCGCCACTGCCCTCACTGCGTTACGTCGAGTCCAGCCCGGCGTCGGATTCGAGGACTTGCTCTACGACGATCACATCGGGAAGTTGTCGCTCGTTGGGGCGGGGATGCGTTCCCATCCTGGAGTGGCCGCCACGTTCTTCACCGCGCTCGCCGAGGCCGATGTCAACGTCGAGATGATCTCCACCTCGGAGATCCGCATCTCCGTGGTTTGCCGGGACGTCGACCTCGACACCGCAGTTCGCGCCGTGCACGACGCGTTCGAGCTGGGCTCCGCCGACGAACAGGCGGTCGTCTACGGCGGGAGCGGGCGATGAGACGTTCTCCACGTCGTCGGTGCGCGTGCCTCCACAGGAGGAACCGATGAGGGTTGGTGTCGTCGGCGCCACCGGTCAAGTCGGCGGGGTGATGCGGCGGATCCTGGCCGAGCGAGCGTTCCCCGTGGACGAGATCCGATACTTTGCTTCGTCCCGATCAGCTGGCGGAACGTTGCCCTGGGACGGCGCGGACCTCGTGGTCGAGGATGCTGCTACGGCTGACCCCGCTGGACTGGATGTCGCGCTGTTCTCCGCGGGTGCCGCCACGTCTCGGGTGCAGGCGCCGCGGTTCGCAGCCGTAGGCGTCACCGTGATCGACAACTCATCGGCGTGGCGGATGGACCCGGATGTGCCGCTCGTCGTGGCCGAGGTGAATCCGTCAGCGGCGCGGGCGGCGCGCAAGGGAATCATCGCGAATCCCAACTGCACGACGATGGCCGCCATGCCGGTCGTCGCCCCGCTACATCGGGCCGCGGATTTGGTGCGCATGGTGGTATCCACCTATCAGGCGGTATCCGGCAGCGGATTGTCGGGTGTGGACGAGCTCGACAAGCAGGTGCGTCAGGTCGTCGACCGCGCCGCTCTGCTTACGCACGACGGCTCGGCCGTGACGTTTCCGGCGCCCGAGAAATACGTCCAGCCCATCGCATTCAACGTGCTGCCGATGGCCGGCTCGCTCGTCGACGACGAGTCGGGCGAGACCGACGAAGAGCAGAAGCTGCGCAACGAGTCACGCAAGATTCTCGACATCCCGGATCTGCGGGTGTCCGGAACCTGCGTGCGCGTACCCGTCTTCACGGGACATTCGCTCTCACTCAACCTGGAGTTCGCGGCCGCCATGCCCGTGGCTCGAGCGCTGGACTTGCTGGCGTCGGCCCCCGGCGTTGCCTTGTCCGACGTGCCCACTCCGCTCGAGGCCGCCGGGCGGGATCCGAGTTACGTCGGCCGGATCAGGCAGGACCCTGGCGTCGACGGTGACCGTGGCTTGGCCCTGTTCGTCAGCAATGACAATCTGCGCAAGGGCGCGGCGCTGAACGCCGTCCAGATCGCGGAGCTGCTTCTCACCTAGCGCCCTTCGTCCCAGCCGCGGCGCCTTACGGGACTGGGGCGTTCCACGCGAACGGCTCCATTTCCCGCAGCACTCGACGTCGGCGGTTGCGCGGCAGGTGGTCGATGAACAGGATGCCGCGCAGGTGCTCGGTCTCGTGGAGGAGGCAGCGAGCGAAGTAGCCCGTTCCGGTGACCTCGATCGATTTGCCGGTTTGATCTAGACCGCGCACGGTCGCTACCCAGGGCCGCGGCAACTCATGGAAGGGGCCCGGCACGGAGAGGCAGCCCTCCTCGCCGTAGTCGATCGGCCCGGATGTCGAGACGATCTCCGGATTCACGACATGCCCGATATGCCGCTTGTCTTCCGCGTCCCGGCAGTCGTAGACGAAGACGTTGAGGCTGACGCCGATCTGCGGCGCAGCAAGGCCCACCCCGTCAGCGGCGTGCATGGACGCGAACATGTCCTCGATGAGAGCGGCGAGGCCAACGTCGAATTCGGTCACCGGCTGGCAGGGCGTCGCCAACACCGGATCGCCGGCGATAGTAATCTTGCGTGCCGTTCCCGCCACGAGGCTCTCCCTTTAGCCAATGTCCGCTGAGCGAATCTCCTCCGAGCAATGATCCCAGACCCGGCGCCACGACGAGTCGTCGCGCGTCAGGCCAGACAACGTCATCCCAGTCGGATGAGACAGCGACGTCGCCTGGGAGGGATGATGAGCGTCACCCGGTCTGCGGCTGGTTCAGTAACCCCTGGGGGCGTTTGACGTGACTGCGACGAAAGTTGCGAACAAGAACAAGAACGATGCCAAAGGGCCGAGCAAGGGCGGCTCGAACAAGGGCGCGAACAAGGGCGCGAAGAAGGTTTACCACCCAAGCTTCGAGGAGCGACGGGCGAAGGGTAAGGACGCGCGGAAGCGAACGCCGACGGACAGCTCTGAGGGCTGGATACCTGCCGCGGATCGCCCGGACCCAGTGGCCCTACTCGAGGAGCAGGATGCCAGCCGGGATGCGGACCTGGTGCCGGTGCGGCATGGCCGGATGATGGTCTCGCCGTTCACGTTCTATCGCGGCGCGGCGAAGATCATGGCGGCCGATCTGAAGGACACGCCAACGGCCGGGTTGGATGTGCAGCTGTGCGGTGATGCCCATCTGTCGAACTTCGGAGTATTCGGTTCGCCCGAGCGGCTCTTGCTGTTCGATCTCAATGATTTCGACGAGACGCTGCCTGGTCCGTTCGAGTACGACGTCAAGCGTATGGCGGCCAGTTTCACGATCGCGGCGCGGAACAGCGGGTTCAAGAAAGCCGATTCGCGCCTCGTGACGCGTGCGGCTGTAACTGCATACCGGCAGGCGATGGCTGGCTTCGCGAACATGGGGTTGATGGAGACCTGGTATTCCCGGTTGGACGAAGACCAGTTGCTCGGCGGCATTCGCAGCTCCGGCGTCGCGGTCAACAAGGCGGAGAAGCGAGCCCTGAAGACGGCGGAGCAGAACCTCGCGAAAGCGCGTACCCGCGACAGTCTGCAGGCGCTGTCCAAGTTGTGCGAGGAGGTAGACGGCCAGTACCGCATCGTCAGCCAGCCGCCGGTCCTGGTGCCAGCCCGGGACATTGCCGCCACCTACGGCATCAAGGATGACGTCGAAGCTCTCATGCGCGAGGAGCTTCGCGCGTATCGGGAGACCCTGCGCGACGACGTGCGTGAGCTGCTCGAACGCTTCGAGTACGTCGATGCGGCCCGCAAGGTTGTCGGCGTCGGCAGCGTCGGCACGCGGGCCTTCATCATTCTGCTGCGTGGCCGAACCGAGGGGGATCCGCTGTTCTTGCAGATCAAGGAGGCTACGTCGTCGGTGTTGGAGGACAACCTGCCCAAGAGCAGGTATCCAAATCACGGCCAGCGCGTGGTTCACGGACAACGAAGAATGCAGGCTGCCAGTGACATCTTTCTCGGCTGGACCGTCGGCATCGATCCCAATCGACACTTCTACTGGCGGCAACTGCGCGACATGAAGGGCTCGGCCGAAGTCGAGTCGATGATTCCGACCGGCATGCGGGTCTACGCCGACATTTGCGGCTGGACGCTTGCCCGGGCCCACGCCCGATCCGGCGACCCAATCGCGATCTCGGCGTACCTCGGCGTCAGCGACCAGTTCGACCAGTCGATCGTGTCCTTCGCCGAGCGCTACGCCGACCAGAACGAACAGGACTACCGCGCCTTCATCGACGCGATCCAGTCCGGGCGGACGGAGGCGGTCGAAGGAGTGTGAGCCGTCTGCCTGATCAGTGATGATTGACCGAGGTACGGAGCGCAAGCCCGAGAGCTATAAGTGGCCGTTGGTGGCCATCGTTGTCGTCATCCTGCCGCAGGTGCTTGTGCCGTCTCGCGACCGAGTCGGGCCGCCGTTGCTCGTCCCGATCATTGAAACCGCGGCGTTCCTCGGCATGCTGATCATCGCCGCTAAGCCAGGCCCAGTTCCGCGGACCGCGCGTCCGATTATTCTGAGCCTCTTCAGCCTGCTCGTTGTCGCCAACGCCGCGGCTGCGTTCCGGCTGGTCGGGCTCGTTCTTGGCAGCGGGAAGATCAACGGCGTTCCGCTGACCGCGAACCGGCTGCTCATTGCCGGCGCGCTGGTGCTCATGACCAACATCATCACGTTTGGCCTGCTCTACTGGCAGGTCGACGGCGGCGGTCCAGCCGGTCGTGCCGCTGATCCGACGCGCTACCCGGACTTCCAGTTCCCCCAGACCGCGACCAAGGGTCTCGCCGCTCCAGGGTGGCTGCCCCGGTTCCCGGACCATCTGTACGTCGCATTCACCAATCTGGTCGCATTCAGCCCCACGGACACGATGCCGCTCACTGTCCGCGCGAAGGCGCTCATGGCCCTGCAATCGATCATCTCAGTCGCGGTGCTCGTCGTTGTCTTGGCGAGAGTGATCAACATCCTTCCGAGTTGACGTTTGCGGAGAACTCCATCGCCAGGCAAAGACGATCTTGGACTTGAGGTCGCTCCGCGGCACTAAGTCCAAGATCATCAGCTTGGTGTTATTTCGGCGACGACAGCCACGGATCGCGCAGGTCGAAATAGTCCGGCTCGCCGGCGCTGAGCTTCTGCATCTCCTCCATCTGCGCCTGCAGCTTCGGCGGCGGCTCCTTGCGCTCACCCTCGCGGGCTTCCGCTTCAGATGTGAAGTAGAGGGCCATCGTCCACGTGTTGTCGGCGTGCGAGATACCTAGACTGCCGAGTACCTCGGGCCGGAACTGCGCCCATTCATCAGCGTCCTCGTTCATCAGTTCCTGGGCCCGATCCGGGTCCGGGCCTTGCTGACCTTGCATGACCTGGACGAATCCCGCTTGATCAGGGTCGCCGCGGAGGTCCGGCATGACCTTCGTGCTGTCACGAAACGTAGCTTCGCCGTCGAACAGCTTTGCGGTTTCCGCCCACCATTGGCCTTGCTCGGGACGATCGCTATTACGCCGCGCGGCCTCCTCGGATTCGAACCGGGCGAGTGTCACCACCCGCCCGTCGTCGGTCACCCCTGCGGTCGAGCCCAGCCAGCCCTTGGCGCCCGGCGCCAGCTCCTCGAGCCATCGGTCGAAGGCGGCACGGACCGCCGCGGCATCTGTCACCTTGCCGGTAATCACCTGGACGAACATCGTCAAACCCCCTTGGCGCTTGCGTCGAGGCCGTTGCTCTCGACGTATCTCGAACGCTACGAGTGGTTGAGCGCAGCGTCTATGACTCAGGACGATGGCCGAAACGGCATGCATCGGCAAGAGGTGCCGACGTAGGAACTCGCTGAGCGCCCAAGTCGCGCAGGTGTCTACGCAGCGTGACCGCCTGTCCCATCTGTCGCAACCCAGAGTTCAGGACTATGCGCTTGCTGCCACCACGACGCCTGAACGATAATCGGGTCAGGCACCGTGAGTAATTTCCGTCACAACCAAAGGAGGATCATGCCGGTCGCACTAAATCCTTATCTCAGCTTCAAGTCTAACGCGCGGGAAGCGATGGAGTTTTATCACTCGGTCTTTGGCGGCACGTTGGATGTCCAAACATTCAAGGACCTCAATGCCTCGCAGGATCCAGCTGAAGACGACCTCGTTATGCATTCTCAGCTCGAAGGTGACAACGGCATCCTGTTCATGGCATCCGACACTCCGAGTCGAATGGAATTCCAACCCGGCACCAACTTCAGCATGTCACTGAGTGGGGACGACGAGAATCTATTGCGTGGCTATTTCGAGAAGCTGTCTAGTGGCGGCGCTACAACGATGCCGTTGGAGAAGGCCGTCTGGGGCGACACATTCGGCATGTGCGCTGACAAGTTCGGCGTGAATTGGCTCGTCAACATATCGGGTCAGGGACAGTAACGTTCGTCGGTTCTTCCCGGCCGGTCAGGGAGTCGGTGAGCGGTGCGACTCCATGTTCGTCACGGGGTAACGATGGCGAAACATCGGGTAAGGCTCGTCGGTGAGCGCGACGATCGTAGCAACGATCGTCACGTCGCCGTCGAAATACGGCGTGCTCCATGGAGCCTTGCCGAGCGACGATCGCGACTGGGCCAGGCCTAGTAGTCGGATCATCCGCTCGGCATGACCCCGCTGCGATTGAGTGATGTCGGTTCGCCGCTTGGTGGTGTGGGCGCGAAGGTGCGTACGTTCGCCCTGCCGGCCGAAAAGAGTCGACAGTTTGCCGGATCAGCAACGGAATTGCTAAAGCTGCCGACCGGCTCGCATTATGCTCCTGGAGGTGGTCCAGGTGGCAGACGAACTAGGGGACAACCGCTTTGACGTCGTAGTGATTGGCGGCGGCGCGGCCGGATTGAACGGCGCGCTGATGCTGGCGCGGTCTCGCCGGTCAGTCGTGGTGATCGATTCGGGGGCGCCGCGCAATACACCGGCCGCGGGTGTGCACGGCCTGCTGGGCCGAGACGGAATGTCGCCCGTCGAGTTGCTGGAGCGAGGCCGAGCCGAGGTTCGACGCTACGGCGGCCACGTGGTGGCCGGGAACGTACATACCGTGTCGCGCGAGGAAAACGCATTCGCAGTCTCTTCGGCCGACGGGCGCAGCGTCCGCGCTCGCCGGCTGCTCGTCGCTACCGGACTAGTCGACGAACTGCCGGATCTGCCGGGTCTACAGGCCCGATGGGGTCGAGATGTCTTGCACTGTCCGTACTGCCACGGCTGGGAGGTCCGCGACCAGGCCATCGGCGTCCTTGCCACCGGTCCGCGCGCAGTGCATCAAGCGCTTCTGTTCCGCCAACTAAGTGCCGACATCATCCTTTTCCAGCACATGATGTCGTCAATGAGTGACGAGGAGGTGGAACAGCTCAGTGCTCGCCAGATCCGCGTGGTCGTGGGCGAGGTGGCCTCAGTTCAGGTAAACGACGACCACCTGGTCGGCGTGCGGCTTACCGACGGCACGGCGGTCAGCCGGGACGTGCTGGCTGTGTCGCCGCGAATGATCGCGCGAGCCGATTTCCTGGCACCACTCGGACTATTGGTCGCTGAACACCCGTCGGGACTCGGCGAACACATCCCGGCGGATGCGGCCGGCAGAACCGACGTGTCCGGCGTGTGGGTCGCCGGCAACGTCACCGATATCGCGGCCCAGGTGGGGGCGGCCGCCGCGGCCGGCGCCCTCGCGGCAGCGGACATCAACGCCGATCTAGTGGCCGAGGACGTTCGTCGTGCCATCTCTGCGGCCGCTCCGGTGGCGACCCGTCGCTAGTACGACCGAGCCGGTTACAGTGCGCCCTTCTGCGCGTTTCCGGCCGGGTGCGGTTCGAGAACCTGCACGTCAAGACCGGTGCTGAGCTTTCCAGCCAAAGCCGACCGCAGGTCGGCGAGGGCTGCGCCCTGGGAATGCTTCGACCGCGCCTGCGCCGACTGGTACTTCTCGATCATGATCAGTCGGTCGCGTCCCTCGTGCAACGCGTAGAGCTCAACTCCGGGTTCGTCGTGAACTCGGGCGATCGCCGCCTCGAAAGCCGCGATTACGTCGGCGCGATGTTCAGGGATGGGAAAGGCCGTGACGACGACGACAATGCTCATGCCAGACGTTCCTCCCGATGCGGATAGTCGATTCTTGGTCCGATTGTTCGAGCTGGTCTCCGCACGCACAACAAGGGTGACTGCGGCACGCAGACTAGCGGCCCACCAAGGAGTTCCCCTGTTGCAACCCAGCGGTCGACACTGCCAGGGTCTTCCCTGACAGCGACCCAACGGAGGAGGCAGCAATGAGCACCACCGAAGGCCGTGGTGACGACGTGACCAGCGACGCGAGCGCCCCGAAAGCCGACCTGAAGCTCGAGGTCGTCGTCATCCCCGTCTCGGATGTCGACCGCGCGAAGGAGTTCTACGGGAATCTCGGGTGGCGGCTGGACGCTGACTTCCCGTTCGACAACGGCTTCCGGGTCGTCCAGTTCACGCCGCCCGGCTCGGGGGGCTCGGTCCAATTCGGCACGAAGATAACATCGGCGGCGCCCGGCTCGGCCCAGGGCACCTACTTGGTCGTCTCCGACCTCGAGGCCGCGAGAGGCCAGCTCGTCGCCGGCGGCGCCGACGTCAGCGAGGTGTTTCATGCCGGGGCGCCGGGCGCTCAATTCCAACCCGACGGCAGCGGTCGCGTCAGCGGCCGCGCGCCCGGTGATGCCACCTACAGCAGCTTCGCGACGTTCAGCGACCCGGACGGCAACAGCTGGCTGCTGCAGGAGATCACCGCCCGGCTGCCCGGCCGGATCGACGCCGCTGAAACGACGTTCGCATCCGCGGCCGACCTGGCAAGCGCCCTTCGGCGGGCGAAGGCCGCGCACGGCGAGCACGAGGAGCGCACCGGGCAGTCGGACGAGAACTGGGCTGACTGGTATGCCGCCTATCTGGTAGCGGAGCAGGCGGGCACGGAATTGCCCACGTGAGGTCTCCGAGAGCGGTGTTACCTCGAAGCGAGGCGAACTGTCCTCCGATCCGGGCTGGGTTTGACGCTGGCTAGGCGTCTCAGACCATCTGGTAGGTAAGGAAGACGACGTTGCCCTCGACGATCTGGGTATCGAGCAGGCGCATGGGTCGCTCGACGCTGGTTTGGCCGAACAGACGCCCGCCGGCCCCGAGCACGACCGGGAAGATCTTCAGCCGCAGCTCGTCGACCAGGTCGTGCTCCATCAGCGTGCCTACCAGTTGAAAGCTTGCGAAGACGACGATATCCCCGTCTATCTGTTGCTTCAGCGTCGAGACATCCTCAAGCACGTCGCCCTTGAATACTGTCGAGTTGTTCCAGGAGGGATGTTCGAGGGTCGAGGACACGACGTACTTGGGCAGACCGTTCAACCTGTCGGCCAACTCGCCACTACGGGATGGCCAACGGGCAGCGAACCACTCGTAGCTCCGCCGGCCCAGCAGCAGAGCCTCGGTGCCCAGAGCTTCGTCGAGCGCGAGCTTGTTGAGCAGTGGGCGATCCTTGATCGGGCCGATCCAGCCCCCGACCCTGAAGCCTTCATCACCGGCCGGATCCTGGACGACTCCGTCGAGCGTGACGTTTTCGCTCACGACGATCCTTCCCATTTCGGTTCTCCTTTCGTGCTGTGTGTCAGGTGCCAGCGTCGCTGGTCCGCGGCATTGGTTCTCGTCTCCTCAGTCCCTGGCACCTGAGCGCTGGGACTGGATCGGGCAACTCGTGCGCCGCTTTCCGCGGCCGGCCGAGGAGCAGGAGCGCCAGCGCCATGCCGATCACGGCCAGCACGGCGCACGCCTCGAAGGCGGACTGGAAGCCCTCGGTCAGCGCGACGAGCGGGTTCGCGTGCGGGTGGACTGCTAGGTAGTCATGTGAACGTGAGAGGGCAACCGTCGTGACGATGGCGACGCCGAGGGCCGAGCCGATCTGCAAGGCGGTGTTGCTGAGGCCGGAAGCGAGCCCGGATTCGTGCTCGGCGACGCCCGCGAGCGCCGCGACCGTGGCGGTCACGAAGGCCAGGCCGATCCCGACACCGCATAGGAGCAGCCCGAAGAAGATGTCCGGAAAGTAGTTGCCGCGTACGGAGACCTGGGTAAGCAGGAGCGATCCCGCGGCCATGAGCGCCATACCGCTTGCGGCGACCGAGCGGAAGCCGGCATTGAGGACTGCGGCCTGCCCGGCGATCGCGCCGACCGTGGCTGCGATCGCGAGGACCACCGAGCTGATGCCGAACTTGAGGGCCGAGTAGCCGAGCACCTGCTGCGCGTAGAGCGTGAGGACGAGTGGCATGCCTACCGCGACGGTGCCGATAAATACCGTCACGGCGTTCGCGCCGGCTAACGTTCGCGAGCGAAGGAGGCGGAGCGGCACGAGCGGCGCGTGGTGGCGCGACTCGATCAGCGCGAAGGCGGCAATGAGCAGCGCCGAGCCGACGAGCGGGACGATCGTCCGTACGTCGGCCCAGCCGACGGCCGGCGCCTCGACGACGGCGTAGACGAGCAGAACGAGCGCACCGGTGATTGTGAGCGCCCCCGCGGGGTCGTAGCTCCGCCGCGTCAGCGCTGCCCGGCTCTCGCGCAGCAGCAGCGGCGACAGCGTCAGCCCGACCAAGCCGACAGGGACGTTGCTGAAGAAGATCCACCGCCAGCCCGGGCCGTCGACGAGCGGGCCGCCGATGAGCCACGCCGCAGTGGCGCCGATGCCGCCGAGTGCGCCCCAGAGCCCGAGCGCCTTGTTCCGCTCGGAGCCTTCAGAGAAGGTCGTGGAGATGATCGAGAGAGCGGTCGGCGTCATGATCGCTGCGCCGGCGCCCTGAACGACGCGGGCGGCAAGGAGCGCGGCCGGCGACCAGGCGAGCCCACACCCGAGCGACGCGGCAGTGAAGAGCAGGACACCGGCCATGAAAACGCGTCGGCGCCCGAGCAGGTCCGCCGCGCGTCCTCCGAGCAAGAGCAGGCCGCCGAAGGTGAGCGCGTAGGCGCTCAGCACCCATTGCAGGCCCTGCTCCGAAAAGCGGAGGTCGGCGCCGATCGAGGGCAGCGCCACGATCGTGATCGTGCCGTCGAGGATCACCATGAAGAACGCGCCGCAGAGGAGCGCGAGCGCCCACCAGCGGCGCGGATCGAGAACGGCGGGCGCCAGGCGTGCGGCCGGTGCGGACGATTCCATCATCAACCTCCGAAGTCGTTCCGTCGTGGTGGTGCGATCTGAGCCGTCGCTGGTGAATACACGGCCGCGTCGGGAAACTGGGCGTCCACGAGGCGCCCAGTTCGCCTCTCCGGCGGTGTACATACAGGTTGAAACTGCGACAAGGGCGGGGAAGAAGTGACGCGATGGTGACGGCGGCGGGATCCGACCTGATCAGCCGGGCGCGGGCCGGGGACAGCGACGCGTTCCGAGAGTTGACCGAGCCGCATCGGCGCGAGCTTCAAGTGCACTGCTACCGGATGCTCGGATCCTTCCAGGATGCCGAGGACGCCCTGCAGGACACGCTGCTGGCCGCGTGGCGAGGCCTGGGCGGATTCATCGAGGAACGCGCCTCGCTTCGCACCTGGCTGTACCGGATCGCTACCAACCAGTGCCTCAACGCGCGTCGCGCGGCCCGTCGACGCCCGGCCAGGGAGTGGAACATTCCGAAGGTGGAACCGCCCGAGCCGACCCGGCTCGGCGAGGTCGTGTGGCTCGAACCGTATCCTGACGCCCTCCTGGAAAGTGCGATTGGGCCGCCGCCCGGCCCGGAAGCTCGCTACGAGCAGACCGAGGCGATCTCCCTGGCGTTCGTAACGGCACTTCAGGTCCTGCCGCCTCGCCAACTCGCGGTGCTCATCTTGCGTGACGTCCTCGGATTCCACGCCAACGAGGTGGCCGACATGCTCGACTCGACCGTCGAATCGGTCACCAGCGCCCTCAAACGGGCTCGCGCCGGCCTGCAGCGCGACCGGCCGTCGAGCGCCGACCGGGAACGGCCGCCCGCCTCCGACTCACCCGTTGAAGATGCGGTCGTGGCGAAGTTCGTCAACGCGTGGGAGTCCGCCGATCTCGACGCGTTGGTGGCCCTCCTCACCGAAGACGTGTTCACCTCGATGCCGCCGATGCCGTTCGAGTACGAGGGCCGAGACGCCGTGGCCCGCTTCTGTGCCAGCATCTTCGGCGCGGGCCGCAGATTCGACCTCGTGCCGACGCGGGCTAACGGTCAGCCGGCGTTCGGGGCCTACCTACGCACCCCTACCGGCATCAGCCACGGCACCGGCCTGTACGTTCTCACCCTCGCCGGCGACCAGATCTGCGCCATGACCCGCTTCGACAACAGCGTGCTCCCATGGTTCGGACTACCGCGATCGCTCCCAAGTGTGTAGCAGCTTCCACGAGCGGCTATGCATCGCCGTAGCGATCGATCGGCGATGAACGGCGTCGTGCGGGGCGCGCCGAGGCCGTCCGTTCCATCGTGACCTACATCCGCATCCTCTATGACCACCGGGAGTTCAAGTTCGCAGGGCCTTACGGCGAGAACGGCTTCCTGGAGGACTACACCGCCCTCGTCCGCGGCGAGCAGGTGGGCAATGTCGTCCTGGTCACCGGCAACGCCGCCGGTCAGGCCCAGCACATCGTGGCCAACTACCGGCCCGGAACACCCTGCTGCTCTTGTCCCGGCTGACAGGCGAGCTCTTTGCCGGCACCCCCTACGGCGAGTACTTCGCCTCCAGCGCCCCGAAGTGAGGGCTCATTGCGTTGCGGGGCCCCGAGACACCCGTGCACGGTGCCCCCGAGACATCGCCTCTTCGGTCGGGGTGGCGGGATTTGAACCCACGGCCTCTTACGTCAGGTAGAAGATGTCTTCCTTCTCACGAAGCACGTGGGCCTGCACGAGGCGCTCGGCCTCTTTCAGCAGGGCCTGCTTGTACACGAAGTAGCGGCTGACCATGCCGTACTTCGGATACTCCCGGTACCCGATGAAGGTCCGCACCCGGTCGATCATCCGCTTGGCCTCTTCGGATTTCCGCTCCCCGTCCGGCAGGGCCCGCAAGCGCTCCAGCACGTCCTGTTCCTTCGCCCATGCCTCCTGCCGCCCTTGCTCGAAGCGCCGCGCGCCGGCGCCCGACTCGAAGTTCTTGATGTTGCCGAGGATCACGGGCACGAGCGTGGAGGGGCGCTCGCTCCATCGCGGGCGCGTGATGTCGATCTCACCGACGCAGCGCATGCCGTACTTTTCGAGCCACGCCTCGATGGCGTCTCGCGCTTCCCGCCCGCCCGCGAGCTTGGCCAGCTCGTCCAGGAAACCCTCGTCCTCGACGTGGTACAGAAACGCCACCACGTCCGGATGCGGGCGGATCACGTCCGCGACGCCCAAGAGCGCCAGCCCCATCTCTGATGTGACGTTATGAGGAACGGACTGCGTGAGCGTGTCAGCCGCGTTCTTCTCGCCCAGCCACGCCTGCAGCTGATCGTTGAGCCACCACGCGGCCTCCATCGCCGACATGAACACCTGATGGCTCTGCGGATCGAACAGGATCCGCTTCAGCTCCTGGATGTCCGCCTGGATGAAGTCGAGCAGCGCCTCTCCGGACTTCGTCCGGATGTCGCGTTCCGAGGCGGCGATTGATGCCTGGCTGCGCCCGATCAGCTCGGTGACGATGGCCGGATCGGTCTCGATCGGAGCTGGCGCGCCGCCAAACAGTGGCCCGGGGGGACCCTCGTCAGGGAGCGGCCGGATGAAGCCGTCGCGCTCGAGGATGGTCTGCAGCGCGTCCCCGGTCAGCGGATCGGATCTCCCCAGGGCCTCCAGGAGGCCGGCGCGGCTCGCCGGCGAGGCCAGCCTTTGGGTGACGTCGACGAACAGGCGGCCGCCGGCCTCGGCCATGGGCGCCGGGGTCGTCATCTGCCAGAAGGACAGCCCGAGGGGCTTCATGGGGTCGGTCATCATCTGCTGATGACCGACGGAGACGTAGACGTGGTTCTCCCGGTCGCCGGACTCGGGGATGGGGAACAGCGTGGTGATCGGCCGGCTCTGGACGATCTGGAAGCCGTCGTCGACCAGGCACCATTCGATGTCCTGGGGGCGGCCGAAGTGCGCTTCGATCCGCCGGCCGAGCTGCGCGAGCCGCGCGACCTGCGCATCCGTCAGCGCAGGCTGGTCCTGCTGCTCCGGGTCGATCGCCTGTTCCTGCGTCCCGCCCGCCGGCGAGGCGTGGATGGCGAGCTGCTTGGTGCCGACCGCCTTGGCGACGACCTCGCCGTCGCGCACCTTGTAGACGTCCCCGTTCACCAGGCCGGAGACCACGGCCTCACCGAGGCCGAAACTGGCCTCTACGGAGGCGACCCTCCGGTTGGACGTGACGGGGTCGGCCGTGAACAGGATGCCGGCCGCCTGCGGGAAGACCATCTGCTGCACCACAACCGCCATGTGGACCGTACGGTGGTCGATGCCCCTCCGCTGGCGGTAGGTCACGGCCCGCTCGGTGAAGAGCGAGGCCCAGCACCGGCTGACGTGCTGGAGGATCGCGGCCGGGCCCACGACGTTCAGGTACGTGTCCTGCTGGCCGGCGAAGGAGGCTGTCGGCAGGTCCTCTGCCGTCGCGCTGGATCGGACGGCGTAGGCAGCTTGCTCGCCGAGCTGGGCGAGAGCGCGGGTGATCGCCGCCGCGAGATCGCCAGGGATGGCGATCTCTTCGAGGGTCCGGCGGATCTCCGCGCTGTGCGTGCCGATCGCCTCCCGGCCCTCCGGGTTCAGGCGCGACAGCTGATCTAGCCGATCGTCGATCGACGGCGCTTCCGCCATGATCCGTCGGAAGGCGTTCGTCGTCACGCAAAAGCCAGCCGGCACGCGGATGCGTCCCGAACGAAGCGCGCTACCAAGCTGCGCTACACCCCGCTGCCCTGGACCGTGTGCCCTGAGCAACCGGGCCAGCATAGCCGAGCGCAGTCCAACGCACGTCAAACGACGGCAGCGATCAGCGGGCGACGAGGGTCAGCAGCGTCGCCTCCGGCCGGCAGGCGATTCGGACGGGCGAATAGGGCCCGGTACCGAGGCCGGCACTCACGTGGAACCATGTCCGGTCGTCCCACTGGTGCAGCCAGCGAGCGCGACGCACGTCGATGCCGCAGTTGGTGACGATCGCTGGGCCGAACGGGACCCGGACTTGGCCGCCGTGGGTGTGCCCGGCGAGTACCAGCTCATAGCCGTCTCGTGCGAACGATCGCAGCAGGGCCGGTTCGGGGGAGTGGGTCACTCCGATACGAACGGCTGCCGCCGGGTCGGCCGGGCCAGCGATCAGCGAATAGCGGGCCCGTTTGAGGTGTGAGTCGTCCGTTCCCGCGAGCGCGACCTCGACATTCGCCGCCTTCACCACCGCGCGGACGTGTGTGAGGTCGACCCAGCCAGATGCCTCCATGGCGGCCGCGAGCTCGGTCCAGGGCAGGCGCGGGCCGCGGACCCGTTCGTGACGGCGGACGAAGTACCGGAGCGGGTTCTTCAGCCGCGGGACGTAGTAGTCGTTGTTGCCGGGAACGAACACCCCCGGAAATGCGAACAGCGGATCCAGCGAACGCATGATGGCCGGGATCGCCCTCGCGTGAGAGATCGTGTCGCCCGTGTTGACGACGAGATCGGGGCGTAACTCCGCCAGATCGCGGACGAATTGATGCTTCCGGCGCTGGTTAGGGGTGATGTGCAGATCCGAGATATGCAGGATGCGCAGCGGCGCGGAACCCGGTTGGAGCACCGGTACATCGAACCGGCGAAGAGTGAAGGCATTGCGCTCGACGAGCGCGCCGTACGCGAGCGTCGCCGCCCCAAGACCAGCGACACCAGCGGCGGTGCGGAGCGTACGAGACATGGGTACGAGCCTACGGGCGAACGGGCGAGTCCAGCTCGCGGCGCTCAGCTGACTGTGAGCCTCGCTACCGTTAGGCCATGCCTGCCCTGAAGGCACGTTTGCAGTCCGATCTCAACCAAGCCATGAAGTCACGTGACGAGCTTCGCACCGCGACACTGCGCATGACCTTGGCGGCTATCACCACAGAGGAAGTCGCCGGCGCTGCGGCACGCGAGCTGTCCGACGACGAGGTGCAGCGCGTTATCACGAGGGAGACGAGGAAGCGACGGGAGGCGGCGGACGCCTTTGACCAGGGCGGGCGGGCGGAGCTCGCGGACCGGGAGCGCGCTGAAGGCGCAGTGCTGGAGGGCTATCTGCCCAACCAGCTGGACGATACGGAACTCGCCGATCTGGTGCAGGCTGCTGTCGTGGAGGCCGGTGCGACCGAACCTAGGGAGCTCGGTGCCGTCATGAAACTGGTGCAACCGCGGGTAGCCGGCCGGGCGGACGGCCGGCGGGTCAGTGACGAGGTTCGCCGCCAGCTGTCGAGCTGACACCTTGCGCCACCGGTCGAGTTGACACCTGCGCCGTCAGGTGCCGAGCTGACGGCCAAGCCGCAGCCCCGGCCGAGCTGACGACCACGCCGCCGCCTGCCTGCCCCTCAGCCGAGGTGACTATCCCCGCGGTGGCCGGGACCGCCTGGGATTGGGAAGTCGCGGAATACTCGGCACGGGCACGGGGACGGGCGCAGTCGCGGGGGGCTGCTGTGCCGGCTGGCTGTTTCTCGGCCGAGGCGCAGGTGACGGTGGAGGTGGTGGCGGCGGCGGCGCATAAGGTTGCTGACCGTTGCTCAAGCAGACCGTGATCGTGGTGCCCGGAACGGCCACCTTCGGTGAGTAGTACGCGACGGTGTCGTACGGCGCCGCGGAGCCACACCGCACACCTGGATAGAGCTGCCCGAAGTTGACGACCTTGAAGCCCTGCGCGGTCAGGGCAGCGGTGGCCTGGTCGAGGGGCTGATTCGTCACCTGGGTGACCGGAATGGAATCAGGCACGTCGTTCACGCCCGGCCACTCCCATCGTGAGCCGAGCAGCGTCGACTGGGCGGCGTCCAACCACAACGCGGCCGCATTGACACCCTGCGCCTGGCCATCTGCGGCACCCGGCACGCCCTTGAGCGAGCCGCTCGGGCTCTGCGGGTTGTATACCGCCATGGCGCCCGCGAGGATGGGCGTCACGCCCACATACCAGATCGCGGCGTTGTCCGTGGTCGGCGACGCGGCGTTCTGAGTGCCCGTCTTGCCGGCGACTGGACTGCCGCCCGCCCCGGCGTAAGCCTGATACGCGCTCGCTGCAGTGCCGGCTCCCGAGGAGTCGCCGATCAGCACATTCGCGGCCTCGCGGGCAACCTGGGGCGTCATCTGCGCCGAGCAGGGCTTGCGCGGGACGGGCAAGGTCCGGCCGGTGTCATCCTTGATCGACAGCACCGGGGCGGGCGGGCAGAACACGCCATCGTTGCCGATCGTGGAATAGGCACCGGCGAGTTGCAGCGGGCTGGTCGCGTAAGTGCCGATCGTGAAACCGAACTGACGCTGGGTGATGATGCGACGAGCGAGTGTCTGGCTCCGGTCGTTCCCCACCTGCTGGTTCAGCGTCGTCATCCCGAGGCTCTGCGCCGTCCCAACAATCGGCGAAAGGTCACAGCCCTGGAACAGCTTCTCCTCGAGGGCGATGAAGTAGGTGTTGCTCGACCGGACGGTGGCGTCGCGCAGGTTGTCAACGCTCGGGATGCTGTCGTTGTCGTTCTGGATCGGGGTGGTGGCGCCGCATCCCGTCGCGAGGTACGGGTTCGCGGTCTGCAGCGTGAAAGCGTCCGGATCGACACCGGCCTTCAAAGCCGCGATCAGGCTGAAGTACTTGTAGGTCGACGCCGCGTTTGCGCTCGCGTCCGTGAACAAGTTCGCGGACGAGTGCTTGCCGTCAGGGGTTGGCCCGTACTCCTTGTTGGTGACCATCGCGAGGACGTCGCCGGTCTTCGGGTCGACTTGTGGCGAGATCGCGGTGGCCGGCGAGTTTGCCGGCATCGCTGCCCAAAGCCCGTTCTGCGCGGCGTTCTGCAGGTCCGGCTGGAGGGTCGTGACAATTCGAAGGCCGCCGGTGTTCAGCTCGGTGTCGGACAGCCCACCCGTTGAGGTGAGCCAGTTCGTCACGTACTGGCAGAAGAAACCCACGTTCTTGATCTTGTTGTTCGCATTGAAACAACCCCGCCGGACCGGCGGCGCTGTCTCGGTGGCGAGCTTCAGCGGCGTCGCCTTGTAGACCGCGGCCTGGGCGGGGGTGATGTCGCCGACGTCGGCCATGCTCTGGATGACCTCATTGCGTCGCTGGCGCGCAGCGGCCGGGTTGTCGAACGCGTCGTACTGCGCTGGAGCGCGCACCGCGCCGACGAGCAGGGCGGCCTCAGGAAGCGTGAGCTGGCTGACCGGCTTGTTGAAGAACGTCTGCGCAGCGGTCTGAATGCTGTACGAGTTCTCGCCGAAGAACGCGATGTTCAAGTAGTTCTGCAGGATCTGCGCCTTGGACTCGCGCCGCTCGATGTCCATCGCGCACTTGGCGTCCTCGATTTTACGGTTGAGGTTCTGGTCGATCGCCGCCTGTTTCTCGGCGTCCGTCTTGGCCTGGTAGTAGCGAACCTGCTTGACGTACTGCATCGTGAGGGTTGAGCCGCCCTGCGTGTTACCGCTCCCGGTCGAGAACGCCGAACGCAGCAGGCCCCGCATGTCCACGCCGTGATGCGAGTAGAAGCGCCGGTCTTCAGTGGCGATCAGCGCCTGCTGAAGGTAGGTCGGCACCTCATTGAGCGGGACCGGTTGGCGGTCTTCCTGAAACAGCTCGGCGATCACCGTATGACCGTCCCGGGCGTACAGGATGGTCTTCTGCGGTGGTGGGGTCTCGATCAGGTTGCACGGCTGGTCGAGGAACTTGCTGGCCTCGTGGTTGGCAGCCAGGCCCAAGCCGCCGACGTACGGGAGCAGGACCCCGGCGGCCAGCAGGCCCATGATGGCAACGATGCCGGTCAGCTTGGCGATCGTGCTTGCGCGGTTGGGACGAGCGGGGGAGCTGGCCACGGGGACTCAGAATACGGTAGAGACGTCGGTGGTCCGGTATGTGTGTTTCATGACGCCAGCAATCTACCGATCTCGCGCAGTCCGTCGAGGTCGTGGACGTCGGTAGAAAGGGCTGGGACCGACACCACCGCGACATCCGGGTGTGCCGCCACGAACCGCCGCGTCATGCGGACATCGTGGTCGGCTGCTGTCGCCTGCTCGACGTGAACCCGCAGCGCGGTCTCGGCCAGCGCGGCCGCGGCCGCGCGTGCTGAGTCACCCGCGGTTCCGCCGCGTTGCCGCTGTCGCTTCTCGGCGAGGGAGTCCGCTGCGGCTTCAGCCCGCGGCGCGGTGAGCGCCGCGATTCCCGCGACGTGATCGACGGTGTGATGCACCCGGTTCACCACGAGCCCGGCAAGCGGCATGTGGTCGTCTCGGAGCCGGGCTATGAAGAATGACGCTTCCCGCAAGGCATCCGGTTCCGGTACGGCCACGACAACAAATGCTGTGCCCGGATCCTTCAGCAGTTCGTAGGTGTGCTCGGCGCGTTGGCGGAAGCCGCCGAACATCGTCTCGAGCGCGGCCACGAACGCCGACACGTCGGAGAGGAGCTCGCCACCGAGGATCTTGGAGAGGACCTTGGCAAAGACCGAGAAGCCTGCGGTAACGACCTTGAGGTACGCGCGGCCCCCGGCGCGGGCCGGCGCCGCAAGCAGCCGAATCATGCGACCGTCGAGGAATCGGCCAAGTCGCTCAGGGGCGTCGAGAAAGTCCAAGGCCGATCGGGATGGCGGAGTGTCGACGACAATGAGATCCCACTCGTCGGATTCTGCCAACTGAGAGAGCTTCTCCATCGCCATGTACTCCTGCGTTCCGGCGAAGGATGACGACAGCGCCTGATAGAACGGGTTGGCAAAGATTTCCTCAGCCCGCTCCGGCGTGGAGTGCGCTGACACGACGTCGTCGAATGTCCGCTTCATGTCGAGCATCATGGCGTGCAGCGCGCCCCCGGAGCTCTCGTCGATGTCCTTGACCGGACGCGGCGTGTTGTCCAGCTCGGTGAGTCCCATGGCCTGGGCGAGCCGGCGGGCCGGGTCGATCGTGAGCACGACCGTCCGGCGTCCCGCCTCGGCGGCGCGTAGCGCCATCGCCGCCGCTGTCGTCGTCTTTCCGACTCCTCCGCTGCCACAGGTGACGACGATGCGTGTCGCCCGGTCCAGGACGAGCGAGTCCATGTCGAGGGCACGCGCGGGCGCGGGTGCGCGAGATGTCACTGGACGTCTCTCAGCCAGGAAACAGCTCGCGAGCTCCGTGAGCTCGCCGAGGTCGACCGGCGGGATCACCTCGGGCAGCGTGATTCGCGGTGCCGTGATCGAGTCCAGCCGATCCGCGATGTCGGCCTGCTCGCGCTGCCGGGCCGCATATTCGCTCGTCTCACGAGCGAGTGGGTCGGTCAATCCGGTGGCTACGCCTGCCATCTTGAGTCCGGCTTTCAGCGATGCTACGTCGATGCCGCCGTCTCCTGTCACCTGCTCGCGCTTGACCAGCGCCGGACGCATCCGATTCACGATGACCGCACCCAAGGGATAGTCGGCGGCAGCGAGGTCAAGGGCGGCATCGATGGTCTCCTGCACGGGCATCTCCTCGAGCAGTGTCACGATGTGCACTGCTGTCTGCGCGCTGTGTAACAGCTGGATCACGCCGGTGCTCTGCCGATGGATCGGCCCGAACTTGGTGAGTTTGACGACCTCCTTGGTTGAGTCCAGGAATAGCCGGATCCGCCCGGTCGGCGGCGCATCGAGCACGACGGCGTCGTATTGCGGCCACCCATCTCGGGTTCGGACGACGGCCTCCTTGAGCTTGCCGGTGATCAGGATGTCGCGAAGACCTGGAGCCAGGGTCGTGACGAAGTCGATCGCTCCCATTCGCCGGAGCGCACGGGCCGACCGTTTCAAGCTGTAGAACATGTCCAGGTACTCCAGCAGCGCCTGCTCCGCGTCCACGGACAGGCCGAGCACTTCCCCGCCGCCCTCGGTCGTCGCGAGCCGTGACTCCTTGTACGAAAGAGCGGGCACATCGAAGAGCTGGGCAAGCCCCTGCCGGCCCTCCACCTCCACCACAAGCGTGCGCCGGCCGCCGACGGAAAGCGCCATGGCGAGCGCTGCCGCCACGGTGGTCTTACCGGTGCCCCCCTTGCCGGTGACCACGTGCAGGCGGGCAGTGGCTGGAATGCCGGCGACTGTCGGTGGCGCGGCCGCGTGCGCAACGGTCGCCATCCGTTCAGCGTAGGAGGTCGTCCCACGTCCGCTGCGCCAGCCCGCCGGTGCCGCTTAGGGTGCTGTCATGGTCTTGCCCATGGACTCGCCGCTGGACCGGCTCGCCGAGCTCCGCATTGAGTTGCCGCCCGTGGCGCCACCGGCGGCGTCCTACCAGCCGGCGGTACGCAGCGGATCCCTGGTCTATACGTCTGGGCAGCTACCGCTGGTGGACGGAAAACTGACCGTCCGTGGCAAGGTTGGTGCCGACGTCATGCCGGAGGTTGCCGCCCGTCAGGCGCGCATTTGCGTACTGAACGCGCTGGCCGCCGTGCATGCCCTCGTCGGCTTGCCAGCGGTCGCGCGGGTTGTGAAGGTCGTCGGCTTCGTGGCCTCGGCGCCGGATTTCACCGGCCAGCCCGCCGTGGTCAACGGTGCGAGTGAGCTGTTGCACGAGGTATTCGGTGACCTCGGCGCCCACGCTCGGTCGGCGGTCGGCGTCGCGGCGCTACCCATGGACGCTCCCGTCGAGGTCGAGCTCGTGGTGGAGATTCGGTGACCGAACCGGTTCCGATTCGGGACGCGGCGACCGTCGTGCTCTTGCGCGACGGCGCCGACGGAGTTGACGTGTGGCTGCTCACCCGGGTGGACCAGATGGTCTTCGCGGCAGGCACCACCGTCTTCCCGGGCGGCCGAGTCGATTCCGCGGACTCCGGATTGCCGTGGTCGGGTCGGCCGCCGGACGTTCTCGCCGCGCGCCTTGGATGCGACGCGCTCGTGGCGCGAGCGCTCATTGGAGCCGCCGTACGCGAGACCTTCGAGGAGGCCGGCGTGCTGTTGACCGACCCGCCGGCAGGCGTGCCCGACGTATCAACCCTCGCGGCGGATGTCGAGGCCGGGCGTATTCAGTTTGGTGACCTTCTTCGTGACCGGGAGCTCGGGGTGGCACCCGATCTCCTGCATCCGTGGGCGCGGTGGATTACCCCCGTCGGCGAGGTGCGGCGTTACGACACCAGGTTCTTTGTGGCGGCCCTTCCGGACGGAGCTACGCCGGCCGATCTCACGAGCGAGTCATCGACGGCCGGGTGGTTCTCCGTGCGAGCCGCGTTAGCCGAGGGCGAGCGTGGCGAGCGGATACTCATGCCGCCGACCGTCGCTGTCTTGCAGTCCGTCGCCGCTTTCCCGACGGTCAGCGCGGTGGTGGCGGCTGCGCATGCGCGAGACCTGACCCCGGTGGCCCCGGTGCTTCTGCGGGCTGCCGACGGCATGAGCATCGTTCTCTCGGACGGCACCACGGTGCCGTTGCCTCGGCGGACCCGGTGACCAGCGAACTGGCAGTACGAGCAACTCCGGTCGGTGACGACCTGTGCCGCTGTGGTGCTCGCCGCCAATCCCGGGCCGATGACATTGTCCGGAACCAACACCTGGGTGTTGCGCGCACCTGGGTCCGAAGGCGCGATCGTCGTTGATCCGGGCCCGGATGATGCAACCCATCTCGCGACGGTCGCGGCGAGTGCGTCTCGAATCGACACGATCCTGCTGACTCACGGGCATGTGGATCACAGCCAGGGTGCGGCCGCCCTGCACGAGCTGACCGGCGCACCGGTACGTGCGCTCGACCTACGGCACAGCCTTGGGGATGAAGGCGTGGCCGAGGGAGCGGTCGTGTCCGCTGCCGGTTTGGAGCTACGTGTGTGGGCCACTCCCGGGCACACAGCCGACTCGCTGTCGTTTCTAGTCGATTCCGGAGATGGCACAGCGCCGATGGTGCTCACCGGCGACACGATCCTGGGGCGGGGGACGACGGTCGTCGCCTACCCCGATGGCGACCTCGCCGACTATCTTGCGTCGCTCGCTCGGCTGCGGGAACTCGGGCCAGCAACCGTGCTGCCTGGGCACGGACCGGAACTCCCCTCCGCCGGCGCGGCGGCTACGGCGTATCTGGCGCACCGAGAGGAGCGGCTTGCCCAAGTCAGCGCAGCGCTCGAAGCGCTCGGCCCCGACGCGACTGCGGAGGCGATTGTCGAGCAGGTATACGCCGATGTTGATCGGGCGCTATGGCCCGCCGCCGAACTGTCGGTGCGGGCACAACTTGCTTACCTGCGCGATCGCTGACGCGGGGCGTCCGGGCGCCCCGAATAATCAGCGGGCCCGGCGGCTCAGCCGCTCGCGGTCGAGGATGACTACGCTCTTGCCTTCGAGCCGCAGCCAGCCGCGCTGGGCGAAGTCAGCCAAGGCCTTGTTCACCGTCTCGCGAGACGCCCCGACCAGTTGCGCGAGCTCCTCTTGCGTGAGGTCGTGGGTGACCCGCAACTGGCCGCCGTCAACCGAGCCGAATCGCTGCGCCAGCTGAAGAAGCTGTTTGGCTACTCGCCCCGGGACATCGACGAAGATCAGGTCCGCGAGCATGGTGTTTGTCCGGCGCAATCTCCGAGCGACGACCCGCAGCAGCTGCATGGCGATCTGGGGTCGCTCTTGCACCCACTTCTGCAACGCCGGCTTCGGCAACCGGGCCAAGCGGGCGTCCGTGACGACGGTGGCGGTAGCGGTGCGCGGCCCTGGGTCGAAGATCGACAGCTCGCCGAACTGATCGGCCGGCCCCATGACCGCCACCAGGTTTTCCCGGCCGTCGGACGACCGTCGGCCTAATTTGACCTTGCCCCCGAGCACGATATACAGGCTGTCGCCTGGCTCGCCTTCGTGGAACAGGATCGTGCCGCGGGGCGCCTCGAAGATCTCGAACTGCTCGGACAGCGCCTCGGCGTCCTCCGGATCAACGCCCTGGAACAGTCCTGCTTTGCGGAGCACCTCGTCCATGTCAGCTCCTCTCGCCCCGTGCGCGCTGGAGCGTGATCACAGGTCGAGCGGATTCTACGACCCAAGCGGTCGCCACGGGCTAGATCGCGGGCGCCAGCTATCGTCGACCGTTCGGGCGGCGCCGGCGCAAGCTTAGGCGATGGCGGAACCGGCTCAACGCCGAGTCGGTGCCTTCCCGCACCAGTGTGTTGAGCTCGTCGGAGTTTGCATCATCGAGGAATTGCTCGATCTGACGCTCTACTGCGATCTTGTTCAATGGCTCCTCGACGCGCTGCATGAACAGCATGAATCCCAGCAGCACAACGGGGAACAGCAGCACGAGCAGCCCGGCCATGATTTCCCAGCCTAGTCACCTTGGAGCGCCGCAGCGGACAAGACACCGTGCACGACGCCACTCGTCGGAGCGCATACGTAGGCTGGGCGCGCGATGACTGCCCAGCCCGAGAGCCACCTCGCCCTCACTCGACGCGCCCGACGCATGAACCGCGAACTCGCCGAGCTCTATCCGGACGCGCACATCGAGTTGAACTTCACCACCCCCCTGGAGTTATCCGTAGCGACGATCCTGTCCGCCCAGTGCACGGACAAACGAGTCAACGAGGTCACGCCAACGGTGTTCGGTCGCTATCCCGACGCGGCCGCCTACGCGGGTGCCGACCGGGCCGAGCTGGAAGAGCTCATCCGGACGACCGGGTTCTTCCGAAACAAGACGACGTCGCTGATCAAGTTGGGTCAGGCCTTGGTCGAACGGTTCGACGGTGAGGTGCCCAACCGCATGGCTGATCTCGTCACCCTCCCCGGATTCGGGCGCAAAACCGCCAACGTGGTGCTCGGGAACGCCTTCGGCATCCCCGGCATCACGGTCGACACGCACTTCGGCCGACTGAGCCGCCGCTGGCAATGGACACGCGAGACTGATCCGGTGAAGGTCGAAGCCGCCGTCGGCCTACTCATTCCCCGGCGGGAATGGACGATTCTGTCCCATCGGGTCATCTGGCACGGGCGCCGCGTCTGCCATGCCCGCAAACCCGCATGCGGCGCGTGCTCACTCGCCCGGTGGTGCCCGTCCTACGGCGAGGGCCCGACCGATCCGACGATTGCCGCGGCACTGGTGAAGACGCCAGAGCAGGTTGCCGAGACCCTGTGATGCCCGGTCGGTCCGACGAGTCGTGGCCAGAGTGGCTCGGACCCCTTGTGCGCGCCGCTCGAGTGGTCGACCGATGGGACTTCACCCGGTTCCCGTCCCCAGCTGAGGGAACCCGGGAGTCGGCGGTGCTAATGGCGATGTCCGATACCGGGGACGGTCCAGGTTTGCTGCTCATCGAACGGGCGCGGAGCTTGCGCACGCATGCCGGCCAGGTGGCGTTTCCAGGCGGCGCGGTCGATCCGGGCGATGTCGACCCCCCCGCTACCGCCTTGCGCGAAGCGCACGAAGAGGTGGGCCTGGATCCGGCCACGGTCGTGGTCGCGACCACCTTGCCCTCGTTGTATCTACCTCCGTCGGGCTACATCGTGCATCCGGTGCTGGCGTGGTGGGCCCGGCCGCATCCGGTTCGGGTGGTCGACGCGGCCGAGGTGGCCGGGGTGGCGATCGTCCCGGTTGCGGAGCTCGCAGAACCGGCGAATCGCTTCCAGGTGATGCACCCGTCCGGGTTCGTCGGGCCAGCCTTCGCCGCCGGTGGATTGTTTGTTTGGGGATTCACCGCGGCGCTCATCGACGGGTTGTTGCGACTGGGCGGATGGACGCGCGAGTGGGATCGCGGAGCGCTGCGCCCAATCCCGATGCCTTCAGAAACGCTGGGTACCTTCGAAACGTGACCACGACGTCGGGCCGCGATCATGTCGTGGCCGCCGCTGCGCTCGTCGGCGTCGTTATGGCACTCATGTCCTGTTCGAACACGAAGAACGCCATCCAGCGCCGGCCCAACACAGGATCGGAGACGGCATCGGTCGTCAACGGTGAGCAGAATGTCACCATCGTCGTTGATGACCGGTACCGGTTCGAGCCGTCGACCGTCACAGTCCACCCAGGGACTGTGACCATCACCTTGGAACACAAGGGAAAGGGAGCTCCGCACGATCTGCAGGTCGTCGGCTTCCCCAGCGATCGAGTTCCCCTCGTAGCGCACGGTCAGACCGTCTCGAGCACGTTCACCACTCCCTCGCCCGGACGATATGAATTCGTCTGCACCATCCACCAGGCGCTGGGGCAGACGGGCACGCTCGTCGTGCTGCCGAACTGATCGCCGCCATGACGATCGTCGACTGGATCATCGTCGCGGTAGCGGCGCTCTACGCAGTTTCGGGCTTTCGCAACGGCGCCGTCGTAGGTGCGTTCTCTCTCGTTGGGTTTTTCGGCGGCGCGCTGATCGGCGCCCAGATCGCCCGTCCGGTGAGCTCGCACCTGGCAAGCGGCCGAGCGCAGGTCGGAGTTGCGGTCGCCTGCGTCCTGCTCTGCGCGATCTTGCTCCAGGTTGCGTTGGGCCGCCTTGGGTGGTGGCTGCGGTCGCGGATCACGTGGCGTCCGATCAGATCGATCGACGCCGGGATCGGCGGCTTGCTCGGCGTGCTGTCCGTCCTACTGGTGGCGTGGATGGTGGCCGTGCCGCTCGCATCGTCGCCCTACCCGAGCCTGGTTCGAGCGGTCGACCAGTCGACGATCGTGCGCGAGATCGACGGCGTGATGCCGAATTCGGTACGCAACGTCTACTCGTCGCTGCGCGAATTCGTCGATCGCAGCGGATTCCCGCCGGTGCTCGGCGACCTCCACTCAACCCGCATTGTCGATGTCCCGCCGCCCAATGCCGCGCTGGCGAATAGTCCGGCGGTCGCCGGCGCACGGGGGTCCGTCTACAAGATCCGGGGCGACGCGGCGTCATGCGACCGCGGCATCGAGGGCAGCGCTTTCGTGTACGCGCCCGAGCACGTGCTCACCAATGCGCACGTCGTCGCGGGCACGGAGGCCGTCCAGCTCGAGGCAGGCACGCATTCGCTGACCGCGCACGTCGTGCTGTTCGACCCGCGTCGAGACGTCGCCGTGCTTTTCGTTCCAGGTCTGTCGGCGCCGCCGCTCCAGTTCGCGCCCAAGCCGGCCGTCACCAACGCGGACGCGGTCGTTCTCGGCTATCCGGAGGACCGCGGATTCGACGCCGAGACAGCGCGCATCCGCAGCCGCAACACCATCATCGGTCAGGACATCTATGGCACTCAGACCGTGCGGCGAGAGGTGTACGCGATCCGGTCGCTGGTTCGTAGCGGCAACTCCGGCGGACCATTGATCGACACGAAAGGTCGGGTGCTGGGCATCGTTTTTGCGACCGCACGAGACTCGCCCGATACCGGCTTCGTCCTCACGAACGCGGAAGTAGCGTCCGACGCCGCTGCTGGGCAAACTGCTACGGCGCCGGTCTCGACCAGTGCATGCACTCCGTAGGGTGGCCGCCGTGGACGAGTCACCCAATCGTCGGCGTATCGAGCCGGGAGTCCGAACGGATCTGCGTGGCGAGCTGACGTACGCCGAGTACCTTCGGCTGGACTTGCTGCTGTCAGCTCAGCGACCGTTGAGTCGTCCCGAGCATCACGACGAGCTGCTGTTCATCATCCAGCACCAGACGTCCGAGCTGTGGCTGAAACTGGTGGTCCACGAGCTCCATTGGGCCGTTTCGCATCTGGCTGCTGACGAAACCGGCCCGGTTCTCAAGGCGTTGGCCCGGGTCAAGCAGATCCAGCGGCAGCTGTTCGAGCAGTGGGCGGTGTTGGCGACGCTGACGCCGAGCGAGTATGCCGAGTTCCGGGGGGTGCTCGGTCACGCCTCTGGCTTTCAGTCACTGCAGTATCGGCTCGTCGAGTTCCTGCTGGGTAACAAGAACGCCGAGATGCTGGCTGTGTTCGCTCACGACCCTGCCGGACAAGCCCAGCTCCGAGCGGTGCTGGAGGCGCCAAGCCTCTACGACGAATTCCTGCGCTATCTCGCCCGGCAGGGGTATCCGGTTCCTGCGTCCAGCGTCGACCGGGATTGGTCTCTGCCGCACCAGCGCAGCGAGGAATTAGTCTCTGTGATCGAGACAATCTACGCTGAGCCGGCCACTCAGTGGGCGGCGTACGAACTGTGCGAGGAGCTTGTCGACGTCGAGGAAAGCTTCCAGCTATGGCGATTCCGCCACATGAAGACGGTCGAGCGCCTGATCGGCTACAAGCGCGGTACGGGCGGCTCGTCGGGCGTCGGGTTCCTGCGCGCGGCGCTGGACCTCACCTTCTTCCCGGAACTGCTCGACGTTCGCACCCACATCGGCTGATGAGCTCACGCCGACTCGGCATGCCGGCGCAGCGCATCGAGCACGGATTGGTCGGACGGCGGGCCGAACCGGCGGTATCCCACGCTCACCGCGCTGAACGGCACCGGCTCGCGGAGGCATAGGACGTCGTCCGCTTCTTCGGTGAGTCGCTGCCGGGCGCTGGCCGACCCGACCGGAACGGCGACGACGACGCGTCGAGCGCCTAGTCGCTGGGTTAGGCGCACTGCCGCCGTCATCGTGGCGCCGGTGGCGAGGCCATCGTCGACGATGATCGCGAACCGGCCACCGAGGTCCGGTGCCGCCCCGTCGCCGTAGTACCGGCGGAGCAATATGCGTAAGGCGTCGGACTCGGCGGCGATGGCGGATTCGACCGCTCCGCGCGGCACGCGGCAAGCCTCGATGACACCCTGGTGCCGCATGACCTCGGTGGTGTCACCGAGGCCGGCCAGCGCGCCCATGGCGAGCTCCGCGTGGCCCGGAACACCAACCTTGCGGACCGGCAGCGCATACATGGGCAGTTGCAGTTCATCCGCGATACGCGCCGCGACCGGGACGCCACCGCGGGGCAGCGGAAGCAAGATAGGCCGGTCAGCGGCAGGCTCGGCGTCGGCGAGCAAGTGACGTAGCGGGGCCACGAGCGCGTGGCCCGCGTCGTCGCGATCGGCGAAGACCGCCATGTGTTGACGCTAGACCCCTTTCTGCTGGTATCGGCGCGGATGGGTCAAATTTCTTGACGCGCCCGTTCGAGGCGGGTCGGTGAGTGTCGTCAACCAGACCGATCCGGTGCGCTCGGCGGCTCGGCGTCCGCGCGATACGCGTCGTCCTGCTCCTGCCGCTCGTCGATCTGCTTCTTGATCCGTCCGAGACCTGGAATGGCGCCGAGCATCACGTTCAGCTGCTTCGAAACGTCCAGCAGATCACGCAGGTCGGGTGCGACCGTACCCAGCGTGTCGAGTACCGGGAGGACGTCACGGTCGAGCTTGTGCGCGACATTCGGCAACGTATCCAGCAGCGCCACCATCGCGTCTACCTCGGCCGGGCTGGTGGTTTCCGAGAGCCGCGCCACGATTGGCTGCGAGCTGCTCGAGCGGCTGCTGGTAAGCGTCGAGCAACGGTGCGGCCCGCCTCGTGAGGAGCGCTGCTTCGGCGACGATCACGTCGATAGCGGTCACCGTCTGGCTGACGCGGGTTACTACCGCGACCACTCGCTCTTGCGTCTGCTCGATACCGGCGACCACTGAGCTGATCCGTCGCTCGGTCAGCTCGACCTGGTTCAGCACCGTGCTGATCCGCGCCGCAATTATCTCGATCTCGCCAATCAGGGCGGCAATCCGCGGCACGAGCATGATCGTCCATTCGATCGCCTGGAAGCCCTGACGGACGACCGAGACCACGGCCCGCGGTCGCGGAATCGGTACTGCCATGCGCCACCTCGTCCGAGCACGTGTCGGAGCCGCCAGCTCCAGGTCGATGATCTTGGACTTATCGAGCCTATTTGACCACAAGTCCAAGATCATCGGGAACCGAACGATGGGCACCTGACCGACCCGAGCGGCATATGCTCGCCTGATCGGCGGCGAGCCCCGGTGCGTTCGACAGCCGCATGTGCGCCGCCCGCGGAGAGGCGGAGATGTGCGCGCGATACGAAACTTCGTAGCCGGTGAGTTCGCCGCGCCGATCGACGGGTCGTCGTGGACGAAGATCGATCCCGTGGACGGCCAGCCCAGCGCCACGGTGGACGAGGCCGACCGAGGGCTGGTCGACCGCGCGGTGAACGCCGCTCGCCGAGCGCTGGACGGCTCCTGGGGACGCACCTCGGTGGCGCAGCGCGCCGCCCTGCTGCGACGGGTTGCGGATCGGATCGAGGACCGGTTCGAGGAGTTCGTCGTCGCTGAGTCCACCGATACCGGCAAGCCGCAGCAGCAGGCCCGTGAGCTGGACGTGGCCCGGGCCCTCGCCAACTTCCGGGTGTTTGCCGACACCGTCGCGGCGGCGGGCCTGCCCTCGTTCCTGACCGAGCTGCCGGACGGTCGACGGGCCCTGAACTACGCGATCCGCAAGCCGCTCGGCGTCGTCGCCGTGATCGTGCCGTGGAATCTCCCGCTCCTGTTGCTCACCTGGAAGGTCGCGCCGGCGCTGGCATGCGGCAACACCGTTGTCGTCAAGCCGAGCGAGGAGACGCCATCGACCGCGACGTTGCTGGCGGAGGTCTGTGCTGAGGCCGGGGTGCCGCCCGGCGTATACAACGTCGTCCACGGGTTCGGACCCGACTCGGCTGGGGAATTCCTCGTATCCCATCCGGGAGTCGACGGGGTGACGTTCACCGGATCCTCGGCGACCGGGTCTCGGATCATGGCTGCGGTGGCACCGCGGGTAAAGCCCGTCTCGTTCGAGCTGGGTGGGAAGAACGCGGCCGTCGTCTTCGCCGACGCCGACCTGGACATGACGCTCGACGGTGTCACTCGGTCGGTTTTCGCCAACACCGGCCAGGTGTGTCTGTGCACGGAGCGGCTCTATGTCCAGCGGCCAATCTTCGACGAGATCGCCGACGGATTGGCCCAGCGCGCCCGCGACCTCCGCCTCGGCCGTCCGTCGGATCCGGCGACGACCACTGGCCCGTTGATCTCGGCCGAGCAGCGCGAGAAAGTGCTGTCCTATTACCGGTTGGCCGATGAGATCGGTGCCAAGATCCTTGTGGGCGGGGGGATTCCGGAGATGGGCGCCGAGCTTGATGGCGGTTGGTGGATAGAGCCGACGCTCTGGACTGGGCTGACAAACGCCGACCGGCCGCTGCGCGAGGAGATCTTCGGGCCAGTTGCCGCGCTGGTGCCCTTCGACACCGAGGAAGAAGCTGTTGCCCTGGCCAACGACACCGACTACGGCCTCGCGTCCTCGGTATGGACCACCGATCTGTCGCGCGGCCACCGGGTTGCTCAGCAGATGCGCGTCGGCATGTCGTGGGTCAACACCTGGTTCCTGCGTGATCTGCGCTCGCCGTTCGGCGGCGTGGGACTATCCGGAATCGGCCGCGAGGGCGGGGATTTCTCGCTCGAGTTCTATACCGAGCCCACCAACGTCTGTGTTCAGCTGTGACGCGCGCACGAACGTTGCCGGACAAGGCCACGCCTCGGGGCCGCTTTCCCCACGTACGGCTCGCCGGAGGATTCGCCTACGTCAGCGGCACGAGCGCGCGGCGTCCGGACAATACGATTGTCGGTGCCGACGTCGATGCCCTGGGCACGGCCACCTTGGATATCCGGGCCCAGACCCGCGCGGTGATCGAGAACATCCAGGACATCCTCCGGGAGGTCGGCGCGGAGCTGACGGACCTGGTGTCGGTGACGACGTTCCTCGTGTCAATGAACGATTTCGGCGGTTACAACGCCGTCTACGCCGAGTACTTCGATGAATCCGGGCCGGCCCGGACAACCGTGGCCGTCCACCAGCTTCCGCACCCACACCTACTGATCGAGATGCAAGGCGTCGCGGAGCTACCGGAGAAGGAGCCGTTGTGACCACCATCCCGTTCCCGATCAACTTCACGCAGTGGATCAGCGACAACGAGCACCTGCTCAAGCCACCGGTGAACAACAAGACCATGGCCGTCGGCAACGACTTCATCGTGCAGGTCGTGGGTGGTCCCAATGCGCGCACGGACTTCCACGTCGACCCGTACGAGGAGTGGTTTTACCAGCTCAGAGGGAACATGCATGTCAACCTGATGACGGACGGCCCGCAAACCGTGCACATCCGCGAGGGAGACACCTGGCTCCTGCCCGGAAACACCCCGCACTCGCCGCAGCGTCCCGAAGCCGGGTCGATCGGATTGGTCATCGAACGGATCCGGGAAGAGGGGACGCTGGAGAAGTTCCAGTGGTACTGCGGGAATTGTTCCGCGCTCGTACACGAGGTCGAGCTGCAGGTACGCGACATCGTCGTTGATCTCCCGCCGGTCTTCGCCGCGTTCTATGACGATGTGCAAGCCCGTACCTGTCCGAAGTGCGGCACCGTGCACCCGGGGAAGGGCTGAGACCGCCCGCATGGACGGACTGATAGACCTGCACACCCATTACGTTCCGTGCGGGTGGCCAGAGCTGCCGGGGAAGCCCGAGCTGACACTTTGGCTGCGAATCGAGTCTGAGTCCGATGCGATGATCATGCTTGGCACAACGGAATTCCGCCGCATCCGGGCCACCTGCTGGAGCGCCGATGATCGGCTGAGCGATATGGACAAGGATGGGGTGGCCATCCAAGCGGTATCGCCCACGCCGGCGTTCTTCTCCTACGCGCACGATGCGGATGAGGCGACCCGCATAGCACGCGTCTTCAATGATCTGGCGCTCGAGATCTGTGCTCCCCAACCGGATCGGTTGTTGCCGTTCTGCCAGGTTCCGCTGCAGGATCCGGACGCAGCGTGTGCCGAGGTCGAACGCTGCGTTGCTAACGGCCATCGTGGCGTCGAGATCGGCAACCATGTCGGCGACCGGGATCTCGATGACGCCGGCATTGTCACCTTCCTTCAGCACTGCGCGCGCGTGGGCGTTCCGGTGTTCGTCCACCCGTGGGACATGCCAGAGTCGCCCCGACTGAATCGATGGATGGCGCGGTGGCTCACTGGGATGCCCGCCGAGACCCACCTGTCTATCCTGGCCATGATCCTCGGTGGGGTATTCGACCAGGTCGACGAATCGCTACGTATCTGTTTTGCTCACGGCGGCGGATCGTTCGCGTTTTGGCTAGGTCGGATGGACAATGCCTGGCGGGCTCGCAACGACATCATCGGCACGTCAGCCGAACCTCCATCGCACTACGTCAGGCGGTTCTACGTCGACTCCGTGGTCTTCGATGAGCGGGCGTTGCGGCTTCTCGTCGATACCGTGGGTGTCGACAGGGTGGTCGTCGGTAGTGACTATCCGTATCCGTTAGGCGAGCGTCCGGCCGGCAAGGTCGTGCGACAGGCCACCTTCCTCGGCGAGCCGGAGCGGCACCTGATCCTGCGGGAAAACGCCGAAGTCTTCCTCGGGGCGTCCGTGGTGCAATCGTGATCACCCTCGATTCGGAGGTACAGCGCGCAGCAGACCTTGATGCTCAGGACGAAGTCGCCTGCCCGACGAGACCAATTCCATGTGCCGGCGTGGCCGGGCGGCAGTCATCCGGAGTGCGCGTACTTCGCCGGGAACTCGCTTGGCCTGCTGCCGGTGGCTACCCGTCGTCGACTAGAACAAGAGCTCGACGACTGGTCGCGGCTCGGAGTCGAGGGTCACCGTGAGGCGGCGCGGCCATGGGTCTCCTATCACGAGCTGTTGCGCGATCCCGCCGCTCGGTTGATCGGGGCGCTGCCGGCGGAAACCGTGATGATGAACTCGCTGACGGTGAACCTGCATCTGCTCATGACGAGCTTCTACCGACCGACGGTCGACCGATACGGAATCCTCATCGAGGACAGCGCCTTCCCCTCGGATAGTTATGCCGTTCGCAGTCAAGCGGCCTGGCATGGCCACGATCCGGACGAGGCTGTGATCCGGCTCCGGCCGCGAACGGGCGAGTACGCGCTGCGAAGCGAGGACATCGTGGATTACCTCGGCCGGGAGGGACAACGCGTCGCGATGACCTTGCTCGGCGGGGTGAACTACTACAGCGGCGAGCTGCTGGACATCCGCGCGATCACCCGCGCCGGACATGCGGCCGGTGCGGTCGTAGGTTGGGACCTTGCGCACGCAGCCGGCAACGTCCCGCTGTCACTGCATGACTGGGAAGTCGACTGGGCCGCGTGGTGCACCTACAAGTACCTGAATAGCGGGCCCGGTGCCGTTGCGGGCGCATTCGTCCACCAACGCCATCTGTCTGATCGCACTCTGCCGAAGCTCAGCGGCTGGTGGAGCACGAACCCGGCGACGCGTTTCCGCATGAGCCCAGTGCTCGATGAGGTAGCGACGGCAGATTCCTGGCAGCTTTCCAACCCGCCGATCCTGGCGATGGCGCCGGTGCTCGTTTCGCTGGAAATGTTCGACGCTGTCGGCATGACGGCCCTTCGCGCGAAGAGCATACGGCTGACCCGGTATCTCGAATCGATGCTGGACGAGGTATGCGTCGACCGGCCCATGCGGGTCATCACCCCTCGTGATCCCGACCAGCGCGGCGCGCAATTGTCGGTGCTGATCAGCGGACTGTCCGCCGACGACGTCAGCGCGTGGCTACGCTCGGAGCACGGCGTGATCGCCGATGCCCGGTATCCGGACGTGATCAGGCTTGCACCGGTGCCGATGTACTCGACTTATACCGACTGCCTGCGAGCAGCGATCTCGTTGGCGAACGTCCTGGACGCTCATGGAAGCTGAACGCCGAGTCGCAATCGTCGGAGCCGGCTTGGCTGGCTGCCTGCTCGCGACGCTTCTCGGCCGTCGTCGCGTGCCGGTGGACGTTTACGAACGACGACCTGATCCGCGAGTGGCTGGCGCGGAACGTGGGCGATCGATCAATCTCGCCATCTCGGCTCGTGGCCTGGCCGCGCTGGAGGAGGTGGGTCTGCGCGAGCAGGCCCTGGCTCAGGCATTGCCCATGCACGGCCGGATGATCCACTCGACAACGGCCGAGACCAGCTTCCGGTCATACAGCGCCGACGGCACGCGTGCGATCAATTCGATCAGCCGGGCGCAGCTCAACGAGTCGCTTCTTGATAACGCCGAAAGTACAGACGGCGTCCGGCTGCGTTTCGGGCATCGCCTCTTGTCAGCCGACGCCCGCTCCGGACACCTGACGTTCGATACAGACTCCGGAACGGTGTCCGCCCAAGCCGAGGTCGTGCTCGCCGCCGACGGCGCATATAGCGCGACCCGGTCCGCACTGGACGGGACGCCGGAATTCGATCTCGGACAGGACTTCCTCCAGCACGGATACAAAGAGCTCACCATCCCGTCGCGGAAGGGCGAGTTCGCGCTGGAGCCAGATGCGCTACATATCTGGCCGCGGGGCGGCTCGATGATGATTGCGCTGCCGAACCTCGATCGATCGTTCACCTGCACCCTGTTCTGGCCGAAGTTCGGACCGGGCAGCTTTGCCGAACTCGCTCCCCAAGACCGGCTCCGGAACTATTTCGAACGCGTGTATCCCGACGTCGTCGGCCTCATGCCGACGCTCGCGGAGGACTACGAGCTGAATCCGGTCGGCTCACTCGTGACGGTTCGGTGCTGGCCGTGGGTGATACCTGGCCCTGAATCGATCCTCGCCCTGGTCGGAGATGCCGCGCACGCCATCGTCCCGTTCTTCGGGCAGGGCGCGAACTGTGCGTTCGAGGACTGCATTGAGATCGACCAACGCCTTTCCGAGGCGCATGGCCGCTGGGATCGGGCTCTCATCGCCTATCAGCAACGACGCAAGGAGAACACCGACGTCATCGCCGATCTGGCGCTCGACAATTTCGTGGAAATGCGGGATCGGGTGAACTCTCCGATATTCCGAGCGCGCACCTGGGCTGAGCACGCTCTCGAGCGGCGATTTCCCGGGCGATACATGTCGAGATACGAGCTGGTGTCGTTCACTACGACGCCGTATGCCGATATCCCGGCCCGGATCCGCCGACAGAACCTGGCGGTAGCCGGCATAGCGCTGGGGGCGGCGGCTGCCGCCGGCGTGGCCGTCGCCGCGCTCAGCCGAGCTTGGCCCAGCGGATCAGCTCCCCGCTGACTGTCTCCGGGACCTCGTTCTGCGGGAAGTGACCGACGCCTTCAAGTACGTGCCATTCGTATTCGCCTATCACGTAGCGACCGGAGCCTTGGGCAGTGCGCGGGAGAATGCATCCATCGAAATCGCCGTGCAGGTGCAGGACCGGCGCCGCAATCGGGACCTGCATACGGCGGGCGAACCGCCGCCCATCCGGACGGGGTAGCGATCGGACCAGCCACCGGAATTGCTCGAGCGCCAAGTGCGCGACGGGGTGGATCTGCAGCGCCTCGGCGTATCGCGCTACGTCGCCTCCGTAGGCCGGCGTACCTCGCCACCGGGGACCAGACCAGGTGTCGAACAGTTGCCGGACGTAGGTCCCGTCCTTGGTGAGTCGTGATTCCGGCCGACGGGGTACCTGGAAGCCGCGCAGCGCGTAGGCAGACGCACGGCCCTGCCCGCGGGGATCGGAGAAGATGGCCTGGCGCAGACGCAACGGATGGGCTGCACCGAGGACAGCCAGCCGACGGACGACCCGCGGGTGCATAGCCGCCATCGTCCATGCGAGCAGCCCACCGACGTCGTTGCCGACGACCATGGCGTCCCGTTCGCCCAGTGCCGTGACCAACGCCGCGATGTCGGCCGCGAGCGTAGGCGTGTCGTAGCCACGTGGTGGTTTGTCACTCGCACCGTATCCGCGCAGGTCGACGGCGACCGCCCGGTGTCCCGAGTCGGCCAGGTCGACCAGCTGCTGGCGCCAGGTCCACCAGAACTGCGGGAAGCCGTGCAGCAAGAGCACCAACGGTCCGCTGCCCATCTCGGCGACGTGAAGCGCTATCCCGTTCGCACTGACGTGACGGTGTGTCCACGGTCCGTCGATGAGCACGATGGCGTCATCGGGCGGTGTGTCGGCTCTCACCCGCGAACGTCCGAAGTAGTCATGCCGTCACGATGTGTATTGGGTCGGGTTCCGAAGGAACGCGGCGGTCTCCTTGGTCTCCGAAATGGTGCGCTCCGGTGCCTTGACCTTCTTGACCTTCCGTATGCCCAACCAGACCAGGATTCCCATCACCAAGCAGAGGAACCCGAAGACGATGAGGTATGCGGCGGACCGAGGCACACCCAGAGCCACCAAGCCCTCGGCCGCCGCGATCAGGATGAACATCAGCGCGAAGAAGAGTGCGACCGCGGCACCGATGAAGAAACCTGCGCCGGTTCCGGCGTTCTTCACGGAGGTCGTGATCTCCGTCTTGGCGAGTTCGATCTCGCCATGCACCATCGTCGACAGGTACGTGGAGGCTTGCTGCACGAGCTCGCCGATAGTCGGCTCGCCGGATCCAGCGCTTCCTGAGCTGACTGGTTGATTCGACTCGGTTGCCGCTGCGGACGTCCGTGGCTGTGCGGAGTCGGCCCGCTGTGCAGACGTCGTCACGATGCTCCCTTCGCTGGCAACCTCATAGCAGGATCATTGCAGTCAGCCGGGCCAGATGCACTCAACGTGGCTTGGCTAGAGTTATGTCAGCTTCCTAGCAAGCCTGGTCGGCGAACGATAACGCACCCCCGGAAGGTCTGTCGCCGTGGCCGAGATCCGTCGTCCGGTCCGTAGGCTATTCAGCCGATCGAGCTGGCCGGAGGCATCAGAGGTCGCGCAAGCCCTGCGTACCGAAACAGTCGGCGGCGTTCTGTTACTGGTCGGCGTTGTCGTCGCCATGGTCATGGCAAATACCCGCCTACGCGACGCCTACGAACGAATAACGAGCTACGAGTTCGGACCGCACTTTGCACACCTCAACCTGCCGCTGCATTCTTGGGCGGGCGACGGGCTGCTCGCAATCTTTTTCTTTGTTGCCGGTCTCGAGCTCAAGCGAGAGTTGATCGTCGGTGACTTGCGGGACCCGGCGAAGGCAGTACTTCCGGTGGTCGCCGCCGCCAGCGGGGTGGTCATCCCGGCGCTGGTCTACATTGCACTAGTCGGCGGGCAGTCAGATCTCCGGACGGGTTGGGCGATTCCGACCGCCACGGACATTGCCTTCGCCTTGGCCGTACTTGCCATCGTGGGCACTCATCTGCCGAGTGCGCTGCGGGCGTTCCTCCTCACCCTCGCCGTGGTCGACGACCTGATTGCGATCGTGATCATCGCCGTCGTGTACACGTCTGCGCTGTCGGTGTGGCCCTTGATAGGTGCCATGGCGCCGCTTGCCGTTTTCGGCTGGCTGACCCAGCGACGGATCACCGCGTGGTGGCTACTCGTCCCGCTTGCTCTCGCCACCTGGATCCTCGTGCATGCCTCCGGCGTGCACGCGACCGTCGCCGGGGTATTGCTCGCCCTGGTCGTACCTGTGAAGTGTCGCGCCGATGAGCGACATTCTGTCGGCGAACGATTCGAGCACGCTGTCCGCCCGATCAGCGCCAGTATCGCAGTCCCGCTGTTCGCGTTCTTCTCCTCTGGCGTGTCGATTACCGGCGACGCCCTCTCGAGGGCGCTCGGCGACCGGGTCACGCTCGCCATCGCACTAGCGCTGATCGTGGGAAAGCCCGTAGGCGTCTTCCTCGGAACCTGGCTCGTCGCTCGGTTCACCCGCGCCGAACTTGCCGAGGATCTCTCCTGGAGCGACGTGTTCGGCCTCGCCTTACTCGCCGGTATCGGTTTCACCGTCTCGCTGTTGATCGGTGAACTGGCCTTCGGGGTAGAGAGTCCGCACGACAACGCTGTCAAGATCGCGGTGCTCGGTTCGTCGCTGATCGCTGCCGCGCTCGCGTCCGTCGTACTGCGCCTGCGCAACCGCGTCTACCGCAAGATATGCGAGCTCGAGGCAAACGATACCGACGGTGACGGCGTGCCCGACGTCTATTCCCGGACGAGCTAATGCCGCCACAAGTCACTTCTCGGCTGCTTTAATCGAACGACGAACGGATCGATGGAGGGAGTCGATCATGGGCAAGAAGATCGTCGTCATCGTCATCAGCGTGCTTCTCCTGCTGTTGGGAGCTGGATTCGCGGCCGCCGGCGGAGCATTGATGGCGCTATTCGGCTCGGACAACACGGCGACATCAGGACAGCAACATCTGTCGACCCAGACAGCGGCGTTGGTCGCGACTGCCGACGACATCAATGGCACCAACGGATTCGCGACGACCGTCAACAAGGCAAGGTTGCAGGTCACTGTGGCCAACCCGGCCCGTGAGGTGTTCGTCGGTGTCGGTCCGAAGGCGGCTGTCGAACAATATCTGGCCGGTGTCGCGATCGAGAACGTCAGGGACTTCAGTCTGGATCCGTTCCGGCTAAGGACGGTCGTGCGCTCCGGCACCACCCAGCCTGCCGCGCCGACTAATCAGTCGTTTTGGGCCGCGCAGGGATCGGGACGCCAGGCCACGCTCGACTGGAAGATCACCGACGGTAGCTACGAGCTGGTGGTCATGAACTCGGACGCCACACCGTCCGTCGCGGTCGACGGGCGCTTCGCGCTGACCATTCCGCATCTGTTCGCCATCGGAATCGGTGTTCTCGTCGTCGGCATCCTCATCCTGGCGGGCGGCGTGGTCCTGCTCGTAGTTGGCATCCGGATGCACAGCCGGCCCGGACCGACGGCCGCAGCTGCGGACGCCGGCGCTCCGGGCCAGCAGTAGCGGGGCGATCGCCCGTCGCTCACATCTGCATAGGAACCAGTTCGTAGATGTCGATGGTGAAGCGACCCTTGCCCTCGGAGAGGAAGGGATGGGCCTTGATCAGGTCGCGGGCCTCGTCGAGGCTGCCGGCCTCGACGATCGTGTAGCCGTTGAGGTCGGTCGGCTCGGCGCTCGACCCGTCGTCGGCGACACTCGCTCGGTTCCCGAACGGCGCTCCAGCGTCGACCATCGCCGATCCGACCTGTCCCATCCACTCACCCCACAGGCGCATCTGCTCGGCCGACTGTTCCGCTGTGAACTCCTCAATCGGCGTCGCCGGCCCGCGGTACAGGTACAAGAACTTGCTCATCCCAGCTCCCATCGTGTCTGGCGTCCCGGTTGGCAGGCTGTGCCCCGGGAGGGTGCGCTCGCGCCCAGTGTCACGACGAACAGCATCCTCCGAAATCGACACCCAGCGTTTCCACGTCCTCCGGTGACGGCGTCGCCTACCGTCACGACCTCGCAGCGCGGTCGCCGCCCAGGGTCGCTCAGTCGTCGCTCGAGGCCGCGGTCGGGAGCTTCTCGCTGATGAGGTCCATGACGGCGGAGTCGGTGAGGGTGGTGACGTCGCCGAGCTGCCGGTGTTCGGCCACATCCCGCAGCAGGCGCCGCATGATCTTGCCGGAACGGGTCTTGGGCAGTTCGGGGACGACGAGGATCTGCCGTGGCTTGGCAATCGGCCCGATCTCCTTGGCCACGTGATCGCGCAACTCCTTGGCGATGGCGTCACCGTCGATGTCCTGCGGCTGCCCACGCAAGATGACAAACGCGACAACAGCCTGTCCGGTCGTTGGGTCGGTGGCGCCAACGACGGCCGCCTCCGCGACCTTTTCGTGAGAGACGAGGGCCGACTCCACTTCCGTGGTCGAAATGCGGTGGCCCGACACGTTCATCACGTCATCCACACGCCCGAGCAGCCACACGTCGCCGTCGTCGTCCTTCTTCGCGCCATCGCCCGCGAAGTAGTAACCCTGTTCGGCGAACCGGGACCAGTAGGTCTCCCGATAACGCTCATCGTCGCCCCAGATGCCGCGCAACATCGCCGGCCAGGGCTCTGTGAGCACCAGAAATCCGCCGCCGCCGTTGGGGACCGGCCGGCCGTCGTAATCGACAACGTCTGCGCTGACACCGGGGAGGGGCTGGGTCGCTGAACCTGGCTTGGCGGCGGTGACCCCTGGCAGCGGACTGATCATGATGGCGCCGGTCTCGGTTTGCCACCACGTGTCGACGACGGGGACGCGGTCGCCGCCGATGACCCGGCGGTACCAGATCCAGGCTTCCGGGTTGATCGGTTCCCCGACCGAGCCGAGCAGCCGCAGGGAGGACAGGTCGAATCCAGTTGGAATGTCCTCCCCCCACTTCATGAACGTGCGAATTGCGGTCGGCGCGGTATAGAGCAGGGTTACCCCGTACTTCTCGATGATTTCCCACCAACGGCCACGGTTAGGCGTGTCCGGCGTTCCCTCGTACATCACTTGCGTCGCCCCGTTGGCCAGCGGGCCATACACGATGTAGCTGTGCCCGGTGACCCATCCGATGTCGGCGGTGCACCAGAACACGTCGGTCTCAGGCTTGAGATCGAAGACTGCGTGGTGGGTGAACGAGACCTGGGTCAGGTACCCGCCGGTTGTGTGCAGGATGCCCTTCGGCTTCCCGGTGGTCCCCGACGTGTAGAGGATGAAGAGCGGATGCTCTGCGTCGAACGCCTCGGCCTCGTGTTCCGCCGGCTGGGTATCGACGAATTCATGCCACCAGACGTCGCAGTCGTCGTTCCACGCCACCTCGCCGCCGGTCCGTCGGACGACCAGCACGCGCGAGACGTTCGTCTGACCCTTCCCGAGAGCTTCATCGACGGCGGGCTTGAGTGCGCTCGCGCTGCCGCGCCGATAGCCGCCGTCTGCGGTAATCACCAGCTTGGCGTCTGCGTCGACGACCCGGTCGTAGATGGCCTGCGCCGAGAACCCACCGAAGATCACTGAATGCGGTGCGCCGATTCGCGCACACGCCAGCATGCTGATCACGGCCTCAGGGATCATTGGCAGATAAATCGCGACGCGATCGCCCTTTTGGACGCCCAAGGCAGTCAGCGCGTTCGCGGCCTTACACACCTGTGCGAGTAGCTGGGCGTAAGTGATCGTGCGCGTATCGCCAGGTTCACCTTCGAAGTGAAACGCGACGCGATCACCGCGGCCTTCGGCCACATGCCGGTCGACGCAGTTGACCGCAGCGTTGATGGTGCCTCCGGGGAACCACCTGGCAAACGGAGCGTTCCACTCCAGCACATCTGACCATCGTGTTGCCCATTGCAGCCGGCGTGCCTGCTGTTCCCAGAATCCCAGTCGATCGCTGGCGGCGACATATGCGTCAGCCTTGACGTTTGCGGCAGCGGCGAACTCGGGCGTCGGCTCGAACCGGCGCTCCTCGTGCAGGAGGTTGGACAGGGCTTCGGACACGGTTACCTCGCTGTCGAATCGGTGCGATGAGGCTTCCTGTCGCACCGTAGTCGGTCCGGCTATCGGCGGGCCGCGCTGCCGATACGCTCCACGCCGTGACGGATCCGCTGGAGTCCTTACTCGGCCTGCCCGGCGTCGTCGACGGGGTCGCGGGAGCCCGAGCGGCAGTCGACGCGATGCTCAACCACCGGGTGCTGCTGCGGCGTTCGGCTGAGGTCTCGGCGGAGTCGGCACTGCGGGGTGCCTGGGCGTCGGCCGTTTTGGCGGGAAGCCAAGCCGAACTCGCCGACGTGCGATCCGGAGCGGCCGCGACGGATCCGCTCGTGCAAGCCGCGCTGCGGGCTCAAGGCGAAATTGGCACGCTGGCCGGTACCTGGGGTCGCGCGCCCCGGCAGGCGCTCGCCCGACTTCATGCCGTCGCAGCGATCGATTTGGTAACCGACCCTGACTTGTTAGGTCGGCCATCAGATGTCCCCGGCGTGGCCGACCGTCTCGACACGTTGGCCGGTGTCCTTTCCGACACATCGGCTCCGGCTCTCGTCGTGGCTGCCGTGGTGCAGGGGGAGATCTCGGCGCTTGACGCGTTCCCGCCCGTCTCCGGCATCGTCGCCCGTGCGGCGGAGCGGCTAACGCTCATCGACCTTGGCTTGGACCCGAAGTCATTAGTGACCTTCGAGGTGGGGCACTGGGAGCTTCGGCCCGAGTTCGAGTCCACGCTGACGGCGTACCAGGACGGCAGTCGGGACGGTCTGTCTCTCTGGATCGGCCATTGCGCCGACGCGATCGTGGTCGGAGCCCGCGAGACGACCGCGATCTGTGAGGCCATCGCTCGGGGGTAACCAACCAAGCCCGGACGTGGACGGCGGCGCCGCTCACTCGCGGCGCCGCCTGACGGTCGTCCGGGGTACCAAGCGTGCACCTGTCGCCTGTCGGGCGCGAGCCCTCAGCGGCCGCGCCGACGCACCTGTTGCGTGGTGGGGTCGCCGCGTGGGTTCCCGTCGTGACCGTGCCGGGTGAGACCCGCTGGGGGCTGGACCGCCATCGACGAGCCTCGTCCGATGCAGTCATTTCACCCCGCTGAGCTGAGGTACACAAGACCCCGAGGCTATGTAATTCCTTTGCCCTGACGCTGGAAGCGCTATTTGGCAGGTTCGACGGAATAGCACCGGCCACTGAGCTTCATCACAAAGGCGATTCGTCCGGGCACCATTACGGACAACCGTTGGCCATGACCTCAATTCGTCCTATTTGCCACTAGAAACAGCCTCACCCACTGGTCTCGGAAGTCGTAGCGCGTTCCCGCGTTCGGCGGCGATGCAATGCGTACCAAGCCGCGCCTACGGCGGCGACGCCGGCGCTCGCGACGCTCAGGGTGGCAGTGGCGTGCGGCGGCCGGAGTCCGGAGATTCGTTCCCGAAGCGGCACACCGTTCGCAAATGTCAGGATCGGCCAGCCGCGCTCGACGGCGATCTTGCGTAAAGCCCGGTCGGGGTTGACTGCAGTCGGGTGGCCGACCTCCTCCAGCAGGGGCAGGTCGGTGATCGAGTCCGAGTATGCGTAGGAGGCGGCGAGGTCATATCCGCGTTCGGCCGCGAGCTCCCGGACCGCCTCTGCCTTTGCCGGTCCGTAGACGTAGCGCTCGATCTCGCCCGTATATTTGCCGTCGCTCACCACCATGCGCGTGGCGAGGACGTGATCCGCACCGACCATCGCTCCGATCGGACCGACAACCTCCGCTCCCGACGAGGAAACAATGACCACATCCTGGCCGGCCGACTTGTGCTGCTGGATCCGTTCGACCGCTTCGTCGTAAACGATCGGATCGATGATGTCGTGCAACGTTTCGTTGACGATCTCTCGGATCTGCGCAACGTCCCATCCGGTGCACATAGCAGTGATGTAGTCGCGCATACGGTCCATCTGGTCCTCGTCCGCTCCGGCGAGCGCAAACACGAACTGGGCGTATGCGCTGCGTAGCACCGCCCGGCGATTCAGCAAGCCGCTCTGGTAGAACGGCCGCCCGAACGCAAGCGTGCTGGACTTGGCAATGATCGTCTTGTCTAGGTCAAAGAACGCCGCCGGCCTACCCACCTCGGAGAGGATACGGGGAGCGACCTTTGCGCGCCCTGTCAAGTCGGACATCCACAGGCCAGACAGTTGTCCACAGCCGCGTTCGTTGCCGAGCGGGATCCACTCGGACCCGCTTGACTTCCGGCTGTGGATGAATCAGTCGCGCCGGTGATCGGCGTCGTCGGCGGGAACGGTGGCGTCGGTGCGAGCACGTTCGCGGCTGGGCTGGCTCGGCTGGCGACCCACGCCGACTCGGTCACCCGGGCCGTGCTCGTGGAGATCGACCCGACGTCGGGTGGGATCGACGTACTGCTCGGGGTGGAGGGCGTGGCCGGTCCCCGATGGTCGGGCCTACGGCTGGCCGGCGGTCGGCTCGAGGCCGCGGCGCTGACCGAGGGCCTACCGAGCTGGTCGTCGGTCGCCTTCGTGGCGGCGGATGTGACCCCCTCGGCCGATGCGGTTGCCCAGCTGTTGCCTGTTGCCCGACGCGTCGGACCGGTTGTGGTCGACCTGCCACGATGGGGGGCTCCAGCCCGTTCGGCAGCACTCGCAAGCTGCGATCTCGTCGTACTCATCACCGGGTCCGACGTGGCCTCGGTCGCTGGGGCACGGTCCGTGGCGGCGGGGCTAGGCACCGGCATACGAGTCGCGCTGATCGTGCGCGGCAGTGCCGCGCCGCACGAGGTATCGAGCCTGGTCGGGGCGCCACTCATCGGCCGCATTCCCGGTGACGTGCGGCGGCTGTCGCCGGACCCGGCTACCTGGCCAGGGACGCTGCGTCGCGTGGCTGTCGGCGTCCTCGACGCATTGGCGGGGTGACCAGCGGTGTTCGACAGCCCGTCCTCCCGCTCCGGCCCGTCATTCGTCAGAGGTGTCCGGCCTCCTCGTCGATCGGATCCGCCATCGGCTCGTCAGCACCGCCGGAACGAGCGATGATTTGGCGCTGGCCTCGATCGTGCGGGATGAGGCGGCAGTCCTCGCCGACGACGTGGTACTTGCCGAGCTGCGTCGTGGGGTTGCGGCTGAGCTCGCCGGCACCGGGCCGTTGGAACATCTGCTGGAGATGCCCGGCGTCACGGATGTCCTGGTAAACGGTCCGTCCGAGGTGTGGCTGGATCGGGGGCTCGGCATTGAGCGCACCGCGGTGACATTTCCCGACGACGCCGCAGTGCGCCGGCTGGCACAACGGCTGGCGGCGGGCGCCGGACGCCGGCTGGATGACGCCAGTCCATTCGTCGACGCGGCGTTGCCGGACGGCACCCGGTTACATGCCGTCCTGCCGCCAATCACCGCCCACCCCACGATTTCGCTGCGGGTTCTGCTGCGCCGCCGGTTCACGCTCGCCCAGCTAGCGCCGCCCGACCTGGCCGAACTACTGGCGGCGGTTGTGGCCGCCCGGCTGGCTGTGCTGGTGAGCGGTGGGACCGGGAGCGGTAAAACGACGCTGCTCGGAGCCATGCTGGCGACGGCCGGGCCCGACGAGCGGCTGGTCGTCATCGAGGACGCCGCCGAGCTCGAGATCGACCATCCGCACCTCGTGCGGCTGGTCACTCGGGCGCCGAACGTGGAGGGCCAGGGTGCGATTGGGCTGCGGGAGCTAGTCCGGCAAGCGCTACGGATGCGCCCCGATCGGCTGATCGTCGGCGAGTTCCGCGGCGCCGAGATGGCTGAGCTGCTCATCGCATTGAACACGGGTCACGAGGGCGGTGCCGCGACCGTGCACGCGAACACGGCGAGCGACGTACCCGCTCGTCTGGTGGCTCTTGGCGCGCTGGCTGGGCTCAGCCGGGCCGCCGTGATCAGCCAGGTCGTGGGGGCGATCGATGTGATCATCCATCTGCGCCGAGGAAGCGGGTCGCGACGAATCGACGAGATCGCCGTCGTGCAAGCGGGCGGCCTGGATCTGACGGTGACGGCGGCGTGGTCGGCCGCGCAAGGCCGACTACCGGGAGCGGCCGAACTGGGCCGCCGATTGCGAGACCGAGGCGCCGGTGTTCCGGAGCTATTCCGGTGACGATCAGCCTCGCCGCGGCGGCCCTCGGGATGGCGATCCTGTGCTGGCCGCTGTCCTCGGTCGACCGGCGGCGGCTCTACGGACTTGTCGAGGCCGGCCGGCTCGGCCGGGTTGCCGATTCGGCTCGGATGCCGCCGCGTCGCCGCCTGTCGGTCTGGCGAACGGGCCGAGTCCCTCCCGAACCTGCAGTGGCGGTCGTCGCAATGAGCGGCGCCGCGGCTGGGGTGCGGTATGGCGTCGGAGTCGGGGTGGCCGCCGCCGTGATCCCGGCCCTGGCGTGGCGGTTACTGCGATCGAGGGCACTCCGCCGGAAACGCCTGGCCGACGACAGAGCGCTCAATGCTGCGCTGGGGCTCGTCTGCGCCGAGCTCGCCGCAGGCAGCCGGACCGATCACGCCCTGCTTGCCGCCGCGGACGTCGCCGGACGGTTCGATGCGGCCTTTCGGGCAGCTGCCCACGCAGTCGAAGAAGCGAGCGACCCAGCGGCGGCACTGGTCATGGCCGCTACGGGCTCCGAGCTTCACCCGGTGGCGGCGGCATTGGAGGTCGCGGTTCGAGCTGGCGCCCCCATTGCTGCGGTTCTCGACCGGGCTCGCAGCGATGTGGCGGATCGGATGGCCACGGCGCGTGACTTGGCTGCCGCAGTATCTGGTGCCCGCGCTTCCGCCGCCCTGCTGGCCGTGCTGCCAGCACTCGGGATCGCCATGGGGTTGGGACTGGGGGCGGCTCCGCTGCACGTGTTGCTCCGTACGTCCGTCGGACACGGCGTGCTTGTTGCCGGGCACAGTGCTCACGGCTGTCGGAGTGCTCTGGATGGAGCGCTTGATAAGCGGTGCGGAGCGTCCGCCATGACGCCGATCGTGCTTGGCCTGCTCGCCGCCGGGATCTGGTTCAGTGGGCGACCCCTCGGCGACCACTCCTCGGTGATCAGGCCGGCGTCCGGCGGCCCAGCCAGCCGGCGCTCGCATTGGCTAATCCGCCGAACGCACGTCCGCGCCGGGCTCTCGCCGAGGCACCTGGCCTTGGTTGCCGGCGCTGCCAGTGTTGTTGCCTGTCTCGCCGTCTTGGGTCCCGTCAGCGGCAGTGTTGCCAGTGTGGTCGGGGCGCCCCTCGCGGCGGCCGGTGCCGCGCGTCTGGCCCGGCGATCGCACCCGCGCTCTGACGCCCGGCGGCTGAGTGGACTTGCGCTGATCGTGGACCTCCTCGCTGCGGCACTGCGGGCCGGTCAGCCCGTTGACGCCGCGCTCGCTGCCGTGGCAGCGACCGCCGATGCTCGAACTTCGGCAGAATTGGGGCAGGTCGCCGGACTACTACGACTTGGTGCCGACCCGCCCCAGGCGTGGGAGGCGCTCCTCGCCGATCCGGTTCTCGGAGGCGTAGCCCGGACCGCCTGCCGAAGTGCGCAGAGCGGGATCCGGCTGGCCGGGAGCCTGGAACAACTTGCTCGCGAGCTACGAGCGGAGGCTCGGGCTGCCGCCCAGGCCCGGGCGCATCGCACGGCGATCTGGGCGATGGCGCCACTCGGTCTGTGCTTCCTGCCGGCGTTCGTGTGCGTCGGGGTTGTCCCGATCGTCATTGGTCTCGCGGGCGGAGCATTCACCGATCTGTCATAACGCCAGGGCTCCCGCTACCCGGCCGTACGAAGCCACTCCACGATCCCTGATGAACGTGGTCGTTTGCCGGCGGTGCCGGCGCGAGACTGCGCGCGCCTGGTGGGCCCGTAGTCGCGCCTCGGCAGGAGTCATCGCCGGCATCGCACGCGCTGTCGGGCGTACGGGTTCGCTGTCCCTGGGAGAGGCACCCGCGTCGAAGCCACACACCACGATCGTCTGTGCCAGCGACCAAGCATTCGCCGCGAGCGGCGTTACGCCAGGTGGGCGGCGGCGCACGGTGCGTTCAGATTCGGTGACGGCCGGAGGCCCGCATGGATGGTCGCGCGGCGCAGGTTGTCAAGTCGAACGTCCACAGCTCGTGAGTTGTCCACAGTCGCACGGCACGGCCAGCGCGCGCGCCGTGGGCACGGTTGGCTTCGAAGGGTCGAGGCAGCAGAGGGTCCGAAGGCCGGGCCGGTAACTGCTGCCCGGGAGGTGACTCACATGATCAGGAAGTTGAGGCGGCGCGTGCGTGACGACGCGGGCATGACAACGGCGGAGTATGCGGTGGGCACGATCGCCGCGGTGGCATTCGCGGCCGTCCTGTACAAGGTGGTGCAGAGCGGCGTCGTGCAGTCAGCCCTGACCGCGATCATCCAATCCGCCCTGCACACGTTGTGATCGCTACCCGCTTGCCCGGCGACCGTGGGATGGTCACGGCGGAACTAGCGATGGCGCTTCCGGTGCTGATCATCGTGCTCGCCGCGGGTCTAGCGGCGGTGACGGTCGTCGGTCAACGCGTCCGAGCGGAGGACGCGGCTAGGGAAGCGGCTCGGGCCGCGGCTCGCGGCGACGCCGTAGCCGCATACCGCCTGGTCAGCCAGGTCGCTCCTGGCGCATCGGTGTCAATGTCTCAGTCGGTGGATCGAACAACCGCCCGAGTTTCGGTGGTTGTGCATCCGCTGGGCGCGTGGCCGGCCCTCACCGTCGCCGCTACGGCGGTCGCAGCCACCGAGCCGGACGCCGATGACGAGTCGGAGTGGCCGCTAATGAGTGGTCACGCGCCATGACCGGCGTGACTGCGCCGCGTGCGCGAGATTTGGCCAGCCGGTCGGGAATTGCGACTGGGCTGCCGTGGACGGACCGCGGATATGAACAGGCTGCGACGAGCCTCGCGCGGCGGCCCAAGCCTTGCTACGAGCGACCCGGGCGTGTGGGCACGTTGTCGCAGGTCGTGCGGGACCGAGGTTCGGCAACGATCTGGGTGCTGACGTGCTCAACCCTCGTGCTCCTACTCGCGTTGGCCGTCGCGATTCGCGCAGCCGCAGCTTTAGCACGCCACGAGGCCGAGACCGCCGCCGACCTCGCTGCTCTTGCCGCCGCCAGCCGAATTGGCTATGTCGGCGATGCTGCTGGGATCTGCGCGGCAGCTGAGGCAATCGTCACGGCGAACGGCGGGCTGCTGCTGGCGTGCTCGGCGGCGCTCCAGCCGAATGGACTGACTGGAACTGTCTCGGTGCGCGCGGCGGTCTCTGCCCGGCTACCCGTCGTCGGTTCTGTGCGAGCGAGCGCTTCGGCTCGTGCCGCGAGGCTCCCGGCCGGCTCGACCGTGCCTGATGCGGTCACGAGACCGGCCGTCAGGGCGCCGCCGGCACGGGGCGGCTAGGCTAGGGTGTGGGTCCGCTCACAGACGTAAGGCTCCACGAGAGGCGCCGGCCTAGGCCCGATGTGTCCGGTACGCCGCTCGCGAGTAGGGTGCCACGTCGGTCCGTAACCAACGGATGCCACGGGCTTCAGCGATCCTGATCGGCGCCATCGTGAAAGGGATGCCAGGTGGACTTCTCGGTGACGATGCGCGCCGTCGACGAACTCTCCGTCGTGGACGTCGCTGGTGAGGTTGATGTCTTCTCGGCTCCGGAGCTGGCCGAGCAGCTCGCCCAGCTTTTCGATGCTGGACGACGGACCGTGGTGGTGGACCTGACTTCGGTGACTTTTCTCGATTCGACCGGGTTGGGCACATTGGTTGCCGCGCGCAATCGAGCGGAGGAAGCAGGCGGCCATCTTCCCATCATCGGTAGCGCGGAGCGGGTCTTGAAGCTGTTCCGCATCACCGGGCTGGATGAGGTTTTCGAGATCTATCCCTCGATCCAGGCGGCCATTACGGCAACGACCGCCAAGCCCGGACCTGAGGCGGACGCATCGACCGCCTGACCCCAGCGGCAAGGCGCACCTCGAACCTACGGAAACCTGCGCTCATGGCGGCGCACTGCTGTCGCCCGCACGGACGGCATCAGCCATCGCTCGGTTCGACACCATCGGCCATCGCGGCCTGAGCGGGATCGCCCTGGGGTCCACTGCGCACGCGTCGTGTCTCGACCTGTCAGTCGCATCCGCCTCGACGCCATTTGGCCGCGTTTTGGCGGCGTCGCTAGCCGCCGGAGCCTCGCCGCGGAGCCTGGCCGCGCATGTCTCGAGTCAACGGGTGAGGAGCGGCGCCAAATCCAAAACGTGTGAGCTTACCGGAGATTTGAGTGACTGTATGGCGAACGTTGCGCGAATAACGTCGGCGGACCTAGCGATCCCACCGAAGCGCTGGTGCGGCTAGACTCCGCAGCAGCGCGCACGGAACCTCCTTGTCGAGTCGCTCATTTGCTTGGGCCCCTGCGTGACAACCTGCGGAACAGCCCCCCGGGCAGTTGACGAAGGAGCCTGCATTGGAGCTGGCACACTCCAATCTCATCGCTGCGCCGGCCATTTCCGGGAGTGAAAAGGTTTTCGTCGTCGTAATTGGCGTCGTTGCCATAGCGGCGTTGGTCTTTTGCTACGGGTTGGTCCGCGAGGTGTTGAAGGCCGACCAGGGCACGGCCAAAATGCGCGAGATCGCCAAAGCCGTCCAGGAGGGCGCGGCAGCGTACTTGAACCGCCAGTTCCGCACGTTGGCCGTGTTCTCGGTGATTGTCTTCGTCGTGCTGATCCTCCTCCCGGTCAACGAAGGGGGCTGGAACGTTCGGATCGGGCGAGCGGTCTTCTTCCTGGTCGGTGCGTGCTTCTCGGCAACGGTCGGCTACATCGGCATGACGATGGCGACCCGGGCCAACGTCCGGGTCGCCGCTGCGGCGCGGAACCATGGCGCCGCGCGGGGCTTCCACATCGCGTTTCGTACCGGCGGCATCTGCGGAATGCTCACCGTCGGCCTGGGCTTGTTCGGTGCGTCCTTCGTCCTGCTCATCTACAACCAGAACGCCCCGACGGTTCTCGAAGGTTTCGGCTTCGGAGGCGCGCTGCTGGCGATGTTCATGCGTGTCGGCGGCGGCATCTTCACCAAGGCGGCCGACGTCGGCGCTGACCTCGTTGGCAAGGTCGAGGCCGGAATACCCGAGGACGATCCACGCAACGCTGCGACTATCGCCGACAACGTCGGCGACAACGTGGGCGACTGCGCCGGCATGGCGGCCGACCTGTTCGAGTCGTACGCAGTGACGTTGGTCGCGGCGCTGATCCTCGGCCAGACGGCCTTCGGAGCCAAGGGCCTCCTGCTGCCGCTGATCATCGGCGGAATCGGCGTGATCAGCTCCATGGTGGGCATCCTGACCACGAAGCTGCGGGCATCCGACCGCAATGGCCTGGTGGCGATCAATCGCGGCTTCTTCTTCACGGCGGCGGTGTCGCTGGCACTGGTCGCGGTCGTCGCGTTCACGTACCTGCCCGGAAAGTTCAGCGGATTCGGCGACGCCATCAACGCAAGCGGCAATCCCAAGGTGATCGCATTCGTGGCGGTGCTCATCGGCATCGTGCTGGCGGTTCTGATTCAGCAACTCACCGGCTACTTCACGGACACCGTCCGCCGCCCGGTCAAGGACGTGGCGAGCACGTCGGTCACCGGCCCGGCAACCGTCATCTTGGCCGGCGTCGCGCTCGGCCTGGAGTCCGCCGTCTACACCGCCATCCTCATCGCGCTTGCGGTGTTTGGTGCGTTCCTGCTGGGTAGCGGATCCATCGCTGTCGCGTTGTTTGCGGTGGCTCTGGCCGGTTGTGGCCTGCTGACCACGGCGGGTGTCATTGTCTCGATGGACACTTTCGGTCCGGTCAGCGACAACGCACAGGGCATCGCCGAGATGAGCGGCGACATAGACAAGGCCGGTGCGCAGGTGCTCACCGATCTGGACGCCGTCGGCAACACCACGAAGGCGATCACCAAAGGAATCGCGATCGCGACCGCCGTGCTCGCGGCCACCGCACTGTTTGGTTCCTTCACCGACGCTGTGGGCGCTGCCATCGGAAAGACAGGAGTCCAGCCGGCGAGCGACAACTTCGCATTCATCACGAACCTCACCCAGCCGAACAACCTGGTCGGCATCATCCTTGGCGCGTCGGTCGTATTCCTCTTCAGCGGTCTCGCCGTGAGCGCGGTCGGCCGAGCGGCCGGTCGCGTGGTTTTCGAGGTGCGCGAGCAGTTCCGCACCAAGCCCGGCATCATGGACTTCACCGAGCGGCCCGACTACAGCCGAGTCGTCGATATCTGCACCCGCGATTCGCTGCGTGAACTGGCGACGCCGGGCCTGTTGGCGATCCTCGCACCGGTGCTGATCGGCTTCACGTTCGGCGTCGCGCCGCTTGCGGGGTACCTCGCCGGTGCGATCGCCGCGGGCGTGCTGATGGCCGTGTTCCTCGTCCAACTCCGGCGGCGCGTGGGACAACGCGAAGAAAATGGTCGAGGACGGTTCCTACGGCGGCAAGGGCAGCGAGGCACACGCGGCCACCGTTATCGGCGATACCGTGGGCGACCCGTTCAAGGACACGGCCGGTCCCGCGATCAACCCGTTGATCAAGGTGATGAACCTGGTGTCGGTGCTGGTCGCGCCCGCCGTGGTCCAGTTGAGCCTTGGCGACACTGCGTCGGCACCACTGCGCGCCGTGATTGCGGTGGTCGCGTTCGCGATCATCGTCGCCGCTATCACGGTGTCCAAGCGCCGCAAGATCTCGATGGGCGATGTTCCGGCCCAGGACGCGGTCCCGACGGCCAAGCCTCCGGAGGCCGGGACGCTTGAGACCGACGGTCCTCCCCGCTCGCCCGAGCAGGCCGGCCGCCGGAGCTGACCGACCGGAGCGGCTCGAGACGGCGCCACTGCCGACGATGGGGGAGCTGACCCCCGCGCGGGTGCCCATCCACGGAGTGATGTCGGTCTGCGAGGCTTCGGCTATGCAGTTCTCCCTGTTCGGGGCCGCGGTGGCCGAGCCGACGCTCGGCGATCTCGACGGCGTACTGCTCGCAGGTGGGCACTGGGTGCGCAGCGGCGCGCTCGCGCGCTTGTCGGTGGTGGTTGACGCCGAGTGGCGGGCGGCCACCCTTGCCGACGTATTCGGGGCTCTCGGCGTCGGTGAGGCCGCCCAACCCATCGTCGCGGCGGAGGGTGGCTTCGGTGTCCGCACCGCTTTCGCTCCCGAACTCCTTCCGCACGCCGCGCGCTGGACCCGCGGAGCGAACGAGGGTCTGCCTCCGGGACTGCTCCTCGCCCCGGGCGGCCTCCGGCTGTGGTGCATCGCTGGCGGCCGAGCCGACGAATCCGGCTATCTGCTCGGCACCGACGAACCGGACGATGCCACCCATCGAGCCGCCGGCGCGCAGCTGTCCCGGCTGGGGCTCGCGGCGGTGTCCGTGACGCGGCGGGGCGGTGGCCCGGGTTGGCGAATCACGTCGGCCCGACGAATGCGGCGGCTGGCCGAGCTCGTCGGAGATGCACCCCGCGGCGCCGGCGAGAACTGGCCCAGCTGACCGGCCACGCCGTACCAGGTATCACGTCGCCGGCCGACGCCTCCGCGTTGGTGTGATTGACGCCACGCCCGAAGGTCGCCGGTCAAGTCGACGACGGCTGGCAGGAGCCCTCGGCGTCGGCGTGATCGCCGCAGCCGGAGCAGTGGTCGGGCGGCTACCTACCGCAGCAATCGTTCCGGTCATGGTGGTACTCCTAGCCGGCATTGATCTCGTATCTGGGGTGGTGGCCAAATCGTGGGCTACCACCCATTCGGGCTGGCTGATGCTCGCCGGATGCGCGATGTACCTCGTCATGTTCTGGATCTACGGCGTCAGCCTGCGATTTGGCGAGCTCTCTACCATCACGGTCGGCTGGGTCGTGCTCGTCACTGTGGGTAACATGGCTTTGGACAAAATCCACTACCAGGTGAACTTCCCCACGTCCAAGTGGCTGGCCGCCATCCTCGCGGTGGCGCTTCTGGCCTATCTGCTGGTCGACGTCAGGGGCTCCGAATCGGCCTGAACGACCTGACTCACGGCCTATCGCGCGGCGCTCCGACGCATTCGTGAGGTACCGTCCGCGCTGGCTGTGCACAGCGCGCAGCAGCGGAGTGGGCTCGAGCAACCGAGGAGCAAGGGTGGCACGCAGAGGCGCGAAGGCGGGCACCGGCACCAAGCTGGTGATCGTCGAGTCGCCGGCGAAGGCCAAGACGATTGGCGGCTATCTCGGTTCGGGATACACCGTCGAGGCCTCGATCGGCCATATCCGCGACCTGCCCCGCAACGCCGCTGACGTCCCGGCCAAGTACAAGGGCGAGCCATGGGCCCGGCTCGGGGTGGACACCGAGCACGACTTCGAGCCGCTTTACGTCGTGAGTCCTGACCGCAGGCAGCAGGTCAGCAAGCTGAAGGCGCTCGTGAAGGACGCCGACGAGCTGTATCTCGCGACGGACGAGGACCGGGAGGGAGAAGCGATCGCCTGGCATCTGGTCCAGACGCTCAGCCCGCGGATCCCGGTACGCCGGATGGTGTTCCATGAGATCACCCCGCAGGCCATCGCTTCCGCCGTGTCCTCGCCACGGGACATCGACGATCGGCTGGTCGACGCGCAGGAAACCCGCCGAATTCTGGACCGCCTCTACGGCTACGAGGTGAGCCCGGTGCTGTGGAAGAAGGTGCTGCCCCGGCTGTCGGCTGGACGGGTGCAATCAGTCGCCACCCGAATCGTCGTCGAGCGTGAGCGGGCCCGGATGGCGTTCCACTCGGCCGATTACTGGGACGTCACTGGCACGTTCGCGCCCGCGCGCCGCAAGGATGGCGACCCCGAGACCTTCACAGCAACCCTCGTCTCCGTCGACGACCTCCGAGTGGCGACGAGTCGAGACTTCGACCCGGCGACCGGCAAGGCGGCGGCCGACGTTGTGCACCTGGACGAACCCGGAGCCCGTGGCCTCGCGGCCCGCCTCGGCGGACAGCCCTTCGAGGTGGTCCGAGTCGAGGAGAAGCCGTACCGGCGGCGGCCGTACCCGCCGTTTATGACGTCGACGCTGCAGCAGGAAGCTGGGCGCAAGCTGCGCTGGTCGTCCGCGGTCACCATGCGGGTCGCGCAGCGGTTGTATGAGAACGGCTTCATCACCTATATGCGCACGGACTCGACGACGCTGTCCGACACGGCGCTCGCCGCCGCGCGGGCGCAGGCTCGCGAGTTGTATGGCGACGCGTACGTTCCAGCGGAGGCGCGCACCTACACCCGCCGGGTCAAGAACGCGCAAGAAGCCCACGAGGCGATCCGTCCCTCAGGGGACACATTCCGCACGCCCGGGCAGCTCGCCGGGCACCTGTCCAGCGAGGAGTTCCGGCTCTACGAATTGATCTGGCAGCGCACGCTCGCTTCGCAAATGGCGGATGCGGTCGGCACGACGGTCTCAGTCCGCTTGGCGGGGACGTCGATAACAGACGAGCGGGTGGAGTTCGGGACGTCCGGACGTACGATCACCTTCCCCGGATTCCTGCGGGCCTACGTGGAAGACGTCGACGAATCGGCCGAAAAGGACGACGCCGAGAAGCGAATCCCGCACCTGGAGCGCCGCCAAGCGGTGACGCCGCGCGAGTTCCGGGCCGACGGTCATTCGACTTCGCCACCCCCGCGCTACACGGAGGCCTCGCTCGTCAAGGCGCTCGAGGAGCTCGGCATCGGGCGCCCGTCGACCTACGCGTCCATCCTGCAGACAATTCAGGATCGTGGTTACGTCTGGAAGAAGGGCGCCGCGCTGGTGCCGTCCTGGACGGCATTCGCGGTGATCGGACTTCTGGAGTCGTACTTCGGCCGGCTGGTGGATTACGGATTCACGGCCAGCGTCGAGAACGACTTGGACGCGATCGCCAACGGCACGACGTCGCGGATCGACTGGCTGCGACGGTTTTACTTCGGTGCCAACGGCGCGGTGTCCGACCCGCGGCGGATCTCAGCGCAGGGCGGCCTGAAACGGCTCATCGCCGAGCGGCTGGAGGAGATCGATGCCCGTGGCGTCAACTCCATCCCGATCGGCGACGGTGACGCCGTCGTGCGCGTCGGCCGGTATGGCCCCTACCTGCAACGTGACGAAGAACGTGTCTCGATACCCGACGACCTGGCGCCGGACGAGCTCACGCCGGAAAAGGTGGATGAGCTGCTGTCGGCGCCATCCAGCGATCGGGTGCTGGGCATCGACGACACCGGCGCGGAGATCACCGCCAAGAGCGGCCGCTACGGGCCCTACGTCACCGATGGTGAGCGGACGGCGTCGCTGCTCTCCGCTATGTCGCTGGACACGGTGACACTCGCCGATGCGCAGCGGCTGCTCACCCTGCCGAGAGTCCTGGGCGTGCTCGACGGTGACGAAGTCAGCGCGCAGAACGGCCGCTACGGGCCGTACGTGCGCAAGGGCAACGACTCACGGTCGCTGGACTCCGAGGAGCAGCTGTTCACGATCACGCTCGAGGAGGCCGCGGCGCTGTTCGCGCAACCGAAGACGCGCAGCCGGCGGGCGGCATCGACGCCGTTGAAAGAGCTTGGCGACGATCCTGTCTCGGGCAAGCCGATAGTCGTAAGGGACGGCCGGTTCGGCCCGTACGTCACCGATGGAGAGACCAACGCCTCGCTGCGGCGCGGCGACTCCGTCGACGAGATCGACCACGAACGGGCCGTCGAGCTCATCGCAGACCGGCGCGCCCGCGGTCCCGCGGCGAAGGCGGTCCGCAAAGCCCCCGCGAAGAAGGCGGCCCCGCGGAAGAAGGCCCCGGCGAAGCGGGCAGCCCCGACGAAGGCGCCGGCCGGCAAGGCCTAACGAGCCCCATCACGACTTTCGTCCTACACAGAAGATTCGCCGAAACGGGAAGAGTGTGCCGCCGGGGCCGCCCGGATAGGCCGCCCGCAGCTGCGGGGCGTACTCGGCCTCGAAGTCAGCCGCGTCCGCCGGCGACAGACCTGCGAGCACGGGTCGCAGGGCGGTGCCGCGAACCCACTCCAGCACCGGGTCGGCACCGGCCAGCACATGGATATACGTGGTCTCCCAGACGTCAGGGACGAGGTCGCACTCGATCAGCAGTGATGCATACGCCGCCGGTGACCGCACCGCATCCGGGGGCAACACCGCGGAGCCGACGAATGGCGACCACCGGTCGGTGGAGGTCAAGGCGCGCAGCAGGGAATGCGACGGTGAATCGAGATTGCCCGGCACTTGCCAGGCCATCCAGGCTCCTTCAGGCAGGGCCGCCGCCCATGAGCGAAGCAGCTCCTCATGGCCAGGTACCCACTGAAGGGCGGCGTTGCTGATCAACAAGTCGGTGTCGGGATCGGGACGGAACGATGCGATGTCACCCAGGCGAAATGTGACCCCGTCGACCGACGACGCGGCGGAGATCATCTCCGGTGACGAATCGATCCCGACAACCGTCGCGGTGGGCCAGCGATCCACGAGCAGCGCGGTTAGCTTCCCGGGACCGCACCCGAGGTCGACCACGCGGCGCGGCGATTGCAGGTCGACGCGGCTCAGCAACTCGACGAACGGTCGACCCCGCTCCCCGGTAAAGCGTGCGTACTGCTCGGGATCCCACATGATGCACCGGTCCTATTGGCGTCGCGCAGGGTAAATCTTGACATCAAGATAATGCCTATGATGGATGCGTGGGCGACGAGGTGGACGAAATCGTCGACGCCTGGCGCCGGGAGCGTCCGGACCTCGATGTCGAGCCGATGCATATCCTGTCCCGCGTCTCCCGCCTTGCCGACGTGCTCGCGGATCGCCGTACTGCCGCTTTCGTCGAACACGGGCTGCAGGGACACGAGTTCGACGTGCTAGCGGCGTTGCGTCGCAGCGGAGAGCCGTTCGAGCTGACCGCCGGCGAACTGTGGACGGCGACGCACGTCACGTCAGGAACGATGACCAGTCGACTCGATCGCCTGGTAGCCCGCAGCCTGGTTGTCCGCCGCCCCGACGAGGTGGACGGCCGACTCGTCAGGGTGCGGCTGACTGCCGAGGGCAGGCGTCGTGTGGACGCTGCCCTGCAGGCGCTCCTGGCGTCGGAGAGCGAGCTGCTCGAGCAGCTGCCGGCGGCCGCCCGAGAGCGGCTCACCGCGGCGTTGCGGGATCTGCTGGCCGCCACGTCGCGATAAGCGGAGGCCGTTGACGCGCAGCGTCTATAGGCTGATCAGGATAAGCAGACAGGCCGTGCAGGGGAGGCCGCATTAGCGTCGAGCCGGCCAGGATGGAGCCCGGCCAGCCCGATCGGGTCGCCGGATCTGATTCCCCCCTGCCCGAGAGCGCGTCGGCCTCAGGCGGTCCTGAGCGGCCATTCCCGGTCGAGGCGCCGGCCGGTGCGCAATCCCTTGCCGCGTCGGCCCCGGCTGAGCGTCCGTCCACGTCGTCGATCGCGGCCATGCGCAGTGTGCTGCGAGTTCGCCCGTACCGGCGACTGTGGTACTCCACCGCACTATCGAGCTTGGGCGACTGGCTGGGGCTGCTCGCGACGACTGCCCTGGCCACGTCACTGGCCACCGGCTATCGGGAGCAGAACTACGCCCTCGGCGGCGTGCTGGTCGTCCGTCTGCTGCCCGCGATAGTGCTGGGCCCGCTGGCCGGTGCGTTCGCCGACCGGTTCGACCGACGGATCACCATGGTCGTCTCCGACGTGCTCCGGTTCGGACTGTTCCTCACGATTCCCCTCGCGCATCTATTCGTGTCGGAGCGCGAGACGCTGGCCTGGCTGTTCATCGCAAGCTTCCTGATCGAGTGCATCAGTCTGTTCTGGACGCCGGCGAAGGACGCTTCGGTGCCGAATCTCGTCCGCCGCGACCAGGTCGAGGCGGCCAACCAGCTCAGCTTGATCACAACCTACGGGCTCACACCCGTGCTCGGGGCGGCGCTGTTCTCGGTTCTTTCGCTGATCACCAACGTGCTCGCTCGGCACCTCGCGTTCTTCCAGACCAACCCGACCAACCTGGCCCTCTACTTCAACGCGGCGACGTTCCTGGTCGGCGCGTTGATCGTCCTGTTCATCCCCGAGATCAGTGGTCGCCGTACTCGGCGGCCCGCTGATGACCAGCCGAGCCTGCTGGCCTTGCTGCGCGAGGGCGCGAGCTTCGTCCGCCATTCTCGGCTCGTGGGTGGGCTCATCATCGGGCTTGTGGGCGCCTTCACCGCGGGCGGCGCGGTGATCGGAGCGGGGAAGATCTTCGCCTCGAGCCTGGGCGGCGGCAACGCTGCGTACGGTGTGATGTTCGGCTCGGTCTTCGTCGGGCTCGGCGCGGGCATGGCGTTCGGCCCGAGCATCGCGCGCGAGCTCTCCCGACGCCGGCTGTTCGGACTGTCGATCGTGTTCGGGGGAATCTGCGTCGTCCTCGCCGCAGTCATGCCGCAGGTAGCGCTTGCGGTGATCTTCGTCCTCGGACTGGGATTCGGAGCAGGCATCGCCTACCTGTGCGGCATGACCCTGATGGGCACCGACGTCGACGATGAGATGCGCGGCCGCATCTTCGCATTGCTGCAGTCGCTCATCCGGGTGGTGCTGATCATTTCTCTTGCCGCGGTGCCGTTCGTGGTCGCAGCCGTCGGCCGCCACACGTTCACGGTCGCGAACACTAGCGTGACGGTCGACGGCACCCGGTTCGTCCTGGTTGCCGGGGGACTGCTCGCAATCGCTGCCGGCGTGCTGGCCTATCCGGAAGATGGACGACGGACTGGCGGTGCCGATCTGGGCCGACCTGAACTCAGCACTGCGCGGAGACTCGGCCAAGCGCCGGCGGATGGAGGGAGGTGGCGTGTTCATCGCGTTCGAAGGTGGCGAGGGGTCAGGCAAGTCGACCCAGATCGGACTCCTCGCCGCCGCGTTGCGTGACGTCGGCGTCGACGTTGTGGTCACGCAGGAACCAGGCGCCACCAGTGTCGGACGCCGGATCCGCGACTTGTTGTTACATGACGACGAGGCGCTCGCGCCTCGGGCCGAGGCGTTGCTCTTCGCTGCAGACCGGGCCCACCACGTCGCCACGATCATCCAGCCGGCCCTGGATCGGGGTGACGTCGTACTCACGGATCGTTACATCGACTCGTCGATGGCCTATCAGGGCGCGGGCCGTGAACTGACGTTCGACGAGGTCCGCCGCCTGTCGGGCTGGGCAACGTGTGGGCTCACGCCGGACTTGACCGTCCTGCTCGATATTCCCGCCGCCGTGGGACTCGAGCGTGCCCGAGGACGTGCCGAGTCGACCGATGGCCGCCGTTACACCGACAAGCTTGAACGCGAGTCGCTGGAGTTCCACGAACGGGTCCGGACGGCGTTTCGCGGACTAGCGGAAGCCGCGCCTGGACGCTATCTCCTGCTTGATGGGATGCGGCCGGCGGGTGAGCTTGCGTCCGAGATCCTCGCCACCGTCGACGGGTTGCTGGCCAGCCGCCGGCCGCGGTCGTTCGATTCGCGACGGAGCGTCACACCGCCCTGGGCGAGCCGCCCAGCGCCGAACCAGCCAGCTCATGACCGTGGGACAGGGCAGCGGAAACCCGCACAGGGGTAGGAACGAGGATCCAGCGTGACGGTCTGGGACGACCTCGTCGGCCAAGACGAGGCGGTTGCCGTCCTGCGCAAAGCCGCCGCCGCCGCGCGAGCGATCGTGTCGGGGCAGGACGTCGCCGCCCGGTGCAATGACGCATGCCTGGCTGTTCACGGGTCCACCAGGATCCGGCCGATCGGTGGCTGCGCGCGCGCTGGCGGCCGCCCTGCAATGTGAGCGGCCGGACAATCTCGGCTGCGGAGAATGTTCGGCGTGCCATACGGTGCTGAGCCGAAGCCATCCGGACGTTCGATCGGTCGTCCCCGACGGGCTGTCCATCTCCGTCGCCGAGATGCGGGCCGTTGTCGCGACAGCGGCGCGCCGTCCGGCGCTCGGTCGCTGGCAGGTCGTCGTGATCGAAGACGCCGATCGACTCACCGAGGCGGCGTCCGACGCGCTGCTGAAGGTCCTCGAGGAGCCGCCGGCGCGGACAGCGTTCTTGCTGTGTGCTCCGTCGACGCATCCGGACGACGTCACGGTGACGATCCAGTCCCGATGCCGGCACATCACGTTGCGCACGCCGTCGACCGATGCCGTCGCCGGCGTGCTGCGCGACGCCGGTGTCGACCCGGCTGACGCGTCGTGGGCGGCACAAGCCGCCCAAGGTCATGTCGGGCGGGCGAAGCGGCTCGCCCGGGATCCGGACGCGCGCGCTCGGCGCGCCGCGGTGCTGGCCATTCCGGCGTCGCTCACGTCGCTCGGGGCATGTCTGGAGGCAGCTGACCATCTGGTCGGAGCGGCGGAGGCTGAGGCTGGGGCATTGTCGGCTGAACGGGACGCCGGTGAGATCGAGGCATTGCAGATCGCGCTCGGCGCCGGTGGCACGGGGAAGGGTGCGACAGCTGTGGCCCGGGGCGCGGTGGGCGCTGTTCGTGACCTGCGAGCGCCGCCAACGCTCGCGGGCCACCCGTACTCAGCGTGATGCCTTGGACCGCGCGCTGGTCGATCTGGCGGCGTTCTACCGGGACGTGCTGCTCGTACAGTCCGGATCGCCTGTGCAACGCGCGCATCCCGGATTTCGATCAGGATGTGCGGAGGGTGGCCAAGGCAGTACCGCCGACCGGGACGTTGCAACGCCTGCAGGCCGTTCTCGCCTGCCGCGAAGCACTCGAGCTGAACGTGAAACCGCGCATCGCGGTGGAGGCGATGACCGTCGCGCTTCGCCTGCCCTGAGGTCCGCCGCCCCGGTCCCGGCGACTCTGCGTCCCCGGCTACCCTGCAGGGATGAGCATGGTCTGCGCGGTCACCTTCCAGCGCCACGGCCGGCTCTACTATGCCGACCCGGGCGGGTTGTCGCTGCAGGTTGGCGATCAAGTCCTGTATCCGACGAACGATGGGCCCGAAGTGGCCGAGGTCATGTGGGCCCCGCAATACGTCAGCGAAGAGATCGGCCGGCTGCCCGTTCTCCTCGGAGCGGCTACGGCGTCGGACCTGGAGCGGGCCGCGGTGAGTCGCAAGAAACGGGCCTCGGCGCGCGTGGCCGCTCGACGCCTGATCCGGGAACACGACCTGCCGATGAAGGTCAGCGGCGTCGACTACATCAACGATCGCAACCACACCACCATCTACTTCACCGCGCCGCACCGGGTCGACTTCCGAGCCCTCGTCCGCGATCTTTCTGCGACGCTGCACGGACGGGTCGAGCTGCGGCAGCTCTCGGCCCGCGACGAAGCCCGCCTGACCGGTGGCCTTGGCTCGTGCGGCCGTGAGCTGTGCTGCTCGACGTTCCTCGTCGACTTCGAGCCCGTCTCCGTCCGGATGGTCAAGGATCAGGATCTGCCGCTCAACCCGCTGCGCATCTCCGGCGCGTGTGGCCGGTTGATGTGCTGCCTGAAGTACGAGCACCCGCTGTATCAGGACTTCGCCGCCGAGGCGCCCGGCATCGGCGAGGAGGTCGACACTCCGGAGGGCCCGGGCACGGTCGTCGGCCACAATGTGCCGTCGGAGTCGGTCGTGGTCCGGATGACTGCGGACGGTCGTCGTAGCCCGTGTGCGCTCGCGTCGGTATGCGCGTCCCGGAAGGCCTACGAGGCAAGCCCCGCGGCGCAGCGCACCGACCGGTAGACTCACTCGGCGCGCCTGCGGGCGCCCCTGCCGCCTTAGCTCAGTCGGCCAGAGCGACGCACTCGTAATGCGTAGGTCGAGGGTTCGACTCCCTCAGGCGGCTCCGGCTGAAGGGCCCGTAATCATTGCCCTGCAGCCCTCTCACGAACCGAAGCGAGATCAACAACGAGCGCCTTGGGCAACGGATGGGCAACAGCAGCACGCCCGAGCGCGTCCATCCGATCCGCTACGCCGTCGAGGTCGTCATCGAACAGTCCCGCGTACACGTCGAGCGTCATCGCCGCCGAGGCATGGCCGAGCATCCGCTGTACCGCCAGCACGTTCGCGCGGGCCGACACGAGGCTCGCGGCCGTATGCCGCAGCTCGTGCGGTGTCAGTCCGTCGAGCCCGGCCGCGGTCGCTGCGACGTCGAAATGGTCGCGACGGAAGTTGAGGTTGCGGAGGACGCCGCCGCGCCGACCGATGAACACCAGCTCGCCGGGCGCCTTCCCTATGACGTACGCGGCAAGGTCGCCCGCGAGAAACGCCGGCATCGGCACCGAGCGTCGCTGGTGCGACTTCGGCGTGCCCCAAGTGAGGTGACCGCGTACCTCGACGACCGCCTCGACGACCTCGAGCCGCCGACGCAGAACATCGACACGGCCGACGCGAAGGGCGGCCAGCTCGCTCCACCGCAGACCGCAGTAAGCAAGCGTAAGCACGACCAGCCGGTACTCACCGATAGCGTCGGCCAACGCATCGACCTGCCCGGCCGTCAGGAACCGTCGCTCGGCCTTCGACAGTTTCGGCAGCCGCACCCCGGCCGCTGGGCTGCGGCTGATCACGGCGTCCCGAACCGCCCATGTCGAGCATCAGAGAGAACACCCGGAATATGTAACGCGCCGTCGCGGGCGCCAGCCCTAGATCGGCAATCCAGGCAGCGACGTCCGAGTGTGTGATCGCCGACAGCCGCACCGGGCCCCACCGCGGCACGATCTGCTTGGACAGGACGCCCTCGTATCGAGCACGCGTCGACGGTTTGAGATGGCCCTGTGCCGCGATCCAGCGCCGAGACCACGCCTCGACGGTGATCCGGCCCGCGCCGGGGTCGACGTAGCTGCCGAGCAGCTTTGCTGATTCGATCGTCGTTAGGTACCGCTCGGCGTCGATCTTCCGGGGGAAACTCTTGTTCCGCTGCCGGCCGGCGGGGTCCCGGTAGTAGGCCCGCCATACGATCTTGCCTGCCCTGTCGCTGCGCTTCTCTAACGCTGGCCATCAGCCGACCTGGCCCTTGACGGCGACAAAGAGGTTGCCGCCCTCGATGGCCTGGATCACGTTCTCACCTGCCAGCTCGGCTCCTACCTCCTGAAAGTATTCGCGTGCCATCGCGATAATCCGCCCAGAGAACTTGAGTGCTATCTCGTTGAGCCGGTCGTCGTGGACCGCAGTCGCCCCGTCAACCGTGATGGCCGCGACGGGGTAATCGCCTTCCGTTGCCGCGTCCCAGTGATGCTCGACGTACTCGCCAAGCTCGGGGTTGTCCACCGCCAGAGCGACATACTGGGTGTACATGTTGAAGAGGCGAACTGCAGTCTCGGCGCTCAGCTCTGCGACCCGGTCCAGCTCCTCGATGAGTTCCTTGGCCTGGCGTTGCTCGATCAGCTCCATCGGAGTCAGCAGCTCGTCGATGCTCACCTCGAACACCTGCTTGAGCGCGACCAGCTCATCGACAGTGACGCGGCGCGGAGGATCACCCTTCTCGATCTTGTAGATCGCCGAGCCCTTGGATCGCGCACCCGCGGTCCGTCATCAGCGACGCCAGGCCCTCGTAGCTCAGGCCGCGTGACTCGCGCTCGTAGGCGATGCGCTTGGCGAGGTTGGCCTCGCTGGCGATCGACCGCTTCCGGTTCGGTCTAGGCCTCTCGTTCCCTTCCTAAACGGAATGGACCTTAGTTGCGTTGGTTCGCGTCTGTCAATGATGGTTCCTACCTGTAGGGGTAAGCACCCAGGAAGGAGCGGGGTTGTCGATGAACTACAGCGCCGAGAACTTGCGGCCGCCGCCGCGCGAGACAGGGAACGCCTGCAGCGGTACTTGACCACGAAGGAAGTTGCCGAACTACTCCGAACGTCACCCGAGACAATGCGGTATTGGGCGTGGCAGGGCAAGGGACCGAAGAGCTTTAAGGCTGGCCGGAAGCGGCTGTACGCGGCCGAGGACATCGAAGCGTGGCTCGCGGACGCTCGCAATGGTGCGGCCTGAGGTGGGGCCACCGGGCAAAGAACAACGGCCCGGGCAGGCAACCCAGGCCGCTGCAATGAACCACACCGACGCCACCACTGACGACATGCTGAGTTTAGCGGCGTGACCGCGTACGAACGCCTCTGCGACGCGCTCGGTGACCGTCTCGGCCCAGTCAACGGCGTGAAGGCGAGAGCCCGCTGCCCGGCGCACGACGGCGTCCGCAATACGTCGCTGGCAATCACCGCCACCGAAGGCCAGACGCTCATCCGCTGCCACGCCGGCTGCCAACCGGTCGACGTCCTCGCCGCGCTGGGCCTGACGCATGGCTGACCTGTTCGACAACCCTAAAGGCGCGACCTACCGGTACGACGACGACCGCCTTGTGCTGCGCACCCCGGACAAGACATTCAGCCAACGCAACACCGATAACCCACCGGAGCTGTATCGGCTCGCCAAGGTCACACAGGCCGTCGCGGACCGTCGGCCGGTGTTCGTGGTCGAGGGCGAGAAGGACGTCCATGCCCTTGAGGCGATCGGTGCCACCGCCACATGCAACCCGATGGGCGCCGGTAAGTGGGCCAAGATCGACCCGTCGCCGCTGCACGGCGGCAAGGTGGTGATCGTCGCCGACCAAGATGAGCCAGGCCGGAAGCACGCCGCAGAAGTGTTCGCGTCGCTGCGCGGCAAGGCCGACGCGGCGGTGTTCGCACCTAAGGCCGGCAAGGACGCCGCCGACCACATCGCGGCGGGGTACGGTGTGGCCGACTTCCTGCCTGTACCTGTACCTCCTCATATAGGGGAGGAACGCGGTACACCGCTCTACGTCGACGTTGGGGCCCTACTCGACGGCGGGTTACCGGAACCGCCGGCACCAGCTTTCCTCCACCGTGACGACGGCCGGGCGCTGCTGTACGCCGGCCAAGTAAACGTCCTGTTCGGCGACCCGGAGTCGGGAAAGACGTGGGTAGCGATCGCCGCGGTGGCTGAGGCGCTCCACGACGGCGGCCGGGCCCTGTTCCTCGACCTCGACCACAACGGGGCGGAAGCGGTGATCGCCAGGATCCTCGCGTTCGGGGTGCGTTCCGACGTCCTGCGAGATTCAGGAGTCTTCCGGCTCGCCGAGCCGGAAGACGGGGAGCACCTGCGCAGGATCATCGCGGACGCGAGACGCTGGCGGCCCGCCTCGTCGTCGTGGACTCCGTCGGCGAGCTGCTCCCGATGCTCGGCCTGTCTTCGAACTCACCCGACGAGCTCACCGCAGGCCACGCCCAAGTGCTCAAGCCGCTGGCCGTAGCCGGCGCGTGCGTGATCGCAATCGATCACCTTCCGAAGAACACCGAGAACAAGGCCAACGGGCAGACTGGCACCGCAGCGTCGGTGGAGGAGTACGACGCGTATCTCGCCGAGGTGCAGCGTCAAATGACTAAGGCGGCGGGTCAGTTATGATGCTGGCAGCCTTCCCGGCCGGTTCGGTGCGTCCCCCGGCGCTGGCGGTGACGCGGCTCATTCCCGCGGGTCCCTGTTGCTTGCGCCTTTCTTTGGGATGCCCCCGTGTCGATGACGTACGCGTTGCTCATCGAGAACGCGGAGGCTGACGCTCGTGCCGCTAAACGTGCCGCTGATGCTGCCCGTGATGTTTCCCGGGCTAACCCGGGTGACACCGAGTTGCGTGCGGCTGCCTCGGCGGCTGCGTCGTCGTCTGCGGCGAACGCGGGTCGGCAGGTGGCGGCTGCGCGGTTCGAGGAGCAGCTTGACTTGTGGGTGGATCGCTGCGGTCGCGGTGATGTACTCGCCGGATGAGTCGCTGACTGAGTCTCGCACCGCGGGTCGGCGGCGCTCGTCGACTGCGTATTGGTTGGCGGCTGCGCATGTCGCGCTGGCTGGTGTGGCTGTTCCCAGGAATTGGCGCTCACCCGTGAGCGGAGAGCCTGTCAATGCCCCCTATCCGAACTCAGACCAGATCGAAAGCTGACTTACTCCAGCGCCGCATCGACATCAACTCGGAGCTGCGCGCGTTCCGTAACAAGTACGACCGGCCCGGCGCGGTTGAAGTCCCCGGCGACCTCGAGCGGATCGAGAACCTGGCCGCCGAACGTGACCGCATCGAGGTCGACCTCGAGCGGGCATCCAGCAACATCTCCCGTCCCGCTTATGACCGGGTGTTCCGTGTCGGCACCGAGGAGGGCACCTACCGGCCTGATTACGCCGTCGTCGGCGGGCATTCGTTCCTGCGTGACTTGGCTATGGGGCAGGTGCTGCGCGATCCGGGTGCGCTTGACCGGCTTGCTCGGCACTCCCGCGAAATCGAGGTCGACAATCCGAAGGTCGGGCAGCAGCAACGCGCCATCGGCTCGGGTGCGGTAACCGGCCTTGTTCCGCCCGCGTATTTGACGGCTCAGTTCGCGGAGCTTGCCCGTGCGGGCCGGCCGGTGGCTAACGCGTGCACCGCGCTTGCCGCTCCCACCGGAGGGCATGACCGTCAACATCAGCCGGGTAACGACGGGTACGAGCGCCGCGAGCCAGTCGACGGAGAACACCGCGGTTTCCGAGACGAACGCCGATGACACCCTGCTCACGTCCAACGTGTGCACCATCGCCGGTCAGCAAACAATCTCGCGGCAAGCGGTCGAGCGTGGGCAGCTGGTCGAGCAGGTCATCATGTCGGACTTGAGCAACGCCCATAACGCGGAACTTGACCGGCAGGTCGTCAACGGTTCCGGCGGGTCCGGTCAGCATCTCGGGATTCTCGGCGTGTCCGGTGTTACCGAGCGTGGCCTACACCGATGCGTCGCCGACCCCGCAAGAACTCTGGCCGAAGCTGGCGGATGCGGTGCGGCAGGTCGGGGCGTTGCGGTTCACCCGCGCCACGCATCTCATCATGAATCCGTTGACGTGGGGTTGGTTGCTGTCGACGTTGGACACGACCGGGCGTCCGTTGTTCGCGGTTGGCGGCAGTCCGAATCCGGGTTCAACACGATGGGCGCGACGTGACACCGCCGGGTATGACCTGTCCGGGTCGATGCTGGGTTGCGCGGTGCTGCTCTCCGGGAATGTGCCCCCGAACCTGGGCGGCGGCAGGAACGAAACGAGGATTGTCGCCGCGGATGTCGCGGGACATCTACTTGTGGGAAAATTCCAACGACAGCCCGGTGTTCATTCGCGCGGAACAGCCGCTCGCCGCGTCCCTCGGGATTCTGTACGTGGCGTACTCGTTCTCGGCGTTCGCTGCCGGGCGTCAGCCGATAGCATTCAGTCGGCTACCGTCTATCCTGCCCGCGCTGTAACGGGACTTCGGTCGGTGGGGGACCTAACGTGAACGTGAGTATGACTGTGCGCCGGTTTAGTCGGCTCCTCCTCGCTGTGACGGGGGCCTCGTCCTCACCGTGGCGCTGGCCGCGCCCGCGTCGGCACGGACGCCGGTGGATCCGAGCACGCTGAACCCGCCGCCACCGGCCGAGTTCAACCCCGTGTGTTTCGTCGACGGCAGCCACATCACGTGTGATATAGCGTTCAGCGACCCCGACGTGGTGAATGCGCCCTCCGGCATCATCTGCGGCGGCACGGAACTGCTGGACTCCCACACGCGCTCGGTGGTGGGGAAGCGGACCTACGACGCCGACGGGAACCTGCTGCAGCGACACTTCCGCGAGTTCTTGGACGGGACGTACCGCAACCCCGACACGGGACTGGTCGCGCTCTGGACGCAGCATGACACCGATGTCCAGAACGTGGCCGTTCCAGGTGACACGTCCACCGGCACCGAATCGCTAAGTGGGGTGCTCGCGCGGGTCTGGCTGCCGGACGGAGGCACCCTCGTGATTGATGCCGGGCGCGTCGTCTTCGACTCCGCGACTGGCGAGGTGGTCAAGGAGTCCGCACACCATCCGTTCGTCGACTACTTCAGCGGCGATCCGTCGGCGCTGGCATCCCTGTGCGCGGCGCTGGACTGAACGGAGCCTCGTCTCGCGGCGGCCCCGCACTCTGCACGCCTACACCCACGACGACGGGCCCGCGTTCGGGTCCCGGCACGGCGGGAAGTTGAGCACCAGCCCGCACTCGCGCCCGTCGACCAAATAGCGGCAGGTGTAGGTGCGATGCCACCTAGCAGGAACCTACGCGAACGGAATGACCCCGTCGTCGGGGATCCGGTATACGTCACGCCAGCCGTTCCCGGCTTCCCACATCACCACGCGGTGCCGGGCGTGGTCGCTGCAAATCCAGAGGTGAGTGATTCCGCCGGGCAGTCTCGGCGCAACCGTGGGGAGCTGTTCGTCCACTTCGAGGACCGAGGTGGCCGCGTAGTCCGTGGTGGCCGTCGTCCAGATGAAGGCGTGCCGCTTCGAGGTCCTCGAGCAGCGCGACGATGGTCCCGCGGATCGCTCGCACGTCAGACACGTCGGGGTGATCTTTGAGGTTCAGGATCCACGTGTTGCGTAGGGTCGGGGCGTCTATGCGATTGCCGCCGTCGCGGATTCGGGCGTCCAGGTTTCGATAGTTCGGGTCGTGGTCGCCGACCACTTCCAGCGCGGCGACAGTCCCATCGGGGTAGGTGATTTGGGCATCAACCATTCCGTCGCGAGAACCATCCTCATACCGGGCGACGCTGACCCCGCGCAGAACGTGCTGAACTAGCTTCCGCGCAATCGCTTCGTTGTCGCGCTCCGTTGGCACGCGCCGGACTGTAACAACCGAGCTTCCGCCCTTTCGCTCGGCGAGGCTCTAGGGCTCGTCCCGCGGAAACGAGACGAACCACACGGGTAAGGACTCGGTGGCAGCGTTGACTCGGCACCATCGGACCAAGCCCGGAAGTGACGGGCGATGCTGGCGATGTGCACCGGGGTGGCGTGCTCCCTCCGCGCATACGACAACGCGCTGCACTGGGTGACCGGTGCGGGCCGTGCACCTCCTCCGACGGGGGGCCAGTGTAGGAATCCGGTACGACAACACGCTGCCGCCGTGGGCCGTTAAACGACCTGGGCGACACCACGGAAGGACCAGCCAGATTATGAACGTCTTGCCCGAGATGGGATCCGTGCTGAACATGATCCCGGCAACGCCCGGAACCAGCGCATCAATCATGGTTCGACTCCCTCAGGCGGCTCCCATTTCTGGACTCGGCAGCAGCGTCGAAGACGTCTCGGCGCCAATTCGAAGACGTCTCGGCGCCAATTCAAGGTGCGGAGCATGCCGCCGCGCCCGCCGGTCAAGACCAGACGATCCGGTGCCTACGATCGGTGCCGTCGATCGGCGAAGCGACGAGCAGAACGTCAGCCCTGGGACTCGCGCCATCTTGGTCTGGGCGTCGGCGATGGCGCCCTTGAGCGCCTGGACATGGTTCCCTTCGGCCTCACCGACGACGCGGGAGACGGCCCGCGTCACGGCGGGTTCGACCTGCCCTGCTGCGGAATGCGGGTAGGCCACGATCAGCCCGGCGCCTCCGAGCGGGATGGTCGCCCCGGCCTGCGCCTCCAGCTTCGCGGCGGTGCGATTGTGGAGCAGTTTGCCGGCCCCCGCTCCGATGGCGGCGCCGACCGCCGTCGCCGCGAGCAGCGGTGGCGCGAACAAGCCGACCGCGAACCCGATGGCGCCGAGGCCGGCCGCGCCCTTGCGGACCAGGTGGTCGGTCTGTTCGACGGCTAGTTTGCCCTCGAGGTCCTTGCTGACGACGACCGCACCGTGCAGGTAGCCGCCGCAGCCGAGGACGGACTCGTAGTCCTCCATCGCCGCGTCCCTGGACAGGTAGCCGCCGATGAGGACGTCGATGGTTTCGTCGTCGAATGCCATGCTGCCGACCTTCTTCCTGTCGTCGAACCGGCTCAGGCCGAGACTGCGTGAACGGTGTGGCCGTGCCGCTCCGCCAGGTGCAACTCATGCTCGTCGTCCTGCGTGGGGTGGGTCTTGATGTCGAAGACGACCTTCTTGACCGTGCCGGTGAAGGGGAACGGCTTGCGGTCGTCGTAGCTCAGGTCGACGACTCCGCCGTTGTCACGTCCGATGTCCATGGCAGCGTAGCCGGAGAATCGGACGGGGACCGTATGGTCCATCCGCCCCTTGCCGACGGGTCTGTCGTTCACGTATAACGTGACGTCGCCGCCCGTAGCGGGCTGGGGCCCGTCGGCCGCGAACTCCATCCGGACGGTCACCTCGCCGCTCGGTAGCGGCTCGTCGGCCTGCTGGCGGAAAACGGAGACGCCCATCATCGAGTAGGTATGGGTGAGCCGCCCGCTGTCGACCCAGAGCGAGAACCCGCCGAGGTGGTCGGCGTTCGCCACGATCACACCCTGCGCACCGCCCTCGGGGACGACCAGGTCGGCGCTGATCGTGTACGAGTGGTTGTAGATCGGCGGGATCATCCCCGGCATGACGTTCTCGACGTCGCCGCGGAACTCGAACGTCGCGACCTCCGGCAGCGGAGGAACCATCCCGAAGAACACCCCGAGCGGGGCCAGGAGTGGCAGCACGAAGTATCTCTCGGCCTCGGACCAGAACAGCGCCCGCAGCTCCTCGACCTTGTCGGGGTGCTCGGACGCAAGGTCGTGGGCCTGGCTGAAGTCGTCCGGCAGGTAGTAGAGCTCGACGGGGTCGTCGTCGGGGTTCCACACGCCCGGCGCGTACGGCCCGAGCGCGGCGGGGGTCAGCACCCAGGGGATGCGCTCGGTGCGCATCGCCAACCACCAGCCGTCCTTGTACATGGCCCGGTTGCCGACGCTCTCGAAGTACTGCTGGGTGTGCCGTTCGGGCGCGCCCGCGTCGGTGAACGAGTCGGCGAACGTCGAGCCGTGCAGCGGCTCCTGTGCGATGCCGTCGACCTCGTCGGGCGCCGGGATGCCGCACACGTCGAGGATCGTCGGCATGAGGTCGGTGACATGCGTGAACTGCGACCGCAGCCCACCGGCTTCGGTGACGCGGGCCGGCCAGTGCACGACCATCGGGTCGCGCGTGCCGCCGAGGTGCGAGCCCATCTGCTTGCCCCACTGGAACGGCGTGTTGCCGGCCCACGCCCAGGCCGCCGAGTAGTGCGGGTCCAACATCGCCCCGCCCCAGGCCTCCAGCCCCCCGTACCGCTCGGCGAGCTGCATCTGCATCTCGTCGGTGAGCGGGATGCCGTTCTGCATGGTGAGCTCGTTGAACGAGCCGGTGAGCGAGCCCTCCATGCTGGCGCCGTTGTCACCCCAGATCCAGATCACCAAGGTGTTGTCCAGCTCGCCGAGCTCCTCGATCGCCTCGATCACGCGGCCGGCGTTGTGGTCGGCGTTCTCCGAGTAGCCGGCGTATACCTCCATCTGCCGGGCGTAGTAAGCCTTGAGCCGGTCCGACATGTCGTCCCACGCCGGGAACGCCTCGTTGCGCGGCGTGAGCTCGGCGTCGGGCGGCACGACGCCGAGCTGCCGCTGCCTGGCGAAGACCTGCTCGCGCAAGCGGTCCCAACCCTGGTCGAAGCGGCCCTTGTACTTGTCGGCCCAGCTGTTCGAGACGTGGTGCGGCGCATGGCTGCACCCGGTCGAGTAGTACACGAAGAACGGCTTGGTCGCGTCCTGCGCCCGCACGCCGTGTAGCCATTGGATCGTCCGGTCGGCCATCGCGTCCGGGAAGTAATACGGGTTGTCCCGGTCGTAATAGTCGGGGTCGGTGCCGATGATCTTCTGGTTCTCGGCGAGACAGGGATCCCACTGGCTGCTGCCACCGCCCAGGATCCCGTAGAAGTAGTCGAAGCCCCATGCGTTCGGCCAGCGATCGAACGGGCCGGCCGCGCCCTGCTGCCCGTCCGGCGTCAGGTGCCACTTGCCGATCGCTGCGGTGCTGTATCCGTTCTCCTGCAGGATCCGGGGCAGCGGCGCACAGTCCCGCGGCAGCAGTGCCGTGTAGCCGGGGAAGCCGTTCGAGAACTCGCCGATGGAGCCGAATCCGACCGTGTGGCTGTTGCGACCGGTCAGCAGGGCGGCGCGGGTCGGCGAGCACAGCGCCGTCACGTGGAAGCGGTTGTATCGCAGCCCGCGTTCGGCCATCCGCGAGTAGTTCGGCGTCTCGATCGGCCCGCCGAACGTGCTCGGGTTGCCGAAGCCGGCGTCGTCGATCAGCACGACCAGCACGTTGGGCGCGCCGTCCGGCGGGTGGACGTGGTCGATCTGGGTCCAGTCCGGCTCGGAACCGCCCAGAGTGCGGGCCAGGGTCCCGCGGAACTCCGGGCGCCGGATAGGGAGCTTCGTGCGATCTGGCCCGCTCATGTCACTCCTTCGGGTTCGGGGATTGTTCGAGGCCGTCGCCTCGCGTCAGCACATCCATCGGTCGTCTCGGCTCGCGCGCACCACCGCCGCGACCCCGCGTGCGTGCGCGATGGGACGCCGGCCCATTGTGGTACCACACGTCGCCCAGGAGGCGCGCCGCGAGCACGTCGACCGCATCCAGCGAAATCGACTCCCCGCTCGCTGCCATCCGTGCCGGGAGCCGTCGCATTCACCATGCTCGCCAGCAGAGCACCCGCGCACCTCGAGAGCACCACCCGCCAGGGGTGATTCGTCCCGTAGCTGGAGGGTTTCGGCGCGGGCGACGCTGCTTCGAGATGATCGGCTTGTACTCGCGGCTGCGGATCTGGCAGCAGGATCCGGAGACGGGGGAACGGTTCGCCGATGGCGTCGTCCCGATAACCTCACTCACGGAGTGCCCAAGTTTAGCGGGCGCGGGCGACTCGTCCTTATGGGATGATGCGCCCTCATACCTGCGACGTCAGAGTCGAGGCTGCACCCAAGCTACGGCGGACAGCGAAACTGAAAGGCTTGAAGGGCGGCGGACGTTGGATCCCAGCGACGCAGGGCCAGAACCTGATCAACTTCCGGCCAGAGCAGGCGGTCGCGTCAGGGCGGTGCAGGATTGGCTCCGCGGCCGCGCCGATACCCGTTTGGGCCGGCTGGCGCTGCAGTGGTTCCGGGCTTACTTTGCGGCCAGCCGCAACTCGGGCTGCGCGGTGACCGTGTATTCGACGCTGTCGGTCTTGCCGGCCGCGCTCGTGGCCGTTGCCCTCTTCCACTCCTCTGGGAGCGACACGAACGCCTTCGTCGCTGATCTGATCTCTCACCTGAAGCTCACTGGCTCCACCGCTAGCCTCGTTCAGGACACCTTCGGCAGCGCCTCTGCGAACAAGCTCGCGGCGAGCATCACGGTGGTGGTGAGTGCCCTGCTGTGGGGGCTCGGAATCGGTCAGATCTACCAGGACGTCTATGCCCGGGCCTGGGGGATGGTCAAGGTCGGGTCGGCAGCCGACCAGGGGCTGTTCGTGATCTTCTTCTTCGTCTTCACCGGTTCTGTCGCGTTCGTCGTCGTCGCCGGCGGAGAGCTTCGGGATGCCGGCTGGCTCGTCCTCGTGCCCGTCTGGCTTGTGGGGTCGACGGTGTTCTGGCTCTGGGTGCCGCGCTTCCTCCTGCACCGAACGATCGCTTTGCGCGCCCTGCTCCCCGGGGCACTGCTCGCGACCGTCGTCCTCGGCGGCGCAACCGCCACCACGCCTTTCTTCCTGCCGGCGACCGTGAACGCGAACGGGAAGGCTTTCGGCTCGTTCGGGGTCGTGATCACGATGATCGGCTGGTTATTCATCATGATCACGATGTCGCTGGTCTGCGCTGTGTTCTCGCCAGTCTGGGCCAGTTGGCGGCAGAGCGAGGGGCAACGCCAGGACGCGGCCGCCGCCGCGCAGAACGTCCTCCCCTCCTGAAGGGATGGGTGTCGTCTGCTCATCGTGGGCACGGTCGGAGCAGATGAAGTTGCCGCCACCGGCCGGCGCCCGACATGGCCGAACTCGCGGCCGTCGCCGAGTGAACTCGAAATGGACTCGGGGCGCTGTCGTCGCGATAAAGTTGTGCCGTCGCTGCCGCGTTCACCTGGTGGCAACAACGTCGCCATCGCCGGTATCGGATCTCTTTTGCTGGCCGAGGCGTACCGCCCCGAGCAGCACCCGTGCGCCAGCGCCCAGGAGCGCGAGGTCGCCGAGCATCTGGACGATGAGCACGACCCGAGCGGTCTCGGATTTGGCGGTGATGTCCCCGAAGCCCACCGTCGCAAAGACGGTCACGCTGAAATACAGTGCGTCCGTGCGGGTCAGTGGCTGAGTGAAGTTCGCTGCGGAGGCTCGTTCCATCATGTAGAACGTGGCGGCGAACACCAGCAGATAGATGGGAACGATAAACGCCAGCGATTCGAATGCCCGCATTGCTGGGTAGCGGGAGCCAACGATTGCCCTAACCTGCCATACCGTGAGGCCTGCGAAGACCAGAAAGCCGATCAGCAGGCGCACCGCGGTGCCGGTATCCCACGACTGGTCCAGCGGCAGCACATAGTAGAGAACCACCAGAGCCGTCGTGGTTGCCAGACCGCGCAGCACCGCCCAGAAGATGAGCCGCTTTCGCTTTGCCGCCGGCAGGCCCTTGTTCGGGTGATCGGTCATGGCCGCTCCCCGCGCAGCGAAGTGACGGCTCAAGGCTAGCAAGCGAGCGGCCCTGGGCTGGTCAGTCCCGCCCCCGGGCGGCCCGGCTCGCACTGGGTGTTCTAGGTCCGTCAGCCGCCTGTCGCAGCCCGAGACGTTTTGTCAGGTGCGCAAGCGTCCCGCTTCAGCGCGTACGGACCCGCGGATCCGCCGCAACTGGTGAGGATGTCGGAGTAAGCCAGATAGGGATGATCGCCGGTCTGGCCGCATCCCCTGGGCGGCGTGCAGTCCATTTGCGCGGCGGCGAACTCCGTATGTCATCCCGGTAGGAGGATGCTTGGAGGCTGCGTGGCGAGGTTGTTTGGTAGCGGCACCGGGGCTAGGTGTGATGTATGGGGCCGGCGGTGTCGAGGACGCTTCGGTCGGAGGGTGACATGTCAATGAAGGCCCGTGGACTCGCCGCTAAGAGCCAGGCGCCGGCGGAATGTCGACTGCCGGGACGTCAGGGCATACCAAATGAGTGAGGCGGCTGCTCCCCCGGTTAATCCGGGCGCGCTGATACGGTCGAGGAGCTACCGGGTCCTGCTCGTCTTCGCCGCGTTGATCGGCGTGCTGGTTTCGTTCGCCTCGTGGTGTTTCCTGGAACTGGTCCATTGGATTCAGACAGAGGTGTACGAGGACCTGCCCTCGGGGCTGGGATTGGATCCCGTTCCCTGGTGGTGGCCGCTGCCGGTGCTGGCGGTGGCCGGGGGGTTGGCGGCCGTCGCGATCGTGCGGCTGCCGGGTCGCGGCGGGCACATCCCTTACGAGGGGATCGAGGGCGGGACCGCCAAGCCGGTCGAGCTGCCGGGCATCCTGCTTGCCGCTTTGGCCACTCTCGGCCTGGGGCTGGTGCTGGGACCGGAGGCCCCGCTCATCGCCCTCGGCGGCGGTTTGGCGGTACTGGCCGTGCGGCTGGTGAAAAAGGACACGCCGGACCAAGTCATGGCGGTGCTCGCAGCTGCTGCAGCGTTCGCCGCAATCGCCACGATCTTCGGCTCGCCGGTCATCGGCGCGATCATCCTGATCGAGGCCGCCGGCATCGGCGGGCAGATGCTGCCACTGATCTTGCTGCCCGGCCTGATGTCTGCGGGGATCGGCTCGGTCATCTTCATAGGCATGGGCAAGTGGACCGGGCTCAGCTCCAGCGACTATGCGCTGAGCCCGTTTACGCTGCCCGCGTTCTCGAATCTGACGGTCGCCGACTTCTGCTGGGCCATCGTGCTCGCGGTCGCCGCCGCGGTGGTCACCTTCGCCATCACCGAGCTCGCCCGCTTGTCGGCCCGGGTGGTCGGCAAGCAGCCGTGGCTGCTGCTACCGGCGGCCGGCTTGGCCGTGGCCGGCCTTGCGATCGCGTTTGCCCAGATCACCGACGAGTCAGCGGATGTTGTCCTGTTCTCAGGGGAGGACGCCTTCAGCACTGTGCTCAAACAGGGCCCCACCCTGTCGCTGTCCACCCTGGCGTTCCTGCTCCTGTTCAAGGGCGTGGCCTGGAGTATCTCGCTGGGCAACTTCCGAGGCGGCCCAACATTTCCGGGCTTGTTCATGGGCGCGGTCGGGGGGCTGCTAGCCGCGCACCTTCCGGGATTCTCGGAGACGCCCGCGGTAGCCGTGCTGATGGCCGCGACGGCTGTGTCCGTCCTCAAACTCCCGCTGTCAGCAACAGTCATCACGCTTCTCCTGACTTCCAAGGCCGGAATCGCCACCGGCCCGCTCATCATCGTGGCCGTCGTGGTCGCCTACATCACCATCCAAACTTTGTCCGCGGCCCGTCCGGCCGTGCCCGCCGTTGAGCCTGAACCCGCCGTTGGGCAGGAACCCGCCGCCCCACGAGCGCAAACCAACGCAACTGCACGCCGTGCCGACAGTTCGACATGAACAGATCTGCTCGGCATCGCCCTCTCACAGCGGTGCGTCGCTCTCCGATCGTCTACGCCATCGCGGCGGCGGTGACGGGTCACCACCGAGCCCGGGAGGTCCACCAACACCCAATGAGGAGCGGGAGTCCCGATCGCAGGATTGCCGAAGAGCCACCGGGCGAAATCCCCTCGGCCTGGAGCCCGACCGGGACCGGCACCCGCGAGTAACCGAATCCGCCCGACAGTGCATACATTTTCTCACTCGGGCTGGGGGATGGCTGGGGCGAGATGGCGTGCTTATCTGGTGCCAGCACCCGGGCGGGTCCGTGGTGTGTGACGGTGGCGGTGTCGAGGCCGCTGCGGTTCGGAGGGTGGCATGACGGTGAAGGCTGAGGGTCGTACGGCTCGGCGGTCTGGTGCGCGGGCGGGTGATGGGGAGCAGTTGAGTCGGGCGGATCGGGTGGCTCGGGGGAAGGATGCCCGGGCGGTGGCGCCGTTGGAGTCGCAGGCGGAGTTCGTGCCGGACAAGTCGCGGGATCCGGTGGGGTTGTTGCTGGGGCAGGACAAGAGCCGGGTGCCGGAGTTGGTGCCGATCCGGCATGGGCGGATGTTGGTGTCGCCGTTCACGTTTTATCGGGGGGCGGCGTTGCCGATGGCGGCGGATCTGGCCACGACGCCGGTGTCGGGGTTGCGGGTGCAGTTGTGCGGGGATGCGCATCTGTCGAATTTCGGGGCGTTCGCGTCGCCGGAGCGGAGCCTGGTCTTCGATGTCAACGATTTCGATGAGACGTTGCCGGGGCCGTTCGAGTGGGATGTGAAGCGGTTGGCGGCGAGTTTCGCGGTGGCCGGGCGGGATAACGGGTTCCCGGCCAAGGACAGCCGCAAGATGGTGCTGGCGGCGGCCGAGGGTTACCGCACGGCGATGCGCGGCTTCGCGCAGCAGTCGCTGATGGCGGTGTGGTACGCCTACCTGGACATCCAGCAGACCATCGACCAATACCAGTCGCAGATCAAGGCGAAACGGTTGAAGGCCGGGCAGAAGCTGCTGGCCAAGGCGCACACCCGCGACAGCCTGCAGGCCCAGGACAAGCTGACCACGGTGGTCGACGGGCGGCGGCAGATCATCGCCGACCCGCCGATGATCGTGCCGATCGAAGAGGTGTTCGCCGATGTGCAGGCCGACGCGCTGAACAAGGAGCTGCGGGCCGTGCTGGGCAAGTACCAGCGCACCCTGCAGTCGGACCGGCGGCATCTGCTGGGGCAGTTCGCGATGATGCAGGTGGCCCGCAAGGTCGTCGGGGTCGGCAGCGTCGGCACCCGGGCCTGGATCATCCTGATGGAGGCCGGCGACGGCATCGAGCCGCTGTTCCTGCAGGCCAAGGAGGCCCAAACCTCGGTGCTGGCCGAATACTGCGGACGCAGCAAATACACCAACGAAGGGGAGCGGGTCGTCGCCGGGCAGCACCTGATGCAGGCCCAAAGCGACATCTTCCTCGGCTGGACCCGCGCCACCGGCGTGGACGGGGTGGAACGCGACTTCTACGTGCGCCAGTTGCGGGACTGGAAATTCTCCATGCCCGATCGAACAAATGATCCCGGCCGGGCTGACCGTCTACGCCCGGGTATGCGGCTGGACCCTGGCCCGGGCGCACGCCCGCTCCGGCGACCGGGTCGCGCTGGCCGCCTATCTCGGCGGCTCCACCAAATTCGACCAGGCCATCGCCGAGTTCGCCGAAACCTACGCCGACCAGAACGACCGCGACTACGCCGCACTCCAAGCCGCCGTCAAAGACGGCAAAGCCCAAACCACCACCGAGATCTAAGCGACGGGGAATCGTCGCCTCGCACTGTCGCCCTGGCCTCGCTCCGCGTCGGCGATCAAAACCGCGAGCGAGTGTGAGGGCCGTACGCAGGTCAATGAACGCTGAGGACCAAGAGGAGGACAGCAGCCACCCCGAGACCCACGCCACCTTGAGACCGAGACCGAACAGGCCCGTGTCTTCCGTAAATCAGATGGGGGAAGTCCCCGCGCACCACAAGGCCGCGCCCTGCTTGCTGACTGCTGTCGCGTCTAGTCGGGTGCCGGCTCGGCGGGAACTGGGGTGGGTTGTAGGCGCTTGCGGTACCAGAGGACGTCCGTGCCGGATGGGAAGTTCTCGACTCGACCGACCAGTTCGTAGCCGTTCCGCTCGTAGAGAGCTCGAGCCTGAAACTCGTAGGTGAAATGGACGGTCTGGGAGCACCCGCGGGCCGCCGCCTCGGCTTCGGCGGCGGCGAGAAGCCGGGTGGCGAGGCCGCGACCTCGAAGACTTGGCTGCACCCAGAGGCTCTGCAGCTCGCAACAGTCGCCCCAGGTCCATCCGCTGATACCGGCTACGACGGTGCCCGCGTCGCGCACGAAGATCGCCAGGTCGACTTCGTCACCGAGTCCCATGGCGGCGGAGGCCTCACGACGTATCTGCGTTTCGAGGACGTCGATGTCGAGCGGATTCGGGTGGTCTTCGACGTGGAACTGCACAGCCGCCGACTGGTCAGATGGCGACAAGCTGCTCGATCAGCGTGACGTCGTCGAAGTACGTGCGAAATGACCGGATCTTCTGCCCGCGGAAGTCGGCCACGGTGACGCCGGCCATCAAGACGTGCCGTCCCGTTGCCTCCACCACGGCATCCTCGCCAAGGACCAATGGCCCGGTGTGATCGGCTTCGATGAGCCATTCGGCGAACGCCTTGTTGCCCACCTCGTCGAGTCCCCGGAACATGATGACGACGTTGGAAAACGCGATGTCACGGACGGCGGCGAGGTCCGCGAGATCGGTCAAACCCGACACGCTCGTGATCGGCGACCAACCGACGACATCGTCGGTAAACAGGGTGCCCGGATCGACCGAGGCGCCACCGACCTCGGCCTCGATCGCCTTCGCCAGCACGTCCTTGCGCGATTCGCTCATTGCAGCCCCTGTTCCCGTGGTCTGGCAATCCGACGTGCGTTCACGACCCGAGAGCCTTCGCCTTGGCCGCGGTGAACTCTTCGTCGGTCAGCACGCCCGAGGCGTGCAACTGTGCGAGGTGTTCGATCTGGTCTGCCGGGTCCGCCGGAGGCGGCGCATATTGCCCCTGCTGCTGGCCGTCGTCGGCAGGCGCCTGATCGTCGGGAGCCGCCTGATCGTCCTCGTTCCTGCTGCGGCGGTGGTGAGCAACTGCCCCTCCAGCTACCGCCCCGGCTACGAGCGCCCGCCGTCTTGTCCGTCGCCTGAATCCCATCGAGAACCCCTTCCCGTGCGTCCGCCCGGAACATGTTGGATCAGATCCCACCCTGCCACGGGTCGTCGGACCGTCCTCACCCCGAGCGGGTGAATCGTTCACCGCAGCGACCTGCGGCAAACGCGACGGGCAGATGTGCCCTGAGCAAGGCTGCGGCGACAGCCTAGCGGGCTGCCGGCGTCGACGTGGGACACCGGCGGCCCGTTTACATTGAGCGGGTGCGGACGCCGATCAAGCACCCGCCGGACCCGATGTACGCGGAGTTCGAAGTACACCGGACGATGATCCGCGACCGCGTTCGCACTGAGGCGTTCCGGCGGGCGATCGACTCGGTGGTGCGCCCCGGCGACATCGTTCTCGACGTCGGGGCGGGAAGCGGCATTCTGAGCGTGTTCGCGGCGCGGGCCGGTGCTGCGCGCGTCTACGCGGTGGAGCAGACCTCGGTCGCCGTCCTGGCACAGCAGCTGGCCGCCGCGAACGGGGTGGAGGAGATCGTCCACGTGATCCATGGCGACATCCTGGACGTCGAGCCGCCCGAACGGGTCGAGGTGATCGTCTCGGAGTGGCTCGGAGGTTTCGGGATCGACGAGGGGATGCTCGGTCCGGTCACCGCCGCGCGTGACCGCTGGCTCAAGCCAGGCGGAGTCATGATCCCCCGCTCGGTCACGGCGTGGGCCGCGCTGGTGCACGACCGCTATCTCGGGGACATGGTGCACTTCCTGCGGAACAACCCGTACGGCCTCAGACTCGATGACCTGGTCGAAAAGACGGTCAACGAGATTCTCTATTCCGGCACCTTCCGCCACCTTGCGGCCAGTGACATGCGCTCCGAGCCGAGCCCGTTGTGGACCACGGACACGGACCTGATCCCGCTGGAGCAGGCGCACGCCCCGCACGAGGCCGAGACGCTGCTGCGGGTCCGCGAACACGGAACGGCCAACGCCCTCGCACTATGGTTCAGCGCCGAACTCGCACCCGGCATCTCACTTTCCGTGGGACCCGGCGACCCACCGACACACTGGGGCATGACGACAGCCCCGCTGAACTCACCCGTGGAACTCACCCCCGGCATGGTCGTTCCCGCCAGAGTCAGGACCACCCCAGCTCGCCCGACCGGGACCTGGACGAGGTGGGCCATCGCGGTGCCCGGCGCCGACTGGGAGGAGCACGACGAGCAGGCGATCTGGGAAGAGATCGACGACTAAGCAATCCAGAACCCCCGAGGGACGCCTCGGCGGCTCGCACGCGACCGGCAGGTCCAAGCAGCGCTCGGCGGTGAAGACTCATCAAAACGCGCAACTGGTGGCAACCTGGTCTTGCAGAACTCAGTGTTGTTCGGGGCTCCGTCACTCCAACCGGCAGCACTACGAACTCGCCGCCACCGCCACCGCCACCGCCCAAGCCGAGCCAGACTGGCTCGCCGACCTCATCACCCGACAGGTGCCCATCGGCCAGTGGTGGGCCGATGCGTACGCCCGACAGCGCGATGACATCAAGACCGTGCTGACCTTCCCGGACGGATCGTCGTAGCGGCCTGCGCGGTTTAGTGTGGGATTGGTGCGATGACCCCGACCGAGGCCAGGCCATCGAGGACCAGCTGCACGGCAATGGCCGCGATCAGGAAGCCGAAGACCTTCTCGGTGACCAGCATGCGGCTCTCGTCGAGCTTCCCACTCACCCGGTTCGCCCAACGGAACACCAGCACATCCAGGAGCAGAACGAACACGAGGATGCCCAACGCGACGGCGAAAACGCTGAGCGACTTCGCTTCGGCAGAGATCGTCATCAGGCCGACGATCCCCACCGGATTGAGCAGGTAGGGCACCGCCAACGGGTACTGCGCAAGTTGCATCGGGTCCTTGCCAGCGGCGGGCTGGCTGCTGTTAGCGGGCGACCCGAGCACCATCCAGACCGCGAGCACCAGCAAGATCACGCCACCGGCGATGGACAGGGATCCGATCGTGAAGTGCAGCAACACGCGCAACAGCTCGCCCAGCACCATGAGCACCAGGGCCACTGTTGCCGCTGTGGTCAGCATCTTGCGCAGCACGCGCTGCTTGGTGGCCTGGTCAAGGGAGGCGGTGATTTCCACGAACGGGACCAGCGCGATCTTCGGCCCGATACCGATCAGCAATACGAGGAACGTGTCGATCGCGCCGGCAGCGGTGATCGACGTCTGATCCACTGTCCTAGTGTTGCGGATGTCGGTCTCGGCGCCTAGTCCAATCAGGTGGCGTCCTTTTGCGCCGTGCGCTGAGGGGCCAGTGACAATTATCTGATCTGCACTAGTGCAGGGTCGCAATAGGACACGGCGCTCCGCCCGCACAACAGTCGACGGCAACCCAATCTCAGCGGCCTGCACGGTCAGCTCGAGAATCGGCCGATCATGGCCCAATGACACCGCCGAACAGCCGACTTCGGAGACCCGCAGTAGCTGCGATTGACCCCGGCATTATCGCCGGCTAATTCTACCTTAATTGTATGACGATCTTCCTGTTCCGTGACGAGTCCCGAGCGTGGCTGGATCCTGCAGTGTGTCTGTGGCGGGCCGGCGATCATGCAGGCCATCCAGAGTTCGGTTATGGCGTTATGCCTAATCCGCTGTGACGCGTAGGTCAGGTTGTCGGGCCGCATGTTGATAGTTCTCGGAAGGAGACCGGGCAGTACACCAGCGCCCACCTGGGTCGGGCGGGGTGACGGGCGCTCGTCAAGTGCGATGATGGGTTTTCCTTGTCCTTCACATGGATCGAGCTGGCCGTATGGAGGGAAGTGGAAAGGCCCAAGTTGGCAACACCACTGAGGGTCGAGGCTGCAGGGTCCGGAATCGTACTGCTGACGCTTGCCTCGGCGCAGTGCCTCATGGCGCTGGACAGTTCGGTCATGAACGTGTCGATCGCAACTGTCGCCCAGGATGTCGATACGACGGTGACGGGGATCCAGACTGCGATTACGTTCTACACGCTGGTGATGGCTTCGCTCATGATCACCGGCGGCAAGCTCGGACAGATCCTCGGCCGCAAGCGCGCCTTCGCCATTGGGTGCATCATCTACGGGTGCGGGTCGCTGATCACCGCGCTCGCACCGAATCTAACCGTGTTGATAGTGGGATGGTCGGTCCTGGAAGGTGCCGGGGCCGCGCTGATCATGCCGGCGATCGTCGCGCTCGTCGCCTCGAACTTCGGACGTGATCAGCGCCCGCGCGCGTATGGACTGGTCGCCTCGGCCGGCGCGATCGCGGTAGCGGCCGGGCCGCTGATCGGCGGTCTGTTCACCACCTATCTGTCCTGGCGGTGGGTGTTCGTCGGCGAGGTCCTGGTCGTGCTGATCATCTTGGGCCTCGCCCGCCGCATGGCCGACACCCCGGCCGAGGAGGGTGCGCGGCTTGACCTCATTGGCACTGTGTTGTCCGCGCTCGGCCTCGGACTGATCGTGTACGGCATCCTGCGGTCGGGGACGTGGGGTTTCGTCCAGCCCAAGCCCGACGCTCCGACGTGGCTGGGATTGTCGCCGGTGATCTGGCTGATCCTTGTTAGGCGGCGTCGTGCTGCGGGTCTTCTTGTGGTGGGAGAATCACCGTCTGGCGCACGGCGGCGCCGTGCTGCTTGATCCGGCGATGCTGCGGAACCGGACCCTGCGGGGCGGGCTGACGTCGTTTTTCTTCCAGTATCTTCTGCAAGCCGGTCTGTTCTTTGTCGTGCCGCTGTTCTTGTCCGTGGCGCTCGGGTTATCGGCGATCGAGACCGGCGTCCGGGTGCTGCCGCTGTCTGTCACATTGCTGCTCGCTGCCGCGGGTGTTCCGAAGGTCTTCCCGAACGCATCCCCACGCCGCGTCGTGCGGATTGGGTTCCTGGCGCTGTTCGCCGGCATCGTGATCATGGTGGCCGCGCTTGACGTAGGTGCCGGGCCCGAGATCGTGACCTGGCCCATGCTGCTCGCTGGGCTTGGTATCGGCGCACTGGCCTCCCAACTCGGGAGCGTGACCGTCTCATCGGTACCTGATGAGCAAAGCGGCGAAGTCGGCGGAGTCCAGAACACGATGACCAACCTCGGCGCCTCCATCGGAACCGCGCTGGCCGGCGCGGTACTCATCTCGGTGCTGACCACCTCGTTCCTCAACGGCGTCCAGAACAACCCCGCCGTCCCCAAAGACCTCGCCTCCCAGGCGCAAGTGGAACTGGCCGGAGGTATTCCGTTCATGTCTGACAAGGACCTGCAGGCCGCACTCGACGACGCCAACGTGCCCCCGAAGACCGCCGACGCCATCGTCGAGGAGAACGCAAACGCCCGCATCGACGGACTGCGCGCATCCTTGTCAGTGCTCGCTGTCATTGGACTGATCGCACTATTCTTCGGCGGCCGGATCCCGACTAGGCAGCCCTCGGGAGCGCCTGCGCGCGAGCCCCCACCCTGATCGCGAGCATCGACGCACGGCCGGACATGCTAGTCGCCGCCACGAATCGTGGCCTGGGCTCGGCTAGCGGCTGACGTCTGACGCCGCCTTTCGGCTGTGGCCGGCGTCGCGGAATTTGTCCCGATCCTCCCGTCCAGGAACACGAACCCGTCCCTGGGCGGGAGGATCGGCGGCCGCGACCCCCCCATGCGGGAACCGGCGATGTGCGTGTTGACCGACTCGTCCTTGTCCGGCGCGAAGGCTGCGATGTAGACCACCCGTGCGGGCGCGGTGGTTTTGGTTTCCGCTGGACCACGGCACGCCGGAGCCCGCGGGTCGGCCATAGCGCCCGGCTACCGGCCGAGGATCGATCGGCCTTACGGATTACGGAACATCTGCTGACTCGATCCAGCGCAGCAACCGGTGTTCTTAGACTTCGTGATCGTGGCGAGCGTCCTCGTGGTCGATGACGACACCACGGTGGCGGAGGTCGTGGTCGGCTATCTCCAGCGGGCCGGCCACGCCGTAGTCTCGGTAGCCGACGGGCCGGCGGCTCTCGGCGCAGTTCGCGACGCGCCTCCTGACCTGATCGTGCTCGACCTCATGCTTCCCGGAATCGACGGGCTCGAAGTCTGCCGGCGGGTCCGCGCTGACCACCCCGACCTACCGGTGATCATGCTGACCGCACTCGGCGAGGAAGAGGACCGCATCGCCGGCTTGGAAGTCGGCGCTGACGACTACGTCACCAAGCCGTTCTCTCCGCGGGAACTGGCGTTACGTGTCGACAGCGTGCTGCGCCGCACCCGGGCCGGCGATCCGGTTCGGACCATCCTGCGCGCCGGTGCGATAACCGTCGACACGGCCGCTCGTCGCGCGACCCGCAACGGCGAGCCGGTCCCGCTGACGGTGCGCGAGCTCGACTTGTTGAGCTTCCTGCTCGCGCATCCGGGTCGGGCATTCACCCGCTCTCAGCTCATGGCCGAGGTATGGGGCTGGACGTTCGGTGATCAATCAACCGTCACCGTGCATGTCCGGCGGCTCCGCGAGAAGATCGAAGATGATCCGACCAGTCCGACCCTGATCAAGACGGTCTGGGGAGTCGGATACCTGCTGGAGGCCAGCGCATGAACGACACCCTGTCGATCGTGCTCACCGCCTCCGCGTGGGCGGCTGGCGGTGGCCTCGCGGTGTGGCTGGTCACGATGCCCCTCCGCCGTCGGTCGATCGTGGCGCTGCTCGCCTCGATAGTGCTCACCGGGACGATCGCGTCGGTGGCCGCCGTCATCGGGAGCGTGCACGCCATGTTCCTGACGACGAACGAGCTGGTCGTCACCGTGACGGTGGCGATAGTCGCCGGCCTGGGCGCGGCGATCGCTGCGGCGGCCGCCGGACGGCGGCTGACCAAGGACAACCGCGCCCTGCACCGAGCCGTGACCGAGGTGGGCCTCGGGCGAGTGCCCGATGACGACGGTCCCAAGTTGACCTCGGAGCTCAACGACGTTCGTCGTGAGCTGTCGGCCACGGCGCGTCGACTGGCCGCGTCCCGGGAACGGGAACGCGCTCTTGAAGCATCAAGGCGCGAGCTTGTGGCGTGGGTGAGCCATGACCTGCGGACCCCCCTCGCCGGCTTGCGCGCCCTGACGGAGGCGCTGGAGGACGGCCTGGTCGACGATCCGCAGTTGTCCTACAAGCGCATGCATGCCGATGTTGATCGACTCGCGACGATGGTGGACGACCTATTCGAGCTGTCTCGGATCCAGTCCGGAGTCCCCGCCGTCGCAACCGAACGGATCTCCCTCGACGACGTCGTCTCCGACTGTCTGGCGGCCCTGCAGCCATTGGCCACCGAGCAGGGCGTTGAGCTGCGCGGCCACAGCGACCGAGCGCTCGCCGTCACCGGTAATGTCCGCGAGCTGAATCGGGCGCTGACCAACCTGGTCGCCAACGCCATCCGCCACACCCCGGCCGGTGGCACCGTCGACGTCGCCGTCGGCGCCGTGACAGCCGATGACGACGCCGGCACCACCGCCGTCGTCCGGGTGCGCGACGAGTGCGGCGGCATCCCGGAGTCGGACGTCCCTCGGCTGTTCGACGTCGGCTTCCGCGGCGAACCCGCGCGAACGCCGCAGGCCGAGGCGGTGTCAAGAGCTGGGCTCGGGCTCGCGATCACTCGTGGCATCGTCGAAGCCCATGATGGCAGCGTGGACGTGCAGAACGTCCACGGAGGCTGCGAGTTCACGGTGCGTCTGCCGGTTGCCGCCTAGCCTGCGCCGCACGGCAGCAAATCCCGTCGCCTTCCGCGCACTTATGTGACTGACGTGACGGCTGAGGTTCGCGCGAGGCGACCCTCGCACCAGGAGCGCGCGGGACACGACAGCTGGTGACCTACCAGGCAGCCGAACTGGCCAGACAAACCTCTTCGACCCCTCTCGCTGCAGCCAGAAGGTGTTACCCACGGACGGCTACAGTGCAGAGATCGCCATCCGGGGAGTGCGTGGACCGTGACCGAGGAGCCGAGCCTGCTGGCCGAGCGGTCCCATGCTCGCAGCATGAGCAGCGAAGCTGACCCGGAGCTGGTTGATCTGCTGCGGGCTGGAGACGCCGCCGCGTTCACCCAGCTCGTCGAGAATTGGTCGCCGTTGATGCTGCGGCTGGCCCGTGCGCACGTTTCGACCCAGGCGTCCGCGGAGGAGATAGTCCAGGAGAGCTGGCTTGCCGTTATCCGTGGGTTGGACAGGTTCGAAGGACGTTCGTCCCTGCGTACTTGGGTGTTCCGGATTCTGACGAATCAGGCGAAGACGCGAGGTATCCGCGAGGCCCGGACCGTGCCGTGGTCGTCCGTGGTGCCGGAGGGGCAGGGGCCGACGGTGGACCCTGACCGCTTCCGTGGCCTGGACGACCAGTGGCCCGGAGGATGGACTGTCGAGGGAAGACCCACCGCGTGGGAGCCCTCGCCAGAGAGCGCGGCGATCGCGGGCGAGATCCGCGGGCGCCTGACGGCCGCGCTGGCGGTGCTTCCCGAGCGGCAACGGATCGTGGTCAGCCTCCGTGACATGCACGGGCTCAGCTCAGACGAGGTTTGTGAAGCACTGGGAATCACTGCTGCGAACCAGCGCGTTCTTCTCCACAGAGGACGAGCAGGCCTTCGAGCCTCGCTGGAGGATTACTACCGGGATGCAGGAACAGAGGTGATGGCGTGAGCGACACGGATAGCGACGAGATCGACATCGCCTGCCGTGAGCTCGTTGAGATCGTCACGGACTACCTCGAAGGTGCCCTCGACCCGGCGACGACGGCCGCCGTCGACCGCCACCTCGCGCTGTGCCCGCACTGCGAGCAGTACGTCGAGCAGATGCGCGAGACGATCTCCGCCGTGGGCCACGTACCCGTCGAGACACTGAGTGAGCAAACGAAGGCCGGACTCGTCGCCGCCTTCCGCGACCTCCACGCGACGGATCGCTAGTACCGCCGGCCAGTTCCGGGCGCAGGACAGTAGCTGCCCTGATCGAGCGCCTTGCGCCGACCTTCTCGCAATGGGTGGTCAGTCGCGGCTGGTGCCGTCAAAGGGCCATCCATCGGATCTCTCGGCCTGATCGACGGCGACGCTGTTGCCGTTCCTCGCCGGGTGTCGGTGCGGGAATATCTCGGAGCCCGCGCGGTCGTCGACCGAACGCGGTCATTGTGGTGACTTCCCAGTGATTCGGCACTGCGAACTCAGTCGCCAGACCGGTGCGATTGAACGCTCGGAACTGCCGTGCGTACAGACCCATCGCCTGGGCTTGGAAGGTCATGTGGGCGACCGCTTGTCCGAGGTCGTAGTGGGCGAATTCGGAGTATTCCCAGTCGGTGTCCTCGACATAGCGATGGCAGAGATTGGCCACGAGGAGGCTCGCGCTGGGCGCCCACGCTGCAGAGCTGCCGGTCAGATGGCGGGCAAGCCGAGCGTGGACCGGATCTGACCGTCGACCAGTGATGAAGGCCCACGGCTGTGAGTTACCAGCGGACGGGGCCCACCGCGCGGCCTCGAGAATGGCATCAACGTCGGACGCCGTGACGTCATAGGACGAGTCGAATGTCGTCGGGCTCCAGCGCTCGGCTAGCAGCGGATGCAGCACCGGCGGAACACTGCCCTCATCAACGCGGGCCTCGGTATTGGCCGGTGCGGCGGCTGGCCGTCCGTCGGCGATGGTCATGGCCGTCCCTCCGTCGTTGCGGATGTCGAGGTGGTCAGGCGATCCGGTAACCCTGGTAGTAGGTGCCAGTGTTGTCGAACAGTGGGCCAACCAGCTTGTACACGGCCGATTGCTCAAGCCCCCGCAGGATGAGGTAGTGCCAGCCGGCTGACCGCTGCTCGACAATCGTCCAGCCGTGCTGACGAAAGGCGCGTAGGTCTGCCGCGGTGATCGGGAGGCTGTCGGGCAACTCATGCCGGCTGTCCGCGGGAACGGCATGGGCAGGCCGGGCGGCGTGCCGCACCGTTGCCGATGTCGCCCGCCGAGGCGTCACGGTGCTCATCGTGGTGTCCTTTCGAAGATGCCTTGTTCTGGGTACGCAGGTCCGCGTAGGGACGTTCGGACAAGTGCCGAACAGCACACTTGTCAGCAGCTAGTGACTCGTCTGACTGACCCACGCGCTCGCCGGATGGCACCAAGAGGGTCCGCAGCCAGCCGGTCGCGTTACGAGCGCGATGCGGACAACCCTGGGGCGCGTTTTCCCGCGTAACGATTTTGGGTCCCAGCCAGACATAACTCAGTGGCGGGCGAGCCGTCCGACCCGATCAATGGCTGGGCGTGATCGTGGATTGCGCCCGACTGCGTACCGAGCGGAGTGGGTGAGCGCGACGTTTAGCAAGCAGTCTCCCGCCGCTCGAGCTCGTCGTGGTTATCTCGATCGGGAGGCGATCTCGCCGCCGGACGAGACGGAATTGCTCGCTCGGCTCCGTGCTGGCGACGAGGATGCCTTTGCTGTGCTGGTCGAACGGCATCACGCGGCGATGGTGCGGCTGGCTATGACTCGCGTACACAACCGGGCCGTCGCTGAGGAGGTCGCCCAGGACGCCTGGTTGGGAGTGCTGCACGGACTGGACAGGTTCGAAGGTCGGTCGTCATTGCGAACCTGGCTGTACCGCATCGTGGTCAACCGGGCTATCAGCACCGGCCTTCATGAGCGTATGCATGTACCGGCCGAGGTCAGCGAGTTCGAGGCCAACAATGGCCGCTTCGCTCAGGATGGGCACTGGGTCACTCCCCCCGTCCATTGGACGGACGAGGTCCTCGAACGGATCACAGCCCCGGAGGTTGCCGCACGCATTCGTCGACTCATCGACCAGCTACCGCTCGCGCAACGTCAAGTGGTAACGCTGCGCGATGTAGAGGGACTCTCCAGCAGCGAAGTATGCGGAATCCTCCGCATCACCGAGGGCAACCAGCGGGTGCTCCTGCATCGGGCCCGCGCGCGCGTCCGATCGCTGCTGGAGCAGGAGGTGCTGGCATGAGGCTTCCGTGGCATGGCGCCCGCGATGCAACTATCACCTGCCGCCGCGCGGCCGAATTGGTTACCGCCTACCTCGATGGCGCGTTGTCCCGCGATGACCAGATGCGGTTCGAGACGCACCTGATGTATTGCCCAAATTGTGTCGAGCACCTCGCGCACGTACGGGCAACAATTCAGGCTACGGCTCGGCTCCGCATCGACGATCTCGATCCTCAAGTCCGCACGGATCTGATGGATCTCTACCGCCGCTGGCGGGCCGACGGCACTGCATGACGGCCCTGGTCGATACCGCCGAGACGATGACTCGTAACGCGCGCTCCAACCGGCTGACTAACGATTGGGGTGGCTGCCGTCAACCGCATCGGCCCGAACACCTAAGCCATCCGTGCCGACGATAAAGGACTCCTCATGTCGCATCACTTCGATAGCCCGACCGCGATTCAAGACGGACGACTCAACCTCTGTGATGTCTATGCCTTTCCGGGGCAGACCGGGAGCTCAGTGCTGATCTTGACGGTGAACCCGGACGCGGGGCGCTCGTCACCGACGACCTTTCGGCCCGACGCGGCGTACGAGTTTGTCATCGACGCGGACGATAGGGCTCGGGAAAGCTTGTGTCTGCGTGTGCTGTTCACGGAGCCCGCAGCAGACGGGAGCCAAGGGCTACGGGTTCTGAGAGCGACCGGCGATGACGCCATCGATGCTGGGGCCGAGATCGGACGCGGGAGGACGAACGAAGTGAGCCGATTCGATGCCGGCGGGGCGAGCGGATCGGTGTGGGCCGGTGTGGCCGCAGATCCGTTCTGGGCGGACGGCGTCGCCTTGGCCGGATTCCTCGGCGCGATCGCGGACGGGCGCTACGAACCGGAAATCCTCGATGGGCACGGCAACATCTTCGATGGCCGCAACGTCAGCGCGGTCGTGCTCGAGATCCCAGACGACATGGCCGGGAGCGGAGCGCTGTCCATCTGGACTCGGATAACGCTGCACGGGCATGCCCCGCAGCGGCAAGTGAGCAGGATGGGACAGCCGATGCTCAGGCCGCTGTTCTTCAACGTGCCGGGTGAGGAAACCGAGGAACTCAACCGCGGAAACCCGGCATCCGATGAGGAACAGTATCGCTCCAAGGTCCGGCAGGTCGCCGAGACGGTTGGCAAGCTGGCTGGCGTGGCCGATCCGCACCGGCACGGCACGGACATCGCCGAAGCATTCCTTCCCGACGTCTTGACCTACACGCCTGGGCAGCCGGGGCGGTTCGTTCCTGGCTCGGGCAATGGCCGGGCTCTCGATGATGACGCGTTCGGCATCGCCGTCTCGCACCTTGTCGGCCATCCCTTAGCCCAGTCGAGTGCTCCGTTCAGAGCATTACCGAACTTTCCTTACTTGCCCAGGCCGTACGTCGGCGAACTGCCGGCGCTGCTGGACCTGTTCGGTGTGCGCCCCGCCGGCGCGGACCCGACTCCGAAGTAGCCGAATCGACGGGAGGGTGGGCAACGTGCAGAGCACCGTGGATGCCCTGCCGGGCCAGGACACACTCGTCGGCTCCTGGACGGCGTTAGCCCAGCTATCACCGGGGGCGAAGCTGATCCACTCGTCGACCGTTGTGGCAGCCGTGTTCCCCTGCTGGCCGGCACTGAACAACGCGATCATGCTGACAACGCCCGATAGCACCACGACAGCCTCGGCAGTTTCTCAACTCGCCCCCGGGTACGCCGAGGGCGGCGTCGAGGCGTGGGCGTTGTGGATACCTAGCCGTGCCACCGATCTAGCTGCGCCCGACAGCGTGCGCGACGTCAGCGGACTGAAGCGTGACACGACGACCCTGGTCATGCAGGCCACCCTGCCGCGAGGGCTCTGTCAACACGATTCGGTTGTCCGCACATCGATTGCGACGGCTACGCGCGCATCTGACGAGCCAGTTCCCGTGTCTGACATCGAGGAGCCGGAGGGCCCGAACCTCGCGGGATGGGTCCTCATCCATGACCAGGTGGCCGTGGCCGGCGCCTGGAGCTTCCTCCACCACAGGGATTGCGGAATCTACGCAGTCGGAACAGTGCCGCGGTGGCGGCGCCAAGGGCTCGCGAGCGCACTCGTCGAGCACATGCTCGCCGAGGCACAGCTCCGCGGAGCACGCACCGCAACCCTGCAATCAACCCGAATGGGCCAGCCGCTCTACGAGTCGCTCGGCTTCCAGCCCGCCGGACGGTACGAGGAGTGGGCATTCGTTGAACAGCGCGACCGCGCGATCAGCGGGCCGCGCCGCTGATCTCGCGACCGGACCGGCGCGGCCATAAGCGCCTGTACCAAGGTCGCTTCGACGGCCGACGACTCCAAAGGGACGTGACGAAGCCCAGGAGGAGTTGTCGATGCGAGCACGGCTGCTCGCGGTCATGCAGCGGCCGCGCTTCGCTGTGGTTGCAACCGGTGAGGGCGTACCGATGGTCGGCGATGCGGCGTTCGAGATCGGAGTTGCCTGGGTGGTCATTCAGACGACCGGATCTCTGACTGCGTTAGCCGGAGTCCTGCTGTTCCGGGCCTTTCCTCGAAGCGTTCTCCTCCTGCTCGACGGGGTCCTAGTCGATGGATACTCAGCACGACGTGTCTTGCTCTCCTGCCACGTGGTGAGTGCGATCGTCATGGTGCTTGCGACGGTCATGTCCGCCAACGGTGAGGCGGTCTTGTGTGGAGGGCAAGGGATCGTCTTCTCGTCGCGCGGCCATGAAAGCGGCAATGAGCGCGAAGCAGCCGCCGGTCAGTGCAAGCGCAGTGATCCGCTCATGTAGCAGCAGGATCGACGCTGTGGCACCGACGACAGGAACCAGAACGCCGATGAGGCTTGCGCGTGACGCGGTCAGTTCGGTGATGGCGCCGTTGAACAGCAGGAACGGGATGATGCCGCCGAGCAGCCCGACCATCGTGGCTAGCGTTAGGTGGGCGACGTCGACGGTTGCGATATGACTGTCTCCGCGGGCGACGGACGTCAGGAAGATCGGTACGGCAATCATTAGCGCGCCGAGCATCTGTACGGTTGTCACGATCACCGGGTCGCGTCCGGGCGCCACATGACGAGCGAGAACGCCGTAGCCCGCCGCGGTCACGCTGCTTCCGATTACTAGGGCATCACCGATCAGGGTGCTGCCTGCACCATCATGGTGCGAGGTGACCAGCACTGATCCGCCAAGTCCCAAGACAAGTGAGGTCAGAAGTGGCAGGTCGATGCGTTCCCGCAGGAACATCACGGCCAGGACGAGGGTGGCAGGAGCGTCAAGCGCCAGTAGCAGCGCGGCGTGAGATGCAGTCGTCTGTCGCACTCCCAGGTCGAACAGCACGTACGTCAAGCCCGGTTCGAGCACTCCGAGAACGAGGAGCGCCGGGTCCGGGCGGCTGGGACGAGCACCGCGCACGACCGCCAGGAAGGATAGCGGGATCGCACTGACTAGGATCTCGATGCCGAAGACATCGACGGGCGTCAACTGTTCCAACACGATCTTGGTGAGCGCTGTCGAGAATCCCCAGCTCAAGCAGGCGAGCATCAGTCTGCTGACGGCGGTATACCGTCGGACGTATCGCCGATGGACCCGGCGCTCGCGCAACTCAAACATGACGTCCCTCAGCCGCGGTGCATCGCACCAAGTTGGGCAGCGCCGAGATTCGGAATGCAGAGGCGCTCGCCTCTCACTCGAAGGTCGTCCGGGAACCCCACGCGTTACACCCAGGAACGCGATCTCTTCCTGGCCAACACGCCGGAGCCAATCCACCGATGGCGCACTCGTCGGGAGTCCGGCGCACCGGCTGTGGCGTCTGGCAGTGTCATGAACCGCCCGGTGTCGCGCCCCAGGCATCCGACGAGTGTCGGAGGCAGATGTACTGCGTCGGAGCGGGCGACGGCGTGGGCGAGTCGTTGGTGCGAGGTAATACGTCGTTGCCCGGACACTGCTCCGGCACTCGCGACGCGCTCGACGCCGCACTCCAGCAGACCTCGGCGCGCCCTTCGAGCGGGTCGAACCCGCGATCTCAGGCGCCGGGCCCGCGGTGATCAGCTCGCTCGCGGTCCGCGACGACATCAGCCGAAGGCAGCCGATCCGCATCCCAGTCGGCGGACTCAGCCTGCACCGGTCACTCCGGGCCTTCTGGCAAGGCCGTCGCCAGCCTCCGGCGGGCGCGGCGCGCGCCCTCATCGGCTACAAAAGCACGCAGCGAATGTCGCAACCACGCAACTAACTCACCGGACCGCACCGCAGAGCTCAGCCGCGCTGGCCTCCAACAGACGACCCCTACAGCCCACCCATACGCGCGATCGTCCAGCAAGACACCAGCACTCAGAGAGTGGGCGTGCCGTACACCCGGGTGGCGTGCTTGGCGTATGCGCGCCGTCCGATCTTGACGACGATGCCGCGCATGGGCGCCGGAACCGCGCCCAGCATCTGCTGGATCACGTCCGGGTCGCCGTCGTAGGCGAGCATCCCGAGCATGCGTGGCCCGTCTTTGAGTGGCGTGCCCCGCTGTGCGGCTTTGCCGATCTTGGCCCACTCCTTGTGCGTGATGCAGGCCTCGACCAGCGGCATAACGTGCTGCTCCTCGGCGTCGAGATGTTCGATGAGGGCGCCGTGAAGTCGGGCGTAGAGCGTCGCGAGTTGATCGGCGCGGGACCAGTCGGCGTCCGTGCGCCACTCCGTCCGCAGCGCGGCGGTGCGCTTGAGCAGGTCGGCGACGATCTCATGCTGGGTCTCCATCAGCTCGACGATCGGCAGGATCTCCGCCGGCACGCGGTCGAGCAACTTCGGCCAGACCATGGCGTCCTCGATCGTGTGGTGATGGTGCAGGAAGCGGTCGAGCAGATCGAGATGGGTGCCGACGATGCCAGCGCGCAGACGGTCGCCATGCTCCACGGAGCGGAGCAGGGCCGGCGCGAGTCGCAGTTCGCGGCGGAAAGCAGAGTGGATGGTTGCCATCTCCGCACCCGCGCCGACAGCGGTCGTGGGCGTAGGGCGGGTGACGGTGACAGTGCTCATGATCGCTTCTCCTGAGGACTCGTAGCTGCCTGGTTTGGCACTAGGAGGCCTCGGTGCCGCGTCTGATACCTGCGTCGCGCAACCAAGTCACTGGGACGGCTGTAGGCCCACCCTCTGCTGTTCTTGCGCAGTGTTGATCGGCAAGTCCGTTAATAATCGCCGCCGGACGAGCCGCGGACTCAGCCGGAAAGCGCGCTCGGAAACCGGGTCACGAAGTCGAGCACCGCAACCCATGTCGGCGTAACCAGGATCCGCGCCATTGGCTGACCACGAAGGGTCTCCAACCACGCTTCGCCTTGTTCCGGACCGAAGTAGCGCACTGCGGCCTTGGCGTACTCCGGGGCCACGTCGTCCAGCAATTCAACGGACGCCTGCCCGCGGACGAGAAGGGCGCGATACGGCCATGCCGTCGCGTCATCGATGCTGACCGCGACCTCGGGCCGCGCTTTAAGTACCTTGACTTTCGGTGCCCTACTCGGTGTCCCAAACGCGATCATGGTGCCGGTCCATTGGAACCACAGTGGAACCACCCGCGGCGTTCCGTCGTGCCATGTATACGACAGACGTGCTAGCTGCCGCGACTGCAGCAGATCAAGCGCGGTCGGATCTTCTAGCAACCTCACGTTCCCCTGCGCGGTGGTCATCCCAATGCCTCCTCCTAGAACCGAGATCGCCTCACCCGGACCCAGTGATACCACGCCATCGCGCTAAGGCCCGCGTCAAGATCACCGATGGAAGACCTCCACAACGCACTCATCCCGGTGACTCGTTGGCCGTGGACTCGGATCATGGTGCAACGACGGCCGATGTCGCGTCCGTCACCGCCGGGGTGCCGGCACGGGTATTGGGGTCGTGGGAAGGATCGTCGGAGTCGGGCTCGGCTGACCCGACCGAACTGGTACCGGTTGGACCACTGGACGGGCTCGCAGATTGCGTCGAGCTTTCCGGGAGTGGGAATACCGAGAGACATGCCGTTTGATCGGCAACCTCACGCGCGACCTTGTCGCGGCCCGCGCGAGAAAATCGCCTGACCGAGATAGATCTCCAGCAACGACTCGTATCCGCGACGTGCGCTACGCGCCGGCTGGTTCGTGCTTGGCGGCCATTCTGGCGAGTTCGATGCGGGAGGAGATCTGGAGTTTCGTGAAGGTGTGGCGGAGGTGGGAGGAGACGGTGTGCGGGGACAGGAAGAGCCGCTCGCCGATCTGGCGATTGGTCAGGCCGCGGGCGGCAAGCTGGGCGACCCGCAGCTCGGATTCGGTCAACCCGCTCCAGCCCGCTTTGCGCCGTTGCGGGCCGATACGGCGGCGAACACCGAGGTCGCCCAGCTTTCTTCGGGTCCGGGCACCGTCCCGCGTCGCGCCCAGGTGTACGTAGGACTCGAAGGCTTCGCCGAGCCATTGCACGGCGGTGCTGTGGTGCCCGCCGTTCGCGGCGTGGGAGCCAGCGTCCTCGAGTGCGGACGCTAGCGCGAGCGGGCGCGCGCCCGAGCGATGGCTTTCGACCGCAGCTGCCAGTGCGTCGGGGTTGCCGTCGAGCAGCCCCCGCGCGTGGGCCGCGACGCCGGCCATGGTCGCGGTGGCGGGGTGGTCGGCGGCGCGCCGCTCGGCGCGCTCGACGGTGTCCAGCGCACGGGCCCGGTCCCCGGCGGCGAGCGCGATCCGGACCAGCTGGGTGTCGTCGGTGATGTCACGCGGCAGGCTCGGCAGACCGTTGCCCGGCTCGTCGTCGCCGGTCGTGAGGTAGGCCAGCGCCCGCGCCGGGTCGCCATGGGCGGCCGCCTCCAGTGCCCGCAGCCAGTTGAGGGACTGGCGCATGCTCGGAAGCCGCAGGTCGAGCCGTTCGGCCCCGAGTTGGTGTGCGGTCGCAACCAGGCGGTCGTCACCGGTGTGCAGCCCGATCCGGCCGAGGGTCAGCAGGGCGGCGGCATTGGCCACGTTGGCGCCGCCGACGTCGGCCATGGCCAGCGCGGCGTCCAGGTTCGCCCGGCCATCGTCGAGGCGGCCGGCCTGGAACAGGTGGCGACCGCGCCAGGCGAGCCAGATATGCACGGCCCAGGCCCGTCCCGCCCGCTCGGCGGCGGCCAGTCGCAGGTTCGACTCCGCCAGCGCCATATCGAGGCCGTCCAATATCGCCTGGGCCTCGCAGCGCCAGGCGGCGGCGACGTCCGAGCTGGGATCCTCCGGACCGCGGGGCTGTCCCGGAGGGATCGCGTCGATGAGCTCGATCGTCCGCTCGTACCGCTCCTCGGCGTACTCGAGCACCGCGACCGCGGTCCGCAGCGCCGGGTCGGCGCTGCGTTCGCCCGAGGTGCGGATGGCGTCGGCGGCGAGATCGGCCACCCGGGCGGCCTCCCGGTAGTGGCCGCTGGTAGCCAGGTTGTGGGTTAGCCGGGCTAGGTGTTGGGCGCGCAAACCGGCCGGCACGCCGTCGAGCGCGAGCGCCCGCCGGTTGTCCTCGGTGCGCTCGCCAGGTGAGCGGGAGAACATCATGGACAGGTTCAGCCGGACCTCCGCCTCCTGCTCCGGCGGCAGGGTCCGTTGAAACTCCCGCGCGGCCAAGGCCGTAGCCTCGGCCGGGCCGGCCGGCGGCGTGCAGCCGCAGCACCGTCTCCGCGACCAGCGCGCCGCGGTGCGGGTCGTCGACCCGCACCAGCTGTAAGGCCCGTGCGGTGATCTCGGCGGCTGCCGCCGGCTGGGTCCCCGCCAGCTCCGCCGCGGCGGCCCGCAGCGCGGCGACCGCGGCCGCGTCGCCGGGACCGGCGCTGGCCAGCAACAGCGGCGCCACCTCAGACGCGCTCGCCCCGGCGTTGAGCAAAACCTCCGCCGCATGCCGCTGCAGTGCCACCCGCATCGACGCCGGGATGCTCGCCAGCACCGCCTCCCGGACCAGGTCGTGCCGGAACTCCAACCTGCCGTCCACCTCGGCCACGAGGTCAGCGTCCATCAACTCCGCGACCGGCCCCAGCAACGCCGGAGGCGAGCTGCCCCCGACGAGCGCGAGCCGGTCGACGGAGAACCGGCGCCCGAGCACTGCGGCCAGCTGCACCGCCTCCCGCGCCTCGGTCGAGACGCCGTCCAGCCGGTCCCGCATGCCCTCTCGAACCCGGGCCGGCAGCAGCTCGTCGAGCAGTTCGGCGCGGCCGTGCTCGACCCGGACCAGCCCTTCCTCCCGCAGTCCGTCGAGCAACTCCACCAGCAGGAACGGGTTCCCGTCGCTATGCCCGGCCAACCGCAGCAAGCGGGGATCGGCCTCCGCGTCCAGCCGGTCGGCAGTCATCTCGGAGACGGCCTTGGCCGGCAAAGGGCCGAGTGGCAGCCGCACCGCACCGGCTTCGAACAGCCGGGTCAGCGTGCTGCGCAGGTCGGCGCTGGCCCCCGACGACCGGACCGCGAGCATCCACAGGATTGGCACCGGTGCCAGCTGCGGCACCAGCGTCCGCAGCGCCAGCAAGGTCGCCGCATCAGCCCACTGCACATCGTCGATGACCAGCAGCAGCGGCTCTTGCAGCGCCGCCTCTTCCAGCAACGCCTCCAACTCCTGCAACAACCAGTACCGCTGATCTGGCCGCGGATCCAATGCCAGCAACCGTTGCGCGCTCAGCAGCGGCGGGGACCCGGAATGCAACGCCCCCAGCAGGCACGACAACGGAGCGACCTGATCGGCCTCATCCGCCTCACCCCGGGCCACCCGCAGCCCCGCCGTCGTGGCGAGGCTGACCGCCTCCGCAAGTAAGCGGCTCTTGCCGATGCCCGGCGGCCCCTCCACCACCACCACACCGCCGGTGCCCGCCCGCGCCTCCGCTATCCGCGCTGCCAGCACCGACAACTCGTCGTCGCGACCGCGGATCCGGCGGCTGCCGCCGCCGGGGCGCGCGTGCTCGCCGCGTTCGGCCACGAGCGTGAGGGTTCCCGCACACCGGACAACGGTCAAGAGCAGCCCAAGCCGGCCGCACTCACCCCACCGCGACCCGAGCCGGCTGCCCCATCTCGCATGAGCCATTCCCCGCCCGCGGATCCGCGGCCGGTTAGCCATCGCACGCCGGGCGCACTTGTCCGGCGAGAAGGGCACAAGGAATCAGGCGAGCGTGCGGTGCGCGGACCGGTGTGGCACGGCCACAGTGAACACAAGACAATTTCAGGGCCGGAGACCAGTGATGATCAGGTACGGAAACCCGGAGACGATCGGGCTACCAGCAGGGCCGGCCGTGCCGGGGCACGCAATCCGCGAGCGCGCGGCATGACCGCGGCCCTGGTCGGCCTAGGTGAGTCCGACCAGCTGCGCGCGTTGCACGACCAGCACGCGCACGCCCTGTGGACCTACGTTGTCGGACTGACCGGTGGGGACCACGGCAAGGCCCAGGACGTTGTGCAAGAGACCCTGCTTCGCGCCTGGCGCAACCTGGCCGGGCTGGAACGGCTGGACGGCTCCGGCCGCGGGTGGTTGTTCACCGTGGCCAAGCGCATCGTCATCGACGACTGGCGGGCAGCGGCTCGCCGACCGGCGGTGTCCACCGACCACGTTCCCGAGCAGCTGGTCGAGGACACGACGCAGCAAACCGTGGACCGGCACCTCGTGCGCAGCGCGCTGCGGACGCTGTCGTCCGAGCATCGGCAGGTGCTGTTCGAGTGTTACTTTCGCGGCGCATCGGTGGCCGAGGCCGCCTCGACCCTTGGCCTGCCGGCGGGCACCGTCAAGTCCCGCACCCACTACGCGCTGCACGCCCTGCGACAGGCGATTGACGCCATGGGAGGTGTCGCCTGAGTACGACCGGACCGTTCCAGCACCACGACCCGGCCTCCGCGCGCTATTCGAACCGGACCGGCGCTGTGCTGCCGGCCATCCGTTACAGAACCGTTACCATTCTGGGTGTTGCTGTTCGGGCCTGAAGGGCGGCGACAGACGGCCACCGATTGTTCGTAGGACACCAGCCGTCCAGCATGGGTGCCATGACGGGTCACCTCGCACCATTGACATTGCATCCGGACCGGCTCTTCCCCCCCGATCCCGAGGTGCGCTCCGTCGCAAGGCGGTTGTACGAACAGGTCCGGGAACGGCCGATCATCTCCCCGCATGGCCACGTTGATGCACGATTGCTGCGCGAGGACAAGCCTTTTGCGGACCCGACCAGTTTGCTTGTGCAACCGGACCATTACGTAACCCGGCTGCTGCACGCCAGCGGGTTGTCGCTGGACGAGCTGGGTGTTGGTGAGGGTCCAATGCCGGAGGACCGGGCTCGGAACGCGTGGCGATGGTTGTGCACGAATTGGCGAGTGTTCCGGGGAACCCCCGTGCGGTACTGGTTCGACAGTGAACTGGGCGAGATCTTCGGTGTCACTGAACGACCGACCGCGTCCAACGCGGACGCCCTGTACGACCAGATACGTGACCGGTTGAGCGAGCCGTCGTTCCGGCCTCGGGCCCTGTTGAACAGGTTCGGCATCGAGGTCCTGGCCACAACCGACGACCCCGTGGACGATCTGGCCGCGCACGAGGCACTGGGCCAGGACGCGAACGTTCGGACACGGGTGATCCCCACCTTCCGTCCGGACAGGTATCTCGAACCCCAGCACAGCGGCTGGGCGGCGGCGGTCAAGCAGCTGGGCGCCACCGCGAACACCGACATCGGCGCCTACGCCGGCTATGTCAAGGCTCTCGAGGATCGGCGGCAGTTCTTCCTGTCCCGCGGTGCGACCTCATCCGACCACAGCCACCGCGACGCGATCGCCGAGCCGCTGAACCCCGGGGAGGCACAACGCATCTACACCCTGGCTATGAAGGGAGAGGTAACTGCGGAGGAGGCAACGGCGTTCCGTCGCCACATGGTGCTGGAAATGGCACGCATGTCCTGCGAGGACGGGCTGGTGATGACCCTGCACCCCGGGGTGTGGCGCAATCACCACCCGGCAACGTACGCCCAGCATGGTCCCGACACCGGGCACGACATCCCGGTGACGGTGGAGTTCACCAAGGCGCTCCAGCCGCTGTTGGAACGCTACGGAACCCACCCGAACCTGCATCTGGTCCTCTTCACTGTGGACGCCGACGTCTTCAGCCGAGAGATCGCACCCCTTGCCGGCTTCTACCCCTCGGTGTATGTGGGCGCTCCCTGGTGGTTCTTGGACAACCCCTCCGAAATACGCTCGTTTCAACGATCAGTCAGCGAAATCGCAGGCCTGACGAGGCTTTCCGGATTCATCGACGACACGAGGGCATTCTGTTCAATCCCCGCCAGACATGACATGTCCCGCCGGCTGGACGCGGGATTCCTCGCCGGACTGGTCGCTGAGCACCGACTGGACGAGGACGAGGCCCTGGACAGCCTGATCGGACTGGTCGCCGATCAGCCCCGAAGAGTGTTCAAGCTGTGAGCCTGTCGATCGGCGCTGACGCCGGCGGCGGCATTCAGCTGTCCCGGGCTGCAGGTGATGCACGGCCGGCCGCACCAGTGCGAATCGTGCACCTCGGCCTGGGCAATTTCTTCCGCGCCCACCAAGCCTGCTACACCGACATGGCTCCGGACGCTGAGCAGTGGGGGATCGCCGCGTTCACTGGCCGCTCCGCCCAGCTGGCCGACGCCCTCGCGGCTCAGGACGGCCTGTACACACTGATCATCCGTGGCCCGTCCGGGGATTCCAGCCGGGTGGTCGGAAGCGTGTCCCGGGCCCATCCGGGACCGGACACTCAGGCGTGGTTGCGCTATCTGGCGGATCCGGACGTTCGGATCATCACGCTCACCGTCACCGAGGCCGGCTACGTCCGTGGCGCTGACGGGGCCCTCGATATCGAGAATCCCAATGTCCGACAGGACCTATCAGCGCTCCGTGCCGATCCGACTGGCACGGTATCGACCACCCCAGCGCGATTGGTGGCCGGCCTGGCGGCTCGCCGTGCTGCCGACGCCGGGCCGTTGGCGGTGGTGTCCTGTGACAACCTGACGGACAACGGCGGAGTCACAGCCGGAGTGGTGGCGACCTTTGCCGCAGCCATGGACCCTGAGCTGGCCGCCTGGATCAACGACAGCGTCTCCTTCGTCACCACGATGGTCGACCGGATCACTCCGGCAACCACCCGGGACGACGTTCAGGCCGCGGCTGAACTCACCGGGCGGGCCGACGCCGCACCGGTCGTGACTGAACCCTTTACCGAATGGGTGTTGTCGGGGCGGTTCCCGGGTGGACGCCCGGCGTGGGACATCGCCGGCGCTCGTTTTGTCGACGACGTCAGGCCGTTTGAGGAACGCAAGCTGTGGCTGCTCAACGGAGGTCATTCGTTGCTGGCCTACGCCGGCAGCGCGCGAGGACATCGCACCATCGCAGAAGCCGTGAACGATCCGATCTGCGGAGAATGGCTGGTTCAGTGGTGGACGGAAGCATCCGGTCATTTGCGGCTGTCCCCGCCGGAAGTGGCGGCCTACCGTGACGCATTGGTGGACCGGTTCGCGAATCCGCGCATCCGGCACCTCCTGGCCCAGATCGCCGCTGACGGCTCGCAGAAGCTGCCACTCCGGGTTCTGCCCATAGTGCGGCTGGAACGCGCAGAGGGTCGGTTGCCCGAGGGTGCCCTGCGGGTGCTCGCCGCCTGGGTGAACCATTTGCGCGGCGCCGGCGCCCCGGTCAAGGACATAGCCGCGGGCCACATCGTCGACCTTGCTCGGGGACCTTTGGGGCAGGCGGTCCGTGCTGTCCTCAACTTTCTGGACACCCGCCTCGCCACCGACGGTGCCGTGGTGGACACCGTCGCAGCGCTGTGTATCGAGCTGGCCGACCCATGAGTTGAGGCATCCGCGGCGCGGGTCTTACAAGCCGCCCACGCGGCTGCGGCACGATCGCGGCCGCCCATCTGCCATCCATCAACTGTCAGTCAATTGAGAAGGGCACGCCCATGTGGACGATGTCGGGCTTCGCCGATGAGATCGACCCCGATCTGGAAACGCAGTGCACAATACTGGATCAACTCGGCATCAAGTACATCGAGTTCCGCAGTGCGTGGGACACCAACGTGCTGGATCTTGACGACGATCAGATCGCGACGGCCGCAAAGATCCTTGCCGCTCACAACTTGACCGTCTCGTCCATCGGCTCACCGATCGGCAAGATCAACATTGCCGAGGACTTTGACGAACATCTCGTCCGAATGGACCGGGCCGTCACCGTTGCCGAACGATTGAACGCCCCCTACATCAGGATATTCTCGTTCTTTCTGCGTCCCGACCAAGCTCCCGCCGATCACCGGGACGAAGTGATGCGTCGAATGCGGTCTCTCGCTGAAAAGGCACGGGACGCGGACCTCGTGCTGCTGCATGAAAATGAAAAGGAAATATATGGAGATATTCCCAGCCGGGTGTTGGACATCGTCGAGACCGTTAACCTGCCCAGCCTGAAATTGGCGTGGGATCCGGCCAACTACGTGCAAGTCGGGGTCAGCCCGTTCACCCACGCATACTCGCTGGTCCGTCTCCATACCGTATACATCCAGATCAAAGACGCGATCATGGACACCGGTGACGTTGTGCCGGCGGGGGAGGGCGATGGGGAGGTCCGGGAAACCGTCCAGGCCCTTCTCGCGGACGGATTCGACGGATTCTTCTCCATCGAACCGCACCTGAGCTCGTCGCATCAATTCGGCGGATATTCCGGGCCGGACAACTTCATCCGGGCCACCAGAGCGTTTACCAAGATCCTCGACCAAGAAGGGATCGGTTACACATGAACTCCACCGCCAAGGTCCGATTCGCCCTCATCGGCGCCGGAGTGATCGGTGACGTCCACGCCCAGGCTCTGACCCAATTAGACACCGCGGAGCTTGTCGCGATCGCCGATCCCGATGAGTCCAAGGCCTCGATCATGGCGCGGAAATATGGTGTCGAGGAATCTACGATCGACGCCGAGAACCTGCTGCGCCGCAGCGACATCGATGCGGTAACGATCTGCACCCCGAGCGGTGTGCACGCCGATCTCGCGGTCGCAGCATTGAAGGCGGGAAAGCATGTCGTCGTCGAAAAGCCTATCGACGTGTCATTGGAGGCGGCGGACCGGATCGTCGGCGCAGAAAAGGCCTCCGGGAAAACTGTTGCCGTTATTTCTCAGCATCGCTTCGACAAATCCACGGAGAAGGTCGATCCAGGCCGTTCGAGAGGGCAACCTGGGACGCATCACGTCGGCGATCGCCTCGCACGCCTGGTGGCGCGGACAGTCCTATTACGACTCCGGGGACTGGCGCGGCACCTGGGCGATGGACGGTGGCGGCGCCACGATGAACCAGACCGTGCACACCATCGACCTGATGGTCTCTATCCTCGGCGTGCCGGTCGAGGTGTTCGCCTACACCGCCTGCTTGGCGCACGAACGGATCGAAGTCGAGGACACTGCGGTTGCGGTGGTGAAATTCGACTCCGGCGCCTTGGGCATCATCCACGCCACCACCGCCGCCTATCCCGGATTGGACGCCAGCCTACGGATCTTCGGATCCAAAGGATCCGCAGTCATCTCCGACGACGAGCTCATCTACCTCCACGAGAACAGCGGCGAAGCCCCAGAAATCGCCATGCCGGACGGCACTGACCTGAATCAGGTCGGCCACGAATACCGGTTCACAGAATCCAGGATGGGACCCGCACACCGCGCGCAACTGGCCGATTTCGTCCGCGCCATCACCGGCGGCAGCCCGGTCCGAGTTGGCACGGCGCAGGCCCGCACCGCGCTGTCTGTGATCCTCGCCATGTATGAATCCGTCGCCACCGGCCGCCCCGTCAAACTCTGACGATTGCACCGGCCATTCTGGGGTCCGTGTCCGTGCGGGACGCGGCCCGCGAAGCTCAAACTGTGGCAATTTCTTGACGTAACACGCGAGGATCGCGGGAGCGACGCCATGCAATCGGGCAATTCACCGTGAAGCTGCTCGGCCACCGTGTCGCGAGCTTCAAATTCGACGAGGAGATGTCATGGCCGAGTTCTTCACCTACGCCGTGGACAAGCGGCTCGCACCATTTTGGCTCCCGTTCGGCCTTCGTCCGGGCAAGGACGGCGTCACCATTACCGACGCCGGGACCTTCCTGGCCACCTTCGGTCTTCTGAAGTTGGAGACACCGCTCGCCAACATCGATGAGGCCCATGTCACTCGCAATTACCGGTGGTGGACGGCTGCGGGCGCTAGAAGGTCACTTGTCGACAACGGCCTAACGTTTGGGACCAATCGGTCCGCGGGAGTCTGCATCCATTTTCGTGAGCCGGTTCCTTCGTCACTCCGGCGAAAGGGGCATCCGGCGCTCACCGTCACCGTCACCGATCTTGATGGTCTGGTTCAGCGACTCCGGCATTAGAAACGACGATCCCGTCGCACCGTGCGACGTGAGTGCCGTGTGCTATGCCACAGGTCCGGCTACGCTTGCGTCGTGCATGGGCACGCGCGTCCCGGAGTACTTCTCGAAGGACCGCATGGGACTATCAGGTCGCGGTCGATCTTCCGACCCCGCTGGCCGAGTGTCGGTAAGTGACCACGGTGTGGTGAGGCAAGCCCATGAGCGGGATCGAATTCCTGGACGAGGTCGCCGACCGACCCGCTGACCGGACGCCACCGCGACAGCGGCGCTGGTGGTTGGTCGGTGGCCTCGCGCTGGCCCTGGTGATCGTCTGGGCGCTCACCCGTCCGGTCGAGCATGCCCGATCGATGCCCGAGGCCGTGCCCACTCATGTCCCGCTGGCCACCTCCTCGCCCACCGCGCCCGAGGAACAACTCTGCCGCGAAGAACCGAACTGTCAGCGCACGACGGTGGTCCCGCTCGTGCTGCGCAAGGTGATCAACCGGTATCTGCCCGGCCCGGTACGGATCACCGTGCACTCCTACCTCACCAAGAGCCTCTTCGACGGCGCGACCTATCTGGTGGCGCGTCGCATCGACGCGGCGGTGGGTCCGGCGGCCGTGGCGATTCTTGTGCGCCGCGACGTCCAAGCCAACCTCGGGCCGCCCCCGCCGGTTACCGGACCGTCCGGTGTGGCATCGGTCCTGGTACGCGGCGATCCCTTTGGATACGTGGTCGATCTTCAGTACTTGGCCCCCCCGAGCGTCGTGCCGTCGTTCGCGCGGCTGCGAGCGCTCGCGACCGAGCCTGGGCTGGAGTCCATGTAAGCAATCGGCGACCTACCAACGCCGGTCACGCCCGAGACGCGCTCCCAAGGCTGTAGCTGGCGCCACCAGGTCACGCTGTCGCCGGTGTGCCTGCTATTTGCTGAAGCCGGCGCTCAACCCGCTGACCATTTGTCGGCGACCGATGACGTATAGCAGCAGGATGGGCAGGAGGGTCAGGAGCACCGACGCGAGAACCGCTGGGATGTTGACGCTGTACTGGCCCTGGAAGGTCCACAGGGCCAATGGCAGGGTGCGTTTGTTCGGGGTCTGGGTGAGGATGAGGGGAAGGAGAAATCCGTTCCAGATGGTCAGCGCGTTGTAGATCGTGACGGTGAGGAGCGCCGGCCTGGTCAGTGGGAATGCGAGCCGCCACAGCATCGCCCACTCGGTTGCGCCGTCGACGCGCATCGAGTCGAACAACTCCGCGGGCACGTCGCGGATGAAGTTCGTCAGCACCAGCACCGACAGCGGGATCGCGAAAGCTATCGACGGCAGGATGATCGCCAGCAGCGTGTCGTAGAGCTTCAGTTTGATGATTATCAGGTACAGCGGGATGATCGTGGCCTGCAGCGGGATCGCCAGTCCCATGAGGAACATGGAGTTGGTGCCGCGCAGGAACCAGCGACGGTGGTCGCGGATGATCGCGTAGGCGGCCATGAAGGAGACCACCACCGCGGGCACAACGGCGCCGATCGTGACGATGACGCTGTTGACGAAGTACTGCACGAAGTCGGACCTGAGGACCAGCCGGTAGTTCTCCAGCGTGGGGCTGCTGGGCGGCACCAACGGGTTGGTCGCGAAGTAGTTCTCCTGGGTCTTGAGGCTGGTGATCACGATCCAGTAGATCGGCAGCATCACGATGACGAACCAGACCCACGCCGCGGTGCCGCCGAGCCAGTTGAAGCGCATGAGGCGGCGGGCGGTCGAGGTGCCCGATCCGGCCTGACGTCGCTCCGCTGTCGCGGGTTTCCACCGTCGCGGTGGCCACGTCAAGCGCCTTCGAGTTGGCTGGCTGTAGTGTCCCGGCCGCCCAGCCGGCGCAGCAGGAGCGCCAGGGCCAATCCCAGCAGGACGATGATCACCGCGATGACGCTCGCCGCGCCCATCAGGTTCGCCTGGAAGCCCAGCTTGTACATCGTCAGCGCCAGGTTGGTGGTGGCGTCGGCCGGCCCGCCCTGGGTCAGCACGAAGATGATGTCGAAGAAGGTGACCGAGCCGACGACCATCAGCGTCGACGAGGTGATGATCGTGTTCTTCAGCTGCGGCAAGGTGATGCTGAAGAACTGCCGCACCCGTCCGGCTCCGTCGATCTGGGCCGCCTCGTACATCGACTCTGGGATCTGCCGCACCGCTCCTTGGTAGATCAGCGAGTGGAACGGGATGAACTGCCAGGACACGACGAACACGACGGTGGCGATCGCCAGGTTCGGCTGACCGAGCCAATCCTGGGACAGGAAATCCATGTGCAGGCCGGCGCCGAGCCCGAAGTTGGGGTCGAGCAGCGCCTTGTAGGTGATCGCGATCGCGGCGGAGCTGAGCAGTAACGGGATGAACAAGAACACCGACATGAAGGCGCGGTAACGCTGGCGGCCGGCGAGGAACACCCCTAACAGGATGCTCATCGGGGTCTGAAACAGCCAGGACAGAGCCATGATCAGGAACGTCACCCGGAGCGCGTGGGGCAGCCCGGGATCGGAAAGCTCAGCGCGCCAGCTGGTAAGACCGGACGGCTGGATGGTGCCGATGCCGTCCCAGGTGGTGAAGCTGAGCAGCAGTACCCCGACCAGCGGGACCAACCCGAAGACGACGAAGAACGCGAGCGCCGGCAGCGCGAGCCAACTCAGCGACGGCTGCCGTCGCCTACGCGAGGTAGTGGGCGACGGCGCGGACCGCTGAATCGGCGGCGCAGCCGAAGTCACTTACCAATCACCGCGTTCATGTTGTTCGCGAACTGCTGGGGCGAGATCGACAGGGCGAACAGCTTCGCGATGTTGTCCAGCAGCACCTCGGCTGCGGTCGGGCTAAGCGCCTGGTCCCAAGACTGCGCGAACACCTTCGCCTGGCTGGAGGTGTCGTAGACGAACTTGAGGAAAGGTGTGTCATCCCCGGCCGCGCTGAGCTGGCTGGAGGCGCTCTTCACGATCGGCACGCTGCCGGTCTTGATCCATTCCTTGACCTCAGCATCGGCGAGCACACCGGTCTTGAAGTATTCCTGCGCGACCAGCTTCTGCGCAGCCGACGCCTTGGACGAGATCGACAGGTACTGGCCCGGGTTGCCGACTGTATCGCTCGGGTCACCCTTACCACCGTCGAAGGGCGGGAAGTTCATCCAGCCGAGGTGTCCGCCGGTGACGAAGTCGCCGCCGGAGCTCTTCATGTTGCCGTAGGTCCAGGACCCATGGAGCATCATCGCGGCCTTGCCGGTGTACAGCAGCGCCTGGTCAGCGTTGGAGTCCGCGGTGATCGATGCAAAGCCTTTGATAAACCCATTGGCCTTGATTAGCTTCTGGCATTCGGTCAGCCCTTGAATGGCTGCCGGGTTCGACCAGGCGTTCTGCTGGCCGTCGAACACGGCCTGGAACACCTCGGAGCCGCCGATGCGGTCGAAGAGAAACTCCAGCCACATCATGTTGGTCCAGCGGGACTGGCCGCCCAGAGAGAACGGGGCGATGCCCTTGGCATTGATCTTCGGCACCATGTCCATGATGTCGCCCCAGGACTGCGGCGGCTGGACACCAACCTTGTCCAGCACCTTCTTGTTGTAGTAGAGGATGATCGGCTGCACCGCCTCGGCGGGCATCGCGTAGATCTTGCCGTCGATGGTGGCGGCGCCGAACGACGAGGGGAACAGCCGGTTCTTCACGTCGGGGTTCTGGTCGAACCAGCTGGTGAGGTCCTCGACCTGGTTGGCCTGCACGTAGCTCTTCAGCCCGCCGCCGCCCCAACCCCAGATAATCGTCGGGGCCTGGCCGGCGCCGATCGCGGTCTTGATCTTCGTCTTGTAGGCGTCGTTCTGGAACTCGGTGTAGGAGATCTTGCCCTTGCTACCCGTCGCGTTGAACGCCTTGACCGAGCCCTCGCGGATGCCCTGTTGCGGCTGCCCGGACAAGAACCAGTAGGTCGCGGTGCCTGTAGCGCCGCCCCCGCCGGTGGCGCTTCCGCTGCCGCCGGCGGCGCCCGGCTGGCTCGGCGAGGAACTGCTGCATGCCGCGACACCGGCCAGGACCGGCACGCTTAGGGCGGCCAGACCGAGGAAGTCGCGGCGGGACATACCATTCGATTCCACCCTGATCTCCGTCCTCGCGCGTCGCGGTCTTGCCGCGGTTGTTGGGTTATGGGGCGCTGATGAACGCGTCGTGGATCGCGCGAAGCTAACGTCTCCGCTCGGTAACACGGCGGCGCTCGGGACCGAACCGTTTGCTGGTGGGTCGAAACTGTAAGTTTTCTGAATATCGATGTCAAGATGTTGCACCTACCCGGCCTACTTCTTCCCTTCAAAATCAGGAATCGGCTAGATTCTCTCTGTGTTGTTGGCCGATGGTGGATGTGAATGAGGCCGAAACGTTGTTTAACCGTTACGAAAACTTTCTGAACCGGTGACGGCGTAGGGACTGCATATGATCAGGTCGAATCAAGCTCGGGCTGCCGTGTCGGTCGACCGCAGCTGGGAGAACGCCACGCTGCCCGTCGCCGACCGGGTCGAGGAGCTCCTGCGGCGCATGACGCTGGCGGAGAAGGTCGCCCAACTCGGCAGCCGCTGGGTCGGGGTCGGGCCTCTGGAGCTTGGCGCCCACGAGGGTTCGGACGCGGCGGAGTCGCCGGATCAGATCGTGAATGTTGCACCGATGCAAGACGTGTTCGCCCTCGGCGGGAAGGCATCACTGGAGGAGGCGAGCCGAGACGGCCTCGGACATCTGACTCGGGTCTACGGGAGCGCACCGGTGACCCCCGCGCAAGGCGCGGCGGAGTTGGTGCGCCAGCAGCACGTGGTGCTCAATGCGTCGCGGCTGGGCATCCCCGCGCTCGTGCACGAGGAATGCCTGACCGGGTTCACCACCTACGGAGCAACCGTGTATCCGGCTGCCATCGCCTGGGCCGCGACGTTCGACCCCGCGCTGGTGGAGCAGATGGCGGCGGCGATCGGGCGCGACATGGCTGCGCTCGGGGTGCACCAGGGTTTGTCCCCCGTCGTTGACGTCGTGCGCGACTACCGGTGGGGCCGAGTCGAGGAGACGATGGGTGAGGATCCCTATCTCGTAACGATGCTTGGCGCGGCCTACGTGCGCGGCCTGCAGAGCGCCGGTGTGCTCGCCACAGTGAAGCACTTCGCCGGCTACTCGGCATCGCGGGCGGCCCGCAATCACGGGCCGGTGTCGATGGGCCGGCGCGAACTGCTCGATGTCGTCCTCCCGCCCTTCGAGTCGGCCGTCGTCGCAGCGCGCGTCGGATCGGTGATGAACTCGTATGCCGATGTCGACGGCGTCCCGGCTGGCGCCGATCCCTGGCTCCTTACCGAGGTGCTGCGCGATCAATGGGGCTTCACCGGAACGGTGGTGTCCGACTACTGGGCCGTGCCGTTCCTCGCGACGATGCATCGCATAGCGGCCGACCCCGCCGAGGCTGGACTGCGTGCGCTGGCGGCCGGCATCGACGTCGAACTGCCCGACAGGATCGGCTACGGCGACGGACTGGTCGATGCCGTCACCCGCGGCGACATCCCGGAAGCGCTTGTCGACCGCGCCGCGCGGCGGCTGCTGACCCAGAAGGCCGAGCTCGGCCTGCTTGACGCTGATTGGACGCCCGAGGCGTCCGTGCGCGAGGCCGCCGGCATCGACCTCGACTCGCCGGAGAACCGGGCCATCGCGCGTCAACTCGCCGAACGATCGATCATTCTGCTCGACGCCGGGACCGTGCTGCCGTTGCTCGGCGCCGACCGCCCGCAGCTCGCGCGGGTGGCCGTCGTGGGACCGTGCGCCGCCGATCCGCAGACGTTCCTGGGGTGCTACTCCTTCCCTAACCACGTCCTGCCAGCCTTCGTGGAGACCGATCTCGGCATCGAGATCCCCAGCGCGGTCGACGCGTTGCGCGCGGAACTGCCCGACGTCGAGGTCGTGCACCAGCCGGGCTGTTCGGTCACCGGCACGGACCGTTCCGGGTTCGCGCCCGCGGTCGAGGCGGCCCGCGACGCGGACCTGTGCATCGCAGTCGTCGGCGACCGGGCCGGACTGTTCGGGCGCGGAACCTCCGGCGAGGGTTGCGATGTGGAGGATCTCCGGCTGCCAGGCGTGCAGGCCGACCTCCTCGACGCGCTGCTCGATGCCGGTACGCCGGTCGTCGTCGTGGTCGTCTCCGGCCGTCCCTATGCGCTCGGCGACGTCGCGGGCCGCGCCGCTGGCATGGTCCAGGCGTTCATGCCGGGCGAGGAAGGCGGCCCGGCAATCGCGGGCGTGCTGTCCGGACGGATCTCGCCCGGCGGCAAACTTCCGGTGCAGATCCCGCGGCGCCCCGGCGGTCAGCCGCGCACCTACCTGCAGCCACCGCTCGGCAGCGCCGAGAGCGCCGGCATCAGCAGCGTGGACCCCACGCCGCTGTTCCCTTTCGGCTACGGCGCGTCCTACGCCACCTTCGAGATCGACGACCTGCGCTTGAGTTCCACCGAGGTGGCAACCGACGGCGAGTTCGAGGTGTCGGTCCGCGTACGCAACATCGGTGCCCGCGCCGGCGATGAGGTCGTACAACTCTATCTGCACGACGTCATCGCGCAGGTCGCCCGGCCGGCCAAGCAGCTCGCCGGATTCGCGCGGGTCACCCTCGAGCCGGGCGATGCGGTCGACGTCCGTTTCCGGGTGCATGCCGACCGCACGGCCTACACTGACCGCGACCTAAAAAGGATCGTGGAACCGGGGGACGTACAAATACTCGTCGGCAACTCGTCGGTAAACCTGCCCTGTCGAGGCAAGGTCCGGCTCACCGGCGAGACGCGGGTCGTCGGCCACGACCGCCGGCTGACGACTCCTGTCGACCTGACCCGAGCTAGCGCGAACCCCGCGACCCGCAACAACTGGCTAAGGCTGGAGGGCCGCGTGACCACCAACGATGAGCGGACCACCCTCGCCACGATCGCGTCGGTGGCGGGCGTGTCCGTGGCCACCGTGTCCAAGGTGGTCAACGGGCGCCCGCACGTCTCGCCGACCACCCGCGCGCTCATCGAGAGCCTGCTCCACGAACACGAGTATGTCGCCCGCCGCCCCGACACCGCCCGCTTCCCATCCGTTGAGCTGGTGTTCCACCTCCCCTTGACGGCTTACTCGCTCGAGATCCTGCACGGCGTCGTGATGGAAGGCGCCGACCGCGCCGTCGACATTGTGGTCACGTTGCGGCTGCGCGGCTTGCGCGGTCCCGCAGCGAATTCGTCGCAGTGGGTGCGTCAGCTCGCCGCCGGCGGTCGGCAGGCGGTGATCGCCGTGGTCAGTGAGCTGTCGGCCGCCGACATTTCCGCGCTCGCTCGGGTGCACTTGCCGATCGTCGTCATCGATCCCATCAACATGCCGCGCTCACGGGTGATCAGCGTCGGGTCGACCAATTTCACCGGCGGGTTCACCGCGACCCAGCATCTGCTCGATCTCGGTCACCGGCGGATCGCCTATATCGGAGGGCCGGCGACCGCCGCGTGCAACCAAGCGCGCATGCACGGCTACCGCAGTGCCATGGAAGCAGCCGGAGCGCCGATCACGAAAGGCTATGTGCGCAACGGAAGGTTTAGCTATGCCGACGGCTTGACTGAAGGTGCCGCACTGCTTGCGCTCGGCCAGCCGCCCACGGCGATCTTCGCGGCGAACGACGAAACCGCCCTCGGCGTGCTCGAGGCCGCGCGCACACGCGGGTTGCGGATACCCGATGACCTGAGCGTGGTCGGTTTCGACGACACCGAAGTCGCCCGTCTGGCGTCGCCCCCGCTGACAGCGGTCGCCCAACCCCTGCGCAAGATGGGCGCCGTCGCGCTGCGCACGGCGCTGCGGCTGGCCGCCGGCGAGCGCGTCGATTCCCACCACGTCGAACTCGCCACCGAACTCGTGGTGCGGGAGTCGACCGCACCGCCGCCCGACCCCCGATGATCCCTCGAACTTCTTCTCGTACTGGAGGTTCTTGCGATGCAGGTACAACCGACGAAAGACGACAAGTTCAGCTTCGGGTTGTGGACGGTCGGATGGATGGGCCGCGACCCGTTCGGTGACGCCACCCGAGCGCCGGTTGATCCGGTGGAGTCGGTGCAGCAGCTGGCGGCGCTCGGAGCGTGGGGCGTGACCTTCCACGACGACGATCTCGTGCCGTTCGGGTCGTCGGACAGCGAGCGTGACAAACACATCGCCCGGTTCAAGGACGCGCTCGTCGAGACCGGTTTGGTGGTGCCGATGATGACGACGAACCTGTTCACCCATCCGGTGTTCAAGGACGGCGGCTTCACCAGCAACGACCGGGCGGTGCGCCGCTACGCGCTCGCCAAGGTGGCCCGCAATCTTGACCTCGCGGCCGAACTAGGGGCCGAAACCTACGTGTTCTGGGGCGGCCGGGAGGGGGCTGAGTACGACGGCGCGAAGGACATCGGCGCCGCGTTGGATCGATACCGCGAGGCGATCGACACGCTGGCCGGCTACGTGCTCGAGCAGGGCTACGGCATCCGGTTCGCCATCGAGCCCAAGCCGAACGAGCCGCGTGGGGACATCCTGCTGCCGACCGTCGGCCACGCGCTGGCGTTCATCGCCGAGCTCGAGCACGGCGACATGGTCGGCGTGAACCCGGAGGTCGGGCATGAGCAGATGGCCGGGCTCAACTACACCACCGGCATCGCTCAGGCGCTGTGGGCCGGCAAACTGTTCCACCTCGACCTCAATGGCCAGCGCAGCATCAAATACGACCAGGATCTCGTGTTCGGCCACGGCGACCTACTCAGCGCCTTCTTCACCGTCGACCTGCTCGAAAACGGCGCTCCTGGCGGCCCGGCCTACACCGGTCCGCGCCACTTCGACTACAAGCCCTCGCGCACCGAGAACATGGACGGCGTATGGGCATCAGCCCGTGGAAACATGTCTACCTACTTACTGCTGCGGGAGCGAGCGGCGGCCTACCGTGCCGACCCTGAGGTGCGCGCGGCCATGCACATAGCCGGCGTCGACACCCTCAGCGAGCCAACGCTGTCGTCGGGCGAAACCCTCGCCGATCTGCGCAAGGACGCGTCAGTGACCGGCCTCGACCCAGATGCCGCCGGCCGGCGTGGCTACGGCTTCGTCCATCTCAACCAGCTCGCGATCGAACACCTCATCGGCGCCCGCTGACGTCGAGGTCGAACTCACGATCCAGCATCACCCGCAAGAACCCAAGCAATGCACACTCGTCGTCGTCCAGATAGTCCGCTCGCGAAACCCTGCACGCGTCGAGATAGTCGGCGAACCGATCGCCCGTGAACGCCGAAACCATGTGCGGGTGGACGTAGTGCGCCCGCGCCACCGCCCGGGTGTTGCCGAGCACCGTTGCCGCCTGGTCGAGAGCATCGACGGCGACCCGCTCCGGCAGGCGTTCAGTGTCGAGCTCGCCGCGCAGGTGCCGGAACGCCACCAGCGTGCCCCGCCAGGTTCGGAAGTCCTTGGCAGTGATGTGCTCGCCGGTGAGTTCGCCCAGCCGGGTGTTGACGTCGGCGGCAGTGACCGGCTCGCCGTTCACCGCGAACAGATGCCGGCCCCCGCGCTGGACCAGCTCGCGCATCACCCGCACCACCGGCCGGTCCGTGATGACGGTGCGAATCCGGCGTTTTGACTTGGCCGGGAAGGCCAGCTCGATGCCGCCGCCAACGAGGCGCGCGTGCCGCTTGGTGAGCGTGCTCAGTCCGAAGCTGTCGTTGTCCTCGGCGTATTCCTCCGTACCGATACGTACGGCCGTCGAGTCGACGATGCGCAACATGGCCGCGGTCACCCGCTCACGATCAAGGGTGCGCCGACGAAGCTGCGCGGCGACATACTCGCGGATTGCCGGCAGCTGCTCGCCCAGCACCAACAACCGATAGGAGTTGAGTACGTCGCGGGTCTCGCGCCAGCGCGGGTGGTAGAGGTACTGCGTGCGGCCGCGGTCGTCCTCGCCGGTCGCCAGCAGGTGCCCGGTGTCGTCGGCGCAGATCCACACGTGGCTCCAGGCCGGCGGGATGGCCAGGGTGTGGATGCGCGCGACGACATCGGCCGGAACCGGTCGGCCGCGGCAATCACGGTAGGCGAAGCCGCGGCCGTGCCGCCGCCGGTGAATTCCGTCGTGCCCGGCCTCGACATAGTGCAGGCCGGCGACCTCGGCACAGCGCGCGGGATCTTCGTAGGTCTCCCGGATTACGTCCAGCGTTGTGGTCATACGGCCAGAACCGCGCGCGTGATCGGATGGACTGTGATCGACGAGGCGAGCGCCGATGTGGCTGCGGCCACGGCCCAGGTCAGCGCCGCGATCGACAGCAGCTTCTTGAGCAGTGCGCGAAACATGCTCGCCCTCCTTACCCAGATCACTACCCAGACCGCACCGGCACCCAAACTCGTCACCCCACCGCGGGCGTCATCATCGGCAGGCGTGCTCGTCGGCCGGACGGCCAGGCTCATCCGCTCCCTGGCGTAATCGACCACAGCACGGGTTTCGTCGCGACCTACAGCGGATGCTTGTCCACGCGGCGATGATCTTGGACTTGCGGGGTGGCGGTCTTCGATGGCCTGGACGGTGTCTCCTTGGCTCGGGGTGTATCTGCTGACAGACACCATCCTGCGAGCGCGCGGCCACCCATCGCGCCCGTACAACCCCCGGCCAACCTGGTGCAACACCCCGGGACAAGACCAATCCGGCGATAGAGAGGCGGCCAGGCTGGGTACACCGTGGTGAGGGCCGCGTTGCCGCGGATTCTCCGCCTCCCGGCATGCAAGCCCTGACTGGTTTGTCACCGGAGGAGCGATGTCCTACCCGGGCCTTTGTCACCTTATGCCATGTGCGGGAACACCTGGCTGGATGTTGGACGGCGATCATCTACAGCTTGGGCGGCGCTGATGTTGCCCGCCGCAGACGGATGGCCGACGAACGAATATGGAGGCAAGGAATGACGCAATCGACTATGGCCGCAGGCAGCCGGCGCCGCATTGCGCGCACACGGGGGGCGCTGAGTGGCGTCCTGCTCGTCGTGCTCGGCGCATGGGCGGCACTGGTGCCATTCATTGGACCGTACTTCGACTTCGCCTACACCCCGGCACCGAACCTGGCGTGGATGTGGACGGCCGAGCGCGGCTACCTGGAGGTAGCTCCTGGAGTCGCAGCCGCCGTCGGTGGCCTCATACTGCTGTTCAGCACTAGTCGCATGATGGCCATCTTCGGTGCGTGGCTGGGCGTAGCCGGTGGAGCGTGGTTGATCCTGGGTCCGCCCCTCGCGGGTTACCTGAGCGTTGACCTCGGACAACCCGATCCTGCTTCTGACCTCCGTGTCCGCACACTGGAATCGCTGTTCTTCTTCTACGCGATCGGCGCGGCGATTCTGTTCGTCGCGTCGTTCGCGCTGGGCCGGATGTCGACGCACAGCGTTCGCGATGTTCGAGCCGCCGAGCGTCGCGCGGCTGGGTTTGCCGCGAATGAGGAGCGCGTCGAACCCGCGCCGATCAGCACTCGCGGGACCGTGCCGCCGGCGGAACCCGTCGAGCCGGTCACCTACGAGCGCGAACGCGTGGCCGATGCCGGTTCCTACGAGCGCGGCCGGGTGGCCGAGCCGGCCGGGCCAGAGTTTGCGCCCGGCCGGGTTGCCACTGAAAGCCGGCTCGAGCCCGAATCCCGGGTGGCCAATCGCGAGAAGGACATTCCCGAATCGAGCGAACGGTGACACGCGCGGTCTGGCCCCGACCCGCCAGCCCGGCGGCCGGCCTTACACCCGCACCGGGTAAGTGATGCCGGGTCGGCGAGATCGCCGCTAGGGCGCGATCCGGACCTCCACCGAGCTGATGAACCACCGGAAGTCGGACGCGCTGTGGATGGACACGTCGTTTGTGCCACTCAGATCGAATGATCGTGTCCCGGCGCATACGACGACGGACTCGCCAGCGGGAACTGGTCCGGCGCTGAACAGTTGCGCGAAGTAGTGCGCGCCGCGGGTGAGGTTCTCCCGAACGGTGCTGGTGTCGTCGTCGGTTTGCAGCTCGAAGACTGACATCTCGGCGTAGGACGGCTCGGATACGTTCGGATGGAGCACGTCGAGCACCAGCGAGTTTCGCTGGCCAGTGCCGGAATCCGACCATCCCCATTCATCGGTCGTGGTCAGGCGGTGAGTGCCCTCGACGCACTGGGCGTCGATAAGCACCTCGACCAGCCCGGAGACCGGTGGCACGAACCCGAAAGCGATCTCACTGAAGCCGTCACCCGACGCGTAGTCGAAGTCACCGGCGTCGCCATCATCCATCGTGACGGCGATTCCGACGTCTCCCAGCGAGGGGTTCAGTGTGTGAATTCGGTCGACAGTGAAGTTGTCATTGTGCACCGGGACAAACCCGAAGTTGAACCCGAAAAAGGGCGGCCGAAAGACCTCAAACGCGTGCGGGTCGTTTCCTCCGTCCGGTCCAACCACTCCCCACGGCAAGGCGCGATCGTGCAATGGAGACAGGCTAAGCCACTTGTCCAAGTTGCTCGCTAGATGAAAGCCCGTGGTGACGTTCTTATCGCTGGCCGCGAGAACGTCCGCTATCTCCACGTGATAGTCCGTTCTGATCTCTGCCAGTTGCTCGCGGTTGACTTTTCGGCTACGTAGAAAGGCGTCCGCCTGTTGTCGCCTGGCTTCATTCACGTCGTCAAATGACGAGGCCAGACCTCCGGGTGGCTGAAGCAGGTCGCGAACTGCCAGCCGCTCGCGATCCATCAGCTCCCTGAGATCCGCGTAGTTGTCCGGTCCTAGCAGGCGACGCAGCCGGTCGCTGGCGCTGGCCGCGATATCCGCGGCGTTTCGGCGGCGATCCTCGGTTGTGGCGCGAAGACGTTGCTCGCGTTCCTCCAGCGCCGCATCGGCCGAGCGCTGGGCCGCGATCGGAAGCCGGTTGAAGTTCCGGCTCGTCGTGCAGGCATCGAACATGACTATCCCCTCGATCAGGGCGGCGACGGTTACGTCGTCACGGTTTGAGCGCGGTGACGTCTCACGGACTTCTGGAAACGGCGGCCGCGCGTTTCCAAACAGGAGCGCCGTTGTGCGAGGTTGATACGGGCAAGTCGAATTTCGAGGCGGGCCTTGCGGCTGGAGTCGAAGATATGGATTTGCTGCGGGATCACTCGATGGCCTTCTCGTTCGGCCGACGGTGTGGTCTCGTGATCCAACCGCTTGGAGCGGGCAATCGAATTGAAGATAGCTATCGCGCAGGCTCGCGGTGTGCTGTAACCGGACTAAGGGGGTTGTGATGTTGCCGGACGATCAAGAGCCCACGACCGCCGTCACGTCGCCGGACGGAATTGCGGAGACGACCGGTCGGTGGGTGGTCACGTTTGCCGACGACGACGAGGCTGACCCAGAGGCCACGCTGCGCAGTGGTGGCATGTCTCATGTGGCCAGCTCCCGGGACTTCGCCGAGCAGGCGTTGGATGTTGGACAAGCCCAGGCCGGTGACGCTGTTGTCTTGGCGGAGCTTGGTGTCGCGGTTGTCTCGGCCGAGCCATCCCAGGTGACCGCGATGCGCGCCGCTGCGCCGGGGTCCATCGTGTCGGTCGAGCCAGAGTATGTGCATCACGTCCTGCAACTGCCGGGCAGCGAGTACGTAAGGGGGTATCAGGACGGCGTCACCGACCTGAGCGGTCGACTGTTGGCAAGCATGCGCACTGATGTCGCGGCGGCTGAGGTGGCCCAAGTGTTTCAGGACACCCCGCAGTTCACCTGGGGCTTGCAGACGAGCGGTGTTTCGTCATCACCGTTCACCGGCAAGGGCGTAAAGGTGGCCGTACTGGACACCGGCTTCACCTTTGACCATCCGGACTTCGCCGGTCGCAACATCACGGCCCAGTCTTTCGTGCCCGGCGTGGCTACAGCGGATGACGGGCACGGGCACGGCACCCACTGCATCGGGACGGCGTGTGGCCCCAAGGCGCCGGCCTCCGGTGTGCGCCGCTACGGCTGCGCCTACGAGGCCGACATCTTCGTCGGGAAAGTGCTCAGCGACCAGGGATCGGGCGCGGACACCGGCATTCTGGCGGGCATCAACTGGGCGGTGGCCAATCGCACCGAGGTAATCTCGATGTCGCTCGGTGCAGACGTCCCGCAGGTGTCCCAGGCCTATCAGCAGGTCGGCCGCCGCGCCCTGAACCGGGGGTGCCTGATCGTGGCAGCTGCCGGTAACAACGCGCACCGCGACCAGCCTTCCCTACCGCCCCAGCAGCGTTTCGGGTTCGTCGGCATCCCGGCGAACAGTCCCTCGATCATCGCTGTTGCCGCCTTGGACAACCAGCTGAATATCGCGTTCTTTTCGGCGCGCAGCCTCACCGGTGTCCGCGGTGGGAGTGTGGACACCGCCGGCCCCGGAGTAGGCGTGTTCTCCTCCTGGAATCAACCCAGGCCGGAGCAGAGCAACCAGATGTACCGCAGTATTTCCGGTACCAGCATGGCCACGCCGCACGTGTCAGGCATCGCCGCGCTGTGGTGCCAGGCTCGCGCCCGGAAGGCCCGCGACCTGTGGGCGACGCTCACCCAGCGGGCGCAACGGCTTCAGCTGGCTTCAGTTGACGTCGGCTCCGGACTTGTCCAAGCCCCCCAGTAGCGGCAACGCATCGGCGTAAAATCCAGTCATGTCCGGTGTCACGGTCACCGTGGACGATGGCCACCTCGACAGGATCGAGGAGGTTGCCGCGCATCTTCGCAGCAGCGGTATGCAGGTCGATCAGGTTCTCAACGAGATCGGGGTCATCTCCGGATCCGTCCCGGACGATCGCCGACAACTATTGAAGACCGTGACCGGCGTCCAGTCCGTCGAAGACGCGGCAACCGTCCAGCTGCCCCCGCCGGAATCCCCGGTCCAATAGCTCGACGACGCGGTGACGGTCCGCAGTGGTATGGCGGATAGCACTCCGTGGCACTAATCAGTGTCATGACGCTTGCGAGAGACGTTGTCGTTTGGCGCGAGGCCCCGACTGGCGCGGCTGCCTCGACGGAGCTGCTTGCTCTCACGGCCGCGGAGGGCTTGGCTTGGAGGGTGACGAGAAGGTCCTCCCGCGGCGCTGCCGGCGATGCTGTTACAGGCGATCCAGGGGCGCTGTCCGACGACTGGGTATATCGGCTGAGTCGTCCGGGCTCGGACCGCGACGTCGCGATTGCGGCGCTGCACGCCTTGTTACTTCGTGCCGCGCGATTTGAGGTCAATCGCCGCGGTGCTGCGCTTCCGAACCTTCATGGTGCGGACTTGGACGATCTCGCGTGTCAGAGCGCGGACGACGCGATGATGTCAATCCTGCGGAGGCTTGCCGACTTCCGTGGGGAAAGTCGCTTTACTACGTGGGCGTGCAAGTTCGCGTTGGTCGAGGCTGGCGTGAAGGTCCGCCGGCATGCGTGGCGCGGACGAGAGATCCCGTTGACTGCGGCGTTGCTATCGGGTGGTGACGCCGATGATGCGCCTCTTCCGGACGCATATGCGGAAGCGCAGCTGCTGCTGATCGCGTTGCGCGAGGAGGTCAAGCAGCGGTTGACCGCTCGGCAGCGTGAGGTCTTCGTCGCGGTCGCGCTCAACGACGTGCCGATCGACGTGGTTGCCGAGCGGCTGAACACGACCCGCGGCGCGGTCTACAAGACGTTGCACGATGCGCGGCGCAAGCTGCGGGTGGGGCTCACCGCGCGAGGGCTGGGCATCGAAGGTGAGAGATCATGATCCAGGACACGCCGGACGAGCCGGCCGGCCTTATCGAGCGCCTTGTCGGCCCAACTGATCAGGAACTCAGCTGCGAGGAGTGTTTCGACTTTCTCGACGCCTACGTGGAGCTGCAGCTCGCCGGTACCGCAGCGGCCGCCGACGCCAGGGTGCCGAGGATGCGCGCGCACCTGCGGGGGTGTTCGGCCTGCCGCGATGATTACGACAGTCTTCTCGCGTTGGTCATCGTTGATCAGACAGACTCCTAACCGCTTCGCCTGCGCCTCGATCACCCGGTTCGTGACCTCGTCTAGGTAAGAGACCGCCGGCGCGGTGCCACTAAGAGGTCATGGCCCTCTTACGTCTGTCAGCCCCGCCGATTGTCGCCGCGCGATCTGGACGGCGAACGACGATCCTCCGGTACGCCGTCACGATGGTGTGCGCTGCAAGCGCAGGAATCCACGCCGCACTGGTTCGACCACATGTGGAGGAGGCTGGCCTGCTGCTCGGAGCGGCCTTCGCTGCTGCCTCGCTCGCTCTCGCAGTGGCAGCACTGGCCGTGCGGCAGCCGAGGCATGACGCCTGGGCACCGGTGGCCGCCGGCGCCGTGCTGTGCGTGATCGCGGTCAGTTATCTGCTGTCGCGAACCACAGGCCTACCGCTGCTCATCACTGACCGTGAAGGACTTGACCCGCTCGGTGTGCTCACTACCGGCGCGGAACTCGTCGGCGCCTTAGCCGCAGTCGTCTTGATACGACAAAAGGAGACCGCATGACAACCCCCACGCTTGTCCGCCGGCGCCGGTCAGTCCCGCTCGCCGTCCTGCTTCTCGCGGCAATCGCAGCCGCTTTGCTGACTGTCACCACGTCATCCGAGTCGGCGCATGCGTCGCCGACAGACCACGAGCATGGCAACAGCCAGTTCCTGCCGCTACGCACCTCCGCCCAGCTGTCGTTCCACGACCAGATGCGAAAGCTCTGGGAGGACCACATCACGTGGACGCGCCTTGCTATCGTCACCTTCGCCGACGGATCCAACGGCTTTAGTGCCACTGCCGCGCGCCTGTTGCAAAACCAGACTGACATCGGTAACGAAATCGTGCCGTTCTATGGAACAGCTGCTGGTGACAAGTTGTCCGCGCTGCTGCACGATCACATCACAATTGCCGTCGAAATTCTCCAAGCAGCGAAGTCCGGTGATGCGGCTGCATTCGTTGATGCGAAGGCGCGCTGGTACGCCAACGCCAACGACATCGCCGACTTCCTGGCCGCAGCAAACCCCCGGTTCTGGCCCCGCGACACGATGCGGGCGGCCATGAAGGAACATCTCGACGAGACTCTCACCGAGGCGAGCGATGAACTGGGCGGCAACTTCACCGCCAGCGTCGCCGACTACGAAGCCGTGCATCTGCATATTCTCGTCATGGCCGACTTGCTGAGATCCGGAATCATGCGGCAATTCCCAGGTCGATTCCACTAACACCGCATATGCCGTTCCGCTGACATCGTCCGCCGGGGGGCGGGCGCTGTGGGCGCGGTGGCCGGGCGCTGGTGGGAAGGCTGCATCATGGCCGACCGCACCGAATCACAGCCCGGCCAGCGCGCATCTCCTTTGGTACGTCGCCCGACGTGACTCCGCTCACGTTTCTTGACCGATACAGAAGATCGACCTACTGTATCGGTAAAGGAACAACTGGAGAAGGAGTCGTCATGGACACCCAATCACTAGCTCTGATCATGTCTCAGCTGCCGGCAGACCTCGCGAAGAGTGCGTTGCCCAACGCCCCGGTCGTAGCCGAGGCGACGCGGCCGGAGCAGGTCCCGGCGACCAAGCACGCCCGGAGTGCGGTCGCGGTTGCGCTGCACAATCTGGCGAACGCCGTAGCGCCCTGAGAACTGGCTCTACGGTCGGCAACGGAGCCACCGGGCTCCTAAGCTGGTGCATGGGACGGGAAGCGGAGTACGTAATGGGCCGAGTCACGCTGCAGACGATCGCCGACCGCGTCGGCGTGAGCCGCATGACCGTGTCCAACGCGTTTTCCCGTCCCGACCAGCTATCGGCTCGGCTTCGTGATCAAATCCTCGCGGTGGCCGACGACCTGGGCTACGTCGGACCGGACCCGGCAGCGCGCGCCCTGGCCAGTGGGACGGCCGGCGCGGTCGGCTTACTGCTGTCCGACACTCTCCCGTACGCGTTGACAGACGAAGTCGCGATGCAGTTCATGGCAGGCATCGCCGACGAGCTTGGGTCGAGCGGACTAGCTCTCACACTGCTATCGGCTGCGCCGCGTGAGGGCGTAGTGCAGGCGCGGGATGTCGCGATCGATGGTGCGCTGGTCTACTCCTGCGATCCGGACTCCTCGGCCGTCGGTTGGTTGATGCGTCGCCGGCTCCCGCTGGTATTCGTCGATCAGGCGCCGGCACCAGGAATTCCCAGCATCAACGTCGACGATCGGCCGGGGGCCCACGCCGCAGCGCAGTATCTGGTCGACCTGGGGCACCGCCTGGTGGCAATCGTGACCGCTGGTTACGGAGGAGAGTTCGGGATCGTCACCAATCCTCTCGATACCGTCGTCGCGCACGCGGAGCGGCAACGAATGCTGGGCTGGCTCGAGGCACTCGGCGAGGCGGAGATCGAGCCGATCGTCGTGCGGCAGCCACACGCCGATCCCCAAGACAACGGCTACGACGCTATGCGTGCAATTTTCGACTCCGGCCGTCGGCCTACGGGGATCCTTTGCTTCTCTGACGCCATCGCGGGCGGAGTCATCTGCGCGCTTCGCGACGCGGGCCTACGCGTACCCGAGGACGTTTCGGTGATCGGATTCGACGACAATCCCATCGCCCGCCGCATGCAACCTGCGCTAACCACAGTGCGTCAAGACGCTCAAGGCAAAGGTCGAGCCGCGGCCTCCGCGCTGATCAGTGCGATTGCCCAAGCCGGCGCTCGACCGGCGCGCCGCGGTCGGCACCTCTTGCTCCCCACCGAACTAATCGTTCGGGACAGCACCGCCCCACCACCCACAGCTCGATCGGTCATTACCGAACGCCGCGCCAAGACCCATGCCCAACCTCGACAGACGACGGGGCTCGCGGCGGTCGACGCGTCCTTCGAGCCGACGGGACGCGTTGCTGGTCGATGAAGTGGCTGCCTATGCGGCGGGACCGGGTTGGGCTCAGCCGGTTGGGCTTCCGACCAGCTCAGTGAGAGCTCGGAGGGCAGCGTCGGCGGCGACGTCCGCGCGATTGGGCCATCGTTTCGGAGGCGGTCAGCGGGGACGGCCCAGGTGCTGGCCGGGCACACTGTGATCGTGACCAGCGATACTCGACGCGAAGTCGGCGTGGAGGAGGAGTTTCTCCTCATCGATTCGACGCGCCTTCGAGCGATGCCCGACGGTGAAGCCGTCGTCGCCGAAGCTTCTCGGCGACTGCCGGAGTTCAGCGGTGATGGCCGCGGCGTCGCGCAAGAGTTCAAGCGCGAGCAGGTCGAGACCGGATCCGCGCCGCGCACGGATCTGGTCGAGTTGGAATCGGACCTCGAGGGCTTGCGTACGGCTCTGTCCGCGTCCGCGCGGACGCTGGGCCGAGAGCTTGCGGCAGTGGGGACATGTCCACTGCGAGTGGCGTCGACGACGTCACCGGATGAGCGCTACCGGCAGATGACAGACGCCTTCGGCATCATCGCTCGCAACCACCTGACCTGCGGCATGCACGTGCACGTATCTATTGCCACCCGCGCCGAGGGGGTGGCCGTGCTGGATCGCATTCGGCTGTGGTTGCCGACACTGCTCGCCTTATCGGCTAACTCACCATACTGGCAAGGCGAAGACACGAGCTACGCCAGCTACCGGCACGTGGCGTTGGGACTTTGGCCCACGGCTGGACCAACCGACGAATTCGGTGACGAGGCCGGCTACGACGCCGCGGTCGCCCAGCTCGTCAATTCCGGCGCAGCACTCGATGAGGGGATGATCTACTTCGACGCGCGGCTGTCCGCGCGTTATCCAACCGTGGAGATCAGAGCGGCTGACGTCACCCCTCGGCTGAGCAGCGCAGTGATGATCGCCGCGTTGTGCCGGGCGCTTGTGGAGACGGCGGTCCAAGATGCCCGCGACGGCCGCAGCGCGACTGCTGTGCGAATCGACCTGCTGCGAGCCGCGATGTGGCGGGCAGCGCGGTCAGGCATGTCGGGCGACCTCGTCGACCCGGTCGAGGCGCAACTTGCCGGCGCCTGGAATCAGGTCGACAAGCTCCTTGATCACGTTGCGGTAGCGCTACAGATGAGCGGCGACACCGGCGTCGTCGATACCGCGTTACGAGACATCCAGGACCGAGGCACCGGTGCGGACGAACAACGAACCTCCTATGCCCGGTGGGGCCATATGCGTGATGTCGTGCTCGACGCGATAACGCTAACGACCGGGTAGCGACCAGCCACTCCTGGAAGATCGTTGCACCCGAGCTAGCTAGGTCGCGTATAGCGCAGCAGCCCCCAATTGGCAGGTTGTTGCGGACGGATCAGTGTGTGCTGCGCGCACGAATCCGAGCAAGATGCGTGGTTTGAGTGGCACGGCCATTGTGCTTGATCGTCATGGAGCAGCAAAATGTTGTCGGTAGCTCGGTGGGCAGATTCGGCGTACCAGCGTTCGGCCACGACTGGACATGGGTATACCTGAATATGTCTCGACTAGAGCTTGCTGCCGTTCGCTGGATGCGCATGGTCGGTGAGGTGAGTCATGAGGGTGATAGCAGCTCTCGCCTTCGTGATTCTGGCGGGCGCTCTTGCGATTGCCGCGTTACATGGCGCGGGTCAGAGTCCAAGCACGAGCACGCCAGCTCAGCCAACTACCTCAACGCAAGACACGTCCTTCTTGGAGAGCGGGCAGGAATACAACCTGGCTGAACAGTCCTTTGGTCAGATCGCGCAGGATCGGGGACAGAGTGCGGCGACGACCGAACTCGCCTCGACGACGAACAGCGACCACAACGCGGCGGAGGCGAAGTTCACGTCGTTGGCAAACCAGTTCGGCGTCACGCTGCCTACGTCGCCGAGTTCCTCGCAACAGGCTCAGGCTGATCAGTTGAAGTCGGTCGCAAGTTCGTCGTTCGACCTGGCCTACGCACAAAATCAAGTCACGGGACACCAGCAGTCCATTGCCGATACCCAGCAGGAGATCAGCCACGGCACTAATCCGGACGTCATGTCCTACGCGAGGACGTACCTGTCTGTCGAGCAATCGCATCTGCAGGAGGCACAGGCCAATCTGAGCGCGCTGAACGGTACCGGTGGCGAGACTGGCGGGGGCGGCACTCCGACGGCGGTACCGGGCGGTAGCCCGTCTGCTGTGCCGGCCGGTACGGGTGGCCTAGCGGGCCGCCATGGAGGTAGTACAGCAGGATGGGAGATCGCGCTGGTCGTTGGTGTCGCAGCCGCGGCGGCCGGTGCACTTTTTGCGCTGCGCAGTCGTGACAACGAGGTCGGGTTGCGCCGCCGAGTGCCAGTGCCGCTGGCGGCGGCGAGCTCCGTCGCTGGAATGGCATTGGCCAGTGTCGCCGCGGCCGGCTGCTTGATCAGCCAGACCGGTGCCCGCGAAGTGCCCCACGCCTTCGGCGACCCGACCGAGCGCCCGGCGCAGGGTGGTGCGAATCGGCAGGCATCGGCCCCCAGCGGGACAGCGGACCGGCCAGTCATGCTAGCGCTGCCATCCGTCGACGTGACGGCGCCAGTGATGGCGGTCGGCGTGTCCCAGGGCAATCTTCAGGTTCCGGACGACCCCGCTCACGTTGGCTGGTGGATCTCCTCGGCCGAGGCCGGGTCTGACACCGGCTCGGTGATCATGGACGGACACGTCGACACCGCCAGCGGTGGGCCTGGTGCTCTCTACCGGATGGGCATCGGCAAGTTGCATCTCGGAGACCGCGTGGTCGTGACCACCATGCTGGGCCGTAAGGTCAGCTACCGGATCTACGCGCAATCCGTCTACGTTAAAGCGGCTGGCCTTCCGGCCGACATATTCGCGGCGAGCCGCGAGCCGCGGCTGGTGCTCATCACCTGTGGCGGCGCCTTCGACACAGACGGCAGAAGCTATGTGGACAACGTCGTCGTCTACGCCCGGCCAACCTAGATAGCCACATCGAGTTGAGATCCGATGTCTGGCCAGATATCGCGATCTAACACCTGATGGCCCAGCCGCGAGGGCTGCGCGTGGGCAATCGGGAGTCGAGTCTTGTTAGCCTGGGCCGGTTCGCCTCTGCTCGACGTTGGCGGCAGCCGCGTCGATCCGTCGTCGCTCAGGCTCATCCATCTTGCGGGTGTCACGCACCTCGACGAACGGCTCGAGATCAGGCGCCAGTCCCGCTTGCATCAGCTGCTCCCGCCTGCGCTCGGCGTCGAACTCTAGCCCCATCAAAAGCGCAATATTTGAAATCCACAGCCACACTAGGAAGATAATTACGGTAGCTAGCGATCCGTAGGTCTTGTTGTACGAGCCGGAGAAGGAAACGTACAGCGCGAATAGGCCTGAGCAGACAAGCCACAGTCCGATCGCGATGGCAGCACCGGGGGTAATCCACCGGCGGCCGGTCTGCTTGACATTCGGACACGCCCAGTACAGCAGGGAGAACATGAGCCAGACGACGACGAGCAGCACTGGCCACTTAGCGATGCCCCAAGCAAGCACCGCGGCATCGCCGATCCCGAGCGCGTCGCCGACCTGGCGGGCGACCGGTCCGGTAACCACGATGATCAGAACACTGAGGACGAGCATGACCGTCATTGCGACAGTCACGCCGACGCGAACTGGGGCAGTTCGGGTAATCGGTCGTCCCTCGGTGACGTTGTAGATCGCATTCGAAGCCCTCATGAAGGCGGCCACATAGCCAGATGCGGACCAGAGCGCGATGACGATACCTACAATTGCTGCGATACTCGCCGTGGTCGCGCGGCCTTGGACCTGCGAGATGACCGATCTCAGGAAGCTGTTCACACCCCTAGGAGCGATTTCCTGAAGATTATCGAGGAAGCCCTGCGTCGTCGAATGTCCCAAAAGTCCGAAGATCGAGACCAGCACGAGCATGCCGGGGAAAATTGCTAGGACGCCAAAGTACGTCAGTGCCGCTGCGCGATCACCAAGATCATGCCGTTTGAATTGCTTTCCGGAACGCCGGAGGATATGGGGCCAACGTTTGACGGACACGCTCTGCTGACGTAGATCCGATCGCGCAACACGGTGGTCAGCCGCAGTAGTCATGAAAATCGCCGCTTCTCCGGAGAACACGTCTTGATACAAGGGTGATACCCGTGTCCTTCGAGGCCGTAACAGCGAGCCCGGGCGACCTTGCCCATGCGCTGCTCAAGCCGTTGGAATCAACCCGCACTAGCAGCGATTAAGGATCAGGCCGATGGATGATCATTCACGTGTAAGCCTGTATCGGATTTAACGGGTAATCCTCCCGATGCGCTTGAACATCGCGCGGCTTGGGCATCGGTCGGCAGCCGCAGCCACTTTCTCGGCGACTCGCCAATCCGTGCGCTCCGGAGCAGTCCAGCCGGCAAAGCACTCGCAGACCAGGCAATGGGATCACGCTGGATTGTGCAGGTTCGACGGCTCACCAGTAGCGTGTCCGACCCGACGGCCCAGCCGTCAGCGCCGGCAATGGCCGAACCGGCGCTGCCTCGACGTGTCGGAATCGCTGTTGCACGTCGCCCCGGTGCCGTAACCCGACGGCTGATCGACGGTCCGGCGACATCGAGGGCATCGCTAGGGCGACCCACTCGTCATAGCCGACCTGGTTTATCCGCGGCAGATACCGGGCAAGCTGTGTTTGAGTTATGTCGGATCACGATTGGAGGGCAGCCGTGACGGACGAAACTGGCCCCGAGGCCGCAGTCAAGGGTGTTGCGGAAGACGTCAAGGGCAAGGCCAAGGAAGCCGTCGGCGCCGTGACTGGGAACGAATCCCTCAAATCCGAAGGGCTTGCCCAGCAGGACAAGGCAGCCGCAGAGCGCGAGGTCGCGGCTAAGGAGGCCGAGGCCGAGAAGGCCCGCGCAAAGGCAGCCGCCGCCGAGGCGGACGAGCGAGCTCATCAATAGGCGAAATACCGGAGTCTCCCGCAAGCCTTCGCCAATAGCGGTGGCCTGTTCAACGTGCCGGCGCCGAGCTCCTATTGGCGGAGGCTGAATCATCGGTCCGTTCGCGGGGGCGCGGTCCTTGACCGTAGTTCCGGGCACGTGGTCGAACCGGTTTGACACTCATCGAGATCGGGTAAGTCATCCGGTGATGAGTCGGGTTTCCAGGAGCGAAGAGGGGTCGCGAAATGACCGCGTCAATGTCGACGTCAGTGCGATCAGCCGCACGAAGTCAACCAATGGCGCGGCTGGCCAGGGCAGGATTGACGGCCCGCGCAGCTGTCTACTTGCTCATCGGCGCCCTCGCGGTCGCGCTGGCACTCGGTAACTACGCGAACGAACCCGACCAGCAGGGGGCGTTGCAGGTTCTGACGAAACACACCGGAGGCGTGGTGCTGGTGTGGCTGATCGCCATTGGACTGTTCGGATATGCGTTGTGGCGGTTCAGTGAGGCCGCGTTCGGTGTGGTAGGTGAGGGTCGCAAGGTTGGTCCACGGTTGCAGTCGTTCGCGCGCGGACTGATCTATTTGTTCTTCGCGATTACGGCAGTACGGGTGGCCATCGGCGCGAACGCCGGCAGCCAGGCGCAGCGCCAGGAGTTGTGGACGGCGAAGGCCATGCAGCACACGGGCGGACGATGGGTCGTCGGCCTGGTCGGCGTGGTCATCGTGGTCTGCGGCGTCGTGTTGGTGATGCAAGGCCTCACCCGCAAGTTCGAGAAGTACTTGGAGCTAGGCCGGATGAGTCCGACTCAGCGTCGAGTTGTGGAATGGCTCGGGGTCGCCGGGACGGCCGCTCGCGGCGTGGTATTCGCTCTGGCTGGAGTGTTCGTGATCGTCGCAGCGGTCACTGCGAACCCGAGCAAGGCGGGCGGGTTGGATCAGGCGTTCAGAGAGTTGTTGACCATGTCCGGTGGTCCGGTCCTGGTCTTCCTCGCTGGGCTCGGCCTGATCGTCTTTGCTGCCTACGGGTTTGCCGAGGCCAAGTGGCACCGGACCTGACATGCCCACGGTTACCCTCCGCGCGGATCCCGCGCGACTTTCCGCCCGAGGCGTTGGTGGATTCCGATACGCGCTCGTCCGGCTGGTTCCGTCTGCTGTCGTGGTCTGGGCTCTCCTTTGTGGGATCGGCTATCTGCTGACCAGGCCGTTGCGCGGGACGGCATTCGAACGGTGGGACGAATCAGTGGTTCGGTTCTTCGCCGACCATCGCACGGCTCCATGGGACACGGTCACGCATTGGATGACCTTCGCGGCCGAGACATACACGGTGATCGCCATCGGATTGGTCTTCTTTGTCGGGATGCGGGTGCGGCTACACCGCTGGCGGGAGTCGGTATTCCTGCTGGTGGCAGTGCTGGGGGAAGTCACGATCTTCGTTTGCTCGACGATGGTCATCGACCGGCCGCGGCCGCCGGTGCCGCATCTGGACGATGCGCCGCCGACTTCGAGCTTTCCGTCAGGCCATACGGCCGCTGCCGTCACGCTCTACGGGGCACTGGCACTGATCGCACTGTCGTCTAGCCGACGGCCCTGGCTGAGAGGCTTGGCCGTGACGGTCGCGATTGCCGCTCCGATCTGCGTGGGCCTTGCCCGCCTGTACCGGGGAATGCACTACCCCACGGATGTCTTCGCGGGTGCGTTGCTGGCAATGCTCTGGTTGACCATCACCGCAATCGTCGTTCTGCGTCGGCCGCGACAATGAGACTCGCGGTGATCTGCAACCCGACGACGGTCGACGACCTGGAGGAGCTGCGGATCGAGGTCAAGCGTCGGTGGCCGCATGACGACCTGCTCTGGTTCGAGACCGTGCCCGCGGATCCTGGCGCAGGCCAGACCCGGCAAGCGCTCGACGAGGGCGCCGACGTGGTTCTCGTCGCCGGTGGCGACGGTACGGTCGCCCAAGCCGTCGAGGTACTGGCCGGGACGCAAGTCGCGCTGGCATTGCTCCCGGTAGGCACGGGTAACCTCCTGGCCCGCAACCTTGGCTTGCCGCTTGATCTCGGCGAGGCCCTTGACCGAGCCGCCGGATCAGGCCGCGACCACATCGACGTGCTGCAGGCCGACGGCCGGCGCTTCACGGTGATGGCCGGACTGGGCTTCGACGCCACGATGATGCGCGAGACCGACGACGCCGGCAAGACTCGCTTCGGCTGGCTGGCGTATCTCGGCGGTGGCTTGAGGGCGCTACGGCGGACGCCGCGGCGGCGCTATGCCATCAGCGTGGATGGTCGTCCTGATGTGAGAATCACAGCATTGGCCGTCATGATCGGGAATGTGGGCCAGTTGCAGGGCGGCATGGACGTGCTCCCTGACGCCGACCCGCGAGATGGCCGTCTGGACGTCATTGTGCTCGCCCCGCGTACCTGGCGAGACACTCTCGGGCTCGTCACGCGGATAGTTCGCGGGCACCTGCGAACCAGTCCTCGCACGATGATGTTCCAAGGCCGCACGGCGACGGTAAGTGTCGATAAGCCCGTAGCTGTGGAATTCGATGGCGACTACGCCGGCGAAATCAGCGAGCTCACTGTGACGGTGTTACCTAAGGCGCTCCGGCTGTGCACCCGCTAGGGGCGCTGGCGAACGCGATCGCGCAGCGAACGGCCGTCAGGGTCGTAGACCAGCCGGTACAGCGGCACAGCCCAGGGACGGTGCCGCCGCGGGAGGCGCTCCGGTACGTGCGGTCGAAGCCGGCCCGGAGGTCGATCCCCCACACAACCGCCGTCATACCACGCTTGCAACGCCTCGGCGCTTCGGCGCATCAGGTCGAACGCTTTGAGCGGATCGATCATCTCCTGGCCGGCGTTCTCGTCGAAGTCGAGATGCTCGCGCCACAATCGCAAGCGGAGTTCGCGGGCGAAGACTCGTGCCTGATCGCCCATCCCCGCGGGATCCCGCGGCTCACGATCGTCGACGTTCCGATCAAGCACGGCACAGGACATTTCGCTGTCATGTGTCCACGAGCGCCGGTTGAGGTTGTCCGAACCGATCATCGCCCATACGTCGTCTACGACGACTACCTTGGCGTGCACATAGACCGGTGTGCCGGCGTGGTTCTCGATGTCGTAGATGGCGAAGCGGTCCCGAGCGGCGGCCCGACATACCTTGATCGCTTGCTCTCGTCCGACCAAGCTCGGCCACCGCGCAGGCCCGTCTTTGTCCGGGAATCGAGGCACTACGGCTATCACGTGCAGATCAGGCTGGGCGCGCAAGGCATCGGCAATGAGATCAGCGACGAACGGTGCCCACAGATACTGATCCTCGATGTAGATCAGACGGCGCGCGCGGACGAGAACTTTCCGGTAGGCATACCCGATGCTTCGCTCACCGAGCGGCGCGAATGGGTAGCGACGCAGTCGCGCGGGATAAGTGCGAAGTACCTGAACGGCGTGCGTACCGACAGCGGGTGGCTCTGGGAGTGGAGCAGGCAGCTCACGACCAACCAGCTTGCCGGCGTGGTAGGCGCGGTCGATCGCCATCCGCACCGGACTCGGCAGATCGAGCACGCTGCTCCCAGCCCATCGCTCCCGGAAGGTGTACTCGATATCAGCAATACCAGGGCCCCGGATCGCGGCCTGCACGTCATGCCAAGGCGGGCGTTCACCATACCCGGAAGGAAAGTCCATCGCCTGCGGATCTCCTTCGTGCTGGCCGCCATCGTGCCGGCTCAGTCCCAGATCGATGCCTCCGACGAACGCCACATCATGCTCCGGACGTCCCGGGTGTCGGATGACGACGAACTTCTGATGGTGAGATCCGCCGCGGCGGGTACGCGCATCCAGCAAGACCTCGCCGCCGGCGTCAGACACCTTTCTAACCAGCTCGGCATTCTTACCTTCGCTTTGGTCCAACCAGCTCGGCTGAGATCGCCAGACCAATCCGAAGATCAAGACACCCCGTTCGGCCAGCTCCGCGAGGATATGTCCGACGGAGGTGCCTGGGCCGCTGAGGAGTTCTTCGGTGTCAGCGCGAAAATCGGCAAAATAGATCTGGTCTCCGGCCCTCGTCGCGCAGAGGGCGTCATACAGCGCCGGGAAGTAGCTGGCGCCGTCGACGAGCGGTTCGACCGCATTGCCCGTCGTCCAGTCCCGAATGTCGGACGCACGGTTGCGCCGCTCTGCATCGACAAGGAACCAATCGTCAATTACCGCCCCCGGGGCACGCGTCACGAGCGTCAGTCTGTCGAGGACGAGCGCCGGCGTCTACCACAACGCGCTTCACGGATTCGTCATGTCTGAGAACACGGTCACTGAGCGACGAGAACGGGCCGCCCGGCGCTTCGGCGTGCACGCCGTGCTCGCATTTATTGCCGTGCTGCTTGTTGCGTTACCGTTCGCCGGCCTGGTATTCCTGATCGTCTCCAAGTCGGCGCCACTCACTCTCGTGGATCGCGACACCGCCGAGTCGCTGCACAGCTATGCAGTCGGGCATCCGGCGTTCACCGCGAGTATGCGAACCATCAGCGCGATCGTTTCCCCCCTGGGCTGGTGGATCGTCCTCACTCCCGTCTTCATCTGGTTGCTGTTAACTCGCCGTCCCCGGCTCGCAGCCTTCCTCGCGATCACGGCGCTCGGGAGTTCCCTGCTTAACACTCTGATCAAGTGGGCCGTGGATCGCGCGCGGCCGCACTTGGCGGACCCGGTCGCCGTCGCCGCCGGCAGATCGTTCCCGAGCGGCCATACCCAAGCCGCCACGGTCGGATTCGGCATCCTTGTCCTGATCTTCCTTCCCGTCATTCCCCGGCCGGCCCGCGGGTGGGTCATCGCCGCGGCTGGTCTAGCAGTCGCGCTCGTTGCATTCTCGCGCATCGCTCTCGGCGTGCATTACTTGTCAGATGTCGTTGGCGCCCTCGTCATCGGCACGGCGTGGCTGCTCGCCATGACGACCGCGTTCTCCGCCTGGCGTCGCGACCTCAATCGCCTGTCGGTCCCGCAAGACCCAGAGCTCGAACCGGCAAACCCCGACTAGGCCCGCTTCCGGCGCGGTGACTGCGCTGGGCCTGCCGTATCGGCCATGCTCGGCGGGATGACGAGAGCGTTACCCGATCCGGTGGGCTCCTCAGCGGTTGGTCGCCAGCTCGGTTTGCGTCTCGGCGCGCGTGCTGCGCGGCCACTCGTCGCGACTCCGCATTGCCAGTTGGGGCGAGCGGCCGATGACAAACACTGCGATGAGCATCGCGACGAGGCTCACGACTTCAACGGCGAGGGCGGCGCCGTGGACGGTCAGGTGGTCGCCGAGAAGTGCGAGACCGAGGACGATGCCGGCGATCGGTTGGGCGGCCGCGGTCGGTGGTAGCGAGTGGTTAAGGCGGACGGCCCGGAATGCGGTTTGCGACAGGAGCACTCCGGCGGTTGCCGCGCCCACGACCAGATAGGGCCACGCGGTGGACATCAACGCGATCAGGTTGTTCCGCTGAGCCTGCACGATCGCACCGCGGGTGGTGGCGTCTTGCAAGCCATACATGATGCCTGCGGCCGTGGCAAACAGGACGGCTTCGGGAATGAGCCGGTTGTGTCTGCCCAATGTCTTAGCCGGCGCGACGATAGCGAACGCTACAGCGACACTGAGCCCGGCGGCGACGAGGATCGCGGTCAAGCCAGGATCCGAGTGCGCATCAGCCCGTGGATCGCCCACCGACAGAAACGCCGCGAGCGCCCCCGCCAGCAGCACCGCACCCACAACCTCCTGCCACCGCGGCGCACGCCGCGCGATAACGGCGGCGAAGAAGAACGCGAACAGCAGGCAGCTCAGCAGCAGCGGTTCGACCAATGTCACCGGGGCAAGCTGCAGGGCCCAAGCGCTCAGGGTTTGCCCGACCGTCATCGACCCGATACCTATCCACCACCATCGTTTTCGGATAAGTGCCAGTAGCAGCCGCCAGGCCGTCAGATCAGAGCTCGTGAACGTTGCGGCGACCTTCTGCTGCAACACCCACCCGAGGCCGAGGAGCAACGCAGCGGTGACGCCGAGCGCGAAAACCACGGCCGTCATCCTTTCCGGGCGTCGCTAGGGGATGCGTACGACTCGTAGTAGGTGTACCCACGAAAGGCCGGAATCCACCCCATGCCGGCCCGGCGGTTAGCGCATGTTCAGACGGGCGGATAGGTGCGTCTCGCCATCCGCATGAGCGCGCGTGCTAACCAGCTGACGAACGACAGACCGACGACTGCGGGTGCGGCCGTTGCGGTGGTGCGCGCCCACCGCGGCGGCTCTGACGGGCGCTGCGCGGTCGTCCAATCAGGCGCGGCGTCCGAGTCAAGAACGGCCGCGAGCAACTCGGCCAGATGAATGCCGTCGCGGTCGGACAGCTCGTGAATCTGCGTTCGGCAGCTGAATCCATCGGCGAGCATTGCCGTATTCGGGTCGGCCGCGCGTAATGCCGGAAGTAATACCTGTTCGGCGCAGGCCTTGCTGACGTCCAGGTGGCCGCGTTCGAATCCGAAGTTGCCGGCCAACCCACAGCATCCGGACTGTAACCGCACGACTGACACGCCGGCACCGGCCAGCAGATCCTGGTCCTTCTCCCAGCCGGTAATCGCGTGCTGGTGGCAGTGCACCTACGCGAGGGCGTGCACGTCGCCTGGAGCGGTCATCGGCGTCCATCCAGGTGTGTGGTCGAGCAGTAGCTCGGACAACGTGACGGTCTGGTCACGCAGCCGCGCGATGTCCCGGTTGTCGGGCAATAGCTCGGGCCCATCAGAGCGGAAAACGGCTGTGCAGCTTGGTTCCAGCCCTACGACGAGTCCGCCAGCGCGCACGTGCTCAGCCAGACGCGCGCTGGTGCGCCGGAGCACCCGCTTCGCTGTCGCGAGCTGTCCGGTCGAAATCCAGGTCAGCCCACAGCACAGCGGTTCGGCGGGGATATCGACGTGCCAGCCGGCATCTTCGAGGACCCGCACCGCCGACAATCCGACATGCGGGTGGAAATAGTTGGTAAAGGTGTCCGGCCAGAGCAGCACCCGTCCGTGCGTGCCGGGTGGAGACGATCCGCGATCGGCCGCCCACTGCTGAAGAGATTCCGTCGCAAAAAGCGGGATCTCTCGTTGCTCGAGCCCGGCCATTCGAGTCAGCACATGCGGCAGCAGCGGCGCGCGGGTGATCGCGTTGACGACGCCTGCAGTCCGGCTGCGACCAAGGGCGGTCGCCATCAGTGGTAGCCAGCCGAGCGCGTAGTGGCTTCGCGGGCGCAACCGTCCGGCGTAGTGATGGGCGAGGAATTCTGCTTTGTAGGTTGCCATGTCGACGTTGGCCGGGCAGTCCGTCTTACAGCCCTTGCAGGCTAAGCAGAGATCCAGCGCGTCGCGGATCGCCGTTGACCGCCAGCCGTCTTCCACCGGACCGTCACCGTGACCGTTCAGCATCTCGAACAGCAACCGGGCCCGCCCTCGCGTGGAGTGTCTTCCTCCCTGGTCACCTGGTAGCTGGGGCACATCACAGCGCCCTTGGGGTGCTCGTGCTGACGGCACTTCCCCACGCCGACGCATCGGTTGGCCGCGTCGGCGAACGAGCCACCGTCGTCTGGAAAGGCGAAGTGGAGCGGGCCCGTCTCACGCGGTGACCACGATCCCCCGAGACGCAGGTTCTCGTCGACGCGGTATGGGTCGATGATCTTGCCGGGATTCAGCCGGTCGAGCGGATCGAAGATCGCCTTGAGTTCGCCGCACGCCTGCACGATCTCGTCGCCGAACATCCGCGGTAGGAGCTCGCCTCGGGACTGCCCGTCGCCATGCTCTCCGGAGAGGGATCCGCCATGAGTGGCTACGAGATCGGCCGCGCGTTCCATGAACCGCCGGTACGTGGCGACGCCGTCGGCTGAATACAGATCGAACGGGATGCGGGTGTGCACGCAACCCTGACCGAAGTGGCCGTAAAGGCTGGGTGCAGTCTCGTCGGCGTACCCGAACTCTTCGTACAGCTTCTCCAGATCTCGCAGGTAGGCGCCGAGCCGCTCCGGAGCAACCGCCGAATCTTCCCAGCCCTCGAATGTGTCGCGATGGCCGGGAACATGTGCGGTGGCCCCGAGACCGGCCTCACGGACCTGCCACAGCTCGTCCTCGATGGTGGGATCGTCGAGCACCGCGACGTTGGGGTCGTGCTCAGATTCCCGCAACGCATCGAGCATGCGGTGTGCGGCCGCGTCGACGTCCTCACGAGTGTCGCCGCCGAACTGGACCATGAGAAAGCCTTTGCCCGCAGGCAGTTCCTCCAGAGCCTTCGGGTTGAGACGCTTGATCTGTTCGTCGTGAATGAGCCGGTGGTCGACTCCCTCCAGTGCGATTGGCTGGTGGGGCAGCACTGCGGGCACAGCGTCTGCTGCGGCCACGATGTCCGGAAAGCCAAGCACGACAAGCGCGCGCTCCGGTAGCACGGGAACCAGCTCCAGCTCCGCATGGAGCACCGTGACCAGCGTTGACTCACTTCCGACCAGGGTTCCCGCGACATCGAAGTGTTTCTCCGGCAGGAGCGAGTCCAGGTTATAACCGGATACGCGGCGTGGGATGTCTGGATAGCGGTGGCGAATCTCGTCCGCATATCGATCGCGCAGGCGCCGCAGTTGTCGGTAGACGCTCGCTTGCCGGTTGCCGTGGCGTTCTATCGCTTTGTACTCGTCGTCGGTCGTCTCGCCACACCAGAATCGCGTGCCGTCGTAGAGCAGAACCTCGAGACGGGCGATATTATCGACCACTTTGCCCGTGCGTTGCGCTGTCGCACCGCAGGAGTTGTTGCCGATCATCCCACCGAGCGTGCAGTTGGGATGCGTCGCTGGCTCTGGTCCGTAGCGCAGCCCATGCACTGCCAGCTGCTGATTGAGCGCATCCAAAACGATCCCGGGCTCGACGATGCAGGTGCGGGCCTGCGGATCGACCGAGACGACACGATGGCAGTACTTGGACCAGTCGAGGACCACTGCGGCATTCGTACATTGCCCGGCTAGGCTCGTGCCGCCGCCTCGGGAGAGTACCGGTGCGTCACGTTCCCGACAGACGCCGATCGCTTCGACGGCCGCGTCGACTGTGCGCGGCACGACGACGCCGATGGGGACCTGGCGGAAGTTGGATGCGTCGGTGGAGTACGTGGCCCGTGATCCCGCGTCGAATCGCACTTCACCGTCAACCCGGGCCTGGAGTTCTCGCTCCAGCGCGAGGGCATCAACCCTCGCGCTGGAAGTTGAATTGCGCACCGCTCGACGTCTTACCAGTAGTGTGCCCGACCCCCGACGGCCCGGCCGCTGGCGCCGACAATGGCCAATATCACGCCAATGACGAGCGCGATGATGCCCAGAGTCCAAATGATCGGGATCCCGGTCAAGAAACCGACGATCAGCAGGACGACACCGAGGATGATCATGAACCTCTCCTTTCGGCCGCGTTTCGAGTCACGGCGCACCGTCGATCGCCGCGGATGGTGGTTGCTGGGCGCAGGCCTAACCGAAGGACTCCCGTCAGCGCAGCGACCGAATTGTCCGCGTCGTGCCTGCGATATACCCACTCGTCGAAGCGGCGTAACGCGCCCCAGCCATCGGGTCGGATCGCCGGGGCGCCCCGACGCACAGCTCCTCGTAGGCACTGTCGCGCCCAGATGTTTGACTGCATGGTGGCGAGGGAAGACCTTCATGGCGGAGCAGGGCGATCCTCGGCGCCGCTGGTGCAGTTCGGATGCTCGAGGTGATCCGTCTGGCGGAACGAGGGTTGCTCGTAGCGAATTAAGCGCGGATGCGTTTGAGAGGTGCGGCCGCGTTTCGAGGGCGGTGATCGGTGTGGCGGAGCGGATGGTTGTCGTCGGCGCTGATGCTGCCGGGATGAGCGCGGCTTCCCAGGCCAAGCGGTTGCGGGGCGACAAACTCGAAGTTGTCGCGTTCGAGCGCGGATCCCATAGCTCCTATTCGGCCTGTGGCATCCCGTACTGGGTAGCCGGGGACGTCGCGGACGGGGATCGTCTGGTGGCGCGATCGCCCGACGACCACCGAGCTAAGGGCATCGACCTACGCATCCTCACCAACGTCGAGGCGATCGATGTCGAGGCGGGAAACGTGACGCTTCGTGACCTGGACTCCGGGCGACGTTACCAAGAGGGGTTCGACCACCTGGTCTTGGCCACCGGGGCCGTCCCGGTCCGCCCGCCCGTGCCCGGCGGCGACGCCGGGGGCGTTTTCGGCGTACAAACTCTCGACGATGGGGCCGCACTTCTCGTTGGCCTGGAACGGCTTCGGCCGCGGCACGCCGTCGTGATCGGCGGCGGCTACATCGGCGTGGAGATGGCGGAGGCATTGACCCGTCGACGCATCGCGGTGACCGTCGTCGACCGCGCCCCTCAGCCGATGAGCACGCTGGATTCCGACATGGGCGAGCTGGTGCACCAAGCGATGGAAAAGGTCGGCATCGACGTCCGCACCGACGCCACGGTCACCGGCATTGACACCGATGGCGAAGGCCAGGTTCGGTCGGTCGTGACCAGCGAGGGGGCCGTACCCGCCGACCTGGTCGTCCTCGGTCTCGGAGTCCGACCCAACACCACGCTTGCCAACCAGGCCGGATTGCCGCTCGGCGATCACGGCGGCCTGCGCACCGACTCACAGATGCGGGTCCTCGGCCACGACCGAGTGTGGGCCGGCGGCGACTGTGTCGAGGTCCTCAACCTCGTCTCCGGCCGGTACCAGCACATTCCATTGGGCACCCACGCCAACAAGCACGGCCGAGTGATCGGCCACAACATCGCCGGCTCCTACGCGACATTCCCCGGCGTGGTCGGCACGGCGATGAGCAAGTTGTGCAACCTGGAGATCGCCCGGACCGGGCTTAGCGAACGCGAGGCCACGCAGGCCGGGTTCGGCTATGTGACGGTGAGCGTGCAGTCCGGCACTCGGGCGGCCTACTTCCCGGGAGCACAGCACCTGACGGTCAAGATGACCGCGGAACGCCACACCGGACAGCTGCTGGGGACCCAGATCGTCGGTAGCGAGGGCTCGGCCAAGCGGATCGACACCGCCGCGACCGCGCTCTGGAACCACATGACCGTTGAGGAGATGACGGCTTTGGACCTCGCCTACGCCCCACCGTTTTCCCCGGTATGGGACCCGATCCTCGTCGCCGCCCGCCAGGCTTCCGCGGCTGTGCGCGCCGCTACCTGACTGCTGATGATCTGAACCTGCTGAGGGAGGAACGTGTCGATACCGACGACCCGATTCCGCAGCTGCGCTTCAACGAGTGCCAGTGCGAAGCCGCACAGCAGGAACGCACCCTCGGATTGACGGAGCGGCTGCCGCAGCGGCGCGTGGGCGCACATCCACACCAGGTCCCCGTGTGGCCCGCATAGAGCGCCGCGCTCACCGTCTGCGAGCAGCGCGTATTCCCGCAGAGTCGCCGGGCGGGAAGTCGCCTACCGGACTCATCGGCGATGGTGCCGCCATGCGGCCCGCGCGGCCAGCACCCCAGTGAGGGTGGCGGCGGAAGCAAGCAAGCCGTGATGCTGGGATGCCCACACCTGCGGGTCGGCGTCGTGGGCCTCATCGGAGAATCGGCCGTGCGCGCCGTAGTCGACGACCTCGTCGGCCGGTCGCCACAGGTTAGTGGGCTGATCGGGGTTAGCTCGGCTGCTCCGTCTGTTGCGAGCGATAGCCGGTTCGGGCGAGATAGCGATCGAGGATTCCCGGCGCGATCGCGTTGGCAATCAGCGTTGCTGCGGTGCTCGCGCCGACCCAATACTCGCGCCGTTGCGGGCGATCGGCGGCCCGGATGATTGACCGTGCGGCCAGCTCGGGCTGATAGATAGGTGGCACCGGCTGCGGGCGTCGCGGTAGTCGCGAGACCACCCAGTTGAATTGAGGGGTGTTCACCGCCGGGAGCTGCACCATCGTGATGCGTACTCGGCTGTGGTCATGGAGGAGCTCACAACGTAACGATTCGGTGAATCCCTGGATGGCGTGCTTGGCCCCGCAGTAAGCCGATTGCAACGGGATGCCGCGGTACGCGAGCGCGGAACCGACTTGCACGATCGTGCCATGGTTACGGGGCTTCATCCGGTCTAACGCGGCCCGCGTGCCGTAGACGAAGCCCAGGTAGCTGACCTCCGTGGTGCGCCGGTACTCCTCGGGCGTGATCTCGTCGAACGGTGCAAACACGGAACTGAAGGCGTCGTTAACCCAAACGTCGATCGGGCCGAACGCGTGCTGCGCAGCGTCGGCCGCCGTGCTCACTTGGTCGAAGTCCGCCATGTCCGTCGGAATCGCCAGCGCTCTTCCACCGGCGCCGCGGACGTCCTCTGCTGCTGCCTCCAGTCCGTCCTCTCCCCGGGCGAGAAGGGCCACCGACGCTCCGCGGGCCCCGTAGCCGCGGGCCACCGCCCGGCCGACCCCGCCGCTCGCGCCGGTAATGACGACGGTCAGAGGTTCTGATCGTTCTGCCAGCTTCACGCCAATAGACCTTCCCGGATCAGCCTCGAACCATGCAGCCAAACACGTCGCGATGGTCGGCATCACGGGATCTTCGTCAGCCGCGCCGGTCCGACCCAGCCGGGGTGGGAGCCGGCCCGCCCCGACCGGGCTCGTGGCCAGATGCCTTCGTCTCGGCACCGGCCTCCTCATCGGCTTCCTCGGCGGTCAACGGTGTCGCGATGTCCTCCAGGCTCTTCTGCTCCGCATTAACACCCAACACCGACGCAACGAGCCCAGCGGCAATCATGAGACCCGCTCCGATCGCGAACGCAAGCGCGGTGTCTGCGACCTTCCCGGTCTTGATCAAGTTGGCGAACAGCAGCGGGCCGGAGATGCCCCCGGCAGCAGTGCCGATCGCATAGAAGAACGCAATCGCCAGCGCGCGGGTCTCCATGGGAAGACCTCGCTCACGGTCAGGTAGGCCGAGCTTGCCCCAGCCGAGGCGAAGAACAGCACGATGACCCAACAGAGGGTCAAGGTCAGTGCCGACAGGTGACCTTGGTCGAACAACCACGCGGTACCGAGGAGCAGCGCGCCCGAGATCAAGTAGGTTCCAGAGATCATCGGCTTGCGGCCGAGCGTGTCGAAAAACGTGCCCAGCACCATCGGGCCGAGGAAGTTAGCAACAGCAACGATCGCGAAGAAGTATCCGGTCTTGTCCCCTGATACTCCGAAAAGCGTCGTCAGAATGGACGCGAAGCTGAAGGTTATGGCGTTGTAGAAACGCCTGCCCGATGAACAGCGAGAGGCCGAGCGTGGTTCGCCGTGGGTACCGCGTGTAAACCGTCTTGGCGATGGTGATGAAGCCGATGGACTTGCGCTGCCGCACGGTGATCTCTTCGTCTACATCATCAAGCTTCGAGTTCGTCCCGTCCTGGACGGTTTGCTCGATGTCGTCCACTAGCCGTTCACCGGTCTTCTCGCGACCGTGGATGAACAGCCACCGTGGACTTTCCGGCACGCTACGACGAACCAGCAGGATGCACAGACCAAACACGACGCCGAGAGCAAAGGTGAGACGCCAGCCCACGGCCGTCGGGAAGATGTTCTCGTTCAGTGCTGGGATCGACAACAACGCGCCGAACGCGGCGCCTAGCCAGAAGCTGCCATTGATGGCGATGTCGACGCGGCCCCGGTGCTTTCGTGGAATCAGCTCATCGATGGCCGAGTTGATCGCTGCGTATTCGCCGCCTAGACCGAAGCCGGTGAGGAAGCGGAACAGGAAGAACCACCAGGCAGTGAACGACAGCGCGGTAAGTCCGGTAGCCAACAGGTAGAGGACGAGCGTGAGCATGAAAAGCTTCTTCCGCCCGAACCGATCGGTAAGCCAGCCGAAGAACAACGCGCCGCCACACGCGCCGGCCACGTACATCGCCGCGCCGAGGCCGGTGACCTGCGAAGTCGTGATGTCAATGCCGCTGCCGGGCTCCGAGAGCCGGGTGGCCATGCTGCCGACGATCGTCACCTCGAGACCATCGAGGATCCACACCGTCCCGAGCCCAACGACAACCATCCAATGCCACGGCGACCACGGCAGCCGGTCGAGCCGCGCGGGGATCCGGGTACGGACCGTATGTGGGCTGCTGTCGTTCCTGATCGCCTCTTCGTCGTCGAAGCACTCGCTATGCACACCCTTCCCGCTTTGTGCCACAGATATGCATCGGTTTGGACACCGATCGCAATGGGAAAGCTGCACGGAGGGGTTGGCGCTTTGACTGCCCCGTCGCATCGAGGAGTCCAGTGAACAAGACCGTTGCGGATGTGCTCCTGAACCGACTGCGTGAGTGGGGGGTGACGCAGGTTTTCGGCTATCCGGGCGACGGCATCAACGGACTGCTCGCCGCGTGGGGGCGTGCCGACAACGATCCGGAGTTTGTTCAGGCTCGGCACGAGGAGATGGCGGCCTTCGAGGCGGTCGGGTACGCGAAGTTCAGTGGAGCGGTCGGGGTCTGTGCCGCAACGAGCGGGCCGGGCGCCATCCATCTGCTCAACGGCCTATACGACGCCAAGTTGGATCACGTTCCGATCGTCGCGATCGTCGGGCAGACCGAGCGCACCGCTATGGGTGGGTCATACCAGCAGGAAGTCGATCTTCTATCGCTGTACAAGGATGTGTGCAGCGACTACGTGCAGATGTGCGTGGTCCCGCAACAGTTACCGAACCTGATCGATCGCGCAATTCGCATCGCGCGGGCGGAAAGTGCTCCCACGTGCTTGATCTTCCCTTCGGACGTATTCGACCTGTCGTACGAGGCTCCGCAGCATGCGTTCAAGCAGGTGCCGTCGAGTATCGGAACGGCGGCTGCGACCGTGCGACCATCCGAGCAAGCAGTGCGGCAGGCGGCGGAGATCCTCAATGCCGGGGAGAAGGTTGCGCTGCTGGTTGGCCAGGGCGCACGTGACGCGAAGGACGAGCTGAGTCGAAGTGGCGGACCTGCTCGGGGCCGGTGCCGCCAAGGCATTGCTCGGCAAGGATGTGCTGCCGGATACATTGCCTTGGGTAACCGGCTCGATCGGCCTGCTGGGCACGACCGCCAGCTATCACCTTATGCAGGATTGCGACACGTTGCTGACTGTCGGCTCGAACTTTCCGTACACCCAGTTCTTGCCGGAGTTCGGACAGGCGCGGGCCGTTCAGATCGACCGCAGCGCCAAGTGGATCGGTATGCGTTACCCGTACGAGGTAAATCTCGTCGGCGACGCCAAAGCGACGTTGCAGGCGCTAATTCCGCTGCTGCAACGTAAGGAAGATCGCAGCTGGCGCTCGGGGGTGGAGGAGAGTGTCGCGGAATGGTGGCGGGTCGCTGATCGCCGAGCGCTGACCGACGCTGACCCTATCAATCCGATGCGTATCTTCCACGAGCTGTCGCTGCAGTTGCCGGACAACGCGATTGTCGCGGCAGATTCGGGCAGCGCGGCCAACTGGTATGCACGTCACCTGCGGTTCCATGGTGACGTGCGGGGCTCGCTGTCGGGCAACCTCGCAACAATGGGACCGGGCGTCCCGTACGTGATCGGCGCCAAATGGGCGCACCCCGATCGCCCGGCGATCGCGCTCGTCGGTGACGGGGCAATGCAAATGAACGGCCTCGCCGAGTTGATCACCATCACGAGGTACTGGACGCAATGGCGGGACGGCCGGCTCATAGTCGCCGTCTTGCACAACAACGACCTCAACCAGGTGACCTGGGAAATGCGCGCCATGGAAGGCTCACCTAAGTTCGCCGAATCCCAGACGCTGCCTGACGTGGACTACGCCGCTTTCGCGCGCAGCCTTGGCCTCGGCGGTATCAACGTCGAAAAAGCGTCGCAGGTCGCGGACGCGTGGCAGAGCGCCCTCGCGGCCGACCGGCCGACGGTGTTGGACGTGCGCTGCGACCCGAACGTGCCTCCGATCCCACCGCACACGACGCTCGAGGAAGCAAAAGCATTGGCGGCCGCGCTCATCCACGGAGACGAAGATCGGGCCGGCGTCGTCCGCCAAGGCATCAAGCAGAAGGCGCAGCAGTATCTCCCCGGCCGCAAGGACGATTGAGCCGAACACGTCGGTAGGTGGTGAGGGGCACTGTGCGCCCTCGCTGCATGTCCCGGTCGCTGCGGTGGCGCGGTCGGTTAGGTCGTGATCTTGGAGATACTGTCGCTGAACGGCAGCAGTTCCAAGATCACGACCATTGAGATTTTGTGTGTGCCGGTCCGCTCATGGCCAGGCATTTCGAGTGGCAGATGTGGAGCCACGCGGCCGCGCCCAGGAGTGTCGGGAGCCAGAAGCTGACCAGCCGAAAGACGAGCACGCCGGCCAGTGCCTGCGGCATGGGTATTCCGGTCATGGTCAGCCCAGCGGTCAGGGCGGCTTCAGGGACACCAACTCCGGCAGGCGAAGGTGCGATGTTGGAGATCGCGGTGCCGATGAGGTAGATCGTCGCGGCGGGCAGGAACCCGATCGCAAAGATGGCGTTCACCGCGGCCCAGAAGGCTGTGACGGTCGCGATGCTCGCGGCTGCTGTACCGGCGATTACTCCCATCGCCCGCGGACGGTCGCGGGCTAGAAGAACCAGCTGCCGGATCACCGACGCGATCCCGATGCGGATGTGGCGGGCGGGGTTCGAACGTCGGTAGATCACCCAGCCACCGGCGACCACCGTGGCCACGGCAGCGATACTCACCAGCTCCAACACCGGTACGGCTGGCGGGTGCGGCAATCCGCGGGCGCCGCCGAGGGACACTGTGATGACGATTCCACTGGTGTGTATGAGGAATCCTGCGGCAGCAGTCGCGGCGACGGTCGCGACCGCTGCGTCGGCTCGCAGCCCTCGGGTGACCAGGAAGCGTCCACTCAACACGGCCCGTCCGATGCCGTTTGGGGTGATGCGATTGAGGAACGTGCCTGCCAGCTCTACCTGTGTCGTGCGGAACAACGGCAATGGCTGGTTGGCCGCAATTTGCAGCGTCGCGACCGCGGCCGGAAAGGCGGCGACTGCGCAGCCGGTGGCGAGCATGGACCACGCCGGGTCGGCCCGGGTGAGCGCATGGCCAGCCAGGGTCAACACCGCGATGTGCCGGGTCACATACCAGAGCAAGGCGGTGCAGGGAATTAGCACGACCGCACCGCGGATGGCCCGGGCGACACCCCGGGGTGGCGTTCGTGGCGATGGCAGCCGGCGTTGGGGCAATGGTTCGGTGCTCGGGGCGCTCAGGACCGTCGGGAAGACCTCCGGCAATGCCGGGCCATTCGTCGGACCGTGATCCACTCGCCCAGCGTGCCGACCCTCACATGTGGAGATCGTGTCTGTCGGATGGAATACGCACCCGGACGATCGCTCCACCGGTCGGGACATTAGCCGCGGCCGCGGTGCCGCCATGGGCCGCTGCAAGGGTTCGCAGTGTACGTCGGTGGCGTACGTGCGCGCGGCTTGGACCGTGTCGGGGGCAACGGCGGTGCAATCGTGCACTCCTCGCGGCGAGGAGCACACGACATCGAGCATCTCGGTTCGGCGCATGACGAGGATGAGCTGGAGGCGTTGAAGGCGGCCGCGGTGCAGCGAATCGTGCAGTGGCAGGGCGTGCTCCTTCGCGCTCAACCGTCGGCGTTGGGCGATCCGTCCGGGTTGGTGGTCGGTGTCCTGGCTAGATGATCATCGACGACGGCGTCGGCGGAGAGGTGAGCCCCGGGATCGCATCCCAATACGGCCAGGAACGCTTCGCGATCGAGTGCTCGGGCCACGACAGGCGTTGTGGCGATAGCAGTGGCCGTCCGCGGAATGTCGCGCACGAGGGCGATCTCGCCGAACGCTGATCCGCTCTGGAGGGCGTTCACGCTTGCGCCATGCCGGGTGAAAGCCACAGCGCCATCGACAATCAGCAGGTAACGGTCACCGTAGTCACCCTCCGACATGATCACTTCGCCGGCGTGAAACTGGACCGGAACAAGGCGGCCCGCCAGGTTGTCCAGCACCGGCATCGGCAGATCTTCGAATATCGGCTGGTGACGCAGCAACTCAACTTCGAGATCGTGGTGCTCGAGCCGGGCATCGAACCGGCGAAGGAGGGGAGCGACGGCGAGAGCGAGAACCGGCAGCAGCAGACCCACGACGAGCAGCGCGATCTGGGCGCCGAACGCGTGCAGGAACACCCCGGCGCCGATCGCGCCGAGCGCCATCCCGACCTGAAACAGCGCCTCGAGCAGCCCGAACGCCTTGGCGAACAGGCGATCAGGCAGCGTGCGGGGTAGCGCGCTGAACGCGCTGACATCGATGAGGACGTTGCCCACGCCGACGACGGCGAACAGCGCCGCCGCCGCGGCGATATGCGGGACTCCCGCGGTGATCGCAAGCGGCAGTCCCCACAGTGCCAGTCCCAGGCCGAACGAGCGGTAGATGCGCCGGGTGCCGACGATGCCGAGCGCGGCCGGGAGAGCGATCATGCTGCCGACTCCGATAGCTCCGAACAGGACACCGATGGCGCCGTCGTCGAGTCGCATGGTGTCCACGACGAAGACCACCACGATGACGTTCAGCGCTCCGCGCACAAACGTCTGGCACGGACCCAGAATCGCGATGGTGGCCGATTCCGGGGTCGCGAACACAGCCCGCAAGACATTGTCCGATGCCTTGGTCGTCGGCTCGAGGTTCATCGTCAGCGCAGCCGGCAGTCGCCCGACGAGCAGGGCGGCAGTGAGCAGCAGGACGACCGTCGTGCCGACTGCCCAAGCCGCACCGGCCACACCCAGCAGCGCGCCGGCGAGCAGCGGACCGGCCACCATCGTTGCGCCGTCCAGGAACCCTGCGGACGCAGTGCAGGCCACCAGCTCCTCAGGCCGCCTGACGAGCGACGGCACCAGCGCCGAGGTGATCGGGCGGAACGATCCGAGCGCGATGCCCACAACGGCGGCGAGCACGAGCACGACCGTCGGCGGGCCGTCCGCGATCAGGACCGCGGTAATCCCGGCCGACGCGAGCGCGGCAACGAGCGCGAGCAGTTGAAGCATCCGACCGTGCCTCACCCGGGCCGTCCCACCAGCGACGACGGGCACTCCGACAGCGGGCGCCACGGTGCGCACAACGCCGTATGCCGCGACACTGCCCAGTCCACCGTGTCCGAACAGGAACGCCGACACGGCAACCAGCTGGGCAAGGTCGGTAGTGCGCACGAGAGCGACCGCGAGCTGGCAGTCGCGCAGCGAGCGGCTCGTGAACACGACGCGGACGGCATCGAGTTGACGGCCCATCGTCCGCCGCATCACCGCAGCCACCGAATACCACCAATCGCCGGCGAAGCGTCCCGTAGAGGGTACGCACGACTGAGCGGGAGCTGCCCCAGGCGCGAAACCGCTTCGTGGGCCGATGCCTATCACGACAGCCGGACCGTGTTATCTCGGTCGTAGCGACCTTACGTGGAAAGCCACGCGCGTTGGGGCGCCACAAGCGATCAGTCGACCGGCCCAGTACGTCTCAACGCGATATCCGTCGA
>CAWDGB010000001.1:0-225783 GCA_963801715.1 uncultured Actinomycetota bacterium | reverse complement strand
CAGGGCTCCCCGCGCGAGCAACATCGACGCCTACCAAAACGCCGGCTTGGCCTGGCCGATCGACCCGCAACGACGCCAGGTCGGGTTCGGATTCCTCAAACTGCGTCCCCGGGACATGGCCAAGATCGGCACCCTCTACCTCAACCAGGGCGCTGGCAAGGAAGGCGGCCCGTGATATCGCTCTCCAGCACTACTCATTGGTCTCGGGGAGTCCGACCAGCGGGCGCATCAATTCGTCACCATCTAACCCGCACTAGCCGCCCGAACCTGCCGGGCGCGTCCGCGGATCCGGACCCCGTCGACGACCAGTCTTTCCAGGTACACCTCTACCGTGCTAGATCGCCACTCGCGGAGGCGGCGATGATCTTGTCGGCGACTTGCTGACGCACCGTCTGTCGCAAGATCTCACCGAGGATCAGTGCCCGGCAGTGTTGGCCGCCAGCCGCTACCAGAGCCGAGCGTGCCAAAGAGCCCCGGCAGACGCCATTGAAGCCGTCCAACCTCAATTGGTGGGTGTCGACGTCCAGAGGGCGGGATCCTCGTCGCCGAGTTTCCAGATCGTGACGCCGCGTGCGCCTGCCTCGTTGGCGAGTTGCATCTTGCTGGCCATGGCGCGAGCGTTTTCGAACCACACGGTGTGTCTCGTGCCCCCGGACGTGTAGCGGAACCACGCGGACGCGGAGGTCTGATCCCACGACACGGTGGCCCGGTGCTGCGCGGCGAGTGTGGCCGCGGAGGTCGCACCAATGGGGCTTCCGCGGCCGTCCGCCCAGTCGTAGCCGTAGGCCGCAATGCCCAGCATCAGCTTGTTGGGTGGCACAGATCTCACGGCGTAGTTCAGGACTTGCTGCACCCACGGCGTGGGCGCGACCGATCCGGGCGGGGATTCCTCCCAAGCATGGTCGTAAGCCATGACCCGAATCTCGTCTGCGACTGAGACGATCTGGTCGTATCGGTACGCCTGTGATTGGGGATCGTCAGCGGATTCGGCTGTTTTTGCTGGGACCGCGACGGCTAGGAGCTTGTGGCGGTGGTGCAATTCCGTTGCCAGCAGACGGAGAAATGTCATATAGGTTCCCGAGTCCGCCGCCTCCAGCTGTTCGTAGTCGACGTCGACACCGTTCCAATCCTGACCCTGAACCATGTCCATGATCGCTTGGATGTGATGAGCCCGGCGTTGTTGGTCGTTGAGGATGGCGGTGATCGTGGTGGCGTCCCAGTCCCCGCCGCGGAGATTCTGGATCACGGGCAGAATCGACATCTGCCACCGGCGAGCCTGCTCGACGACGCGGTCAGGCTTAGTCGTCGGCGTCACGGCCCCCGAGGGGTCGACGGTATAGAGCACTGGACTGACTTCGGCGAGTTGCCGGTACCGGTGCGCGACGCCGAGTGAGACGGCCGCGCTGTTGGAGATCGGTAGGTATCCGGCGAGGACCAGCCGGTCCTGAGTCGATTTTCCGGTGGTTTTGCTGGTGATGCCGCCGCCCGCTGTCGGTTGCCGGCGTGACGGTCCGGCGGCGCTGCCAGACGCGCAGGCGGCAAGGAGTAGCGCAGCGATTAACATCCCAACCGACCGGGTACACAACGGTGTATGGCGCTGACGGAGCGAAAGCTGCACGCACCCAGTGTCCGCCCGGATGGGACTGCTTCTGGCGTGGGCGGCTGCTGGCTGAGCCCGGCGGCCCGCCAGACCGTCGGAAGCTCCCAGCCCGGTGCTTAGCCGGTTCTCGCATCAGCGTCGGAACGCGGTCACCAGGGACGTCGCCGAGCACACCGCCCAGCTCGCCGTCTTTCTTGACCCCTCCGGTCGCCGGTGGCGTCGGGTGCGGCTGCTCCTCGTTCTCGTCCTGGGGTTGCTCGTGGCTGGCGGATTCTGGGTCGTGCCCCGGCTCAACGCGCCGGTTGCCTTGCACGGCCGGCATGCGGTCACGGTGACGTCAGCCCAGACCGGTGCCCACCCGCCGGTGGTGGGCGACGGACCGCTTGTCCGGGTAGTCAAAGTCGTGCCCGCGGGCGCTGCCCTCGAGGGTGTGGATCCGTTCACCGGGAACCGGGTCGGGCTGCTACCGGGCGCCGATGCCACCAAGGCTCGGCAGGCCATTGCCGATGGCAAGCCCCCGTACGTGATTCAACGCTTCGGATACTCCGCCACGGCTCGGCGGACGCTGTCCTTGACCTTCGACGACGGCCCGGACCCGGTCTACACACCGAAGTTGCTCAACGTGCTGGCCAGAAACCACGTTCCAGCGACCTTTTTTGTGACCGGGCAGATGGCGGCGAAGAACCCGCAGCTTGTCAGCCGGGAGATTCGTGAAGGACACGCCGTCGGCAACCACTCGCTCACCCACGTCGACGTGTCGACCGCGCCTGGCTGGCGCACCCGCGAAGAGCTGGTGGTCACCGATCATGTCCTACGCGCGATCACCGGTCACTACTCGAGCTATTTCCGGCTGCCGTACGAGGGCAACGACGAGGAGTCAACGCAGGAGACGCTGAACGGGTTGCTCCGTGCCCAACAGTGGGGCTACCTGGTGGTCAGCCATGACTTCGACACCGAGGACTGGGCGTACGCGCTGCATCCGCATGGGCCGAACATCCCGCTGCCTCCCCTGGACGGTCGCAATCTGACCGTGCTCATGCACGATGGAGGCGGGTCCGGTCGGCAGGCCACGATCGACTACGTCGCAAGGCTCATTCCCGCTGCCAGGAAGGCCGGCTACGTCTTCCAAACGATGCCGCAGGTCCAGCCGTGGATGCAGGCTGCCACCGGCAAGATCACGCCATCGGTGTGGGATCGGATCGACCTCCTCATCGTCAAGGCGCTCTACGCCTGGCCTAATGCGGCGCTTCGCGCGATGTTCCTCTACGCACTGGTGGCGGTGGTCGGATTCGGTGTTCTGAACGCCGGCCTGGCGCTGTGGCGACGGTGGCGGGCCCGCCGTCCGCTGGTCGAGACGAGGCACCCGTCGGTGAGCGTGCTGATCGCCGCATACAACGAAGAGGCGGTCATCCGTCGCACCGTCGAACGAATCCTGCGTTCGCACTACCCGATCGAGCAAGTCCTCGTCGTCGACGACGGTTCGCACGACCGCACCGCGGAGATCGTCGGTGGCCTCGCGGCGGCCGAATCGAAGGTCCGTCTCGTCAGCCAGCAGAACCGTGGGAAGTGGAGCGCGCTCAACCGCGGTCTGATCGAGCTGACCAGCGAGATAGTCGTCACGTCGGACGCGGACACGGTGTTTCACCCGGACACCGTGACCAACCTCGTGCGTCGATTCGCCGCCAGTGACTCGGACGACTTGGCTGCCGTTGCTGGCGTCATTCGGGTCGGCAATCGGCGCCGCAACCTGCTCACCCGGTGGCAGGCGCTGGAGTACATCACCCAGATGGCGACTGACCGCGCAGCGCAAGAGGTGTTGGGAGCGATCCTCGTGGTCCCTGGTGCCTGCGCCGCGTGGCGCCGAAGCGCGATCCTGGCGGTCGGCGGATACTCCCACGCAACGCTGGCCGAGGACGCGGATCTCACGCTCGCTCTTCATGAGGCGGGCTACCGCATCGAACAAGCCGACGACGCGGTGGCCGACACCGAAGCGCCAGAAGACGTTGACGCGTTGCTCGCCCAGCGAACGCGGTGGACCTACGGCACCCTACAGTCGATCTTTCGTCACCGTCGCATGCTGTTCCGCCTGCGCTACGGCTGGTTAGGGACCGTGATCCTGCCGGGCTACGTGTTGTCCGTCCTCTTACCTATCGTGCTGCTCCCCTTCGTCACGGTGATGGCGGTGCTGACCGTCATCAATCAGGGCTGGGCGGTGCTCGTGTTCTATTTCGCGCTGTTCATGATCGCGAACATCGCTGTGGCTGCGGTAGCCGTGCGGCTCATGCATGAGCCGTTCACGCACCTGCTCATGGTCCCGATTTACCGGCTCGTCTACGAGCCGCTGCGCGCATACCTGCTGTACAGCAGCACCGCGGTGGCGATCAAGGGTGTGCGGATGGGTTGGCGGAAGCTGCAGCGGACCGGTTCCCTCGATGAGTCGACCGCGCCGAACCCGGAGCTTCGAGTGCGACACGTCCCGGCCTTCGCCGAATCGAGCAGTGGCTCGGCTGACGTCGGACACACCTCCATCGGGGAGGACCGGCCGTGGCCGCGACGGTAACGACTTCCGCGAGGCCTGGGGACGATGTTGACCCGGGTGGGCCTCCGTCTGCGACGACGTTGGCCGAAGGTCGGGGCCGCTACCTGGACACGCTCGTCGCGCTGGCGCTGATCGGCATCGTGACCTTTCATCAGTTCGGTTGGCACTGGCTGCCGCTGGCATTTCCGTCGATGGGGGTGGGTTACGGCAAGCAGGATCAGGTGGAGCATTGCCGTGGGCACTTCTGGTCGCGAGCAGCGTCGCCAGCCTGGCGGCCAATATGGCCGTGGCCGAGCCAAGCCTGATCGGGCGCGTGATCGCAGCGTGGCCGTCGTTCGCGCTGATCGCCTCCGATGAGCTGCTGATGCGCCAGGTTCGCCGCGCCGCCGAGCCCGGCAAGTCCCGGCAGCGGTCGCGCGGGGTTCGAAGCCGGCCAGAAGGCGCGCAATCGGCTGGTCGGCCCGGTGTCCGGTTGCCTGATGCCGGGCGAGGGCCGACCTGCGATCGGCGCGCGCTTTTGCTTCGGCGAGGTGGCGGGCTGCGCCGGGGGTCATGCGCGAGGACGGCGGCTTCGGCGCGGAGTGCGGCGACCCACTGGTGCCACAGCAGGGAGTGCCATGAACGGCTGCCGCCGTCGCCTGCGCTGAGCAGGTCCATGGCCGGCTGAAGAAGAGGTTATTCCTCTATGGCCCCGCCCACCGTGCGCAGATGCTCGCGGAAACTCAGGGAGGGCGTGTTCTCGCGCTTGGCAAGGTAGGCGCGGAACTGTACCTGGCTGCGTAGTGAGGCACCTGCCCGGATCCGTTCGGCCTGGCGCCGCTCGGTATCGCGGATCGTCTCGGCCAGCGTGAAGATCTCCTCGGCCTGCGGGCTGGGTAGGAAGAGCACGCCATCATCGTCGCCGAGAGCCAGATCCTCGCGGCTCACTGCCCAGTCTCCGACGACGGCGGACTCCAGCGCGTCATGCGCGCGGGCGTCGAGCCGGAGGGGGCCAGTGGGGATCGCTCCCAGGCTGAAGACCGGCAGCCCGATCGCCCGTATGTCAGCGGTGTCGCGATGCAGCCCCCAGATCACCATCCCTTCCACACCGGCTGCCTGAGCCTCCAGAGCCACCAGGTCACCGACGCACGCTTCATCCAGCCGCCCGCCGTTGTCGACTACCAGCACGTCGCCCGGTGCTGCCATTTCGAATGCCTCCAGGAAGGCATCGACGCTGCCAGCATGCCTGGCAGGACAGACACGCCCGGCCAGGCGGCTGCCAGGCACCACAGCACGCAAGAGCGCAGAAGCGCAACGCACTGGGACTCGGGCGCGTATACAGGCGTCGGCCACGTGGGCTGTGGTGAGGGCTGCGAACCGGTGCTGCAACATTTGGTGGTCCATGACGATGTTTCCTCCCGGAGGTGGCCGCGGCCTGACGATGGATTGACCCCGGCGTGTCAGCGAGATACATCGACGATCACGTACGCCAGTGACATTCCATCTCCGTACTATTCATCTAGCTGTGGCCGGCGGAGTCCATATCGGCCGCGCTGACGGCTTGCGGCGGAGGGCATTGCGCCTGCAAGAGCGGGTCGGGTATCCGGTCGCCGAGTCGCAGCAAGCCGGCTCCGATCAGTGCTGCCGTCAAGGCGCCGCCCCACCAGACGGCGTCGGGTGACGTTGCGAGCAGCGCGCCGCCGACCGCGGGGCCGAGGGCCACGCCTGCCGTGAAGCTGAGGCCGTAGAGCGACATGTAGCGGCCGAGCAGATGCGGCGGTGCGAGGTCGGCGACGATTGGGCCGAGCACGATGAACTGCGCGCACTCACCGATCGCGATCACGATCGCGACCCCAGCCAAGACGGTGGTAGCGGTGAGCGTCGAGCTCGTTAGCGTTGCGAGCAGGACCGCGAGCAGGCCGATGGCAAATAGCGCGCTGGTCGCGGCAAGAGCGTGTGTGCGGCGCATCCGCTTGACGACCCGTGTGGCTGGAATCTGCGCGACGACGATGAAGAAGGTGTTGATGAAGAAGACGACGCCGATCTCGCCCGGCCCGACAGGCGTGTGCGCCTTCGCAAACGGCGCGAGGATGTTGGAAAAGAGCGCGCCGCCGGTCATCACGAACACGATGTTGGCGGCGATCAGGATGAGGAAGAGCCGATCGTGAGCAACTGCTCGGAAGCCTGTTCCCCTGTCACTCGCCGACGCAGCATTCGCAAGGCGAGGATTCGGGATCCCCACGAGCACAACCAGCGCGAAGACAGCGAACGTGGCGCCGTCGAAGAGGTAGAGCGCCTGGAACGCGCGGAGGTCATTGGCGGAAGCGACGATGAAGCCCGCAACCGTCGCGCCGCTGCCGAGACCGAAGTTGCCTGCGACTCGGCGGAGCGCGATCGAGGAGGCGCGCTGCTCCGCTGAGACCAGGGTCAGGCTCAGAACCTGGTTCGCGGTGATCGCGACTCCGAACCCGGCGCCGCCGACGGCCGAGCAGACGAAGGCTTGCCAGGGACGGTCGACGAATGCGAAGCCCGCGTAGCCCAGTGCGCTCGCGAGATTGCCGGTGATCAGGATCGGCTTCGCGCGGAAACGATCGAGCAGCGCACCCGAAAGGGGCGTTACGACCGCCGCCGTGCCCATGACCGCCGCCAGCACCAGCCCCGCAGTCGCCGTCGGGAAGCCGCGGGCCTGGTGCAGGTAGATGATCTCGAAGGGAAGGATCAGTCCAGTGCCGAAGTAGTTGACCGCGGTCCCAGCCTGAAGAACGATGACAGGCCCCGACAGGCCCGTCCGCCAGCCGGCGAACACACGAGCGAGCGTCCTGCTCACTTGCTTCCTGCGGTTGGCTGCTTTCCCGTGCGTGCCTGAGACTCGCACGTTCATCAGCGCCCGCGGCGGCGGCGATCGAGAACGGCGGACGCCACGCGCCCGGCCGATGCGGACGATTCCATCGTCAACCTCCAGGGTCGTTTCCGGCTGCCGCGGCACGATCCGGTGGGCGGATCGTCCGGGCGGTCGGTAGTGCATACACCGCGGCACCGGGAAACTGGGCGCCCGCGAGCCGCCCAGTTCGCGCCGCGGGCGGTGTATATACCGGGCGGAGGTACGACGTGGTGCGGGAAGGAAGGAGCGCAGGATGGTGACAGCCGATCTTCTGTCACGGGCGCGGGCCGGGGATGGCGAGGCGTTCCGGGAGCTGGCCGGGCCGCACCGGCGGGAGCTGCAGGTGCACTGCTACCGGATGCTCGGATCCTTCGCCGACGCCGAGGACGCCGTCCAGGAGACGATGCTGGCCGCCTGGCAAGGCATCGGCGGGTTCACCGAGGAACGCGCGTCGCTGCGCACCTGGCTGTACAAGATCGCCACCAACCGGTGCCTCAACGCGCGCCGCGCAGCGAGCCGGCGCCCGGCCAGGGAGTGGGACGTGTCGCAGTTCGAACCGCCCGTGCCGACGCCGCGCGACGAGGCCGTCTGGCTGCAGCCGTTCCCTGACGCCCTCCTCGAGGGTGCCGCCGACGTGCCCCCCGGGCCGGAGGCCCGCTACGAGCAGACCGAAGCCATCTCGCTGGCCTTCGTGACCGCCCTGCAGCTGCTGCCGCCGCGCCAGGTCGCCGTCCTCATCTTGCGCGACGTCCTCGGATTCCACGCCAGCGAGGTGGCCGGCATGCTGGAGGTGACCGTCCAATCGGTCAACAGCGCCCTCAAACGAGCCCGCGCTAGCCTGCAGCGCCGGCAGCAGCCGGCCGCCGGCCACCAGCCGCCGCCCGCCGCTGGCTCGCCCGCCGAGGACGCGATCGTGGCCATGTTCGCCCGCGCGTGGGAGTCGGCCGACCTCGACGCGCTGGTGGCCCTGCTGACCGACGACGTCTTCATCGCGATGCCTCCGGAGCCATTCGGATACGAGGGCCGAGAACTCGTGGCCCGCTACTGCGCCCGCCAGTTCGCCGCGGGCCGCAGGTTCGACCTCGTGCCGGCCCGAGCCAACGGCCAGCCCGCGTTCGGGGCATACCTGCGCGGCCCGGCCGGAATCCGCCACGCGACCGCCTTCTACGTGCTCACCCTTGCCGGCGGCCGGATCTGCGGCATGACCCGCTTCGAGGCCAGCGTGCTGCCGTGGTTCGGGCTACCGCGATCGCTCCCCAGCCGATAGCCAGCACCGGGCCATGGAGAGGCTGCACGCGCCGAACGAGTTCTTCCGCGTCCGCGGGCTGCGCGACGGGATGCGGGCCTGGGAGGAGCTGCGGCGGCTGCTGGCCGACGGCCCGCACCGGCCCGCGAGCCGGGAGGGCGACGACGGCTGAGACGCATTGACCGACGAGGAGGCAGCGATGGCATCTGACCGCGACGACCGCCGCGCGGCAGCTACCGCACTGGCCTCGCTCCAGCGGCTAGCCGACCTCGGCCCCGCCTTGGTCCTGCCCGCCCACGGCCCGCTGCCTGCCCACCCCGATGCCGCGCTGCAAGCCGCCTTCCGCCGCGCCAAACGGCTCGTCGACGACCCCGACGGCGCCGTCTGGTACGGCGCCCGCCGCGTCTTCGCCTACGCCCTGATGATCTACGACGGCATCCCCGCCGAAGACCTCGACCAGTACCTGCGCGCCCGCGCCTGGTTCACCGACGCCGCCCAGCTGCTCCGCCTCTCCCAAGACGACCTGGCCAGCGAACTCGTCCGCTCCATGACAAGCAGCAGCGCCATCGTCATCACCGACGGCAAGGTCCGCGCTGCCGCACCGCACACCCCCGTGGACCAGCGAACCCTCAACATTCCCTATCCAAAGGGCTGGACGTGACGCTCTCAGGTAACGGCTGACCGTCTCCCTGCCATGGAGAAAAGCAACTAGCTCACGCCAGCTGCGATGCGAGCAGATGCTCGCCCGCATCGCGTCCATGACCAGCTCCGGCGTCCAGGTCGTCGCGCTGCTCGCGCTCTCCGACGACGGCGCCCCCGTATACGACAAGGACAACGCCGCCGTCCTCGCCGAACTCGGAGTCCCAGCCTTCGCGTGCACCCCCGACGCTTTCCCCGACCTGCTCGCCCTCGCCATCACCGGCGGCGACATCGCCGCCTGGGCCCATCGCAGCGACCTCGCACGCCGCTAGCGACCGGAATCGCCTGCCGCCTGCAGCCGTTAGCTGGACGCACATAACGCCAACGTCTGATCGCCGCTGCACCAGCCGGAGAACGCGGAATAGTCGGCGATACCCCCGTCGAGGTTGTGACGTTGCGTGCGGATCGCGAGCGGCCGTCTCACGCTGGATCCACTTGCCGCTCAATCGCGCGACCGCGGCACGGCTGACCAAGTCACACGCGAAGCTCCGCACTGAGTTGCACCGCCAGACGCACCGCCATCTCGATTTCGACGCGCCGGATAGACACGCTTTCGACGTTGATGCCGAACGGGACGCCGAGATCGCGGCAGTAGGTGATGAGGTCGGTAGCCGTGGCGAGAGCCAGCCGGTAGGACGCGTCGAGCGGGTCGGTCGCGTGTCTGAGGTCGTTCTCGATCCAGCGCGGGACGTCAACGCCGAGCCAGCGCAGGAACTCCAGGGTGCGCATCGACCCGCACACCGAGAATGTGAAGACGATGGGTGCGACGCCGGTGCCGCGCTCGGCGCACGCGTAGTGGTAGTCGGAGACCAGGTTCTTCGCCGCGTTGATGTCGTAGACGACCTGGGTCACGAAGAAGCGGTTGCCCGCGTCCTGCTTCGCCAGCAGTCGCAGATGTTCGTCGTCGCGCCGACTGTGCCGCTCGGGTATCGCGACACCGCCCACCAACAACGCCGGGTTCGCTTCGCGGCTCAGTGCCTGCGCCTGCGTCAATGACGTCTGTGACCGGCTTCCGCGGCTGGCCGCTCCGACCAGCACCGTCATCACCCGCGAAGGATCTTGCTCCTCGAACCAGGCCCGCAGCTGCGCAGGTGAGTACTTGCCCACCGCGCGGTAGACGATCACCGGGGCTGCCCAGTTAGTGAGGTTGTCGGCGAGGAAGGCCGCCGGGTCAAGGGTCGGCATGAACGGGAAGGGCCGCTGCGCCGGGTTGCGCGCCGCTTCGTCGGCGAGGTCGTAAAGGATTAACCCATCGACGTCCAAGGGCCCGAGGCGAGCGAGGGTGGCGTCGGCGATCTCTTGCGCCCGGTCGCCGGCGCTGGCTGCGCGCGGCGGTGTCAACGCAAACAGGAGGAACTCTCCCGACCCGCTGGCAATCCGGTCGGCCAAACTCATGATCGGCAATGTAACGGCTCGCAAGAAGCCGCCATGCGCGACCTTCGGCCATATTGGGAAGCACTTACGAGCGACTCGCTTTGCATCGGCCGCACATAATCACCCACACAGGGACGGACAACGCACCCCGAAGTCCGCGAAGTAATCGGCGATCGGGAGCACTCTAGAAATGAACCCTCATTCCGGCGCTCGGGCACGCGGTAGCCGTCTGAACTGCACGGTCACCCCGCCGTTGATCTTCGCGTTCGAGCCGCACATATGAGGAAGTCTGCGCGCTTGTGGGCTCACGCCGCTCGGCGAGCACGTCGGACACCACGTCAGCGGCCGCAACTATCGAGCAGGCCGGGCTCTTGACGGAATACGGCGGGACGGAGCGTTCATCGCAATCGGCAACGCACGGGTACCCCGGACGAACGGCGTTAACGAGCGTGGCGCGAGCGTGGCCGCGCCCGACGCAGGCTGCGCTGGCGGCGCGCACAAAGCCACGGCCCGCGACTCAGGTCAAGGTGGCTCTGCGTCTTCACTGGCCCGCGAACCGGTTGTGAGACACCGGTTGTGAGACATCTCAGGCCACGCGCCGTGCCGAAGTCGATCAAGGTCGCGGTCCCCCTCAGAATGCTCCAACCCCCAAAAACACTGGGACACATACCGTTGAAGCACGGAGCCGCATGTGGGAATCGAACCCACGACCTGCGCATTACCGAGTGCCCCGGACACCGGCACACCTGTGCTCACCCGGCTATCTGCGCACTCCTGCACCGCCACCTAGGCACTCCGTGCACACCTTGCGCTACGGGTGCCTGTCGTTCGGCCACGAGTCAGGCTACGACTGGGTCGGCATGCGCAGCGATCAGTAACTGGTTCGAGCTGTCCTACTGCACCCACATCTGATCGAGCAACGGCCCCATCGTCGGGTTGGACATGAAGTTTCCCACCCGCGCCGACACGAACGAGGAGTTCAGGGACGCCGGCCCGAAGACCATAGGCGCATCGTCGGTGATAGTCCGGTCGAGTTGTGCCCACAGCCGGCGGGCCGCCGCCGGGTCGACAAGCTCAGTCTGCAGAGCTCGCTGGCCGAGCCCGTCCACCCGAGGGTTGCAGTACTGACTGAGGTTGGGATTGTCCGTGCTGGAAGGGATCAACGAGGCGCAGGAGAGCTGCGGTTGCCAGAAGTTTGACGGGGCCGGGAAGTCGGCGCCCCACCAGGTATCCCCGATTTGCACATGGTTACGAGAGTCGGCTCCTTCGGAATACATGCTGTCGGTCACGACCAGCGGCGGCACGCGGTAGCCGAGGGTGTGCAGGAGTTCCGCGTAGTACCGGCCGACCACGCGGTGGGCGGGAATGGGCTGCGCCCAGACCCGGACCGTCATGCCCGCTGTCCCCGAAGTGCGGATCAGCTGGCGAGCCCTGTCCAGGTCGGGTCCGTGGTAGGCACCGTCCCGGTCCGGTTGCATCGTGTATGGGCAGTAGGGCTTATAACCGGGAAAGCTGGGCGGGAGCATCTGGCAGGTCACCGTTGCCCGCGTGTCGCCGCCCCAGAGTGTCACCAGCTTGCGGCGGTCCACGGCGTAGTTCAGGGCTCGGCGGACCCGCCAGTCGTTGAACGGCGGCTCTCGGGTGTTCAGCCACTCGGAGTAGCTCCCCAGCTCGAATGCGGAGTGCAGTCGGGTCGGGTAGCGCACCGCCAGGTCGGAGCCGTCTTCGAGGCCCCAGATGAGCGGGGCGACATCGGCGCGCCCTTCGACCACGTCGGTTGTCCGGGTGGTGGCATCGGGCTGTTTGGTCCACCGGATGACATCGGGGTAGCCATCGGGTCTGGCGGCGAACGACCAGCGGCGAAAGTAGGGATTGCGGACCATCGTGAGCCGCGCGTCGGCCTCGTACTCGGAGATCATGTACGGGCCGGTCGTGGGAATTGCCGTCGTGACGCGCCTCATGGGAACGCTCGGTGCGGTGGCCCACACGAACACTGTCAGCTTGTGCAGGAAGTCCGGGTCCGGCGCGGTGAGATGGAAGGCGATGGTGGAGGTGGCGTCGTCGATCTGCACCCCTCGCGACAGGTCGCACGTCCTCGGGCTGGCGGCGCAACCCGCGGCGCCGATGACCGAGGCGTAGTAGTCCGGGATCCCACCCCGAAGCATCAGCGTCCGTTGCAGACCGCGGCGCAGGTCGTCCGGCCGTACCTCGACGCCGTTCGAGTATCGGACGCCGCGACGCACAGTGAAGGTGTAGGTACGACCGCCGTCGGTCGGCCGCGGAAGGGTCTCCGCCAGATCGGGCACGATGGTCTCCCCGGCTGTGCCGCCGACGCGGCGCAGCGCCACCAGTCCGTCATAGACGAGACGCGACGTCCCGAGGTCCCACGACTCCGCCGCGTCGATGCTGTCGCTGAGCGGAATGTCGCCGCTCACGGTGAGCGTCCCGCCGCGATGACCTGAACCCGCAAGGCTGCCGGAGGCCACCCACAGCGCGGACCCGACCAGACCGAGCCCGCGTGGCGAACTTCCGGTGGCGACTCGTGCGACGGCACGGTTGTTCACCGGGTCGATCCTGGTCACGCTGCCGTCGAACTCGCCGCTGACCCAGACGTCGCCGGCCCCGGCAACGACGGATTGGGGCCCGTCGCCCACCGGAATCGTCGCGACCACGCGTCCCGTGTGCGGATCGATCCGGCTGACGGTCTGTTCCTGACCGTTCCCGACCCACACCGCATCGCCGGCGATAGCTATCCCCTGCGGCCCGGAGCCGACGGGTATCGGACTCTCCGCTTGCCCCGTGGCAACGCGCAGCCGCGACACAGTGCCGTCCGAACGATTCGTGACCCACACGGTCTCGGCTCCGACCGCGACCCCGGCCGGGTTCCCGCCGACGGGGATCGGAGGGCCCGCTCGGCCGGACGTCGGGTCGATCCGCTGGACCGTGTCATCGCCGCCGTTGGCCACCCATACGCCGCTCGGTCCGCTGCCTATGGCCGTCGGCAGATTCCCCACCGAGACGGTGGCGACGACCCTGCTGTTTAGGGTGCTGATTCGAGATACCGTTCCGGAGCCGCCGTTCGCGACCCATGCGAACTCGCCGGCGACCGTGACCGCGCTCGGCGCCTTGCCCACCCCGATTGTCTGCACCACGCGACCGTCGCGCGGGTCTATTCGTGACACGGAGTCGTCACCGCTGTTCGTCAACCACAATGACCCGGCACCGTAGGCGAGACCTGACGGACTCTGCCCCACCGCGACCTCGGCCTGCAGCCGGCCGTCGGCGCCGATCCGGCCGACACTGTTCGCCGGAAACGCCGACAGCGTTGTCGACTGCGTCCGGTTGACCAGCGCGATGCACCCGCCGGTGACGGCGACGGCGACGGCCGCTACCGACCCGATCACCCGCCATCGACCGCGTCCAGGTCGTGGGCGCGCGGAGCCGTGCTCTGTCCGGCTGTCCGTGGCCGCGACGGGTGGTTTGCTCGGCGGTACCTCCGGTCGGCTCAGCGATGCCCGGTCCAGCGCGTTGTCCTGCCTGAGGATTGCCCGGTGTAATTTCTGCAGGGATGCGCTGGGGTCGATGCCCAACTCTTCAGCCAACAACGCACGCAACCGCCGGTAGGACGCGAGCGCTCCGGCCTGTTCGCCGCACCGGTACAACGCGAGCATCCGCTGTCCGTGCAACCCCTCCCGAAGCGGGTTCTCGGTTGCCAGCAGGTCGAGCTCGCCGACCAACTCGCGATGACGGCCGAGCGCCAGGTCAGCCTCGATACGGGCTTCGGTCGCGGCCAGCCGCAGCTCGTCCAACCGTGATGCGGCAACCTGGGCGAACTCGTAATCAGCCAGGTCTGCCAGGACAGGTCCCCGCCACTGCGCCAAGGCCTCCGACAGACACACTGATGCCTCGGCGAATCGCTCGTCCTCGAGCAACGAACGGCCCGTCCGAACCTGCTGTTCGAAGCGGGCGGCATCGATCGCCGCCGAATCGAGCCGCAGCCGATACCCCGCAGACTCGGTCACGAGCACAACCGGGGCAACGCCCCCGCGAGCGGGCTCGAGTACGTCCCGCAGGTGCCCGACATACGTCCGGATCGTCGTGACCGATCCATTCGGGACCCGGTCGCCCCATACCGCGTCGACGAGCCGGTCGACCGAGACGACATCGTTCGCCTTGACCAGCAACATCGCCAGCACTGCTTTCTGCTGGCGACCACCCAATGCTTGCAGCACTCCGGAACGGGTCACCTGCAGCGGTCCGAGCAGACCGAAATCGAGATCCGTCCCACGGCTGGCATCGGTCTCGCGGGTCATAGGTCAAGCCCCCCGGTGTGAGGCTACGCGCGGCGACAGCTGGCCAGAATCGCTGCTCGGCGCACGTTCCGATCTGTTCCGATGCCGTTCCGATCATCCCGTGGTGGCATTCGACGGTGCGGTGCCGCACCGGCATCGGCAGCATCCAGGGGGACCAGATGAGACATTCCCGGCAGGTGATCCTGCTTCTGACGGCCGCGTTGGCCATGATCACCGCGCTCTGCTCGGCGCCAAGCGCTACGGCGACGGCGCCACCTTCCCGCGCCAAGCCCGCACACCGGGTCGACGGCATGACCGGCGGCGAACTGCTCGGCCAGTTGTGGAACGACATCTACTCGACTTCGGGACAAACGGGCACGTGCGTCGCGCTCGGCCAGACCGGGCATGTCGTCTACGTCAATACCAACTTCGGGACGGCCTGCACGGTTACCGCGGGCACTCCGCTGTTCATCCTGGGCTGGTCGACGACCTGCTCCGACGTCGAGCCACCCCCTTACTACGCCGTCGGCGAAGCGGCACAACAGGCGTGTGCCCGCAAAGCCATCGACATCGACATGGTCACGGCGATCACCGTCATCGTCGACGGCGGACGCCCGGTGAACATCCACACCAACCAATTCGAGGCGTACACACCGTTGCAACACGTCCAACTGCCGCCCGACAACTTCGTGGGCATCCCACCAGGGCCGGCCACGCTCAGTGCATTTGGCTGGATCGCGCTCGTGGAGCATCTGCACCCTGGCCCACACCACATCCACCTCGAGATCGCGTTCGCGTCGCCGGACACGTTCCCGCGTGACTGGATCATCAACGTGGTGCGGCCGTGACCAAGTCGCACACTCTCGTCGTTCTCGTCTGCCTGATCATGATCATCGCGTTCACGTCCCGAGCGGAGGCGACCTTCCCCGGACGGAACGGCCACATCGTCTTCGTCGGAAGCACACCCGACGGAAGTGTGGACCTGTTCGCCATGACGGCTGACGGGGCGCATCGCGTCAACCTCACGAATCACTACGGATTCGACGTCAGCCCGGTCTACTCGCCCGACGGCCGTCGCATCGCGTTCACGAGTAGTCGAAGCGAGCCGGTCGGCTTCGACGGAAACGAGCGCCTCTACTCCGAGCTCTACGTAATGGACGCAGACGGATCGCACGTACGACGGATCACGTACACGTACGGCCTGATCGACTGGCAACCGGCGTGGTCCCCAGACGCGAAAGAGCTGGTGTTCGCGCGCGGACCGTCCACCCCGCCCACGCCAGAAGCCTTCGTCGCGCCGACGGATCTATGGATCGTCGATCTCACGACAGGCCAGGAGCGGGACCTCACGAACAGCCCGTCGACATGGGAGAACTTCGCTCAATGGTCCCCAGACGGGCAGCACATCGCGTTCGATGGGGACATCGGCCAACCCGGCAACAACGACGTCTACAGCATTCGCCCCGACGGACACGACCTGCGCCGATTGACGGATGGGCCGGCCTGGGACGAGGGCCCGAACTACTCACCGGACGGCACGTCGATCGCTTTCGACTCTGATCGCACCGGTAACTTCGATGTGTTCACGATGCGCACCAACGGGACACACGTCAACCAGCTCACCCCAGGGACCGCCGGAGACTACACGCCTTGTTACTCCCCCGATGGGCACTCGATCGCGTTCGTCAGCGACCGTGATGGAGCCCCCGTACCCGACGCACCAGACTTCAGGTTCTCGGACATCTTCCGGATGGGCACCGACGGGGGCCACCAAGTCAACCTGACCAGATCGGCAACGTCGGATGAGTTCGATCCGGACTGGCAGGCCCAATGACCCACCGATCAGAGCCGAGCGAGCCGAGCTGAGCTGTAGAGCCTGAACCGACCCAGCTTTACCAGAGCCTCCGGATCAGCCGAGCGGGTTCAGCGAGCAGATGGGGGTGGAATGGGACGGCGCGGTCGGAAGCGGCGGCTGGACGTCGAAGACGAGTGCTGGCAGTTGATCCTGGCCGGCGTCGCCACCGTCGATGCCTGTCGGCGGGCGGGCTCGGCTGGAAGACCGGCCACCGGCGAGCCGAACGTGGTGGCCGCTGCGTCTGGCTGAGCAGCACCGTTCGGGCCCGTTACCTGTCTCGCCGTAATGGCGATCGCGCCGGGCCCGTTCTTCACCGGAAGGCACCAGGCGCTTGTACGACGCACCGCGTCCAAGTTGTCGATTCCTCCGATGTAGACGCCCGGGCCGAGCTGGACCATCGTCCTCCATCGTCCTGCACGAGCGACCGGATACTCGTGACCCGCCTCCGAGCGCGCACCGATACATCGCGACCGCTGCACCATAGGGCGAGGGAACCAACGGCACAACGTCGCGCTAGATGGAATGCCGCACATATCGCTCAAGAGATGCCTTTCCGTTCCCCAGCAGGAGGCGCGCATAGTCGGCGCTCGGAAGCACCGCCAGGAATGATCTCCCGTTCCAGCGCTCGGGCACGCGGTAGCCGTCGACAGGTGCGAACTGCGCGGCGGACACAGCCTCGATTAAGCCGCGCAGATGAGACGGTATATGCCCGGCGTTGACCTACCGGACAAGCTGAAGTGGATGATCCGAAGACCGCGCACGTCACCGCTGCGCCAAGCACGTCCGATCATGGACCGAGCAACTCCTCGGGCCCGGCGCAATGGCGATGCGGGCCCGAGGAGTTGCAGGTCAGGCGGCGGACACTTCGATGACCGGGCCGGGGAGTGCGGCCAGCGCCTCGGCGAGCAGTAGTTCGAGATGGGTGTGCAGGTCGCGCAGTCCGCATCGATGGTTCAGCTCACCTCCATGGGCTTGGGAGGGTCCGACCGTCGCTCAAGCGTGTAATGGATTGTTTGCGCGACGATCTTGCCGTTGTCGATCACGTAGGAGTCAACGCCATCTCGCACGCGCACAGTGGAGTCCGCGTATGTCCATTCGAGCAGACCAACCGGTCCCTCGGCCGCAACGTAGACGTACTGAAATGCTGCATGCTCCGGCAGTTCCGCGGCGAGCATCCGCGCCAGTTCCCGCACGCCTTCGTATCCGTGAAACGTGCCGCGGTTGATCAGAATCACGATGTTCTCCGAGATGTTGCGTCGTAGATCCTCCGCTATGAGCTGCTCGAGCGGCTCGTCGGCCCACGCGTTGGCAATATTGAGGTGATCGTCAAGTACTTCCCGAGCGGATCGGCGGGTCAGATCGTTCATCGAGTTCTGTCCTCCATCGCTGCTTCGGGACATGGACGGAGACGGACCTATCGCCGCCCGCGCCGCCAGGCTAGCGGCCACTCACGCCGCGTTATGAACACCCGTGCCAGGCACGCGGGCGTGTAACGAGGGCCGGGCGCTGAGACGAACTGCTCAAGGTTCTCGCGCCAGATCCGACGATGATAAGCGAAGTCGCCGGCGAGCCATCACCGTCGCGCGCAACACCGTCGATAGCGAGCAGTGTCTGCCGTCCGAGCATGCGCGCAGCCCGATCGCTATGGCGCAGCGCGCTGCCCCGGGTGATGCCCCCTCGACCGGGCATTTGACCGGGCGGGTCTTGCGTGACACGGTCCCGATCGAAGTTTGCGGTACTCCGGAGCCGGATCGGTCTGATAACCGATTGGCGTTGACGTGTGAGACAGCTCGGGGGCGTCCGTCGGCGCCCTTGGGACATGGTCGACTGCCTGGCAGTTACGAGGACTTGGTAGCAGCGAGGTAGGCCGCGTTCAGGCGCTCGCGAACGCTCGGTGATCGCGATGGGGTTCGGAGCCAACGTGCGAGTGCGCAGCTCGTCCATGAACTCTTGCCAGAGGGCGGGGCCGCCGCCTTGTTCGAGCAGCTCGTCGCGAGCGTTCAGCGCGGAGCTGGTGGGCCGGTGGCGAAGTTTCGAGCTGCCGAGCTGCGCGAACACGGGTAGGAGTTGGATCGCGGGTTCGGCCAGGCTGCGCATTTACTTCCGGATCGATCTCGACATCGACGGGTTCTCCAGCGATGTGTTGGAGATCTTCGACCACAACGGCTACCCCGACCCGGGGTGCGACACCTGGACCCCCGTCAACCAACAAGGCATGCACGTGGCCAACACCGCGACCGCCGCAAGTTCCGGGTCCGCGATCTGAACAGCACCAGCGCCAAGGGCGACCTGAATCTGCTTGAGAAGAGTGCCCACGCTTGTGCCGAGTAGCCGGGCGGCGCGGTGGGCTCGATCAGCGTCATCCTCGCCACTTACGGTCACGAGCCGGGTTCCACCGCTCAGGCAACCTTCGCTGTCAGCATGCTCGGATGGTGAGCGGGACCCCGGTCTCGCGGGCGGAGACCCGCCACAGTGCCTGGACGGCGCGTTCGGTTCCGGGCCGCAGCACGGGCAGCCGCACGGCGGGGCCGAAGTTGCCGAACCGGGGGCCGTAGAACTGTCCGCCCTTCGCGCCTGGGTCGGTGGACGCCCTGATCTGGGGCATCGCGCCGTGCTCGACGTCCATGCCGGTGTATTTGGCCATCCACGCCCAGAACGGACCCATCCATCCGCCGCCACCCTCGGCGACGGTCCTGGTCTGCAGGTCGCTGTGGGTCAGCCCCGGATGCGCGATCAGGCTCTGCGCTCGAACACCGGCCCGCTCGAACTGCTGCTGCAAGCCCAGCCCGAAGTGATAGTTCGCCAACTTGGACTGGCCATAAGCGCGCCACGGATGGTAGCGGCCGTGCAAGTGCGGGTTGTCCGGATCCACCGCTCGCCCGAAGTGGTGAGCCGTGCTCGTCACCGTCACCACCCGGGCCGCCCGGGCAGCCAGCAGCGCCGGCATCAACCCTGCGGTAACCGTCCAGTGCCCCAGGTGATTGACGCCCAGCTGCATCTCATACCCGTCGACGGTCTGCCGTTCCGGCATCGCCATCAGCCCGGCGTTGTTGAGCAGAATGTCGACCTCATCGTGCCTGGCCAGGATCTGCTCAGCCGCCTTCTTCACCGACACCTGCGACGCCAAGTCCAGCTCGACCAGTTCCACGCCAGCATCGGGCGTCTCCGCCCGAATCTCCTCCACCGCCCGCGCGGCCTTCACCTGGTCGTGCACCGCCATAACCACCCGCGCGCCCTTGCTCGCGAACACCCGCGCGGTCTGCAGACCCAGCCCCCCGTTCGCGCCAGTGATCACCGTCGTCTCGCCCGTCAGGTCCGGCACCGAGTCGCGGGTGAATGCCATACGCTCATCCTCCGCCACCGCCCGGTAGCACCAGCACCGGCACGCCTGCCACTGGTCGTCGGCGACGGCACATCAGCGGGGCGCGGACGATTCTGTAGACGATGGTCGGCGACTCCCACCGTCATCGTCGAATGACGTCGCGGATCGCCGATTGTGCCGACCTGGTGGTGGTGCCGACCTGAGCGTGGATCGCCTGCAGTGGTAAGGGAATCCGTGTCAGAAGGTCGGCACAATCTGGCCACTGAAGCTGATGCTTAGTTCACCGATTCCGGAGAACGAGGAGCACCTGTCCAAGGGAGAACGCCCGGTTGCGGCGGCGCATCTCGCTGCCGTTGGCGGCGTGTATGGCCAGGGTCGACTCGAGGCGCTTCGAGAAGCTCTTGGATTGCGCCGACATCTTCGGGCTCGCCGTCCCTGATGATTTGGCGTTTGTCCGAGAGCTCGGCGCAACCATCAGGTCGGCACAACCCCGAGTATGTGTGGGGTGTTCGAGCTACCTGGCCCGCGGTGCCGCGGCGTAATGCGCGAGGAGGATGTCGCGAGATGATTCGTGGGCGCCTCGTCGGGTCTGTGTTCGGCCGCTGGCCGTGCTAAAACGCCGACCACAGCCGCGACTCGCAAGCGTCGAAGACGCGACCATCCCGCTGGGCGAGCGCGGCCGGGTCCGATGGCGCACTTGCTCAAGACCTGGCACGATCTGCACGATCAATGACAGCGGGGAGGTGGAACATCAGCCAGCCACCGGATCCCACCGGCCCTTCGCCCGACGATTCTTCGACGCCGCCTCAGCCGCCCGAGCCGGCGATGCCACCCGAACCTTCGCCACCGCCTCAGCCACCCGGGCCACTGCAGCAACCGGGGCCACCTCAGCCACAGCAGCCGATCGGCTCGAGCGGGGCAGCCGAGCGGGAGGACGCCGCCGGCGCACCCGGATCTGCGGGGTTGCCAATATCGTCCGGATCAACACCAGGCGGGGCCGGGTCCGGCCCGCCCGCTGGCCATCCGAGTTATCAGCCGGCCCCACCGCCCGCGCCAGGGTACGGGTACGGCCAAGGCGGGCCGCCGGTCCCGCCGGGAATGTATTACGACCCGGCGAGTGAGCTTGCGATACCCGACGGCACGATGCTCGCTTCTCATGGGCGACGCATCGGCGCGTACTTCCTCGCGATTCCACTCGCCATCGTGACGCTGTTCATCGGGTACGCGATCTGGGGATTGATCGTCTGGGAGCGCGGTCAGACTCCTGCGTTGCAGGTGCTCGGGATGCGCTGCTGGAAGCCTGATCAGGGCAAGATGCCCGGCTGGGGAGACATGGCGCTGCGCGAGGTCGTCGGCCGGTTCATCGTCGAAGGACTAGTCCCCTTCGCTGGCCTGGTGTCGTTCATCATGTTCCTGGCCGGAAAGCAGCGCCGGGCGATCCACGACTACATCGGCGGGACCGTCGTGCTGCACGACCCGAACAATGTCCTCGCAGAGCCGGTCTCCTAGCACGCCTGCAACGCTTCGGCGTCTCGTGCGAGAGGCGCTCACGCGAGCAAGCGCAGCTTAAATTAAGGTGCGCGTCCGGCGGGAGCGGCATGGGGCTCTCGGGGGTGTTGGACTGAGGTCGGTGATACGCACGAACCACCCGGACCCGACGCGGCTCCACGAGACCATCGCCGACTGGACCGATGGGGACGGGGAACCAGCGGCGATACAACTCGATCGTCGCCCGGGCCAGCGAGGTCAACTCCCGTATCGCCGGCCACGTAGTTGCGTGACGCCCCGTACGATCGGCATATGCCCCCTCCGAGCTACGACGCGGTCCACGCAGCCCTTGCCCGAGTCCTCGACCCGGAGATCCGCCGGCCGATCACGGAGCTCGGCATGGTCGAGTCGGTGGACATCGAGCCGGACGGTCGAGTGCGGGTCGGCGTGCTGCTGACCGTCGCCGCCTGCCCCATGCGTGAGCAGCTGAACCGGGACGTGACCACCGCCGTCTCGGCGATTCCCGGTGTCACCGCGACCGTCGTGAGCCTTGGCGTCATGACCGACGCGCAGCGCACCGAACTGCGCCAGAAACTGCGCGGGAACGCTCCGGCCGCGGAGATCCCGTTCGCCAAGCCGGGATCCCGCACGCGGGTCTACGCGGTCGCCTCCGGCAAAGGCGGCGTAGGAAAGTCCTCAGTCACCGTCAACGTCGCTGTGGATCTCGCTCGACGTGGCCTATCGGTGGGCGTGCTGGATGCCGACATCTACGGATTCTCCGTGCCACGGATGCTCGGGGTGACCGGCAAACCGACGCCGGTCGAGCAGATGATCATGCCGCCGGTGGCGTACGACGTGAAGGTCATCTCGATCGGAATGTTCACCCCCGGCAACACCGCCGTTGTCTGGCGCGGACCGATGCTGCACCGCGCTCTGGAGCAGTTCCTGGGCGATGTGTACTGGGGCGACCTCGACGTGCTGCTGATGGATCTGCCGCCCGGCACCGGGGACATCGCCATCTCGGTCGCCCAGCTCGTCCCGTCGGCGGAGTTGCTGGTCGTTACGACTCCGCAGATCGCCGCTCGTGAGGTCGCGGAACGCGCCGGGTCGATTGCGCTGCAGACTCATCAGCAGATCGTCGGCGTCGTCGAGAACATGTCGTGGCTGGCCCTGCCCGACGGCTCTCGCATGGAGTTGTTCGGCTCCGGCGGCGGCCTGGCCGTGGCCGACTCCCTGGCCATCGCGACCGGCACCCGGGTGCCGCTCCTCGGTCAGGTGCCCATCGACCAGCGGGTGCGGGAAGGCGGCGACGACGGCCGCCCGGTGGTGCTTCACCAGCCGGACTCGCCCGCCGCGGAGGCGCTGCGCTCGGTCGCCGACAGCCTGGCCCGCCGCCAGGCCAGCCTCGTCGGCCGCCCGCTAGGCCTGTCGCCGAGCCGCGCGTAACGCCGTCTCGTCCACCCAACAGCTCATGCTCGCCTCCAGGGCCGGATGACCGTCGGCTCGCGTGTTTTCATTGGTGCCGCGCTGCCACGGCGAGTGCGGGTCGCAGAGAAGTAGATGTCGATGCCGGCGTCGATGGAGACATGTCTGCACTCGCCCATCTGTGGGCCCAGATCCCAGGTCAGCGATAGGCGCAGCGAGTCGGGCAGGGTGTTGATTTTCGCGGCGAGAACGTCGCGGACCGGTTCGGGCTTGTACCCGTCGAGGCCGATGCAGCAGCATGGTGTAGCCGGTTGGCGTTCGACGAGGGTGCCGATCGCGGTCTGGTTCTGCTTGCCGATGATCAAATCTCCTTCCCAGTTTCCGGGAACCGCCCGGTCCTCGACCTCGGGTGGACGCTCCGCGATATTGATCATGTTCGGGATGCGGTTCTTGCGCTATCCGACGTTGCGGCTCGGCCGCGAGGACCGATGCGAGGGCCGGCTGATCTTGCCGCGAGATGGTCTCGCGCAGGACCTACGGTCCCGACGAGATCAGGCCATGGGACCCGCGCTTGCCTGGCTACGGGTGCGATGCTGGAGTTAACGCGCGGCACAAGTCACGAGAGGCGACTCGGTGATCTCGTCGTGCGAGGTGTGCGGTCAGTGCGTAACCCGGACCGGCCGAAGGACGGCCTAGTCAGCGGCGGTATGGGCGTAGACCCCGAGGAGGTGGGGGCCGTGTATCAGGTTCGCTGGCAGGAGCTGGCGCGGTCCGAATGCTTCCGGCTGCTCGCCTCGCACCACCTGGGCCGGGTGGTACTGATAGATGAGTTGGGTCCGGCGGCGTTCCCGGTCAACTATGTCCTGGATGGCCATACGGTGCTGTTCCGCACCGACGAGGGCAGCAAACTGGACGCCGCGCTGCGGGGGGCGCGGGTGGCATTCCAGATCGACGGGGCCGACGAAGCCTCCCGCACCGGCTGGAGCGTGCTGGTGCGCGCCGAGGCCGTCGAGGTCATCGATTCCGATGATCTCGCCCGCGTGGGCGAGCTGCCGCTCTACCCGTGGGCGCCCGGCGCCAAAACCCACTACGTCCGGCTCCTGCCGGCGTTGCTGACCGGACGGCGCATCGCCGTGCCCGACGACGCGCCATCGCACTGGTTCGGCTAGCCGGCCTGGCGACGTGGAGGCCTCGGGATGGGGAAAGATGTCGAGCGAGACACGTTCGATGAGCTTGAGTACAGCCGCTTTGCCCAGCGGCTCGAGCAGTGTTTGTCAGCGCTGGAGGAGCTCCTCGACCGGCCCGGCTTCGGGGTCGGGCCAGCGACTATCGGGGCTGAACTAGAGCTGTTTCTGGTCGACCACGCCGGCCGGCCCCTGCCTCGCAACCAGGCGGTGCGCGTCGCGTCCGCCGACCCCCGGGTCACCGTGGAGCTGGATCGCTTCAACCTGGAGCTGAACGCCTCCCCGGTGCGCCTCGCCGGGCGCCCGTTTACCGCACTGAGCCGTGAACTGACGCATGCTGCTGGACCGCGTCGCAGATGCGGCCGGTGCGTTCGGCGGGCGGCCTGTTCTTATCGGCATCCTGCCCACCCTGCAGCAATCCGACCTGGGTCCCGGGGCGCTCACCGACCTGCCGCGCTACTCGGCGCTCAACAACCGCTTGCGGCAGGTGCGACATGGCCCGTTCCGGATTCGCATCGCGGGCATCGATTCGCTGGAGCTGGTCAGCGACGACGTGAGCGTCGAAGGGGCCAACACCTCGTTTCAGGTGCACCTGCGGGTGAACCCGGCCGAGTTCACCCGCGCGTACAACGCGGCCCAGCTGGCCATCGCACCGGTGCTGGCCGTGGCCGGCAACTCGCCCACGTTCCTCGGCCACCGTTTGTGGGAAGAGACCCGCATCGCCTTGTGCAAACAATCCATCGACGACCGCGACACCCGCGGCCCGCGGCGTCGACTCGCTCGCATGGCGTTCGGTACCGGATGGCTGCGGGACGGGCCGACTGCAGCTGTTTGCCGAAAGCGTGCGGCTGCACCAGCCACTACTACCCGTCCTTGGCGTCAGTGACCCGCAAGACGGCGACCGCACACAGGCACCGCCCCTCGACGAGCTACGGCTGCACCAGGGCACAGTCTGGCGCTGGAATAGGGCCATCTACGACCCCGCCGGCGGAGGCCACCTCCGCATCGAGATGCGTGCCCTACCGGCCGGGCCAACCGTGATCGACATGATGGCCAACGCCGCGTTCCTCATCGGGCTTTCGCTCTGGCTGGCCGAACAAGATCCGCGATGGACCTACCAGCTGCCGTTCGAACGCGCCGAGCACAACTTCTACCGAGCCGCCCAGCACGGCTTAGCGGCCCCGCTCACCTGGCCGTACAGCAAAGGCGGCCCGCGCACCGTCCCAGCGACCGAGCTCGTGACCGAGCTCCTGCCGTCGGCCCGGGCCGGTTTGCTGCACGCCGACGTGGCGCCACCGGAAACCGACCGCCTGCTCGACGTAATCGCCAGCCGGGTAGCCACCGGTCAGACCGGTGCCGCCTGGCAACGCACAGCGCTCGCCGCCGCCGAACGGCGGCTCGACCGGCCATCCGCACTGGCCACAATGCTGCACAGCTACCTCAACCTCGCCGCCACCGGACAGCCCGTACACACCTGGCCCGCCCCGCCCTAGCATCGTGACCGGGCCAGCGGTCAAACACCAGCCGATCAGCTCACCGGGTCGACCCGGGCGTCGCGGCACAGCCCTATGGCAGCAGGACGCCAGGGTGCACGCGTCCGCAGTCTTCCGGTCTGCGCCAGGAACGCAAAGTCCAGCAGATCATGGGGTGATCGCGACGTAGGGCGGTCGAGGGCAAGGTAGAGGGCGAGGGCGTCCGCTGCGTACGGATGGCGAAGGGTCGGCGGCGCCCCACTCGTCCGAAGCGTCGTGTCGGGGAGCACCCCGGCCGGGACAATGCCCCTGGGCTGGCGCGGGCATTGCCCCGCGCTGATGGTAGCGATCTTGGGCGACCATCCAGCGGGGCACGGCGCCCGCACATATCGACGAACGGGCCCCACTGGATTGGCGCCGAATGCGAGCGCCGAGGTAGGTCCAGCCGGCGCGCACCGCGGCGTCGAACACCGCGCCGATTGCCTGCGCGTCGGAGGGGCCGGCGCGACGCACCTGGATAGCGCTCACTCGGACACGGTGACAAGCGGGCACCGATGAGCGCAACGATTCCGTCTGGCTGGAATCGTTGCCGCAAGTCGCGTCGTTTGATCAATGCGTATAGCGTTGTTCGGCTGACGCTGAGGACCTAGGCGGCTTGGGCCGTCGCCAGCAGGAGCTGGTTGTCTGTGAAGGCGGCGTCTGCGATCAAGGCGGGAATCCTTCCCTGACGGTCGGGTGAATGGGTCAGAGGCTCGGTTGCTCGGACGTCGGGATGGTAGGCGCTGAAGTGACGATCGAGCCTGGACCGACGGTCGGCGCGCGTCGGACTGCGCGAGCGCATCCGCATCCTGCGCCTGGTCGATCGCATTCGCGAGGACTTCGACCGCTTGCGCATAGTCGCGGTCATGGAGCAGTTCGATCAGAAGCCTGTCGACGTCGAGACCGCAGCGGAATGCAAGCGACAGGTTCTTGGCAAGCCGGCCTCGGCGAGGCTGGCTCGGTAACGGTAGTGAAGATTTTCCACCTGCACCGGGAGCGATCGATCCGCGGGCTATCTCAGAGATCCTTATCGCTCTGAACGCCACCACGACCACCACGCTCCCGATCAGCTCCAAGCGCCCTGACTGGGCAAGCAGCCTGTCAGGTGGGCGTAGGCGTCCAGCTGGGGTCGCGGCCGGCGAGGCCGATGACGCGATCCAGCAGGGGGGCATCGTCCGGCAGGAAGATCGGCGGCCCGAACAGGCCCGGGGTGCCCTGAGGGTTCTGCTCGGCCGAACCGCGCACGAAACCGTAGACCACTTCGAGCAAGTGCGGCTCGACGGCGTACGGCTGACCGGTGGCGACCGCGAGGTCCCAGCCGTGCACGACGACTTCGTCCAGCGCGACGACGCCGGCGATCTCGCTGGGCAGGTCCTGGCCACCGGCCTTCGTCATGCCGGACCACGCGGCCTCGCCACGCCACGCATCGGCCAGCTCGGCGAGCCTGGCCGGTATTAACGTGCGCCAGTCATCGGCCAGCCGGGCCGCGCTGGCCGACGGTGGCCGACTGCCACCGGGTGGCTCCTTGTGGTTCGCGGCTGCGGTGAACGCCAACGCGAATCCGGCCATATGATCGAGCATGGCGCCGACCGACGTGCCCGGACAGGGCGTCGGTCCGTCGAGTTGATCATCACCGACGCCGGCGACGAGATCGCCGAGCGTGCGGGACACAGGTTCCAGATCAAGCATGTCTCTCCCTCAAAAATGCCAGCGTGTCGCGCCACCTGGCCCGATGGTCCCGATCGCCATCGCGCTGTGCGCCGTCAGCCGGTAGACCTGCCACGGCGGTGGTCTCGCCGACGGCACGCTGTACTCGGCGGTGAGCATCTCGCCGGTGTCGTCAGGCCGCGCCGCCCAGCGAGCCCTACCCCATCTGCGACCTACATCCACGCGGCCATGTCGTCGACCAGCGCGGTGAGCGACGCGCCGAACTGGGTGACCGGGCGACCTGTGTGCCGAGCACCGGATCGCCCACCACCGTGATCATGCGCGAGGTACCTCGCACGAGCAGCGCGCCGAATCGTCCGCCGCCCGCAGCAGGTCGCCTCGCCGCAGGCGAGCCTTACTTCGGGGAGCTCAGCCAGGGTTCTTTCAGGTCGAAGAACTCCGGCACCCCGACGCTGAGCTTGTCCATCTCCTCCATCTGGGCCTTCAGCGCGGGCGGCGGTTCCTTGCGCTCACCCTCCCGAGCCTCCGCCTCTGACGTGAAGTACAGGACCATTGTCCAGGTGTTGTCCGGGTGGGCCACGCCGAGGCTTCCGATGATCTCCGGGCGGAACGCGGCCCACTCGTCGGAGTTCTGGTTCATCAACTCCTGAGCGCGGTCGGGATCCGGCCCTTGCTGCCCCTGCATGATCTGGACAAAGCCCGCCTGGTCGGGGTCGCCGCGCAGGTCGGGCATCACGTTGTCGCTGTTGCGAAAGGTGGCCTCGCCGTCCAGCAGCTGCGCGGTTTCCGCCCACCATTGGTCCTGCTCGGGCCGATCGTTGTTGCGCTGTGCCGCCGCCTCGGATTCGAACCGGGCCAGCGCGACGAGCCGGCCGTCCTCGGTCACCCCTGCCGTCGAGCCGAGCCAGCCCTCCGCACCGGGCGCCAGCTCTTCGACCCACCGGTCCAACGCGGCGCGGACCTGTGCAGCATTAGACGTCTTGCCCGTGATCACCTGGACGAACATGAACCGCCTCCTCACGCCCCTGAGGTCGATCCTGATGGCATCGACCGATCCCCAGACGCTACGACCCCGCGCATCGCACGTCGACCGATAACCGATGAACTCGACACGTCCTCTACAGACGCGACAACGCCCGCGCTCACACCCGCCTACCTCGACGGCCCACGGTCGGCCTCCCGGTGGCAGTCATCGACGCGCCCCGCAGCGAGTCCGAACCGGCGTGCCATCCTCCCCGTCGCCTCTGACTGCATCACCGCTCATCACCAATGTCGATGCCGTCACGTTCGTGGACGCGCTCGTGCTCGTCGTCACGCTCCGGGTCATGCCGTTCTGTTTCCCGGCGCTCAGCGATCCGGGCCATCGCGGCACGGGCTCGCTCGAGGTCGCGTTCAATCCGCCGGTCGGCGCTCGGGCTGTCGTCCCGCCCCGGCTCGCCACGGTCATCCATACCCGCAGCGGGAATTCGGCGTGCGCCTCCTCCTTGCTCAGGCTAATTGGCGAGACCGATTTATGGCTGCCGATCTCGCGAACGCCGATTGGCCGGAGGCGGAGAAGCGGTTCGTCCCGGAGATCCGCACGCGGCGTCTTTCAGCGAGGTGATCCTCGATGCCGACGTTAGAGGGTCAGCGCGCGTGCTTAGCAGCGAATGGGAGTGGGTCGAGCGGCCGGAAGAAGCACAGCACCGTCATGTAGTGCTCGTCTTCGACGCGCATTGCGACCTGATGGACCCGAGAGCGCAACTTCCAGTCCGCGACGTTCTGCAGCGCCACGGTCACCTTGAGAAGGCGGGTCTCGTCATTGGCGTCGGCTGACAGGATCGGCGCAGCGTGAGTCAAGCCAGCATGCTCCATACCCTGAGCAAAGTAGATGCCGAGCTCGCTGTCAGTGGTGTGATGCACGCCCATCACCGTGCTCTTTCGTTGACGAGCATCGCACACCCGGCGGGTGACGCGAGGCGCGTGGCAGAGGCCTGCCAGAGTCTCCCTGCCGGACTTGTGGACAGACCGCCCACAGTGGACAGCCAGCGATTCGTGCTGCCTCTGTCACCGCCCGCTGCCGGCGACCCAGCCGGCCGCCGGCGAGAAGCTCGCGAACGATCACCGCGGCCGCGTGGGCCGCCGGTTTGGATCAGCTCAGCGGTCGCGAACAGCAACGAGGACGTCGCGCCTGCCGGCGTGCTGGACTTTGAGCTTCTTGTCGGTTCGCTTCTGGCATAGCTGGCTTCCACCCGGTCGGTGTCCGGGGTGTCGCCAAGAATCAGCTGCCGCCTGAGCACCCCCCGCGGGCGTTCGGCGGGGATCATCTTGGTGTCCTCGTCGGTTGACCCGTACCGTTCGGCCCGCACGGTGAGCATGATGCGCTCCACGTCCAGGTCCACCGAGTCCAGGTCCACCCCCGGGAGGTCGAACTGCACCACGATCTGCTCGCCGTCCCGCCAGGCGCCCATCGGCATCGCGGCGGGACGCGCCGTGGTGCCCCAGACCTGTTGCGTGAGTCGGTCGAAGTCGCGGAACGGAGCGGTGCCGACCAGCATGGTTCTCACCTCATCCGGTGGTGGCTGCACCGCAGGAAAGGCTGCGCGAGAGAGGGATCCTGCCGTGCCGCCGGCCGGGGCTCGCGCGGCGTGTCGTGTCACCGCGCGTCCCAGCCGGAAGCAGACCCTTCTGTCGGCGTCCGGCGGCCGTACCGGGAGCGCGTGCTAGTCGTCTCGGCGACTGTCGAATGCTCACACCGTGGCTGACCGGCGGCGCGCCGACAGGCCTTACCGTACACTGCTGGGTGAACGTCCGTCCAGTAACTGGTCACACCCTGAGGGCCCACAATGCCCGGCACCCCAACCGACGCGACACGCTGCTCAACGCGGCGCTGAACAGCTTCACCCAACGCGGCTACGACGCAACCAGCGTCGCCGAGCTGGCCGCCGCCACCGGCATGAGCAAGGCCGCGGTCAGCTACCACTTCCGCAGCAAAAACGACCTGCTGCACGCGGTAGCCGACCCGCTGCTCGACAGCCTCGACGCGCTCGTTGACCGCCACCCGACCGCACCCGACTGGCCCGGCGAGGTGCGCGCCCTGCTGGAGGACTACCTCACCACGCTGACCGGTCACAGCCAGGTCGCCGCCTGGGTCGATAGTCGTCGTCGGGTGGCCTGACTCTTGCTTACGACTGCGGCAATCCCCTGATTCGGCAATCCCCTGATTCCGTAGAGACTCTGGTTAGTGGGATCTTGACTTGTTGATGTTCCCGTCTGGTCTTGCCCCCGACCGGTGCCGTTGGGTGCCGCCCGCAGGCGGTGTCAAGACACCCCATCGTGTTTCGCGTCAAGCCGCAGCTTGTTGATCATTCACGTGATGTCGCCATGCGGTGTGCTCGTCGTAGAGGGTTCGGCTTTCAGGCAGCCGTGCAAGATGCCGACCAGCCGGTTGGACAGCTGCCGCAACGCGGCGTGGTGGCTCATGTTGCGGGCGCGCAGCTGGTCGTAGTACGTCGCGGGCGCCGGGCGAGGCGCTCAGCGCGCAGAACGCCTGCCGGTGTAGCGGGTCGGCGAGCCGGTCGTTGCGGATGAAGCGGGCCAGTACCACCTTCTTCTTGCCCGATTGCTGGGTAATCGGGCTGGTGCCGGCGTAGTTCTTGCGCGCCTTGGCGCTGGCATACCGCTCGGGGTCGTCGCCGAACTCACCGAGAACCCGAGCCGCCAGGATCTGGCCTAGGCCCGGCTGGCTCAGGTAGATCTCGGCGTCTCGGGTTCGCCCAAAACAGGCTGTCACCTGCTTCTCGAGCGCGGCGATCTGGCTGTTGAAGGTGGCGATGATCGTGCTTAGCGACTGCACCGTGGCGGCGTAGGCTGCGGCGACGGCCGGCGGCTGGGTCAGCTGCTCGCTGCGCAGCGCCGTCACGATCGCCTCGGCCTTCGCCTCGACGTCTCGGCGACGCGCACGCTTCAGCGCGGCGATGACCTGGGTTCGCGACAGCCGGGCCGCCCGGGCCGGGTCCGGTGCCTTGCTCAGCAACTCCAGCGCGTCGGACGCGGTCAGATCAGCGAAGGCGACCAACGCCGCCGGGAAGAACTCCAGCAGCGCGGCGCGCAGCCGCAGCGTGTGCCGGTGCCGGTCCCAGATCAGCGTCTGATGGGCGCGCGCCACCACCTTGACCGCCTGCGCCTGCGGCGTATCGCCGGCGACCACCCGCAGTTGATGCCGGTCAGTGCGCACCATGTCGGCCAGCGTGTGTGCGTCGGCGGTGTCGCTTTCGCCCCCGATGGGCCGTGCCGATCCCGGAACCGGGACACCTGCCGAGGATTGACCGCATAAACCCGGTAGCCGGCCGCGAGCAGCGCCTGCACCCACGGGCCGCGGTCGGTCTCGATCCCGATCGCGACCTGCTCCGGGTCGCCGTCCTCGTCCAGGTGCGCGCCGATCAGCTCGTGCAGTCGGGCCACCCCGGCCACCCCTTCGGGCAGCCAAGCCGACCCAGCACGCGACCTGACGGGTCCTGCACCTCCACATCGTGGCGACACATTCCCGCAACGGGAACAGCCCACACCCAAACACTTGACAGAGAGGTGCCGATCGCGCGCGAGCTCAGCTGCCTGAGCTCCTGGCCTGTTCGCGCCGTCTGCGGCCACTACAAGGTCCATGAGCAATCGCATGTTCACCGCCAGTCAATAACCTTGTTGCATTCGTCTCGCTTTAGTTCAGTGCCGGCTGGCTCCCCGAGTCCGTTTGTTCGATCGCGGTGGTGGGCGCGCGTCGCAGCAATGGTCGGCCGGCGGGTGGCGGCACGCCAAGTCAAATGGGCGAGGTGAAGCGTGGGCGTCCTGTCGGCGTGATCGTTGAGACCGCCTGGGCAGCCGACGGGCGCGCAATCGTCAGTGAAGGTGACCCGGTGGCGGCGGCCCCGTCGTGGTCGACGTCGTGCCAGCGCTTCGGCGATCGCTCGATCTGGTTCGGCTCACCGAACGCATCGCACCCTCTTGACACCGCGCGTCCGCGAGCATGTGGTGCGTCCGCGCTCTTGCCCGGCGCCCGGCCCGGACGGACCATAGCTGCGTGCCGTCGAGGCTCGCGAGGCGCGGCTCAGGCGGAAGGGGGCTTGTGCGGTGATCAAGTATGTGTACGAGATCGATTATCCGGTTGGTCAGAAGCGCGCGTACCTGGAGTGGGTGCGATCGATCGCGGACACTCTTCAGGCTCCCGGTGAGCTGAAGCGGCTGGCGTCCTACGACAACGTCTTCTCAGCGACGCCCCATCGTGTCGTCGAGTTCACGTTCGACTCGCTCGAGGACGCGGGGCGGTACTTCGAGCGGAAGGAGCTCAGCCTGATCTTTCGAAGCGAACTGCCGTCCCATGGCACCAACATCCGCATCACGGTCCTGGCGCTGCGAGGCGATTACAGCAAGGACGCCGTGGTTGGGGCGGCCCCTGCCCGCGAGGATCAGTCCTGAATTCCTGTCGTGCGCCGGCCCGGTCCGCCGCCGCAGGCCATGTCCGGCCCGATGGGAGCGACCGGCGACCGCACCGCCGGCAGCAGTTCGCCGAGCACCCGCACTTACGTCGGCGCGCGGTCGGTGGTGACCTCCACCGACGTGATTGCCTCGCGCTGTTGCGTGTCTATCGCGCACTATCGCCGAAATGCTGGGCGCGTAGCCGCAGGACGAGCGCCCGGCGGAGCGGTCGATCGGTCAGGTCAGCGGCCAATCGTGCACCGGCTCGTTGGTGTGCATGTGTTCGACGTAGCGGCGCAGCATCTCCCGCAGTGCGTCGCGCCGGTCCAGCGGCTGCTTGTCGTCGTCGATCTGGTGGAAGGCGCGGGCCTGCCACTCGGCGCCGTTGACGTGCGTGGTGCAGCGCCTTTCGATGACGCCGAGCAGCCGGTCACTGACCGATGAGTCGACGCCCCACGCTGTCAGCCCCTGATGCGCCAATGGCAGGAGGTGTCGTAGCACCAGCTCGGTGGCGGGCACCTCGCCTGCGCCGGGCCAGTAGATCTGTGCGTGGATGCCGTGCCGGGCGCCCGCGTCGAAGTTGTCCTCGGCGGTTCGGAAGGACATCTGCGACCACACCGGCCGTTCCTGCTCGCAGAGCATTCGCAATAGGCCGTAGTAGAACGCTGCGTTCGCGAGGACGTCGACGACGGTCGGACCGGCTGGCAGCACCCGGTTCTCGACGCGCAGGTGCGGCTTTGCCCGGTACACGTCATAGACCGGACGGTTCCAGCGGTAGATCGTGCCGTTGTGCATCCGCAATTCAGCCAGGCGTGGGGTATCGCCGCGGGCGAGCACCTCGACCGGATCCTCGTCATCGCACACCGGCAACAGCGCAGGGAAATACCTGACGTTCTCTTCGAACTGATCGAAGATCGACGTGATCCACCGTTCGCCGAACCACACTCGCGGGCGCACGCCCTGGGCCTTCAGCTCCTCCGGCCGGGTATCGGTGGCTTGTTCGAACAGCGCGACGCGGGTCTCCCGCCACAGCTCCTTGCCGAACAAGAATGGCGAGTTTGCACCCAGGGCGAGCTGCACGCCGGCCAGACATTGGGCCGCGTTCCAGCTTGACGCGTAGTCCTGCGGACTGACCTGCAGGTGAAATTGCACGCTCGTGCACGCCGCCTCGGGCGCGATCGTGTCCGCGTACGTCGACAGCCGCTCGACGCCCTCGATTGCGATGTACAAGTCCTCACCCCGGGCCGCGAAGATCTGTTCGTTGATCAGCTTGTACCGCGGGTTAGCGCTCAGGGATTCGCCGGTGAGATGCTCCGGAGTCAGCGTCGGCAGCATGCCGATCATGACGATGTGCGCTCCGATGGCACGCGAGCGCTCCTCGGCATCGTTGAGGCTCGCTCGCAACTCCGCTTCGAGTTCCGTGGCCGCCGTGCCGACCAGGCCGCGCGGTCGAACGTTGATCTCGATGTTGAACTGCCCGAGTTCGGTCTGAAAGTCCTCGTTGGCGATCACCGCGAGCACCTCGGCGTTGCGCATCGCCGGATCCTGCTCGGCGTCGATGAGATTGAGCTCGATCTCCAGGCCGGTCAGCGGACGTTCGAAGTCGAACTTGGCCTCGGCGAGCATCCGGGCGAACACGTCCAGGCAGCGTCTCACCTTGGCCCGATACTGTTGCCGGTCCTGTCGGGTGAAGTTCCGGCTCTCGACGTCCTCACCCATGACCGCCACCTCCCCGCGTCGCGATAGGAAGAGCCTGGCAGACCCACCCGCATCCCGTCAGTGCCGTGGCGGATCCGGTTGTCGGCAAGTCGGGGCCCTGCGACCTCTTGCCCGTTGCCTGGCATGGCGCACAGCAGCGACATCGATGACCGTAACCGTGCGGTTGTGCGCGAGCAAAGATGACCTGTCCGGGTGGACGAGCGGGCTGACGGGCGCGGTGCCCAGCCCGGCAACTGTGCCGCGGACGTGTGGCTTCCAAGGCCTCAGGTGTGGTCGCGGGTGCCATCTTCGGTGTAGGCGAGCAGGTTCAGCAGTTGGCCGACGGTCTGCTGCCGCAGGACAGCCTCAGGCAAGGGTTGGTCGACATTGGACCCGGTAGTGGTTGCGGCGGCCGTGTCTGTCCTTGAGGACGTAGCCGGCTTCCACGAGGTCGGTGACGATGCCGAACGCGGCGCGCTCGGTGATGCCGAGCGCGGTGGCGATCTCCCGCAGCCGCACCCCCGGGTCCTGGGCGATGCACAACAGCGCTTGAGCGTGGTTGGTCAGGAAGCCCCAAGCCATGATGCGACTCTATCCGTTATACGACAAATAAATCTAGAAATATTTTGCTAGTTTTTGAAAACTAGCGTAACTTCTGTGGTGGAGCCAGGCTGCGAGCTACGCGAGCCGCTCCACACCAAGAAAGGCACAGCATGAACTGCACACGCATCGCGCTCTACGACATCAAGTCCGGCACCTTCGACGAGGTAGTCAGTCAGGCCAGGACCGGGATGGCACCGCTGTTCCAGCACAGCCCAGGCTTTCTGTCTTATGGAGTAGCCAAGATCGACAAGGCCGCTTTCGTCTCCGTAAGCACCTGGGAAACGCGGGAACAGGCTGACGCCGCCACGAGCAAGGCCGCGGGCTGGGTCAAGGCCAACAGTCAGGATCACTTCGCACTGCGCGAGAACTACGTCGGTGATCTCGCCATCGACATCGACGCCGCCAAGACAGCGGACCTCGCCCGCTAAACAGTCCGCCGTATCCACCCCGCCGCGCACCGCGGCGGGGCTCGCCAATCAGCGTTCACCGACGTCCAGGTCGCCAACCGGCATGGCGGAGTCCTCGAGGCGATCCGCGACCCGAACGTCCACGGCCGCAGACAGGCACCGCGCCGCGAACCCCGCCGTCGCAGCCACCCACACCGTCTCCCGCGGCGCGTCCCTTCGCCTCCGCACCGCCAGTCACATCTGCGTACTCCGGCACTGTCTCGGTCATGCTCTCCCCTCGATTGAGCCGACGTCGTTGAGAACAGGGGCTCGTCAACTTTCGAGCGGAAAGATCTTGAAGCGCCCGTTTTTCGCCTTCGGAGCATGGCTTGAGGTCGTGCCATCGCCCAACGCCCGCTTGGGGGCAGCCTGTGTTGGTGGTTGGCCGTAGCCTCCCGTGCATGACAACCGCGATGGTGTTTCGCTCCATGCGCTGGATGCCGGACGTTGAGCTAGCCGCCGGCGTTGCGTGTTGTGGGGCGTGGGCATGACGGGGTCAGGTCCGGGCGGCCCGGGTGAGTCGATCAATTGGGAGGAGGAAGCGGACCGGCTTGCCTCCCGCGCCCTGGCCGCGGGGGATGCCACCGGCTGGTTCGAGCAGCTGTATGCCGCTGGAGCCGGTGGGCGCGTGCCGGTGCCGTGGAGCAGGCGTGACGCGCACCCGCTGTTCGTCGACTGGGCGCAGCGCCGCGCCGTCCGCGGTGAGGGACGCCGCGCGGTGGTGGTCGGTTGCGGGCTTGGCGCCGATGCCGAATACACCGCCCGGCTCGGGTTCGACACGACCGGGTTCGACATCTCCGCCACCGCGATCCGACTCGCCGGGCAGCGCTTCCCGCACTCCATGGTCCACTACCAGGTGGCCGACCTGCTCGCCCTGCCGGCAGCCTGGCGGCACGCCTTTGGCCTGGTCGTAGAGATCATCACGGTACAGGCCCTCCCGGACCCACCGAGACGCCAGGCCATCGAGAACATCGCCGGCCTGGTTGCTCCCGAGGGCACCCTGCTCGTCCTCGCCGCCGTTCACGACCCCGACGTGCCGGTCAGCCCGGTTCCGCCCTGGCCGCTACGGCAGAACGAGATCGACGCATTCGCCACCGACGGCCTGATGCCCGTGCGCGTCGAACTGCTGCCCGCGCCCGGTCGACCCGGCGAGAAGGGCTGGCGGGCAGAGTTCCATCGGCCAGCAGCCAGTACCCGCTGACGCCGGCCGCACGATCGATCACGGCTGGTCCGTCACGGTTGGGCGCTGCCTCGAAGGACCAGTGGCGCAAGTCGTCAACCTAGACGCGTTGGTGACTCCGAACTGGACGCTGAACCTGCCCGGCAGCCGGTATCTCGGCGACGATCCGGAAGGCCACGTGCACCGCGATCAGATCGTGCTCTATCTGGAGAAATACGCTGCCGGCCTAGCGGTGCCGGCGGCTGGTCACGTTCTCGGCACCAGATTCCGACGCGCGAGCAGATCAAAGGCTGGGCGGACGAGATGTGCGCCGACCCGGACTCTCGCAGCGAGGTGCTCGCTTGGGCGATGCGCGGACGCTGTCCTGTGGAGCAGGGCGGCATCGGCAACGCACGAGAAGTCGAGCGCGCCACGGCTCAAGGCCTGCGATTCCAACGGATGAGTTTCGGAGTTTGTGAGCACTGCACGTTCGGCGGAGAGGAGTTTTCACCAGCAACTCGACGCTTCGTGCGGCGTTCGATCACTACGTTGGCGTTCACCGGCGTTCACCGGCTTACAGCCGTCGTGCGCTATGGCACGGCGGCTGCCAATCGGCGGCCACCGATCGGCGGCATGATCGGATCTATGGACGTACTCAGTAGCCGCACCTTGCTGCGACCAGCCGACCTAGACCGCAGCCGACGCTTCTACCGGGACATGCTCGGTCTCGCTGTCTACCGTGAATTCGGGGACCGCGACGATCCTGGGCTCGTCTTCTTCCTCGGCGGGGGTCACCTGGAAGTCTCCGGCGTCGGGGATGGCACCGTGAGGCGCAATCTTGCCCTCTGGCTGCAGGTCCGGGATCTCGCCGCCGAGCACCGGCGCCTCCAGGCGGCCGGTGTCGAGATCCTGCGGGCACCCGAACTGGAACCGTGGGGCCTGGCGGAGATGTGGATCACCGATCCGGACGGGGTACGCATCGTTCTCGTCGAGGTCCCAACGCAACACCCACTACGACGCGACAACAGGTGAGCACCCACCGCTCGCGCACTGCGCAGCCAACGTGACCGCACGGCGGCAGTTCCGGACGTTGCTTGGTGCCTATGAGTTCTGGGGTGAGATGGTGTACGAGCGGGCCGGTGCCAACGGCCGGGCAACCGTCTGGCGCGTCGTCGCGCCCGGTGCTGGGTTGCGGCGGGCCGTAGTGATGTCGCGAGGTTGAGGGGAACGCTATGGACTTCGGGGCTCATCTCCCGCTGATGGACTTCGGGGGTCATCCGTACACCCTCGATCATCTCGTCGCGTACACGAAGACTGCGGCGCAACTCGGCTTCAGTGCCCTGTCGGTGAACGACCACATGGTCTTCTCGGTGCCGTGGCTCGACGGACCGGTCGCGCTCGCGGCGGTGATGGAGCACTCGGAGACGATGACGCTCGCGACGACGGTCGCGCTCGCAGTGGTGCGTGGACCGGTACCGGTCGCCAAGACGTTGGGCGCGATCGATCGTCTGTCGGGCGGTCGGCTGAGTCGTGGCCGTCGGTCCGGGCTCGTCGCCCGACGACTACGCGGCCGTCGGTCTCGACTTCGCGGAACGGTGGCCACGGTTCGACGAGGCGATCGGCGCGCTCCGGGCGCTGTGGCGCGCCGACGGTGCGCCGTTCGTCGGCCGCTTCTATTCGACCGAGGGTCTTTCGTTGGAACCCCGGCCGGCGCAACCGTTCGGACCGCCGATCTGGGTGGGGAGCTGGGGCTCCGACGCCGGGCTTCGTCGCGTGGCCCGTCTCGCCGACGGCTGGCTGGCATCGGCCTACAACACGACGCCGGAGCTGTTCGGCGAAGCGTGGCAAGCCCTTCGCTCGAAGCTCCCCGATCACGGGAAGGATCCCGACACGTTCCCGAACGCGCTGGCGACGATGTGGTGCTACATCACCGACGACCGCGACGAAGCCGACCGCATCCTCAAGGAGCGGGTCGTTCCCACCGTGCACCGACCCGAGGACATGCTCCGCGAACGTCTCCCGATCGGCCCCCCGGAGCTGTTCGCCGAGAAGTTGACCGCATTCGCGAAGGCAGGCGTGCAACGCGTCTTCATCTGGCCGGTCGCCGACGAGGTGCACCAGCTCGAGCGCTTCTGGAACGAAGTGCGACCGCTCGTCGCCGCCACCTAGGCCCCATTTGTACAAGGAGAATCCGGCCTATCTCCTTGACGTACGGTCCTCGGGCGGCTTACGTTGCGAGCGCGGCTACTGGCGACCAGTCGCCGCGAGATTCGCACAACCACATCGAATACGGGGGTTCTTCGTGGCCGCCGTACGCAAAGTGCTCGTGATAGTGGTTGGGGCCGCGGTGGCCCTGCTCAGCAACGTGACCGCTGCCGCCGCCTCGAGCGCGGAGTCGGCGCTGCCAGCGCCGAGGTTCGAGCCAGTCACGTGCCCGACCGAGCCCTTTCCAACCAGCCTGCCCGCGGACGCCCGCTGCGGCTTCCTCATCGTGCCCGAGAACCGGGCCAGGGCAAACGGGCGCACGATTCGCCTGACGGTCGGGATCGTGCCGGCGGCGTCGCGGACGCCTGCGCCCGATCCGATCGTCTACCTCGCCGGCGGCCCCGGCGGCTACCCGCTGGGCGAGGCGCAGCTCCTGATCGACGCCGGCTTCAACCGTGACCGCGACCTGATTCTCATGGATCAGCGCGGGACGCTCTACTCCCCCCCCAAACCCGGCGCCGACATGCCCGGAGGCCGACCTAGCAGCCACACGCGGCCTCGGCCTCCCGCTCGACGGGTCCGCGTACCGGCGCCTGACCCTGGCGGCGGTGCAGGCCTGTAACCGACGTTTGGTCGCGACCGGGATCGACCTCGGCGCCTACAACACGACCGAGAACGCGGCTGACTTCGCGGATCTACGCGTGGCGCTCGGGATTCCCGAGTGGAACGTGTTCGGCGACTCCTACGGCACGAATCTCGCGATGACTCTGATGCGTCAACACCCGCAGGGCATCCGCACCGTGACGATCGACTCGGTAGAGCCGCCGGAAGTGGTGACCGCCGGCAGCTTCGCGCCGAACGCCCGCGAGGGCTTCGACCGCCTGTTCCGTGCATGCATGGCCCAGCCGCAATGCTGGCCGCGCCACCCCGGCATCGCGCAGACGTTCACGAAGCTGGTCCGGCGGCTCGAGGCACATCCGGTCGCGGCGTGGGTGACGCCGCCAACAGGCGGTTCTGCGGTGAAGGTGGTGCTCGACGGCGGGGCGCTCGTCAACTGGCTCATCGATGAGGCCTTCCACACCCCTGACTACCGCGATATTCCGGCCTGGATCGCCGAGCTCGCCGACGGGGACCCGCGCAATATCGCCAGCCGGTACGCGGCGCCGATCCTGGGCACGCCCCCGGGGGCTCTCGGCTACGGGCTGGCCCTCGGCGTGGGCTGCGCCGAGTGGGTCCCCTACGAGCAGGGCTCGATCCTGTCGATCGGTCGGCGCGCGTTCCCCGCCTATCCGGCCTCGGTGCTCAAGCCGGCCCTGCACGTAACGTACCTGCCCGACGACTGCCGCGTCTGGACGGTTCCGAAGGCGCCCGCGGAACAGCGGGCGGCAACGCCGAGCACGATCCCGAGCCTGATCCTGTCGGGCAGCTTCGACGGCGTCACGCCGACGAGTTGGGCGCGGATAGCGGCGCGGACGCTGACCAACTCGACGCTCGCTGACTTTGCCGGGATCGGCCACTTCGTGACGCTCGAGTCCCCCTGCGCACAACAGGTGTTCGCGTCGTTCCTCGCGACACCGAGTGCGCCGCGCACGGCCTGCGTAGCGGCGGTCCGGCCACCGACGTTCGCACCGGCGCCGGCGATGTCCGTAGGCGCACGGGACTGACGCGCCGCCGAGTCGGTACTACGGCACGACAGTGTCTGCTTGCCAGGCGGCCGACACCGTGTTGGCGTAGTCGGAGCCCCGAACATCCGATCTCGCCTAGTAATCCCGCATTAGCCTTCAGTTCACGAGGCCGAGCCGAACGACGGCTATCGGGTGGGCGCGGCTGCCGCATTCGTCACAATGAGTGAAGAGCCGCCAGCGTACGCATTCCATCCTGTTGCGATGCTCGACGTTGGCCTCCTCGGGAAGGCGTCGTTCGCTGTTGGTCGAGCGGCGCGCGGTCCGCTGTGGATCGCAGATCTGGCCCGCGTGGCGTTCGCACTTGTTCAAGATCAACTCGGCAGGGTTGCAGGTTAGAGTCCCGCCGGGGGACACCGCTGGGGGAGCCCCATCAACAAGCCACCGCGCGCGGGAATATCGAACCGGCATTCGGCCGAGCCGTGCTTCGACGGCTGCACCGCTTCGCAACCGGATGTTCACCTACACGACTTACGAGGGAGGTTTTTTCGGTTCTAAGCTACGGGGCCATGGCCGACACGGAGACCACGCAGGAGGGGCTCGTCGTTCTGCTGCAGCGGGCCGGAGACGCCGAGACCTTCCAGGCGGGCGAGACGATCTTCGCCGAGGGCGATCGCGCCGACCGGATGTACATGGTGAAGAGCGGCAGCGTGTCCTTGATCAAGGACGGCCGGGTGCTCGAGCAGGCAGGCCCCGGCGCCATATTCGGCGAGCTGGCGCTGATAGACCGGGAGAGCCGCTCCGCGACGGCCGCCGCCGAGACGGACTGCGAGCTCGCCTCGATCGACAAGCGGCGCTTCTGGTTCCTCGTGCAGCAGACGCCCTACTTCGCCGAGTTGGTCATGCGGACGATGGCCGATCGTCTCCGCCGCCAGACGGGTCAGGAGGCGTCGTAACCCGCCGGAGCTGCACGCGCCGCGCGTCGTCTCTGGTGTGAACCGTTGGGCTCAGCCACCGCAAGATGAGCCGCCGCGGTGTGGACAGGGCGCTTAGTCGCGGTCGCGGAGTATCTGCACCAAGAGCCTGAGCAGCACGAGCGTCGAAAAGAAAAGGCCGATCGCGCCGAGCAAGTTGACCAGCCGGAAGCCGAGAACGGGCGGCGAGTCTGCAGCCAGCATGAGCGCCGACGACAGCGCGAGGGCGGAGGCGACAAGAGCCAGCACCATTCGGTTCACGAAGCCCTTGACGATGCGGACGTCCTCCGCCTCGGATAGCAGGCTGGTTTGTATCCGAAGATCACCGCGAAGTAGCCGGCGGGATATGGCATCGACGTGCTGCGGCAACCGTTGCATAGCAGTGGCGTTCTGCATCGCCGCACGCATGATGAACTCCGACGGGCTTGCCGGCAGGCTCTCTTCCCGCACGATCTCGCCGCCGACGCGCGGCGCGGCGTCGATCAGGCGGTAACCCGGCGCGATGACCTCGAGGGTGCCGAGCAGGGTTACGAGCGTACGGAACAGAGTGGTCGTGGAGCGGGGGAGCAGGATGCCGAACTCGCGCAGCACGAACAGCAAGTCTTCGAACAACTGTGGGTTGATCGTGTCGTCGGGGCCGCGAGTACGGCTGAGTAGCCGGGCGAGTTCTCGGTCCAGGGCGTCCTCGTCGATGCTTCGGGTGATCGTGCCAATGCGCAGCACGCCCTCCCGGATCACCGACGGCTGCTCGCTGTGCAGTCCGCGCAGCAGGTCGATCAGCCCTGCCCGTTCGTACGGGTCAAGTCGGCCCACCGCACCGAAGTCAATGAGCTCGAGGCGGCCGTCCGGACGAACAAACACGTTTCCAGGATGTGGGTCGGCGTGAAATACGTCGCCAGACAGCATCTGCCGCAGCATGAAGCCGAGTAATGCGTCTGCCAACAGCTGACGGCGCTCGGGATCCCAGCCATCAAATGCGCCCGGCGCGGCAATACTCCGGCCGCCAGCTCGTTCCTGCACCAACACCCGGGATGTGGTGAGGCCGTCGACGACAGCCGGCACGCAGATCGGATCCGCGTCTTGTAGTGCGCGACGTGCTGCCCGCCCGCTGTTTCCCTCGATCCGGAAATCCAGCTCCTCCCGGGTTCGCTGATCAAAGCCAGCAACCAGTTCCCGCAGCCCGAGCGATCGAGCCCATACCGTCCGGCGGTGTAACCGACTGGCAAGACGGCGCAGAATATCAAGATCACATTCGATCGACTCAGCCACACCCGGCCGCTGAACCTTGATCACCACATCGCGCTCGTCAGGGAGGCGGGCCGAGTACGTCTGGCCGATGGACGCCGCACCCAGCGGCACCGAGCTGATCTGCGCAAACACCTCCTCGGGAGGACCGAGTTCCTCCGTGATAACAGCGCGCGCGGCGGCCGGATCCGCCGGTGTGGCGCTGTCGTGCAGAGAGGCCAGTTCCGCCGCAACCGGTTGCGTCACCAGTTGTGGCTGCTGAGCCATTGCTTGGCCGAGCTTGACGAACAGTCCGCCAGCATCTTCGAATGTCAGCCGCAGCGATCGACCCAGCCGCGATCCGCCCAGCTCGCCGTCGGCGCCGCCCCCGGGGCGCAATAGTCCGCGACGCAGGACGATGCGTGCCACCTCGAAGTAGCGCGAGCTGCGGCGAGCCATCAACCGCAATTGCCGTATAGGACGCGGAACGCCACGCAGTCGACCTCGAGCACGAGAACCAGTCAGCAACTCGACCAGCACCACGACGAGCATGGCGAAAATCGTCACCAACGCCCATCCCGCCACTAGCCCAGCGGCCGGAACCTCAGACACACCTCCATACACGGCACTGAGAATCGCTGTCGCGGCTGCCTCACCAGCGAGCACGGCGCCCACCGTGATCAACCAGCGGCCTCGGTCGATACCTAGTAGCCGTCGAATCACGAACACCGCCACCAAAATGACGACGATTCCCGTCAGCAGCTCAAGCATGGCCGGCCCCTCGCTCACCTAACCGGGTCAATGGCACTGCGTCGGCCGCTGGACTGCGGCGAATAGATCTCAACTGATGCTGCCCTTGCCCGTTGCTGCCGTCCAGTGCGGCACCTGCACCCGCTGCCCCAAGTCGCGCGGACGAGTCGTTGAGCTACTGGCCGGTCTCGATGATCTGTCCGGCGTCATCGTGACGAGCGGCTACCAAGCAAGCCAGTAGTCAACCCACTGTTCGCGGGTAGCCCCGAGCCGCTCGTAGACCGCCTGGGCCCGGACGTTGTCAGGAGCGGTCTGCCAGGCCAACCGTCGCGCACCCCGGCGGGCGGTCTCAGTCCGGCATTCGGCGATCAGCTGCAGCTGCCAAACCCCGCCCGCGGGCGTTCTCGGCAACGAACAGGTCGTTCATGACACCGATCCGCGCGGCACTGGTAGTCGACCACGTCCAGTAGACCGTGGCGAATCCGATTCCATGGCCGGCGGCATCGCGCGCGATCAGCTGCACCCCTTCGTGATCGGGATCTTCGACTAGCGCCGTTGCCAGGGCAATCAGATCCTCGTCGTTGGGTGCGGCGTGGTAAAAGTCGCAGTACCCGCGCATCAACGGCAGCAAGTCGCTCACGTCCGAAGCGCCGACGCGCGCGATCGAATACCCGATCACCACGGCGACCTCCCTCTCAGCGTCGTGTCCTAGACCAGTCTGAGTCACTTACAACGCGGCGGAGAGTTCGGGTGGCTGCTGCGCGAGCTGCAGTCGCTGCCGGGCCGGTAGGGGAGACCGATTACTTGCGCGGCTGCGGAGCGTCTACCCGTATGAGGCACCGAGCGGTCGAGGAGAACGGAATGTCAGACCACACGCTTAGCGTGATCGACACCAGATGGCTGTCCATCCGTACCGAGGAGACACGATGACTTCTGCGATCAGCGTTGACGGGCTGGTTCGCCGTTTCGACGGGGTGACCGCGGTCGACCACGTCAATCTGGACGTGCAGCAGGGTGAGATTTACGGGTTTCTGGGGCCGAACGGGGCGGGTAAGTCGACCACGGTGCGGATCTTGTGCACGCTGTTGACTCCGACTGAGGGGCGGGCGGTGGTGGCCGGGCATGACGTGGCGACCGAGCCGGGTGCGGTGCGGCTGCGGATCGGGGTGGCGCTGCAGGAGGCGGCGTTGGATCCGAAGCAAACCGGGCTGGAGTTGCTGCGGTTGCAGGGCCGGTTGTACGGCCTGTCCCGGAGTGACATCGACCGCCGGGTCGCGGATCTGGCGCAGCTGGTTGATATCGGTGCTGCGATGACCCGACCGATCGGGACGTATTCGGGTGGGATGCGGCGCCGGCTGGATCTGGCGGCGGCGTTGGTGCATGGGCCGCAGGTGCTGTTCTTGGACGAGCCGACGACGGGCCTGGATCCGGTGAGCCGGGCCCGGATGTGGCAGGAGGTGCGGCGGCTCAACCGGGAGCAGGACATGACGATCTTCCTGACCACGCAGTATCTGGAGGAGGCCGATGAGCTGGCCGACCGGGTGGGGATCATCGATGGGGGGCGACTGGTCGCCGAGGGCACGCCCGAGCAGTTGAAACGCAGCGTCGGTAACGATGTGATCGTCGCTCAGGTCGACGGGCACGCGGAGGCGTTCCGGGCCGCGGTACGGACCGTGCCGGGAGTGCGCGGCGTCGAGGTTCGCGGTGGCGAGCTGTGGGTCAGCACGGCTGACGGCGCGGCCGTGATCGGGCCGGTGGCGGTCGCGCTGAGCCAGGTGGCGCCGGTGCGCAACCTGACCCTGCGCACGACGACGCTGGATGACGTGTTCCTCGAGTTGACCGGCAATCACATCCGGTTGGCCGAGTCACGACCTGGACGATCGCGACCTGGTGGAGGTGCCGGCATGACCACGATCAGCTACCCCCGAGAGATGACCTGGCGGTCGAGCCCGGTCGCGGCACGTCCGGCGCATCCGGTGCGCGACGTCGCCTCGATCGCCGGGCGGGCGTTGCGGGCGGTGCCCCGCGAGCTGGAGACGGTCATCCCGCCGATCTTCATCGCGCTGTTCTTCTTCGTGGTGAACATCGGCACCCTGCAGCGGTTGACCGAAAGCCACATCACGCGGCTTCGACATCAAGGCCTTCATGCTGCCCACGGCGATCCTGCTCGGAGTCACCGGCGTTTCCCGGGCCGGATCGCTGGTGCTGGACATCCAGAACGGCTACCTCGACCGGCTGCTGCTGACCCCAGTGCGGCGGCTCGCCATCCTGATCGGGTTGATGCTCGCCGACGTGGCCATCGCCTGCGCGTTGATGGTGCCGATCCTCGGCACTGGCTCTGGCGCTGGGGGTGCGGATGGAGTCCGGCCCGGCCGGGGCCGTCGTCTTCCTGCTCATGGGCTGTGCCTGGAGCCTGGCGTTCGCCGGGTTCGGGTACGCCATCGCGCTGAAGACCGGCAATCCGGCGGCGGTGAATTCCAGCTTCCTGCTGTTCTTCCCGTTCCTGTTCATGACGCTCCTCCTACGTCCCCCGCAGCCAGCTGACCGGCTGGCTGGGCGACGTTGCCGGCTGGAACCCGGTCACCTACGTCCTGGAAGGATTGCGCTCCCTGGTCACCAACGGCTGGCAATGGGCCGCTCTCGGCAAGGCCGTGCTCGCCGTCGCCATGGTCGCCATCGTGAGCATGTCGCTGTGCTTGGCGGCGTTACGCGGGCGAACCCGTCGCGGCTGACTGACGAGCGTTCGATGAGCGATGTGCTACCGGCCCCGCGAGTAACGTCCGAAGACGTGACGACGACGCTTGCACCGGATGAGCTCGAGGTTTACCGCCGCGAGCTCACCGGATACTGCTACCGGATGCTCGGCTCCGGCTTCGAGGCCGAAGACGCCGTTCAGGAGACGTTTCTGAAGGCCTTCCGCTTCGGCGACAGTTTCGAGGGCCGGTCGTCGGTACGGTCGTGGCTCTACCGGGTTGCAACGAACGTCTGCACCGACATGCAGCGGGGAGCCCAGCGGCGGGCCAGGCCCATGGAGCTCGGGCCGGCTTCACCGCCTGACGAATCGCATCTTGGGTCGCTTCAATCGGAGGCGTTGTGGGTGTCGCCGATCGCGGACGACCGGGTCCTCCCCGACACCGCCGATCCGGCGGAGATCACGGTCGCGCGCGAGTCGATTCGGCTCGCCTTTGTAACTGCGTTGCAGCACCTCCCGGCCCGGCAGCGCGCAGCGTTGATTCTGTGCGACGTGCTGCGCTGGCAGGCGTCTGAGGTGGCCGAGCTCCTGGACACCAGTGTCGCCGCCATCAACAGCGCACTGCAGCGCGCCCGGGCGACTATGGCGGCGCTGCCGGCTGGCGCGCGGCCACTGGACGTCCCCGGTGCCAACGCCGAGCTGCTGGACCGCTACGTCGCGGCCTTCGAGAGCTACGACATTGACTCTTTCGTCTCCCTGCTGCACGAGGACGCGATTCAGTCCATGCCGCCGTACGCCATGTGGTTGCAGGGTGCCGAGAACATCGGCCGGTGGATGCTACTGCCAGGACCGAGTGCGTGCCGCGGCTCCCGGCTGCTGGCCACGTCAGCGAACGGTTGCCCGGCGTTCGGCCAATACCGACCCGACCCAAACGGCGGGTACTACCCGTGGGCGCTACAGGTCCTGGAGATCTCCGCCGGGCGGATCAGCGGATACCACTCGTTCCTCGACGCCGACCGACTCTTCCTGGCCTTCGGCCTGCCGGCTCGTCCGCCCGCAAAGCCTGCTTGAGAATCAAAAGATGATCTTGCATGGGGCCCAGGCGTCGGACTGGGACGTTGAGGAGCCTGCCCGGCGCGCTTATGGTCGAGCTACTCGTTCGATATCGAGAGCAGGAGAGCCCGTGACCGATGATCAGCCGGACCCGGTTGCGGACGGGCAATCCGGCGGAGATATCGAGTACGACCTTGCCCATGAGGCCCTGCTCGAGTCCGCACCGATGAGCGACGAGAACGAAGTACGGCACGCCACCGTCCTCCCTGAGATGCCCACAGATAGCGGAGACTATTCATACGACTTGGCGCACGACATTCCGCGACCGGAAGGTCAGTAGCTGCGCCTACTACTCGCAATGCAGCAGCGGTGCCGGAGAAGAGAGGTGCCATGAGCACACACAAGATAGTCCGCGTCGCAGTACTCGCCGCGGCCGCGGCCGCCTTGATAGCCGCCGCCGTTGAACTACGCGAGAAGCGGTTGTTGACCGAGCAGACGGTCGATGAGATCGAAGATCAGCTTACGGCACTCGATCCGGCCACGCGTGCCGCAGTTGTCGCTCGGCTCGCCTCGGACGCGGCCAATGAAGCCAAACAGCGGCTGAACCCCTAATTGCCGACACTAGGCGCGCGCTAACGGTTTCTTGCCCACACGGTCGAACTGGGCTCGGGTCCGCTCCTGATTGATGATCTTGGACTTAGCGTCGCTGGGCAGCATCAAGTCCAAGATCATCGCGGGGTACGAGACCGGCGCTCGGGGCAGCCTTGGCGAAGGCGAGCCTTGGCGGCGGCTCGCAGGGTACGAGGGTCAGTGCGATGGTTTGTGCTTACCGTGGCCATGAGGCGCCTGCTTGGCTGGACGGACCTTCTCCGCAGGCCGCACTGCAGCCTGCGGCGGTTTGGCTGAGGCGGTCGACGATCCAGCTGAGCCGGTCGCAGATCGCGTGGGTAGCCGAGTAGGCGGCGCGGCAGGAAGCTGACGCGTCGTTGGCCTAGCCGACGGCGAGCCGGGCAGAGCTGCACGTGACGGGCTGGCGTGGGTGGGTGGGATCTGTGCCGGCGATTCGAGGCTTGGGGCGCGACCGGCACTTGCGGTTCCAACGGCTATCGCGACCGCGGCCATTCCGGCAGCGATCGCGCCGACGGCCGCCCCCGAGTTTGATCATCCGGGCGGATCCGCTCCACCCCGAGCCCCGAGGGGATCCCCCATGCAGCGTCTTGCATACCTCGTGCGCCGACGGTCGCCGTTGCGGGTCGTCCGCCGTCATCGCTCGCAGGAGAGCAGCCAGCTCGGGACCGATCGTCCTGGGGATCTCTGGGCGACGACGGAGCCGGGCGAACGCAACCTCGGGCGCGACGCCGGCAAATGCCCGTTGACCCGTAGCAAGTTCGAGCAGGACCAGGGCAAGTGAATAGATATCGCTTGCCGGACCTGCGGATTCTCCCCGAGCCTGCTCCGGGCTCAGGTAGGTCGCGGTTCCCATGGTCAGGCCCTGCACGGTAAGTGGCGCCGAATCGACCACTCGAGCAATGCCGAAATCCGTGAGCTTCGCGCTCCACCCATCGCCGGGCGACCGGCCGAGGTCGTTCGAATGCTCACTCTCGGTGACCGCGCTTGTCAGCAGGATGTTGCCCGGCTTGATGTCCCGATGCACGATGCCATGGCGATGAACGCAATCGAGGGCCGCTGCGACTTGCGCCCCCAGCGCAGCCACCTGACCGGAGTCGATTGGCCCTTCGGCGATCACGTCCGCGACCGTTGGGCCGGCGACGTACTCCATCACCAGGTATGGACTGCGAGAGTGGGCATCGTTGGTGTCGATTCCGGCATCGAAGACTGTCACCAGATTGGGGTGCGACAGGCTGGCCAAGACCCGGGCCTCGCGGTCGAAGCGCTCCTCGTCGGCCGGCATCCCGGACCCTGATCGGAAGATCTTGATCGCAACGTCCCGGTTGAGCAGCACGTCGTAACCCAGCACGACATCGGCCATGCCGCCTCTGCCCAATACTGAACCGGTGCGATAGCGCCCATCCAGGAGGAGCGGATCCGGACACCGCCGTACGGCAACGGATTCGGTTGTCGTGGCGAGTTTTTCGTGATCGACCGGAGGATTTAGGGGAGCTGTGATCGCCGCCCCTGTCGAGTTGGGCACCTCGACGTTATCCCCGGTGAGCCAGTGGTTGAAACACCGGGGCGACCGCGTCAGAGTCGCCTCGATGCGCGTCATGAGCCGGCCCCGAAGGCAGACGCATAAACCGGCGGCAATGTGGGAAGGACACAAACAGGACGAGGGAGACCGTGTCCGCCGCGAATGTGGTTCGCCTTATCGATGATCGGAGAAGCTAAGCGATGACGACGTCGTCGTTCACCGAACGTGAGCTGAAATTCGATGTCAGGCCCGATTTCGTGCTGCCTGACTTGTCCGACGAGCTTGTCGATATCGAGCGAACAGACCGCGAATCGCAGCAGATCGTCAGCGAGTATTACGACACTGCCGACTACGCCCTGCTGCGGGCTGCGATGACTCTGCGGCGGCGTACTGGCACCACCGACCTGGGTTGGCAGCTGAAGGTTCCGCAGCCGCCGTTCCGGGAAGAGATTCGCGCACCGTTGAACGGCGCGCAGATCCCTGAGGATCTGATGCAGATTCTGCAGGGTGTGACGCGTAACCAGCCGCTGATACCGGTGTCGACCCTCATCACGCACCGCTCGGTACTCCGACTGATCGACGGCGCTGGGCGTCCGTTGGCTGAGGTCGACGACGACCTGGTCGAAGCATTCGAAGCCGGGGACTCGGTACCAGCCACCCGTTGGCATGAGGTCGAGGTGGAGCTCGTCGAGGGCCAGGAAGCCTTGCTACCCGCAGTCAGCAAGCGACTGCGCCGGTCCGGCGCGACGCCCGCGACGAGCTCGTCGAAACTGTCCAGGGCGTTGCCGGACAGCTTGCTCGAGCCGGCTCCTGGGCGCGGGAGGCCGGACGCCGGCGACGTGTTGGCCGAGTACATCGCCGAACAGCATCGGGTCATCCTGTCCGGGGATGTCTCGATCCGCCGCGGGAACCAGGGCGCGGTCCACAAGACACGAGTCGCTAGTCGCCGGCTACGCAGCACGCTACGCACCTTTGCTCCGATGTTCGACGCGGTGCAGGCGACGCGGCTGGATGAAGAGCTGCGGTGGTATGCCGGTGTGCTCGGTGAGGTGCGCGACGCCCAGGTTTTGTACCGGAGACTCACTGGAATGATCGCTGAGCTCGACGATTCAATTCGGCTCGGGCCAGTCCAAGCCCGCGTCGATGTTCTCCTGCGTGGGCAGATCGCCAAGTCCTGGCAGGCGCTGAGTGAGGAGCTGACCGGCGAGCGTTACCTGGATCTGCTTGAAGCTCTGGCGTTCTGGGACCGGAGGCCACCGTTGACACCGAAAGCGTCGAGGGGGGCGGCCAGCCTCGAGCGGTACATCGATCGCGCCGACCGGAAGGTAGCCCGCCGACTTGGTCGGGCTAACCGCACCGGTGATGTCGAAGCTCTCCACGCCAGCCGGAAGGCAGCCAAACGGGCCCGCTATGCAGCGGAAGCAACGCCTGTCACGTTAGGGAAGAAGGTCGCGAACAAGCAGGTCAAGCGGTACCGCAAGCTTCAGGATCTCCTCGGGGAGCATCAGGACAGCCAGATCAGCGGCGCCCTCATACGTCGCGTCGGCGCCCAGGCCGGCACCACCGGCGGCGAGAACGGGTTCGCGTTCGGCGTTCTGTACGAGCAAGAACGACGGCGAGCCAGTGCTGCGCGTGAGAAAGCCCGGCACATCGCCAAGCGGTACGGCTAACACATTTACCGCGGATCCGGCGAGGGCTGGCTGCTGACGAGGGTTGGATGTCGTGCACGTCGATGAGTGGTTCCTGACGGCGGATGAGCGAGGTAATCCGGCGACCCGGCTGGATTGCCGTCACACTGATGGCTCCGCCTGGTCGACCGGCAACGATGTCACGGTTCTGGTCCACGGCATGTCATATTTCACCGAGCTGCTGCGGAGCGTCCGATTGATGCGAGCTGGGGACCTGCTGCTGTTCACTGACTGGCGAGGTGATCCAGATCAGCGATTAGACGAGGCGGGTAACCAAGTATCACGAGTGTTCGCCGACGCGGCCGCTCGCGGGGTCGTCGTCAAGGGCTTGCTCTGGCGTTCGCACTTGGACCAGTTCGCATTCAGTGAGCAGGAGAATCGCCATCTGGGCGAGGATATCGAGGCAGCCGGCGGCGAATGCCTGCTAGACATGCGGGTACGCCCGGGAGGATCGCATCATCAGAAGTTCGTCGTGCTGCGTCATCCCGGCCGGGCCGACCTGGACGTGGCCTTCGCCGGCGGTATCGATTTATGCCACAGCCGGTTGGATGGCCCGGAACATCGTGGCGATCGCCAACGTCAACCGATGGCAAAGATCTATGGACCTCGCCCGCCGTGGCACGATGTACAGTTGCGCATCCAGGGCCCGGCCGTCGCCGACCTCGAGACGGTATTCCGCGAGCGCTGGGAAGATCCAGCACAGTTGACCAGTAATCCGATCCACGTGATCAGCGACCTCATGCGACGCGAAGACACGAGTCCTGGCGTCCTTCCGCCGCAACTTCCCGATCCAGCAGCGCGCGGCGGACACCATGTACAGGTTCTGCGGACCTATCCCCGGCGCCGAAAGCAGTATCCGTTCGCTCCCCGCGGTGAGCGCAGCGTCGCCTATGGGTACCAGAAGGTCATCGGCCGCGCGCACAGTCTCATCTACCTCGAAGATCAGTATCTGTGGGCGGCCGATGTCGTGCGCTGCTTCGCCGATGCGCTACGCGCCAACAGGCAATTGCGCCTGATCGCAGTGGTTCCGCTCCACCCTGATCAGGACGGTCGGCTTTCCATGCCACCTAACCTGGTCGGCCGGCAACAGGCGATCGACGTCTTACATGCAGCAGGCGGTGATCGGGTGGCGATCTATGGCATCGAGAACCACGCGGGGACACCCGTATACGTGCATGCGAAGGTGTGCGTCGTCGATGACGTGTGGGCATCAGTTGGATCTGACAACATCAATCGACGGTCCTGGACGCATGATTCCGAATTGTCGTGCGCGATTCTCGATGAGGCGCGCGACGGGAGAGATCCGCAGATCATCGACCGCGATGGTCACGGGGCCCGCAGGTTCGCGCGATGCCTTCGGCTGCAACTCGCCCAGGAACACCTCGACCGCGCGCCTGGCGACGATCTGGATCTCCTCGATCCGGTCGCTGCCTTCGCTGCGTTCGCTGAGAGTGCGCGCAACCTGCAGGCTTGGCACGAAGGCGCCCTCGCAGTCCGGCCGCCGGGCCGGCTGCGTGTCTATGACGTTCCTCGGCTGAGTCGGCGCACGCTGGCCTGGGCGGCGCCGCTCTATCGATCGATCTACGACCCTGACGCGCGCCCCCGGGCGCTGCGCCGTCGCCATCAGTTCTGACCAGGCGGGTCCAGCGGGCTCCCTAGCGTGATCTCACGCTCGCCTGAGCTATGCGAAGCCCGCCACCTAGTGTCGCGCAGACGGTCCAGCGCGAGGGCATTGAGCCCTCGCGCTGGACGCTAACTTGCTCAGTCGGCAGTTCACCAATAGTGCGCGCGTCCCCCGACCGCCCGGCCGCTAGCACCGGCAATGGCCAACACCACGCCGACAACGAGCGCAATGATGCCGAGCGCCCACACGATTGAGATCCCGGTCAGAAAGCCGATGATCAGCAGTACGGCCCCGAGAATAATCATCTGTTGTTTCTCCTTTCGGCCGCGCTCGAGTGTCAAGGGCACAGTCGATCGCGACGCATCATGGGGTTGGACGCAGACCTCGCCGACGTGGTCCCGATCACCGCACGGACCGGATTATCTGCGTCGCGAAGGGGGTATACCCACGATGCGAGGTGGCGTAACCCGAGCCTCGCACGTCGGTCAGTGAGGCGAACACCGCTTTACGTCCCTAACGGGTGGTGGTGTCAGCGGTGATGGTGGAGTGATGGTCGATCAGACTGCGGAAGATGCCGATCAAGGCGAGAGCCGGCTCACGGTCTTTGTTGCATTGGTGGCGAACGCGGGAATCGGTCTGCTGAAGCTGATCGCGGGACTGCTAACGGGGTCGGGCGCGATGCTGGCTGAAGCCGCTCACTCGGCGGGCGATACGTCGACGGAGCTGCTGCTGCTGACGGCGCTGCGGCGATCAGGTCGACCGGCCGATGTGGTCCACCCCTTCGGCTACGGCAAAGAGCGATATTTCTGGTCACTCCTCGCCGCGGTCGCGATCTTCGTTTCCGGTGCGATGTTTTCGTTCTATCTCGGGGTACACACGATTCTGAGCCCGGAGCGTGACGCGTCGCATGTGTGGCTCAGCTATGTGGTGATCGGCGTCGCGGCAGTCATGGAAGGAACGTCGTTAGTGCGAGCCCTCCAGCAGACACGACGCGAGGCCGCGGACAGCGATCAGTCCGTCGGCGACTACGTTCAAAACCCTGACGATCCCACCGTGAAAAGCGTGGTACTCGAGGACTCGGCCGCCCTCATCGGCCTCGCCCTGGCCGCCGCCGGGGTCGGACTGCATGTGATCACCGGATCGGCGGTGTGGGACGGGTTGGCGTCGATCGCCATCGGGCTGCTGCTGGTCGTGGCCGCCGGAATGCTGGCGCAGACGTGCAAGTCGTTGTTGGTCGGCAAGCAAGCCGACATTCGGCTGGTGCACAGCATCGAGACGATGCTCGAGGAGCAGCCCGAAGTCGACGATGTCGTCGACCTGCTGACGATGCAGACCGGCACCGATCGGGTGCTTGTCTGCGCGCGGGTGGACTTCGTCGACGACTACTCGGCGGCCGACCTGGAGAAGGCGTGCATGCGGATCGACTCCGACATGCGCGCGCGTTTTACCGACCTGGACGAGATCTTCATCCAGCCGGTTCCCCGCTCCGATCCGGGCCTGCGTCAGCGGGTGCGAGACCGGTATGGCCGGGCTCTGGCAGAACCGCGCTAGCTAGCTCAGGTGGCGTCTGCGTGCGGCCAGAATGCACGCGTCGTCGTGCGCCGGCTGCTCCACGAGGGTGGCCAGTGCGGCGTCGCACAGCGCGTCGAGCGAACTGCTAGCTTCCGCTGCGGCGAGGCGGCGTAGCGCGTCCAGGCCGTCATCGATCGAGCGGCCGCGTTGTTCGATCAGCCCATCCGTATAAAGGAGAACGGTCGTACCGGGATCGAGGGTGGTGATGTGGTCGTGATGCGGAGTTCCGGCCGCGCGAACCCCGATGGGCTGTGAGAGGGCCTGAGTCAGATAGGTCGGCTCGCCGCCGGCGGGAACGATCAGCGGCGGCGGGTGGCCGGCGTTTGCGAATTGCAGCGTCCCGTCCGGACTGATGATGGCGTAGATGAGGGTAGCGAGCCGCTGGTCGCCACCGAGGCTGATCAGTTGGTCGACACGCGTCACCACAGTGGCGGGGTCGTGGCCTTCTACGGCGTAGGCGCGCAACGCGACGCTGACGTGCCCCATGAGTGCGGCGGCCGAAATGCCGTGGCCCATGACGTCGCCGACAACCAGCCCCACCCGCTGGTCGGGAAGGGCGATGACGTCGAACCAGTCCCCGCCCACCCTGCTGGACAGTCCACTTGGCTCGTAACGCGCCGAGACAGTGAGTTCGGCCGTGGAGAGCGCGGATTTGGGCATCAAGCTGCTCTGCAAAATAACCGCGATGTCGTGCTCACGCTGGTACAGGTCGGCGTTGCGCAACGCCGCTGAGGCCAACTTGCCGAACTGCGCCAGGACCGCCTCGTCGAAAGCGGTGAATTCACCGTCCCGCCAGACGACCACCATGCCAGTTGAGGGGTCCTCAGCTACGTGATGAACCTCGAGCCGCGCCGCGAGCCAATGGCCTGATGTTTGGTCAGCAGCGGCGCCACGCGCCGTGGCGGAGCTGCACTCCTGTCGCAACAAGTCGGCGAGCCCGTTCGGCACGGAGTGCGCTAGCCCAGATCGCGCGTCAGCGCCGCCGAACTGGATGTACGCCCCGGTCGCGTCCATGACCTCGCGCAGCCACGCCCCCATGCGTCGTAACCGCTGATCGGCCAGGAGGTCCACGTAGGCACCGGAAAACCACTGCGCGAGGCGCTGCAGCTGGGCAACGTGCGCCTGCTCAATGGTGACGCGCTCGGCAGCCTCGACAAAGCCGCGAGTCGCCATGTCCAAGGCAGCAAGGCTCTGGAGCAGAAATGGCAGCGCCGCCGTGCGCAGCTCCTCGATAGGATCGCCTCTCCTGTCCGCCGCGCTGACGACTGCCCGCTCGTGCTCCAGAACGACGTCGAGGACGCTCAGGCCAGCAGTCAGCGCGCGCCGTCCGAGCTCGTGCGCCCGTTCCAGGCTCGACTCGTCACCGAGCTGAAGATGCTCGTCCAGGGCTGCCCGGTAGTCAGCGGCGAAGTCCTCGGTCACCGCGTCCCCCAGCGATATCGCGCGACGAGCACGAGCGCGTCGTCGATGCCCTTCGCGCAGCGGGCAAGAATGCCCTGCGCGAGGGCTCCGGCTGACTGGCTGAGATCGGGACGATCGTCGAAACCCGATCTCAAGCCGTCGGTACCGAACAGCACGACGTCTCCGGGCTGAATCGAGGTCTTTTCCGGCCGCAGTACGCCCGAGAGTTGGTGACCGATCACGCCTCCGCGCAGCATCACGCTGGACCGCACGGTTGGGCCCGCGGGCGACGCGCGCACCACGGAGCCGGCCACGTTGCCTACCCCGAGCCACTCCAGAGTCGCTTGAGCATGATCGATAACTCCCAAGGTGATTGCCGCTCCGCGTGTGCCACTCAATGCTTGGTGGCACAAGACGAACAAGGCGTTCAGCGGCTCCGCGGGATTCTCTCGTAGAACCGACGCCGCTTGGCCAGCCGCGACTGCGGCCCAGTGGCCATGGCCCAGTCCGTCGATGACGCCGAACAGAGTCGCCCCGACGGTCTCTGCGACCACCCAGCCATCACCGGATTCGTCCTCATCCGGCAGCGGCTGCCCGGCGACAGCCCACTCGATCGGGCCGGACACGCCGGTCTCAAACACTGGCCGGAGCCCATTTCTTCATGATCACCGTCGTGCCCCGACCGACGGCCGAACGGATCTCGAATTCGTCCATCAGCCGCCGGGCGCCCGGCAACCCTAGACCCATGCCCGCGCTGGTGGAATAGCCGTCTTCCAGGGCGCGGTCGACGTCGGCGATACCCGGTCCGGAATCGATAGCTTCGACCACAAGACCGGTGCGCCCGTGTTCGTCTACGGTGCGGAGCCGCACCTCGCCGCCGTTGGTGTAGCTCGTGATATTCCGAGCCAACTCGGAGATCGCAGTGGCGATGAGCGTGATGTCGGTGAGCGAGAACCCCAAGCTCTCGGCCAGATCCCGGCCGGCCTGGCGCGCGACCACGATGTCGTCGGATCCCGTGACCGGCACTGCCACGTCAACGGCCATCGCGTCGACCTGCGTCGGGGGCGCGGCGGTTCAAGAACGCCAGACCTTCCTCGAGGTCAAGCGAGGTCTGGATGTCCTCGAACGTGATACCCAGTTGCACCATCGCGAACGCGACTTCAGGTTGGATTCCGACAATCACCGTGTCCGCGCCGCGGAGGCTGGTCATGTGGGCGAGCGTCCGCAATGAACGCGCCGCGAAGGAGTCCATCACGTCCAAGGCCGTGACATCGACGATGATCCCCTTCGACCGGAACCGGCCGACCTGTTCCATCAGGTCGTCTTGCAGCCGCAGTGCGTCGCTGTCACTCAATGCGGCCTGGATCGTCGCGATCAGGTAGGTGCCCTGCTTGAGGATTGGGACGGGCATCGAACGGCGCGACCCTTCGATCAGCGGATATCGAGGGCCGGCTCACCCGATCGGGTGACCTCGTATCCCAACAGCCGCTCGGCCTCCTCGATGCCACCTTGCAGGTCGCCGACCGCGTTCATCTTCGACAAGTCGACGCCAATCGTTACCAAGGTAAGGGCAATCTCGGACGAGAGTCCCGTGATGATCACGTTCGCGCCCATCAGGCCCGAGGCTTCCACCGTCTGGACCAGGTGATTCGCCACGGTCGAGTCAATCGCGGGCACACCGGTGATATCGATGACGACGACTTTCGCGCGGTTCGCGCGGATGGCGCGCAGCAGCTGCTCGGTGAGCTGCCGGGCCCGTTGTCCGTCTAGTACCCCGATGATCGGGAGGATGAGCAGCCGTTCCCGCACCTGGAGTACCGGTGTTGACAGCTCGCGAATGGCCTCCTGCTGCTGGCGAATGATGCGTTCCCGCTCTTGAACGAAGCTCACGCCCACCGTATTGGCGATGCGGTTCGCGGCCGGCTCGTACGCGTCAAGCACTCGGTTGAGCAGGTCGAAATCAGTTTGATACTTCTCGAACAGTGAGCGGGCCAGCACGTCCCGCAGCAGTAGCACGATGCCGAGAACCTCATCGGTCTCCACGCCCCGGGGGATGATTCGTTCAGACAGGTTGCGCGCGTAGTCCTGCAGCGCCTCGACGCTTCCCGTCTCGAGAACCTCGACGTAGTTGTCGTAGACCGACGTGGCCTCCGAGAAGATCTCCTCCGGAGTCATCGCCGTCAGTAACCGCGCGTCAGTTATGCGGCGCGCCCATTCCTCGCGCAGCACAGTGCGGTTTTGCCGGAGATGCTCGACCAGCTCCGGCAACAAGCCCTCGCTCGACCGGTCGCTTACCGCAGTCGGTTCGGGGCTCGATCTCATCGCCATCACTACCTCCCCCTCGAGCCACGGACGCCCCAGCGCAGGCTAGCAGCACGCGATTCACCCGCGGCCGGGCCAGCCTAGAGGCGACCGCCCGGGTCACGTTGTCCCGAGGACGCCGGCTGCGAGGACGGCGGAGACGGGCCGGGGGCATCAACCTGTCGATAGCGGCGGGACATCGAGCGTCCGAACCGGCGTCCGGCAGCGGCGACACTAGGGAGGGCCACCATGCGAGTAGGTCTGGCTGCCATCGGCATCGGACCTGGCGCTCAGCCGGCAGTGCTCCGGGCCATCGCCACGTCCGCAGAGGCAGCCGGATTTGCCTCGTTGTGGGCCGGCGAACATGTCATTCTCGTCGATCGGCCGACATCTCGCTATCCCTACGCCGAGGACGGGCAACTTGCCGTTCCCAGCGATGCCGACTGGCTGGATCCGCTGATCGCGCTGAGCATTGCCGCTGCGGTTACCCAGACCATTCGCGTGGCGACCGGCGTGCTGTTGCTGCCCGAGCACAATCCGGTTCTCGTGGCGAAGCAGGCCGCTTCCCTGGATCGGTTGTCCGGCGGCCGAGTGGCACTTGGCGTCGGAATCGGCTGGTCGGCCGAGGAATTCGCTGCGTTGGGTGTGCCTTTTGCGCGGCGGTCCGCTCGCACCGCAGAATACGTAGCCGCAATGCGCCGGCTGTGGGCTGACGACGTGGCCACCTATAGCGGAGAATTCGTCAGTTTCGATTCCGTTCGTTGCTACCCCAAACCGGATGCTGGCCAGATACCGATACTTCTCGGCGGAAACAGCGACGCCGCCTTGGCCCGAGTCGCGCGGTGGGGTGACGGATGGTATGGCTTCAACCTGTCGCCGACGGAAACCGCTGAACGGGTCCAGGTGCTGCGGCGACTCTGCGCGGAGCACGGCCGTGACCCGTCCGAGCTCGAGATCGTGATCGCCCCCTTCACCAAGCCGACTGAACCGAAGGACCTGCCAGCCTTGGCGGCGCTTGGCGTGAGAGAGGTTGTCGTGGTCGCGGAACCACCGCCGGCGCCTCAACTGGTGGCCGAGTGGACAGCCGAGCTGGGCCAGCGATGGATTGGTGCTGCAGGACACTAGCGACGACGATCCGAGTCTCGGGCCGGCCCGGCGAATGATGCGATCGCCGTATCGGCGTTTTGGGTTCGCCCTCATGGGGTATCACAGCGGCGTTGACGCTGGTCGGGGCAGCCCGAGAGGGGACCAACATGGTACTCGTGATCATTCTGCTGCTGCTGGCTTTACTGCTTGGCGGCCTCGGGTTCGCGATTCATGTGCTGTGGTGGATCGCCATTGCCGTATTCGTGGTATTCCTAGTGTCGCTGGTGCTCAACCGCAGATAGCCGACGAGACCGAGCTGTCGGCTCAGTTGTCAGGTTCGGTGGTGCCCACGAGAACGACCTGCCCAGATGAAGCGGGACCGCCTTCGACGGTTTGCCGCGTGATCGTCAGGGTCGGGAAGCTGCTGGGTGGGACGCCCGCCCACAGCGTGACATCCGCGCCCTCGTTGAAAGTGCCGATCGGCACGACGACCCCGGCGGAGTTCTTGAGCCACGCTTCGTAGTACTGACCGTTGTCTCGGCGCGGAAGCCCCGTCGCTTTGACGTGAATCCGCCATCCGCTCTGGGTTCGGGTAAGCGCAGCCGTTCCCGACGCGCTCGGTTCCAGCTGCGTACCGGTCAGGGACGCCGAATAGGCTACGGCCCGGCTGCCTTGACCGGAAAGACCCACGGTGAGCCCGACCGCGAGGCCTACTGCGAGAACGATCGCCGCTGCGATACCGATGATGCTGTAACGCATCCGCCGCGATCTGTGGTGAGCGATGTGCGTCACTACTGGTGGCTGGCTGGGTGGCCTCGAGGTCTCCGCAGGGTGCGACCGCGCCGAGGCGACGTCCGCCGTAACGGCCTCGATGATGCGCTGCTCCAAACTGGCGTCGGGTTCGACCCAGCTAGCTTCGTCGGCCAAAGCGATTCGTATCTTTTCCATCTCGGCCAACTCGGCAGGATCCAGCGAGACACCGGTGTCTCCGGCGAGGTAGGCGATGCGGTCCTCGTCACTCATCAGGTATCACCTCCTTTGCGTTTGTTTGAGAATGCTGCGCCGGCGAATGGTCGATTCCCACGACGGCATCGTCGGTATCACCCCGAAGGTGGCCCAGCATGCCAACCAACCGGCGGTGCACTCGGAACGTGCGCGACTTCACGGTGCCGACCGGGATATCCAGGCGATCTGCTATTTCGGCATGGCTGAGGCCTAGGAAGTGCTGAAGCCGAACGAGTTCGCGATCGTCGGCCGGCAGGGCGTCGATGGCACGGCGGACTTCCCACACCTCGTAGATCTGCTCGGCGGAGGGCGGTGGACTGGACAGCGCAGCATCGACGGAATCGAGGCCGTACTGCGTCTGATGACGTCGGGTCCGGCGGTAGACGTCGATCGCTGCGCGCCGCGCGATCGAGGCGAGCCACGGCCCGAGCGCCCGGGTCGGGTCATAGCTGCCGGCCGCGCGCCAGGCCTGCACGAACGTCTGCTGTGTGGCGTCTTCCGCAAGGCCGACGTCGCCAAGCACCTTGAACGCAACGGAATAAACCAGGCGGCTATAGGTCTGATACACCGCGCGCACCGCATCCGGATCGCCAGCGGCGAATTGTGCGGCCAATTGGGCGTCGCCCCCCACCGTAATGACGCTACCCCTGGTCACGGCGGGTGCACCGGCGGGCCAGCCCAACGGTCGACTATCGCGTTCAAGGACGCCCGCCGCATTGTCATACACCACTAGATACGCAGCATTTGCCGCTGCGGTTCCCACAGGTCGTCCGGGAACCGGTCGGGATGCTGCGTGCGTACGTACCGCATCTGACCTGTTCCCAACCCATCAGGAGGTAAGCATGAACAAGAAGAGCCTGCGGTTCGGTGGTGCCCTGTTCGGCGCAGCGGCCCTCGCGACCGGTGGAATGACGGCTGCGGCGACGGCGGCTAGCCCGTCGCATGATCGTGCGGTCTTTCCGCTCGTTCGGTCGGCGGCGTCGCTCAATGCCGGATGCCTGACAACCGCTGATGCAGTCGTCCGGATCAGAAACCAGGGCCCAGTCGAGGTCATGACCATCGACGCTCACGGCCTACCGAGGAACACGGATTTCGACGTGTTCGTCAACCAATTGCCCAACGCGCCGTTCGGTGTCTCGTGGTATCAGGGGGACCTGCAAACGAACGGCGGCGGAAACGCACACGGAGTCTTCGTGGGTCGCTTCAGCATCGAGACCTTCACGGTCGCGCCCGGGTCTGGCCCGGCACCCTCTGTGCACGATCGACCGTTCCCAGACGCTGCCACGAATCCGCCGTTCGCTCCGGTGCACGAGTATCACATCGGAGTCTGGTTCAACTCGTCCACAGACGCGGCCGCGGCCGGCTGCGCCAACGTCGTCACGCCGTTCAACGGGGACCACAACGCAGGCCCGCAGGCGTTGAGCACGCGCCAGTTCCCCGACACGAACGGCCCGTTGCGTCAAGTCACACCCTGATAAAGGTGGTCAGCCAGAATCGATCTCTCTCGCACCGCTGTTCCGAGCGTCGTGGCCAAGCGACGAATGTCGTCCTCGTGGTTGTAGAAGTGGATCGAGATGCGGAGGTTCCCGTCCCGCGCCGCGACGATGACTCCCTGTCCGGACAACGCGCTGACGACTCGCAAGAGTTCGAGGTCGCCGAGAGGGATTGTGACGATCGTGCTCCGGTTGTTCTCCGGCATGTCCGCGGGAGCGCACCCCGCCTCAGCGAGGGCAGCCCGGAGCGTGGTCGTGAGCTCGTGATTGCGTGCGTAGACGGTCTCCGGCCCGAAGTCGTCGAAGATGGTGAGCGCGGTCTCGTTGCCCGTTGCGGCGAGCCAACTGATCGAGTTGTCGAAACGGGATGCGGTCGTTGACAACCTCATCTCTGGGCCGAAGAAGCTCTCCAGTGGCACCGCGCCGGCTCTCCAGCCGGCGTTGATCGGGGTGAATTGCCGTTGCACCGCTGGCGAGAGGTAGCAATAGCCCATACCACGGCCAGCGTTGAGGAGAAACTTGTGGTCCGGTGCCACCAGTACATCGACGCGCGGCAATTCGTGGGCAACTGGGAGTGCGCCGACGAGCTGCGAGCCATCAACGAACACAATCGCCCCGACGTTTCGAGCGAGGTGGCTGATCGCCGAAATATCGGAACGGTGGCCGGTCGCGGATTGCACGCCGCTGAACGCGACTAGCTTCGTGCTCAGGTTTATGCGCTCGCCGACATCCTCGGGTTCGAGGCCGCCATTACGGAACGGGACTTGCCGCACCTCGTATCCCTTGTCGACCAGCTGACGCCAGGGGAAGTGGTTGGAGCTGTACTCCCGTTGCCCAATCACGACGTTGTCACCCGGACGGGCTTGACCGAACTGCGCGGCAACCAGTCCCGCTGCCGACGACACCGAAGGAATCAGCGCAATGTCCGAGACGTCGGCCCCCATCAGCCGGGCCACCGCTGATCGGGCGTTCTCGGCTGACCGCTCCGCCCGGGGGAAGTCGAGGCCGACGGACGCCCACTCGTCAACGAACCGGTGGTAGGTCTCCGCGAGCCGGCCGCTGGCGAGTCCTACCGCAGCGGTGTTGAAGTACGCCCGGTTGGTCGTCGCAGGGAACAGGAGGCGAGCGTCGCGGATGTCTGCGGTGGGGGTACCGAGTCGTCGGGCGGTCACTGCCCCAACGTATCCGTGGAGTGAATCGCGCTCCGCAGACGCGACCCGATTCTGGGCGGCGCGGGCAGCAGATGTCGTTCCGCAATATCTTGCAGAACGCGAGCAATGGCTGGTCCTGGCCGAGCGGTTGGAAGCTCGTCGGTCTGGCTGGCTAACCGCACCTGCGTTCACGTGATTTGGATGATGCGCGGCTGGTGATCATACGCAAAGATGTCTAAGCCGGCGTCCAGCCGGCCACGACCGTCGTCGCGCTCCGCGCGGTGCCTGACCGATAGGGACAAGCCAGATGACCGAAGAAACCCCCGTCCTCTCCGCCCTCGCCGAGATGACTGCGGTATCCATCGAACGCGGCTCGTTGCCGGCGCGCGAGCACATGCTCGTCCGCCTCGCCGCGTTGGTCGCGGTCGGCGCGCCCCCGGTGTCATATGTGTTGAATGCGGGAACTGCCGCCGATGTCGGGATCACGCTCGAGGACGTGCAGGGCCTTCTGGTTGCCATCGCGCCCATCGTGGGGACGCCCCAAGTCGTGTCGGCATCGGCAAACATTACGCAGGCACTCGGCTTCATGATCGACCTGGCCATCGCCGAAGCCGAGGCTGAGGCCGAGGCGGAAGCTGCTGACGAAGGCTGACAGCGCCCGATCGCTGTCGTTCGGCAGCACCGTGCGACGGCCCGGCGGCGATGACATCGTGCATCGCCGTCGGGACCGGGCTTTCCGCGGGTGTGACGGCCGATACCTCTCGTTGCGGCTAACCCGGCGGCCCCCGGAAGGCCCGGCTCACGAACGGCAGGAAGTCGTCAATCGTGCGGGTGGCGTGGTTGCCCGCTTTGCCGCCTTCGGGTGGGAGCTTGCCCTCGGGCAACGGGCTGCCACTGGACTGCGGGGCTCTTGTATGGGCGCAAGATCGATCACTGTCGGCGACGATGTCAGTGGGAACGCCCGTTGCAGGCCAGGAGCAGCGAGCTGCGGCCAGGACCAGGTGAGCGCCGGCGGGAGTTCGTGGGCGAAGGTGTAGAAGTCATGACGGCCGCCCGGCTGCAGGATCGAAGTCACCTTGACGGTCCGCTCGAGCGCCGATACGAAGGCCTTGTCGAACGCCAGGCTCGTACGATCTCCGGTTCCGACGGATATCCAGAACGCCGGCATCGGCGCGGTGTCAGGGCGGAGCGATCGCGCGATCGTTAGTGGGCTGTTGGCATCTTCGAGGGCCGGTTTGCCACCGAGCGCCGTTCCGGCCGGACCGTCCTTCGCTCGGAAGTAGCCGTCCAGGATCGCCGCCGCACCGAACATGGCTCGATGGCGCAGCGCGAGATTCGCGGCGCAGTAGCCGCCAGAGGAATACCCCAGCAAACCCCATTCCGCTGGGTCGGTGCTCACTCGGTACCGGGCCCGGATGATTGTCCGGACGTCTGTCGATAAATAGGTGTCGTCCAGGCCCCGCGGGCCGTCCGTGCACTCCTGCCAGTGGTTGCTCCTCAACGGATTGATCGCTGGCATGACCAACACCATCGGGCCCATCTCCCGAGCCGCGATCAGTTTGTCCATAAGTTGCGGGACCCGAAGCTGGACAAGCCAGTTGGTCGGTGTCCCGGGCGTGCCATGGAGAAGCTCCAGCACCGGGAAGCGAACGGTCCGATACGCCGGGAGGTAGTACTGCGGAGGTAGGTATACGTAGCCAACCCGGCTGATACGGCTGACCGTCCCGGAAAGGGTCAGCTGCTGTACCCGACCGGTTTGCACGACGGCCGCTGAATGGTGCGCGGGTTCGGTCCGGCCGAGTTCCGGTGTCATGCCGAGAAAGTCGACGCCGAGAGCTGACCACGTCTGGTAGTACCCGTAGAAGTCGTTCACCATCGCCACTCCTGACGTCATGGCCAGCACGACACCAAGGGCAGCGGCCGCGACGCGAGTCCACCATCGGCGCAACCGGAAGATCGCGTAGCCGATTGAGCCGGCCGCTCCGACAATCAGCAGAGCCAGCAGAAACGGCGACGTTGGAGCCAACCGGATCCCTTCATCCGGTCGACGACCCTACGCTTTCGCAGCTGAGTGACGGCTGGGTCGCACTTGGCGTTGCCACGGTGCCAAAGTCAGGCGTGGTCGGTCACGATAAGAGCCAGGCTCCAGGTCGGATGTGATGCTTTCGTCGGCGAGGTAGCGGGATGGGCCAGTGGCTCGTAGTGGTGTTGAGCCTCGGCTCGGCGGCTGCCTTCGCCGTGGCCACCTCCCTGAAGCACCGCAGCGCCAGCGAGGTCCCCGATGCCCAGAACCTGCAGCCGACCGCGGTTGGCCACTTCGTGCGCGCTACCGTCGTCCACAGACTCTGGCTGGCGGGAATCGCGGCGGACGCCGTCGCCGTCATGTTGCAAATCGTCGCGCTGCATTACGGTGCGCTGGCGGTAGTGCAGCCCTTGCTCATCAGCGGGCTGCTGTTTGCCCTGCTGCTACGCCCCGTTCACCACCAGCCGATCGGGCAGCGTGAGCTGGGCTGGGCGGTCGTAGTCAGCCTCGCCCTCGGCGGGTTCCTGGCCCTGGCCGGAACGGCTGGTCGAACGTCCACGACCGTCGGAGCCGACCGGGTTCCAGCAATCATCACGGGCATCGTCGGGCTGGTGCTCGCAGCCGGCTGCGTCGCAATAGCCCACCGCCAGCGTGGCGGCGGAACCTCCGCAGCGCTGCTCGGCGTCGCCGTAGGCATCACCTACGCGGCAACGGCCGCATTGCTGAAAGCTGTGGGCGACGTCGCGGTCCAGGGCCCGCGCGCCCTGCTGACCAGCTGGCAGCTGTATACCGTGCTCGTCATCGGGGTTCTCGGGCTCCTTCTGAATCAGCTCGCTTTTCAGGCCGGCCCACTGACCGCCAGCCTGCCGGCCATCGCGACGGTCAACCCGCTTGCGAGCATCACCATCGGAGTGCTCGTCTACGACGAGACCGTCCGGCACAGCCTCGAGGCCAGCGTCGGCCTCGGCCTGCTCCTGCTCCTGCTCGGGACTGCGGTGATCCAACTGACCCGCTCAGGGGGACAACCCATGCCGTCCGGACACTGATGACCCGATCTGAACCCGCAAGGTGCCTATGTTGCTCGGCGCAGCCTCGGGACTAACGACTCTGGGTCGCGTTGATCGACATTCGTAGCCTGGGCGGAGAAGGCGGGTGAATATGCATGACTAGTGACCTGAATGCGCTGGGCGATCCGTTGCGTGACCGCGCTGTCAAGCAACTGAAGAAGCGCCGCGACTTCATGTCGCATCTGTTGGTGTATGTCCTCGTGAACTCGTTCATCGTCCTGATCTGGGCGATAACCAACTCCGGTGGATTCTTCTGGCCGATCTTTCCCATGGTTGGTTGGGGCATCGGTGTGGTCATGAATGCATGGGATGTCTGGCATCCAGCTGAGTTCGATGAGGATCAGATCCGGCGGGAGGTGGCCCGTATTCGACAGAAGCAGTGAATCGACAACCGACGAAAGTCCGCGTCGCTGTCGTTTGCGACGTGCCTCCGCCATCAGACGGGCGGCTGCGTGATCCGTTTGATTGTGGCGAACCACGCCGGTGCGCCGTCATCGTGGTATCTCGTTTGAACCCGGTCCGGTTCGATGGCGACGACATTCCAGCCATCGCTGGGGGTGAACGCCGCTCTCAGCTCGTCCCGGCTGATGGGGTGCGGGCCAGTATGGGGACCATTGTCACTGAAGCACAAGACGTACAGCGTCCCATCGTGCTCGGTCACCGACGCTAAGCTCGCCACGTATCCCGGTCGCTCATGGCCGTCGAAGGTGTGGAACAGTCCGCAGTCGAGCACCGTTCGAAACTTGCGCCCCAAACGCTGCAGGTGGAACGCGTCAGCTTCAGCGAACTCAACCGTGATCCCACGGCTGTCGGCCTTCGCTCGGGCGATCGCAATTGCCGTCGGAGCCACGTCAACGCCGAGAACGGACAATCCCAGCGAGGCGACGTGAAGAGCGTTCTCGCCGGTCCCGCAGCCCGCATCGAGCACCGCTCCGGTGAATCCACCTTCGGATGCCAAACGTGCTATTGCTGGCTGCGGCTGGCCAATATCCCAAGGGGCAGGGCCATCGTGGTAGGAAGCATCCCAGGGCAGTCCTGTCAGCCGTTCGTGACTGGTTGGGCGCCGACCACTGAACGGATCGTCAGCGCGGGTTTCTGACCGCTCCAAGCAAGTTCGGTCCCTTCCTGCAATTGATCCTGCCATCAGACCGAAGCCGGCCGGAATGCATCAACCCGAGACTGTCGTCTCCGCGAACGAACTGTCCGGGATTTCGGTAACGGGACGGCGCAGTCTCGTGCGCAACAGGGCCGGTCCCCACCAGCGGGCGGCGATGACGAAGGCGGCCACAAAGAGGAGAACTTCCGATGCGACGACGCCGGTGTGGTTCAGACCGGTAAGCCCCATGAAGCACGCAAAGCCAGACGCAGCGATCACAAGCCGCCGCTCGAAGCCGGGCACGGCCGTTGGCGCGAGGCACACCAGACCCCATAGCAGGTACCAGGGATAGATGACCGGCCCGAGCGCGGCGACCGCCAATAACCCGTACCCGACGCTCCGACTGAGTTGCCGGCGATCAGAGGTCGCCGCGAGGTAGCAAACGATGCACGCCGCCGCCGCCAGCCCAACCGCCCGCGCTGCCGCAATCGTGTCCGGGGACGGCGCCCAGCTCACAATCGCGCTCAGTAGATCTCCGAGCAGCGCGGTCGGCGATCCGCGGGTGTACCCGACGGTCGGAGTCGTGAGTGCGGAGAGCCAACCCCAGCTGTGTGCGACGAGCACGCTGAACGTCAGCCAACATGCGGCAACGACGGCCACGGGCTGTAGCCAGTACGCCCAGTTGGGTGATCGGGTCGTCCAGCTGCGCGCCATCCGCCAGTGCTGGGCAGAGATCAACAAGATCGCGGCCGCGGCCGGCGCCTTGATTGCTGCTGCCGCGCAAGCCGCCACCAACGCCAGCGCGGGCGAGCGCCGGCACGCGACGAGGGCCAGCATCAGCAGCGCACACATCGCCCCCTCCAGATGCGCTGCCGATACAACCTGCAGCAGCACCAGCGGATTGAGCACCGTCAATGCGACTGCGGTCGTACGCATGCGGTCTGTCGCCAACGTCGCGGCGCACAGCCCGATCACCACGACGCTGAGGACGGCCACGATGCGCATGGCAACAACCGCGCCGACGGGGCTGCCGCCGAGGGCCACGGCACCGTGTTGAATCAGCCCGGTCAGCGGCCCGTACGGGCTCGGCGCGTTGCGCCATACCGGATCCACCGCATTCAGCACATCGCCATTGCTGAGCGCCGCTGGGCCCAGGGCGTAGGGATTGAGTCCGCGGGCAACCAATGCGCCCTGTGCGGCGTAGCTGTACACATCGCTGCTCAACAACGGCGGCCCGAGTACGAACGGGATCGCCCACCAGGCGGCCAGCCGCCACGCCACGCCCTCGCGCCACTGCCCGGCCCATATCGCTGACAGGGTTAACAGCCAGACGATAACCAGGGCGCCGATGCCGAACGCTTGCAGCGCGCCCGGTAGCACTCGGCCGTCAACCCGAGCCGGAGACCCGGCCATCAGACCGAACCAGCTGGTCAACCTGGCGCTGCCCAGCACTGGCCCCACGCGTCCGCCGGCCACCACCGTTAGCGTCGCGGCGACGAATCCAGCTGCGGCCAACGCGGCTGGGCGCGGCCGTACCTGCCTGATCAAACTCACCTCGATGTGAGAGCTAGCCTGCTCGGCAATACTTACCGCGTCCGAGCAGCGACGTAACTCTAACCCCGGTCGGGCCCGGCGGCGCCTACCGGACATACTGCGGCCTCAGGCTGCCCCCTCTGCTGGCGCCGAAGTGTCAGTCTGGCCACGGCCACTCATCAGGGCGGCAAGGCGCTCTGCCAAACTGTCCAGCTGTGTCCGTGCCCATTCTGATCGGGCCTGCGCCGCGCCGTACCATCTCTCGCGCCAGCGTCGCGGCTCGCCGGCTCTGGGACTCGGACTATCGGCCGGCACTGATCGCCACCGGCGCCGCAACGTTGTTGGCCTGGGGATTCCTGCTGCTCCCGCCCATGAACACCGACACGTCCGCCCAGCTCGCCCGCGCGGACTTCGCTGGCCGATACCCCTTGTCGATCGTCGACTTCCGGTGGTTCGGCGGCACTGTCGTTTATGGCTACACACTGTGGGCGTCCATTCTCATGGCGCATATCGGGGCCAAGCTGACCGGCGCCGCAGCTGCGGTTGTGGGCACCTGGTTCACGGTCCGACTACTGGGCCGGGCGCGTCCGGCACACCCAGTGATCGGCGGCCTGGCCGCTGCAGTCACCCAGGTGGCGAATGTCGTCGAGGGACGGATCACGTTCGCGGTCGGCTTGACGTGCGGCTTGATCGCCGTCTCGCTGGTAACAACAACTCGGCTACCCAGATCGACCGCCGCTGTGCTCGCCGCGTTATTCGGAGCGCTGTGCGGGGGCGCGAGTCCAGTCGCGGCGTTGTTGCTGGGGATCCCGGGTGCGGTGGCACTGTTCGCTCGTCGGCGGCAAGACGCCGCGCTGCTTCTGATTCCGGCGGCCGGCGCTGCGGCCGTCACCTCGATTGTGTTCGGCGACGGTGGCCGCCAGCCGTTCAGCTTCGTGGACTGCGCGCGGTCGGTCATCGCCCTGGCAGTGGTCCTCGCTGTCGTCCCGGCGCGTTGCCGGCTGCTCCGTATCGGTGCCGTGCTGGGGATTGTGCTGGTTGTCGCAGCGTTCATCCTGCCCACGCCCGTGGGATCAAACGCCTCCCGGCTCAGCCTGCTGTTCGCGCTACCGGTCACGGCTGCGTTCGTCGAACTTGGCACTCCGAGTCGCAGAGCACTGTTGCTCCTCGGAATGTGTGTCCTCCAAATGCCGGTGAACCCGGCTGCGATCGTCAGCACGGGCCAGATCAGCGGGTACAGCGATTACTACCGGCCCGTGATCGAGGCGATCCAAGCCCGGGGACCGCTCACCGGCCGGGTCGAGGTTCCAGAAATGGCCGGCCACTGGGATGCGGTCTATCTCGCTCGTGGCCTGCCGCTGGCTCGTGGCTGGCTCCGGCAAACCGACGTCCGGCTCAATGACGAGGTCTTCTACCGGCACGATCCGACGCCGCAGAGCTATTGGGACTTCCTACGTAGCGACGCGGTGCAGTATGTAGCGCTGCCGGATGCGCCGTTGACGAGCGTCGGAGCCAGGGAAGCGGAGCTCATCGCGACGCGCCTGCCATACCTCGAGCCAGTGTGGCTGAATAGCCATTGGACTGTGTACGAGGTGCTCAATCCGACGGCGCTCGTCGACCCGCCGGGAGATGTCCTTCGCCAGAACCCGGACACCATCACGATCAGCGTGCCGGCGTCGAGCCGGGTCGTCGTCCGACTTCGCTGGTCCCACTGGTTGGGTCTGCGTAGCGATGACCCACAGGCATGCATCGCGCCAGACGGCCTTTACGTGACACTCCGTACCGGCTCGGGCGGCAGCTACACGTTCGACTCTCGATTCCCGGTCGGCACCGGGCATTGCGACTAGCATCGCGCGGTCATACGCGGGTGTTGGCCTGATACGACCACGTGTGCCCTTCGCCGAACGATCCTCGGTCATCAGCCCACTGCACGAGGTACGACACCAGCACGTCCGGCCGGACATCGAGGCGCCAGCACGCAGGGGAATCAGCCGCTGGCGATAATGGCCTTACCGCACAGTGCACTGGAGGCCCCGATGGATTCCATGACGGTTCGGTTTGTTGCCGGTGGTGGGGTGGTGGAGGTGCCGGTGGAGGAGATTCCGGTGTTGGTGAAGCGGGAGGACGGGTTTTTGTGGTTGGACGTGCCGGTGTGGACGTCGGAGCTTGATGGATTGCTAGCCGCCGAACTGAGTCTGCATCCGGTGGCGCGGGAGTACTGCCGGGTGCGTAATCACATGCCGATGGTGCATGGGTATCGGGATCACGTGTTCATGGTGCTGCACCGGCCGGTGGTGTTGGGGCGGGGGGAGACCCGGTTGGTGGAGTTGGATTTGTTTGTCGGGGATCGGTTCGTGGTCACGGTGCACAAACGGGATGAGCAGGCGATCGCGCCGGTGGAGGGGATGTCGGAGATTGAGGAGACGGTGGCCCGGATCGGGGCGGGCCGGATCGCGCCGCGCACGCCGGTGGAGTTGACGCACGCGTTGGTGTCGTTGATGGCGTTGCGGCAGCGGCTGTTGGTGCAGGACGTCGCGGTGCGGGTCGCCGAGGTGGAGGAGAAGGTGCTGCGCCGGCAGATGACCAACCCGGAGCAGGCGTTGGAGGAGATGTTCCTGGTCCGGTATGAGCTGCTGTCGGTGCGGACCACCGCCGCCCATTCGGAGGAGGTGCTGGCCCGGGCCCGGAAGCTGCTCGGCCCCGGTCACCACGACGACGAGGCGCAACTGGCCGACCTGCAAGACATGTTCCGCCGGGTGCACCGCATGACCGACAGCGAACAAGAACTCCTCGCCGGCGTCATCGACCTCTACCGCACCCGCAATGACACCAAGCTGACCATCGCCAGCGAGCGATTGGCGGTTCTGGCGGCGATAACCCTGCCCGCAACGGCTATCTCGTCGGTCTACGGCATGAACGTGATCGTCAATCCGCACACCGAAGTCGTGCAGTTGATCATCGTGTTGGTCATCATGGCGACCATCAGCGCTTACCTGCTGCGCTGGACCAAAAAGCAGGGCTGGTGGTGATCTAGCCGACCAGAACGAGGGCTCAGCTCGGCCGGTGACCGTAGACCGCGAGCATGCACAGTGAAATGCACAGCCGATCACGCCGGGCCGCATCCTCGACGCTGACGACGAAACGTTCCGCCATGTCTGCAGCAAGGTAGTCGAGCTCGACGAGCTGATCGACAATCGTGCGGATCGGGAACAATCCAGATGGCGCGACCTCGGTATCGGGGTTCCAGCGAGTCCACACATGTACCGCGCCGGTGACATCGATCGCCTCCAGACCGAACTCCCGAGCGAGGTTGAGGATGCGACCACCCAGGTCGAAGGCTGGACCTCGCAGCGCCCAGATGGCTCGGCCCACCGCCTCTGTCGCAGCTTGATCCGGCAGGTCGAACAGCAGACTCCGCCAGTCGGTCTCGATGACCGAGAGACGCCCGCCAGGTCGAAGCACGCGGAGCATCTCCGCCAAAGCCTGATCGGCGTTCGGAACCCACTGCAACGCCCGCTCGCACCGACACGCGTCAACCGATCCGTCCGGTAGGGGGAGCGCCTCCGCGTCGCCGATCCGGAAGTCCACGGAAGCCGCTGCTTCGGCCGCACGCTGGCGTCCGACGCTGAGCATCGCGTCGCTGGCATCGATGGCGATCACCGAGCCTGTCGGTGTCACGTCCGCGGCCAGCGCCATGGCGACGTCGCCAAAGCCGCAGCCAACATCGAGCAGTCGTTCACCCGCCTGAAGCGCGAGGCGCGTCCGCTCCCAGGCCCGCAGTTGGCGAACGGCGGGCCATTCGGCGGTTGCTTCCATGCCCTTGATCAATAGCGCGGTGTCTGGCTGGACGTCGACGCGTGAGTACCCGATTTCGGCGTTCGGCTGCTCCGCCGGCCCATTCCTCGGCACGGCGTCACGCTACCCTCGTCGTGCGCCGAGGTCATGACTTGGCTGACGCAAGACGGGACACGGGAGGCGCGATGGTTCCAGACACGATCGGTGATCTCGGCTCCATTCTCGGCGTCTGGGCTCACCCAGATGACGAGGCGTGGCTATCGGCCGGATTGATGGCGCAAGCGGTCGATGCCGGGCGCCGCGTCGTGTGCGTGACCGCTACCGCTGGCGAGGCCGGATTCCCCGACGACGATCCTCGACCGGAACAGGAGCGCATGGCGATCCGGCGAGCGGAGATGGCTGGGAGCCTCGCCGAGGTGGGTGTCACCGAACACCACTGGCTGGGGTACCGGGATGGTCATTGCGATGACGTGGCTGACGAGGATGCCGTGGCGATCATCGCTCGTCTCATCGCCGATGTTCAGCCGGACGTGCTGCTTACCTTCGGTCCGGACGGAGGAACCGGTCACGTCGACCACATCGCGGTATGCCGGTGGTCGACGATGGCGTGCGCCCGCTCCGCGACGCCGCCCCGGCTGATGTACGCCACCAAGTCGCGGGAGTGGAACCGAGAATTCTTCCGCCAGGTCGATCCGTCCCAGGTGATGATGGTCGAGGGCATGGTTCCAGAGGAGACACCGACGAGCGAGATGGCGATGTGGTTCAGCTGCGAAGGCGATCTGCTCGACCGGAAGGTCCGGGCACTTCGGGCTCAGCGGAGCCAGATCGAGCCGCTCGTGACCGGCTACGGCATCGATGCGTTTCGAAGCTTGGTGCGCGAGGAGTTCTTCCGAGAGCCCCGTGCCTCCGATCCGGATGAGCCGGGCCGTCAGTCGGCGGGCGCTGCTCCCTGAGGATTTGTCGTCCGCTAAGCGGGCACATTCGGGTCGGACTGGTATCCGACGGTCCCGCGGTTCGTGCCCTCGCTGGGCGGCCAGACATCCTGGTGGCATGGACCTCTACCTGATCCGCCACGGAGAGTCGGTGCCGAACGTCGAGCCCATCATCGGCGGGATGCGGGGTGATGCTGGGCTCACCGAGCGGGGCCGGCGGCAGTCACTGCTGCTGGAGGAGCGGTTGCGCGCCGAGCGGCTGCCCGTCACCCAGCTCTATGCCAGTACGTTGCCACGAGCCCGTGAGACAGCCCGTTATGTCTCTCGCGCGCTGGACATGCCAGTGCAGTTCGATGACGAGCTACAGGAGCTGCGCCCGGGCGAGGCCGACGGGCTCAGCGTGGCGGAGTGGCGAGAAAGGTACGGATGGTTCGACCAACCAATGGGGGAGGAGGACCCGTTCCGCGCCTTCTCACCAGGCGGGGAGAGCTGGGCCGGCTTTCTCGTTCGCGCCGGCGCCGCCCTGGCCCGGATAGTGTCCAAGCACCCCGAAGAGACGGTTGTCGCCGTATGTCATGGCGGCGTCCTGGAGGCGTCGTTCTACCTTGCTTTCGGGGTCAGCGGCACCGGCAACCGGATCACGTTCGCACCGCTCAATACCGGCATCACCCACTGGCGCCATGAACACAGGCCGGGCGAGGTGGGACGGTGGACGCTCGTCACCTACAACGACGCGAGCCATCTGACGGGGACAACGCTGCCGGCCGAGCCGTCGCACGACGCCATCCCGACGCCGTCAGATGACGCGTGATCGCAACGAGGCCTTACGGTCCGTTGCTGAGATTCGATCAGTCGCTGGCAATCCACTCCGACGCGCGCTCGAAAGCCATGCGGCTTGACTCTCCGACGATCGCGGTGGCGCTCACCGCGGTGATGCGGTCAGCCGCGTCACCTCCGATGCGGGTGAACTGGCGCAGCAGATGCGGGTCGAGTCCACTCAGGTACAGCCGGCTGCCGTGCTCCTCGAGCCGCTGCGCATAGTCGTTGATCACATGGAAGAACGTGGCGCCGAGCTCCGTCCGGCCACGGAGCCGAATGATCACCGCGGCTCGCGTTGCTCCAGACGGGTCGGGCAGGCGAACTTGAAGCGTGCGGGCTCCCGCATACAGCAGGCTGCCGTAGATGTCTAGCAGGGTGACCCGCCGGTCCGGCAGGAGCCGCGGTGGGGGCTGCTCTCGCAGCCGCCCGTCGTCGGTAGGTACAAGTTCCACGATACGGAGGTCGAGAACGTCCCTATTGAGCTGCAGGATTAACGACAACGCGACTCCTACACCAACCGCAGCCGCCACGGGAAGCAGGAGCGTCGCGATCAATGTCGCCCCGAAGGCAACCCGGGAAATGGCGCTGGTACGGAGAATCGACGCGATGTACTGCGGCCGGATGGACCCTATTCCTGCGACGATCAACAGTCCCGCGAGGGTGGGTTGGGCGATGGCGCCGATCACTCCGGAAAACGCAAGGAGAATGAGGAGCATCAAGACACCACAGAAGATCCCGGCCCAGCGGGTACGAGCGCCGGATGCAACGTTCAAGGCGGTCTGGCCGACTGATCCGCCGACTGGCTGGCCCTGCACGAGGCTGGAGGCGACATTCGCAATACCCTGAGCAGCGAAGTCGCGATTGGAGTCACTTGGCGCCCCGCCGGAATTTGGCGCCGATTGGGCGACACCGGCTCCCTGTACCAGCACGATCGCCATCACCGCGAGCGCGCCGGTCAACGTGTCGACCGAAAAGTCGCTCCAGGACGGCAGTGCCGGAATCGGCAGGCCGGACGGAATGGTGCCGGCATCTCGGACTCGCGCCACGCTGTCGGCACCCACTGCGATGACCACCACGGTCGGCAGGACGAGCGCGACGATCGCACTGACCGAGCGGATTGGGGTCCGCCGCAACACAATGATCAGGCCGGCGGCGAAGATACCGGTCAGTAACGACGCAAGCTCAATCTTCCCCGGGTGGATGAGGGCATTGATTGCTTTGGCCAGGTTAGTCGAACCCTTCGCTGGGACGCCGAGAAGATTAGGGATCTGACCGAGGACGATGTTGGCCGCGACGCCGGTCAGGAACCCGGTCATCACCGAGTGGGAGACGAACCTCGTGTAACGACCGGCCCGTAGCAGGGCGGCGATGATCATTAGCAAGCTCGCGAGCAGGGTGAGTGCCGTCAGCGCGCCCGGACGATCCGCCGCGCTGATACCGGAGAGCGCCGAGCCAGCGGCAAGCGCTGCCGCGCTCGTCGTTGTCACGAGCATCAGCTCCGTGCTCGTCGTCAGGCCGCCCGCGATCGGGCCGGCCATTGACGCGTATAGGCCGTGTACGGGGCTGACGCCGACCAGCACACTAGCCGCCATGCCGTCGGGGACACCCGCCATCGCGCAGGGCACGGCGGCGAACACATCGGCGCGAACCGTGTGACGTGTCGGCAGCCGTCTGCGAAGCCACGCCAATGGCGCACGGATCGACGGCATCCGCGTCACGACATCGCCTCCGGATCCTTCACCGGCTGGAATCCGTCGGATCCAAGCACTTGGTCACCTTGCCGTCCAATGCCGGCTACGCGCGGCTCACCCAGCACCATGGTCTGATCTGCTGCGGTCTGCCGTTGCCAGGCCCGGTGCTCGATTAGTAAGGCGCGTTCCGGGCAAGCATGGCGGCGGCAGCGGCAACGAGATCGCCGTTGCCGGCGGCTATGCGCCCGTCGGGCAGAACGGGCGTGTCCTCCAGACCGGTCCGGATGCCATGCCCGCGCGGGTTTGCGCGCCGATTGACTGCCCAGGACACGATGCCGTCGCCATGGTGCACCTGCTCGAGCGTCACGCCCGCCTCAGCGAGCGTCCGTTCGATCGCCTCGGCGTGCACCACCGCCACTGCTTCAGCTGCGATCTGGGCGGGCGTGTGAGGAGCAGCCGGGTGCACGCGGTCACCGTTCAGGGCTGCTTGCAGGAACGGCCTTGACGATCGAGGTTGCGTCATTCAGCTTCGCCTCATGCAGATGTCGTCGCCTGGCTGCGTCGCTGATGCTGTCGTAAGAGTCACGCAGCGGTCAAGAAGTCTCGCCCCTTGCTGCGCTCGCCGGCTAACCGGTGTTTCTGGCTGTGCTGAGCTCGGCCTCAGTCGGGCTCAGTGGCGTCGTTGCAAGACGAACAAGCTGATCGCGTAGGTGAGGCCGCCGATGATGCAGAACTCGCCGTAGACCCCCGGGGTTGGCGGTGCGGCCGATCGAGATCAGGGCACCCACGACCGCGGCAAAGCTCATCACGATCGCGGCAATGGCCGTAGCGTCGCGGTCTAGTCCGCGCTGACGTTCGTCGCCACCACCGCGCAGCAATGCAGCGATGTCGCCGGAATGCCCGGCCCATCCGTAGGCTCCGACGGCGAGCACGGCGTAAGCGACGATGGCAGCGATCGCCCACGCATGGTTTCCGCCCAGCCACGTCGCTATTGCGACGCCGACGCCGCCAACCAGGAGAATTATCGCAGTGGCCGCGCGGAAGCCGTGACGCCGAGCGGGGATAGTCATCGCAACTCCATGAGCACTGGTTGGGTCAGGTAACAAAGATCTGTTCGACGGTCGAACCGAAGTAGCGAGCCATTGCGATTGCGAGTGGCAACGACGGCAGGTACCGCCCGTTCTCGATCGCGTTGATCGTCTGCCGAGACACTCCGAGCGCGTTCCCGAGTTGGCTCTGGGACAGATCATGCGCGGCCCGTAGCTCCCGCACCCGGTTGTCCATGTGTCAAGTGTGCTTTCCATATGGAGTATGTCAAGGACCCTTTACATGAGTGAGCGCCCTGGAGCGCCGATCTCTCGCCGCTAGCCTCGACGACTGTGAGAGATCATGAAAGCGCGCCCGATGCGATCGTCGTTGGCGCAGGCCACAACGGCCTGGTAGCCGCAAACCTGTTGGCGGACGCGGGGTGGGACGTCGTCGTCTGCGAGGCGACACCGAATGTCGGAGGAGCTGTGCAGACGGCAGAAGTGACCGCGCCCGGCTTCCGCACCGACCTCTTCAGTGCGTTCTACCCACTGGGCATCGCATCTCCCGTGTTGGCCGGCCTGAACCTTGATGGCCATGGCTTGCAATGGACCCATGCGCCAGCGGTCCTGGCGCACGTGTTTCCTGACGACCGGTGCGCTGTCCTCCATCGAGACCGCCATAGCACCGCTGATTCGCTATCCGCTTTTGAACCAGACGATGGGCCCGCTTGGCTGCGGCTCGTCACCCAATGGGAGCAGATCTCGGGGCCCGTACTCGATGCGCTGTTCCGTCCTTTCCCGCCTATTCGCCCGATGCAGCAACTGATTCGGCGGCTCGGCGCCGCGGATGCCCTGCGGTTTGCCCGCATGGCCGTGCAGCCGGTGCGTCGATTCGGCGAGGAGACATTCCGGGGAGAGGGTGGCCGAATGCTTCTGGCGGGCAACGCTATGCACGCCGACGTCTCGCCTGACGGCGCTGGGAGTGCCATTTACGGCTGGCTGCTGAGCATGCTGGCCCAGACCCACGGCTTTCCCGTGCCGGTTGGCGGCGCCGGATACCTGGTCGACGCACTGGCGAATCGGCTCCGTGCTGCCGGGGGAATTGTCCGCACGGATGCTCAGGTCGACCGGGTGAGGGTTGTCGGCGGCTGCGCGACTGGAGTGCGTTTGCGGTCAGGCGAAACGCTATCGGCGGCTCGGGCCGTCCTCGCCGACATATCGGCACCGGCGCTCTACGGGGGATTGGTCAGCGAGGAACACGTGCCGGCGCGTTTGGTCGCGGATATGCGCAAGTTCCAGTGGGATTATCCAACGTTGAAGATCAACTGGGCCGTGTCCCGACCGATCCCCTGGATCGCCCAGCCCGCTCGGTTGGCCGGAACGGTGCATCTCGGCGTGGATGTGGATGGGATCGTCGACTTCGCCGCTGATCTTGCGACCCGGCGGATGCCTCGTCGCCCGTTCGTTTTGCTCGGGCAGATGACCACCGCCGATCCGACCCGCTCTCCAGCCGGAACGGAATCGGCCTGGGGGTATACCCATCTGCCCTCGGGACTCGAGCTGGATACCGGCCGCCTTCAGGCCCACGTGGACGTTGTCGAGCGGCTCGTCGAACGGCACGCTCCGGGCTTCCGTCAACTGATCGTCGGCCGCTCCATCCAGACACCAGGCGACTTCGAGTCGGCCAATCCCAACCTGCTGGGAGGAGCGATCAACGGCGGCACCGCCCAGCTCCATCAGCAGCTGATATTCAGGCCCACCCCCGGTCTCGGCGGGGCAGCGACCCCTATCGATCGGCTCTTCCTCGCCAGCTGCTCGGCGCACCCAGGTGGGGGAGTGCATGGCGCCCCGGGAGCGAATGCCGCCCGGGCGGCACTCGTTCGATCAGGCGTAGCCGGCCGGGCGAGACGCGCTCTCACCGTCTCGCTCCTGAATCGCATTTACTAACCGCTTGAGCTGATGTCGGGACTTTCGCAATATGGCCACCGCAATATGGAGGCGTCAGCCCTCGTACAGCAGCCGCGCGCAGTAGGGGCAGCGCTCCCGCTCGTCAGCCCACTCCTGGGCTGGAAATGGCCACGATTCCCCGTAACTGTCCACGAGATCGCCACACAGCGCGTGAGTTGCCCCCCGAGGCGCGGCGTGCACGACAATGGCCGCCACGTCATCTTGTTGGTCGTGCGGCGACCCACGCCATCAACACGACGTGGCCTGGGGGTGGGCGGAAGCACTCATGATGATCCGTTCCGGCACGCTGCGACGATCTGACCGGGTCAGGCTGGCAACACTATACCGAGCCGACCCGATCACGACGGCCGAAAGGCAGACCGATGACTGCGCGAACCACCAGCGAACCCTCGCTCGATCGGGCACAGTCAGGTCGAGCGGATTCACAGCGACGACAGAGACATCGCTCACAGTTCGCGCGTGATTACTCCGCACCGCATCCAACTGATGGCGCTGCGCACCTGTAGTGATTCGAATCCGCCATGTCCGGGTATTGCTTAATCAGCAGTGACTTGTCGAGAGGCGATCAGCTAGTACCGTGGCTGCTCGGGCTTTGTCACGGGGAACGGGGTTCGGCGTATGGGCAGGCATGTTGCGCGGCGTGCCCGTCGTCGAGTTCCGGTGTACTGGTTTGTCGTTGCCATAGTCCTCGCAGTCGGTGGTGTCGCATTCGGCCTTGCCGCTACGTCCGAGACGCGACCACCCGTCTTCCTCCGGAACCGGGTCGACCAGTGGCGCGTCCCGACCGTGTTCCCGGCAGCTGCGCATCGTGACCGCAAGTTCATACGAACCAGTGCTGCAGAAGGCTGCGGACGGCATCGCGCAAGGGCCCGACTGCGTAAAAGTCACGATCACGCGGGCCGACGGCAGCGGCGCGGCCGGGGTCGTGGCATCCTCCGGAGCCGACGCGTGGATAGCCGATGACGCGTCGTGGCCGCAACTTCCAAGCACCGCGCACATCGCGAAGGATCGCGCCCAAGTCGTCGCGACAAGCCCGCTGTACGTCGTAACCCAACGCACGGCTCCGGCGCTCCCGGCCGCCGCACAAACGTGGGTTGGACTGGGGCAACTGCTCGGGCAACCCAAGCAGTCGCAGTTGGTCGTGTCCGACCCCACTGCGAGCGGTGCCGGCATGGTTGCCGTCGGTGCACTGGCGGGCGCCGTGCTGACCAAGGATGGACCCCTGGTCTCGGCCCTCGACATGATGCGGGCTTGGCAGTCTGGAACGACGGTCAACGCGGCGCAGTTGGCGGTGCCCAATAAGGCGACGCAGATCGCAGTGTTACCTGAATACGCACTGCTCGCATCAGGGCATGCAAGCGACTACCGAGTCTTCGCGCCGCGCGATGCGGCCGCGTTGATGCGCTTTTCGTTGCTGCCGACCGACGCGGCTGCCGCGGACCCGATCAAGAACGCCGCGATCAGTCGGCTTGGCCAGGCCCTCACCGGACAGACGGCTCGCGCGGCGGTGTCCGCAGCTGGACTGCGTGGACCGACGTGGCCGGCTGCTCCGCCCCCGGCGGCGACGGAGGCCGGACTTCCTTCAGTTCCGGCGACAGCGATGCCGACGATGATCGAGCACCTGATGTACCACGTGCTGAGCACGTGGCGTCCCGAGTTGCGCCGGACGAACATGCTCATCGTGGTGGACGTTTCTGGATCGATGGGCGAAGTGCTAGCCGGAACCGGATCGACCAAGATCGACCTGGTCCGCCAAGGCATCAAACAGGTTAATGCGCTGCTGCCGAGCACCGCACAGCTTGGATTGTGGCAATTCGGCTCACGGCTCGCGCCGCCCAATGATTGGCAACCGCTTACCGCCGTCGCACCGCTGAACGCGCCGCAGCGGAAGGCGGTGGACACCGCTGCGACGAACCTGGCCGCGCAGCCCGTTGGTACCGGGCTGTACGACACCATTTTGGCTGCCTACCGATACCAGCAGGCGCATTATGTAGCTGGCCTGCCGAACCAGGTGATCCTGTTCACGGACGGCGTGAATGAGGACGATCCCGCCACTATCACTATCGATCAGCTCAAGGCTGGCCTCGCTGCGGCCGGCAAGCAGAAGTACGTCCAGATCAGCGTGTTCGGCTTCGGCGCGTCAATCCCAGCTGATGCGCTGAGCTCGGCGCTGAGCCCGGTCGACGGGCAGGTCGATGAGCTGACCAATAATGACCAGGTGATCGGCGCATTCGTGCATGCAGTGTCAGGCGCGTTGTCCGGCTCACCCGGCTGAGCCGAGTTCTCGGTAGCGTCGGTGCGGTCAGCCAGACCGCTGCTCGATCACGGGTCGCTCCGGCCGCTCCAATGGTCTGAGTTCAGCAGGCGACGTATCGACTCGCTGAGCTGCTTCGACGGCCGCCGGGAGGGCTCGCCCGTATTCGCTCGTCACGTGGTCGAGCAGGCCCGACAGGAAGGTCTCAACTTGCACCTTGGTCGAGTCGCGTAGGGCGCGTAGGTAGAGCGTCTGCCGCTCGATCTCTTCGTGCCGTTCGTTTGCCTGGTCAATTGCCTCAGTGGCGAGCCGGTGGGCGTCATCGAGCATCTTCGATGACTTCCGACGGGCGTCGTCATACATCGTCCGAGCCTCGGCCATGACCCGCGCGCTGTATTCGTCGGCGTTCTTCATGGTCGTGTCTGCGGTTTGCTGGGCGACAGACAGAATCGTCGCCGATTGGGTGGCGATGTACCCATCCGTGGGTGGTCCCTTCATCGCCAAGGTGCTTGCCTGCGCCTCGAGTTCGTCGATCCGCTTCGTGAGCCTCTGCAACTCGCTCGCGCAGCGAGCGATGAAGGCGTCGACCTCAGCCTCGTCGTACCCGCGTCCGAAACCCTTGCTCTCCTGGAAGCGCACCGTCTGCAAGTCTGAGAGCGTCAGCCTACCGTTCTCGATCCTCGAAGCAGAGCTCGTCATTGTGTGCGCTCCTTTCGCGCCGGCTAGGTCTCTTCCGACTCGTCCAATCTCTGATGTGCGCTCTTGGCTGTCGTTCGCCGCGGCGTACCGCGTCAACTGAGGGCTGCACTCCGCATTGAGTGGCTCTTAAGTCGCTGAAACGAGAACCGGATCAGTAAGCGCTCGGCTCCGGCGCCACGAACTGGCTGAATCCTGCAGATCAGTCCGTCGATCACGTGCTCACCCCGAGTCTCTGATCACTCGCGTTGGTAGCTGTGCGCGGGACATCTTCTGCACCATATGTGACTGAATCAGCACAAAGTGCGATATGCACCGCAGAACAAGCTGCCGCGTCACAGGCTAGCGACTCCCGGCCAGATCGCCACCCCGAGTTCCGTGCCTATCCCAATCGCGCGGGCACGCTAGTACTTCGCAGTTGCGGGGATCAAGCGTTCATCTTTGGTTCATTTGCGGATGTTCTGCTATTGAGTATCCGCAGATGCGGATATAGTTCGCCACATGTCGACCTTCCGAATCAGTGAAGCCGCGACGCTCTTGGGCGTCAGCGATGACACGGTTCGCCGGTGGGTCGACGCTGGGCGGCTGCCAACATCCGCGGACCCTGGTCGCCGTCGAACGATCGACGGTGCGGCCCTTGCGCGCTTCGCCGAGGAGCTGGCCTCGTCGGTCGAACATGCGCGAGCGACGCCGGTGGTGAGCGAGTCGGCGCGAAACCGGTTCACTGGCCTAGTTACCCGCGTCGTGCGTGACAGGGTGATGGCGCAAGTGGAGATCCAGGCGGGTCCTCATCGCGTCGTGTCGCTGATGAGTCGTGAAGCTGCAGATGAACTGAGGCTCGAGCCTGGCTCGCTCGCGGTCGCCTCGGTCAAGGCGACGAATGTCGTTGTCGAGATCCCCGGCGTGTCGTGATCACTCTTTCCGCACTGACTCAACGAGGAGCAACCATGCGTCGTACTGCGGTCGCCATCGCCGCTCTCACCACGCTCGCAGTGTCCGGATGCAGTTCGTCTTCGTCTTCGACGAGCACGACATCTGCTGCTGCAGGAGGTTCAGGCAGCGCTAGTTCGTCGAGTGCGGTGTCCGGCACCGTGACGGTTCTCGCTGCCGCATCGTTGACGGAGTCATTCACCACGATCGGCAAGATGTTCGAGGCCGCACATCCCGGCGTGACCGTGAAGCTGAGCTTCGGCGCCAGTTCAACACTGGCTCAACAGATCAACAACGGCGCGCCGGCGGATGTCTTCGCCTCCGCCGCCACGAAGAACATGATGCAGGTTACGGACGAAGGCGGAGCGTCGAATCCGAAGAACTTTGTGCAGAATGAGATGGAGATTGCGGTGCCGCCGAGCAATCCCGCGAACGTTGCCACTGTCGCAGACTTGGCCAAACCGGAGGTCAAGGTCGCTTTGTGCCAGCTACAGGTGCCGTGCGGAGCAACCGCTGAGAAGGTGTTCGCGAACGCGAAGGTCGTGGTGAAACCCGTTACGCGTGAGGCCGACGTCAAGGCGACGCTGACCAAGGTGGAACTCAAGGAGGTGGACGCAGGTGTGGTCTATGTGACCGACGTCAAGTCCGCGGGTACCAAGGTCAAAGGCATCGTGATCCCCGCTGACATCAACGCGTCCACGGAGTACCCCATAGCGCCGCTGACCAAGGCGCCGAACCCGGCCGGTGCGCAGGCGTTTGTGGACTACGTGCTGTCCGCTCCGGCGCAGCAGGTCCTTACGGCTGCGGGATTCAGCGCACCCTGAGGGCACGATGACCGGGTTCCGGACGTGGGGGGCAGGTAGATCCGCCCGCCGGGCTCAGCCAAGGTCCGACAGCTTGCGTCGTGGTGCCCCGCTCTTCATCCTTGGGCCCGCTGCGGTCGGGCTTGCCTTTCTGGTGCTGCCACTGGTCGCACTGTTGGTTCGAGCGCCGTGGCGAGGACTGCCGGAGGTGCTGGCCGATAGCCAGGTCCTCACCGCGCTCCGCTTGTCGCTGGAATGTGCAACGGCCGCGACGATCGCCTCGCTGATCACGGGTGTGCCCCTAGCCTGGGTGCTCGCTCGGCTGAGGTTTCCGGGACTCGGCCTAGTACGTGCTCTCGTCACCCTGCCGCTTGTCCTTCCGCCCGTTGTCGGTGGACTAGCGTTGCTATTGGCGTTCGGAAGAAACGGCATCATCGGCCGCTACCTGGACGACTGGTTCGGGATCACGCTGCCATTCACAACCGCAGGGGTGATCGTCGCGGAGACCTTTGTCGCAATGCCGTTCCTCGTCATCACGGTGGAGGGTGCACTGCGATCGGCCGACCTCGGACTGGAAGAGGCCGCGACCACTCTTGGTGCGTCACGCCTCACGGTCTTCCGTCGGATTACGCTGCCCCTGATAGGCCCTTCGCTGCTCGCTGGCGCCGTGCTTTGCTGGGCCCGCGCCCTCGGCGAGTTCGGTGCGACGATCACCTTCGCCGGCAACTTTCCTGGCACGACGCAGACCATGCCGCTCGCGGTCTACAACGCGTTGGAGACCGATCCCGAGGCGGCCGTCGCGCTCAGCTTGGTGTTGCTCGTCGTTGCGGTAGCCATTCTGGCGGCGCTGCGTGACCGGTGGCTAAGCGGCGGATGGGGTCCGTGACGACACGGGATGCCCACGCCGACCCGTCGCTGCTCGAGTCAAGCGCGGTCGATGGGCTGGTGGTGAATGCCACAGTGCAACGCGGCAAATTCCGGCTAGAGGTTGAGTTCGCCGTTCGTCCCAGGGAAATTCTCGGTGTCCTCGGGCCGAACGGTGCGGGAAAGACCACGCTGCTGCGGATACTCGCCGGTCTAACGGCCCCCACCACCGGGTCGATCCGACTCGACGATCAGATCTTCGCCGACGTCGAAACCGGCGTGTTTCTGCCTCCGGAGCAACGACCGGTCGGGCTGCTCTTCCAGAATTACCGCCTGTTTCCGCACCTGTCGGTCCGCGACAATGTCGCTTTCGGGCCACGGTGTCACGGCATCGAACGCCGCTCGGCCAACGCGATTGCCCATGACTGGTTGGTTCGATTCGGGTTGGCCGACTATGCCAAACGCAAACCGGACGAGCTATCCGGCGGCCAAGCCCAGCGCGTCGCGTTGGCGCGTGCCCTGGCTGCGAATCCCGGGTCTGCTGTTGCTCGACGAGCCGCTATCCGCGCTGGACGCGCGTACCCGACTCGAGGTCCGCGCCGAGCTGCGCCGGCATCTAGCCGAGTTCACAGGACCGGCCTTGATCGTCACGCACGATCCACTCGAGGCCATCATGCTGGCCGACCGCCTGCTCGTCCTGGAGGACGGCCGGATCGTGCAACAGGGAACGCCCGCGACGGTCGCGCGCCGCCCCGCGACGAATTACGTCGCACGACTGGTGGGCGTGAACCTCTATCACGGGGTTCGATCAAGTTCCACGTCGATCACCTTGGACGACGGTGGAACGCTCTTCGCCGCCGGATTCGACGAGACGTTGCCAGCCGACACGGCTCCGTTGTTGGTGACAATCCGCCCGAGTGCCGTCGTGCTGCACACAACCCGACCGGAGCACACCAGCGCGCGCAACATCTGGCCAGGAACGATCACCGGCCTGGAACCACTGGCCGATCGGGTCCGAGTGGAGGTGGCGGGCCCCCCGGGAGTGCTCGTCGATGTCACTCCCGAGGCTGTCGCGGATCTGCGACTCGCTGAGGGCCGATCGGTGTGGCTCTCCGTCAAGGCCACAGAGGTGGACGTTTACCCCGATCCGGCCTCCTGACCAATCCCATGCGATCTCGCTCCATGGACCTGATCAAGCTGAGTCCAGCAGGAACCAGCCGATAACCGCGACGCATCGACGGCATCCAAGGGTATTGCCGCCATCTAACATCGAAACGACTTCGCATTTGAAAATCCATCGCGGCGTTGGTCAGCGCAACGCGGAGAGGTCTAGTCCTTCCGCGTCGGTTGCGTGATAGTCGACGAATCCAGTCGCAGTACGGCCGATGCCCTGGTAGACGTCTGGGTTCGTTCGGCGCAGCACAATAGCCCAGATAATTCCGGCAACTGCTGCGACCAACACTAGAGCCGGAAGTATCCATCGCAGCGGCGAAGTCGGGTCGGTGCCGAGCAGCGAATCGAAGTTAGCAATCAGCAGAACGACTAATGCCAGCAGAACGACAGTCGCCATCGAAGGTGCGATGGCCCGCTGCCACAGGTTCTCCTCCGTTGTCCGACTTCCGGAAGTATCCAACAACTGCAGCCGAGGTGCCCGCCATCAGCAGAATTACGCCAACGGCTGACATGCCGCTCAACCATGTGAACAGCGCAAGGATAGGATCTGCCCCGGCGAGCGCAAAGATGACTACAACGATGAGTGCTAGTGCCGACTGAACAATTGAGCCTGCGAGGGGGCCGCCAGAGTGCACTCCGACGCGAGCGAGGCCTTTAGGCAATACATGCTCGCGACCCAATGCAAAGAAGTAGCGGGCAACGCCATTGTGGAAGCTGAGTAGTGCCGCCAAAATGCTCGTCAGGAACAGAACATTGGCAATGTCAGCCACCGTAGGACTCACGTATTGGTCGAGTACGCCGAACACAAGACCAGGTCCGTTTTGCGTCGCTGCTGGCTGCAGTTGGTCAGCCCCCACGTTGACGAGCATGGCCCACGCCGAGAAGGCATAGAACACAGCGGTAAACGCCCAAAGCGCAGTAGGTGGCCCGAGCGACTGTGCGCCGAGGATCCTTGACTTCCTCGCCATAGCTGGCGCCGGATTCGAATCCGATGAACGCGGCGACCCCGAACGCGAAGACCGCGCCGACGCCGTGGACGAACAACTTCGACGGAGCGAAGCCGTGGGCCGAGACACCGCTGGCCGGATGCGCTAAGGCGACGATGTCATACACCGTGACGGCGATCACCTCGCAGGTGAGGAACACGGCGAGTACGCGCGCGTTCAGGTCGACTCGCGATGCGCCGAGAAAGCCGACCACTACCCAAGCGCAGAGTGCCCATGCCCACCACGGCATGTCGAAACCTGTCTTGTCTGAGATAAACTGCTCAATCGCGGCACCAAAAAGTCCATAAAGACCAATTTGAATCGCATTGTATGAGATCAATGCGACGAATGCCCCGCCGACTGCCGATTCGCGACCAAGTCCTTGCGAAAGATATGAGTAAAACGCTCCCGCGTTCGCGACATAGCGGCTCATTGCCGCATATCCCACAACAAACAGTGCAAGAGCGACACCCAGCAGAAGGAACGACAAGGGGACGCCGGCGATACCGGTCACGGCGTAGGTCGTGGTCACACCCCCGCCCAGCACTGTCAGCGGGGCTGATGCCGCGACGGTAAAGAAAATGAGAGAGATAACTCCGAGTCGACGTCGTGCAAGTCGAGGAGGACTGGCTTGCGTAGTAGTCATGGGATCCTTCCAGGGTGAATGAGCCTCGCGGAGTCTAGGCTCTCGTGTGGTCGGAACGCTGAACGGGGTCGAACCGATCCGGGACAGTGTATGTGCAGTGTGTCGCCAACCATAAGCAGCGTGTCGTCGGAGAGATGCCTCCGCGTTTCCGAACCTGCAGAGCCGGCTCAGCGGCCGGTCTCGCGTCTCGATACACTCAACCTGATCCATGTGGTAGCTCGGCCGTGCCGATGAGCGTAGGGCGAGGAGCGATGGCGAACTTTCAGCTGGCCGAACAGTTCTTCCTTATCGGTCACGACGAGTTCTCGGGCAGGCCCGCTGTCAGCATCGAGTTGGTCGAGTGCGGGTTGGTTGGCGCCATGTTGGGCGAGCTCATTATCGAGGGAAGGCTCAGCATTAAGGATGGTCGCGTCGTAGTACTTGACAAGGAGCCTGTCGACGGAGGCCTTGGCGACCGCCTCGTCAACACGGTGGATCGGCAGACGAATAACCACCGTGTGCGAACCTGGGCCGAGGAGCTCGGCCCGGACGCTTATCGCATCATCGCCGAGCGGCTGGTAGCTAGCGGCACACTTCGCCGAGAGCGGGGCCACAAACTCTTTGGCCAGTCTGGCGATCGCTATCCCGCAGTGGACCTGTATGACGCTGCACGTCCGCGGCTTCTGCTGAATCACGTTATTCGCAACCGTGAGGAGATGGATCTCGATCAGGCCGTCCTCGCTGCCCTGCTCACGGCGGTTGGCGTAGAACCGGTGCTCGGGCTGGACATGAATCGCGAAGCCCTGCGCACCATTATTAATTCTTTGCTCAACGCCATGCCGTCGCCATTGCAGGATCTGCTTTCCGGAATAGATGAGACAGTAGCGTCGATCTCGTTGACAATACATCGCTGACGTTCGTCGAAGTCGAAGCGCGTCCGACCCAGTTAGCCGTCGTGGTGGCCTTTGACACAAGCGGTCGAGCTAGGCGCATCGAGAGTCGGATTGCGGTTGCTCTCGCGCCTGTCTGAGTGGTTTGGGCTGTCCAAAACCACGGAGGGACAAGATCTTCATCAATTTGCACAGTCATCCCAGGCTCCTCAGATACCATCGGACGCGGTCCGCCTCGCGAAGAGCGCTCACCGCCTCGAGTTTGTGGCGGTGACCCCTGTCCGGGTTCGAAGTCGAACGACGTATTCGACCAGAGAGATCAAGGTTTGCTTTGTTGACTCCCGCTTCCTGGCATCGCAGGTAACGATGGGAATGCTCTGGTTGATAGACATCGCATCCCGGACGTCATTGGTCTGATGACGCTGGACGCCGTCGAAGCAGTTTAGTGCCAAAATGTACGGCAGTTCACGGTTTTCAAAGAAGTCCACCGCTGGAAAGCAGTCTGCCAGGCGTCGGGTATCGACGAGAACGACAGCGCCGATAGCTCCGTGAACGAGCTCATCCCACATGAACCAGAAACGGTGCTGTCCTGGCGTGCCGAACAGGTAAAGGATAAGTTCCCGATCCAACGATAGGCGGCCGAAGTCCATTGCCACCGTGGTCGTCGACTTATTGGGCGTCGCCGTGAGGTCGTCGAGACTTACGCTCGCCTGCGTCATCACGGCCTCGGTGGTAAGCGGGACGATCTCCGATACCGAGCCGACGAATGTCGTCTTGCCTACGCCGAATCCACCAGCAACTACGATCTTCGCTGAAATGCGCGGACTCGGCGGCGGTTCTGTTGCTGTTTTCGCTCCGGGATGCGCATCAGAGGCGGCGTAAGCCACTGAGAACCCTCTCAAGTAAGGCCAGGTCAGGTGCGTCGCTGTCACGCGAGGCACCGCCGTGCACTGTCACCAGTCCCATTCCTGCCATATCTGCGATGAGCACTCGTGCGACGCCGAGTGGTACCACCATAAGCGCAGCGACCTCGGCTACAGAGCGCACGTCTCGGCATAAGTTCGCGATGTCACGGTGCTCAGGCTGACCGTAGCGATCATATGACTTACCCGCGGCTGTCGTCACAATGAGTGCTTCGAGCGGCAGATCAACACTCGATCGAGTTCGACCGCCCGTGCGAGTATACGGTCGGACGATCGGGGCGTGGTCTCCTTCCTCGGTCGCGGTCACGTCACTGCACTGTCACTCAGTCTGCGGCAGCGCCGAGCCGCGAGCGCAATTGAGGCGTTACGAGCTCACCTGCCCGGTCTACGAGCAGCGTCATTTCGTACGCTACGAGACCCATGTCGCATCGCGGCGCGGCGAGAACGGCAAGGCACGACCCGTCCCCAATTGCCATGAGCAGCATGCAGCCGAGCTCCATCTCAACCATTGTTTGCACTACTTCGCCTGCACCAAAGACTCGCGCCGCACCCCGTGTCAGACTCAACAGCCCGGATGCGACCGCAGCGAGTTGGTCTGCGCGATCGCGCGGCAGTCCGTCAGACGAGGTGAGAAGCAAACCGTCTGATGAGACGGCTACTGCGTGACTCACACCTGGCACGTGCTTAACGAAGTTCGTCAACAGCCATCCGAATTGGCCTGACTCGGACGACGGCTTAACTGGTTGAGACGTCACTGATTACCTTCCGCTGTCTCCTCGTCGGGCCAGTCCGCGATGAGCACCGCTTTCGTCCACCGGCTTCACCGGCCGAGCATGTCTGCCCATCGTCAACCCGCGCTGGAAGCTGGACATGCGATCGCGGACGGCGGACGCGTGCCTGGCAGGAGGTGGAGATGACTGACCGTTCGTTATCGGTCCTGGCGCGGCGCTTCCCGGTACGAGGAACGCCTGCGGACGGCGCTTTGGCAGCCCGGCAGCCGTTATCTCGTCAACGGCTGGCTCGCTCGCGGCCTCGGCTGCCTGCCATCCTGCATCTGCGTCGGATTCCCAGCCCACTTCCTCCGTGGCCGCGTCTGCGTAATACGTGAATTCGTCAGCGGCGGCAGGCTTCTCTTCCCGCTCAGTGAACCATCGTGAAAGCATTGAGGCGAAAATCGGCGTGTCATCTGTGTTGCCGTTAATCGATGTGGGGTCGTCCAGCAGGCCAGGCTGAGACGGAACTGCGTCAGCGAAGCTGGTCTGATAATTAGGCGAGGCGGACGGACGGTAGGAGACGCTCCCGTTCTCGGCACCAGCGAGCGAGACATCCTGCGACGCCAGCCGGCCGAGATAGTCGCTTCTGCGCAGCGTAGCTGGCGGCCTCGGTTGTGATCAGCTCTTTCGGGAGTGCAACCGTCACGGTGACACCACTGCCATCCGACGACGCCAGCTGGACGGAGATTCCGTGCCGGTTGGCCAGTCGGCCGACGACAAAGAGGCCCATATGGCGCGACACCGAGACATCGATTGCGGACGGCACTGCCAATCGTTGATTGATATCGATCAATTGCGGCCGGCGCAAGCCGGTGCCCGCGTCACGGATTTCGACCACGAGTCCGCCCTCGTCGCCGAATCGTGCGGACAGCTCGACCTGGGTCTCGGGGTCGGAGTATGCGGTGGCATTGTCGAGTAATTCAGCGACCAAATGGACGATGTCATTAACGGCAAGGCCCGACACCATTGCGCGGGGGAGGGGTTGCACTAGGACTCGTTGATAGTCCTCAATTTCTGATACTGCGGCGCGGAGTACGTCCACGACCGGTACCGGCTCACCGCTGCGCTGGCGGAGCTCGGCGCCGGCGAGCACGAGCAGGTTCTCGCCGTTGCGCCGCATCCGGGTCGCCAAGTGGTCGAGCCGGAAGAGCGACCCAAGCCGGTCAGCGTCCTGTTCACCAAGTTCTAGGTCGTCGATGAGGCGCAGCTGCCGCTCGACGAGCCCCTGTGTACGTCGGGACAAATTGACGAACATGTCATTGACGTTTGCGCGGAGTGCTGCCTGCTCGGACGCCAGCCGTACGGCCTCGCTGTGCACGGCATCGAACGCTCGTGCGACCTGGCCGACGTCTTCGCGCGAATAGACAGGGACTGGTTCGATCTTGACGTTCTTGGTTCGACCCTCGGTCGTGCGGAGCTGCTCGATGACGGCTGGAAGGCGCCGGTCCGCGACATCGAATGCCGACGCGCGAAGGACCCGCACCGGCTTGAGGATCGACCGAGCCACCACGATGAGGAGCGCCAGACACAGCAGCAGCGCCACGCCTATGATCACCGCGTCGCGCACGGCGGCAGACGACGAGTTCTTCGCAGAGTCGGCGATCTGCAACGCCCCTAGCACAACCGCGAGTAACAGTGGAACGACGGTTAGTGCGACGAGCTTCGTTCGAAGTCGCCAATTCTGCGGGTTCCACCGTGCCGAGGCGGGCAACGGTACGTCGGTCACCAATGATCGATGAAGCGGAGCGCTAGACCGTTCGGAAGGGCGGTGGAACGTCCGGGAGGCCCTGACGCAACCCGGCCTCGGTCGATGGCGGGTTGTTCGGCGGAAAGTAGGCGTTCGCGAAAGCGTTCGGACGACATCTCGTCCACGACGCCCCCTATGCGGTCTGCGGCGAATTTAGGGTGAGACGCTACGCGCTCGATCAAGTCCTTGCGAACCGCCCAGTAGCCAGCGGCGGATCAGACCAGCCAGCACCTAAGTGATCTAGTTCGTAGCATCGACGACTGACCCTATCCTCTCTAGCCATATCAACATCGCCCGTAGCGAGGAATAGAACACTTTATCCCATTCGCCCAAATATTTGTCTCAGTCGCGAAGGGTGACCTCTCGGCATCCAGCTCCAACCATGCAGTCAACGCCTTCGCTGGATGATGGGCGGATGTTGCCGCCGGACGGACGTGATTACCGAGAGCTATCGCTCTGGCACGATACGGTGCCGGGGTCATTGCGGCCTCGGCCCGGTTTGCCCGGAGACCTCGACGTCGACGTGGCTGTCGTGGGTGCCGGCTTCACCGGCCTGTGGACGGCGTATTACCTGCTTCTCGAAGACCCGAGCATGCGGATCACGGTTCTCGACGCTGAGATCGCCGGCTTCGGGGCGTCTGGCCGCAATGGCGGATGGTGTTCCGCACTGTTCCCGAGCAACGCGTCGACGATCGCCGCACGTTACGGCGTGGATGCCGCGCGTATGCACTATCGGGCGATGCGCGAGTCGGTGCGCGAGGTCGTCCGCGTCGCGGACGCGGAACGCATCGATGCGGATGTATCGCTTGGCGGCACTGTCGTGCTAGCTCGCAATCGCCCACAACTATCGCGCGCCCGAGACGAAGTCGCCGAGGCAGACCGGTTCGGCCTTGGCACGACGTTGCTGAGCGCCGAGGCTGCCCGGGAACGGCTAAACGCTGCCAACGCGCTCGGCGGCACCTTCACGCCGCATTGCGCGGCGATCCATCCGGCCAAGCTAGTCCGAGGCCTCGCCAGGTGCGTCGAACGGCGAGGTGGTCGGATTTTCGAACGTAGTCCGGCGATTGCTATCCAACCGGGCCGGGTCCTTACTGCGACAGGGACTGTCAAGGCCGACGTTGTCGTCCAGGCCACGGAAGGCTACACGCCCACCCTCGCTGGGCAGCGACGCCGGATCGCTCCGGTCTACTCCCTGGTGATTGCCACGGCGCCGCTGCCGGCTGACACGTGGCAGGTCATCGGCCTGACCCATCGCGAGACCTGGAGCGACTACCGCCACCTGATCATCTACGGGCAACGAACAGCAGACGACCGCATGGTTTTCGGGGGGCGTGGTGCTCCGTACCACTTCGCCTCGCGGATTCGCTCGTCGTTCGATCGGGTGCCGAGAGTCTTCGCCGCGTTAGCCCATAGCCTGGGGGTGCTCGTTCCAGTGCTGGCGGACGTTGAGATCACCCATCGTTGGGGTGGTCCTCTTGGTATCGCGCGGGACTGGCAGGCATCCGTCGGCTTCGATCGCTCGACTGGGCTCGCCTGGGCTGCGGGATACGTCGGCGACGGCGTGGCAACGACCAACCTGGCTGGGCGCACGCTCGCGCGGCTGATTCGCGGCGACGACGACAGCCTCACCCATTTGCCCTGGGTAGATCATCGATCGCCGCCGTGGCCACGGGAACCGATGCGGTGGCTCGGCGCCAACGCCGCCTTGCGCGCGATGACCCTGGCGGACGCTGTGGAGGAGCGGAATGGTCGACCGTCGCGAATCGCCGGCGCCGTCGACTCAATCCTTGGCCGGTGAGTGATGCGTCGTTTCTGCGGCCGGAGCATTCGGCGGTCAGGCGATTGCAACGATGCATCAGTCCCGAGCCTCACACGGGCGTCGGGCGGGCGCTGCTTCTGCCGGCTGGCCTCGGATCTGACTCGATGCCGCAGGCAGCACAGCGACGCGCGGCGATGGGGATCAGCGTGAGGCATTCGGGGCACTCGCGCGTCGTCGGCGTCTCGACCATCCCGCGGTTCCGGCGCTCCGCGAAGTGGTTCATCGGCACCACGACGAAGAAGTAAATGGCTGCAGCGACAAGGACAAAGTTGATAAGGGCGTTCACCAGATCGCCGTATCTGAATTCGCTGCCGTTGATCGTGAACGTGAGGTTGGAGAAATCCTGCTTGCCGAATATTGCGGCAATGAGCGGAGTGAGGATGTCCTTAACGAAGGCCTGCACGACGCCTGTGAAGGCAGCGCCAATAACCACGGCTACTGCCAGGTCGATCACGTTGCCGCGAGCGATGAACTCCTTAAACCCTGATAGGACATCCTTGATGGCCACGCTACGCCTCCTCAATCGGGCGGGCTGAGCATCACTACCTGCTCCGTTTATTAGAGTTTGTACGGGGGTTAACCACGCCTGTCCGCGTTAACCAGCCTTCGGAATCAGACCTGATAACGGAGTGCCTGCTCCCGCGGTTGGTGGTCGCGGACCCAGTCCGAGGTGCGCCGAAGGCCTTCGCGCAGTTCAACCCTCGCGGACCACCCGGTTAGCTCGCGACATTTCGTCGTGTCGCAGAGCAGCCGCTCGACCTCGCTTCCAGTCGGCCGTAGCCGAGCCTCGTCGGTAACGACCTTTGCATCCTTGCCCGAGACCTCGATGAGCAGATCGGCCAGCTCGCCGATGGAGATCTCCTCTCCACTACCTACATTTACAACTTCGCCCAGAGTGCGGTCGGTCGAGGCAACAGCGAGGAAGCCGTCCACGGTGTCGGTGACGAACGTGAAGTCCCGCGTGGGTGCGACCGAACCAAGTCTGATCTCCGTGATGCCGGCGTGCAGCTGGCCGAGAATGGTCGGAATAACCGCCCGCGCCGACTGGCGCGGCCCATAGCAATTGAACGGGCGTACGACTGATACCGGAAGCTCAAAGGCATGCCAGTAGGACAGCGCCATCATGTCGGCACCGATCTTCGATGCAGAGTACGGGGACTGCGGCTGCATCGGGTGGGTTTCTGGGATTGGGACAACGCGCGCGGTCCCGTAAGTCTCACTCGTTGACGTATGGACGAGGCGTGCATTGTTTCGTCGACAGGCCTCCGCGACATTCAGCGTGCCGCCGACGTTGGTCTGCACGTAGGAGTCGGGCGCCTCGTAGCTGTAGGGAATGCCTATAAGTGCGCCCAAATGAAACACAGTGTCGCAACCAGCGACCGCGTCGATGAGCTGGCCGCCATCGCGTAGGTCACCGGCCCGCACGGTAACCGGTGAATCAGGATCGCCCAAGTACTTAGCCAGATTCCCGCGTTCGGCATAGGGCTTGTAGTGCACGAACGCGCGGACTATGGCGCCGTGCTCGACAAGCCGATCGACGAGCGTGCTCCCGATGAAGCCCTCAGCTCCGGTGACCAGGACCGTGCGGCCGTCCCATTTAGCAGCAGCCTGGGATGTAGCGGGGGATTGCGTCATGCGGATAGCTCCTGTTCGTGGCTGTCGATGTCGTGGTCGTAAGGGTGGTCGCGGTCGCCGCGCGAGTGACCGTCGCGTCGATCGATGCCTGGATGGTCGGCCAGCTCCAGTACCCAGCGGGCCAGGTCACGAGCCGCCGTAACGTGCACGGTCTGGTGGGCCGCCGCGGCCATGGTGGCCAGCCTCGCCGGGTCGGTCAGGACCGGCGTCAACACCTGCTCGAGCCGATCGGCCGACACCTCGGAATCCCGGATCATGAGCGCCGCGCCGATGTCGACGAGCGCCTGGGCGTTGAAGCTCTGATGATCGTGCGCGGCCGACGGATAGGGCACCAAGACGGCAGGTAGTCCAACGTGCGAGAGCTCGGCGACGGTACCGGAGCCGGCTCGACAGACCGTGATGTCGGCGGCGGCGTACGCCAAGTCCATCCGGTCGAGGTAAGCAAGAGCCGTCGCGACGTCATGACCGCCATTGCTCGTCAGTTGCTGCTCGATTGTTGGCAGCTGATCTCGACCAGCTTTGATCACGAACCGGATATCGGTCCGGTTCCGCCAGCGACCCGCGAGGTCGGCGGCGGCCCTGCTAAGTCGGACTGCACCCAGGCTGCCGCCGCTGACGAGCACCATGCGCTCGCCGTCTTTCAGGCTGAAGTGGGCCCGCGCCTCCTCACGCAATGCGTCGCGGTCGAATGCGGCTAAGGACTCGCTGATCGGCATGCCGATGAGCCGAGTGTCTCGGTGGCGCGGGAGTTTTCGACCGCCCTCCTGGAACGCCAACGCGATGTTCGGAGCGAAACGGCTCACAAACCGGTTGGCCAGACCCGGAGTGGCATTGGACTCGTGGATGATCCGTGGCACGCGAGCGAGCCAGGCCGCGAGCACGGCAGGAACGCTCGGGTAACCCCCCATCCCGAGCACGACGTCGACCTTCCGTCCCCGAAGCGTTCGGAGCGTCTGCGCCGTCGACCGGACAATCGAGACGGGAAATAAGGCAAGCCTCCACCCCAGGTCCTTGTTGAGGGGCAGCATGTCGACGGTGACGAGCTCGTAGCCAGCCTGTGGGATGAGCTGCCCTTCGAGTCCTCGTTTCGTACCGACGAACACGATCTGTGAATCGGGGCGCGCCACGCGAATTGCATCGGCCGTCGCAAGACCGGGGTAGATGTGACCGCCGGTTCCGCCGGCCCCGATGACGACAGACGTGGCGGGATTACCGGGTGGCGACGAGTTCGGCACCACGAGAGGTTATGACATCGAGCCAATGCGTCGTCGGCGGCTCACGTCATCGGGCGGACAGCGTTACGTTGCTTGCATGCGAGTCGGGCGGAGATCGGTTCCGTCCGGCTTGCTTGTCGGCGTCGTGCTCGCCGTAGTCTCGGTGACGGGCTGGGTAGTCCTGATAGCCGCTGATCCGGCTCACTACCTTCAGCAAGGCGATGCCGTGGTGTATCGAGACGCCGGCGCTGCCGCACTCCGTGGTGACCCGATATACGGAACGGGTTTCGGTCCCGTTGACTTGCCGTTCACGTATCCGCCGTTTGCCGCGCTCCTGTTCGCGCTCGTAAGCCTGGTGCCCTTTGGCGGGTGGCAAATGCTGCTCCTCGCGGCCGGGCTCGTGAGCGTGGTCCTCACTGCCCGCGGGTCTCTCCGGCTGGCTGGGCGTGCCGTGTCGAGCGTTCTCCTGGCGACCGCCGCCGCCGCGCTCTGGCTCGAGCCAGTGGTCATGACACTCTTCTTCGGGCAGCTCAATCTGGTTCTGCTCGCCGTCGTCGTCGTCGACCTGGCGAGATCCGACTCCGCTCGATGGAAGGGAATCGGGATCGGTGTAGCGGCCGGCGTCAAGCTCACGCCGCTGGTGTTCGTGCCGTATCTGTGGTTCAGCGGCCGGCGCCGCGCGGCGATTGTGGCGGCGTCGGTGTTCGCCGGGACCATTGCAGTCGGGTTTGGTGTGTTTCCATCCGATTCGGCCAGTTACTGGGGCGGTCGATTCATGCAGGCCGGAGATGCGCCCAATCGTTTGGTCAACCAGTCGCTGAATGGCGCCCTGCGCCGATTGACCTCGCCGTCAAGCTCGTTGTGGCTGTGGGTGTGCGTCGGCTGTGTAGTCGCCGCGCTCGGCCTTGCCGTGGCCGTCGCCGCGTCCCGGTCCGGCCAGGAACTACTCGGCGTGACCGTGACTGCGGTAACTGGACTACTGATATCGCCGGTGTCGTGGACACATCACTGGGTCTGGGTGGTGCCACTGCTCGGGCTCGTCGCCGTACCCGGGTGGCCGCTAGGTCTGCGGGTAGCACTTGGTTCGGCAGTAATCGTGTTGTTCGGATGGTGGCCACTTAGGATCCGCAGCGACGGCGTCATTGATAGCACCGCGCCTATACGGCCATCCGGATGGCTGCGGTTTGCTCCGCATGACCTGGGAAGAGAACTCCACTGGACCGGGTGGCAGCTCGTATACGGAAACTACTATGTGCTGTCAGGGCTAGCGTTTCTTATCCTAGGTGCGATTCTCGTTCATCGTCAGTTTGTGCTATCGCGAGACCGTGAGGACGGTGCTCTAGGGTGGCGAGCGCGGACCCGTCAGCCAGGGGCGGTAGCTCAGCCGGTTAGAGCAGGGGACTCATAATCCGCCAGATTTCGTGGCGGCCTGTATTGCGCAGTCCGGAATCACCGTAGAACGGGCCGTCGACGTTAACCGGCTCTACGCGGCCAATCGTGGTAACCGGCCTCTGATTCGTGCTGGTTGTGGAGTTTGCCAGGCGACGCCGCAGTGCAGTAGTAGCCGCAGCCGGTAGTTGGTGAAGTTGCGGAATCCGTGGCCGATGCGCTTGATCTTTTTGATGAGGGCGTTGATCGCTTCGGTCGGCCCGTTGGATAGGCCGCCGGTGTCGAAGTAGGCGAGCAGCTCGGAACGCCAGATGTCGAGGGTGCGGGCGAGGCGGTGTAGCTCGGGGATGTTCGAGTCGGCGCAGTGGACGAGCCAGCGGTGCAGGTGCTGTTCGGCGGCGTAGCGGCTGCGGCAGCTGTAGAGGCGGCATAGGTCTTGGGCGGCGATCCAGGTGCGGCCGATCTGTTCATCGACGTCGCTGAGCTCGAGCCCGATCAGCAGCCGCTGCCAGGCGTGTTGGGTGAGCCGGTCGGCGCGCCGGCGCAGCAACCGCCGAATCCGGTACAGCGGGTCGTGTTTGCGGCCGCGGTGCCCGGTCGAGTCTTGCTGCACCCGGCGGCGCACGTCATCGACGGCGGCGAAGCCGAGCCGGGTCACGTGGAACGCGTCCAATACCCGCACCGCCTGTGGCAGTGAGGTGGACAGCGCGGTGGCGTAGCCACGGAACGAATTCAGCGCGGCAACGGTAACCTGCTCCCGCCACGCGGTGGTGCGGCCGGAAACCCAGTCACACAAGGCTTTCCCGCTGCGGCCGTCGACCACGTCGAGCAGTCGGGCCACGGGGCCGGTCAGGTCGACGATGCCGGTGACGAAGGTGGTCGAGTGGTAGGCGTTCGCCCCGAGGAAGGCTGTCTCGTCTATCCCCAGGCGCTCGACGCCGTCCAGCCGAGTCGGGTCCTCGACCAGCGGCCTGCCGTACTCGACGACCGCGTTCATGATTGCCTGCCACCCGGCGCCGTACTGGCCGGCGACCCGGGCGACGGTCTCGCCGTGCTGCCGGACCCGGCGGCACGCCTCCCGCCGCGCCCGCTCGGTCAACGACGCCCGCGGGCGGATGTGCTCGCTGGTCTCGGTCCAGGTCCGCCGTGGGCAGTCCGGCTCCATGCACCGCCACCCGCTTGATCCACACCAGCGTTACCGGCCGGCCGCCTGCCGGAGGATCCCGTACATCGGTGCGGCGACGATCATGCAGCCGCGCGACGACACCGCAGTCCGGGCAGCCGACCACCGCCTCGGTCGTCTCGATGGACTGGCCGGGCCTCGCCGCCATGGTCCGACACCGCGAGCAGCACAAGGCACGAAGGCCGAGCATCGCCGTCGCCGCGCTACCGTCGTGGTGCACCTGGGGCCTCCTTCGACTCGTGTCCAAGCACCACGAATCTTGAGGCCCCAGGAACCTAATCACGCGAAGACAAACCGCCGCGTCAACCCTGAGCTATCACCTTGATCACGAAGAGCCCGTTAACCCCGACCGCAATTGGCCCGTGAACGATCACCGTACGGACGCCTTCGCGGACCCTGATCGACAATCGTCGGCCTGCACGAACCGGTGGGCCGGCCGTCTATCGGCGGCTTGGTCGGGAACAGCTCGACAGCGCCATCCAGGCTCTTTGCCCTCTGTGAGATCTGCGAACGGACAAGCTGGTGATGCCCACGGTCGAAAGCCAGCTTGGCTTGTTCAGCCGCCGAGTTGACACACCGAGCAGGTAGCTGATCGCCACGACCGAGACCAGGGCCTGCTCCGAGTGTCGCTGCCGAGTCGGGAATAGCTGCCCTCGCCCTTCGGGATTGCCAGCTCGATGCTTCCCACGCGCATATCCCAGGTCGTCCCGATACCCATTACGCCGGTTCACCCGCTCGCTGACCGCCCGAACGGAACCCGCAGATCGCGTCCGCCTCCCGCGTCTATCATCGCCTCGGCGAAGGTTCACCATCGCCCGCAGCAGATCAGGACTCGCTTGCTCCAGGTTCTCCCGCACCACTCGCACGAGGTCAACACTGGTCAGAGCGGCCATTGTGCTCTCCGTTCCTTCGATGAGTTGCGAGCTCGTTCGAAGGATCGACACGGTGGCCTCTCAACTACGGCAACACGTCGAACGGATCAAGACCCATACACCACTTTCGTGGACGCCGCTGCATAACCCGGGTCGGTTGCATCGAACGTGGGACTTCGTAGACAGGTTCCAGCTACCAACAGAACGGTGCCCGGCCTACCGCCCCGGACCCTCACGCCATTTATCGGCACCTCTCTGTCATTCCTGAAGGAGCGGGGCCGGTCAAGTGTGCTGGGTCTGTTGTTGACCATGTTTGTTCTTCTCCGATGTGGTTGGGGTGAACGCCAGTGCGGCGTGTGGGTCCAGGATCGGCCGGAGGCCGACCGCGTAGCGGCCGAAGGTCCTGGAGGCGCACGTCGAGCGGGCGGATGCTGTGCAGTTCGGAGAAGGAGGTTGTGGTTACCGTTCTGTGGGCGCCGAGGTTGAGGTTGCCGCGTGTGTGCTCCAGAGCCGGTGCTTCTTCGGCTGGTGGGCAGGCCCGGGGTGGGCTGCCGGTCATTCCTTCGCCAGGTGGTGCTGGCATGGAGTGGTGCGACAGGTGGTTCGGCTGGGCGGGATCAATCAAGAAGGCGACCGCGCCGTGGAGGGGTCAGACAACAAACGATCTGCGCCCAGCCGTATGGAGGGTCAGACACAAAGCGGTCCGCGCCCAGCCGGCTTGTGCGGTCAGACAGAGAGCGGTCCGCGCCCAGTCGAGGGTGGCACTGGTCATGCGGTGGGGAGCGGGTCGCTCAGGCAGCGGACGTGTCCGTCGCGCAGCGCGTAGTAGACCAGACCGAGCAGGTCACGGGCGGCGGCGGTGACGCCGATGTTGCGGCCGCGGCGTTGCCCGATGCGCTCGCGTCGTTGTCCGGTGCGGGTGTTCTTGCCGGCGCATTGTGCTGCTTCGATCGCGGCCCAGCGGACCAGCACGCTGCCTTGTTTGGTGATCCGGCCCCGGTGCACGGTCCTATCGGACTCATGGTGTTTCGGAGTCAGACCGGCCCAGCTGGCTAACTGGGCCGCTGCGGGAAAGCGGGTGACGTCGCCGATCTCGGCGAGGAACACCGCAGCCAGGACCGGACCGATCCCGGGAATGGTCTGCACTGCCTGGTAGCGCGGGTTGCCGCGCAGCCGTTTCGCGGTCAGCTTGGTGAACGCGTCGATCTCGACATCGAGCGCGTCCAGCAGCGACCGCAAGGAGATGACCCGGGTGCGTGCCGCGGGCGAGAGCGAGACGCGGTCCAGCAGCTGGTTGCCGGCGACGCCGAACAGGTCACTGACCGGTATCGCGACCCCGCGTGAGGCGAGCAGAGCGTGGACCTGCTGGCGCAGGCTGGTCCGCAGATGAACCAGCTTCGCGCGATGACGCACCAGCTCGCGCAGCTCGCGGGTCGCCGGTGGCGCGATCCAACCCTCGGGAAGCCGGTGCATCCGGAGCAGGTCGGCCAGATCAGCGGCATCACGTTCGTCGTTCTTCACCCTCCGGTAAGAGAAACCCTTCACGCCCAATGGGTGCGCCAGGTGCACGGTTGCGCCGAGCTCAGCCAGCGCATCCGCGGCCCAATACCAGCCGTAAGTCGCTTCCAACACGACCTCGGGTGACTCGCCCGCCCGGGCGATCACGTCGGCCAGCCGGTCGACGTCGTTGACGATGCGGACCGTCTCCAGCCGCTCACCCTCCTGGTTCATCCGCACCAGCACCGACCTTCGACGATGCAGATCCATCCCCACGATCTGGCGATCAACGACGCGTTGTTCATCCATCTCGGCCTCCCTCGGCATGCTCAGGTGAACACCTCGAGAGTCCGCCGCGGCGACCACCAAGGAGCAGAGGCACCGCTCCTTCATCACATCAAGTGTTTAGGTGCGGCTGTTCCCGCGGCGGGATTGTGTCGTCGTCCTCGCCGGGGTCAAGGCCGTAGCCCGGTCGGGTGGCTGCGCCAGCCTTGACCCCGGCTGCGGGCGCCGAGGTTGGGCGGCGGTCGGGAACAGCGGCGGAGTTGGTCCTTGGCTGCGGGTCGCTCAGCTGCGTATGTCCGCCTCGTCGAGGATGTCTTGGGTGAGCCGGCTGCTGGCGTCGAGGATTTCGATGCCGACGATCCGGCCGTCTTCCCAGTCGAGTGCGACGAACCCGTCGACACCGTCGGGTGTGGCGGCCTGCGTGGTGGTGCGATGCGCGGCGCCGGGGTCGCGGCCGAGGTGGATGTAGACCGCGTCCGCGTCGGCGTCGTAGCTGATCCGCACGCGGCGATTGTCGCGCGCCGGTCGGCGACCAGCTGCCAGTACACGACATCGGACAGCCGCCGCTTCAGGCAGCGCAGTCGCCTCTTTCGGTGTCTTGCCCTCGAGCCGTTTGCGTTCGTAGTAGCGGCGGCCAATCGTGTCTGGTTGGCGGATCTGTGTCACCGCCATCATGTGCAGCGCGTGGTTGAGCCGCCGGTTCCCGGCGCGGGAGAGCCGATGCCGGACCTGCTCACCGGAGGAGACGTCGATGGGTGCGGTGCCGTTGTAGGACGCGAAATGATGCCGTCGACGGGAACCGGTCGATCCGTCTCGACCTCGGCCAGGATCCGCCCGGCAATGATCGGCCCGATGCCATACAGCTCGGTGAGCCGGGTCCCGGTGGCGTCGACCAGGGCGACGATCTGCGCGCGGACCGCTTTCATCTTCGCGTCCAACGCCCGAATATCGTCCAGGTGCTGATGGGCCAGCTGGCAGCGCACCACATCGACCGGATCAACCGGACGCAGCTTGGCCAGCAACTGCTCGGCACGCGACGCCCGAAGCCCACGATGGGTCCCGCCCGGAGTGAGCTCGCACAACAGCCGATGCAACCGGCACACCGCCTGCGTGCGCAACGCGCCCAACTCGTCGCGGCGATCGCACAGCAGCCGCAAGCTGACCAGCGTGTCATCACGGCGCACCACCGCAACGCGCGTGCTGTTCAGCGCAGCCAGACCGATCGAGACCGCGTCATCGGCGTCGGTCTTGCGGCCATGCCCCTGCGAGTACACCCGAACGCGAGCGGCCAGCTTCGCCGGCACGTCGAGCACCACCTCGCCATCACCGATCAGCCGCTGCGCCAACGCTCGGCCCGCGCCATGGCAACCCTCCACCGCCCAGCGCCGATGCGCTCCAGCCGCCGGCGAACTCCCGTAGCCGGCGATACCCGACAGCAGTGTTCGCAAACCGTTGCCGGGCAATCACCGTCTTGGTGACTGGGTCCATCACTGCCAGCGTGTTACTTGCCTTGTGCGGATCGACGCTGATCATCACATCGTCGCCCATCACACCGCCTCCTAGTTCGAACGGGACAACTTCGTGGCGAGGAGGGCAATGCAACTACCGGCGACGCAGACCTCTCAAGAGCCACAACCCCGCGGGCGGACCCGGCAAGCCGCAGGCCGTTCGTGAGCCAGAACGCACTAGACGACGACGGCAGCCGATTCGCGAGCGAACTCACCGAGCCCAACACCTGAGACTGCTACTCCCAGGCTCCCAACGTCGAGTCAAACAAGTTGCCGATTCTCTATCACTTAAGGCGAATCACATAGAACATGCATCCGCTGTCCTTATTTGATAGATATCCATCCGAACTTGTCACGGTGCCCTCGAGTGGCTCGCGGCTTTCGCGAACAACCCTCTGAGCCCGGAACGGAGCAAAGTGCACACGTACGCCGGAAAGCATCTCGCAGGCCGCACCGGTCCACTGATTGCTGGCCTCGACGACCATATACGTGTAGCTGAGCGCCTGATATCTCTCGACTGTTGCTGCGACGAGTTCGAATGTATCGGCCTTCGCGAGGTGATCGGATCGAGCGATCATGAAGTGGTGACCGACTTTGCCTGACTTATACGCCTCCCGAAAGTCCGGATAGCGTGCGATCAACTCTGTGAGGGCTTCGGAATCTTGGGCACCGAGCAGCGCGAGTATGGGCCCCGTGAAGTTCAGGACCGACCCGAGGAACGGGTCGTCTACCCGTAGGATAGGGATTTCATCGAAGGGGGGCATTGTCTCGTTGAATGCTCCGCCGACGACGTGGCCGTCATGGTCTACGAAGGCAATGGATTGGGCCAGTACCTCCTCGTTGATGCTGATTGCGGAGTGTGGGGCGGTGGGATCAGTCAATACGAAGAGGCGGATGAACCAGTACAACAGTGTTTCACGGGTCCATGGGCCAAAGAAGTCAGCGCCGAACGGATCGACGTGTCGGGCTTGCGTGAGGCCGGTGGGCGGGACACTCGGGGGATGCAGATGACGAGCCATCGGCTCTCGGCGGGCGAACGAAGTGCCTACGACGCGTGCCATATCCAGCACATGAGCCGGAGGCAGTTCTGCCGCCGGAACGGCACCGTACCGATTGCTGCGATGTCGCTGGGCAGGGCCAAAGTCGACAAGCGGCAGGGTGGAGGGGAGGGTTTGTATTCCGTGATCGGCAATATCTGGGTATGCAGGATAAGCACAATAGGGTAACGGCTCCGCCTCGTTAAGTAACACGGACACCTCGGTCGAGTCAGGGAGGCCTGGTTGGGCTTCCTTGGTTCAGTAACTGTCCTTCATGCAGAGAAGTGATTCGCTGCCAGAGAACTACAACGACGAAGAAGAGTACTCTGCGCTGCATTCGGCGGCGCCCAGTCCACCTTCGCTGCGCACGTCGGTCTGGTGGAGTCGGGCGGCGCGACCCCGTCTTCCCCGCCACTGGACTATCGATGGATCAGTGATGAGCTGCCCAGCCCCGCCTGACATAGGTGTCATAGGAGATGTCAGCGACGCAGGTCTGCCGGCCAGATCGAGCCTCTGGTGTCGATGGGTTCGGCGTCAGGCCTCCGAGAGGCGCAGCGGGATCGAGACGGAGAGCCGCATTACTGGGTCCGTCGGGACGGGCAGCTTCGGCATGGAACCTGCGACGGCAGCGGACGTCAAGAACGCGAAATGCAGGCAGCGGCGCGGTCGGTGGAGCGACCGAGGCGTTTCCTGCACGGTCTCATGCACGGCTACCGCGCAGGTGATCTCCCTTCAGAGAATCGCGGACACCTGGGCAGCTAACGGGGCCGGGATGACCACGAAAACCTCGCCGACTGGGTGCGTGTCCAGCCACCATGAGTGATGCGACCGGCGATGAGTTCGGGCTGCTCTGCGCAGGTGACGGTCGTCGGTTGTAGCCTTCGAGGTTTGGGACTGAGGTCCTGTAAGACCTGTGACACGGAACGTCAAACGGACTGAACTAGCAGCTAGGCATGATGGATTAGGTCGTGCGGAGGCCACGGAATACGGGACGTCGGGGCGCTTGACGGGGCGGTAGCTCAGCCGGTTAGAGCAGGGGACTCATAATCCCTGGGTCGTGGGTTCGAGTCCCACCCGCCCCACAATCCCCGACGGCGCGCGGCGTGCAGCGGGTGCGCGACGCCGAGTGGATGGCCAGCAGCTGGCGAAGGCCCGACGGAACGCCGAGTCCGCCTACATGGACGCGCGTTCCCCGTGGCGGCGTCGTGATGATCTGGACCGCGCCCGCGAGTTGAGCGGGAGGCTGAGCGGCTCGACAGTGAGTTGCGCGACCTGCTCTGCAACGACCTGGAGTTGTACGACAGCCTGGCCGCGGAGTTCCGGATCCCGCCGAGGGTCGACCTGATTGATCGGCTCAAGGCTCTAGCGTGAGAGACGCGGGCATCACCGCCGCATTGCCGTAGCCGATTCTGATGTCTTGCCGGTGGTTGGCGCTGGCAGCCGGTCCGACGATGATGTCCTGACGACGTGCCCGTTGGCCCGTGTCTAATGCGGGCAAACGGAGAACAGTCGTCTCATCCTGGCCGAACCGACCCGCTATCGTTCTCTCGTCATCAGCGCGTCCCGCATGTGTTGACGACCGCCTCGGCGCGCCGTGAGTGAGGGGCAGTCGGTGGGGGGTAGTCATGACGTGGTCCGGCCGACATCGGCGTGTCCTACTCCGTGCTGCCACTGGCGGGCTGGCCTGCGTCGTCGGTTTGCTCGCCGGATGTGGTAGTTCGTCGTCCACGACGACCACCTCGACGGCCGTCGGGAGCCTGACGTCGTCGTCGAGCAGCGCTGCCGCCTCGCCGTCGGCGATCACGCCGTCTGCTTTAAGTCGGTCGACAACAGCCGCTGCCCCATCGCCGCCGCCCGACCGCCAGCCCTGCCCCACGGCCGCCGGCCAGACGACCGCCCTCCGGCCACCGGCCACGACACCTCCGCCACGGCCGAGCACCCATCTAGTCCTCAGCACGTGCGGCGCGCCGGCGAATCCATGGGGATACAACTTCTGCGGCCGGGGCAGCTACGTCTACAACCCGGCGGCCGACGTCCGTAGCTACTTCTCCTGTATCGCCAACTTCACGAACGGTAGCGGCTACATGATCGAATGCACCGACGGCAAGTACAGCATGTCCGGAGGACGTCGCGGCGCATGCTCCTACCATGGCGGCGAGGCGCGGCCGGTCTATAGCGGCAGCGGACCCCACTAATGCCGCCACCCTGATATGGGAGCAAGCAGCGCTAGCAAGCACGTGGCTTGCGCTCGGTCAGAGCTCGGGAGCGGTACACGTATGTCCCCGGGCGCGCGGTAAGGTGTTGCCCCCGCGCCGCCATTTCGGCGGAAACGACAGGAGGCACCCTATGAACATTGCCGCACTGGTGTTCCCGGTGCTGTCCGGGAAGACCGAGGCCGATGTCCGATCGGTCGCTACCATGCTGACCGACCGGCCGGACGAGTACCGGGCGTCCCGGGAGCGTGCGGGCATCACCCTCGAGCGGGCGTACATGATGAACACGCCGACGGGCAACTTCGTCATCGCGTACTTCGAGAGCTTGAAGCCGATTGCTGAGACCCTCGCCGCGCCGGCATCCTCGGACCTGGCGATCGACAAGGACTTCGTGCGCAAGGTCAAAGATATCCACGGCGTCGACCTCACCACGCCGCCGCCCGGCCCCGCGCCGGAGGTCATCGGTGAGTGGAGTGATCCCGCCGTCACCGAGCGCAAGAGGGGCTTCGCGTTCACCGTTCCGGTCATCCCCGGCAAGGAGGAGGTGGGTCGCGCCTTCGCGCGCGAGGCGTTCGTCACCCGTCGCGACGAGTTGACCGCAGACCGGCGCGCGCTGCCGAGCTGCGTCGAAGTCGTCACACTGCAGTACACGCCCGCCGGTCCTGTCTTCAACGTGTACATCGAGGCCGACGATCCGGTGGAGGCCAACCGCAAGTTCGCGGCTTCAACCACGCCCTATAACACCTGGTTTAAGAGCCAGCTCGCCACGCTGTTCCCGCCGGAGATCGACTTCAGCAAGCCGGTACCGCCGGTCGTCGAGATCTTAGACTCCGAGCACCTGCTCCCGGCTCGCTGAGCTGGAACGCACCTTTGTCTCGGGTGGCCAGACCCACTCTGCGAATATTTTCAGCCCGCGTGTTCTGGGAATCTAGGCGTTATCCAAAGGGCCGACACGCCAACCGACAGCGTGTGCTACCAACCGAGCAGGGTGCTACCAACCCGTGCTACCAACGCGGCCATGGACGAAGCGTTCGCTACCAACCGTGCTACCAACCTGCGAGAGCGGACCCTATCTATCTATGAATTCCCCGCTTCCGCGCGGTCTATGAATATACGGCCAGGCGTCCTCGCTGCCTCGGTGCACGCGCATCGGGAGGCCGTGCCAGTACGGCCGTGACGGGTAGCGCTCGACCGCCTGTCTCGATGAACGAGCGTCCAGAGTGACAGTGCGATAATGGTTGCCCGGTGCGGTTTTCTGGGCACCACAGTGTCACGATTCTATGTAACGTTTGCTCTTATCGGTCAACGTACGGCGGGCAGCGCTGAAGCTACCTCAACGAGTGCACGGCAATCCAGCGAGTATGCCGATCGGCCCCACCTCGCTGGGGCGTTCGTTGGGTCACTTCATCACTTCGACGAGCGGGAAGGAGCGGTGGGCGCGGGGTGGGATGAGGTAGTTCTGCCGGTGTGAGGTGCGGATAGCGGCGTTGATGCCGATTTCCGCGTCGGTGAGATTGTATGGCGGCTGTCGCAGATTTGTACCGTCGGGCAGGACGCCGTCCATGGCCTTGCGGGCGGCATGGAACTTGCTGCTGGCAGGAACAAAGGCAACGAAGTGCAAGCCGGCCGCCCCGTGGAGCGGGTCGTAGCCGTCACGGTCCGGGTTGGCGGTCCATGCAAACGGATTATCGATGGTGTTGAAGTCCTCACGCAGCGGCACGGCCGTGCCTTTCTTGCGTAGCCGACCGTAGTTGTCGGTGACGTCCGTGCCCAGTCGTGTGGCCTGCTGCAGCGGGGAATTGTGGCCTACAAGACGGGCGTTCGCCTCCTGGAGCAGGCTCGTCTTGGTCACAACCTCCGTTGGCCCGTTCGGCAGGGTAACCGTCGTTGCATCGTTCGGGACGCTGGCTTCCGGCGAGAACATCCGCTTGACCCGGCTCGGGTAATCCATGCTGTTGTACCAGAGGTCCAGATCCTCATAAAGATGCGACAAGTGCATGGCACAGCCGCTAGCAAAGTAGCCGCTGGGGAACTGGTTCGTCACACCAGGCAGGGTCTCGAAGCTGGGAATGTTGTCCGGCCCGAGCGCACCGGTCTGTGTGCTGGTGAACCCCAGCATCAGCTGAGCTCGGTCTGGGATCTGGTCTGCTCCGGGCACCTCAGCAGCGATCGCTAGTCGCTTGCCGATGCTCGGCGTGCCGAACCCTCGGCCCAGGAATCCCATCCGCTTGCTGGTCAGGTCGAAGAGGTCGCCGATGAAGGCGTTGCTGTTCGGATCGTCGAACAGCGCGCGCTCCACGCTATGGAGGATCTGCGACGAGTCGCTGCGCATCTTGAACATCACGTGGTTGTCTTCGAGAAGCACCGTAGCCGGATCGCTGGGAAACTTGATCGCGTCCAGTACCGCGTACTGGGTCGTCCCGGACTGCTTCGAAAGAGCCAGATCCACGGGCAGCTTCGTCGCCGCGATCGAGGGCACGAAGTTGCTGAAGTAGGGCAGCCCCCACCCGATCACCATCGTGAGCCCCGCCGCCGTGGACGGGTAGGGCTTCTCCACGGTCGCAAGCGCGTTCTCCAGCCGATTTTGTGCGCTCTTGAGGGCGCTTGCGTTCCATGTCGTCTTGCTGGACAGCTTTGCAGTAAATACGTCGTTGTACAGGGGCGGGATGGCGCATGCGACTCCGTTATCGAGGATCACCTCGACGCTGTCCACCAGATACTGCTCCTGCCGGCGGCGCACCGTGGCGCCAGCGGCGGCGGCCCGTGCCGGAGTCCCGGTGATCTCGTCGAGCAGGTCGTATACGCCGCGAGCCGCGATAGTTCCGAGTGACACGGCACCAGCCCGCTTAAGGAAGCTCCGCCGCGTGAAACCCTCTTTGTGTATCGACATCTTTCGCCCCGTTCTGTGAAAGCTCAACTGCGCATATCGGCGCAAACCGGCGGACTTTATCACTCGCACTGCCCTGCCAGGCCAGGCAGTGCGCCTGGATGGCAAATCGCTGCCCGAGTGGGCGATCGGCTGTGAAAGTCAGCCCTGGCAGTCCGCCTTGAAGTTGTCAACTGTGGCGGTGGGAACGCCGTTCGCGGTGATGGTCTCGTGCATCGTCATGTGCATGACGTAGTTGGGCGTATTCGCCTGGCTGACTAAGACCCAGTCGTATGTGTGGGTATGTATCACAGGAAAAGGTGGTCTCGCGTATGCGTCATCGCTTTGGTTTTCATTGCTTACGTAATTCACGCGAGTGACGAGACTAATGCCCTTGAGGTTACTGTTCAGTTGATTCACAACGTGGAAGCCGCCGTTGCCGTCGTCAGTCGAGGTTAGGACGATGTGGATGTCTCCGCTCAGATTAAGAATATCACCGGGCGAACAGGGATTGACCGGCGTGCTGACCGGGACATGGACTGTGTAGTTGACCACATTGGCCGCCGCGGCGGGCTGCATCCCAATACCAAAACCCGCGAGCGGAATCGCTAACAGCAATCCCGCCAGCCAACGCCATCGGTGCGAAATCTCCCTGCGATGTGCCCCCGTGTCCGCCATCGAAATCACTCCTTTCGCGCTGTCGTCCTCTACCACTTACCCCGATGACAAACGCTCCTAACCGCCAGAGCAGGACGCACAACGGCGCGATGCAGCTGGACCGCTGGAGGGACCTGCGGCGTGGCACGGGTGTCGAGGACATCAACTTTGAATGACCTCTTCAGGTGGTACGCAATCACGTTGGACAGCACGCTTCTCAACCAGGCGACGGCCGGTCTCGCCGCGGTGTCGACAAGCCAGACGTACATGAACGCAACGGTCGACACGACCGCTATTCCCGCAACATGGAAGGCCATTATCCAGGCGCAGAACACCCTGGAGGGTGTGCTGCTCGCGCAGGCCCCGTGTCGCATGTGGTGATGCACAACAGGCGGGGGAACTGGTTGTGCGCCGCTATCTCCTCAAGCTGGCCGGTGGTCGCCGGGACAAACGTGCCGCCCACGTCGTGGGGTATACAGCTGACGAACGAGTACGGCCCGTCGGTGTGTGGGGTGATGGCCAACGGCCTGAAAATCACCGTTGACGCGAACACCTCGACCGTCTGCAACGCGACGGCGTTGACCGGTGGCACGCAGGACCAGATGTACGTTGTAGCCGCCGACGAATGCCACCTGTGGGAGGACCCCAACGCCCATCTGCTGATCAGGGCGGAACAGCCGGCCGCGGCGTCGCTAGGCGTTCTTGCTTGTGGTCTACGGCTACCTGGCCTTCACCCACGCGCGCTGCAGCGGCGGGTCGGTGGTTATCAACGGTTCGGGCTTGGCAACGCCGAGCTTCGCCTGATTAGTTTCGGCCGGTCAACGTTGCGCCGTCGTATGGTGTGGCCGTCCGCGCGTCCTATACGTGCACTTGGAGGGCGGGCGCCAGGCGTGGTCGCGCCAACCCGCATTTTGATCCAATGCCTGCACCTGCGATTTCTCGTCGATGCACAACACAATCGCCGCCTCCGGCGGGTTCACATACAGCCCGACCACATCGCGGACCTTCACGTCCAACTCAGGATCGGTGGAGAACTTGAACGTCTCCCGCCGCCACGGCTGCAGGTTCCACTGCCGCCAGATCCGCGCCACCGAGGCGAACGAGATCCCAGGGGATCAGCCAACAGCCGCGCCGACCAGTGCCTCACCCCTAGATGCTCCGGCGGCGGGGTCAGCGTCTCAACCACCACGGCCGCGTCGTCGATGACCCGCGGCCGGCCGGAACGAGCCAGATCGTCCGCGTTCGCCACCCTGTCCCCGGCCAGCAACACGATCCGCACCCGCTGCGCCGTCCCCGCCCGAACACTCGACGACCGGGTCAACGACTCCAACCGAACCCGATCACCATCCCGAAGCACCAGCACAGCAGCGACCATTCCCCATTGTCCCGAAAGCCAGAACGCCTAGAGACTTACGACACGCAACACTAGGTCGGCCGCCCCGGCCACCTCGGAGGGACGGCGCACCAGCCGGACACCGCCCAGCGCGTCCACCCTGGTGAGTACGCGCCGAGCGGTGTCCGAACCAATGTTTACCCTCCCGGTCCGCCGCGCTAACCGTCGAGCCCAGACGGCAGGGCCCTCCGCCGCTCCGATGCCTGGGATGAGGGGGACGCGCTCGTTCCTGTCAGCCGGGTAGGTCTCCGTTCGCAAGTGGCTCCTCGTCGTTCTCGTCGTCGGCGGCGGTCGGGCCGAGCACGCCCGCGGCAATTGTGAGGGTCGTGTGGACGAGCGCGATCTGCACGCGGCGGTCACCGTCGGCGCTCCGCTTGACGATCGGCAGGCGCCCAGGATCCGTTCGGCATCGGGGAAGTGCTCTCCAGCGGCGCTGGGCGGTTGTGGTGTGCTGTGGATGGGCCGGCCCTTGTTTCCGGTCTAGGCTCCGGCATGGTGTTCCCCCACGCTGGCCGAAGCCGCTTCAGAGCCGAGTACACGCGCTAAGCAGTGCCGAGAGGCCCGTATCCCTTGGAATCGTGGGTTTGTGTCTCATCTGCCCGCCACCGGCGCCACCGCTGTGATTGTGTTAGTTCGGTTGATGCTTGTCACAGCAACGTCTCCGCCAGCGAGTTGCCAAACCGACGGACGAGGAGCAGATCGCAAGAACGCCGGCGACCTCTACCTGACCGAGATGCTCGAAGCCCAATCAACGATGGGGGCCGACGATCCCGTTGGTCAGAGGGTTTCAACGGCGAATACTGCTGCCGGACACACCGTGTGGATACGTTGACCAGCAGGACGACATGTGAACACTGTCGGATTCCGCCAGCCACTGAGGCAGAATGAGCGGCGATTCCGGGCAACACAGACTTGGCTCACGAAATTATCAGACAGGAACGGATCGACGTGTCAGATGGCTTACAAGAGCAGCAGAAGTCCGCAGCATCATTGGCGTCAGGATTAGATCGTCCCGTACCGTGGCAAACTCGGCTATTGCCTGCCATTACCGGCATAGCTGGACTTATCATCGGCGGGGTTCTTGTCGGCGTTACGGGTAGTCGATCTGCGGACCGTACGCACGTTCGATCCTCCAGTCCACAGCTATCTCAACCCGCCGCGAACTCTGCAGCAACGGCGGTCCCTTCAACCTCGGCATCCGCATTGGTCTCAACTCCACCGTCGACGGTGGTCCGGACGGTGAGCAGGACAGTAACGGTTGCCCCGCAGCCGCTCGAGCAACTTGGCGACGGGACATTCATAGTCCCTATGCAGGCTCGTCCCGGCACATGGTCGACTAGCGGGGTAAGCGAAATCTCTTCGGCGCTTATCGGCTGCTACTGGGCCCGGCTCAGATCTCTGTCAGGCGAACCGAACTCACTTATCGCCAGCGATAACATCGCATTAGGCGCACCGACAGCGATCACCGTCGCGCCCACGGATAAGGCGGTTAAGTTCACTGGAGGATGCCGGTGGCGCCGGACCACGTAATGAGAGAGCTTCCACGCAACACCCGGATGGTTGACACAAGTCGAGGAAGAGTTTGTCGTCAGGCGACTGGTCAGGAAGGCTTAATGCCTATCTGGCAACGACAATAGAGGCACACGCTGGAGCTGGAAGTTGTCCCAAGTCTCGTCGATCTTGAGAGGTGGCGGTCTGAATCGCCCCGGCAAGTCTGGAGGCTCCATCTCTTGAGGAGGATGGAGCAGTGGGACGAGCAGGTCAGTACCCGCCGGAGTTGCGGGAGCGGGCGGTACGTATGGTCGTCGAGGTCACGCCGGACTATCCGTCGCAGTGGGCCGCGATTACCGCTGTCGCGCAGAAGCTCGGCGTCGGCACGGCCGAGACGTTGCGTAAGTGGGTGCGTCGGGCCGAGATCGACGACGGGCGCCGGCCCGGCGTGACGAGCGAGGAGCATGCCGAGATTAAGCGGCTCAAGCGGGAGAACGCCGAGCTTCGCCGCGCGAATGAGATCCTGAAAGCGGGAGGCTGTCGCACGAATCGTCGACGCGTGACGGCGATTCGTTGGCCTGGTGCGGGGCTGGTGATCGAGAAGATCATCGGGTGGCCTACAACTTTGTGGCAGCCGACCGCGACCAGTTGATGCTGATGCCGCCGTCGGTGGCGGACTGGCTGCCGGAGGATCATCTGGCGTGGTTCGTGCTCGACATCGTCGCGGAGCTGGATTTGTCGGCGTTCTATGCCGTTTACCGGCTCGACGGTCGGGGCGGGGTCGCCTACGACCCGCGGATTATGCTCGCCGTGTTGATCTATGCCTACTGCACGGGCGAGCGCTCCAGCCGTCGGATCGAGAAGCGTCTGATCGAGGATGTGGCGTTCCGGGTGGTAGCGGCGAACCAGCGTCCCGACCACGCCACGGTCGCCCGGTTCCGCGCCAACCACGAGACCGCGGTCGCGGGACTGTTCGGTCAGGCGCTCGCGGTGTGTGCGCGGGCAGGCCTGCTGCGGCCTGGCTTGATCGCGGTCGACGGCACGAAGTTGGCCGCCAACGCCTCACGCGACGCTAACCGAACCGCCACCCAGATTGCCGAGCAGATCCTCGCCGAGGCTGCTGCAACCGACGCTGCCGAGGACGTGGCCGCGGTCGAGGCCGAGCAGGGTGAGCCGGTGAACACGTTGCGCGAGCGCAACGGTCGTCGGGCGAGGCTTCGGAAGCTTCTCGACGAGCTGGAGGGCGAGGCGGCGCAGAAGTCCTACGAGTCGCACCTGGCCAGGCGCGCGGAGATCGAGGCCGCCACGGGCAAGCCCATTCGGGGACGGCGTCCCTCGCCAGGATCGTCGACACACAAGTCGCGAGGTCAAGCGAACCTCACTGATCCGGACAGCAGGCTGCTGAAGACCAAGGGCGGTTACGTTCAGGGCTATAACGCGCAAGCGGTCGCCACGCAGGACCAGTTCGTGATCGCGGCCGAGGTCACCAACTGCGCCCACGATGCGCCCGCCTACGCCCCGATGGTCAAGGCGGCGAAGCAGAACCTGCGCAGTGCCGGGGAGAAGCGGCGAGTTCGAAAGGTCGTCGCCGATGCCGGCTACTGGAGCACCGAAAACGCGAACCTGATCGGCGTGGAGTCCTTCATCGCCCCCGGCCGCGCCCGCGAGCTCAGCCGCATCGCTGAGATCGACCAGCAACGCAGCGAGATCCTCGACCGCGTCGAAGCCGGCCAGATCGACACCCTCGAGGCCTCCGAGCAACTCGGCGTGACCAGGGCACGGGTCAATCAACTGCTGCGTCGGCGCCGAGCCGGAGACCCCGATCCGTTGACGACCATCATGATCGCCAAGCTAAACACCCCACGAGGCCGCAGGACCTACACCAAGAGGGCCGCGAGCATCGAGCCCGTGTTCGCGCAGATCAAACACAACCGGCAGCTCCGCACCCTCACGCGGCGCGGGCTCGCCGCAGCCGACAGCGAATGGAAGCTGATCTGCGCCACCCACAACCTGATGAAGGCCTACCGGCTGGCCTGACAGCCACCCGGCCATGACTCCCGATACCAGCACGAGGACGCCGGTCAGGCAGCCACACGATTCATGCGACAGCCTCGCGGCGTCGGCTTTCTTCGCGGCCGAACTCGACCGGCCACACCAGCGCTCGTGAGGTTCATCGCCGAGCACAAAGACCGCACCGACGGCGGTCTGCGGTGGGGTGTCGAGTCGATCTGCGCCGTGCTGTCCGAGCACGGTGCGCGGATCGCCCCGTCGACCTACTACGAGGCCGCGGCGCGGCCGCCGTCGAAGCGCGCGGTGCGCGATGAGGATCTCAAGGTCGAGATCGCCCGGGTCCGGGCGGCGAACTACGACGTCTATGGCCCGCGCAAGATCTGGCTGCAGCTCAACCGCGAAGGCATCCCGGTCGCGCGGTGCACCGTCGAGCGGTTGATGAAAGACCTGCAGCTGCACGGTGTTCGCCGAGGGCGGCGCGTGGTGACAACCAGACCCGATGCGCGGGCGGCGCGGCCGGCGGACCTGGTGCAGCGCCGGTTCCGGCCGGTGGCGCCGAATCGCTTGTGGGTCGCGGACTTCACCTATGTGTCGACCTGGTCGGGGATGGTCTACGTCGCGTTCGTCGTCGACGCCTACGCCCGCCGCATCCTCGGCTGGCGAGCCTCGACCTCGATGCGCACCGAGCTGGTGCTCGACGCGATCGAGCAGGCGATCTGGACCCGGCAACGCGAAGGCGTCACCGACCTGGCCGGGCTAACGCATCATCACGACAACGGATCGCAAGGCGAATTCAACTGGTCGTCGCAACACCTTGATCGTGGAGGTGTTGATGGGCAGGCCAACGGCGTGGATGAGCGGCACGGACCGGTCGGTCGCTGATGAGGTCGCCGGGGGCGCCGGCGCATCGACGGGAGGTCGAGCGCGCGTTTTGGCGTGAGATCGGGAAAGACGTCTACAACCATCGCCTAAGGCGCCACGCCCTCCGCGATCAGCCACCAGCGGCCTACGCTGTCGCTTGCACCATCGTTGATCGACTCTCACCCCACGTGGATCAGTTCTTGGTCCGGCCAGAGCGCATGCTAGGGGTGCGGACTGAAGCTGGTCGATGATCGTTGCGCGGCCTGAACGTCTGCCATTAGCGCTGACAATGGCCGGGCTGGTCAGTGGTAACGGCCCGGGTGTCTGGCGTTGGATGGGAGGTCTTGATGGAGCTTGCGGGCAGGCGAGCGCTGGTTACCGGCGCCAATCGCGGTCTCGGTGAGCAGTTCGTGGAGGCGCTGCTGGCCCGAGGCGTTGTCCGGGTCTATGCCGGTGCCCGGCACACCGATGCGCTCGCACCCTTGGTGGCGCGGCTCGGTGAGCGTGTAGTGCCGGTGCAGCTCGACGTCACCGACCGCGGAGACATCAGGGAAGCAGCGCGGCGTCTCGATGACGTCGACCTGCTCGTCTCGAACGCCGGCCAACCGTGTGCCGGGCCGGTGCGCACCGCGGACGAAAGTTCGTTCCGGTCGGTCTTTGAGGTCAACTTCTTCGGCCCGCTGGCGCTGGTTCGGGAATTCGGGCCGCAGCTGCGGCCGCGCCGCGGCGGCGTGTTGTTCATCCTGTCGCTCGCGGCCCTCGTCATCTCTCGCGGCTCGCCGATCTACAGCGCCAGCAAGGCCGCGGCGATGATGCTCGCCACGGGAGTCCGGTCCGAGCTGATGGACGACGGCGTTGTCGTGACTAGCTCTTTTCCGGGCCCCATCGACACCCGCGTCACTGCCGGCTGGGACATGCCCAAGGCACCCCCGCGGCTGGTGGCCGACCGTTCCCTCGACGCATGGCAGGCCGAGCGCACCCTGGTCTTCCCGGACCGCCTCGCCGAACTGGTCGAGCACGCCCTGCTCAACAACATGGATGCGGTTCTCGACAATCCCCAGGCGGTGATGACCGAGCTCGTCATGGCATTCCGCAGCGATGCGCAGACGGAACCCGGTAACGGTGGCCAGGCATGACCGGCCGATCGCCTGGCCTGGGGACGACCAGGACGGCTAGACCGGATCGCTGACCAGCCCCGATGCTCGGCTGACTGCTCATGGATAGCCAGCGGGTCGAAGGTCACCGTTCGAACGAAACGACGCTTATCAGGAGCGCGAGTCCGGTCAGTCCTCTTCGCCGAAGGCCTCGCGCAGCCGGGCTTCCTGCTCGTCACTGAGATTGGTGCGGATGAGCTGTGCGTTCGTCCCAGCGAAGGCGCTGCGGACGCGGTCGGCAACGGCGTTCTGGCTCATGAGGAACAGCGCGGAGGTACCCGGTGTCACCTCATCGCGCACGCTCTTGATGAAGTCGTCGCTGATGCCGACGTCCGTCAGAGAGCCGACCAGGGCTCCGGTCGCGGCTCCAATCGCCGCACCGAACAGCGGGACGAAGAAGATCACACCAAACAGGAGGCCCCAGAATGCTCCGCCGAGCGCTCCCGCCCCGGTCATGTTGTGTAGCTGGCGCGTCTTCGGCTTCTTCTTGTCGGGCGGCCAGCTGACGACGGCGCCGTCCAACACCTCGATGAGTGCCTGCTTCTGCAGTCCTTCGAGGGTGGCGAGCGCCTGGTCGGCTCCGTCCGGATCGGCGAACTTCCACACCGTCAGGGTTGCCATTGCGTCTCCTCACGCAGCACGAAACCCAGGACCTCGTCGATCGTTCAGCCTGCTCTGAGCGCTGGCTTGGGGGATCATCCAACCGGGATGAGTGGAGCCCGCTGCTAACCGGCTTGGGGGTCCCGCCGGCCAGCGCGATAGTCGCTCCACACGACGTTGACAAGTATTGAACCGATGATGAGGTTGCCGATGATCAGCAGCCAGGCCAGCATCACGGCTGCGACTCCGAGAGATCCATACAATTGTGACGATTTTTCAAATCGGGCCGGCAGATAGACGCGGCTGATGATTCTGAGGATCGACAGTCCCGCTCCGAATGCGAGACAGCCAGGAACGAGGTCGAGCCAATCCCGACGGCGATCCGGCAGCCGCTGGCAGAGGACGAACCACACGGCAGCTGTTGCGATCGCACTCAGCAGGAACGTGGCCAGGTAGCCACCTGGGATGGCGTGATCCAGTTGGCTCACCAGTGCGGCGAAACCGATCAACGCGATGCAGGCGCCAGCAAAGACCAACGTCGTAATCAGTACATGCTTCTGCTTCATGCGGGGAGCTGCTGCGCCCCACAGGTGGGCGTTCACCACGACCAGGTTGCGCATCAAGGTGCGAGTCGCCCACAGAAAGAGCACGCCTCCTAGGAGCACGGCGAGCCACCACGATCGATGGCCGTCGTGGAGTGCCGCGACGACCTGCTGGCTTGCGGCACCGGTGATTCCGGCGCGTTTGCTCGCCGACTCGAGGTTGGCCGAGTTGGCCTTGCTCTGGGCTACGGCGGCCAAGATGCCGGCTGATATCAGCGCCAACGGCAACAACCAGAGGAAGAGGCGAAACGCGGATGCGCTGGCAAGCAACATGCCCTGCCGACCGGTGTACCGCGCGAGCAGGGCCAGCGGCAGTCCGAGCAACGGTTGGTCCTGGGCCCGCTTCTGGTAGCGGTCGGCGGCCGCGTCCGCCCGGGCGCGCCACCGGGCAACCCTTCCGTCGACGGAACCAATCTCGGCATCTGGCGGCAGGCCGTCGTCGGTTGACGATCTGTCCAACGAGCCGGCCGACACGCTCCAGCCTAACGGCGGCCACGCCGGGCCGGGCACCCGCTAAACGCCAAATGTTCGCGACCCACAGCATGCCGGTGATATGCGGGATTGCCCTATCGCTTACCGTACGGTCACGCCCGACGGGACCTAACTGAAAGGGAAACCTCAAAATGAGCGCCGCACCGCTGGGAGCTGCCCAGGACTATCCGCTGCTCAACCTGTTCTGGACGATGCTCTGGCTGTTCATCTGGATCTTGTGGATCTTCCTCTTGGTTCGTATCATTCTGGACATCTTCCGCAGCGATGATCTCGGTGGATGGGGCAAGGCGCTGTGGGTGATCTTCATCATCGTCCTGCCGTTCATCGGCGTCCTCGTGTACTTGATCGCTCGCGGCTCGGGCATGCAGAAGCGTGACGTTCGTGATGCGCGAGCTGCGGACGAGGCCACGCGGAGCTACATCCAGTCGGTGGCGGCAACCACCCCGAGCACGGCGGAAGAGCTCAGCAAGCTTGCCTCCTTGCGTGACCAGGGCGTGCTGACGCAGGCTGAATTCGACGCGCAGAAGGCTAAGCTCCTCGCTTAGAAGCGGTGCTGACCCGTCGCGCCGCGTTCACCGGAGGTGAGTCGCGTGACGGAGTTCGGGGGCGCGGCGGGCGGCCAGGGACCGTCAGCCTCATCCGGCGATTCTCGCGCGGTCCCGCCGGTCGTCGATGTGGCCATATCAGTGGGGCTCGCGGCGACCGGCGTGGTCGCCCGCTCGGCGACGATCGCGTACCGGCTGGCGCAACCTTTCGCGTCGCTAGTACTTCAGCCGCCCGTCCTGCCAGAGCGGTACTGGCCGCAGCGTGGTATTGATCAGCTGGCCGATCGGGGTGAGCGTGTCCGTCGGCAGGCGGTGCGTCAGTCCTGGGCGCTGCTCGATGAGCTCGTCCCCTTCGTTGTCGACGCCATCCTGGATCGGATCGACCTCACCCAGATCGTCATCGACCGGGTGAAGGTGATACGAATCGTCGACGAGATCGACATCAACGCCATCGCCAACGCCATCGTTGGTCGAATCGACTACGACACGATCATCGAACGCGTGCCGATCAACCACATTCTGGAGTTGGTCGACATCAACGGAATCGTGGCCAGGGTGAACCTCAATCAGATCATGGCCCGCGTCGACGTCAACGCCATCGTGTCAACGGTCGACATCCCGGCGATCATCTCGCGCGTTGATTTGGGGGGCATCGTCAACGAGGTGATCGACGAGATCGACCTGCCGGAAATCATCTGGGAGTCGAGCGGGGGGATGGCGTCGCAAACGGTGGTCGGCGTTCGCATGCAAGGGAGGGCGGCCGACGAGCGAATCAACCGGATCGTGGATCGAGTACTCCGTCGTCGGCATGATCGGAAGACAGCGGCGCCCGTTGATCGGAGCGAGCCATGACGGACCGTTACGCAACGGTCCCGGTTCAGGCCCGCGATTTCCAGGGTCAGCGCGCCGGAATAGTCACCCGGGTAGCTGCAGGTGCGGTGGATTTTCTGATCGTGATCGTCGCTATCGGCGTCATCTACGGCGGAATCGCCGGCGTCACATTCATCATCCGTCCTAGCTCGTTCCACTGGCCGCGCAACACCGGCTGGACCTTGCCGGTCCTCTATTTCGTTCTGGTGACGGCATACTTGGCATTCTCGTGGGCCGGTACCGGGCGAACGTACGGTGGCGCGCTGTTGGGCGTGCGGGTTGTCAACTACAAGGGTGCGACGATGCGATTACCCAGTGCGATCCTGCGTGCTGTTCTCTGCGGCGTGTTCCCCATTGGCTTGCTGTGGGTAGCTGTTAGCTCGGCCAACCGTTCGGTACAGGACCTCATCTTCCGAACGTCGGTTATCTACGACTGGAGCCCCCGAACGGAGCTGGAGCTTTTGGGTGAAAAGACTCGGGCGCTGCCGGGGATCTAGGCCAGCCGTCAGCGCTCGGGTTCGTGACCTATCTGCTGCCGCTGAATTCATCCGTAGCGGTGATGGACTCCGCTCGGGCCGCCCCCTACGGTTGTCGTGGGTCGGACGGGGGAGCCTGGACGCCCGCGAGGAATTGGCGCAGTGATTAGCGGTCCTGACTTGATCGTGGATCGGCCGTTCGGCGATGGGAGTGTTTGGCGTGTTTGGGTTGTGGGGATTGTGTTCGTGACGCGATGACCGATGAGACGTCGACGTCTGGGGTTGTGGAGCCACCGGCTGGTGGGGGGGCTGCTGGGGTTGCGGGGGTGGCTGAGGGTGCGCCTGCTCGGTCGGCTGGTGCGCGGGTGGGTGGGATCGCGCGGTCGGCGGGTGTCAGCATCATCTTGGTGTTGAGCGTGATTTGTTTGGTGTTGACGCCGGTGGTGGTGTGGGGCCGGAATCTGCTGCTGAACACCGACCGGTATGTGCAGACGGTGGAGCCGTTGGCGAGTAATCCGGGTGTGCAGAATACGGTGATCGCCGCGGTGGATGCGCAGTTCCAGGGTCGGATTGATCTGAAGTCGGTGTTGGATCCGGTGTTGCCGCCGCGGGCGGCGCAGGTGTTGGTGCCTCCGTTGCAGGGTGCGGCGGATTCGTTGGTGAATACGGTCACGACCAAGTTCGTGCAAAGCGATGCGTTTAAAACGGTGTGGCAGACGGTGAACCGGGTGGCGCATACCCAGATCAACTATCTGCTGACCGGGCAGCGACCGAAGGGCGCCGCGGTGCAGGTGGCCGGTAACGGTGATGTGACGTTGGATCTGTCGTCGGTGGTGGTGCAGGTGAAGGCCCGCCTGGTCGACGCCGGCCTGTCGGTGGCGTCGAAGGTGCCGGTGGTGGGGTCGACGATCACGGTGGGCAACGTCGCTGGGTTGCAGCATGCCCAATCGTTGACGAATTTGCTGAACAAGGTGGCGAATTGGCTGCCATGGATTGGCTTGGTGCTGCTCGTCGTGGGCGTCCTACTCAGCCGACGTAAGCGGCGGGCGCTGGTCGCGTCGCTGCTGGGTGTGGTGATCGGTCTGGTGCTGGTCGGTGTCGGGATCCTGATCGGCCGCGGCATCTACCTGGACAAGGTCACGACGCCCAACCTGACCCGGGATACGGCGCAGTACATTTTCGACACGGTGGTGCGCTATCTGCGGTTGGGTATCAGACTGCTGGCGTTGCTGGCGTTGCTGGTCGCGTTCGGGGTGTGGGTCTCCGGCCCGGGTGAGGTGGCGACCCGGTTCCGTACCTTCGTCGTGCGGGGCCCGCGGGAGCTGGGCTCGCGGTTGAACGCCGGGCCGGTCGGACCGTTCGTGGACCGGTACGCCACCGCGCTGCGGATCTTGGTGATCGCCGTGTTGGGTGTGATCTTGCTGCTGTTCGACTCACCGACGCTGGTCACCGTCATCGTGCTCGCGGTGATCTGCCTGATCCTGCTGCTGATCATCGAAATGCTGCGAGCCTCGGCCCACCGGGCCCGAACGGACGCGGCGCCGGAAGGCGCCGGGTAGTCGGCCACGGTCACGATCACCGGCCGCGCAGTCCATCGGAGCTTCTCCCGACGAGCCGAAGGGTTGCGATAGCTGCCAGCCCGTCCCACACAAGCGCGGCGACGACCGCCGGCCAGCGCCGGCCGGCGACCCGCCGTCCGACATCGCCCACGGCAGCGCACACGATCCGAGTCGGTCGCTCGTTGAGCGTGACTGCGGGAATGCGCCGTAGCCAGGTCTCTTGAGCCAGTGATAGCGCGATCGCCGGAATGACCAAGACGCGTGGCGCCCCGGCCCGACAAAGTACTACGCCGGCCACGACATCACCGACTCGATCACACGCGTGGTCGAGCATGGTCCCGTGCGCGGTCGAGGTGTCGGTCACGATCGCCAGAGCACCGTCGAGTCCGTCGGCGACCGCCGATCCGATGAGCAGCGGCGTCGCCCGCCCGGGACGCGCGCGGGCCGAGGCGATTGCAAGCAGTAAGCCGGTGAGGGTGACGAGGTCGGGGGGCACTCGGGCTGTCGCGAGCGGCCGGGCGAGCCGCCACATCGCGCGCAGCCACCACAGGAGCATCCGACCCCTGACGTCATATCCGGGATGTCGAGCCGCCCACCGCGCGCGGAGATCCTCCTCCTCGGCCAAGCGCGCTGACGACCGGCGGGCCACGTCGCGAGCCTATCCATATGATCAGGCCGCTTACGCGGCAGCTCGCGAGCGGATGCAATCGTCAGTTCAATAGCTGTTGCAGCGGACGGATCCTCGCTCACATCGGGTAACGATGTGGAGATAGCATCGGCGGTTGTGGTGAGATCGCCGACCGGTGAAGATCGCGTTCTGGCGTCCACCCGGGCGGTCTCCGCCGCGATCATTCCATTCTTGCTGCTGGCGTTTGCGGTGCTCGTCCCGTGGCCGACGGACACCAAACGGCTTTTCGCGTGGGCAATCAAGCCGACGATGTCCGCGATGGTCCTCGGCTCGGTGTATCTGGGTGGCGCCTACTTCTTCTTCCGAGCTGCTCGAGCCCGCCGTTGGCATACCGTCGCTGGGGGTTTCCCGCCGGTTGCGACCTTCGCGGCCCTGATGGGGATCGCGACGATCCTGCAGTGGGATCGTTTCATTCACGGCAACCTAGCGTTCTGGCTGTGGGTGGCGCTCTACCTGACAACTCCGTTCGTCGTCTTCGGAGTGTTCGTCCACAACCAGTGCGAATACGTCGTGGCTTCCGGCGCCGAGTTGGTTATTCCTACGCTCGCGGCCACGGTCATCGTTGCGGCTGGGGGACTGGCCGTGCTCACGAGCGCGTTCCTATTCCTGTTTCCTGACGAGGCCATCGATGTTTGGCCATGGCCGCTGACCCGGCTGACCGCTCGAATGTTGGGCGCGATCTTTGTGCTCGGACTGGCCGGTATAGGCGCGTGGCGTGAGCGTCGCTGGAGCGCGGCCCGGATTCTCGTACAGGTCGCAGGAATCATGGTGCTGCTCATCCTCGTCGCGGGCGTCCGCGCGCGTTACGAGTTCGACCCGTCGAACATCCTGACGTGGCTGTTCGCCGCGGGTTTTTGCGCTACGGGGGCCGGCATTGTCATCCTGTACGTGCGGATGGAGCACTTGGCGAAACATCATTCGGGCCGTACCCCGCACAACTACCGGACATCGCCAGTCTGATTCTGCCCGGCGGGATGATCACCGATGCCCGTGACGAGTGATCTCGCGGCAACAACTGGCCAAGACGCCGCAAGCCGTTCGGTTCGTATACCGATCAGCGGTACTCTGCGTCCTGCGGTCACGCTCCGTGACTGTGGAGGCAACCAAACACAGCAGCCATCGGCTCACCTGGGGTTGTGGCATGGCACATCTGGTGGAATTTCGGCTTCTTGGCGCCCTCGAGGTCGCTATCGCCGGCCGACCGGTGATTCTCGGCGGTCCGAGGCAGCAGGTTGTCCTCGCCACCCTCCTGGTGGCGCATCCATACCCGGTGTCCAGCGACCGCTTGATCGACGCGGTGTGGGGCGACGATCCGCCACCTACCGCGCCGACCACGTTGCAGGCCTACGTCTCCCGATTGCGCAAACTGCTTGGCGCCGCGGGCGTCCGGTTGCAGTCAGGCGCCCGAGGCTACCGGCTCGAGATCGACGATGAGGCGATCGATGCTTGCCGTTTCGATCGGGCCGTCGACAATGCGCTGGCGCTGTCGCATGACCAACGGAATGCGGAGCTCATCGAGCTGCTCGAGCCCGCGCTTGGCATGTGGCGATCTGCCGATGCATTCGGTCCTTTGCGCGATGCCCGTTGGGCCGTGGAATTCAGCGCCCGGCTAGGCGAACGCCGGCTCGTCGCCGAGGAGCTTCTGGCTGATGCCTACCTCGCGTTGGGCAAGCACCTGGCTGGCGCGATCCGGCTGGAGGGCGCCCTAGCCCAATGGCCGTTGAGTGAGTCTCTGGCAAAGCGTTACATGCTCGCGCTCTATCGAGGCGGACGCCAGGTCGACGCGCTTGCGATATACGAGCGAATTCGCCTGGAACTCAAGGTCGAGCTCGGCTTGGAGCCGTCGGCAGAGCTACGCGAGTTACATCGCGCCGTGCTCAATCAAAGTGCCGCGCTGGACTGGCAGCCAGCATCAGCTCGGCAACTGGTACGGGTCCTGCCGCCACGCAACCCGCTGTTCACTGGGCGCGACGAGGTGGTGCGCACCGTCCGCGGCCTCCTTTCCACCCACGGAGTCGTGACGATCCACGGCTTGGGAGGCGTCGGCAAGACCGACGTGGCACTCGAGGTCGCGCACCTGCACGACGGTCCGGTGTCGTGGGTCACGGCGGAGAGCCGGACATCGCTGTTCGGCGCTTTGACGTCACTGGCGCGACGCCTGAATGTCCAACTCGGCTCGGACGAGACCGATCTGCTGTCCGGCCTCTGGACGGCGATGAAGGAGCGCGAGGATTGGCTGCTCGTCTTCGACAACGCCGAAGACGTCGAGCTTGTGCGGGAGGTTTTGCCTCCCCTGACGAGTGTCTGGGTGCTCATCACCTCGCAGAGTCCGGCCTGGGCGGCCCTCGGGCCGACGATCCGGGTGGACCCGTTCGGGTTGCCGGTCGCCGCCCGCTTCCTGCTCACCCGCTCCGGGCGCCGCGACCCACGGGCCGCGGCCACGCTGGCAGATCTGTTGGGCAACCTCCCACTCGCCCTCGAGCAAGCGGGTGCGTATATCGACCAGACCGGTCTGAGTCTCGCCGAGTACCTCCGGCTGTTCCACCTTCGTCGCGATCAGCTGCTCATGCGTGGGGCGCCGGCTAACCATCGCCAGACGGTCAGCGCGACGTGGCAGATCGTGTTCGAACGCGTTCGGGCCCGGTCGCCGATTGCCGCTCGGATCCTGGAGATTTCCGCGTTTATGGCGCCGGACGCCATCCCGCTCAGCTGGCTGTCCGCGATCGTCAGCGGGGACGGCGACCATGACATGGAATTCGCCGATGCCGTGGCCGAGCTTCTGCGCTACTCGCTCGTCGATCGCGGTGAGGGGAATCTTCGGGTGCATCGGCTCGTGCAAGCGGTAATGCGCGCGAAGCTTCCGGCCGAGCAGCGAGTCGCAAGGGCGACGGACGTCGTCACGCTGCTCCGACGCGTGGCGCCGCCAGTGCCCACTGACCCGGACGGCTGGACCACCTGGGCCGTACTTGCCCCGCACATCACCGCCTTGCTGAAGTGCAGTGCGGACCTCAACGCCCTGCCGGCTGGGCTTGTCGCATTGGCTCTCGACGCGTTCCGCTACCTGCGCGCGCGCTCCGCCCTCCCATCGGCCCATTCCGTTCTCGATTCGCTGATCGCCGTAGGGCACGCGACGTCAGCGGATCACCGCTTGCTTGGTGAGCTGTACGCCGAACGGGGCGAGTTGTTCGACGCCGAGGGGAAACTGGTTCTTGCGCGGGAGGAAATGGAACGGGCGCTCGCGATGATGGGGCCAGCGGCCGATGCGGGCGACCTGCGATCGGCGAGAACATGGGCCCGGCTCGCACATCTGCTCAACTGCGCCGGCGAACCGGACCGCGCTGTCGAGTACTACCACCGATGCCTGCCAGTTCTGCGCGGAGTTGGGGGATACGGCCGAGATCGTTCGAACGCTGATCGGATTGGGTTATACCTACTGGGCGCTCGATGAGTTCGCGACAGGCGCCACGCAATTTCGCGACGCATTGGAGATTCTCGATCGCGCCGGCTGGCCGGAACACCCACTTGCGGCCGAAGCGATGAGCGGGCTCGGCATGATGCTGCATGATCAAGGCTTGGCGGCCGACTCCCGGGACCTGCAGGTACGGGCGCTGGCGGTGCTGCAACATGTCTACGGCGAGGTCGACCATCCAATCGTGGCCGAGGTCCACGACAAGCTGGGGTGGACGTTACGGCTGCTGGGCGACCTCGAAAGAGCCCGGGCCGAGCACGCCGAGTCGGCGGCAATGATGAGCCGGCAGTTTGGCCCCGACGATCCGCGAGTAGCCATGGCCTTGACGAACCTCGGGCTCGCCGAACTCGAAGCCGGCGACATCCCTGGGGCGCGAGCCCACCAGCAACGGGCGTACGACGCTCTGCTGCGAGCGTACGGCCCCGATCACTGCAATACCCGGCTGGTCGTTGAGCGGCTCGAGGATCTGGAACGTCGATCGGTCGCGAGCGTTCCGGTACGGTGACCCAAGCCTCTTCAGGTGGGTAGGACGATGTCGTACCCGAATTGGTTGCCCGCGACGCATGTCACCCGCAGATCGTCAGTAAGCACCCGGCGCAGCGCGTCAAAAGTCTCAGGGGCCGCACCGGGCTGGCCATTGCCGCTTGGCGTGACCAATGGCTCTTGCTCTGGCGCGAAAACACAGTTGTCCTGCAATTCGATCGTGACCTGCGCACCCATCGTGCTCTCCACTGTAGCGAGCTGGCCGGACGGATCGATCGTGCGCTGCTGCCCAATGCCATCCAGCACCGCCCGTTCCAGATCGATCGTGAATTCATTGCTGACCACATGCCCCGGCACGACATCCGTATACCGGATCTCGATTCGATCACCAACGAGCCTGATGGTCTTCTGGAACTCGTTCCCGCTGTGCCAGACGACCCCGGGCTGACCCGCTCGCCGGGCGGCACCATCCTGCTGACATGCCTCGTCGAACTGTGCCGGCGTAATCGGCGGCGTCGGCTGATTCCCCATCGCCGGTCCGTACCGGCAGGTCACGACGGGGGAGTCGTCACTGGTATCGACATCGCAGTCGTAGGCGTTGAAGTTGTCTGGATACCACGTCAACAGCCGTTCGTCAGGCTGCCTCGGGTCGACGTACGTACCAGGCATCCAAGCAGCCTGGGTCGACATCCGATGCCACATAGCAGTGATTTGGCGTGAACACCGTGTTCTGCAGCCGCACGCCGTCGCACGGGATCTGGTCGATGAGGCCTGGGGTCAGAAACTGATGCGACTTGATCGTTCCGCTCACCGAGATAGGGCGTCCGTTGACCCGGCAGAACACCTCGGTGATCCGGCCGCCGTTGCGGTCGATCACGACCAAAGCCGACCGGTTGTACAACACGATCGTCGGCAGGCAGTCGTGGTCCCAGTACGTGCCTCGTTGACTCGGGCTGTGCTCACCGGGCCAGTACGGATCGGCGGTGCCTTGCTCTTGCACCAGCTGCAGCAGCGGGCCTCCGCTCAATGTGTACCGGCTGGGCTCGGTACCACCGATGACGTAGGTCTGTGCCATCCCGCCCGACGGCTGTCCGCCGGACCACTCCGCCCAGATCGAGGCGTTGAGATATACCCACGCGTGACGCTGCTGGATGCTCTCCGACACGACGAAATCCTCTGGTGGCCAGCTCTGTGGATCGCCGTTCGGGTTGGTCAAGGGCTGTTGGCTCCACATCGACTCGTGAGTGCAGGCCAGGAAGTACATCCACGCGAGCTCGTAACAGCCATTGCGATACTTTTCCGGCCAGGCAACAAGTTGATCTTCGAGGGTGTCGTTCAGTTCACGCAGGGAACATCCGAGCCAGGTGGACACCGTGTTCGCCCACCACTCGTACCAGGTGTCGAAGTGAATCCGATTGCCCTGCCGGTCGATCGACTCCACCCCGAGTGGATCGACACTCGGGCAGATTGCGCTGGAGACAGTGATTGGCTCTGATTGCCGGTACAGCGTCGGGTCGAAGCCGTTCTCGTCAACCGTCCAGGCCCGCACCCACGGATGGGTGCTTATCCAGCACAAAGCGGCGAGATATCCGCGGGTGTAGAAGATCGGAGAGCCGTCAAACCAGCCATCCCCGCAGGCATGGTCCAGGTCGTCGCCGTAGACGTAGATCTTGCTTGGGCCGGGCTTCCGGAACCGTACGGCGAGCATCAGCCGTCGACGCAACCAGTAGCCCAGTTGGCCCTTGCGGATTTCGTCTGGCCCGGCGTTGAGCATTTCGTTTCGCAGTTGGTCCTCGATGAGCAGGACGGTGAGACCGGTGGCGGCCTCCGTCCACAAGTAGTTGCCGTCGTCGCCGGTCGGATGGCCGTCTCCGAACAGGCAGGCATCCGTTCCGGCGACCTTGCCGGCGACGGTCGATCGGTCGAGGACGATGTAGCGCAGCTCGTCACGTTCCAGCAGGGTGCTGTAGGTAGCTACCTCCGAGGACGTCGCGAGGTAGATCCGCTGATCCGGGTAGTAGGTGCGATCGGAGCTGCGTCCGAAGGACGATTCGATTACCCGCTCGGCCAGGATCAGTTCTCGCTGATTGGTGTCGTGCTGATAGTAGGGCGGACGGTGCGCGCCGAATCCGGCGTTGCTCGGCGAGATCAACCCGCTCGCAACCTGGTCGGCCAATAGCGCGAACTGGTCCGCCGGCAGCCCATATCGGAGGAGCATCAGCACGCCTGCGTTGAACGCCCATTGGGTCTTGACCTGGTAATCCCGCTGCGCTTCGAGCGCGTACCGGTATCCGTCGGGGATGGCGTTCTCTCTCGTTCCGGGGCGACTGGAGTATGCGGCCGCCTCGTCCGCAAAGGTGACCTCGATGTAACTCCGAGGCGGGCGGTACGAGGCGATGGGCCAGGTGAACAGATCGTTGAACCCCTGGATGCAGTATTGGAGCAGGATCAGCGCCGTAGGCCGGAACCCATAGGTCTGATCAACGTGTGAAGGGTCTAGCGACACCACATGGGAATCAGCGGACGGGCCACGCCCGGTGATGATCTCGACGGTCTGCAGGGGCTCTGCGGCGCTGCGTTTCACCGAGAACACGAACGAGTCTGTGCTCCGGTCGATGATCGGCCAGACGTATTCGTCCGGCGCATCGTCCGACCAGAGCAACGGTGCGAGGTTAGGGACATCGATGGGATCGCCGTCATCGAGCCGGATCTGCACCGGTGCGATAGCCGTGTTGTTGGCGACATCGTCGGTACGGAGCATGTCGAGTCGAATGTGAGCGAAACCGTTGTGGTTCTCCTTGACGAACAGCACCCACCACTGGTCATCCGGAAGGAGTACTTCGGCTGAAGCCGGTCCGGCCGCGCCCGGTGCTGATGAATTCGGGGCCGGTCGACTAGTGCGGGATTCGCGCAGGTCGCCTTCGTCGAACACCGGCGCGACGAGCCACAAGGCGCCGCTCGCGGCAGCGACGAGAGAACGGTCGCGGAGCGCCGCGGTGGCCTCGAATCGCAGCAGGGCGTCAGCCGGCAATCCGGTAAGACTGATCTCGTAGTAGCGGTTGCCCGGCACATAGCGCGGGTTGCCCGGCCGATTGTCGAGCACCGCTCGCACGTCGCTGCAGTAGCGATGCGCTTCCTGCCAGCCGTACTCCGTGGGGCTGCTGTCGGCCCGCTGGTCAATGAATGGCACGGTCAGCTCGACGATCGTCGGGTCGCCGGTAAATGGCTGCCAGCGTTCCTGCGCATAACATTCCGCGCGAAAGTCCAACGTCGGGACGTCATCCTGGGCGGTCCACACTCCAACGATCAGTGTGAGATCGATGCCTCCGCCCTTGGCCGTGCTGCCGACACGGAGCACGGGCTGCGTCTCCAGGCTGGAGCAGGTCCAGCACGTCAGTATCGTCATCGACTTCTCCCCAGCCATTCCGCCCCGGATCGGATGGATCCGGGGCGGCGAGTGATCAGACAGCGAGGGCAGCCCGTTCGTCGGGCTCGAGGTCGCGCAGCAGGGTCCGCAGCTTGCGGAGGGCGCGACCGCGAATCGGGCCGATGCTGCCTACCGGCATGCCGAGACAACGGCCGATCTCGGCGTAGCGCGGCTGGGCCGGATCGAGTTGCAGTTGGATGATCCGCCGCTCGCGGTCCGGCAACCGGTCGACGGCCTCGTGCAGCCGTTTCACGGCCTGCCGGTGGGCCACCGCGTCCACCAGGTCGGATGCCGCAAGGTCGGCCGATGACTCGGGCAGGTCAGACATCGGATTCTCGACGTACCGGCGGCGAGAGGCGGATATGCATTGGCGGCGCATCGTTGTGGCCAGCCAGCCGCCGACACAGTCCATATTGCGGATCTGCTCGATGTTGCGGAATAGCTGCAGCCAGGTCGACTGGGTTGCGTCTTCCCGTTCTTCGGGCGTCAGCCGGAACTGATGACCGATCGCCGAGAGCATGCCGCGATATCTCTCGACGATCCCGTCGAAGTCGTCCGAGGTGAGACCGGCGTCGTTCAGATATGGGTTCTTGGTCAGCATCGGTGGGCCTGTCCCTCGTGCGAGATAGCAGCGGGCACACCGTGACCCGGCCGGGTTGCAAATTCCTTGCAAGGTCTCGACTCAGGCGAACGACTGGTCCGACAGCTGCACGGATGCGCGCGGAGGCGGAAGAGAGCCTCAGTATTGAGCTCGGTCTGCGGTCACCGTCAGCGCCTCCGGGACCAGCGGGCGGCACGCCCCCGCGATTATCGCGGCTAGCGCGAGGAGCCCGGCGGCCACGGTGAGCGCGTGCAACACGCCGAAGTGGTTGCCGAGGAAGCCGATCAGTGGCGGCCCGGCCAAGAAGGCCGTGTATCCGATGGATGCCACCGTGCTGACGCGGCCGGCGGCATAGCGGGGATCGTCAGCGGCCGCACTCATGCCGACCGGAAAGCCCAGGGCGGCGCCCAGCCCCCATGCCACTGCACCGATGATCGCGGTTATCAGGGTGCCCGAGAACACGACGAGGATCAGCCCGACGAGGGCAAGCAACACCGATCCCCGCAGCACGGCCACCCGTCCGTGACGGTCGAGTAAGCCTGGCCCGAACCACCTACCCGCGGTCATCGCGGCCACGAAAATCGCGAAGGTGAGCGACCCTACTGCGGCTGGAGCTCCGTAGCCGTCGATCATGGCCAGGCCGAGCCAGTCGTTCCCGGTGCCCTCAGTAAACGCCATGCACAGCACGAAGACCCCGATCAACAACGTGCGTGGCTCGGTCCAGGCCCGGAGCGGGCTGCGCCGGCTGCCGTCGGGATAAGTCGGAGTGGCGTGATGACCGGGCAGGAGGAAGCGGGTGGCGGCCGGTACCGTCACCACGACGACGGCGGCGACTATGACGAGGTGCGGCGAGATCCCAACGCCCGCGGCGACCATCACCGATCCGAGCAAAGCCCCAACGACGGTTCCCACGCTGAATCCGGCATGGAATCTCGGCATGATGGCTCGGCCGAGGTGCTGTTCCACCAGAGCCCCGTGCACGTTCATTGCCACGTCCCACACGGCGTTGCCGAAGCCGACTAACGCGAGCCCCACGATGACTGGGAACATGCCGTGCGTTGCGCCGATGCCGGCGACGACAAGGCCGGTAGCCAGCAACATCGACATCAGTACGATTGCGCGCGACCTCGCCGATGCGGGTCACCACAATGCCGGACAGGGGGAGCGCGACCAGCGAGCCGAGTGCGGCCGACAGCAGGATCAAGCCAAGCTGGGCCGGGTTCACCCGCAGGTCGTCGCGGAACTGCGGGATGCGAGAGGCCCAGCTGGCGAAGGCAAAGCCGTTCACGATGAAGATCGCGTAGACGGCGAGCGTTGCCTTGCGAAGCTGTGTCGCTGGGGGCGCGACGAGTTCGTCAGGGCCGTGCGGCTCGGCTGTCACTTCCCGCGGACCTTTCCGTGCTTGACGTCGTTTCCCCGGGCGGCTAGTCGAGCCAGGGACGGCTCGCGGCAACGGTTACGCCGTGGACCGGCATCCGAGCAGCCTCTCTAACGCCAACGTGTCGGATGAGCGGGTCGATTCCGCATGGCGTCACAGCATGACGCGGCTCACGTCGCGACTGGCTTCGCGGTGGTTTCTGGTGCCGGGCGGCGGAGCGACTCGATCCAGGCGCACCAGGCGGCAACGCCGGCTCCGGTGCGCGCGCTCACTTCGATCGTCGTCGCGGTGGGATTCACGGCCCGCAGGTTACGGCGGAACGCGTCCAGATCCACGTCGAGGTGCGGCAGCAGATCAATCTTGTTGATCAGGACGAGGTCAGCTGAACGGAACATGATGGGATACTTCAGCGGCTTGTCCTCGCCCTCGGTCACCGCGTGGATCATGGCCCGCGCGTGCTCCCCGACGTCGAATTCAGCCGGGCACACCAGGTTGCCTACGTTCTCAATGAGGATCAGGTCGAGCCTGGCTAGAGGCAGTCGGACGAGGGCAGACCGAACCATGGGCGCATCGAGGTGACACTCTCCGCCGAAGCCATCGCCGGTGTTGATCAGCTCGATGGTGGCTCCGAGGTTGCGCAGCCGGTCTGCGTCGAGGCTGGTCTCGATGTCGCCCTCGATGACCGCGACCCGAAGTCGATCGGCGAGCCGGCGCAAGGTCTCGCGCAACAGTGTGGTCTTGCCGGCGCCCGGTGCGGACATCAGGTTTATCGCAATGACGCCCTCGCGCTGCAGGTCATTGCGGTTCGCGGCTGCCATGCGATCGTTCTCGCCGAACACCCGCTCGAGGAGCTGAATGCGCTCGCGGCCGGTCTGGTACTGGGAGTGGTCGCCCGCGTCATGGGAATGTGCGCCTGGAGGCCCGTCGCCGCTCACATCATGGTCGTGCCATGACCCGTCGTCGTGCCGGTGAAAGCGGCCCACCGTCACACCTCGGCCAAGTCGAGAGCCGTGACGTCGAAGTCCTCGCCGGCCACCACCTCGACATCCAGGCTCTTGCAGGCGGGGCAGACGAACGCGATCGTGCCGTCAAGCGCGAACCGCTCGTTGCAGGCTCGACACCGCAGTCTGGCCGGAACTCGCTCGACATCCAGCACGGAGCCCGCCAGGTCGGTGCCTTCGCTGACGAGCGTCCAGCAGAAGGCGAGCGTGTCCGGGACGACCTGGCGCAGCTGGCCGATGCGCAGGTGGATCACTTCCACCCGACGCGGCCCGGCGTGACGAGTCACCACGTCGGCGATGGCTCCGCACAGCGACAGCTCATGCACGCTGTCGCTCGGTGCCGTTCGAGTTCCGGTGTTCCGGGATATCCGGACCCAGAATCCATGATTGCCTTCGCCGCCCGGCGGGCGATGACGTGCCGTTGGCGGCGCCGTCGAGGCGGGTCGCAGCATCGTCAGGCGCCCAGTGTCGTGGATTGTTCGTCAGCCCCAACAGGTAGGTGATCGTGCAGTCCAAGGCCACGGCGAGCTCCGGCAACCGGCCGACGTCGACCCCTTGGCCGTTCTCCATCGCCGAGAGGGTGCGGTTCGTCGCGGCTACGCCGAGAGCGTTCAGCCGCTCGACGACCTCACACTGCGTCAGGCCCAGATCGTGACGTCGTTCGCTCAGCCGACGCGCACACATCCAGTGTCGTTCGCGGTTCTGCTCGTGAGCAGTGGACACCATTGGCACCGGCCTCCCCGATACCGGTCAGTCTCCTCCGGGCGGTTAGCGGACGTCAATCCGCCGGACTTTGCAGCTATTCGGACATCTCAGAGAGCGCTTTCACGTCGTAGTGCGAGAAGTTGAACGCCGGCGATCCGCCGAGCAGCCGTTCCAACTCCTCATGCGAGTCGACATCGAAGATCCACACGCCGCCGTGCGCCCCGACGATGTGGTATCGGCCGATGACCTTGCCCCGACGCTCGAGTTCCGCAGCGTATTCCGGCACGCGGGCAATCGCCGTACCCATCTCACGGGACAGCAGCGTCAACTCCAACTGCCAGGTCACGAGGAACTTCATGTCTCACCGCAGCTTGTCGAAGCGAATGTCGCCCCGCGGACGATACGCGTAGCCAGGCCTCGGCTCTGAGGCCGGATCGCCCGGCCGCCCTCGGGTCGCAGGCAGACGCCAGGCAAGCATTCCCGGAATCCAGGATTTCCGGAGTAACCGAAGAGATGAGAATGGCCTTATGACATAGGCGTTTCCTGTCTTGCGTCGATGATCGCTCGGCGTAAAGTCAGGTTGTCGCAGCAACATCCCGCTGATGGTGTGGGCGCGTGCGCGTCCCCGCAGAGGAGGTGCGCCCCGGTGACGACCGCTACCGCGGACAGCCAGCAAACCCAGGACGACGAAGGCGTGGTCCACATTCTTTGGATGAATGGGGGTTTGGGCTGCGACGGTGACTCCGTTGCCCTGACGACCGCAACCCAGCCGAGCATCGAGGAGATCGTCCTTGGCGCGCTCCCTGGGCTACCCAAGATCGCCGTGCACTGGCCGTTGATCGACTTCGAATGCGGTCCCGAACAAGGTGCCGACACCTTTATCAAGTGGTGGTACAAGGCTGACAGCGGTGAATTGGAGCCGTTCGTCCTGGTCGTCGAGGGATCGATCCCCAACGAGCAACTGAACAAGGACAACGGCGGGTACTTCTGCGGTTTCGGCAACGACCCGGAGACCGGCGAGGTGCGGACGACCAACGAGTGGTTGGACCGCTTGGCGGACAAAGCCACCGCGGTGATTGCGGTCGGGACCTGCGCAACGTACGGCGGGATCCATGCGATGGCCGGGAACCCCACCGGCGCGATGGGTGTGCCGGACTATCTCGGCTGGGACTGGAAGTCGAAGGCCGGGTTGCCGATCGTGTGCGTGCCCGGTTGCCCGATCCACCCGGACAACCTCTCCGAGACGATCCTCTACCTCCTCTATCAGGTCGCCGGCCAAGCGCCGATGATCCCGCTCGACTCCGAACTGCGACCGCAATGGCTGTTCGGCGCGACCGTGCACGAGGGCTGCGACCGGGCCGGTTACTACGAACAGGGTGAGTTCGCCACGGAGTACGGCTCGCCGAAGTGCCTGGTCAAGCTCGGCTGCTGGGGCCCGGTCGTCAACTGCAACGTCCCCAAACGCGGTTGGGTGAACGGGATAGGCGGATGCCCGAACGTCGGTGGCATCTGCATCGGCTGCACGATGCCCGGCTTCCCGGACAAGTTCATGCCGTTCATGGACGAGCCGCCGGGCAGCAAGGTGTCCACCCGGGCCAGCAAGACCTACGGCTCGACCATCCGCACGCTACGCAAGTTCACCCAGAAGACGCTCAACAAGGAGCCGTCCTGGAGGGCACGCGGACCCGAACTCAAGACCGGCTACGAGAAGGTGCGGTGACATCGATGACGGCTACGGCGGACAAGTCCGACCTCGTCGAGATGTCGTGGGATCCCATCACACGCATCGTCGGCAGCCTGGGTATCTACACCAAGATCGACTTCAAGCAGAAGAAGGTCGCGGAGTGTTACAGCACCTCGTCGATCTTCCGCGGCTACAGCATCTTCATGAAGGGCAAGGATCCGCGCGACGCGCACTTCATCACCAGCCGGATCTGCGGAATCTGCGGCGACAACCACGCCACTTGCTCTGTCTACAACCAGAACATGGCCTACGGGGTTCACCCGCCGGCGATCGGCGAATGGATCATCAACCTCGGCGAGGCCGCCGAGTACATGTTCGACCACAACATCTTCCAGGAGAACCTGGTCGGGGTGGACTTCTGCGAGCGGATGGTCAAGGAAACCAATCCGGGAGTACTGGAGAGAGCGAACAACACCGAGGCCCCGCACGCCGACGCCCACGGCTACAAGACGATCGGTGACATCATGCGGGCCCTCAACCCGCTCGAAGGTGACTTCTACCGCGAGGCGCTGCAGGTGAGCCGGTGGACCCGCGAGATGTTCTGCCTGATGGAGGGTCGGCACGTCCACCCGTCGACGCTGTATCCGGGCGGTGTCGGGACCGTGGCGACGATCCAGCTGTTCACCGACTACCTGACCCGCCTGATGCGCTACGTGGAGTTCATGAAGCGCGTCGTCCCGCTGCATGACGACCTCTTCGACTTCTTCTACGAGGCGCTACCCGGGTACGAGAACGTCGGACTACGACGCACGCTCCTGGTGTGCTGGGGCTCGCTGAACGACCCGGCGCACTGCGACTTCACCTATCGGAACATGACGAACTGGGGCCGGAAGATGTTCGTGAGCCCCGGCGTCATCGTCGACGGCCAGCTCGTGACGAACGACCTGGTGAAGATCAACCTCGGCATCCGCATCTTGCTCGGCAGCTCGTACTACCAGAGCTGGGAGAACGAGCCGATGTTCGTCGAGCGGGATGAGCTCGGGAACCCCGTCGACCGCAACCATCCGTGGAACCAGACGACGATTCCCCAGCCGCAAAAGCGCAACTTCGACGACAAGTACAGCTGGGTCATGTCGCCGCGCTGGTTCGACGGCACGGACCACTTGGCGTGCGACACCGGTGGCGGCCCCATTGCGCGGCTGTGGGCCACGGCACTCGGCGGCCTGGTTGACATCGGCTACATCAAGTCGACCGGGCAGAGCGTGCTGATCAACCTGCCCAAGACGATGAACAAGCCCGAGGTCACCTTCGAATGGAAGATCCCGAAGTGGAGCAACGCGCTCGAGCGTGACCGGGCCCGCACGTATTTCCAGGCCTACGCGGCCGCTTGCGCGCTGCACTTCTGCGAACAGGCACTCGCCGAGGTTCGCGCCGGCCGGACCAAGACCTGGGAGTCCTTCAAGGTACCGGACGAGGCGTTCAGCTGCGGGTTCACCGAGGCAGTGCGGGGCGTCCTCAGCCACCATATGGTCATCAAGGGCGGCAAGATCGCGAACTACCACCCGTATCCGCCCACGCCGTGGAACGCCAGCGTGCGCGACGTGTACGGCACGCCCGGCCCGTACGAGGACGCCGTACAGAACACGCCCATCTTCGAGGAGAATCCGCCGGACAACTTCAAGGGCATCGACGTCATGCGCGCGGTGCGCAGTTTCGACCCCTGCCTGCCGTGCGGCGTGCACATGTATCTCGGCCCGGGAAAGACCCTGCAGACGGTGCACAACCCCACGCCGATAACCTTGTCCATGTGAGGCGTGGCTGTGCCGGACGGTGACGTTGGCGCGCAGGTCGAGGCTCTGCTTGGGGAGCTGCTCGAGCAAGGCGGCCACCTTGCTGCCGACACCGGAGAGAAGATCGTCCGACTGCTCGTCGAGTATTACGGTGCCGGCCTCGCCCGAATCTGCGAGGTCATCGGTGCCGACCGGCCCGACCTGGTTCACCAGCTAGCCGCCGACCCCCTCGTCGAGAGCCAGCTGATCCTGCACGGGCTACACCCGCTCACCGCGGACGAACGCATCGAGGCGGCGCTGGACCGGGTGCGGCCCTATCTCGGCTCGCACGCCGGAGGTGTGTCCTTCCTCGGCGTCGACCCGGACGGGGTGGCCCGGCTGCGGCTGTCCGGCAGTTGCCACGGGTGCGCCTCGTCGACCGTGACGGTGAGCCTGACGATCGAAGAGGCGGTGCGGGCGGCCGCTCCGGAACTCACCGGCATCGTGGTCGACGGTGAGGTCCAATCCTCGCCGGTGCTGCAGATCGGGCGGCGACCTGAGGCATCACCGACACCGGCGGCGACGCATTCCGTGTGGCGGCATCCCTCCGCCGCTGAGCTTCCGCACGAGGGGGAGGTGACGTCCGTCCAGCTCGGTGGAAGTCACGTCATGGCCGCACGGATCGAGGACACGTACTACGCCTACGTCGACCGCTGCCCGGCCTGCGAAGCCTCGCTCGTCAACTCGACCCTGCACGGCTCGGTGCTTACCTGCGCGAGCTGCGAGGGCCGATACGACGTGCGGCTGGCCGGACGGGCGGTCGACGGATCCGGTCGCCACCTCGATCCATTGCCGTTACTCGACGACGCTTCTGGGATCCGCGTCGCCCTACCGGAGGCGGTGTGATCGTCGTGCCGGCGGGACTGCGGCGCTTCGTCACCCCGGCCGACGCGGAGTCGCGGCCCGACTTCGTACCGCCCCGCTCGAAGGCGCCGCCCCCAGGCGAGTCGTGCGAGATGTGCGGAACCGTTCTCGTGGACGAGCACTCGCACGTAGTCAATCTCGACTCGCGCCGCCTGCTGTGCACGTGCCGACCCTGCTATCTGCTGTTCACCCGTGAGGGCGCAGGCCGGGGCAACTACCGCGCCGTGCCCGATCGGTATCTTTTCGAGCCGGACGTTGCGCTAAGCGATGCGCTGTGGGACCGGCTCCAGGTACCCGTGGGGATGGCGTTCTTCTTCTTCAACAGCATGCTCGGCCGGATCGTCGCGCAGTACCCGAGCCCAGCCGGCGCCACCGAGTCGCTGCTCGATCTGTCGGCCTGGGACGCGGTCGGGGAAGAAAGTTCGCTCGCCCGCGACATGGCGCCCGACGTCGAGGCGCTCATCGTGCGCCGGTCCCGGGAGAGCAACGAGTGTTATCTCGTGCCGATCGACGTCTGCTATGAGCTGGTCGGACGGATCCGGATGCACTGGACCGGCTTCGACGGTGGGGAGGAGGCACGGCAAGACATCACGGACTTCTTCGCGCGGGTGCGGGCGCACAGTCGTCCGATCCGCTCGACGATGGGAACGGCGGATGCCTGAGCTCGTCTTCGACTGCATTGACGTCCGCGCCGATCCTTACGCCGCGGGTCCGACGCTCGTGTTCAAGCTGCGCATCTCGGAGACGACCGGAGTACGCGTCCATGCCATCGCGCTGCGGGTTCAGCTGCGGATCGAACCGCAAAAGCGCCGGTATACGCCTGCTGAGGCTCGCCAGCTCAACGACCTGTTCGGGGACACCTCGCGTTGGGCGGAGACGCTCAAGCCGCTTCAGTTCGCCAACATTGCTGCGATGGTTCCGAGCTTTACCGGCGGCATCGAGATCGACCTACCCGTCGCGTGCACGTACGACCTGGAGATCGCCGCGACCAGCTACTTCCACGCGCTGCAACAGGACGACATCCCGTTTCTGCTGTTGTTCAGCGGGACGATCTTCACCCGCGGGGAGACCGGCTTCAGCGTTGCCCAGGTGCCATGGCACAAGGAAGCGACCTACCGGGTGCCGGTCACCGAATGGCGCGCGATGATGGATGCGTTCTACCCGAACAGCGGCTGGTTGCGGCTGCGCCTCGACACGTTGGAGGCATTGGGTGCGTTCAAGACCGCCCGAGCGCTGCCGACGTGGGAGCTTGCCGTGACGACTCTGCTCGCCGAAGCGGCCGGCTCCACGCAGGGCGCATCGTGACCGGGCAGCTCGGCCATGGTGAGGCCCCCACGGGCGACCCGTTCGCCGCCATCCGTGCGGTTGCCGACGCTCTGCTGTACGAGGGTTACGTTCTTTACCCCTACCGCGCATCGTCCGGGAAGAACACGAACCGCTGGCAATTCGGCGTGTTGATGCCGCCCGGCTATGTGGCCGACGACCCATCGGAGCGGTCCAGTAGCCAGACCGAGATCGTGTTCGAGGCCGATCCTGGCGCCAGCCTCCGGGTCCGGGCGTGTTTCCTGCACGCGCAGCATCGCACCGGCGGCGACCAGCCGGACTGGGACGAGGCGGTCGACCGGCAGGTCGAGGTCCAGGTGCCAATCGCACGGCTGCAGGCGCAGGCTCGGGAGTGGCCGTTCACGGTCGATGCGGAGTCCACTGATTCATCCGGCGTGCACCGGGAAGCCCGGGCAATTGCCGGTGCGATTGTCATTGCTGTGACGGATCTGCCGGGACCGTTCGGGGCGCGCCGGCTGACGGTTCGGGTTGAGAATCGGACCGCCGGACGGTTTCGCGGCCGTGATGACGCACTGCGCAGCGCGCTCGTCGCGGCGCATACGTTCTGCGCGCTCGACCGCGGCCGATTCCTGTCGATGACCGATCCGCCCGAGTGGGCCGCGCTCGATGTCGCCGGCTGTCAGAACGACGGCACCTGGCCGGTGCTGGGGAGTTCCCCGTCGGTGATGCTGTCCTCGCCGATCATCCTCGAGGACAACCCTCAGATCGCGCCGGAGAGTCCGGGCGCGCTCTATGACGCGACCGAGATCGACGAGATCCTCACGTTGCGCACCATGACCCTCACCGATGCGGAGAAGGACGAGGCGCGCGCGACCGATCCGCGGGCCGCGGCCGTGATTGATCAGGTCGACACGTTGCCGCCGGACCACCTTGATCGGCTGCACGGTGCAGTGCGGTACCTCCGGCAGGTCACCGGCGATGACATCCGACCCGACGACCGTTCTACGGCACCGTCGCAGCCCGAGACGTTCTTGACGCCAGGCACGCCGTGGTGGGATCCCGGTGCCGATCGGTCCGTGTCGCCGGAAACGGATGCCATCGTGATCGACGGCGTGCGAGTCGCCCGCGGGTCCAAGGTAAGGCTGCGGCCGGGCGCGCGTCACACCGATGCTCAGGACATGTTCCTCGCCGGCCGACCGGCCACGGTTCAGGCAGTTTTCTTCGATGTGGACGGTGCGCAGCACTTGGGCGTGACGCCGGACGATGACGAAGAGTGGGCCGAGATCCAGCGCTGGCACGGACGGTACCTCTACTTTGCCCCCGACGAGGTACAACCGATCGACGTCGAGTCGGCCCCGGACGATGAACCAGTCGCGGACGGCGAGCCATGAGCAGGATGCTGGTCGCCGGCGTCGGGAACATCTTTCTCAGCGACGATGGATTCGGCGTCGAAGTCGTGCGTCAATTGGCCGGTCGGCCACATGCGGAGAACGTGGAAATTGGGGACTACGGAATTCGAGGCGTTCACCTCGCCTACCGGCTGCTCGAGGGGTACGACGTTCTCGTCCTCATCGACGCCGCACCCCGCGGGCACGCGCCGGGCACCGTCAGCCTCGTCGAGGTCGATCAGAGCCGGTTCGCAGGCGCCGGGCAGGCCGTTGCGAGTGGGGCCAGCCCGCTCGTCGACGCCCACGGGATGGATCCGGCCACGGTGCTCGCGCACCTCGCCGCACTCGGGGGACGCGTGGCGTCCGTCCTCATCGTTGCATGTGAACCTGCGATCATCGAGGAAGGCATCGGCCTGAGTGCCACCATGCAGGCCGCCGTGCCCGACGCCATCGCCCTCGCGGAGCAGGTCATGCAGCAGAACAACGGATGGCCGAAGGAGGTGAAAACGTCGTGAGTCTCCTCATCAAGTTGGCGGTAGTGGGCGTCATCGTGGCCGCGGTTGCGGCCACCTTCCCAGACGTCAAGCGCTACTTGGAAATCCGCCATATGTGACTCGGCCGCCTGACCGCGCCAGGAAGTCCAGGCGAGAGTAACGTCCGATGAGTTCGACCAGTTGGACCGTTCGGCACGCGTGCGCGCCCAGTCGATTCGACGCCGGACTCTCGTCGGGGCGCCCCGGACCAGCGAGCACGCGTGCGCGCACCGCGGTATCGGGGGTGAGGCACGCCATGGCGGGAAGCGGGGCGGCAGGCCAGCACCACCCCGGCGTCGAGCCGTCCCGCGTGCGGCGCCTTCTGGCGGTCACCGGTCTCGTGCAGGGCGTCGGATTTCGTCCCTACGTCTACGCGCTCGCCCGCGAGCTCGGCCTGTCCGGATCGGTGGGCAACGCGGCCGACGGGGTGATCGTCGAGGTCGAGGGCTCTGCATCGGTTGTGGCGGAGTTCCATCGTCGGCTCGGGCCGGAGGCCCCCGTTCTTGCCCACGTCGAGACAGTGACCGCAGAGCAGATGCCCTGTCGCGGTGGCACGGAGTTCGTCATCGAGTCGTCTCGGCACGGGCGGGGGCGCACTCTCGTTTCGCCGGACATCGCCACCTGCGAAGCTTGCCGGGCGGAACTGGCTGATCCGGCCGATCGCCGGTACCGGCACCCCTTCATCAGCTGCACCAACTGCGGACCGCGCTTCACCGTCGTCGTTGACCTCCCGTACGACCGGCCGATGACGACGATGGCGGAGCTGCCGTTCTGCTCGGCGTGTGCCGCCGAGTACGCCGACCCCGCCAATCGACGATTCCACGCCCAGACCGTCGCCTGCCCGGACTGCGGGCCGGTCCTGACCCTGCGTCGGCCGGGGGAGCTTGACCTCAGGGGCAACGCGGCGATCGCTCTGACCCGTCGCCTGATCGATGCCGGCGCGATAGTAGCGGTGAAGGGAATCGGTGGCTATCACCTGGCCTGCGCCGCGGGCGACGACACCGCAGTTACCGCGTTGCGCAAGCGCAAGGACCGCGGCGACAAGCCCTTCGCCGTGATGGTGCCCGACCTCGAAACCGCTCGCTCGATTGCCGAGGTCGGCGACGCGGAAAGTGCCCTCCTGCAAGACGATCGACGACCGGTCGTGTTGTTGCCGAAGCGCCGCCACCCGTCGCTCCGGTTGGCGGATGCGGTCGCGCCGACGAATCCGGACATCGGCGTGATGATCGCTTATACGCCGGTACACCACCTGCTGTTCGGCCTGCCCGCAGACGCGCCCGGTTCGCCGGTGCTGGTGATGACGAGTGGCAACCTGGCGGGCGAGCCGATCGTCACGGACGATGCCGACGCACTCGACCGCCTCGGGGGTATTGCCGATGCGTGGCTCGGTCACGACCGGCGTATTTACGTGCCCTGCGACGACTCGGTGGTTCGCGTTGCCGCGGGCAGCCAGCTGCCGGTCCGGCGGTCGCGCGGCTTCGCCCCCATGCCCTTGGCGTTGCCCGTTGAGGTGGTGCCCGCGCTTGCGGTGGGCGGCGACCTGAAGAACACGTTCTGTGTCGGGGCCGAGCGCTACGCCTGGCTGTCCGCCCATGTCGGCGACATGGACGACCTCGCGACCCTCAAGGCGTTCGACAAGGCGACGAGCCACCTGCAGGCGATCACGTCCACCACGCCCGAGGTGATCATCGCCGACCGGCATCCGGCTTATCGCAGCGCGACCTGGGCCCGGCGGAATCCGGGGGGGTTACCGGTCCGCACCGTCCAGCACCATCACGCACACGTTGCCTCCGCGATGGCAGAGAACCGCCACGACGGGCGCGAGCCGGTGATCGGAGTGGCGTTCGACGGCACCGGCTACGGCGACGACCGGGCGGTATGGGGTGGCGAGGTCCTCCTTGCTGACTATGAGGGCTATGAGCGAGTGGCCCACCTGCGCTACGTCTCGCTGCCGGGCGGGGACGCCGGTGTGCGCAATCCCTGCCGGATGGCGCTGTCTCATCTCCATAGCGCCGGTGTCGCGTGGGATCCCGGGCTGCCCTGTGTCGCCGCGTGCACGCCGACGGAGCGAGGCGTGCTCGCTCGCCAGCTTTCGACCGGGCTGGGCTGTACGCCGACGTCGAGCATGGGTCGGCTGTTCGACGCGATGTCGTCCCTGGCCGGCGTGTGCCATCGGGTCGCGTACGAAGCCGAGGCCGCGATGCGGTTCGAGGGCCTGGCCCGCGACGCGATCCAATCGTGTGCCGCGCCATATTCGTTCGGGCTGGACGGCGACGCGGCGGGTCCCGCGCAACTCGACCCCGGACCGGTGATCGCGGCGGCGGCGGCCGACGTTCAGTCGGGCGTGGACGCTGCCGTGATATCCGCGCGATTCCACATCGCCGTCGCGCGACTGGTGATCGACGTTGCGATGTATACCCGTGATCGCACGAGCGCGAACACCGTGGCCCTGTCCGGCGGCGTTTTCCTGAATGCATTGCTGAGCTCACTGACTGTCGAAGGCCTAACCGAAGTTGGCTTCCAAGTGTTGCGCCACCGGCTCGTACCCCCGAGCGACGCCGGCCTGGCTTTGGGGCAGCTCGTCGTCGGTGCACATATCCGCCGGCAGCCAGAACATCGCGGAGCGCTGAACTCGACACCAACCCCATTGGAGGAACCATGTGCTTAGCCGTCCCTGGCAAGGTGCTCGACATCTGGGAACGGGATCAGACTCGGATGGCGAAGGTCGACTTCGGTGGCGTCGAGAAGGATGTCTGCCTGGAGTTCGTGCCGGACCTCGAGGTTGGTGAGTACACGATCGTGCACGTCGGGTTCGCCCTGCAGCGACTCGACGAGAAGTCGGCGATGGAGACGCTTGCCCTGTTCAGGGAGCTGGGTGAGCTCGACAAGGAGTTCGGCGACGCGTGGGCCCAGGCGTCACGCGACAACGGCCGGGAGGCGCCGGAATGAAATACCTCGACGAGTTCAACGACCCGGAGCTCGCCAAGCGGCTGCTCGACGACATCCACGCCACCGTCACCCAACCGTGGGCGATCATGGAGGTCTGCGGGGGTCAAACGCATACGATCATCCGGCACGGCATCGACCAGCTCATTCCGGACCAGGTCGAGATGATCCACGGTCCTGGTTGCCCGGTGTGCGTCACGCCGCTCGAGCTCATCGACAAGGCGCTGGAGATCGCATCGCGACCGGACGTGATCTTCTGTTCTTTCGGCGACATGCTTCGCGTGCCCGGTAGCGGCCGGGACCTCTTCCGGGTGAAGAGCGAGGGTGGTGACGTGCGCGTCGTGTACTCGCCGCTGGACGCGCTCAAGCTTGCTCGCGAGAACCCCGATCGAGACGTGGTTTTCTTCGGTATCGGATTCGAGACGACGGCCCCGCCGAATGCGATGGCGGTGTTCCAGGCAAAGCGGCTCGACGTCCCGAACTTCAGCATGCTCGTGTCGCACGTGCGCGTTCCGCCCGCCATCGACGCGATCATGCAGTCGCCGACTTGTCGGGTGCAGGCATTCCTCGCGGCTGGCCACGTCTGCAGCGTGATGGGCACGCAGGAGTACCCACCGCTGGTCGACCGCTATTCCGTCCCTATCGTGGTGACCGGATTCGAACCGTTGGACATCCTCGAGGGCATTCGGCGCACAGTGCACCAACTGGAACGGGGCGAGTCCTACCTCGACAATGCGTACGCGCGGGCCGTGCAACCGGAGGGCAATGTTGCTGCCCGCAAGCTGCTCTCGGAGGTGTTCACAGTCACCGATCGCGGATGGCGCGGCATCGGCGTCATCCCGGAGAGCGGCTGGCGGCTGTCCGAGACGTACCGGGATTTCGATGCCGAGTACCGGTTCCAGGTTGGCGACATCAACACCGATGAGTCCTCCGTATGCCGAAGCGGTGAGGTGCTGCAGGGTCTCATCAAGCCGCACGAGTGCAGCGCGTTCGGCACGCTGTGCACGCCGCGCAACCCGCTCGGAGCGACGATGGTATCGAGCGAGGGTGCCTGCGCCGCGTACTACCTGTACCGCCGGCTGACAACGCCGTCGAGTACCCGAACGGGAGGTGGCCTCGATTGGCTGAGGTACTCGACGCGCAGCCGCTCGATTTCGAGGGCTGGGCCTGCCCGGTGCCGCTGCGCGACAGTCCCACTATCGTGATGGGCCACGGTGGCGGCGGTCAGCTGTCGGCCGAACTCATCGAGCATCTTTTCGTCCCGGCGCTCGGTGTGGGCCCGAGCGGCCTCGCCGACTCAGCGGTCGTGGAACTAGGCGGCGCGAGGATCGCCTTTTCCACTGACACATTCGTCGTCCGACCGCTGTTCTTCCCCGGCGGCTCCATCGGGCACCTGGCCGTCAACGGCACGGTCAACGACCTGGCGATGAGCGGGGCTATGCCGGCGCACCTGTCGTGCGGGTTCGTTCTGGAGGAGGGGACAGCACTCGGCATCGTGGGCCGAGTGGCGGCGGATATGGGCGCTGCCGCGCGCGCGGCGGGCGTCACGATCGTCACTGGTGACACCAAGGTCGTGGACTCCGGTCACGGTGATCAGGTGTACGTGAACACCGCGGGCGTGGGTTTGGTGCCATCGGGTGTCGACATTCGGCCGGACCGCGCCCGACCGGGCGATGTGGTGATCGTCAGCGGTGCCATCGCAGTCCACGGAATCGCGATCATGAGTGTTAGAGAAGGACTCGGTTTCGGCTCCGAGATCACGAGCGACACCGCGGCGCTGCATCCGCTGGTCGCCGCCATGCTGGCGGTCACGTCCGACCTGCACGCGCTCCGCGACCCGACCCGAGGCGGCCTGGCGACGTCGCTGAACGAAATCGCGGCCGCGTCGAGCGTCGGCGTGCGGCTGGTGGAGAAGGCCATTCCGGTGCCGGCCGATGTCGGCAACGCCTGCGCCATGCTGGGCCTCGATCCGCTGTACGTGGCGAACGAGGGCAAGCTCGTGGCGTTCGTGCCGCGGGAACACGGCGACGCCGTCTTGGCGGCGATGCGGGCGCATCCGCTCGGCGGTGGTGCGGCCATTATCGGCGAATGTGTGGAGGACCACCCGTCGATGGTGGTCGCCACGACGACATTCGGCGGCACTCGCGTCGTCGACACGCCACTCGGGGAACAACTACCGCGGATCTGTTAGTCGATCGGCGGACGATCGCATCACGGTTCGGCCCTTCCAGGCGCCACCGTGGCCCCGGCGGTGCTGCCGAGCCGAGTCGATCGTCATCGCGAGGTAGCCGACCGCAATGAGGGGCAGCAGGACAGCGCGCGCTGGCGACAGGCGGTAGAAGCGCAGCATCGGGACGTATGTCGCGGCCATGATCGTCCATGCGGCCGCGCCCAGCGTTGCGACAAGTGCGTCCCCGGCAACCAGTCCGGCCACCGTGGCTGCCGGGGGGACGACGTAGACGATCAGTAAACCGAGGACGGTGCCCGCGAGCAGCCATGGTGAGTACCGCAGTTGGGTGTAGGCGCTCCGGCTGATCATCGCCCAGAGGTCGGACAGCCGGGGATACGAGCGCACGCTTTCGATCTCGCTGCTGAGCCCCAGCCAGATGCGGGAGCCCGGCCGACGACCTTTGACGAGCTGCCCCAGAGCCACGTCGTCGATCAGCGCACCGGCGATGCAGGCCAGACCGCCGGCCTCCTGCAGCGCTTCCCTTCGGACGAGCATGCAGCCGCCAGCGGCCGCGGCGGTGGTCGACTCGGGTTGGTTCACCCGAGAAAACGGATACAGCTGCGCGAAGAAGTAGACGAACGCGGGGACAATGTGGCGCTCCCACTGGCTGATCGCCCGCAGCCGCACCATCTGGGACACCACGTCCAGTCCGTGCCGACGTGCTGCCGTGACGAGAGCGGTGAGCGCACCAGTGGGGAAGCGCACGTCGGCGTCGGTGAAGAGCAAGTACTCGGGCGTCCCGGCCGAGCGGACACCGACCGCCATGGCGGCGACCTTGCCCGCCCAGCCCGGCGGCGGCCCGTCCCCGCGCACCACGTGCGCGCCGATGCGGCGAGCAACGTCTCCCGTGCGGTCCGAACTGGCGTCGTCCACGACCACCACCCGGAACCGGCCCGGATAATCCTGCGCGAGCAGGCTGGGCAGCGTTGTGGGCAAGATGGCGGCCTCGTCGCGCGCCGGCACGATGGCCGTCACGTCTGGCCACGTGCCGGCGATGTTTGCGCCGGTTACGGTCGGCAGGCGCACCGCCGTGCTCCAGAACCGGCCGTGGCCGAGCGCGAGGTAGATCCACGCGGCGAGCGCGAGTGCGACCAGCACAACGACTGTGATCACCAGCCTATTGTCGGACCCGGCGCCTGGGACTCCCGTCGACGCGGTATGCCTGATCCATGCGGATCGTCGATCTATCGGTGCCGATCGATACGGACACCCAAGTGTTTCCTGGTGATCCGGTTCCTGCTCTCGCTTCGGCGTCCACCATCGGCGTCGACGGCTACAACGTGTTGCACGTCGCATTCGGAACGCACACCGGAACGCACGTCGACGCTCCCTATCACGTCCGCGCGCACGGTGCTCGAGTCGACGAGCTGCCCATCGACCGGTTCGTCGTGCCGGCCGTCGTCATTGATCTGCGGGGCCGGCCCCGCAGATCGGCGATAAGCCGGAGAGACCTCGCCGGCACCGCCTGGCGGTCGGGCGGCGCCGCAGTACTGCACACCGGATGGTCGCGCCATCGCGGAACGCCCCGGTACTTCGACCATCCGTTCCTCACGCCCGGCGCGGCCCGGTTCCTGCTCGACGCCGGCGTGCGAACGATTGCGCTGGACACCCCCAATCCGGATCCCACCCATCCCGCCGGGAGCGGGCCGGCTCGGCTGCCGGTCCACGGCCTGGTCGCCGACGCCGGCGGCATCGTCGTGGAGAACCTGACGGCTCTCGAGAAGATCGACTTTCCCGATCCATGGCTGTCCGTGCTGCCAATTCGGATAGCAGGGGCGGACGGCGCGCCATGTCGAGCCGTCGCGTTCACGATTCTGGGCTGAACGGGAATTGAGTGGACCCGACTCATGTTTACCCTAGCGACCGGCCTCCATGTCGGCCGGGATTTCATTACCAATGGAGAGGTGAAGATGAGCAGTCTGACATTGTGGAGCAGCCCGTTGGCCGACTTCGACACGATCGTGCGGCGGACCTTTGGTCCCAGCGCGTTCGGTTCGGTGCGGCGGACGTTCGGCTTCACGCCAGCCGCGGAGGTCACCCGCGACGGCTCGGACGCTGTGTTGCGGCTCGAGCTGCCGGGCGTCGACGTATCGAAGGATGTCGTCGTTGAGGTCGTGAATGGCCGGCTTGTCGTTCGTGGCGAGCGGCGCGACGAGCGTGCGTCGTCCGAGCACGGCCGCACGGTCCGTGAGGTGCGGTATGGATCGTTCCGGCGCGCCTTCGCGCTGCCGGCCCAGGTCACCGGTGACGACGTCACCGCGACGTACGACGCGGGAGTTCTGACGATCCGTGTTGCCGGCGCCCACGCTGGTACCGCCGGGCGGCGTATCGCCGTGACGACCGGGACGCCCGAGACCACGCCGGCCGAGTCGGCCTCGGTCGAGACTCCGGTTGAGTCAGGCGAGCAGCCCGCCGCCTGATCGTCCCACCCGCAGGCCCGGTCCCAGAGGGACCGGGCCTGTTCGTGTTGCGAAGCCGAGCACGATTCCGATCGCGACGCAACCGGCCGAGGATCGGAACTGCCAGCAGGGTGAACGCCGTTTTCGCGGGCGAGGGCGACCGCGGCCCAGGCGACACCGATTGCATCAGCCTGGCCGGCACCGAAAACGAGCCTGAAGCCAGCAGGCGCGCCTCGTGAGACCCCAGGATTCGGGTAAACTGGATTGTAGAACTGCAACAGTTGTTGGATCGCACAATGCATACGGGTCAGCAGAGGGACCCGCGCGCCGTCCCTGATTCGGGACTGAACAGTCCCGGGTTAGAAGAGGAGACAGTGACTATCACCGAAGACGAGACACAGTCCAGGTTCAGTGCCAGCGCGGACATGGCAACCGGGATCGTTCGAGCCCGAGGCGTACTTGACCGTGAGACGCTCAATTCGCTACGCGGCACGATCGATCTTTTGGTGAGCGAGGGACACCGCACGGTGACGGTAGATCTCGCCGAGGTGTCCTGCGTCGACCAGGCCGCGGTGGTCCTGTTCGCTGCCCTGCAACATGGGCTGTACACGCACGATGGTGAGCTCCGCCTGACCAACGCGTCGACCGGCGTCCGTGACACGCTGATCAACGGACAAGTTGCGTATACCGACGCCGCGTCCTAGCGGAGGCGCGTGGACTGCAAGAAGACCTTTGTCCGACACCAGAGGCGCATGTCTGTATCGGCCCGGACAATAGTTGTCGAGCTGCAATCAATCGTGAGAAGCTACTGACATGAGGCGCGAGAGCAGCACGACGGCAACCAGCCGACGCCGGGTTGGGGACGTCGACGCGGTCCTCGCTGCGACTCGAGTGTTGGTGGCCGTGAGCGCACAATCCATCCAATCCGTCGAGGACGTCGTCACCTTGACCCAGTTGCGAGCATTGGTGACGATCGCTAGTCATGACAGCCTCAACCTGGCTGGACTGGCGAATGCGCTCGACGTCCATCCGTCGAGCGCGACTCGCGTCTGCGACCGTCTTGTTGCCGCCGGCCTGCTCGACCGCCGGGATGCCGTCGACGATCGCCGGCACTTGAACCTTGCCTTGACCACAAAAGGTCGCAGGCTGGTCGACACGGTGATGGATGATCGGCGGGTCAAGATCGAGGCGATCATGCGACGAATTCCGGAACGCCGCCGCCGCGAGGTCGTCGAGGCGTTCGGTGTGTTCGCTGCCGCGGCCCATGAATTCGACCCCAGCGATCTCTGGGCCCTGGGCTGGCAAAGCTAGTGTCGCGGATCTGGCGGCGTTCAGTTGGGCCGACGAGGGAGTCACCATGTTTGTCGAGACCGTCACTGCTCCGCGTGAACTCTGGCAGCAGTGGACCATCCGTCTCCGCCTGTTCTCCGAGCCTCCCCCCGCCCTCGTTGCTACCGTGGCCTGGGAGGTCGGCGACGGCATGATCACCAGCGTCAATGTCTGGGACAACCCTTCCGCAGTCGGCGATTTCTTCGTCGAACGCGTCCAGCCGGTGATCGAAGCGGAAGGCCCACCAGACTACAAACCCGTCCGACATGGGAACGCTGTCGCTACGTACTTCCGGGCTGCACCGTCGAGCGACGGTGCGGCGGCAATCCGCTAAGGGTGCCCAGAAGCCGGCCACCGCGGCGTCCCCTGTCGAGTTGCACCGGCAGCGCCGACGCCGCGAAATCAGAGTGCGCCTGGCATCATCCGAGTTCGTGCAGCAGACGTGAACGAACCGGTGATCGTCGATGGCCTCGCCGGGCTGGACCTGCCCCCCAGGACGCCGCCGCCGCGGTGTATGACCGGCCCATCGGGATCCGCCTGCTGTTCGAGGACCCCGACTCGGGTGAGGAGCACTACCTGGTCCGATATCCGCCGGGCGTCCGGGGCCGGCGCACCGTCATCGGCAGCGCACACCATGGTCGTCCTCGAGGGCCAGCTCGACGTCGGCGATCGGGTCGTCGGCCCCGGATCGTACGTTCACTTTCCCGGTCAGACGCGAATGCGCCATCAGGCCACCGCTGACGGTCCGTGCCTTTTCGTCCTCATCTTCCACGGGCCATTCAACGTCGAGATTGTCGACTGAGGTGCGACCGGCCCGTTATCTGCGACTCAGCCTTGGCTGTGACCCGGCCGAGCTCTTTGCGTCCGCATCGGCGACGTCTCGCTCTCGTGCTACTGACTGGCCGGGGTGACCGGGCCGAGAATGCGTTCGATCGCCTCGTGAGCGTCGCTGGGCCCGACCTCGCCATGCCGGTGCTGGCACCAGCCGAGCGGGGTCGCGCCGAAGCGCGTGTCGCGGAGGGCCGGGTCCGCGCCGCGGGCAAGAAGGTGCCGCACCGCGTCGACCTGACCGCTGTAGGCCGCCTCGTGTAATGCCGTGGAGTCGTCCCGGTCGAGGCCGTCGACGGGCGTGCCGGCGGCAATGAGCTGATCAATGACGGCAAGGTGGCCGTGCTCGGCTGCGATGCGGAGCGCCGCGACCCGGTCGCCTTCCGGGAGCTCGGCCAGCGGCCACCCGCCCAGCGAGCCGGATGCGGCGGCGTGCACAAGGTCGCGCGCTCCTGCTGCGGTCAGCACCGCAGCCACATCGGTCATGCCGAACACGGCGGCGTGCCGCAGTGCGGTACCGCCGGGCACTCCGCCGCCGGTATCGGCCGAGACCGCCTCGCGGTCAGCGCCCTCGGCGATCAGCACTGCAGCGACCTCGGCATCGCCGTAGCTGGCGGCGGTGATCAGGGGAGTCTCCGCATCTCCGGGCAGCCCGTCGACCGGCGCTCCAGCCGCAATCAGCATCCGGGCGAGCTCACCCGTACCGGATACCTCACGCCAGGCACCAGCCGTGGTGTCGTAGCGCAGCATCGACACATAACTCAGCGGGCTAGGCCCCGACGGGTGATCACACCAATGTTGCATACGCTGCCAAGCCAGTCCCGGCTGTCGCGCCAGCAGCGACCGCAAGCCGTCCACATCGCGAGCATCCAGGATTCGGCGCCGCTCGACCTCGGTCTTCAGCGCCGCCCAACTGGCAAATCCGTAGCTACGCGCGACGGCCAGCTGCGCGGTCGCTAGAGTCATCGACCCAGCGACGGCGGCGAGCGAGCGCACCGCGGTCTCATCTGCACGCTTCGCCGCGCGCAGCAGGTCCTTGGCTTGCCGGCGCAGCTGATCAAGATCTGGGCGAGTGGGAAGATCCGGCATGACAACGTCCCTTCGGCCCGACGGTCCGCGAGCCAGGCACCAGGGAACGTCACGAACGCCCATATGTGTCTATGCATGGAGGTGGACTCAGTCCTACCCGCGGACCCGGCGGCAGCCTCCGACACCGTGACCTCAGCGTACCGACCGACCGCCGGTCGGACGCCAACGACGGCCGTCTTCGCTGCTTGCCTGTGGAAGTCGTCGTCAGCCGCGGTCAGATCCGCGGTACCCGTATCAGAGGCTGCGTCGGCGTCTCTTCATGACGACCGCGTTCGCCACCTGTCTGAGAGCGAGCACCGATGACGACGTTCGTTCCAACACGCGACCTGACCACCTCGACCGCACCAATCAGGCACAGCCGACAACTCGCGCCGGTCGGCCTCGCTCTGGCCGCGATGAGCCTGGCCGTGATCGCCTTCGTGCAGGCAGTCCGGCCGAGCGCGCATGACGCCACGACGCTGATTCGCGACCACAGCGAAGGAGTGCTATGGCGGATGATCGGCGCCGGAGTGCTCGCCGGCGGCTGGGCGCAGTGGGTCTGGTCGGTACTGGTGGGGTTGGCGATCTTCGCGCTGCTGCGGGCGCGGATAGGTCGCGCGAGCGCGCTGGGCTGCGTGGTGGCCACGCATTTCCTGCCAGCTGTGGCTGTCGCCTTCGCCGGGCCGGTTCTGGGCCACGCCGACTTCCTCGCCTACGTCGACGCCGCGACATCCAGCGTGGTGTTGGTGGCGGCCGCCGCGATGTGGTCCGGTCTCGCGCGCAACGCACGGTGACGCGCTAAAGCCGGTGTTCCCACCCCGCCGATGATGCCCGAGGCCGGGGAGTTACCGATTTGCGGTGCCCTGCGGGAACACGGCGACCGGGTCGCATGGTTGGCTGGGTGCAGACTTGCCGCCAGCCCGAGGAAGTCATGTGGTCGTACATCCCGATCTCGCTTACCGATCCGCGCAGGGCCGCCTCGTGCTCCTCGCGACGATCCTCGGCAGTGGGCTGGCTCAGCTCGACGGCAGCGTGGTCAACGTCGCGTTGCCTCGAATCGGGGAGAACCTCGGCGCCGGATTGACCGGCTTGCAATGGACGATCAACGCCTACACGCTCACCCTTTCCGGTCTGTTGCTGCTGGGCGGGTCGCTGGGTGATCGGCTTGGTCGCCGGCGGATATACCTGGTGGGCGTCGTCTGGTTCGCGCTGGCGTCGGCCGGCTGTGCTATCGCGCCGACCTCCGGGGTGCTCATTGCGATGCGCGCGCTCCAGGGAGTGGGCGCGGCCCTGCTCACTCCCGGATCGTTGGCCATCCTCGAGGCCGTGTTCCGGCGGGCGGACCGGGCGCCCGCCATCGGGGCCTGGACCGGACTGGGGGGCGTGGCCACGGCCCTTGGTCCCGTGCTTGGCGGCGTGCTGGTGGGCCTCGCGCCGTGGGGGTGGCGATTGGTGTTCTTGATCAACTTACCGCTGGCGGTGGTGGTCGTCGTAGTCACCCGCGCAGCGGTTCCCGAGACACGCGACGAGGAGGCCACCGGGACACTCGACGTGCCGGGCGCGCTGCTCGCCGCCGTCGGCCTGGCCGGCGTCATCCTCGCGCTCACCGAGGGGCCCGCACGAGGATGGCCGCCCGCCGTGATCGTGAGTGGACTGGCCGGCGTCATGCTGTTGGTGGCATTTCTCGTCAACGAGCGGGTGCGGCCCAATCCGATGATGCCCCTCGATCTGTTTCGCTCCCGCCAATTCGCGGCGGCGAACCTCGTCACTTTCGTTGTGTACGGGGCATTGAGTGGCGCACTGTTCCTGCTGCCCGTTCAGCTGCAAATCGTGTCGGGATTCAGTCCTGTTGCAGCGGGCAGCGCCTTGCTGCCGATCACCGTGGTCATGCTGTTGCTCTCGGCCCGGATGGGGCGATTGGCGACGAGAATCGGTCCACGATGGCCGATGACGGTCGGGCCGATCGTCGCCGCTATCGGCATGGCGCTGCTCGGCCGGCTCGGCCCCGGATCGACATATGTCGAGGGTGTGCTGCCCGCAGTTCTGGTCTTCGCACTCGGCTTGTCGATAACGGTTGCTCCGCTGACTGCGACCGTCCTAGCGGCGGCTCCGGAACATCAGGTCGGCGTGGCATCCGCTGTGAACAACGACGTGGCCCGGACTGCCGGCCTACTCGCCGTCGCTGTGCTTCCGGCACTGGCCGGGATCACGCCGGCCGTCTACGCCGATCCGGCCGCGCTCTCGTCCGGGTTCCATCGGGCAGTCCTGATCTCGGCTGGACTGTGCGCGGGGGGTGGCGTCCTGGCCGCGCTGACTATCCGGAACGACGTGCTGCAGGGTCCCGCCGAGAAGCCGGCTGTAGTACCGGCGCCGGAGGTCATCAGTTTCGCGAAGGATGATGCGGACCTGGCTGCCTGCCGATGCCAGGCCGCGCTCAGCACACCTACCTTGCCGCGAAGGCCCCGGGTCTCGTAACGGAGAGACTAGAACCCCACATGCGCAAGGCCCTGGCGGAGCAGGGTCCCTTGGCCGCCGGCCATATCTCCGACGACGGCATCGCCGGCGGCCTCGGCCGGCGAGAACCAGGTCAGCTCGAGAGCGTCCTGTTGCGGTTCACAGTCCCCGTCGACGGGAATGACGTAGGCCAGCGATACGGCATGTTGACGAGGATCGTGAAACGCCGTCACTCCCGGCGTGGGGAAGTACTCCGCGATCGTGAATGGCGCCGGCGAGGGAGGGACACGTGGCAACGCAAGCGAACCTAGGTCCTTCTCGATGTGGCGGAGCAAGGCCGCCCGCACCCGTTCGTGGTAGAGCACTCGTCCCGAAACCAGGGCTCGGGTTATCTTGCCCTGCCCGGTCACCCGAAGGAGCAGACCTACCGACGTGATCGTGCCCTGCCCGTCGACCCGAACCGGGATGGCATCGACGTAGAGGATCGGCAGTCGCTGGCGGATCGACTCGAAATCCTCCGGGGCGAACCACTTGCTCTGGGACTGCGAGGTCATCTGCGTCATGTGATGTTTCTATCGTGCCTGCCTCAGAGCGCACGAGCGGCTGCAAGACTCGGGTCGTGCCCGGCGTCGAAGCGGTCTTATTGATCATCGCCGGCGCAGCCGCAGGGCTCATCGGCAGCGTCGCCGGACTGGCCTCCCTCATCAGCTATCCGGCCCTGCTCGCTGCTGGGCTCCCGCCGATCTCGGCCAACGTGACGAACACGGTCGCCCTCGTGTTCAGTGGCGTGGGATCGACGCTGGCGTCTCGCCCGGAGCTGCGACAGCAGCGTGGCCGTGTACCTCGACTCGCCTTCGCGGGGGTTGCCGGCGGCCTGGTAGGCGCCGCGTTCTTGCTACTGACGCCCGGCCGGGCATTCGAGCACATCGTGCCCTGGCTGATCGGCATAGCGTCGGTGGCCATCCTCCTCCCCAGGCGCAGCGGTGCATCGCGGCTGCTGGCGCAGGATGCCGACTCGGGCGGACTCGTGTTCGGTGCGTTCGTGATTGCCGTTTACGGTGGCTACTTCGGAGCCGCCGCAGGGGTCGTGCTGCTCGCGGTCCTGTTGCTCGCTACCGGCGACACGCTGCCGCGCAGCAACGCACTGAAGAACGTCGTGCTGTGCGCGGCCAATGTCGTTGCGGCGACGTTGTTCGCAGTCTTGTCCGACGTGCGGTGGCTCGCTGTCTTGCCGCTATCCGTCGGGTTCTTCGTCGGCGGCACGCTCGGTCCGGCCGTCGTTCGGCGGGCGCCGTCTCGTGGCCTGCGGATCGGGATCGCGGTAGCCGGCGTGGCCGTTGCCGTCCGGCTCGGGTGGCAGGTCTACGGCTGAGCACTGAGCTTGGCCAGGGCGCCGCGCAGCTGATCAGCCGTCTCATCGGCCAGCTTCTCGAAAGACGAGCGGAGGAAGGGCGACGCCAGCTTGGCCACGCCTTTGAACGCGAAACGAGCCTGGTAACGGATCGCCGTGCCGGTTGCCGTGGAGGTCAGCCTCATGTCATCAGTTGACGTTACGGTCTTGTTCTCGCCGACGAAGGTGAGGCGTCGCACCGGCTCGAGTCGGGTCAAACGGTATTCGAGCTCGGTCTCGCGACCTCGGAACTGTGACACGTTGTGGAAACGCGTGCCGACGGCGATCGGACCCGTATCGACACGCCTCGTGCGGAGCGTTCCTGGATCCCATTCCTCGGTATTCGTGAAATCGGACAGATAGTCAAAGACCCGGTCGATTGGACTGGCGGTCTCGACAGTGCGTTCGACGATCACCATCTGCCCTCCCTGCGTGACGAGTCGGTTACTCAATGGTGCACCTGAGCAGAGTTGGTCACGCCCTGGTTGAGTGTGACTGGTGGACGCCAAGGAATGGAACGACCGATACGCAGAGACGTCGCTGCTGTGGTCGGCCGCACCGAATCGGTGGGTAGCGGCCGAGCTCGCGGACGTGCCGGTCGGCCGGGCGCTCGATCTAGGGGCGGGAGAGGGACGTAACGCGCTGTGGTTCGCAGCCCGAGGATTCACCGTCACGGCGGTCGACTTCGCCAAAGTGGCCCTTGATCGAGGTCGACAGCAGGCGGAGGCCGCGCATATTCCGGCCGAGCGGCTCACCTGGATCGAGGCGGATCTCATTGACTATCACCCGGCACCGCTTGCCTTCGACGTCGTGATCATCGCTTATCTGCAACTGCCCGAGCAGCCCCGCCGAATCGTCACGGCTCGGGCCGTCGAGGCGCTTGCGCCTGGTGGTGTGTTGCTCGTGATCGGCCACGATTTGGCGAACCTGACCTATGGCACCGGCGGCCCGCAGCAGGCGGAGGTGCTGTTCCGGCCCCAGGACGTGGTGGCCGACATTCGGGCGACCGACCGACCGCTTCGGATTGTGCGTGCCGACACCGTACGGCGGCCGGTCGATGGCTCGGACCGTGACGCGATCGATGCCCTGGTCCGCGCCCAGACGCTGAGTTCGTAGCAGGCCGCCCGCGGACCTTGTCGCCGCGATCCGACCTCGCGTTGTGGGGGTGACGGGTCGGTCGGCATCATCAACGCCATGAGCGAGCAGGTGCTGGGCGTGATTAGCGCCGCAAAGGGTCAACCGGTACGCACCGAGACGGTGATCGTTCCGGATCCCGGACCGGGTGAGGCAATCGTCCGGGTGCAGGCCTGCGGCGTCTGCCACACCGACCTGCACTACCGCGAAGGCGGCATCAGCGACGACTTTCCGTTCCTGCTTGGTCACGAGGCGAGCGGCATCGTCGAGGCGGTTGGCAACGACGTCGTCGACGTCGCGCCGGGTGATTTCGTGGTACTGAACTGGAGAGCCGTATGTGGGCGCTGTCGAGCGTGCCTGCGTGGAGAGCCGTGGTATTGCTTCGACACGTTCAACGCCACGCAACCGATGACCCTCACCGATGGCACACCGCTGAACCCGGCTCTTGGCATCGGGGCGTTCGTCGAGAAGACGCTCGTGCACTCCGGCCAGTGCACGAAGGTCGACCGAGCGGTGGCTCCAGCTGTCGCCGGCCTGCTGGGTTGCGGGGTGATGGCAGGACTCGGCGCTGCGCTCAACACGGGCGGTGTTCGGCGGGGTCAGTCCGTCGCCGTCATCGGATGCGGGGGTGTGGGGTGCGCAGCGATCGCGGGAGCCCGCCTCGCCGGTGCATCGCGGATCATCGCGGTCGATATCGACGACCGCAAACTCGCGACGGCTTCGGGACTTGGCGCGACCCACACGATCAACTCCGGAGACGCCGATGCGATTGATGGCATTCGACAGCTCACCCGTGGCTTCGGTGCGGACGTCGTGATCGACGCTGTTGGCCGTCCGGAGACCTATCGACAGGCGTTCTATGCCCGCGATCTTGCGGGCACGGTGGTGCTCGTAGGGGTGCCGACGCCGGATATGCGGTTGGACTTGCCCTTGCTCGATGTTTTCGGGCGCGGAGGCGCATTGAAGTCGTCCTGGTACGGCGATTGCCTGCCGTCGCGCGATTTCCCGCTACTCATCGAATTGCACCTACAAGGCCGGTTGCCATTGGACGCGTTCGTGAGCGAGACGATCGGCTTAGGCGACATCGAGGAAGCGTTCGCAGCAATGGGCCGCGGGGACGTGCTGCGGTCCGTCGTGTTGTTCTAGCGGAGTGGCCAACGCGTCAACCAATGGTTGACGCAGGAAACATCGTCAACCTAGCGTTGACGCATGCAGCCCCAACCCGGACAGCTCGAGGACCTCGTCGCCCAGGTGAGGGCGCTCCAACCAGAAGGTACGTCGCTAGAGCGTCTTTCCGACGCGGTACGGACGGCCGCCCGGCTTGGCGAGCTCGCGGATAAGCTCATCGAACATTTTGTGGACGAGGCCCGCCGGTCCGGGGCGTCCTGGACCGTGATCGGCCGGTATACCGGAGTCAGCAAACAGGCGGCGCACAAGCGCTTCGTGCCGGGAGATTCCGACGACCTCGACATCCTGGCCACCGGTCGACTGAGTCACTTCACGCCTCGCGCGCGCAACGCCGTTCGACAAGCTCGGGCCGAGGCGCAAAACCGCGGTGCCGACCACGTCGCCAACGAGCATGTGATATTCGGGCTGCTGAGTGAGCCGGATGGCTTGGCGGCAAAGGCCATTGTCGCTGTGGGCGTATCCGTCGATCAGCTCCGGGCGGCCACGCTCGATGCGCTCCGACCGAGTGACGGTTCAACGACTGGTCGAGTGCCGTTCGGCCCAGGCGCCAAGAAGACCATGGAGTTGGCACTGCGCGAGGCCCTGCACCTCGGCCACAACTAGATCGGCACCGAACACCTGCTCCTCGGCCTGCTGCGCAACGAGACGGAACCTGCGGCGCGATTGCTATTGCGCCTGGGCGTCACCCGCGAGGGCGTGGAGGGTTGGCTGCTTCCGCAACTCGATGTGGAGAGTCGGGTAGCGCAACATCGGCCTCATAGGTCACAATGACCGCACGCACCACCACGACGGACGCTGGGGAAGGCGGTTCCGTCGAGTTGTGGAGGTGTGCCGTGACGGCTGCGCGCGCAGGACGTGCGCTGGTGACCTCGGGCGTGGTGTTCATGCATTGCTGCCCGTCTGCCATCGCGCCTCACGTCGAATGGGCGATCGCCGAGGTTCTCGGCCGGCCGGTACGCCTGGAGTGGACCGCACAGCCGGCCGCTCCCGGGCACCTGCGAGCCGAGGCCTCCTGGACGGGTGAGGCTGGCACTGGTGCGCGGCTCGCCGGAGCGCTGCGCGCTTGGCCCATGCTCGTCTATGAGGTGACGGAGCAGGGCACGGCGCTCACTGACGGCGAACGCCTTGCCTACCTGCCGGGTCGCGGATTTCATCGCCGGACCACGTCCGCGAACGGCGACGTCGTCGTCGCGGAGGAGAGACTGCGCGGCTTGCTGAGTCGAGCCCGATCGGCCGAGGACTATGCACACGCCCTGCAGGATCTCCTTGGCACGGCCTGGGATGCCGAGCTTGAGCCCTACCGGCTCGCTGGAGACGGAGCTCCGGTCACCCTGCTGCACCAGGTCGTCTAGCCGACCATTGCCGAGCGGGCCCGACGCGGCGCCTACTACAGCGGGATGTTGCCGTGTGCCCCGCGCCCCGCCGGAGCACCGGCCAGGGCCTCGGCCAGGGCGCGGCGGGTTTGCCGTGGCTCGACGATCGCGTCGACGACACCGATATCCATCGCCCGCCCGACTCCGCCGGCGATCTTCTCGTGCTCAGCGGCGAGTTGGGCGTGCAACGCCTCGCGCTCGCCAGGCGGCGCGGCGGCAAGCTTCTTACGGTGCAGGATGCCGACCGCCGCCGAAGCCCCCATGACTGCAACCTCGGCTCCGGGCCAGGCGTAGACCGTGTTCGCCCCCAGGGCGCGGGCATTCATAGCGATGTACGCACCGCCGTAAGACTTGCGTGTCACCAACGTCACCCGAGGAACGACCGCCTCACCGAAAGCGTGGAGCAACTTCGCGCCCCGACGCACGACACCGTCCCACTCCTGACCGACGCCGGGCAGATAGCCCGGCACATCGACGATGACGACCAGTGGCACCCCGAACGCGTCGCACATCCGCACGAAGCGGGCCGCCTTCTCCGCCGACGCTGAGTCCAAGCAGCCGCCGAGGCGTAGTGGGTTGTTGGCGAGGACCCCGACCGTGCGTCCGGTGAGCCGGCCAAGGCCGGTCACCATGTTGGGTGCCCATCGCGCATGAAGCTCGAGGAACGTGTCGCCGTCCAGGACACCCAGGACGAGCGGGTGCACGTCATAGGCCCGCTTGGGACTGTCCGGCAGCAACGCCCGTAGATCCTCATCGGCGCCCACCTCATCGAGGTGAAAGCTGCCCGGCTGCGCGAAAAACAACGCCGTCGTGCGGGCAACGCCGATGGCTTCGTCGTCAGAGTCGGTGACGATGTGAACGACACCGCTACGTCGTCCGTGAGTGTCCGGGCCGCCGAGCGCTTCCATGTCCACGTTCTCACCGGTGACACTGCGCACCACGTCCGGCCCGGTCACGAACACCCGGCCGCCGTTCGACATGATCACCACGTCGGTGAGCGCGGGACCGTAGGCAGCGCCACCAGCGGCCGGCCCGAGGACGACCGAGATTTGCGGTACGCGTCCTGAAGCGCGCACCATCGCGGCGAAGACAAGGCCGACGGCGTGCAGTGCCTCCACCCCTTCAGCAAGTCTGGCCCCACCCGAATGCCAGAGCCCGATCACCGGTACTCGCTCGCGGACTGCGTGATCGATGGCGTCCACGATGTGTGCGCACCCTTCGGTGCCCATCGCGCCACCCATCTTCAACGGATCGCTCGCAAAGGCGGTGACGAGGGCGCCCCCGATGGTGCCACGCACCGCGTACACCCCGCTGTCGTCGCGAGCGTGCAACGAGTCGAGACTGCCTGGGTCGAGCAGCTTCGTCAGGCGTAATTCAGGATCGCGCGGATCACGATCCGGGACGATATCTACGGGACGGTTCGCCGTGAGTGTCATGGCATTTCCTTGGCTCGGTCAGGCTTTCCGGAACAACAAGGCCACGTTGTGTCCGCCGAAGCCGAAGGAGTCGTTGAGTGCGGCAGACACGGTCATCTTTCGTGACTGTCGCGGGATGTCGACCAGGACTCCATCGTCCGGGTCGTCGAGGTTGATGGTCGGAGGCACCACGTCGTTGCGAACGGCAAGCACCGTCGCGATCGACTCGATGGCGCCGGCGGCCCCCAATAGATGCCCAGTCATGGACTTAGTGGCCGTAACAACGGTCTGTTCGCCAAGCAGTTCAGCGATCCATCGGGCTTCAGCGGCGTCGCCGGTAGGGGTAGACGTCGCATGAGCATTCACATGCACCACATCACTACGGTCAAGCCCCGACCGCTCGAGCGCTATGCGGGCGGCGCGGCGTTGCCCGTTGCCGGCCGGATCAGGCGCCACCATGTCGTAGGCATCGGCGGTTATACCCGCCCCGGCGAGCACGGCATAGGGCTCTCGACCGCGGGCCACAGCCGATGAGCGCCGCTCGAGGACCAGCGCTCCAGCGCCTTCGCCGAGTACGAAACCGTCCCGGCCCTTGTCGAAGGGGCGAGACGCCCGCTCTGGCTCGTCGTTGCGGGTACTCATCGCCTGCATTTGGGCGAAGCCGGAGATGGTGAGCGGGTGGACGCAGGCCTCCGTCCCGCCGACGAGGACCACATCGGCCCGGTCCAGCTCGATCAAATCGAGGCCGTAGGCGACGGCCTCCGCGCCGGACGCGCAGGCGCTCACCGGTGTGTGAACGCCTGCGCGGGCGCCGATCTCCAGCCCGACGTAAGCCGCTGACCCATTTGGCATGTCCATCGGGATGAGCAACGGCGAGACCCGGCTGGGACCCTTCGTCAGGATGACGTCGTGCTCGCGGATCAGACTTCCCACACCGCCGATGCCGGTGCCGATGACGACCGCGACGCGTTCCGGGCGGAGGCCTGCCTCATCCGCTTTTCCGGTGAAGCCGGCATCCGCCCATGCCTCGCGCGCAGCGATCACCGCGGCTTGCTGTGCTCGATCGAGCCGCCGGGCCTGGACGCGGGCCAGCACCTCGGTCGGATCCACTGCCATCTGAGCCGCGATGCGTACCTTCAGGTCAGCGGCCCAGTCCTCGGTGAGGGCCACGACACCAGACCGCCCTTCGAGCAGGCCGGCCCAGAACGTCGCGACATCCCCCCCGAGGGGAGTAGTAGCGCCAAGGCCCGTGACGACGACCTCGTCGATCATGGTGCTGTCCTCCGAGCGATGTGCGGAACGGTCGAGGCTCGCTTTCGGTTCGAGCTCAGTTGTTCGTCTGGATGTAATTGACGGCGTCGCCCACGGTCTTCAGCTTGGGCAGTTCGTCGTCGGGAATCTTGACGCCGAACTTCTCTTCGGCGGCCATGGCCACTTCGACCATTGACAGCGAGTCGACGTCAAGGTCGTCGGTGAACGACTTGTCGTCGGTGACGTCGCTGGCGTCGACGTCGGCGACTTCGTTGAGGATCTCAGCGAGCCCGGCGCGGACTTCGTCGGCAGAGGCAGCCACAGTTCACATTCCCTTCTTGTTGATCCGCACACCCCGGATGGTGAGCGGCGTTGTCATGGAGCAATCACAACCTGACCGGCGAACGCCAGCCCAGACCCGAAACCGAGAAGCAGCACGGGTGAGCCGGACGGAATCTCGCCGCGTTCGACCATTTTCGACAGCGCGAGCGGAATCGTCGCGGCCGACGTATTGCCGGACTCGACGATGTCGCGAGCCACCCGGTCGGACGGGATGCCGAGCTTCTGGGCGAGCATGTCGATGATCCGCAGATTGGCTTGGTGGGGGACGAAGGCGGCCAGATCCTGCGGGTCGACTCCGGCCTGCTTGCAGGCTTCCCGAGCAACCGGCGCCATTCGGGTGGTCGCCCAGCGGTAGACCGACTGGCCGTCCTGCTCGAAGAACCCGGTTGCCGGGTTGATGATCACCTTGTCTGACAGGGCACCGTCGCTACCCCACACGACCGGGCCGATGCCCACGTCGTCCGACGGTCCGACCACGGCTGCACCCGCTCCATCGGCGAGGATCACGCACGTGCTGCGGTCGGCGAAGTCCATCCATCCGGAGAACCGCTCCGAGGCCACAACGAGCACATTGCTCGCCTGGCCGGACAGTATTGCGGCGGATGCAACGTTCAGCGAGTACGTAAAGCCCGAGCATCCGGAATTGACGTCATAGGCACCGGGCGCCTCGATACCGAGCCGGTGGGCGAGCTGCGGCGCGGCGCTCGGTACGGGGGATGGCATCGTGCACGTAGCGACGATCACCAGGTCCACGTCGCCCGTCGCGACTCCACCCGCGGCGAGTGCCTTGCTGGCCGCCGCTTCGGCCATGTCGACCACGGTCTCGTCGGGATCAGCGAAACGGCGCTTGGCAACGCCCACGCGAGAGCGGATCCAGGCGTCGTTGGTGTCGACACCGCGGGCGACGAGGTCTTCGTTGGTCACCACGTTGGACGGCTGGTAGTGACCCAGGCCGAGGATCCGAGATCCGGCCGCGGGCGTGTTCGTGTTGATCAGCATGAGTCCTAGAGCTCCGGTCCGTTCGAGAGTCGAGCGACTGGCAGCCCGGCCGCGACGATGTCCCCGCTGTGCCGTAGCCACTCCGCCAGCACCCCGCCGCTAGGCGCTACGACCTGGTGCTCCTCGCGGTTAGTGCGAACCGTCCCCAGCAGCGTGCCGGGCGTGATCTCCGCACCTTCGGCCACCGTAGCGGCTCGGGTGAAGATTCCCTTCACCGGCGTCACGACGACATGGAAGTCGGGAGTGTGCTCGCCTTGGCCGTGCTGCGGGCGAGAACTGATCATTTCGCGCGCCTTCGGCAGTTCGGCCGGGCTCTTCAAGGCGAGCAGCTCGATGCCCGGCAGCTCGCGCTTCGCCAACCCGACCAGGGTTCCCGCGGGCGGAAGCTCGATTGCCGCGGTGACGCCCAGATCCCGGAGCGTCTGCTGGCAGAGGTCCCATCGCACCGGTCGGGTCACCTGGCGGACGAGGCGGGGCAAAACCTCACCTGCGTCGGGAACGGCCGTCCCGTCCGCATTGGACAGCAGCAGGAACAGCGGATCCGCTGCGGTCAATGGCGCGGCGTACGCGCGCAAGGCATCTTCTGCCGGTCCCATGAACTGGGTGTGGAACGCGCCGGCGACGGCAAGTGGCCGCACCCGAGTGCCGGGCGGCGGACTCTCGGCGAAAGCGGCAAGCGCCTCCGTGGTGCCCGCGGCCACAATCTGGCCCGCTCCGTTGCGATTGGCCGCTGTCAGGCCAGCAGCTTCGATGAGGGCGGCGACCTCGTCAGCGTCGGCTCCACCGAGGACGGCGCTCATGCCGGTTGGGGTCAAGGCGCAGGCGGCGGCCATCTCCGCGCCTCGGCGTGCGGCGAGCGCGACCGCGACATCCGGGGCGAGGGCGCCCGCAACCGCGGCCGCGGTGAGCTCACCGATGCTGTGCCCAGCGACGACCACCGACCCGCCAGCATTAGCCCGCAATCCCAGGTGATCGGCGACAGCGACCCCGAGGGCGACGATCAGCGGCTGGGTGACTGCGGTGTCCTTGATCTCGTCCGCGTCTGCGGTGGTTCCCAGCCGGATCAGGTCCAGATCGACGAGCTTGCCGTACTCGGCCAGCTGCTGCTCGACTCCGGCAAGCTGTAGCCAGGGGGTGAGCATGCCAGGAGTCTGCGCACCCTGCCCGGGAGCGAGTAGTGCGATCACGACATCTACGATTCCGTACCCGAGCTCTAGTGGCGAGGAGGCGCGGCACAGTCTTTCGAACTGACGCTTTGGAGGATAGCTACAAACTTTACCGCTACCTGACCCAATCTGGCTGCCATTGATGCACGACCTGGACAAAGACAGCGGATATGGTAACGCTGCGCGACCGGATGACGGAGATCAGCTCGGCCTTGCGCAGCGCCACCTCGTCAGGCGGAAGCCTCCAACCGGCCCAAGGTCAGCGCGATGTGTATGACATAGCCGCCGCGGGGCGTGGTCGGCGATTCGCCGCACAGTTCACCGACCCGGCGCAGCCGGTACCGGACCGTGTTCGGGTGGACGAACAGCGCGCGGGCTGTGGCCTCGAGTGATCCGCCGGCTTCCAAGAACGCGGTGACGGTCTCGAGCAAGACGTCCCCCGCATTGCCCAGCGGGCGATAGACATGCTCGAGCAGCTCCGCTCGCGCGTCGGCATCACCAGCCAACGCACGCTCGGGCAGTAGTGCCTCCGCGCTCACCGGTCGTGGCGCGCCACCCCACGCCGGGGCTGCGCGCAGCCCGCTCAGTACGGCTCGGGTAACAGCAATGGCGCCGGCAACATCGCTGGTAGACCAGCCGGCCACGACCGGTCCGTCGGCGAACACGGGCAGGATGTCGCGAGCCGCCGTGAGCGGCTCGGCGATGCCGCTGAGCACCACGATCAGCCGGCCGCCGTGTACGCCGGCGATGACGTCGTAGTCCGTGCGGTGCGCCAGTCGGTGGACCTCGGCCAGGATGTCCTGCGCATGCTCCTGGTCGGGCGCGATGCCCGCTACGGTCGTCACTGGACCGGTAGTACGCCAGCCGAGGGCGGCGACCTGGCTCTCCGGTGCGCCGATACCGCCGCCGCGGACGAGTCCTTCGATGACCAGCGCCTCGAGCCGTGCGTCCCAGGCGCCCCGACTTTCGGCCGCGCCGGCGTAGACCCGCGCCGCGGCGAACGCGATCTCCCGGCTGAACCGCAGCAGTTCCTCGCGCAGCACACCCTCGTCACCGGCGGCCGCCAGCAACGGCACCTGTTCCTCCGCGACGGAAATGGTCTCTCTCACGAGTTCGACCGTGTGCTGCAGCGACACGGTGCGGGCCATCGCGCGTGGCGCCGTGCCGAACACCTCGCCCGTGAGGCGGAGCACGTCGTCGGGCGAGCGCAACCACTCGACAAACGACGCGATGCCCGCCTGAGCGACCAGCATCACCCAGGAGCGCTGGTCGGCCGGCAACGCGCGAAACCAGGACAGCTCGTCGTCCATGCGGGCCACGCTCTGCGAGGCGACCCGACCTGCCGCCTGCTCGATCTTGCGGAGGGTGTCCTCTTGCAGCCGGCGCTTCCCGGCGTCGCCCCGCACTTGTGGCGACGCTCGCTCTTCGCTCGCGCCATCTGTTGGCGCCGGCGATGCTCGCTCGCTCATCTCATAACCTCTTCGCGCGAGCGCAGCCGCGCCCTCTCGCTCTTAACCCTGCCATGCTGACCGCTATGACGCCGACAGCGTGAGCCTGGGTTCGGGCGTGATCGCGCGCAACCCGGTTCAGGACTTAGAGCGGATCGCGTTCCTGCTGGAGCGGGCCAGCGAACCAACCTTTCGGGTCCGTGCGTTTCGCAATGCAGCTGCGGCTGCAGCGGGCATACCCGCTGAGGAGCTGGCCGAACGCGCGGAGGCCGGCACGTTGCGCGAGCTTTCGGGCATCGGCGAGGTCACGGCGCGCTGCATCACCGAGTCGCTGCGTGGTGAGGAACCGGTCTACCTGCGCCGATTGGACGCGACCGCAGGCACGCCAGTAGCGGAAGGCGGTGGCGCGCTCCGGGCGGCCCTGCGCGGCGACTGTCACACCCATTCGGACTGGTCGGACGGCGGCTCCCCGATCCGGGAGATGGCCCTGACCGCGCGCGAGCTCGGTCACGAATACATGGTGTTGACGGACCACTCACCCCGGTTGCGCGTAGCTAACGGTCTGTCGGCTGATCGTCTTGAGCGGCAGCTCGATGTCATTGCGGAACTGAACGCCGAACTGGCGCCGTTCCGCATCCTCACCGGGATCGAGGTAGATATTCTCGACGACGGCAGCCTGGACCAGAAATCGACATTGCTAAGCCGCCTCGACCTTGTGGTCGCCAGCGTGCACAGCGGACTCCGTATACCGGCCTCGGACATGACCCCGCGCATGGTGGCCGCGGTCGCCAATCCGCACACCGACGTGCTGGGTCACTGCACCGGACGAATGGTCACAGGATCGCGACGTCGCCCACCATCGGAATTCGACGCGGACATCGTCTTCGCCGCCTGTGAACGCTTCGGCGTGGCGGTCGAGGTGAATTGCCGCCCTGAGCGCCTTGATCCGCCCAAACGGCTGCTGCGTCTCGCCGTCGAGGCGGGATGTGTCATGTCCATTGATACCGACGCACACGCCCCCGGCCAGCTCGACTGGTTGCCCTACGGCTGCGAGCGCGCCGCGGCATGCGCCGTGCCGGTCGAGCGAATCGTCAACACCTGGTCCGCGGACGAGTTGTTGGCATGGACTGCGACGCACGACGCCCAGCCGTGACGATCGACATTCGCCGGGCGGCCAACCGCGCCAGAATCGAGCAACCGGGCATCGTCACGTGGCACAGCTTCTCAGCCGGACCGCATTACGACCCGAACAACATCTCGTTCGGTGCCTTGATCGCTCACGACGAGCATCTGCTGGCGGCTGCCGCCGGGTTTCCCAAACATGCGCACCGTGGTGTCGACATCGTCAGCTGGGTGCTCGACGGCGAACTGCGCCATGACGGCAAGACGATCGGTGTTGGCAGCGTCCTGCACCAGCGGACCGGCGACGGTATCGAACACGTCGAGACGAATGCCAGGTCTGATCGTTCACTCCGGCTCGTGCAGATGGCGTTGCTGTCCTCGGACGTGAGGATGCCACCGTCCGAACAGCGAGTTGATCTGCCTTCCCGGCGCAAGCAGGGTGTGCAATTGATTCTTCGCCTGCCCGACGCGGCGCTCTATCTGGCTCGTCTATCGCCACGGCTGCCGGCTCGCGTGCCACTGAGCAACCGCGCCCATCTGTTTGTCACCTGGGGGGCGGCGAGTCTCGGCGCCGGGTCAATTCCGGGACCCCGGCTGGCCGCAGGTGACGCGGCCCGTATCACGGACGAGTCCGAGTTGTCGCTCGTCACCGGGACCACGTCGGAGGCATTGATCTGGACGCTGGCCGGTTAGTCCGGCAAGCGTCGTTGGCGCGAGCCGAATCGCGAGTACGGTGCCGTGCGCCTACCGTGAGATGGACATCAACGAAGGGACGGGTAATGACGATCGACCGAGGGATTCTCGCGCTGCTGGAAGCGAAGCCGGGCAGGGGCGACGATCTTGCCGCGTTCCTGGCGCAGGGCCGCGAGCTGGCCGCAGCGGAGGAAGGCACGGTCACGTGGTACGCGTTCAAACTCAGCGACACCACCTATGGGATCTTCGACACGTTCGAGGGTGAGGATGGGCGGCAGGCGCATCTGAACGGTCAGATCCCCGCGGCGCTTGGCCAAGTCGGACCTGATCTTCTGGCTCGCGACGCGGATATCCGCCTCGCCGAGGTCATCGCGGTCAAGTAGCTTCCCGGGCCGCGGTCTGATGCCGTCGTAGCTCCGCCGTCACCGCGACTACCGTCGCTACGACGGCGACGGAAGGACACGAGCATGCGCACCGTGGACCTCGGTGACGGCCTGACCGTGTCAGCTCAGGGTTTGGGCTGCATGGGAATGAGTGAGTTCTACGGCGAGACCGACTGGGATGCCGCGATCGACACCATTCATCGTGGCCTAGATCTTGGCGTGACGTTCATTGACACGGCGGACGTATACGGCGCGGGACACAACGAGGTGCTCGTCGGGCGCGGAATTGCCGGACGCCGGGACGAGGTTCAGCTCGCGACGAAGTTTGGGATCGATCGCATGGAAGGCGACTCATCCCGCCGTATCCGGGGTGAGCCGGAGTATGTCCGAGGTTCGTGCGACGGCTCACTGCGCAGGCTGGGGGTCGACGTGATCGACCTCTACTACCTGCACCGGCCGCCCCAGACCGCGGAGATCGAGGAGACTGTCGGCGCGATGGCCGACCTGGTTACGGCGGGAAAGGTCAAGCACCTCGGGCTGTCGGAGGTGGACAACGCGTTGCTGCGCCGAGCCCACGCCGTCCATGCGATTGCTGCGGTGCAGAGCGAATACTCGCTGTGGACTCGCGACCCCGAGTCAACCGTGCTCGAAGCTTTGCGGGAACTCGGGGTAGGACTCGTTCCGTACGCGCCGCTGGGCCGCGGCTTCCTGACCAGCACCGTCGACGTTTCGGCGCTGTCAAAGCTGGATCTCCGTAGCAGCAACCCCAGATTCGTCGGCGACGCTGGTCGGGCCAATCGGTCGATCGCTGAATCGGTCCGTCGTGTGGCGCAAGCAGAGGGTGTCGCCCCGGCGCAGGTTGCGTTGGCGTGGGTGCACAGCCAGGCCACGCGATTGGGCATCCCACTTGTCCCTATCCCCGGGACCAAGCGGGTCACGTGGCTCGAACAGAATGTGGCCGCTCTGGATGTCGAGCTTTCCGCGGACGAGCTGATGTCGCTGGACCAGCTCGGCGACCAAGTAGTGGGCGCCCGGTACTGACCGTTGGCGCCTCGCGCCTCGCGATGTCAGGCGTCGCCGCCGACGGTGCCGACACCAGCAGCGGCCACGTCGAGCAGCTTGTAGCGGTCGATCGCCTCGCGCGGTGCCTCCGGCTTGACCTCGCCGCGCTTCGCGAGAGCGGTAAGCACGGCGAGCACGATCGATTCGGCGTCGACGTGGAAGAAGCGTCGCGCGGCGCCCCGCGTGTCGGCAAATCCGAAACCGTCCGTGCCCAGCGAGGTGTAATCAGTGGGCACCCACCGGGAAATCTGATCAGGCACGGCGCGCATGAAGTCGGACACCGCGACCACTGGACCCGAGGAATCGGCGAGCCGGGCCGCCACGAACGGCACTCGAGGGGCGTCGGACGGATCCAGCAGGTTGGCCTCCTCGCAGGTCACGGCGTCGCGGCGCAGTTCGTTCCAGGACGTCACCGACCAGACGTCGGCATCGACGCCCCACTCCTCGCCGAGCAGTTGTTGAGCTCGAAGCGCCCAAGGCATCGCCGACGCCCGACGCCAGCACCTGGGCGCGGGGGCGTCCTTCGACGCCTAGCGCGGGGGAGTATCGGTGCATGCCGCGGAGAATGCCCTCGACATCGACATTCTCCGGCTCGGCCGGCTGCACGATCGGCTCGTTGTAAATGGTGAGGTAGTAGAAGATGTCCTCGCCGGTGCCGTTCGGCCCTCCTGCGTACATGCGCCGCAACCCGTCCCGGACGATGTGCGCGATCTCGAAGGCAAATGCCGGGTCGTACGCGACAGCGGCCGGGTTGGTCGACGCGAGTAGGAGCGACTGACCGTCCGCGTGTTGCAGCCCTTCGCCGGTCAGCGTGGTGCGGCCCGCGGTAGCGCCGAGCACGAACCCGCGGCCGAGCTGGTCAGCAAGCTGCCAGAACTGATCACCTGTGCGCTGGAAGCCGAACATCGAATAGAAGATGTAGAACGGGATCATCGGCTCGGCATGCGTCGCGTAGGACGTCCCGGCCGCGATCATCGACGCCATGGACCCAGCCTCGCTGATGCCCTCGTGCAGGATCTGCCCCGTCGTCGACTCCTTGTAGGACAGCAGTAGTTCCCGGTCGACAGCGTCATACTCCTGGCCGTGCGGCGAGTAGATCTTGGCCGTGGGGAAGATCGCATCCAACCCGAACGTGCGGGCCTCATCGGGAATGATCGGCACGAACCGCGCACCGATCTCCTTGTCCTTCATGAGGTCCTTGAACAGCCGGACCAGCGCCATCGTCGTCGCGATCTGCTGCTTCCCCGAGCCGGCCCGCAGCTCCGCGTACACGGCGTCGCCAGGCAGCTTGAGCGGCCGTGCGCGCACCACCCGCTTCGGGAGGAACCCGCCTAGCCCGGCCCGCCGCTCCTTCATGTACAGGATCTCGTCGCTGCGTTCACCGGGGTGGTAGTACGGCGGCAGGTCGGCCTCGAGCGCGGCGTCGGAAATCGGCAGGTACAGCCGGTCGCGGAACGCCTTGAGGTCGGCGATGGTGAGCTTCTTCATCTGGTGGGTGGCGTTGCGCCCCTCGAAGCTCTCCAGCGTCCAGCCCTTGATGGTGTGCGCCAGGATCACCGTCGGCTGTCCGACGTGCGCCCGGGCGGCTTGGAACGCGGCGAACACCTTGCGATAGTCATGGCCGCCGCGAGAAAGCTTCCGCAGGTCGTCGTCGGACAGATCTTCGACCATCTTGCGTAGCCGCGGGTCTCCTCCGAAGAAATGCTCCCGAATGTAGGCCCCTGACTCGACCGAGTACGTCTGGAACTGCCCGTCGGGAGTGGTGTTCATCTTGTTCACGAGGACGCCGTCGCCGTCCTTCGCGAGCAGCGGATCCCAGTCCCGACCCCAGATCACCTTGATGACATTCCAGCCGGCGCCTCGGAAGTAGGTCTCCAGTTCCTGAATGATCTTGCCGTTGCCGCGCACCGGGCCGTCGAGGCGTTGCAGGTTGCAGTTGATGACGAACGTGAGGTTGTCCAGCTCCTCCCGAGCCGCCACCCCGATCGCGCCGATCGACTCGACCTCGTCCATCTCGCCGTCGCCGAGGAACGCCCAGACATGCGATTGCGATGTGTCCGCCATGCCACGGGCGGCGAGATAGCGGTTGAACCGGGCCTGGTAGATGGCGCTGATGGGGCCGAGGCCCATCGACACGGTCGGGAACTCCCAGAAGTCCGGCATCAGCCGGGGATGCGGATAGGAGGACAAGCCGAGCGGTGCGTGTGACTTCTCCTGGCGGAAACCGTCCAGGTTCGCCTCGGTGAGCCGCCCTTCCAGAAACGCGCGGGCATAGATACCAGGCGCGGCGTGGCCCTGGAAGTACACCTGATCGCCCATCCCGCCGGCCAGGTCCTTGCCCCGGAAAAAGTGGTTGTAGCCGACCTCGTACAGCGATGCCGCGGACGCGTACGTGGCAATGTGGCCGCCAACGCCTACGGACTTGTTCGCTCGGGACACCATGATCGCCGCGTTCCACCGGATGTAGGCCCGGATGCGGCGCTCGATGTGCTCGTCGCCCGGGAACCAGGGCTCGCGCTCGGGCGGGATCGTGTTGATGTAGTCGGTGCTGCGCAGCGCGGGCACGCCGACCTGCCGGGCGCGGGCTCGTTCCAGCAGCTTGAGCATGAGGAACCGAGCCCGCTGGCGCCCATCGGTGTCGATGGCGCCGTCGAACGACTCTAGCCACTCCCGGGTCTCATCTGGATCGATGTCCGGTAACTGGTTGGGCACCCCGTCGGTGATGATGCTGAAGCGGTCTTCGGTCACGGGTCCAGTGTCCCCTCTCACAGCGTCCACGCCCAAGGCAGGTGTCGGAGGCGCGGGCGGCAGACGCTACCGTTTGCTAACAACAGACGGATCGAGCCGGACATACCGGCTCCGGCCACTCATCGGGAGGGCAGGCTGTGACGACGACCCCCGGAAGCGCGGGCGCGGATCGCGGTGGGACGGGCGCTGAGTCCAATATCGCCGCGATATTGGGTCTGAAGCCGGGCATGGTCGTCCAGGAGCTGGGCTGGGACGAGGACAGCGATGACGAGGTGCGCGCTGCCGTCGAGGAGCTCACCGGCGAGGAAATGGTCGACGAGAATTCGGACGAGATCGTCGAGGCGATCCTGCTCTGGTACCGCCAGGACGACGGCGATCTCGTCGACATCCTGGTCGATGCGATCGCCCCCTTGGCCGACAACGGCTTCATCTGGCTGCTGACTCCGAAGCGCGGCCGGCCGGGCTACGTCGAGCCGTCCGACATCGCTGAGGCAGCACCTACGGCCGGATTGGCGCAGACCTCGCTTGCGACCGTCGGCTCGGATTGGGGTGCGGCGCGTCTGGTGGCGCGTAAGTCGCGCGGCGAGCGTCGCTGACCCGTCGGGAGGCGGCACCGATGGTCATCAAGGTTGGGGACGTCGCGCCAGATTTCACATTGCGCGACCAGAACAACGAGCAGGTCACGCTGTCCGAATTTCGGGGCCATAAGGCCGTGCTGATGATCTTCTACCCGCTTGCGTTCACCGGAATCTGCACCGGAGAACTGTGCACCGTCCGGGATGATCTCCCCACATTCCAGAACGAGGAGATCCAAACGCTCACGATCAGCGTCGATTCGCCGTACTCGCACAAGATCTTCGCCGAACGTGAGGGCTATGAGTTCCCGCTGCTCGCCGACTTCTGGCCGCATGGCGCGGTGGCGAAGGCGTACGGGGTGTTCAACGATGACGCCGGCTTCGCCAACCGCGGCACCTTCCTCGTCGATGCCGATGGGATCGTGCGGTTCAGCGAGATGAACGGCCCGGGCGAGGGACGTGACCCACAAGCGTGGCGGGAGGCGATCAAGGAACTGCGAGCGCGCTAACGGCACGGCCCTCGGGTTACCGTCAGTGCGCGGGGCGTCCGTACCGGTCTGCGAGCCGGGCCGCTTTGGCATCCGCCGGCGTGATCGGCGCCTCGTCGTCCAGCTCAGGGCTGACCCGCCGGCGTTCGGCGCGGGCCATGACGATCGGCGCGGCCAGGGCAAGCGCGGCAAACAAGTACCACTGGATGACGTACGCGAGGTGCTGCAGTTCGACCGCGCCACCGGCCGGATTCGACAGATCCGGCTCCGGGATCGCGACCAGACCTTGAGTTCCGGGTTGGCCCGCCGACAGCTCGACGTACCCGTCGTAGACCTGCGCGCCGAGTCGGCTGGACTGTTCGCCGGCGTTGATCGAGTTGATCTGGCCGGCCGGTAACTGGGCCGCCTTGTCGGACGCGGTCTCGGCCGGCATGACCCGGCCGACGATCGTCTGCGGTCCGCTGGGCGGTGCCGGTGCGGTGACCCCAGCGGTCAAGCCGCCCGACGAGATGAACCCGCGCACGACCAGGACGGTGGCGGCGGACGTCCGCAGCGGCGTGAGCACGAGGTAGCCGACGTCGTCGCCGACGCTCCGCTGGCGGACGAGCCCCTGACCCGATGCCTCGTAAGTGCCGGTCACGGTGACGCGACGGAATTGGATGTCGTCCGCTCGGGGCGGCGGCCGAGTGCCGTAGATCGGCAATACGTCCCCCACTCGGGCCACGGAAGCATGATCGTTGTGCCGCAGCTCGTTGTTGGCGCGGTGCTTGCTGGCCAGCCGCGAGATCTGCCATGTTCCCAGGCCGATGCATATGGTCGCGACCAGCAGCATGACTGCGGACAGCGCGACGTATCGCGGCTGCCGCAGCGTCTGGAGCACGAGATCACGGTACGTCTCCTCGCAAGGCGAGCTCGGGGTACCCTGACGCGGACATGCTGTGGACTTCCCCGACGTCTGGGGCCTTGCTCGGGCGCTTAGCTCAGCGGGAGAGCACTCGGCTTACACCCGAGCGGTCACTGGTTCGATCCCAGTAGCGCCCACCCTCTGTGGGCCCATTTCTACTGGGCTGTAGGCAGTTCAGCCGTAGTCGGCAAGGTCGCGATACGGCCCTTAGTCCGCATGGAGTCCGCAAGAAGTCCGCGCGCGGTGCGAACGACCTCGTCCAATCGGTCGGCCACAGCGTCCAGATCGTCGTCGAAAAGGTCGGCGTACGTGTCGAGAGTCATGGCCGCAGACGCGTGACCTAGCATCGCTTGGACCGCCTTCACATTTGCGCCGGCGCTGACCGCGAGGGAAGCGGCGGTATGCCGCAGCTCGTGCGGGGTGAGGCCCGGCTCACCGATTGCGGTGGCGGCATCGTCGAACCACGAGCGGCGCGCGTTGCGATTGCGAAGCGGCGCGCCCTTGGCGGTGGTGAACGCAAGATCGTTACGATGCTTGCCCTCGACCTGCGCGGCCAGGTCGTCGATCAGGACGCGAGGGATCGGGACCGAACGCGCCTCATGCGACTTCGGCGTGCCCCAGACGAGATGGCCGTGCACCTCGATCATCGCCTCGGCGACGACCAGTCGCCGACGCAGGAAGTCGATGCTGCTCACGCGAAGGGCGGCCAGCTCGCACCATCGCAGTCCGCAGTAGGCAAGGACGAGAACGGCCAATCGGCCATCGGAACCCGCTGCTTCGGCAAGAGTCTCCACCTCACTTGCTGTCAGGTATCTGCGTCGGCGTTTCGTCCTGCGGGGAAGGTCCACGCCGAGTGCCGGGTTCGACGGCAGCCGCCTGTCACGCACGGCGAGCCCGAGAACTCCCGACAAGACGCCGACGAGGTCCCGGACGTGACTCGGTGACCGGCCTGACGCCACGAGTCCAGCGACCCACATCTGGACATCGCCGTGCTCGACGCGGGTGAGCGGAACCTCGCGCCAGCGCGGGAGAATGTGGGCGCTGATGATCGACTCGTACAACGCCTGTGTCGAGGGCTTGAGGTCACCTTGCCGACGAGCCACTGCTCGGACAGTTCGCCGACCGTCTTTCGGGCGCGCACCGGATCGACGTAGGCGCCTGTCTGCACGGCCGTTGTCACACCGTCGAGCCACGCCTGCGCATCGACCCTCCGCGCGAAATGGCGGGCGTGTTCCTTGCCGGCGCTGTCGCGGTACCGCGCTCGCCACGTGCCGTTGGGACGCTTCTGGATGTTGGCCATGTGATCACCTGAGCCCGCTCGAATCTCAGTCCGTCTGTCGTGATTCTCGGATCTCTCACCCGCCTGCGGATGGGTCGACGCTTTCCGACGGCAGGACCGCGCTCGATAGATCGTAGGCTCGACCCCTGACGAGGATGCCGCGTGAGAAGTCCGCATGCCCCGGCCCGCCTCCGGAGGGCGCATCATCGGTCGTTGATCGGCGTTGGCAATCAACGGGAGTCCCGAATTCACGGGCTCCGTGTGACTGTCAGCGTTGGTCCTGATCGGCCGCTTGCGAGGCTCGTGTGTACCCGTTGTGTACCCATGAAGATCAAGTGCGTCATCGTGACCATCTCTCGCTCGACGGCTCCGACCTCCGAGACTGCTGCCGAATGACTCATGCATAACTCCGATCAGGAAAGTGATTGCCGCAGGTCCGCGACGGCGTCGTTATGTGTGGCCGGCGGACGCTGGCCGGCGGTTGTCGTGCGCGGCCCGTAGCCGGCGTCGGTCGTCCCGTAAGGGGCGATCCTCGCCTACTGGGCCACGCTCACTGTGCCAGGTCGCAGCGTTGGGAGATGGCGGTCACCAGGCGCTGGGGTTGAGCGGTCTGTATCGCCGGGGTCTGCAGGCGTGGACTCAAAGCCATTTCTTGCGTTTGAACACGATGTACAGGCTGACGGCGATGATCAGCATGATCAGAATGGAGACCACGAAGCCTGAGGTTTCGCCGAAGCCGGGGTAGGGCACATTCTGGCCGAAGAAGCCGGTGACGGCGGTGGGCACGGCCACTATCGCCACCCAGGCGGTGATCTTGCGCATGTCGTCGTTCTGTTGAACGGCCACCGCGGCGAGCTCCTCGGCGGCGAGGGTCATGTGGGTGCTGGTGCGGGTTTGGAAGAACTCGATGACTCCGTGTAGGAATTCTCGTTGCCCGTCGGCCATGCTGCTCACCTGCTCGAAGCGGTCGGCGATGTCGGCGACCAGCGGCTTCTCGGCCTCCGGCAGGGACCGGGCCAGCTTGGCCATCCGATCGTAGGTTGCGGTGCTGTGCACGGCGATGGTGCGGATCGCGAGCAGCTCGTACCAGACCTTGAACAGTTCTTCGAGGAACTGCTCGGGGTCGTCGGTCACCTCGGCCAGCGTGACCCGCTGTTCCAGACGGCCGGACTCCTTGGCCAGGCCGGCGATGAGTTCGATCTCGCGGCGGGTGAGCGAGGCGATGATCGCCGAGGACAATTCGAACGGCGAGCGCACCTGCAGATGACCGCTGTGCAGCCGCTGCAACACGGCTCGGGTGTCCAGGAACGCGACCTCGGGGTTGACCGCCGGGTTGAGCGGTCCGTGCACCGTGACCAGGTAGTTGCGGCCGAGGAACTGATCCAGTTCGACGTAATGCACGTGACCGCCGGTGCCTATCTCGGGCGCGTGCAGCACGGTGAACACGTGATCGTCATACACGTGGATCTTCGAGACGTGATTGCGTTCCACGCAGTCGCGCACCGCGATCTCATGGAACCCGAATACCTCCGAGAGCACCCCGGTGTCCTGCCCGGTGCACCGCCCAATGTCCACCCAGATCAACGCATCCGGCTTGTCCAGCAGCTGACTCAACTCGTCCGCTGCATGGACCTCCAGGCCGTTGGGCGATATGAGGTACACGTCCATGATTACCGCCCTTCCGCTATCAGCAGACCGTTCCATCGCTACGACCAGTCTGCTCGCGGTCGGCCGTTCCGTCCCCTTTCTCATGAAGCCGACACCCTCGCCCCCTCAAACTCTCAGCGGTACTTATAAAGCGAACAACTGCCGATCGCTCTTGCGCTCGGTCGCGACTCTGGACGTTGGGTACCAACTCCGGCCAAGGTGCTGCCATTTATCCGAGTCGGACCCTGCCGACTCGGTGGGGGTTACCCATTGCCGTCGCTGGGGTTCGCCGGTGGGTCGCGGGGGCGCTTCGGGTCGGGGTAGGCGCTGCAGCCGCCTGTCCGGCTCTTTAAGGTGTGACGGGTGAGGACGCTGGCGCGCTCCGCGGTTGCAGGCTGTCGGTCGGTTCCGTGGGGCGACGTTGGGTAGTCCGGCCGCCTCGACGGACAAGGCCGGGTCGAGTGCGGGTGGCCTGGCGACTGGCGTGCCGTTGTATGACCGGGACCGGAATGTGTACTACACCGCGCCGACGCTGCGCGGGTGGACGCACCTGCTGTTCTTTGCGATATCGCTCGTCGTGGGCACGGTGCTGATCGCGGCCGCGCATGGTGCGACGGAGACCTTCGCCGCGGCGATCTACGCCGCCACCCTCAGCGGACTGTTCGGGGTCAGCGCGCTCTACCATCGCGGCAGGTGGCGGCCGGTGGTCCGGCGCAGGCTGCAACGCGCCGACCAGGTGATGATCCTGCTGCTCATCGCCGGCTCCGCGACGCCCGCCTTCCTGCTCGCCGTCACCGGCCGCACCGGCGTGACCGGGCTGTCCGTGCTGTGGGCGCTCGCCCTGACCGCCGCGGCCTGCCGCGTGTTCTGGTTGAATGCCCCACCACGGCTGGTCGGCGGCATCTACCTCGGGCTCGGCTGGATGGCCGGGCTCGCGCTGCCCGCCGTATGGATCCGCTTCGGGGCGGAACCGGTGGTGCTGCTGACCACCGGCGGTGTGCTGTACACCGTCGGCGCGCTCGTCTACTACCGCCGCCGCCCAGACCCCATCCCGACTGTGTTCGGATATCACGAGGTCTTCCACGGCTTCGTCTGCGCCGCCGCCACCTGCCAGTTCCTCGCGACCGCACTATTCATCGTCTAATAGCAGCACGGCCCGTCTCGGCTGGCTGAAGGTCGGGACGGCGGTCGCTGCGCCGCAACCGGAGCGGTCCGCTGCCAATCACAGGCTCGCTTCGCTGGCCGTCTCGTTACGGGATGCGCGCCCGCCGGGGGCACTAGCGTGCGTTGACGACCACGCCCTACAGGGCCTTGCCCGGATCGTCTTCAGCCGCACGCTTCAGATGAGTCAGCCAGGCCACAAGCGACGCGTCCAGCATCTGTTGCATGTTCTCCCGGTCCGCGTCGACGGGGTCTCCGCTGAAGGACTCGTTAGTGACGACATGCACGCCGGGTGCGGGCGCCTCGAAGATCCATTCGTGAATACCGGTAATGCCGCTGGCGGTCCCGCCCCACAGCACGCGCTCGTGGTCAGTCACCTCGTACACGGTGGAGGTCACGGGGAAGCCGAAACTGCTCCAAGCTGAAAGAGACGCCCGGTTCAATCGGTCCCTCGATATGCGCCTCGGTGATGTCGGTCTGCCAGGCGGAGCTGCAGGACGGACTTTCCTGGTCGCCGAGCAGCGCGTAGCTCCAATCGATTGCCGCGCGCAAGGTCTGATGGCGGGGCGAGTCCAGACGAGCTGCCACCCGATAGAACCCGCAGCCGAACCGACCCACCCATCCGATGACCTCCAACAAACCCCTCGGCGCACGACGCCCATCAACAGACCGAGGCCAAACCGACCTCGTCCTTCAGGCTGCGGATCGCATCGGGTCGTACGGTCCGATGATCTTCGAGTTCGGCGCGGCGAGGCCGCTCGGGTAGTCGTTGCGGAGGAGTTCCCCCAGCTCCTTCGACGGTGTCGGCCTCCACGGTTCCACCGTCATGGAGGCGGGCGGCGGGCAGGATCCGCGGGCTGCTGTCACCGCACGAAACGCCTGGCGGCGGGATGATGAACGAATCCGAAACCGCAGGGAACGGGCGGTGGTGAGACGTGCCGGGCTCGCGTGGGGGGCGCCAGCAAGGCTGGCTGCGGGCGCTGCCCGCGATGCGGGGGTTGCTGCCGATCGACCGGTCCCAGGTACCCGCGGACGTGCTCGCTGGCATGACGCTGGCTGCCTTGGGCATTCCCGAGGTTCTCGGGTACGCGAAGATCGCCGGGATGCCGGTGGTGACCGGCCTGTACACGATGCTGCTGCCGATGGCCGTGTTCGCGATCCTGGGGTCGTCGCGTCACCTCGTGGTGGCCGCGGATTCCGCTACTGCGGTCATACTCGCCGCTGCGCTTACCGGTCTCGCGGTGGCCGGTTCGGAGCGATACGTCCGGCTGGCCGGGCTCGCGGCCCTGCTGGCCGGGGCGATGCTGCTGCTTGCCCGGCTGGCCAGGCTAGGGTTCCTGGCGAATTTCCTTTCCCGCACCGTGCTGGTCGGGTTCCTCACTGGCGTCGGTATTCAGGTGGCTGCCGGCCAGCTGCCTGACATGCTCGGGATAACCGCGGCGGGCAAGCAGACCCCGGCCAGGCTCGTGGACACGGTGCGCGCGCTCCCGCACATAAAAGCGGCAGACGTGGCAGTGTCGGCCGGGGTCATCCTGGTCGTGCTTGCGGCACGCAAGATTGCACGCAGGATCCCGGGGCCGCTGATCGCGGTGATCATCGCGATCGGCGTGAGCCGGGCCGCGGATCTGGCCAGCCACGGCGTGGCCGTGGTCGGGCCGGTCCCGCGCGGGCTTCCGAGCCTGGGGCTGCCGGCCCTGGGCGGGCAGGACGCCGCCGCGTTGCTCGGCGCCGCGGCAGCGATGTTCGTGGTCATCCTGGCACAGAGCGCGGCCACCTCGCGTGCCTACGCCGTGAAGTATGAGGAGGCGTTCAGCGAAGACACCGACCTGGTCGGCTTGGGCGCAGCCAATACTGTCGCCGCGTTGTCCGGTACGTTCGTCGTCAACGGTAGCCCGACCAAGGTGCAGATCGTCGACAGCGCGGGCGGGCGCAGCCAGCTGGCCCAGCTCACCACCGCCGCGGTGGTTCTCATTGTCCTTTTGCTGCTCACCGGGCCGCTCGCCTACCTGCCGGAGGCCGCGCTGGCGGCGGTGGTTTTCCTCATTGCGATCGGACTCATCGATGTCAGCGGGATGCGGCGCATCCTGGCCGCCCGGCGCCACGAGTTCGCCGTTGCCCTGCTCACGACGGCCGCGGTGGTGGTGCTGGGCGTCGAGTACGGCATCCTGCTCGCCGTCATCGCCTCGGTCATCGACCACCTGCGCCACAGCTACAACCCACGCAACGGCGTCCTAGTCAAGTCACCGGCCGGGCACTGGCAGGCTGCCCCGGTAGCGCCCGGCGCCCGCACCGAGGCAGGGCTGGTCGTCTACCGGTTCGGCACCAGCCTCTACTACGCCAACGCTTCCAGGCTCCTCGACGACGTCACCGCCCTGGTCGGCCACGGCGGCCCGCTGCGATGGATCGTTCTCGACTGCGCAGCGATCGGAGACATCGACTACACCGCATCCGCGGTCCTCACCAGGATCATCGAACACGTTCACCAACGCCACGTCCGCTTCGTCGTTACCACAGTCCTCGGCCCGGTGCGCAAGCAGCTCGACCGCTACGGCATCAGCGCAGCCCTCGGCCCCAACGCCTACTACGACACCCCCGGCGAGGCACTCGAGGCCTTCCACGCCGCAGAAGGGGTAAGCGATCAGTAAACGGTGCCCGCAACCCTCCGCGGCTAGTGCCGGCCAACGACGCAGCGCCGCACTATTCGGCCCGGCCGCGAGGAAGACCATTGACCAGTCAAACGTCCGGCTAGCGCGTAGGACGGCGTGACAGGCTGTTTAGAGCGCCGGTCAAGTAGTCGTCAGACAGCCAGCTGGTAGTCGTCGGCGGTGGGCTAGCGGGCGATGACGTGGAGGTTGTGGACCACGGCGCCCGTAGGTCGAACGGGTTCTTGCGGTTGCCGCGGTAGCAGGCGCGGCGGCCTTGCCAGTGCCCGACGGGGGCGAAGGCGTGCTCGACCTTGGTGCGCTCGCGTAGCGTTGCTCGCCCGGCCGGGGTTTGCTGGCGCTGGCGCGGTTTGTTTGCCTGCGACTGATTTACGGACCTGTACAAGTGGCCGACCATGTGCTGCCGGCTTTCTTGTTGCCGCCGACTTCAGCCTGTTGATATGAGCAGGCAGAGGCGGGACAAGGTTCTATAGGTTCTTCCCGCCCTCGATAGACCTGCCGCGCTAAACAAATTGGTTCGCTTACAGAGTGCCCCTTTTGTGGCGGAGCAATGAGACAAGCGCGAACACGAGGGCCAGCAAGAGAGCGCGGTTGTCGACGACTGTGCGCGACAGCGGTGACGTGGTGGCGCTGGTCTCGACTTTCAGAGCGGAGCAAAGGCGCGGCGCTCGGATTCGAACACATCGGATCGGGATTCCTCGCGGTCGATGAGAACGGCACGCCGCAACGTCGCGAGCGCTGGTCGGACATGGGGCGGACGCACTGCCAGACGGGAGGCGGGCCCGTGGTCACCTCGCACAGCGCTTGCCATAGCAGCGTGACGGCGCTTGGCGCCGCGGGTGTCAGCGATGACGTGGTGGCGGCGTGGCATGGCCACGACGAAACGATCATGAGAGCCGATCTACTCGCACCCTGACCCGGTAGCGATGGCGTCCGCCGGGCGCACCCTGTCAGGCGTGCTCGGCGGTAAGGGCTAAGTGTACCGTTCGGCCACTCGAGCGCAGTACAGTTAGGCGCGTGGGGCGCGGACTCGGACTCCTCCAGCGCGCCATCCTGACCTCGCTGGAGGAGACGATGGGCGAGGGCGCGGAAGTGTGGGCGCTCACGGTCGCCCAGCTCGTCGAGCGGACCGGACGCTCCGCGCGGCAGGTGCGGCATGCTCTGGACGCGCTGGAGTCCCGCGGGCTGGTCGTGGTCTGCCGGCACGAGCGCATCGGCACGACCCCGAACGTCGGGCGCTGGCAGGTCGAGGGCGAGTCCCCGTGGCAGACGGTGCCCGAGGGCTCCGAGATAGTCGTCATCCACTCCGGTGAGCGCTACCCCGACGGCTACGCGTCGCACAGCGAGACAGCGTCGCGTGATGTCCGGATGTACCGCGCCGGCATGCCCAAGGTCGGCTCGCTGGTCGCGCTGCCCCAGCGGTGGGCCGCGCACGAGTGCCGGCAGTTGGGTCCGCCGCCCGGCTCAACTTGGTAGGTTCGAGCGTCAGACGCGAAGGCGCGCCGAAATCGGTGCCCAATTTTGTGCCCACTCTGATCTTGGTGATTACGCGGTAGGGGCGCATTCCGATGAACTTGAGCCGATTTCCCGGCAGGAGGCCGACGAGCTGTCACGGCTGGTGATGTCGATCGTCGAGTATCTATATGTCGTGCCGGCCCGCGTGAAGCGGGCACGATGGCAGGGCACCGTAGCGGCCTGGAAATCGCGGCAGACACCTTCGCCACCGACTGCCTCTCAATGGCGAAACTTTAGGCGCTGCCTGAGGTGCCAGCCGAAGTCCGGCTTCGGTTAAGCACAAGCAGGATATCGCCGCGTCGCGCTCCGACCACCCAGCGCGCCCGTCTGCTCGGTAAACCGCGCGAGGCCGCAGCGCCGGCACCGGCCCGCGTGGTGGTGGGGACGTGGCCTATCGACAGCCAGCAGCCAGTGCAGCGGGTCAGTCTGAGCCGTGGTGAGGCGCTGCGGCTGGCCCGCATCCTGGTGCGGTTGGTCGACGATCTGACCTTCGTCGAGCGCGCATCGGAAGTGGATCTTCGGCAGTCCGCGACGAGTCCGCAAGAAGTCCGCAACAGGTCCACAAACGACCATCGACGGCTAGCGGCAACCAACGCCTGTGCCCCAGTAAGTACCGGCCTTCTGGGCCTTTTCCATGATCAATCAACTTCAGCCAATATTCGATGAAACAGGCTTAGACCCGAGCGGTCACTGGTTCGATCCCAGTAGCGCCCACCAATCCTCAAGCCCGGCGGACAAAAGTTGATTAGGAAGCCTTCCCCAATCTCAGCCGTGTGATCCGCGCGGGCACATCCGGGCAGGGCGCAGCTCCTGGTGAACGCGCAACGATTTCCGCGCGGCGCTATACGCTCGGCTCGGCGCTGTCGGGGCGGAGGAGCGGTGAACGCGAGTTCAGAGCAGGTAGGTTTCACACCCGGAGAGTCTGCCGCTGCCGGAACCCCGGGCGCCGCACGCCGCAGGGCGGCGGGCATATACGGCACTGTCATAACAGCGGCTGTGCTGGCTTCGGCGGGCAGCCGCTTGCCCACGCTGGCTTTGGCCGTGGCGGTCCTGGTCACCTTGATCGTTTATTGGGTGGCGGAACTGTACTCCGAGATCCTCGGCGAGCAGGCCCTGCATGCCCATTTGCCTTTATGGCCACGAATCCGGGACGGGATGGCGAGTACCTGGACGATGGTCTCGGCCGCATACCTTCCGGTTCTAGCGCTCGTTGTCAGTCGCCTGTTCGGAGCGTCACCGACAGCGGCGGCCAACATTGCGCTCGCGGTGGCGGTGGTTGTGCTGGTATTTCATGGCTGGTCTGCCGGTCGTGCGGCGGAATTGCGTGGCGCGCAGTTGGTGATCGTCACGATGATCGCGGGCGGCCTTGGTATCGCGATGATCATTCTGAAGAACTTTGTCGTGACCAATCTTCATTGAGGCGAGGCCCTCGACCGGATGGCGTGCTGACCGTGCCTCGCGTTCTTGTGACTGGGATGTCCGGCGCGGGCAAGACGACCTTGCTCGATGAGCTACGGCGTCGCGGTCATCTTGCCGTCGACACCGACTACGACCAGTGGAAACTTCCGGATGGCAGGTGGGATGAGCCCCGGATGACCCGGCTTCTTGACGATCATCCCGACGTCGTCGTGTCGGGGACGGTGTCGAATCAGGTCAACTTCTACGCTCGCTTCGGGCACGTCGTCCTATTGAGCGCGCCGTTCGATGTATTGATCGAGCGAGTCGTTCACAGATCGAACAACCCGTATGGCAAGACGCCTGAACAGCGGGACGAGATCCGGCGGTATCTCAACGAGGTTGAGCCAGCTTTGAGACGCAGTGCGAGCCTCGAACTCGACGGGCGACTTCCGGTGAGTGTGCTCGCAGACAAGCTAGAGCTCCTCGTCGGAGCGGCGTCCTAGTCGTCATCGGGTCGGACGTCGCCTGGCGCCCCTAACATTCGGCTGAGGAGTCTGAGCGCCGACAATCGGTTGCGCCTGGGCCCGGAGTAGGTCACCGGGTTGACGTTTCATGGCCGGGACAGCGGTCGCGACGTCTTTAGCGACAAGCGTCGTGTTGGCCCACGTCAACTGTGCTTGTAGCGACCGAGAAAACACCACCTTGGGCAGTTCGGTCGTGGCGGAACCGTTCGCATCCGACCCGGAGGCGGCGACCTCCGCCAGCACGCGGTAGGTGTTGGCCCCCATCACAATTACCTGAGGCCGGGCGACCTGCTCGTCGTGGTCCCCATCATCGACGGCCTCGCGTGTGCGCGTCAGCCGCCGCCATGAGGAAGCCCAGCAGAGCGGTGCCGGAGGCCGGCGGCCGGAGCTGGGGCAGCGCGGTCTCCGCATCTGTATGACCGTCAGGAGTGGACTGGCCACGGGTCGTGACGCTAGGCTCTCCGCGGTTGGCCGGGCAGACGTGAAACGACCCCGCAACAGTTCGCGCCGACCGAACAGAGAACGCCCCGCGCCGACGAAGGTGCGGGGCGTTTGTTCACCGGTAGGCGCGCACGCCGCACCTGTCGTCCTACAAGATTGTAGTAGGCTCCCGACGCGCAGAGCGCCCGCATCTTCCCTCCCATTGCGGGCGCTCTGTCTTTAGTCAGTCACTCTGCCGGGACCCGTTGGGATTCGCTTGACATACGTGGCCGCTCTGTGAAAGCTAGGAGTCGTTAGGACCTATTAGGAGTATCTATGGCGACTCTACCCGCCAGTGAGATGAGCCACCCGGCGACGATGGAGGACACCTGTCCGTGGTGTGGACAGCCGATCCCCCACGAGAAGTTCATCGACATCAAAGCCCGAATCCGGGCGAATGAGCGGGCGCGGACCCGTGACCTCGAGCGTCGTCTTCGCGACGAGCAAGACGCGGTCCTGGCCCAGGTGCAGGCGGCCGCAGAGCTACAGATCAAAAAGGCCAATAAGCTCTTCGAGGCGCAGGCGGCCGAAGCTCGGCGCAAGGCCGATGCAGCAGTCAAAGCGGCCAACAAGCAGGTTCAGTCGCTGGTCCGCGCGGCTCGAGACGACGAGCGGACGAAGTCGCGGACTGCGCTCGCGGCGGCCAACGCGGAGACTGCCCGCCTTCGAGCAGACGCGGACCAGCGGCTGGCCGATCAACGAGCGCTTGACGACAGCGTTCTCAAAGCCCGGTTGCGGGAGCAGCGCGACGCGCTGGAGAAAGCAACGCTCGAGGCGATCAATGCTGAGAAATCCAAGGCGTTCGTAGACCGCCAGAAGCTCGAGACCAGGCTCATACAGCTGCAGCGTCAGGTCGCACAAAATGCGGCGAGCGAGCTCGGTGAAGGCGCCGAGCTCGACCTGTACGAACAGCTGCGGGAAGAGTTTCCGGCCGACACGATCGTCAGGGTCAAGACGGGGCAGCCTGGCGCCGATCTCGTTCACACCGTTATCGAGAATGGTCGAGAGTGTGGGCATATCGTCTATGACTCAAGAAACCGGGGAGCATGGCGACATAGCTATGTCAGCCGTCTGCTGGATGACAAGATCGCCGCAAAGGCCGATCACGCTGTGCTGGTCACCCGCGTGTTTCCGGCCGGACAGGCGCAGCTCTCCATCCAGGACGGAGTGATCATCGCGAATCCCGCGCGCGTGGTTGCGCTTGCGCAGGTGATCCGCAAACACGTCGTGCAGCTGGCGACGGCCCGCCTCAGTGACGAGGCCCGGGCTGAGAACACGATGAGGCTCTACGACTTCATCACCTCGGATCGCTGTTCGGTGCTCCTTGAGCAGATCGGAACCGTCTCCGACAAGCTTCTCGACCTCGACGTCAAGGAGCATCGGGCGCATACGGCCACTTGGAAACAGCGGGGTCAATTGATCCGCGAGATCCAGCAAGCGAGAGGAACGCTCGTCACTGAGATCGAACTCATCGTGACGACGCTTTCCGGTCAGCCGGAAGAGGAGGCGACATGAGCCAGCCTGGACCGGACCGGCATCGCCGATCCACGAAGATAGCGGCGTTTCAAGAACGGCGGCTCGGTGGCACCGTCATCCGTACCCGCCGGTCCCGTCTCGACGTGGCCGAGCTGGTGCCCAATGAGCGGCAGCCGCGGCTCGGACCAAAACAGGACGATGAACTGCAGCGGCAAATAGAGGCGAACGAGGGACTATTCGAGCCGCTGTTGGTCGAGCCGCATCCCGACCGGGCCGATCAGTACCGGATCATCGACGGCGAGCGGCGTTGGACGAACTCCATCGCGCTGGTCGAGGAGGGGAAGGCCCAGTTTTCTCAGGTTCCGGTCGAGATCACCGACCGCACGCTCACCGACGAGGAGCGGTTGCGCGCCTGGATTTATATCCACCGGCAGCGAAAGGAATGGGACGCGAAGGAAAAGGAGATGGTCGCCTACCGCCTGGTCGAGCTAGTGGGCCGGGCAAGCGCGGCCAACATCCTCGGCACAACAGTCCGCGAGTTGGACAAGCTCGTGCAGGTATTCGAGCTGTCGCAACGCTTCACGAATCTGCGTGATCCAGCGTCCGCGATCACGTGGGCTCGTGAGCTCACGGGGGTGAACAAGTCTCTGCTGACGCCGTCCATCGTTGATGCCGTGGTCAAGAAAGTAGCTCGACAACAGATCACGAACTCGAAGGATCTTCGCAAGCTCCGGGTCATACTTCGAGATCCAGTCGCACGCGCACACTTCACCGACGACGACGCGACGATCGATTCCGCGATGCTCCGCGTCGCCGGCGCGGCCAAACCGGCAAATGGTCTGATCGACCAACTGGACGTTGCCATGAAGACGATCCGAGACGTGCCATGGACCGAGCTGGAGAAGCTTCGAGGAGACGCTGACGTCGTCCAACGAGTAGCTGAAGCAGAAGAGCTCCTACGCAGCCTTCGCCTGAACCTCAGTTCCTAGTGGCCGAGGTGCTGCGTACGGAAGGGGGCACCTGAAGATCTGAACGAGCAATCACTCACTCGACTCGCGTAGTAACAACGCGCAAGCGACGGCCCCCGCTTTATCCCTTGGCCGGGGCGGAGGCCGTCAACGCCGGTATCTCGACCAGCACAGAAAGGCTCTCAAGAATGCCCAGTTCGCACAACCCGGCGAACGACGCTCCTGATCTCCGAACTCCGGCTTCGAGTCCCCAACCTGAGCAGCCGCGCCGGTCCGTGCTTCTCCACCTGCATCGCCCCCGCCACAGTGTCGAAGCCTTCGAGGTCTTCGATGACGATGCGCGCATTCGCGACATCATTACCGTGGCCGACGACTTGATCTTCGTAGACGACGATGACGAACCCATCGACGTCAACCTCACCCTCGCGCAGGCCATCGGCGGACGCGGCAAGCACCATCATCATTACGATATTCACCGCCATCCGTGCCGCTGGATCGACGCTCATGTCAGCTATGGCGACGCGACCCAGACAGTGCAAGCCCCACCGTCGAGCCGCATCGCGACCGTACGACTTCGCGCCCTGGACCTGTTCGGGCTCGACCCGAATACCGCCGAAACCCTGGTACTTCGTATCCCTGCCGCCGACACTGATCTGCCGGAAAGCGACTATCTGTCCGACCTGGTCGGCCCAAAACCCTGCCGCATCGACCTGAGTCTCCTCCCGTCCCCGTAGTCCGGGCCGCGACCCATGCCGCTGCTCTCGGCGTCGGTCAGTGTGCTGCGGTTGCGCGCGAACGCAACCCAGCGGCGGCAAGGTCGACGAAGCTTGCGTCGGGCAGGTAGGCGCGAGTAAGGGCGAGCCCGATGCGCGGCAGCGCGGCCTCGTCGGGATAAGCAAGGTACAGCGGCTCGTGCCGAGGGAAGAACTTCGACTTGAACCGGTCGAGGGACCGAAAGCCGTACAGCGGTTCCAGTTGCTCGCCGAGCCATCCGAGCAGCGCATCCACCGCGTTCGCGTTCGGGTTGGTGGACGGGTCGCCAGCGAGAGGGGCGCCGGATAGCGACACGAGCAACGCCCCCTCCTCTCGGAAGGCCACGCACGATGACGCGATCAAGAATTCCATAACCGGGCGGAAGCCGTCCGGTAGTCGGCGCATGACATCGAGCGTCCAGCCCCGGATGGTCGCGCCGGGGCCATAGATGGGCAGCCACGAGGTCACGCCGTGCACGGTGCCCTGGCCGTCGACGGCAAGGCCGACTCGGACCGCGGGATCGAGCGCCTCGTCCACCCCACCCAGAGTGAATCCCATTTCCGGCAGGCCCTTGTCCCCGACCCACTGCTCGGAGATCGTCCGCACCTGCGCAAGGCGTTTTGCTGGCATGTCGTGCAACACGCCGAGTTCGAATGTCACCCCTTCCTTCGTCGCGCGATTGAGCGCTGAGCGCACGTCCTGCCAGGCCTTGCCTTTGAACTGCAGATCGGGCAGATCGATCACCGCCTCGACCGCGACCTCGACGGTGCGCCAACCGTCGAGCCGCGCCCACTCGCACACCTCGCCCGTCACCGAGAACAAGCAGGGAAGCAGCCCACGGCCCTGGATGTGGTCGATGAATGCCAACCCCATCGCGCGACGTCCGGCCGCGTCGATGGCCACGGGATCACACAGCCCCACGGCCACACCGGCGTGCGTCTGGTAGGCGACGTATCCCCGGCGGTCCGGCTCGACGTACCACTCGTTGGCCTCCCAGGTGGTCATCCAGGACAGCCGGCCACCACCAACCTCGCGCAGCACGTGCTGCCACGTCGCTCCGCGCCGCGGGCGTGCCGTTGCAGCATGTCGCCGGTCGCGCCGCGGCGTCGCGCGGAACGCCCGGCGACCAAGCCACAGAACGCCCAGCTGGGTCAGCCACAGCAGTGCGTCAGCGATCGATGCGCCGAGCGAGTCGATGTCGTATCGCGTGTCGGTAGTGCCGGTGATGATGACCCCGGCGATGACGGTGACGACGCCGAGCAGGGCGAGGCACTCGATGACGGTGACGACCATGGCCACCTGCCAGGCAAGCCGTCGTCCGCGACGTAGCCCTTCGGCGAGCACCAGCGGCAGCAGTACGCCGAATACCAGGTCCGTCCAGTCGAACCCTTGGCCGACCTGGGGACGTAACGGGGCCGCGCTGCTGGGCGCGATGATCAGGACCAGGCGAATCGCTGCCGATACCGCGAAGACGAACGCGGCGGCCATCCGCCATTCATGTCGGCTCATTCGAGGACGGGCGAAGGCCGGTGCCCGGTTCTCGAGGACCGGTCCGAGCAACAGTCCAAGACCGACGGCCAGTAGCTGTTCGACGTCGCGCGGGGCGCCACGATAGAGCGTCAACAGCACGACGTAGCCGAGCAGCACGACCCGAATGCGCGAGCGCCACGGCGCGCGCAGCGTGACCGTGGCTGCGGCGAACGCGCCGAACGCACCCGGCAGAAACCCCGTCAGCTCCCGACGGGCAAGATCGACCGCCCAGTTCCAACCGGTCGCGCGGAGCGGGATGAGCAGAGTGCTGAGTGACTATCACCACGACGAGCTGGATCGCGATGGTAGCGATGGCGGTCGTTCGAGTGCCCAGGCGCCATTCCGCGAAGCCGACGAGGATCACGAACACCAAGAGCGCGGCGACGTAGCCCGACGGTTGCAGGGCATACACGGACCCGGTGACTGGTGTCCACCATCGCCCGTGCTCGAGGGCCGGCACTCCGTAGGCGACGCTGTGCAGTAAGCGCCGGTCGCGTAGCGCATCCCACAATGTGCCGGAGATCAGGCCAACCAACACGATGACGGCGAATGCGCCGAGCGTGAATGGGAATGTCGCCAACACGGCACGGGGCCGCTTGGGAAGAACGCGCCAGCCGGCGGGCGACGCCATTGATCAAGAATATCCGGCCGGTAGCGTCATTGCTGTGCCCCGGCTTGCTGAGCTCAGAATGGCGCTCGAGCACTGGTACGACCCACGCCGAGCGGAGTCGTGGGACGCCGTTGGACTCGTGTGCGGCGACCCGGACGATCACGTCGACCACGTGTTGCTTGCCGTCGATGCGGTCCCGGCCACAGTCGCCGAGGCGATCAGAGTCGGTGCCCAGCTGCTTGTCTCACATCACCCGCTCCTGCTGACCCCAGTGCACGGCGTCCCGGCCGACGACCCGAAAGGGGCGTTGGTCCATCGGATGATTCGCGCCGGGATCGCGCACTACGTCGCTCATACGAACGCCGACGTCGCCAATCCAGGAGTGTCGGACGCGCTCGGCGACCTGCTCGGGCTTGGCAAGCTGCGGCCCTTGGATCCGCAGGTGCTGGACCCGGACGACAAGCTCGTGGTGTTCGTACCGTTGCCGGATCTTGCGCCAGTCATCGACGCACTTGCCGCGGCCGGGGCCGGGCGCATCGGAAACTATGAGCGGTGCGCATGGAGTGCTACTGGCATCGGGACCTTCCGGCCCGAGGCGGGCGCCGCCCCATTCACCGGCCAGGTCGGAGCGGTGTCCGAGGTCGCAGAGGCACGGGTCGAGATGGTCGTGCCGCGAGGTCTACGGGACGACGTTCTGCATGCGTTGCGGGCGGCGCACCCGTACGAGGAGCCAGCGTTCGATCTCTATGCCCGGCTGCCCGAACCGGCGGCGTCGATCGGCATCGGCCGGGTGGGCGAGCTGCCGTCACCCACGACGTTGCGCGGATTCGTCGATCTCGCAGCGCGTGCCTTGCCTCCGACGAGGTGGGGGCTGCGGGCATCGGGCGATCCCGATCGATCGGTGCGGACAGTCGCCGTGTGCGGCGGATCCGGCGGCTCCCTCGTCGAGGCGGCGCGTGCCGCCGGAGCCGATGCGTATCTCACGGCCGACCTTCGACATCATCCGGCCGTCGAGGCGGTGAGTGAGCGCGGCGCCGACGCGATGGGCCTGGTCGATGCCGCGCACTGGGCGACCGAGGCACCTTGGCTCTCCGCCGTCGCCGCCCGCCTGCGCACGCGATTCGCGGAAGAGGGTCTTAAGGTGACGGTATCCGCGGAGATCACCGATCCGTGGACGCTCCATGCCCCATCACCCGGATCGAGCCTGACCTGACTGTGAACGCCGACCCCGCCGCTCAACTGCGGCTGCTCGACCTACAGGCTGCCGATACGGCGCTTGCCCAGCTGGCCCACCGGCGCAGCACACTTCCGGAGCTGGCAGCGCTCGCCGATAACACTCGGCGCACCGAGGTGCTCGCGCACGGAAGCAGCTGAGCTGGAGACTCGGCTAGCCGATGTCGATGCGGATCAGCGCCGGCTCGAAGCCGAAGTAGACAACGTCCGAGCGCGGACGGCGCGCGACGAGCGACGGCTCACCGGCGGAGGACTGCCGGCCAAGGAGCTCGAGAGCCTGCAGCATGAGATCGCGACACTTGCCCGACGTCAGACGTCTCTCGAGGATGACGTGCTGGACATGATGGAGCAGCGGGAAAACCTTGCCTCGAAGCTGCAGTCGGTCGCGACTCGTCGAGCCGACCTCGACGCCGAACGGGAGAAGCTCGAAGACGCGCGGGATGCCGCTTGGACCGAGATCGACGAGCAAGAGCGGCGACATGCGGCGGACCGTCAAGCGATAGCCGCCGAACTCCCAGCGGATCTCGTTCAGCTCTATGACCGCATCCGGGCCGCGAATGGTGGGGTAGGCGCTGCCCTCCTGCGGCACCGTCGGTGTGAGGGCTGCCGGATCGAGTTAGCGGGCAATGAGCTCGCCACCGTCCGCCACTCCGCGCCTGACGTCGTCATCCGGTGCGACAACTGTCGCCGCATCCTCGTGCGCACAGCCGAATCCGGGCTCTGAACAGCATGGCGGAGCGCGTCATCGTCGAGACGGACGGCGGATCACGCGGGAATCCCGGGCCGGCTGGCTACGGCGCTGTCGTGCGCGACGCGGCCACGGGTGCCGTACTCGCCGAGCGCAAGGAGGCGATCGGCGTCGATACCAACAACGTCGCGGAGTATCGCGGCCTCCTTGCCGGGCTGCAAGCCGCAGCCGAGCTCGGTGCGACGTCGGTCATCGTGCGCATGGATTCCAAGCTCGTCGTCGAACAACTGTCCGGCCGATGGCAGGTCAAGCATGAGCGGTTGCGTCCGCTCGCGCGCGAAGCGGCCGCGCTGCGGAACTCGTTCGCAGAAGTGGCGTTCGAATGGGTCCCTCGCGCACAGAACCGGCATGCTGACCGGCTCGCTAACGAGGCGATGGACGAGGCAGAGGGCGGGCCGACCGCAGGACGATCGGCTCGCTCGTCGGCCGCACCCGCAGGCGCGTGGGCGCCCCCGACCGGTCCGGCCACTCGGCTCATACTCGTTCGCCACGGTGCTACAGCGCACAACGTCGAGAATCGGTTCTCCGGCGTGAACGCATTGCCGTTGAGCGACCTCGGTGAGCAGCAGGCCAAGCAGCTTGCCGATCGTCTCGCGACGTTCTCCGCGGTCCGTCTCGTCGCAAGTTCGCCGTTACCCCGCGCCCGGCAGACCGCGGACGCCATTGCCGACCGGTTGGGGTTGGCCGTTGTGGTCGTGGACGACTTCACTGAGTTGGACTTCGGCGCGTGGGATGGCCTCACATATGACGAAGTCGCCAGGCAATGGCCCGACGAGTTGGTGCAATGGTCGACGAGACCAGACGTCGCGCCACCCGGGGGTGAATCGATCGCCGAGCTCACCCGCCGAGTCCGTCGCGCCCGGGACGAGATCGTCTCGAGAATCCCGGACGGACGAGCCGTGGTCGTAACGCATGTCACGCCGATCAAGGCGTTGCTTCGAATTGCCCTCGACGCTCCTACGAGCGCGCTGTTCCGGTTTCACCTCGATCCGGCGTCGGTGTCGATCATCGATTACTTCTCCGACGGTGCCTCGTCAGTCCGGCTGGTCAATGACACCAGTCACCTCGACGGCTTGGGCAGGACCTGACTACCTGGCACTAGCTCCCGCGTATCGCCCGTACTGTGAGCCAGCCTCCGACGAGGAGGCCGAAGACCACGATGCCAACGCGCAACAGGCCCTCGTCAACCCGTCGCGCGAACCGGCCACCGAGGATCCCACCGAGCAGCGCGCTCGGCGCTGCTATGGCCACTTCGAGCCAGTGCACTGGCGCGAACAAGACGAAGGCCAGGAGAGACACGGTGGCGACGATCACCGAGATGATGCTCTTGAGCGCATTGGTCTGACGCAATGGCGCGGCCAGCGTCAGTCCGATGACGGCAAGCAGGATCACGCCGAGGCCGCCGCCGAAGTAGCCGCCGTAAACGCAGCTGACCGCAACAGCTATGAGCAATGCGCGAGGACGCTCGCGATGTCGACCGTCGCGGGCCGTCAGACGACGGGTGATCGCAGGCTGGACCGCGACGAGCAGGCTAGCCGCGATGACCAACGCAGGTACCACAAGGTCAAAGGCTCGCTCCGGGGTGAGCAGCAGGAGCGCGCAGCCCGCCGCCGCAGCGATAGCCGCCGTCGGAGCCAGCGATCGCGCTCGACTCGCCTGGTCGTGCACGAGCGACCCCAGACCGACGAGCGTTCCGACATACCCCGGCCACAACGCGACTGAATTAGTGACGTTCGCGGCGACGCTACCTACACCAGTCGCCACGAGCGCAGGGAACAGCACGAGCGACCCACCGCCCGCTATCGCGTTGACGAAGCCACCTACGAGACCTGCCGCGCAGAGCAGGCCGATGTCGGTGACGGCCACAGTGCCGAGGCTAGCCAGCGACGCCATGGACACTGCCCGCGTAGGATTCCCAATGCGGCGGACGAGCCGACCGGGCGACCGCGTCGAGACGGTATTCACCGTTCTCGCCGAGGAAAGTCCGGGCTCCATAGGGCAGGGTGGTTGTCAACGGCAACCCGGGGTGACTCGCGGGACAGTGCCACAGAAAACAGACCGCCGGTTCTTACGAGAACCGGTAAGGGTGAAACGGCGGTGTAAGAGACCACCAGCGTTCCGGGTGACCGGAACGGCTCGGCAAACCCCACCCGGAGCAAGGTCGAGAAGGGCTCGTGCGGGAAACCGGACGAACCCGCGCAGGCGATTGAGGGTGGCCCGCCCGATGCCTGCGGGTGGACCGCTAGAGCCTGCCGGTGACGGCAGGCCGAGATGGATGGTCGCCACTCGGTGCAGCGAGCATCGAGAACAGGACCCGGCTTACAGGTCGACTCGTCCGCCGCCTCTCGTGTGAAGAGTCGTGGCGGTCTAACGTCGTCGACGATTGGTCGACGACGCTGAAACCTAGGGGCGATGGCGATGGCTAAAGATCTCGATGGAACGTACTGGTACTGCGTGGACCACCATCGAGTGGAGATTTTCGAGAAGACGGATAGTCAAAATCGCATCGGACCGTTCAAGACTCCCGAAGAAGCAGCAGGCGCGCTACAAATGATCTCCGATCGAGAAAAGCGTTACGAGGAAGAAGATTCTGCTTGGGAGGACGACGACTGACGTCGTGCTGTCCTCGGCCGGCTCGACGCGCGCAAAGAAAAATCCGGCGTGGCGTATTGACGTTGATGCTCATTGCATCGTCCACTGATCATCGATGTTCTGCGACTGTTGCCCTTGAGGAGGCACGGCATGACCGCACCCGGACGCAAGGCGCCGGCGAAGAAAGCGACTAAGACAGCCGCGAAGAAGGCTCCGGCCAAGAAAGCTCCCGCCAAGAAGGCTCCGGCCAGGAAGGCGCCCGCCAGGAAGGCGCCCGCCAGGAAGGCGCCAGCAAAGAAGACCGTCACGAAGAAGGCGGCCTCAGCGACCAAGGCAGTGAAGAAGACCGTCACGAAGAAGGCGGCCTCAGCGACCAAGGCAGTGAAGAAGGCTTCCGCTAGGACGAAGGCGGCAGCCACGAAGCCAGTGAAGAAGGCTCCCGCGAAGAGGGCTCCGGCCAAGCGCACGAGCAGCTAGCGAGTGTCGCGTTCCGCGACGCGACCGGTCGCGATCCGCTGACTCGATATGGTCACGCACCGCTCGCCGGTGCGCCGCTCGATTTCACTGCGTTACGCAGCGAGCTGGCGGTGCCCCGGCGAGTTTTGTGCGCCGTGATCGACGAAGCGAACCGATCGGATGCGTCGCTGATCTGCCGCAACGGCGATCGCACCGACCGCCCGACTGGGGTAACGGGCAGCTTGGGCGTGCGTCGCGGGCAGGGCGAACACCGACGTGCGGTGAGGTGATAGCTCCGCGCTAGTGGTATGCGTGCTCGTCGGCGGGGTAGGTACCTGCGCGAACTTCTGCGGCAAACTCCTCCGCGGCGCCGCGCAGGAGTCCGGCCATGTCGGCGAACTCCTTGACGAACTTGGGCTTGTGTTCGCCGGTGCGCAGGCCGGCCATGTCCTGCCAGACCAGTACCTGGGCGTCGCAGTCGGGTCCGGCGCCAATGCCGATCGTTGGGATGTGCAGCTGCGCGCTGACCTCGCGGGCGAGCTCCGACGGCACAACTTCGAGAACCACCGCGAACGCGCCGGCCTGTTGCATCGCCTTCGCGTCTTGCACCAAGCGATGCGCGCCCTCCTCGCCGCGACCCTGTACCCGGTAGCCGCCGAACGTGTTGACCGACTGCGGGGTCAGACCGAGGTGAGCCATGACCGGCACACCTGCGTTCACGAGCACCTCGACCTGCGGCAGCACGCGGTGGCCGCCTTCGAGCTTCACCGCCTGAGCCCCACCCTCCTTCATGAAGCGGGCCGCGGTCTCCAACGCCTGAGCCGGCGAGGACTGGTAGCTCCCGAACGGCATATCGGCGACGACCATCGCACGCTTCGTACCCCGAACGACACCGCGCACCAGCGGCAGTAATTCGTCGACGGTCACGGGCAGCGTCGTGTCGTACCCGTAGATGACGTTCGCGGCGGAGTCACCGACGAGAAGAACCGGCACGCCAGCCTCGTCGAACACCCGCGCCGTCGAATAGTCGTACGCCGTGAGCATGGCCCATCGCTCGTGGGTGTCCGTCGCGCGCTGCAGATCGCGGATGGTTACGCGGCGGGTTTGCACTCCGCCGTAGAGGGTTTCGGGCATCTCGCACCCACTCTCTCCTCGAGGCCGGCGTGCCGGTCCCCGGGCTCTCGGTGTGGAACGAACGCCCCCATCGTGCACTGCGCGCCCGTGGGTTGTCTCTGTGAACGTTGTCACCCGAGTCGGTCGACGTCGGGCAGGGCGCCGTTAACCAGCGGCATCGATCTCGTGCTCGCGCCAGCGACTGGTGATCGGCAGCCGCCGATCCCGGCCGAACGCTTTGAAGCTGATCTTGGGCCCGGGTGGGTACTGGCGGCGCTTCCACTCAGCGGTGTCGACCATGCGAGCCACCCGCGTGACTAGCTCCGGATCGAACCCCTCCGCGACGATCTGGGCGAAGCCTTCGTCGCCGTCGACGTATCGGGCGAGCACCGCGTCGAGCAACTCGTAATCAGGCAGCGAGTCGCTGTCGAGCTGACCCGGTCGCAACTCTGCGGAGGGTGGTTTCTCGATCGAGTTCTGCGGGATGGGCGGCTCCATCCCCGCCGCCTCGGCTTGCGCGTTGCGCCACCTTGCCAGCTGCCACACGAGAGACTTGGGCACGTCCTTGATCGGCGCGAAGCCACCTACCGCGTCGCCGTAAATCGTCGAATAGCCAACGGCCAACTCGCTCTTGTTGCCGGTGGTGAGAACCAGATGCCCATCGGCGTTCGACAGCGCCATCAGCGTAGTCCCGCGCACCCGGGCCTGGACGTTCTCCTCGGCGACACCCGTGAGCCCCAGGGTGGAGACCAACTCGCCGACGATCGGTGCGATGGGTACGACCCGATAATGCGCGCCGATTCGTCGGGCGAGATCGGAGGCGTCCGACCGGGAATGCTCGGACGAATAGTCGCTGGGCATCGACACACCGAAGACCCGGTCGCCGCCGATCGCATCAGCTGCGACTGCGGCTACCACCGCGGAGTCGATCCCACCCGACATGCCGAGTACGACGGAGCGGAATCCGTTCTTACGTATGTAGTCCCGCGTCCCGGTGACCAGCGCCCCCCAAACCTCGGCCTCGTCGCTGATCCGGTCGGCCACCGAGCCCGCCGCAGTTGGCCGATCGGCTGCGGGCGGCGTCGCCGTGTCGTGCCGATTCACGATCATCGGCAGTCCAGCCGGTGGGGGGGCTGGATCGGGGACTGCCAGCGGGAGTGCCAGGTCGATCACGTGGACGCCCGCTACGTACTGCGGAGCCCGCAGCAACAAGGCTCCGTCCGCACTGACCACAATCGAGTCGCCGTCAAAGACCAGCTCGTCCTGTCCTCCGACAGTATTCACATAGGCGACGGTGGCGCCCGCCTCTCGGGACCTCCGCTGCAGAAGCGGCAGTCGAACGTCGTCCTTATTTCGCTCGTACGGTGAGGCGTTGATGTTCACGACCAGCCCGACGCCAGTGGCTCCGGCCACCATGAACGGGCCGCCTTCCTGCCACAAGTCCTCGCAGATGGTGAGCGCGACGTCGACGCCTCGGTAGCGGACGATCTCGAATCGAGAGCCCGGAACGAAGTAGCGGGCTTCGTCGAACACGCCGTAGTTCGGTAGATGGTATTTGAAGTAGGTCGAGACGACCTGGCCACCGAAGCAGAACGCGAGTGCGTTGCGGGGTCCGGCGTCGTCACCGACAAACCCGATGACCACACCTACCTCACCGAAGCCCCTCCCGGCCAGATCGGCGGCCAGCTTCTCGGTGGTGGCTCGAGACGCCGCCCGGAAAGACGAGCGGAAGACCAGGTCTTCGGGCGGGTAGCCCGTGACCGCTAGCTCGGGGAACAGGACGAGGTCGGCTCCGGCCGCGCAGGCCTCGGCGGTGCGGTCGAGGATGACAGCGGCATTGCCGGCCAAGTCACCGACCGTGACGTCGACCTGCGCCAGAGCAACTCGGAGCACGGGCATGACACCATTCTCCTGATTCCCCTGCCGCGTCTCCTGCGCGCGACGCCGATCATCTCGGACGTATCGTCGTCGCTTCGAGCTTTATGTCCGAGATCACGCCCGGGTCGCGTGGCCATAGCGCGCATCGGACCGACGGCTGCAGCGGCGACCCCGGCAGATCCTGTGCGTTGCCTCAGTGTGAGCCGATTGTGATGTGGCGTTACGCCGGTATTGCCGATCGTATTGTCACAATAAGGGGGGCCTGCGCCGTCCGCGCGGGTCGTCGTGGCTTCGGAGGACGCGGTGGCTGGGGGAGCTCGGTGGGCAGCGGCCGCGACGGTCGCCGTCTTGGCGCTCGCCGCCTGCACAGCCACCCCAACTGGGCAACGGTCGACCTCGACCGGCCCGACGACGAACTCGTCGAGTCCGGCTCGCGGGGCGACCTCGTCCAGCAGCTCCGCCAGCACGACGGCTGCCCCACCGGCGATCGTGACCCTCCTACCCGCCTCCGGCGCCCCGGCTGTCAGCCCGATCGCCCCGATTCGCGCCTCGGTGAGCGGCGGCACGCTGACTTCCGTCACCCTCACCAATGACGACGGAACCGGCGTGACCGGCACCTTGGCTGCAGACCGGACGTCGTGGACGGCGGGCCAACCGCTTGGATACGGCAAGCGCTACACGCTCATCGCGCACGCCACAAGCGGTGCCGGCGACCCGGTCACCAAAACGTCGGCGTTTCGCACTCTCGTGCCGGGCAAGATGACCATGGCCTACATCAACACCGCCGCAGGCTATGCGCTCAATCCGGCCCGGACCTACGGTGTCGGCCAGGCGATCAAGGTCCACTTCGACGAGCCCATTCCTAACAAGGCCGCCGCCGAGCGCGCGCTGTCGGTCACGACCGTGCCTGCCCAGGTCGGAGGCTGGAACTGGTTCAGCGATCAGGACGTGCACTGGCGGCCGAAGGTGTACTTCACGCCGCATACCCGAGTCACGGTGTCCGCGAAGATCTACGGCGTTCAGGTCGGGCCGGGCCTGTATGGGCAGTCTGACACCAGCGTGTCGTTCCGCGTTGGGGAGGCCCAGATCTCCCGAGTCAACGACGCCGACAAGATCATCCGGGTCTATCGGAACGGCGTGCTCATGCGCCAGATGCCGACGTCGATGGGCAAGGGGGGTTACATCGCTGGCGCGAACGGCCAGAAGATCCCGCTCTGGACGAATAGTGGAGCTGCACACCGTCGTCGATGCTGAGAAGAACATCACAATGACGTCCGGATCATTCGGCGTTCCGGACAATTCACCGCAATCATATCGAGTCGGCGTGCCCTACGGCGTTCGCATCTCGATGGGCGGCGAGTTCATCCACTGGGCGGACTGGTCGGTGTGGGCCCAGGGCAAGATCGACACGTCACACGGTTGCTTGAACGTTTCGCCGGCGAATTCCGTGTGGTTCTACAGGTTCTCCCAACCCGGCGACATCGTCGACGTCGAGGGAACCCCGCAACGGCTACACGCATGGGACTCGGGCGACTGGACCGTCACCTGGGCGACCTGGCAGGCCGGAAGTGCGCTGCACTGAGTGAGCGGGAACGCGAAAGCAAGGCCAACAAGGGAGAATGACGCGGGAAGGGCTGGGCCGCAGGGGCCTGGCAAGGGGGTGGATGTTCTGAACCGCATGCGTACCGTCGGCGCGGTCGTCGCCATCGTGGCGCTGCTCGCTACGGCGTGCTCTCGGAAGGAGGACGGGGCCGCAGCACGTCCGTCAGCAACAGATCGTCCGACAAGCTCGAGTTCAGATTCGTCCTCGAGTGCCGCCACCTCCTCCTCGGCCGCCCCCGCCGCGGCGCTGCAGTTCAGTCCCGCGGCTGGATCGCAGGGCGTCAACCCCACTGCTCCGGTCAAGGTATCCGCACTCGACGGCGAGCTGACGTCCGTCAGGCTCCTCAACCCCGACGGAAATGTCGTCTCCGGTGCGATGGCGCCGGACCGGCACTCCTGGTCCGCGACTGAGGTTCTCGGCTACGGCAAGACCTACACGATGACCGCAACCGCCGCGAACGGCGACGGCCGGCCGGTCACCAGCAGCGACAAGTTCACGACCTTGACCCCGGGCAACATGACTATGCCGTACATCACCACGACCGGAAGCCAGCCGATGAAAAGCGGCGCGACATACGGAGTGGGCATCGTCCCGGTCGTGCACTTCGACGAGCAGATCACCGACAAGGCCAATGCCGAGAAGGCGCTGGTGGTGACGACCAATCCGCCTGTCGCTGGGTCCTGGTATTGGACCGACGATCAGACGACGCACTGGCGTCCACGGACCTTCTACAAGCCCGGCACCACGGTGACGGTGGCGGCCAACGTCTACGGCGTGCAGGTCGGGCCAGACCTCTACGGCCAAGCCGACGCGTACGTCTCGTTCAAGATCGGCGCCAAGCACCTATCCATTGCGGATGACCGCACCCACACCGTGAGCGTGTACTTCAACGACAAGCTGCAGCGGGTCATGCCGACCTCGATGGGCCGGGGCGGGAGCGTCGACGTCAACGGTCAGACGATCTCGTTCTGGACGCAGAACGGCACCTACACGGTGATCGGTCAGGGGAATCCGGTGATCATGGATTCGTCAACCTACGGCCTGCCGGTGAACTCCAAGCTCGGGTACAAGGAGCCGATCTATTGGGCGACCCGGATCAGCACCGACGGCGTGTACCTGCACGAACTTGAGGCCACGGTCTGGGCGCAAGGCAACACCGACGTCTCGCATGGCTGCCTCAACCTCAACCACAACAATGCGTATTGGTACTACAAGACGGCCCAGATCGGCGACCCCGTCGTGGTGAAGAACTCCGGCGGGACGCCCCTGCAAGTCTGGCAGAACGGCGACTGGTCGGTCCCGTGGGCAACGTGGCTCGCGGGTAGCGCCTTGCATTAGTGTCCCGCGCCGGACCTTAGGGCGTGTCCTCGCGACCCAGGGCAGGCGCTGCGCGAGTTAGCCTGCTCGCAATAAAGCTACGCAAGACTGGAGCGCTGTGGACCGTCAACAGGAATTCGTCCTGCACACCCTCGAGGAGCGGCAGATCCGCTTCGTCCGCTTGTGGTTCACCGACGTACTGGGAACGCTCAAATCCGTCGCCGTCGCCCCGGCGGAACTGGATGGCGCGTTCGAGGAGGGTATCGGCTTCGACGGCTCCGCGATCGAAGGATTCGCCCGGGCCAGTGAGAGCGACATGCTCGCCCGGCCCGATCCAGCGACCTTTCAGATCCTGCCCGAGCCTGAGGGCCGGCCGGCAGACTCGGCTCGCATGTTCTGCGACATCACCATGCCTGACGGGTCTCCGTCGTGGGCCGATCCGCGGTACGTGCTCCGCCGGGCGCTGTCGAAGGCAGCCGAGCGGGGATTCACGTTCTATACCCACCCGGAAATCGAGTTCTTCCTGTTGAAGAACCGCCCGTCGGACGGCACCGAGCCGCAACCGGTCGACACCGGCGGGTACTTCGACATGACAAGCCACCCCAGCACCCACACCTTCCGGCGCGACGCCGTCACCACGCTGGAAGCGCTCGGTATTTCCGTCGAGTTCAGCCACCACGAGGTCGCGCCCGGGCAGCAGGAGATCGACCTGCGCTACGCCGACGCGCTCTCAATGGCGGACAACATCATGACGTTTCGGCACGTCATCAAAGAGGTGGCACTCTCGGTTGGATCCCACGCCACCTTCATGCCCAAGCCGTTCCGGCACCGTCCTGGAAGCGGCATGCACACGCACCTGTCGCTGTTCGAGGGCGATCGGAACGCGTTCCACGACCCGACCGACGAACTCAACCTCTCCAAGACCGCCCGGGCCTTCATCGCCGGCCTCTTGCGCCATGCTCGCGAGATAACCGCAGTCACGAACCAGTGGGTGAACTCTTACAAGCGTTTGTACGGTTACGCGGCGCGCGGGGAACTGGTCGAGGCGCCGACCTACGTCTGTTGGGGCCACGCCAACCGGTCGGCGCTCGTCCGGGTGCCCATGTACAAGCCGGGCAAGGCCAACTCGACCCGGGTCGAGATGCGTTCGCTCGACTCGGCCTGTAACCCGTACCTGGCCTTCGCGGTCCTGCTCGCCGCGGGCATGAAGGGTGTCGAGGAGGGTTACGAGCTGCCACCCGGAGCCGAAGACGACGTGTGGTCACTTTCGGACGTCGAGCGACTCGCGCTCGGATACGACGAGCTCCCACACAACCTGGCCGACGCGCTGAAGGCAATGGAGGACTCCGAACTCGTCGCTTCGACTCTCGGCGAGCACGTCTTCGACTTCTTCCTGCGCAACAAGCGCAACGAGTGGAATGACTACCGGGCCGAGGTGACACCGTTCGAGCTGCGCCGTTACCTGCCACTGCTCTAGTGTCGCGGCCACCTCCACGTCCAAGATCGGCGCCAACCGGGTCGACGTGACGACCCCCGGATCGACCGCTCATCTCAGTAGGCTTGGCATCGTGTCCGCGCCGCCAGTCCTGCTCATCGAGAACGACGAGCGTGATCCGGTCGGACCGCTCGGAGAGTGGCTGCGCGACGCGGGCGTCACGCTCGTGATATCCCGCCCGTTTGCCGGCCACCAACTACCCGCCGATCTGTCCGGGTACGCCGGGCTGATCGCCATGGGCGGGCGGATGAGCGCCGACGCCGACGATGTTGCGCCGTGGCTGCCAGCCGAGCGGGCGTTACTCGCGGAGGCCGTCGCCACCGAAATACCCACGCTCGGCGTCTGCCTCGGCCATCAGCTGCTGGCACTGGCCACCGGAGGACGAGTAGGCCCGAATCCGCTCGGCCTGCAGGTCGGCGCGCAACTCATCGCCAAGCGGGCCGCTGCGTCGAGCGATCCACTGTTCGGGCCACTGCCGATTACCCCCGACGTCATCGAGTGGCACCGGGACGCAGTGCTCGAGCTGCCGCCCGGTGCCGTGCTGCTGGCGGCATCACCGGGCGCCGAGGTTCAGGCCTTTCGGATAGGGCGCCTTGCGTGGGGCATCCAATTCCACATCGAGACGACCCCCGCTGGCGTGCGCCGATGGGCAGCGGCGAACGCAGCGGAGCTCGCCGATTACGACGTGCCGGCCCTGCTCGACCGCGTCGACCTGGTCCATTCCGACGTTGCCGCTGTGTGGCAGCCGTTCGCCGCCGCGTTCGCCGGAATAGTCCGCGACCCGGAATCGGTCCGGCCGGCCCGGATCCTGCGGCAGACTACGGCCGAGCCGATCACCGACCCGGCGGAGATCAAAGCTGCGCTCGCCGCCCAGATGCAGGCGGTGCGCGGCGATCCCCATACGACGGCGCTCCCGTGGCCGGAGAGCACCGCGCCCGACGCTCCATGACGGTGGCCGACGACCGGGCGGATCGAGTCTCGCCCCCCGGGCGGATGAACCAGCGGCTGGCGCGGCTGGGGTTCGTGGACCCGGACCGCGCGGCCGCAGTGTTGGCCGTGCCGCCACTGTCCTGGTGGGACGGCGAAGCGGGCGCGCCGGCGGGTCCGGGCGCCGCTGCAGTCATCGCTGCACTCGGCCGAGCGTCCGACCCCGATCTCGCCCTGAACGCACTGGCAGACCTGGCTCGGGCCGTGGGAGACGACGTCCAACTGCTGCGCGGCGCACTCGAGACGAGCGGCCAGGTGCGTTCCCGCCTGATCAACCTGCTCGGTGCCTCGATCGAGCTGAGCGCGCATCTGGTGGCCTATCCGGATCACTGGCACGTCATGTTGGCCGGCGACTACGACGCGGACGGCGTCGCGCGACGGCTGGCGGATGCCGTAGGCGCTGACGTGACCGATCCGGTCACGGGAAGCGGCGGGAGCCGGGCCCGACTGGGCGGCGCCGAGGCGGTGGCGCAGCTCCGGGTCGCGTACCGGCGGGAGCTGGCCGATATCGCGGGTCGCGACATGGCCGGTAACCTGAGCTTGCCGGCGGTCACCGAGGCGCTCGCGGATCTCGCCGGCCATACCTTGCAGACAGCTCTGGCGATTGCCGCGTACGACCTGACACCGGACGCGGCGCCCTGCCGCTTGGCCATCATCGCGATGGGCAAGGCCGGGGGACGCGAGCTGAACTACGTGTCCGACGTCGATGTGATCTTTGTCGCCGAACCAGCGGTTGCGGCGACGACGGACGCCGGCACCGAGGCCGCGCTGGGCGTCGCAACCGGCCTCGCGTCAGCAACGATGCGCATCTGCCGCGCCGTCGCCTGGGAAGTCGATGCCAACCTGCGACCCGAAGGTAAGAACGGCCCGCTCGTGCGCACCCTGGCCAGCCATGCCGCCTACTACGCCCGGTGGGCTAGCACCTGGGAGTTCCAGGCCCTGCTGAAGATGCGCCCGGTCGCGGGCGACCCGGAACTCGGCGAGCGCTATGTCCACACCCTGGCCCCCATCGTCTGGTCCGCCGCCGAACGCACGGACTTCGTCGGCGATGTTCGGGCCATGCGTCGCCGGGTGCTCGCCCATGTGCCGCCGGCCATCGCGGACCGGGAGCTCAAGCTCGGGCCCGGCGGCTTGCGTGACGTCGAGTTCGCGGTGCAGCTGCTGCAACTGGTCCACGGCCGAGGTGACGAGACGCTGCGCGAGAGCGGGACGCTTCCCGCGCTGGCCCGCCTGCGCGACGGAGGTTACGTCGGCCGCGACGACGCGGTGAGTCTCGCCGACGCGTACAGCTTCCTCCGGGCGACGGAGCACCGCGTGCAGTTGCGCCGGCTGCGCCGGACCCACATCGTGCCCGAGCAACCAGCTGAGTTGCAGCGGCTCGCTCGCGCGATGGGCTACCGCCCGGACGCTCGCGGAGATGCGCGAGAGGTCTTCCAGGCGGAATGGGCGCTGCACGGACGCGAGGTCCGCCGACTGCACGAGAAGTTGTTCTACCGGCCGCTCCTGGAGGCGGTGGCTCGTGTCCCGACCGAGGCGCTGCGCCTGACCCCGGTCGAGGCGCGCCGGCGGCTCGCGGCACTCGGGTTCGTCGATCCAGACCAGGCACTTCGGCACATCGAGGCATTGACGGCCGGCCTGAGCCGCCGCGCCATCCTGCAGCGGACCCTGCTTCCGGTCATGCTGAGTGACTTCGCCGATGCCCCGGACCCCGACGCCGGTCTGCTCGCCTACCGCCGGGTGTCCGACGAGCTCGGCTCCACGCCCTGGTTCCTGCGGCTGCTGCGCGACGAGGGGCAGGTCGCGTCTCGGCTGGCGTACCTGCTCGGCACGAGCCGGTACGTCTCCGAGATGCTCGAACGGGCACCCGAGGCGTTGCAGCTGCTCGCCGACGACGCTGGCCTGTCACCTCGTGGCGACGCGGAGCTGCGCGCGGTGATGGTCGACGCCGCCAACCGGCAGGACGGCGACACCGATGCCGTACAGGTGGTCCGCGGCCTGCGACGCCAGGAGCTCTTGCGGACTGCGTTCGCGGATCTCCTGGGGCGGCTGACGGTTGCGGAAACGGGGCTCGCCATCAGCCGGATCATCGAGGCGACATTGGACGCCGCGCTGCACGTGGCTCGGCGATCGGTGGCTCGGGACCTCGACGTCAACACGCTGCCGATCGACTTCGCCGTGATCGCGATGGGCCGCCTCGGCGGCTGCGAGGCCGGCTACGGTTCCGATGCCGACGTCATGTTCGTCTACGAGTCGCGGGATCCAGACCTACCCGACGAAGCCGCCGCGCGAATAGCACACGACATCGCGGAGCGGATGCGTAGCCTCCTCTCGGTACCGAGCGGCGACCCGCCGCTGGGTGTCGATGCGAACCTGCGGCCCGAGGGGCGCAGCGGCCCGCTCGTCCGGTCGCTCGCCTCCTACGCCGGCTATTACGCGCGCTGGTCATCGGCCTGGGAGGCGCAGGCGCTGCTGCGCGCCCGGTTCGCAGTGGGCGACGTCGGGTTGGGGGAGCGGTTCACCGCGCTGATCGATCCGGTGCGCTACCCAGTCGCCGGACTCAGCGCCGAGGATCGCGCCGAGATTCGGCGGCTGAAGAGCCGCATCGACACTGAGCGGCTCCCGCGCGGTGCGGATGCCTCAACGCACTTGAAGCTCGGTCGGGGGGGCCTAGCCGATATCGAGTGGACGGTGCAGTTGCTACAGCTGGCGCACGGAAAGGCGATTTCCGAGCTGCGTACGCCCCGGACCCTCGACGCGCTTCGGGCGGCCCGTGACGCCGGATTGTTCTATCCAGAGGACGCCGACGCGCTCGCCGAGGCATGGCAGCTGGCAAGCCATGCGCGCAACGCGGTGATGCTCGTCCGCGACCGGTCCGACGACCAGCTGCCCTCGCAGGGCGTCGCCTTGGTTGCCGTGGGCCGCGCGCTCGGTTACCCGGCCGGATTCGACCCCGGACAGCTCGTCGACGACTACCGCCGGGTGGCTCGCCGCGCCCGACGGGTCGTCGAGCGTGTCTTCTATCGCTCGACGAGCTCTTCGTCGAGGTCGGTCTCGACCGCGGGTGAAGGAGCCGGAACGTGAGCTGGTCGTCCCGACATGAGGTACTGAATTCCAAAGCCGACGCCGACGACAGCGGCCCCGGCGACGGCATCGATGACGAAGTGGTTCGCCGTGCCCACGATGACGAGCAGGGTGGCCACCGGATACAGCGCGGCTAGCGTGCGCGCCCACCACTTGCGAGTCGTGTAGATCACCGCGATCGCGCTCCACAACGCCCATCCGATGTGCAGGCTCGGCATCGCGGCGAACTGGTTGGTGTGCACGGCGATGTTCGGGTCGGCGAGTGAACCCCAGGTGTGATATGTCGCTAAGGTGTCGATGTAGCCGTACGCCGGAAGCAATCGTGGCGGAGCCAGTGGATAGACGAAGAATCCGACGAGGGCTACCAGGGTCAGCGCGAACAATGCCGTACGCAAGCCCCGATACACCCGCTTACGGGCTACGAACAGCCAGGTGAGAACCCCGACGGTCACGACGAAGTGCAGCGTCGCGTAGTAGTAGTTCATCACCTGGGCTAACCAGGAGATGCCGCTCACGAACCGGTTGACCGACAGTTCGAAGTCCAGATGCAGGTGCTCCTGCAACCATTGCACGCTGTTGCCGTGCCGGTACGCGATGCTTGGCTGGTTCGGAACGAGGTTGCGCGCCTCGCGGTAGAGGTAGTAGCCGATGCCGACCAACACCAGCTCTTGCCAGAGAACGGGGCGGCGATAGCGGAGCAGCTGGCCGGGGAACAAACCACGAAAACGCGGCCCCGTGGGGGCCGCGCTCACCACGGACGCGTTGAAGCGCACTGCCACGTCCGTCATAATCTCATCCCTGTCTCCTGCATTCCCGTGGTACCTGGCTTCCGCTCAGCGCGTGTTCAGCCGTCGCGTTGACGTGGGGCTCATCGGTCCACGTGCCGGCCACTCGGCGCGATAATCTCCGACCCGGCGGCATCCGGCGAGCGTGAGGTTGGCGAAAATGACCAGTCAAAACGGTACAAAAGGGGTACAGGCTCAGATCGGGGTGACTGGGCTGGCGGTGATGGGCCGAAATCTGGCTCGCAATCTAGCCCGCCATGGTTTCGTCGTTGCACTGCACAACCGAACATCAGCGCGAACCCGCAGCCTGGTTGCGGAACATGGTGATGAAGGTCACTTCGTGCCGAGCGAATCGTTGCCGGATTTCGTCGCGTCGCTGGAGCGACCCCGTGCCGTGATCATCATGGTGCAGGCCGGCGGGCCGACGGACGCTGTGATCGACGAGTTGTCTCCGTTGATGGAGTCGGGTGACATCGTGATCGATTGCGGGAATGCGCACTTCGCCGACACCCGCCGACGTGAGGCGGCGCTGCGGAGCCAGGGCCTGCACTTCGTCGGTACCGGGGTATCGGGCGGTGAGGAGGGTGCGCTGCTCGGTCCGAGCATCATGCCGGGCGGCTCGGCGGAGTCCTATCAGAAGCTGGGACCGATGTTCGAGTCGATCGCGGCGCAGGTGGACGGAACCCCGTGTTGCGTTCACGTCGGTCCGGATGGTGCGGGTCATTTCGTCAAGATGGTGCACAACGGCATCGAGTACGCGGACATGCAGCTGATCGCGGAGGCCTACGACTTGCTGCGTACCGGCTTAGCGACGGACCCCGCTGAGATTGCCGACATTTTCCGCACCTGGAACGACGGTGATCTGGAGTCCTTCCTCATCGAGATCACTGCCGACGTGCTCGGTCATGTCGACGCCGCAACGGGTCGGCCCTTCGTCGACATCGTGCTGGACCAGGCGGAACAGAAGGGAACCGGCCGATGGACGGTGCAAAGTGCACTCGACCTCGGAGTACCGATCACCGGGATCGCGGAGGCGACCTTCGCCCGCTCACTGTCCGGCCACGCGGACCAGCGTGCGGCCGCGCGAGCCACCTTTGCGGACGGCGGCGCGGAGCCCTGGGTCGTGGACGACCGCGACACGTTCATCGAGGACGTGCGCAGAGCTCTGTACGCCTCGAAGGTCGTCGCCTACGCCCAGGGGTTCGACCACATCGCCGCCGGAAGCGATGAATACGACTGGAACATCGACCGAGGTGCGATGGCAACCATCTGGCGGGGCGGCTGCATCATTCGGGCGCGGTTCCTCGATCGGATTCGTGAGGCATACGACAAGGATCCGGCCCTCCCATCTCTGCTCGTCGCGCCGTACTTCGCGGGTGCGCTCTCCGGTGGCGTGGCAAGTTGGCGTCGCGTTGTGGCCGATGCCGCTCGGGCTGGTGTACCCACGCCGGCCTTCTCGTCTTCGTTGGCGTACTTCGACGGGCTCCGGCGGGAACGGTTGCCGGCCGCGCTTATCCAAGGCCTGCGCGACAACTTCGGCGCACACACCTATCGCCGGGTCGACCGAGACGGCGTGTTCCACACCCAGTGGGCCGGTGACAGGACCGAGTCGCCGGCCTGAGAGCCGGCGCTGGCCCAGAGGGCGGTCAGTCGGATCAGTGCGCCTGCAGGATCGGCCGAAGCTGGTCGAGCACGCCCGGATCTTCGATCGTCGACGGCACCGGCTCGTCTCGCCCTTCGGCGATGCCACGCAGGGTCTTGCGCAGTATCTTGCCAGAGCGCGTCTTGGGCAGGCCGGCGACGACGTCGACGTCGCGGAAAGCCGCCACCGGGCCGATATCGCGGCGGACCGCATCGACAAGCTCCGCGCGAAGCGTGTCCTCGTCGATATCGACCCCGGCTTTGAGAACGACGAGACCGCGCGCGAGCTGACCTTTGAGCTCGTCCGGGACGCCGATGACTGCGCATTCCGCGACGGCCGGATGCGCGGCCAGGACCGCCTCCATCTCACCAGTCGACAGTCGGTGGCCAGCGACGTTGATGACATCGTCGGTGCGGCCCATGACGTATAGATAGCCGTCCTCGTCGCGATAGCCACCGTCGCCGGTGAGGTAGTACCCGTCGTAGCGGGACAGATATTCCGCCAGGTAGCGCTGATCGTCGTTCCAGAGCGTCGGGAGCGACCCAGGAGGTAGCGGCAGCGTGATGGCGATCGCGCCCTGCCGCCCAGGCGGTAGCTCTGCGCCCTCCGGATCGAGAATGCGCACATCCCAGCCCGGCACGGCAACGGTGGCCGAACCGGGCTTGATTGTCATCGGCTCCAGCCCGCGCAGGTTCGCGGCGATCGGCCACCCGGTCTCGGTCTGCCACCAGTGGTCGATCACCGGGACGCCGAGCTTGTCCCGCGCCCAGCCAAGCGTGTCCGGGTCCAGCCGCTCGCCGGCCATGAACAAGGTGCGGAACGCCGACAGGTCGTACTTGGCGATTTCCTTGCCATCGGGGTCGACCCGCTTGATCGCCCGCAACGCAGTGGGCGCGGTGAACAGCGCTTTCGCACCGGTTTCGGCAATGACCCGCCAGAATGCGCCGGCGTCTGGTGTGCCGACGGGTTTGCCCTCGTACATGACACTCGTCGCGCCGATGAGGAGCGGCGCGTAGCAGATGTAGGAGTGCCCGACGACCCAGCCGACGTCCGACGCCGTCCACCACACATCACCGGGATGAATGTCGTAGACCGCATTCATCGAGTACGTGAGCGCGACCGCATGGCCCCCGGCGTCGCGTACCACCCCCTTGGGTCGGCCGGTCGTGCCAGACGTGTAAAGGATGTAGAGCGGATCGGTCGCCTTGACCGGAACCGGGTCGACGGGCTTCGCGTCGGCCATCAGCTCGGCCCACTCCAGGTAGCGAGGGCCGAGGGGCGCCGGATTGGCGTCGCGCTGCAGCATGACGATCCGCCCGGGCTGATGTGCCGTCATGCTCAGCGCCTGATCGACGATCGGTTGATACTCGACGAGTCGGGTCGGCTCGATGCCGCAGGACGCCGCGATGATCAATGTGGGTCGCGCGTCGTCGATGCGGGCGGCGAGCTCGCGCGGGGCGAAGCCGCCGAAGACGACGGAGTGCACGGCGCCGAGCCGAGCGCAGGCCAGCATGGCAATGACGGCTTCCGGCACCATCGGCATATAGATGATGACGCGGTCGCCTTTCTCGACGCCCAGGGACGCGAGGCCGCCGGCGAAACGCGCCACCTCATCGCGCAACTCGCGATAGCTGTAGGTCCGCTTGGCGTCGGTCACCGCCGAGTCCCAGATCAAGGCCGGCTGATCACCGCGGCCGCCGTCCGCGTGCCGATCGAGCGCGTTGAACGCGGTGTTCAGCTCGCCGTCGGGAAACCACCGGTACAGAGGAGGGTTGCTGTCGTCGAGCGCCCGGGTTGGCATCGTCGACCAATCGATCGCTCGTGCCGCGTCGAGCCAGAACTCGTCCCGCGACTCGATGCTGCGCCGGAACTCGGAACGATAAGCGCCCATCGGTCCTCCTCGGTTATCGATGTGACCTAGGCGGCGGTATCGCCATTATCACCTGGCGATTACGTCGGCTTAGACTGCGCTGCCGCCCAGATCTCGCGATGATCTTGGACTTATCGACCGCCGAGAACAGTATCTCCAAGATCACGATTGGTGGAGTGCGCACGGTCGATCATGACCACCCTGACGTCCACGTGGTCGATCAGCGCGGCGGCGAACGCCGTCCCCGTCGCACCGGCGCCGACAACCAGACAGTCGGCTTCCAATATGCACTGCCCTCGAATCAGGGCTTGATGTTCTGGTTGCCGTGGAAGAGGTTGTCCGGGTCGTACTTGCGCTTGATGTCGACAAGCCGAGCGTAGTTTCCGAGGTAGTTGTCCTGGATCCGGCCCTCGTCGTCGTCCTGCATGAAGTTGATGTAGCCGCCCGGCTCGGAGTGCGGCGCCGTTGCCTCGTAGTAGTCCCGCACCCACTTGATCCGTGCTTCATCGTCGGCACTGTCGGACCAGGCGGCGATGTACACGGGCGCGAATGTGGCGTTCCGGTACGCGAAAGCCGTCTGGTCGCTGGCGACGCGATGAGCCGCCCCGTTGATCGCGTACAGGTGCATCGTCGCGCTGACCTCGGGGACGTTCGGACCATGGGCCAGGTGCGCCTCGATCGCCGCGTCGGTCAGTTCGGTGACGTAATTGCCTTTCCAGTAGCTGCGGATGCCCTTCGGGAAGATCGCGTCGAACGCGCCGTTGAGCCACGGGTAAGGCATCGGGGCAACCATCTCTCCGACTCGCGGCGCGAGGTCGCGGAACGGCGCCATAGCCGCGTCGCCCGCCTCGATCGGTCCGGTGAAGTGCACCACCGCGATGGCGAATGTGTCGCCGTGCCGGTCTTCCGGGACGAACGGCAGCGGCGGCGCGATCTGGAACGCGGGGAACGCGCCGTACGTCTCCGGGGCGTCCTTGATCCATTCGCGCCAGAACCGCAGCAGGTCGCCCGCGTAGTCGAGTTCGTAGAAGAACAAGCCGACGGTGACGGTGTCGACCGGATGCAGTTGGAACTCGAACGACGTCACGACGCCGAAATTGCCGCCGCCGCCACGGATTGCCCAGAACAAGTCCTCGTTCTCGGCCTCGCTGGCCCGCACTGGCCTGCCATCGGCCGTAACCAGGTCGGCCGACAGCAGGTTGTCTATGGACAGCCCGTAACCACGAGTCAGGTAGCCGATGCCGCCGCCCAGCGTGAGACCGCCGACGCCGGTCGTCGACACGATCCCACCGGTGGTCGCCAGGCCGTAGGCGTGGGTCGCGTAATTGAAATCGCCCCAGGTCGCGCCGCCGCTCGCCCGCGCAGTGCCTGCTGCGGGATCGACGTGCACGTGCCGCATCAAGGACAGGTCGATGACCAGCCCGTCGTCGTTGGTACCGAATCCCGGCGCGCTGTGGCCACCACCTCGGACGGCGAGATCCAGCCCGGTCTCACGTGCGAAATTCACTGCAGCCATCACGTCCGCGACCTGCTCAGCCCGGACCACTGCCCGTGGTCGCCGGTCGAACATGCCGTTGTGCACGCTGCGGGCGTCGTTGTAACCCTCGTCATCAGAGGTGATGACCGGGCACAGTACCTGATCACGCAGTTGATCTATCCCCATCGTCTTCCCCCCGATTTGCCGGTGGTCTCGCCCGACGCGGTCAACCCGCTCGTCCCGCGCACAGTGTGCGCCGCCCGAACCGGGAAGTCACTACCCGTCGAGTCCTTGTGGAGCGACCTTGGCCGCCATGAGCGAATGGAGGCGCCGGAATCCGGGGCTTCCAGCGGCACGACCGCTCAGCCAGGCCCCACTGACGCGGTTGTCCTCGGGTTGGACGAAAGCCGATGACGTCGCCGTGACGATGGCACATCGCGCCAATACGCGTCGGTTCAGCAGGATGGGGAAGGGTTTCGCGAGGCTGCCGTGGAGATCTGGTCCGCGGCCACCGCGCGCCGCGATAGACGTTGCCGAGGTGCGAGATCTGCTGGCCGATTCCGCTGGCATCGTTCGTTCGGTCGGGTTCCGCGATCGGGACGGCGAGCGGTCCTGTGTCGTTGGGATCGGGTCGGACGCGTGGGGCGTGCTTTTCGCTGGATCCCGCCCAGCGGAGCTGCACCCGTTCCGCGAGATCGCCGGCTCTCGGCATGTCGCCGTGTCCACGCCGGGCGACCTGCTGTTTCATATGCGCGCCCGCCGGATGGATCTCCGCTTCGAACTGGCCGGGCAACTGGCGGAGCGGAGCACTATGACGCATCGAGAGATGTCGATACGTGCCATGAAGAGTCGCAATGTCTGATCTTCCGGTTGTGGTGGTCGGCGCGGGCCCGCAGGGTCTGGCCGCGGCGGCGCATCTGCTCGAGCGGGGGTTGACGCCGCTGGTGCTAGAGGCGGGGCCAACGCCGGCGCGCGCGGTGCTCGCGGCGACCGCAGTATCCGACCGGGGGGGCGTGGGCCGCTAGGCCCGTCTGAACGGCATGTTCAACGCGCCCATGATGGCCGCGTCCGCGATCGCGCGATTCATCGACGCGGATTATCGGCGCGCTGCCATTCCGGTCCTGGCTATCCGCGGCTGGTGCGTTCGCTCGTCAGGATGCCGTGCTCACTGGTCGGACATAGTACGGCGAAGAATGCTCTGATTACGCTTGTCGAATCTCCCGCTCGACCATTCAAGGTAGGCGGGATTTGCCCTCATGGATGGGTAGCGCAAATGACGCATGGCAGGTCGGGGTGTTCGGCGTGGGTGCGTTCAACGATTACGCATACGAGCTTTCATAACGTTCCTTTCTGCCGATCCCCTTCATAACAGCACCTCGGGTGAGGACATCCGGGTGACGTACCGGTTGATCTGCCCCTCGTCGCTGATCGACACGCTCGATAGGAAATTGGCGGTCGCCCCGCCGGGCAGACCGACCACGCGGCCGTCGATGACGTACTGCGCGCCGTCGTCGGCCACCGCAACCGTTCGGATCTGGTGGCGGGCCGTGTTCGTGCCGCGCGCCAGGAACGCCTCGTGTATGGCCGCGCGACCCATAGCTACGCCGCGAGCGCCGTCTGGGCCGCGCGGCGGGTAGCTGTACACGGCGTCGAGCGTGAAGCAGCTTGCCGCGGCCGCCATCTGACCAGATTCCAGATTGGCCAAGTAACGGCGCACCGCATCCTCGGCGAGCGACGGATCTGGAACCCGACGGGTAGATGGGCCGTGCGGGCGTGGCACGGGCGGGTGACGGTAGACCAGCAGTCCGGTTACCTGAGCGCTCGCCACACGCGCCGATGCCGTCACCTCCGCCGCTGCCCTAGAGGTCGTGACCGCCCCCTCGAGGTAATGCGCGTCCCCAAGCGCGCAGTGCAGAGTAGTCCTCGGTACACCCCACCGCAGGGCCTCGCTGGTGAGCAGCGCGACAGCATTGGGGCGCCCGCGCGCCACCATCCGCGGTCCGTTTTCCGGCCCGGCACAGGGCAGCGCAACAACGGCGTCCTTGGCGATCACGCGCCCGGGTTCCGTATACAGAGACTCAAGATCTATAAGCACTCGCACTGCCTGCCAGCATCGGGCCTAGGCGTCGTGTCAACGAGCCCGCGACGTCGGCGCATGCCTGAGTCTTCAGAATCCGACGCGCTTGGTGTAGCCACCGTCCACGACAACGTGTGCGCCATTCACCCAGCTCGCCGCGGGGCTGGCGAGAACGGTCACCATGTTCGCGACCTCCTGTGCGGTGCCCATCCGCTTCATCGGGTGCGCGTCGCGATCACGCTCGAATATCGCTGGCCGCCGCTCGCGCAGACTGTCCCACTTGCGTCCCTCGACCAGGATCGGGCCGGGCGACACGGTGTTGGCGCGGATGCCCAGCGGTCCCCAGCGCTGCGCCAGCTGAGCCATGTAGTTGATCGTCGCGGCTTTCAGCGCGCCATAGCTGGGACTGATGGGGACGTCGTGGTGCTCGATCGCGGTGATGGTGCCGATCTGCACGATGGCGGCGGCCTCGGACCGTTCGAGGTAGGGCTTGGCCGCCTCGCACAGCGCGACGCAGCCCAGGACGTCGACCCGGAAGTTGACTTCCCACGGCTCTCGTCCCTGTCCGTGCTGTCCACTGGCGCTCGCGTTGCTGACCAGGATGTCGATGCCGCCGAGTGCAGCCGCGGCCAGGGCGACCCAGCGGCGTACCGCCTGGTCGTCGGCGAAGTCACATACGTGCCCCACGACGGGGCCGAGGTCTTGAAGTTCCCGCACCGCGGTCTCGACGCCTTCGCTCTCGCGGGCGCACAGGGCAACCGACGCCCCCTCGCCCAGCAGCGTCTCTACCACTGCCCTGCCGATGCCCTGACTCCCGCCGGAGACCAGTGCCCGCCGACCCGAAAGACCCAGTTCCATGTTGTCCTCTACGACCTGAGCACGCGCGCGCGTCCCGTCACCCGAGCGCGTCATCACAGATCTCGTCGCCCGCACCGGCTTGGTCCACGAACCCTAAGTCATCTAGATGAGCGGGGCAAGCAGTCTCCGGGGACACGGTTGCCTAGGGTGGGGTCATGGCAGTTCCGCGGGCCGCCCAGCCGGCCCTGTACCGGCGCATGACCGACACCCTGCGGGGGCGGCTGGACGACGGCACCTACCCGCCCGGCGGCCGGCTACCCAGCGAGCCGATCCTTGCGGCCGAACTCGGTGTGCACCGCCTGACCGTGCGGCGTGCGGTGGAAGAGCTGGCCCGGGAGGGACTGCTGCATCCACGTCAAGGGGTCGGCACCTTTGTGGCACGTCGCCCGGCGACGCTGGCCGTCACCGTTCCGCTCACCCGAGATGAGTTCGCGTCAAGCCTACGAGCGCAGCTCGAGACTCGCGGACAGCGATATACGGATCGTCTGGTGACAACCGACCTCGGCGACGACGAGCGGGCCCGGCGCGAGCTGCGGGCGCCGCGGGTGCGCCTGCGACGCGTCGAGAGCAACCTCGAGGTCGACAGTGAGGTGTGGGTCTGCTCTACGGCGTGGGGACCGGACCGGCTGCTGCGCGACGTCGCCTCGGTGTGGCGCCAGACCGACGGTATCTACGGCGTGCTCCTTGACACGCCCGCGGCACCGCTGCGCTACCTCTGGCGCTCCTTCGGCGCGGAGCCGGCCTCGATCGAGGACGCGCACCGGCTGGGGGTGCCGTCCGGCACTGCCGTCGTCGTCCGTGAGGGGCTTACCGCTGACGCCGACGGCAAGCCGGTGCTCTGGGTCCGGCGTCGCGCCCGCTTCGACCGAGTGCGTTACGTCTTGCGCTACGACACCTGACCGGTGGCATCGGTCGCATCGGGTTGACCGGGACGCCCAACCGGCCGCATCCTAGCGAAGTCATATAGATGACTTGATGCGTTGTGCTGGGCACAGCCGACGAATCGCGATCGATCCTCAGGAGGTAGCGGTGTCGACGCCCCCTTACACGGCCGCGCTGGATTTCGATCCGGTGCTGCGGGACGACGCCTTCGGGGTCATGCGGCGCCTCGTCGACCACTACCGGCGCAAAACGACCGACCAAGCTAGTGGGCAGTACCGCGAACCGGTTGCGAACTACCGCGATCCTGAGATCTGGCAGCAGGAGATGGATCGGATTCACCGCGTCATCCCGTTACCGGTCGCGCTGTCCGCTGAGTTGGCGACGCCGGGCAGTTACAAGGCCGTCGAGGTCCTGGGTACCCCCGTTGTGATCACCCGTGACGCCACGGGCGTCGTCCACGCGATGCTGAACGTCTGTCGGCACCGAGGCGCCGAACTCGTCCCGGCGGGCGTGGGCCATACGCGTCGGCTGACCTGTCCCTATCACGCGTGGTCCTACGACCTCGGCGGCTGCCTTGTCGGCGTCAATGCCGAGGAGACCTTCGGCCCCGTCGACCGCGGTGCGATGAGCCTGCGTTCCCTGCCTGTCGCCGAGCGGGCAGGCTTCGTGTTCGTCTGCCTCGACCCGTCCGGATCAATCGACCTCGACGCCTGGCTCGGGGACATGGCACCGCTGCTGGACGGCCTCGGCCTCGATCGCTGTTTTCACCATTCGACAACGCATCTGCCGGGTCCGAACTGGAAGCTTGTCGTCGACGGCTATCTCGAGGGATACCACTTCGCGTCTTTGCACCGGACCACCGTGTTCCGCACGAATCACTCGAACATGGCCACGTTCGACGCGTTCGGCCCTCACATGCGGGTGGCCTTCGCACTCAAGACGATCGGCGCTGTTGCCGGTAGCCCGGAAGAGACATGGGAACCGGCTACGAGCGTCGGGCCGATCTTCTGGTTGTTCCCCGGCATCGCCATTGCCGGTGGATGGCGGCGCATCGTCGAGATCTCATTCGTGTTACCGGGCAGGACCTGGGACACCTCCCTGACCGAGCAGCATGTGCTGTTACGCCAGCCGCCCGTAGACGATGAGGAGATCAAAGTCGCTGACCACGCCAGAGACTGGTTCTACGAAGTAACCCTGGACGAGGACTACGCAACCGGTGAAGCAGTACAGCGCGGGCTAGACGCCTTCACGAACGAACAATTCGTCTTCGGGCGCAACGAACCGGGCGTGCAACATTTCCATCGGACAGTCACTCAGATGATCGAAACGCCACCTGGCAAGTTGGCCCAAGCGCCGACGGCACCGCCGACGACCTGATCGGACCCCTCAGCGTCCAATCGCGTCCACTAGCAGGTTGGCGGGGACAGTCAATGGGAGCGCCTGTCCGCTGCCGGCGCTCACCCGCCATCCACGGGAATTGCGGTTCCGGTGATGAAGGATGCCGCCGGTGAGGCGAGGAAGGCGATGGCTTCTGCTACTTCCTCCGGCTCGGCCCATCGCTGCATCGGCACCAACCGGCGCAGCGCTTCGAACCGGCGGCGGTCCGAACGCTCGATGTGGTCGGTCATGCCGGTGCGTATCGGTCCCGGCAGCGCGGCGTTCACCCGGATGTCGCTGGTGGCCAGGTCGATGGCGATCGAGCGCACGAGATTCACCGCTCCAGCCTTCGCCACGGCGTGCGGCCAGCGTTTCGGCTCACCGCCCAGTGCAGTGACCGACGCGGTCACGACCACGGCACCGCCGCGCTTCGTCTCATTGCGGGCACGCAGGCGCGCAGTCCCAAGACGACGACGCGCAGATTTACCGCGATCGAGCGGTCGAACACGTCCATGCTGTCGGTCTCCAGGTCTGCCGTTCCGCGCACACCGGCGTTCAGCACGGCTACTTCGAGTGCTCCGAAAGTTTCTTCAGCGCGGTCAGCCGCCTCTAGATTGACCGATGCGTCGGTGACGTCTCCCGCGATCACGATGGCCAGCGGTTCGGCCGCTAGCCATTGGAGGGAACTCGCCTGTAGAACCTGGGCACGATCGAATACCCGCGCTCGAGGAACAACTGTGCCGTTGCGGGGCCGATATCCGATCCCGCGCCCGTGATGACCGCAATCGGTCCCTCGGTCGCGGTCATCACGACTCGCGGTCGTTCGGTGCACGACGCCTCGACGCTACGGCCTGCAAACCAGTTCTGAGAATGCGATGCACGGCACTCCTTTAGCGTCGATTGTTGGGCTGTCGGTCTGATCGGTGCTGCGCTCCCGGGCGCAGGCCAGCGAGCGCTTCGTTCAGGGTGTCGCGGATGCGGTCACTGGGCCAGTCGGTCGGGTCGAAGAGGGCTTGCATACCGATGCCGAGGACGAGGGCGAGGAGGAGCCGTCCGGCTGCTTCGGCGTCGATGTCTTTGCGCAGTCGACCGGCGTCCTGTTCTGCGGTGATGGCTTGTTCGATGCGGATGCGTGCCGTGGTGGCGCGGGCGCGCTGCTCTGCGGTCAGTTCGGTGTCGGTGGCGGCCAGGCCGAGGAAGGTGAACAGCAGTCGCCAGTCGCGGATGCGGTCCTCGTCGAGGGGTAGCAGCGCCTCCAGGATCGACGGCAGCGGGTCGGTGGAGTCGCGAGCGGCGTCCAGGCGGGCGGTGACGCGGTCGCCGACTTCGGTGTAGGTGGCAGTGACCAGGTCGCGTTTGTCGGTGAAGTAGTGGCTCACGACGGTGGTGCTGCAGCCGCTGGCGTCGGCGATGCGCCGGTGGGTGGCCGCGGCCAGGCCGCCGGTCGCGATCAGGTCGGCCGCGATCCGCGCGACGTCGCGGCGTCGCTGCTCGTGGTCTCCTCGCGCAGGCATTTGACAGACCTTACCAGCTATCTGCATCATCTGGTGTACATCATATGATGCACAGATCTGGCCGGGGAGCGACGGATGGATCTCGGGTTGGCCGGCAAGAAGGCCCTGGTGACGGCGGGCAGCCGCGGGATCGGCCGGGCGGTGGTGCAGCGCCTGGTCGCCGAGGGCATGCAGGTCGCGATCTGCGCCCGCAACGCCGACGGCGTCGAGCTGGCCGTGCCGGGAGCTCGGTCCGAACGGTGAGGTGATCGGTGCAGCGGTCGACGCCAGCGATCATCCCGCGCTGGCCGCCTGGGTGCAGGAGTACGCCGAGCGGCTCGGCGGCGTGGACGTGGTCGTGTCGAACGCGAGCGCGTTGGGCGGCATCCCGCACACTCCGGAAGGCTGGCGGCGCAACTTCGAGGTCGACGTGATGTCCGCGGTCACCCTGGTCGACGCGGCGGTGCCGTTCCTGCGGCGCAGTGAGGCCGGCAGCATCGTGCAGATCGGGACGATCACCGCGGTTGAGAACCACTACTACCCCGGCGGTGGTCTGAGCTACGGCCCGCTGAAGGCGGCGGTGGTCAACTACATGAGCCAGCTGGCCAAGGAGCTGGGGCCCGACGGCATCCGGGCGAACGCCGTGTCGCCGGGCCCGATCTACATCGACGGCGGCTCGTGGGATCGGATCCGGCAGAAGAAGCCGGACTACTACGAGGCGAACAAGGCCCGGCATCCCTCGGGTCGGTTCGGCCGGGCCGACGAGGTCGCCAACGTGGTGGCCTTCTTCGCCAGCCCGATGTCGTCGTGGGTGAGCGGGCAGAACCTCGTCGTCGACGGGTCGTTCACGCTGCGCATCGGCTACTGACCGGCATGCGGGTGTGCGCGACGACAGGGAAGGACGCAGATGAGTGAAGTAGCGTCGGCGCAGGAGCTGGATCTGCTCGGTCCGGGTTTCCAGGCCGACCCGCAACGGGTGTACGAGCAGTTGCGCGCGGTCCGGGGCGGTGCATCATCTGCCTCGGCACGGTTGGTATCTGGTCACGCAGGCCGCGACGGCGCGGGAGGTGCTGCGCGACGCCGAGCGGTTCTCCTCCCGGGTCCACAAGCACACCGAGCCGCCGGCCGAGGTCGCCGAGCAGGTGGCGGAGATCCGGTCGCAGGGTTGGCCGTATGTGCCGGCGTTGGGCACGAACGACCCGCCCGACCACACCAGGCTGCGCAGGCTCGTGCAGCGCGGGTTCACTGCCCGGTCGCTGGCGTGGATGGAGCCGCTGGTGCGCCAGACGGCCGAGGAGCTTGCCGCGGCGCTGCCCGACGGCGCGGAGATCGATTTCCTGAAGGAGTTCGCCGAACCGTTGCCGGTGTGGGCGATCTCGCGGGTGCTGGGTCTGCCGGAGTCGCGACGCGACGACATTCGCCGCTGGTCGGTGGCGGCGGCCGCGTCGATCGGCGGGATGCCCGACCCGCAGGCGTGGATCGACAACGAGCAGACGCTGCTGCACTACCAGCAGACGATGGCCGCGGAGATCGAGGAGGTGCGCCGCACGCCCCGCGAGGGCCTGCTCACCACGCTGGTGCAGGCCGCTGACGCGCCGGGGCCGGGCGAGGACCCGATCCCGATGGCACAGCTGCTCACCCTGTTACGCGAGCTGGTGATCGCCGGCAACGAGACCAGCGGCAAGCTGATCACCGAGATCGCCCGGCTGCTCGACACCACACCCGACGAATGGGAGCGGGTCCGCGCGCGATCCGGAGCGCGCGAAGCCGATCGTGGAAGAGGCGCTGCGGTGGGCGACGCCGTCGCAGACGGCGTTCCGCCGCGCGACCCGCGACACCCAACTCGCCGGTGTCGAGATCCCTGCCGGCTCGGTGCTGGTGGTCTCCTTCGCCTCGGCCAATCGCGACGAGACCGTCTTCGCCGACGCCGCGCGGTTCGATCCCGATCGCGAAGGGCTCGGCCAGCACCTGGCCTTCGGGCTCGGGATGCACGCCTGCATCGGCAATCCGCTCGCCCGCATGGAAGCCGTCATCGCGACCCAGGTGCTCGCCGACCACGTCGAGTCGCTGACCGTCCTGGCGCCCGAGTCGTTGCGGTACAACGCCAGCTTCATGGTCCGCGGCCTGCAGCAGCTGCCGGTGCGGGTGGCTCGCCGGGCGACGGACTGATCCGGATGGATCTGACCTTCCCGCCCGAGGCGCAGGCGTTCCGTGAGCGGCTGCGCCGCTTCCTGCGGGACAACCTGCCACCGGGTTGGGCGGGGATCGGGGCACTCGACGAAAGCGAGCGGTTGGCGTTCGGTCACCGGTGGCGCGAGCTTGTGTCGCGGGAGGGTCTGCTGGCCGTGGCCTGGCCGCGGGAATACGGCGGCGCCGGACTCGGACCGCTGGAGCAGTTCATCCTGGCCGAGGAGTTCATCGCCGCCGGCGTGCCGCTGCGGCCGCTGCCCGGCGACCAGCACGGACTGTCGCTGATCGGTCCGACCATCCTGCAGGCCGGGACGGAGCAGCAGAAGCAGTTCTTCATCCCCAAGATCCTGTCCGGGGAGCACCGGTGGGCGCAGGGATACTCCGAACCCGACGCCGGGTCGGACCTGGCCTCGCTACGAACCCGCGCGGTGCTGCGCGGCGCGGAATGGGTGATCAACGGGCAGAAGACGTGGCAGACGGCCGGCGACGCGGCGAACTGGATCTTCGTCCTGGCGCGCACCGACCCGGCCGCGGCCAAGCACGCGGGGTTGTCGCTGCTGCTGCTGCCGATAGACCAACCCGGCGTCGAGGTGCGGCCGATCCGGACCCTGACCGGACACGCCGAATTCTGCGAGTTCTTCTTCACCGACGCCACCGCCTCGACCGACCACGTGATCGGCGGCGTCAACAACGGCTGGAAGACCGCCATGACGCTGCTCGGCTTCGAACGCAGCTCCTCCGCCGCGGCGGCCGCGGCCCCGCACGGGTGGAGCTCGACCGGCTCGCCGAGCTCATCCTGCGCGCGGACGGGCGCAACGACCCGTTGATCCGGCAGCGGTTCGCGTGGTGCTGGTCGCGGGCCACGCGTCCTGCGCTACCTGGCGCTGCGCGCGGTGACCCGGCAGCTCGACGACGCTGCGACCGGGCCGGAATCGTCGATCCTCAAGCTCTACGTCAGCACCTATCAACAGCGCGTCACCGAGCTGGCGATGGACGTGCTGGGCCCGGACGCGGCGGTGCTGTCCGGCCGTGGCGCGGTGGCGCACCTGGGCCCGGACCCGCTCGGCGGCGCGAATGATCCGGCCGCGTGGGAAACCGTCTTCCTCACCGCGCGCGCGGCCACCATCTACGGCGGATCCAGTCAGATCCAACGCAACCTGCTCGCCGAGCGCGTCCTCGGACTGCCCCGCCAGAGCGCGCGGGTCGCGAGATGAGATTCGCGTACACCTCCGAGCAGGAGGAGCTCAGGCACGTCACGCGGCGATTCTTGGCGGACAAGTGCGGGATCGACGACCTGCGGCGCGTCATCGACACTCCGGCCGGCTACGACCCGCGCTGTGTGGGCCGAACTGGCCGAACTCGGACTCCTCGGCCTCGCGGTGCCCGAACAGTACGGAGGAAGCGGGGCGTCGCTTGTCGAGGTCGCGGTCGTGCTACGCGAGGCCGGTCGTGCGTTGCTGCCCGCGCCGCTGCTGGCCACGACGACCGCGGCCTGCGCGCTGCTGGTCGCCGAGCACGACGCGACGGCCGGCCACTGGCTTGCCCGATCGCCGCCGGTGAGATCATCGCGACCCTCGCGGCCAGCGACGAACCCGCCGTCCCAGCCGTCGCCGCGACCCGGGCTCGCCGAACGGGCACGGACTGGGCGCTGACCGGCCACCTGCCCTTCGTGCTGTCCGGCGCTGTGGCCGACCTGCTCGTGGTCATCGCCGAGGTCGACGAACAAGTCGGCGGCGACGTGGGATTGTTCGCGGTAGCCACCGACGCACCCGGGGTCGTCCGCACTCCATTGGCGACCCTCGACCCCACCCGCAGGCTCGCGGCCGTGACCCTGGCTGACACACCGGCAACACCGGTCGCGATCGGCCGCGATGCCGTGCTGCCGGTGCTGGATCTGGCTGCCGTGCTGCTGGCCGCCGAACAGGTGGGCGGCGCCGAACGCTGCCTGCAGAACGCTACCGACTACGCCAAGATCCGCGTACAGTTCGACAGCCCGATCGGCTCCTTCCAGGCGATCAAGCACCTGCTGGCCGATCTGCTGCTCGAGGTCGAGTCGGCCCGGGCAGCATCCGACTACGCGGCATGGGCGGCGGCGTACGCACCCACCGAGCTCGCAACGGCGGCCCCGCTGACCAAGGCGGTCTGCTCGGACACCTACGTCCAGGCCGCAATGGTCAACTTTCAGGTTCACGGCGGCATCGCGTTCACCTGGGAACACGACGCCCACCTGCACCTCAAGCGCGCCATGGCCGGCAAGCAGCTGTTCGGCTCGCCCGAGGCCCACCGCGAACGGATGGCTGAACTCGTTTTGAGGACCAGACATGCCTGACCGCACTGTGGAGGTGGTCCTCCGTAGTGCTGACCAGCTGGGCGAGTGTCCCGTCTGGGACGAGCGGGAGCACGCGTTATACCGGGTCGACGCGGTCGCCGGCGCGGTACTGCGCCTCGACGTCGACACCGGCGCCGAGCGCCGTTACGACCTCGGGCGGCGCGTCGGCTGCGTCGTCCTGCGCGAGGACGGCGATGATCTGCTGCTCGGCCTCCAGGAAGGATTCGGCGCACTGGACACCGATACCGGCGCAGTCACAATCCTGAGCCACGTCGGGCACGACATCGCCCGGATGCAACTCAACGACGGCGCCTGCGATCCAGCCGGACGTTTCTTCGCCGGCAGCATCGCCCGCGACGCCGCACGAGGACTGGGAGTCCTGTACCGCTACCAGCCTCCGAGCGAAGCGACCTCCCGTGCTCACCGGAATCGGGGTCAGCAACGGCCTGGCCTGGGACTGCGCCGGCACCACCTTCTACCTGATCGACAGCCTCGAACGACGCATCGACCGGTTCCATTACGACGCGATGCGAGCCACCGTGTCCGACCGACGACCCGCGTTCGACGTCGCGATGTTCGACGGCATCCCCGACGGCATGGAGATCGACGCCGACGACTGCCTCTGGGTTACCTTCTGGCGCGGCGGCGCGGTGCGCCGGTTCACCCCCGACGGGCGGCTGCTCGACGAGATCACCTTGCCGGTACGCCGCACCACCAGCTGCTGTCTCGGCGGCCCGGACCGCACGACGCTGTTTGTCACCACGGCACGGCGTAGCTTGCGCAGCGCGGACGACCCTGAACCCCTCGGCGGGGCCGTCTTCGCGACATCCGTGAACGTCCCCGGCGTACCGGCACGACGATGGCGCCCGGACCCGACGTCGCCAGGTGTCTCCTGAACCAACCTCGCCAATGCGTCCCACATCGACCGACACAGGAGCATTCGCATGGCCGACGCCGACACCGTGCAGATCGACCGTCCCGTGGCAGGCGTTGTCGTCGCGACGCTGAACCGGCCGCAGCGAATGAACGCCCTGACATTCGGCATGTTCGGGCAGCTGCAGACATTCTGCGACGACGTCGCTGCCGACGACACCGTGCGGGCCGTCATCCTCACCGGTGCCGGCCGAGGCTTCTGCGCAGGACTCGACCTCGACGACGCAGGCACCCTTCCCGGGATGAGCGCCGCGCAGTTCCTGCTACGCCAAGAAGGCTGGGCCAACGCCATCACCTCGTTCCGTCGAGTGCCCAAGCCCGTCATCGCAGCCGTGAACGGAGCCGCATCGGGTGCCGGGTTCTCCCTCGCACTCGCTGCGGACATCCGCCTCGCCACGCCCGCCGCCCGGTTCAACGCGGCGTTCGTCAAGATCGGCCTGACCGGCGGCGACTGCGGCAGTTCCTGGATGCTCCCGCGCATCGTCGGTCTCGGCCACGCTTACGAGATCCTGCTCACCGGTCGCCTCGTCGAGTCCGACGAAGCCGCCCGCATCGGCCTGGTCAATCGCATCGTCGCGCCCGACGACCTCCTACGCGAGGCCATCACCCTGGCCGAGACCATCAACGCGAACAGCCCACTCGGAGTGCGCCTGACCAAGCAGGTCATCCAGATCAACGTCGACGCCCCCTCGCTCGAGGCAGCGGTCGAGATGGAGAACCGCAACCAAACCCTCGCCAGCCGAAGCCCTGACATGACCGAAGCCCTCACCGCCTTCCGCGAAAAGCGCCCACCATCGTTCGCCGGCACATGATCGGCCGACCTCGGTCCGCGTGCGCTGTCGGCGCCCTGACAGATCCGGTCGGATCTAAGCCTGAAACCGTGGACCGACCCGGTTTCTGATCTTGGTTAGCAGTTGGATGTTGATGTTCAAGCTCCGGCGAATGGTTGGCCGATCTACAGTTCATAGCGCGTTCCGGAGATTCTCTTTCCGAACCAAACCAACTGACCGGCTGGCTCGAGTCTGAGGGTTGGAGCCTGCGCGAGCTGCCGCTGGGCGATACCTGTGAGGGCTACACCGACCGCCAGCGGCGCATCAAGTATCCCGAGCCCGGTCCGATCGATCCGGCACGACCCGGCACCAGTCCACCACGTCGATCACGGCCCATCCCTCGGACGCTAACCCACACCGGCACCGAACCGTCCCCCGCAGTCAATAGGAATCCCCGACACCACCCCGTCTACTCGGGCGAACCGATCGCGGCCGCGCGTGTCCAACATCGACACCACTGGCGCCTATCGGTGTCGGGTAGCACCAGCTGCGCCGTCTGCCCGCCAAGGAGAGGAAGGAGCCAGCCGCGATCACCGGCAACCATCATGAATCGGTCACGGGTGTGCGCGAGCGCCTGTGGAGGTAAGGGGCGACACCAGCCGCCGACCGGATGTCGCGTCTGCCGTCGCCCGGAGCACTTGTTGTCGTAGCGGCAGACAACCGCCAGCCACAACCGAAAGGGAACCAACCGTGGACCGCGATGAGGACGAGCAGATCGACTTCCTCACCATCCAGGAGGCCGCCGAGCTGCTGCGCATTCCGGTCGCCACGCTGCGCTGGTGGCGCAGCCAACATCGGGCCGCGCAGCTTCAAGATCGGCCGCCACGTCCGCTACCCCGAAACGCCCGCTGCAAAGATCGATCGAGGATAAGGGCCGTCCCGGCGGCGACCACGCAGCCTGAGGTGTCCCGTGATTGATCTTGGTGCTGTCGTTACGACAGACCGCTGTGCTACCACGTCACTATGACCGGACGACGGGAGACCCTGACCCGCGCCGCACGCAAGCAGCGCTG